>CAVZIL010000001.1:0-723419 GCA_963775505.1 uncultured Actinomycetes bacterium
GGGTTCGACCGCGTCCTCGACGCGTTCCGCGAGGCGGCCGAGGGCAAGACCGGCGACGAGGCCATGCTCGCGATGGGGAAGGCATACGACCAGCTCCTCGCCGACCGCGAGCGGCTGCTCGGGCAGATGCAGATGTACGCCGCGTGCTCCGACCCGGAGATCCGCGACGCGACGCGCGCCGGCTTCGCCGGGCTCTTCCGCTACGTCGAGCAGGTGAGCGGCAAGTCGACGCTCGAGATCCGGGACTTCTTCGCCATGGGGATGCTCATGAACGTCGCCGCGGCCATGGACCTCCCCCAGATCTGCGGCGAGGACGACACCTGGGCCAAGGAGCTCCGCTCGGCCTGAAGGAAGAAGCGCCTCTCTTTTTTCGCGTCTAAGTAAGTGACTACTCAATACCAGGAAGGAGCCGAGATGCCCAGGACGACCACCATCTGGACGTTCGTGATCACGTCGGTCGCGCTCTTCATGGCGACGCTCGACAACCTCGTGGTCACCACCTCCCTGCCGGTGATCCGGGCGGATCTCGGCGCCTCGATCGAGGATCTGGAGTGGACCGTCAACGCGTACACGCTCTGCTTCGCGGTCTTCCTCCTCACAGGAGCCGCGCTCGGCGACCGCTTCGGCCGCCGGCGGATGTTCGTGATCGGGCTCGGCATCTTCACGGCGGCGTCCGTGGCCGCCGCGCTCGCGCCCTCGGTGGAGGCGCTGATCGTCGCGCGCGCCGTGCAGGGCCTCGGCGGCGCGATCGTGACGCCGCTGACGCTGACCATCCTCAGCGCGGCCGTCTCGCCGGAGAGGCGGGGCGTCGCCCTCGGCGCCTGGGGCGGCATCGGCGGACTCGCCGTGGCGAGCGGCCCGCTCGTGGGCGGCGCCGTCGTCGAGGGCATCTCCTGGCAGTGGATCTTCTGGCTCAACGTGCCGATCGGGCTCGTCCTGATCCCCCTCGCGTACCTCCGGCTGAAGGAGACGTACGGACCCGCGACCAGGCTCGACCTTCCCGGCCTCGCGCTGGTGAGCACCGGGCTCTTCGGGATCGTCTGGGGCGTCGTGCGTGGGAACGCGGTCGGCTGGTCGAGCCCCGAGATCGTGGGCTCGCTGGTCGTCGGCTCGCTGCTGACCCTGGCGTTCGTCCTCTGGGAGCTGCGCGTCGCCGGCGCCGATGCTGCCGCTGCGCTTCTTCCGCAGCCGGGCGTTCTCGGCCGCAAACGTGGCCTCGCTCTTCATGTTCTTCGGGATGTTCGGCTCGATCTTCCTGCTGGCGCAGTTCCTGCAGACCGTGCAGGGCTACAGCCCGCTGGACGCCGGGCTCCGGATCCTCCCGTGGACGGCGATGCCGATCTTCATCGCGCCGATCGCGGGCGCCCTGTCCGATCGGATCGGCGGGCGGCCGCTGATGGCCACCGGGCTCGCGCTCCAGGCGATCGGGCTCGGCTGGCTCGCTGCGGTCTCGACGCCGACGGTGCCGTACGCGCAGCTCGTCCCCGCGTTCGTGATCTCCGGGATCGGGATGGCGCTCTTCTTCGCCCCGGTGGCGAACGTCGTCCTCTCCGCGGTGCGCCCGCGCGAGGAGGGCCAGGCCTCCGGCGCCAACAACGCCATCCGCGAGCTGGGCGGAGTCTTCGGAGTGGCCGTCCTCGCCTCGGTCTTCTCGAGCTACGGCGGCTACGAGTCGGGCGAGGCCTTCGTGGACGGGCTCGTGCCGGCGATCTGGATCGGCGCGGTCGTAGTCGGGCTCGGCGCGGTCGCGGCGCTCTTCATCCCGCGCAAGCGGCGCCCGGCCGAGGCTCCGGCGGTCGAGCCCGAGCTCCTCGCCGAAGCGGCCTGAGGACAACGCACTTTCTCGAGAGGTCGCCTAGAGGGAGATCAGAGCCAGCAGGAAGAGGGCGAACGCCGACCAGGTCGTCGCGAGCTGGAGCCAGTTGATCGTGAAGTACGTTCTCCGGCCCGCCTCCCAGTCCGCCGGCAGAGCCTCGGGGTCCCAGGCCAAGATCACGCCGTAGGTCGGGGTCTTCCACACGTTCGAGACGATGATCACACCGACGAACACGATGCCGAGGCCGATCGCGGTGAGCACGAACGAGGTGGAGCCGGGATCGTCCCAGAGGAGCACGAGCGCGACGATCGGCCCGAGGAACATGCCGAGCGACCAGGCAAGGTTGAACGCCTTTCCCCAGGAATGCCCCGCGTAGCGAAGGAACACTTCCATGAAGTTCCGGAATTCCCGGCCCTCCATCGCTGCTTGCATCGGGCGAATGACTGCGCACAGCCCTCCCAGAAAGCCTGCCGCGAGCCCCGAGAAGAAAGCGGACGCTGCGAGTGCCCATTCCTCGGCCGTCATGCCAACCCCCTGTTCGCCGACGGACCTCATCCTAAGCCCGCCTGTCCGGATCCCGTGCCGCGGCTACGCGCGTCAGGAGGCCTTTTCGCCGGCGGCGGCCGTCGCCGGCGGCGTCGCCTGGAGGGCTTCCTGGCTGCCCTCGTACACGACGACGACGCGGGTGCCGGCCGGGATCTCCAGCCGGCCCGCGCCTGTACCGGGGGTGAGGCTTCGGTTCGACTCCATGTCGAACCACATGGCGAAGAGGAGGAGCTGGAGCCCGGAGACGACGAGCAGCGCGACGAGGACGATCGTCGCCACCGGGATCGGGTGGCCCATGAAGCGGAGCGCCACCTCGAGGAGGCCGAGCGCGAAGCCCGCGCCGGAGAGCGCCAAGCCGAGCAGGTAGAAGAGGACGAGCGGGTGGAAGTCGCGGATGACGTACTTCTCCTTCATCCGCCAGAAGAACCCCTTGAGGAGGAGCCAGGAGATCGTGGGCACGACCTTCCGCAGGCGGATGCCGCTCCGCTCGCCGACGCCGTAGATCGGCCGCGAGGGGTAGTCGCGAACGCGCCGGTTCCAGACGTTCAGGTGGACGAGCAGGTCGTTGGGGAAGCCGTAGCGGGCGTAGAGGCGGTCGAGGTCGAGCAGGCGGAGCGTCTCCAGCGAGACGGCCGTGTAGCCGGACTGCGAGTCGGCCACCTGCCAGTAGCCGGAGGCGATCTTCGTGAAGAAGGAGAGGATCGCGTTCCCGAGGTAGCGGTAGCGGGGGATGAGCTGCCAGGCCTGCCCGGTGAAGAGGCGGTTCGCCTTCGCGTAGTCGCACTCGCCGGAGGCGACGCCGCCGACGAGGGTGGCGAGGTCGGCCGGCTCCATCTGGTTGTCCGCGGCCATGACGCAGGTGACGTCGACCTCGAGGTCGCGGGCGCGCTTGTAGCCGGTGACGATGGCGGCGCCGACGCCGGCGTTCCGCTCGTGGCGGATGACCTCCACGCGAGGGTCGGCCGCGGCCGCGCGCTCGGCGGTCGCGTCGCGCGAGCAGTCGTCGACGACGAGGATCCGGTCGACGAACGCCGGGATCCCGCGTACGGTCTCGGCGACGAGCTGCTCCTCGTTGTAGGCCGGGACGACGACGGCGACGCTCTTCCCCTCGTACATGCCCTTCGTATCGGCGGGCGCAAGGGGGCGCTTGAGGGCGCTAGACGATCCGCACGGCGATGCCCGGGTAGTCGCGCACGAGCCCGTCGTCGTCGTAGACGAGAACGGCCTCGAAGCCTGAGGCCGGCGAGAAGTACTCGTACCGACGGGCGTCGAGCCGCTTGTAGCGCTGCTCCAGGCGCTCGACGCGCAGGTCCGCCCGCACGTACACGGCGGGCGCGTCGGCCGTGTCGCCGGGCTCGAGCCCGAGGCGGCGGACCGGGAAGGCGTTCGTGCACGCGGAGACCTCGAGGTCGACGTCGAGACAGCCCTCGAGGCGCGGCGCGGCCGACCCGTCGACGAGCCAGCTCCCGGCTCCGTCTCCGTCGAGCCTGACCTCGCGGCCGCCGAGGGCAGAGACGTGAGCCCCGCGGGTGGCCCACGCCGCGTCGAGCTCGAGCTCGTAGCGAACGCCCCACGCCACGCCGTCCTCGACTCCCGTCGAGGATCCCTCCAACCGGTAGCCGCCGGTCCTCGGGTCGCAGGAGGACCGTCTCGAAGCCCTCGTGGACGCCGGCGAGGCGCCAGGCGGCGATGGCGGGAAGCTCGATCATCGCAGCGCGTCCTCGTAGGCCCCGATCGTCCGGTCGAGCACGCGGTCCCAGCCGCAGAGGTCGGCGATCCGCTCCCGCCCGGCGCGGCCCAGGCGGCGGCGAAGCTCGGCGTCGACGAGGAGGCGGTCGATCGCCGCCCGCAGCGCCGCGGCGTCGCGCGGCGGGACGAGCAGGCCGGTCTCCCCGTCCCGGACCATGTCCGGGAGGCCGCCGACGGCGCTCGCCACCACGGGGCGCCCGTGTGCCATCGCCTCGGCGCAGACGACCGGGAGGCCGTCGCGCCGCGAGGGGCAGACGACTACCGACGCGCGCTCCATCAGCGCGTACAGCTCCTGGCGAGGAAGCATCCCCTGCGCCTGCGGGAACAGCGAGCGAAGCGGGCCGTCCCCGGCGACGACGAGGTCGAGCCCGTCGGCCGCCGCCGCCAGCTCCTCGACGCCCTTCTCCTCGGAGAGGCGGCCCGCGTAGAGCACCTCCGGCGGGTCGGTCGGCTCGCCCGGCTCCGGGGGGAGGTCGAGGCCGGTCGGGATCACGCGCACGTCGCGGGCACCGAGTCTGCGCGCCTGCTGGGCAAACGCCTCGGCCACGGGAAGCGCGACGCGGACGCGGCGGAGCACCCAGCCGGCCGGGCGGGGGGCGCGGCGCGCGAGCTCCATGTCTGTGCCGGGAAGCGTGACGACGACCGGTTTTCCCGCCGCGAAGGCGACGGCGGCGTTCGGGAGCCAGAAGGCGTGGACGAGGTCGGCGTCACGGGCAGCGCGGCGCACGGCCCACGCCATCGAGCCGAGCATGGGCGGGAGCACCCACGGACGCCGGCGAACGTTCGCCGTCATGCCCGCCCCGTAGGCGAGGCCGTAGTCGCGGAAGTCTCCCGGCGCGACCACATCGACCTCGACCCCCCGGCCGCGCAGCCGCTCGGCGAGCTCGGCTGCGAACCTGCCCGCGAAGTCGTCCTCCCCGCGCGGATAGGACGTCGTCAGGAAGACGACCTTCACCGGCCGACCGGGGCCGCGGGCCGCAGGCTCTTCCAGAGGAGGATGAACGCACCCGGCAGCGAGGTCGCGATGGAGATCGCGAAGTAGAGGAAGCCGGCGGCGAAGGCGACGTCCTGGGGGACGTCGAACCGGCTCAGGAAGAGCACGAAGAACGCCTCCCGGACGCCCAGCCCGTTCAGGGTAAACGGGATCATCTGCACGAGGAAGAGGAGCGGCCCGAGGATGACGTAGACGACCGGCGAGACGTCGGCGCCGACCGCCTCGCCGCAGAGCCAGATGCCGATCACGCGCATCACCTGGGCGACGACGGTCACGCCGAGCACCGCGGCCATCACGCCGGGCGCGCTGCGGTACTCGTGCATCCCCCAGTAGAGGCTCTGGAGGGGCTTCTCCAGCCTGATCCTCCGCCCGAGCGGGAAGAGGCGGCGCTCGAGCGCGAGCCCGAGCCGGCGCGAGAAGAGCAGGAGCCCGAGGACGACCATGAGCGCGACGAAGACGATTTCGAGGACGATCAGGAAGCCGACGTCGTCGTAACGGCCGACGGCAACCGCGATGCCGGCGGCGAGCAGGATCAGCGTCCCGGCCGAGCCGAGCGTGCGCTCCATGAAGACCGAGGCCGCGGCGGTGGCCTTGGCGTCGGGGCGCCGCCGTGCGTGCTCGATGATCCGGACGGCGTCGCCACCCACGGCGGTCGGGAGAACCTGTCCGGCCGCGTAGCTCACGAAGTACATGCCGAGGAGCCAGGAGAAGGGCTCGTGCACGCCCCTTGCCGCGAGCAGGGCGTACCAGCGCCAGGTCATGAGCCACGTCGTGGCGATGAGGATGAGGAACGCGGCGAGCACGTAGCCCCAGCGGCTGTCGCGGATGATCTCCGCCGTCTGCTCCAGGTCGATCTGCCAGAGCAGGAGCGAGATGATCCCCCCGCTGACGAGGATCTGGACGGTGAGCTTCAAGTGCCGGTTCATGCCCCGCCTAGCGGGTAAAGCGGGCGTGGACGCGCCGTAGCGCGTCGATCGCGTCCTCGACGTCCGCGTCGGAGTGCGCCGGCGAGAGCGGGAGCGAGAGCACCTGGTCGCCGGCGCGCTCGGCCACCGGCAGCGGCGGCTGGTCGGGGAACCGCTGGCGGTAGTACGTGAGCCGGTGGACGGGGAGGAAGTGGATGCTCGTCCCGATGTTCTCCTCGCGGAGCGCGCGCTGGTAGGCATCGCGGTCCGCGCCCGCGCCCTCGGCGTCGATCCTGACGACGTAGAGATGGAGCGCGTGGCGGTCGCGCGGGTCGCGGGCGAGCGGGTCGACCCCCGGCAGGTCGGCCATCGCGGCGTCGTAGGCGGCCACGTGCCGGCGGCGGATCTCGGCGTGCTCCTCGACCTTGTCGAGCTGGCAGAGCGCGATCGCGGCGAGGACGTCGGAGAGGTTCGCCTTGAACCCGGCCACCGTGACGTCGTAGAGCGAGCCCTCGCCGCGGCGCATGAGCCGCAGGTTGCGGAGGGCGGCGGCGACCTCGTCGTCGTCGGTCGTCACCATCCCGCCCTCGCCGGCAGCGACGTTCTTCGTCGCGTAGAGCGAGAAGCAGGTGGCGAGCGAGATCGCCCCGACCTTGCGGCCGCGGTAGACCGACTCGGTGGCGTGCGCGGCGTCCTCGATCACGGGAAGGCCGAGCGTGAGGAGCGGGTCGACGTCGGCGGGCTGGCCGGCGAGGTGAATGGGCAGGATCGCCTTCGTCAGCCCGGTGACGGCGGCCGCGGCAGCCTCGGGGTCGATGTTGAGGTCGCCCTCCCGCACGTCCACGAACACCGGGCGGGCGCCGCAGTGAACGATGACGTTCCCGGTCGCCGGCCACGTGATCGGGCTCGTGATCACCTCGTCGCCCGGGCCGACGCCCGCCGCCAGCAGCGAGAGATGCATGGCCGCGGTCCCGGACGCGAGGGCGACGCCGTGCTTCGCGCCCACGTACTCGGCGAAGCGGCGCTCGAGCTCCTCCGAGCGGGGGCCGCTCGTCAGCCAGCCGCTCCGCAGCGTCTCCGCGACGGCCTCGATCTCCTCCTCGCCGATCGCAGGCGGCTGGAAGGACAGGAACGTGCTGCGCCTAGACGAGAGCCTCTGCATCGGCGGTCCTGAAGCGGATGAGCCCGGCGGCGCGGTCGGCGCGGGCGAGCGCCTCGTCGCGGCTCTCGCCACGGGCAAGCACGTACCCGGCCCGGTCGCTCCCGTGCCGGAAGGGCCCGAACTCCCATCCGGGCGAGCGGTAGACGCGGGCGTCGAGCACACCCTCGACGGCGAGAGCGTCCTCGACCCCGTCCACGTCCTGGAGCACGCCTTCGGGGGGAACGAGGAAGCGAACGACCGCACCGCCGCTCGGCTTCGGCTCCGGCACCTCGAGCTCCTCGCCGAGCGCGGCGGCGAGGGCGAGGCCGTTGAGGTCGACCCCGAGCGCGACGCGGCAGAGCTCGGCGTCATGGCCGCCGCCGAGGCGGGCCGCGAGCTCCATCACGCGCGGTCCCTCGGGGCCGAGCACGATCTGCGTGTAGGTGGGGCCGTCCGTCACACCCAGAGCATCGGCCGCGAGCCGCGCTGCCTCGACCGCTTCCTCGACGGGATGCGCGCTCGGCCAGACGTGAGCGAGGGCCACGCCGAACGCCTCGCCGCCCGCGGTCAGCCGGTCGGTGACCGTCAGCGGATGGAAGACGCCGCCTACGGAGAACGCGTTCACCGTCACCTCGGGGCCGGGCACCAGCTCCTCGACGAGCGCCAGGCCGTTCCGCGAAGCCTCCACCGCGGCTGCGATCGCGGAGCCGAGACCGGCGTCGTCCTCGACGACCGTGAGCCCCTTCTGGCCCTGGCGATCGACCGGCTTGACGACGGCCGGCAGCGGGACCCCGCCGCTCGTCGCAGTGGTGGCCTCCCAGCGCGGCTGCGGCACGCCGAGCTCGTCGAGCCGCTTCCGCTGGCGGTGCTTGAGCACCGTGAGCGCCGCGACGTCCGGGTCGAGTGGGTGCGCGAGGCCCGCGTGGGCGGCGACGCGGGCGGCGATCGCCACCGGCCAGTCGATCCCGGGCGCGATGATCCCGTCCACCTGCTCGGCGCGCGCGAGCTGGCTGATCGCGGCCTCGTCCTCGACCGAGACCACCGCGCGGCGGTCGACGTGCTCGAAGCCGACGGCCGTGGGATCGCGGTCGCACGCGACGACGTAGAGCCCGCGCTCCCGGGCGGCCCGGTGCAGCCCGAGCTGAGCCGGGCCGGCGCCGAGGACTAGGAGGCGCTTCCGCTCGTCTGCTTCGCTCGCTGAGCTGGTTCCCACCAGTGACGATTCTGCTCGTACCAGGCGATGGTGCGCTCGAGCCCGGCCTCGAACGACGTCCGGGCGCGCCAGCCGAGCACGCGCTCGGCCTTCTCCGTCGAGCCGACGTGCCGGTCGACCTGGCCGGGCCGCTCGGTCACGTGCGCTTTCAAGCTCGCCGGCTTCCCGAGCTGCTCGAGGACGAGGTCGGCGATCCGCTCCACCGAGATGTCGACCCCCGTGGCCACGTTGAGGACCTCCCCGGCGACGTCCGAGACGTCGGCGCAGAGAACCGCGTCGATGGCCTCGGCGTGGTCCTCGACGTAGAGCCAGTCGCGCGATGCGTGGCCGTCGCCGTGGACCGTGAGCGGCCGGTCGGTCAGCGCCTGGGTGATGAAGCGCGGGACGACCTTCTCGGGGTGCTGGTACGCGCCGTAGTTGTTGAACGGGCGGACGATCACGATCGGGAGCCCGTAGGTGACGTGGTACGCGTACGCGAGCCGGTCCGCGCCCGCCTTGGTCGCCGCGTAGGGGCTGCGGGGGTTGAGGGGGTGCTCCTCGTCCATGGGCTCCCGCTCCGCCGTCCCGTACACCTCGCTCGACGAGATGAGGATGAAGCGCTCGACCGGGTACTCCCGGATCGCGTCGAGGAGGATCTGCGTGCCCTCGACGTTCGTCGTCACGAACTCGCGCGCGCCCTCGAGGATCGACTTCTCGACGTGAGACTCGGCAGCCGCGTTCACGATCACGTCGACCTCGCGCACGATCTCGCCCACGAGCGCCCGGTCGCGGATGTCCCCGTGCACGAACGAGAGCCGTTCGTGCCCAAGCACGTCCGAGAGATTGTCGACGTTGCCGGCGTACGTGAGCGCGTCGAGGGAGACGACGTCGTGGGGTGTCGCCGTCAGCAGGTGGCGAATGAAGTTCGACGAGATGAACCCCGCGCCGCCGGTCACGAGGATGCGCTTGCGCACGGGCGCCGATTGTACCGACGCGCCGTTCGCGACTCGTGTCTCAAAGGCGCGGGTCGACAGGCTCCGCCTCGAGGGCGAGCACTCCGAAGACGCATTCGTGCACGCGCCGGAGCGGCTCGCCGCGGACGAAGCGCTCGAGTGCCTCGATGCCGAGGGCGAACTCCCGCTCGGCGAGCGAGCGCTTCCGGCCGAGCGAGCGTTGCCGCAGCCGCTCGAGGTTCGCGGGCTCCGTGTACTCGGGTCCGTAGATGATCCGCAGGTACTCGCGCCCGCGGCACTTGAGCGCCGGCTGGACGAGGCCGCGCCGGCCGCGGGCGACGAAGTCGAGCGGCTTCACGACCATGCCCTCTCCCCCCGCCTCGGTGAGCTCGTACCACCAGCTCGTCCCGCGCTCCTCGCTCTCCGGGTCGGTCGTCTCGACGACGAGGTTGCGCGTGGCGCGTAGGAGGCCGGAGTCGGCCTCGGACAGCTCGGCGAGAGTCGTCATGTGCCAGACGTGGTCCTTGTCGACGTGGACGGCGCCTTCGCTGGCGAGCAGATGGAAGGGCGCGTACTCGAGGTCGTCGAGCGCGCGCACCGGCCAGCAATAGCGCCGGTAGGCCTCGACGAAGCGCGAGGCGTCCTCGGCGCGCGCCTGGAAGCGCGCGAGCACCGGCCCGGCGCCGTCCGCCGCGGCTTCGAGAGCCGGGAGCGTCTCGAGAAAGGCCACGCCGGCTGCCGCCCCCACCGAGGCGTACTGCTGGCGCAGAAGCTCCTGTGCCTTCGCCGACCAGGGCATCAGCTCGCCGTCGAGCACGAGCCAGTCGCTCCCGAGCCGCTCGAAGAGACCGGTCGTCGCGGCGGCGTCCCGCACGCGGGCTACGAACTCGGCCTCGCGCTCCGGCTCGTCGAAGAAGCGCCGGCCGGTGCGCGTGTAGCAGATGCCGAAGCCCTCGTCGAGGACGCCGAAGCGCCGCCTGGCGACCTCCTCGTCTCGGCAGACGACGACAATCGCCCGCGAGCCCATGTGCTTCTCCTCGCAGATCACCCGCGGGACGCCGGCCTGGCGGTAGTAGGCGAAGGCCTCCGCGGGGTGCTCGAGCAGGCCCGGCTCCTTGCTCGTCTCCGAGGGCGAGACCGCGGGCGGCAGGTAGACGAGCCACTTCGGGTTCACCGCGAAGCGGCCCATCGCCTCGAGAGCGGCGATCGCGTTCTCCTCGCGGATGGTCACGGAGCGCGAGAAGCGGGTCGTGACGAGCCGCTTCCCGAGCACGTCCTCGATGTCGAGGAGCTCGTCCTCGCGCTGCTGCGCCGTCAGCACCGGCGCCTGCTCCTCCTCCGGGAGGAAGGGCTTGGCAGGCTCCGAGTACGTCTCCGCCGCCGGGACGCCGACCAGCTCCTTCTCGGGGTAGCGAAGCGCCGTCAGCCGCCCGCCGAAGACGCAGCCGGTGTCGATGTTGATCGTGCGGTTCAGCCACTCCGGCTCCGGGACCGGCGTATGGCCGTAGACGACCATCGCCTGCCCGCGGTACTCGGAGGCCCAGTTCCAGCGGACGGGCAGCCCGAACTCGTCGGTCTCGCCCGTCGTCTCGCCGTACAGCGCGAAATCGCGCACCTTGCCCGAGCCGCGGCCCTGCATCTCCTCCCTCATGCCCGCGTGGGCGACGACGAGGCGCCCCTCGTCGAAGACGTAGTGGCTCACGAGCCCGTCGAGGAAGCGGACGAGCTCCGTCTCCGCCGACCCGCGTGACTCGTCGGGAAGGGCCTCGATCTCGGAGAGGGTGCGGTCGAGGCCGTACGTGATCTGAACGTCCCGGCCCCGGAGCTTGCGGACGAGCTTCATGTCGTGGTTGCCGGGGACGCAGAGCGCGTGGCCGGCCTCGACCATGTTGCGCGCGAGCCGGACCGAGTCGAGGATCCGTGGCCCGCGGTCGACGAGATCGCCGACGAAGATCGCTCGCCGGCCCTCGGGGTGCGCGTAGACGGGCCCGCCGTCCGGGAACTGGCCTGCGCGCTCCTCGACCACCTCGTAGCCGAGCTCGGCGAGCAGCCGCTCGAGCTCGTCGCAGCAGCCGTGGACGTCACCGATCAGGTCGAAGGGGCCGGCCTCGTCGCGGCGGTCGTTCCAGAGCTTCGTGCGCTCGATGGTGGCCGCCTCGACCTCCTCCGGGCCGGAGAGGACGTGGACGTGCCGAAAGCCCTCGCGCTGGAGCCTCTTCAGCGAGCGCCGCAGCTCGCGCGTCTGGTTGCGGACGACGTGCGGCCCGAACTGCCGGTCGGGCCGATCCCGGTTGCGAGCGTGCGCCACCTTCTCCGGCAGGTCGAGCACGATCACCACCGGCAGGACGTGGTACCTCCGCGCCAGCTCGACGAGGGGTTTGCGATCCTCCCGCCTGACGCTCGTGGCGTCGACCACCGTCAGGCGTCCCGCGGCGAGCCGCTTGGCCGCGATGAAGTGCAGGAGCTCGAAGGCGTCTTTCGTCGCGGCCTGCTCGTTCTCGTCGTCGGAGACGAGGCCGCGGCAGAAGTCCGACGAGATCACCTCGGTCGACAGGAAGTGCCTACGCGCGAACGTGGACTTCCCCGAGCCGGAGGCGCCCACGAGGACGACGAGCGAGAGTGCCGGAATGGCGAGCGTGCGCGTCTCGGTCATGCGGCCTCGAACACCGCCATCTGGGTGGGGGAGCCGACCTCGGGATCGTCCGGGCCGACCGGCAGGAAGCGGACGCCGTAGCCGTACCGGCCCGCCACCTCCCCGGACCAGTCCTCGAACTCCGCCCGCGTCCACTCGAAGCGGTGGTCACGGTGGCGGAAGCGGCCGGCCGGCAGGCCCTCGAAGCGGACGTTGTACTCGCCGTTCGGCGTCGTGACGACGACGGCGCCCGGCCGCGCCTCGCCGAAGAGGACACGCTCGAAGCTCCGCAGGCGAGGAAGGTCGAAATGCTCGATCACCTCGACCACCGCCGCCGCGTCGAATCCGGCGAGCCGGCGGTCCCGGTAGGTCAGCGCGGTCTGGAAGAGCCTGCACGCGCTCGCGCTGCCGCGGGGCGAGACGGTCGAGCCGGAGGCGGGCCTGCGCGATCTCGAGAGCACGGTGGGAGATGTCCACGCCGACGATCTCCTCGAAGCCGGAGTCCTTGAGCAGAGCCGCGACGAGCTTGCCGCCTCCGCAGCCGACGTCGAGGACGCGCCTGGCGCCGGCAGCCTTCAGCACGGCGACGACCGCGCCAAGGCGCTGCTCGCTCAGGCGCATCGGCTCCTCGACCGCTTCCTCCTCGGCCGCGCGCTCCTGCGCGGCCCGGTCGGGGTCGACGTCCTCGTCCTCGAAGAGGCGGGCCAGGGCCTCGCTCGTGAGCGAGCGCTGGTACTTGAGGTAGCGGTTGACGATCAGCTCGCGCTCGGGATGACCGGCAAGCCAGCCCTCGCCGCGTCGCATCAGCTTCTCGACCTCGTCGTCCCCGACCCAGTAGTGCTTCTCGGCGTCGAGAACGGGGATGAGCACGTAGAGATGGGTGAGCAGCTCGCTCAGGCGCAGCTCGGCGGCGAGGTCGACCGTGAAGTAGCGGCTCTCCCCCCACTCCGGAAACGCGCTGTCGAGCGCGTGATTCGTCGCGTGGACCTCGTAGCCGAGCGGCTCGAAGAGGCGCCTGAGCAGACCCTCGCCCGCCGCGCACGGAACCACCGCCAGCCTCGCCCGGAGCGGCAGCTGCTCGACGGGGAGGTCCGGGCGGGCGGCGCACTTGCCGGAAAGCGCGGAGCCGAAGACGCGGGAGATCGCCACGCTCATGAACGACGAGGCGACGTAGGGCCGGTCGTTCACGTACTGGTCGAGGCGCGGGAACCTCACGCCGCGCCTGATCAGGCCGACCGGGTCGACGTCGAGGAGGAGCGCGGCGGTCGTCCGCTCGTCCGTCGCCTCCGGGTAGAAGACATGCGCCGAGCCGAACGGCAGGGAGAACTCCTGCACGCGCTCGGGATGCTTGTGGAGGAGGAAGCCGAGATCGGTGGCCGGTGGCCGAGTGAGCGTGATCGTGAGCAGCATCAGCGTGATCTTCGGCCGGGGATCGAGAAAGGACGACCCCTCGGGTCGGCTCAGTCGCCGAGCTCGCGGTCGATCGTGTAGAGAGGGCGGCCCTCGACGTCGCGCTGGATCCTGCCGAGGTACTCGCCCACGAGCGCGAGGATGAACCCCTGCACCGCGAGCACGCCGAGCACGAGCCCGCCGAGGAAGAGGAGGCCGGGAAAGTCGCCTCGCACCACCCAGACGACGATCCCCCAGATGCCGACCGCGGCCGTGAGCAGGCCGCAGACGGCGCCGATGGTCACGCCGGCCCACTGGATCGGCTGCGGCCAGAAGCCCGCGAGCACGTGGAGAGCGAGCCGGACGAGGCGAAACGGCGAGTAGCGCGAGGTGTCGGCGCGCGCCTGGTGGGAGAGGTCGACCTCGACGACGCTGGCGCCGGAGGAGAGCACGAGCGCCTTCGTGAACTTCTGCTTGCCGATGACGCCGAGCACCGGCTCGAGCGCCGGGCGCGAGTAGGCGTTGAAGGCGCAGCCGAAGTCGGAGACGTCGGCGCCCGTGAAGCGCCGGAGCATCCCGTTCACCAGCTTCGAGGGAAGCGTGCGGCCCCAGGAGTCCTCCCGCCCGAGGCGCCGGCCGCTGGCGACGTCGGCCCCGCCCTCCACCGCCGCGATCAGGCGCGGGAGGTCCTCGGGCACGTTCTGGAGGTCCGCGTCCATGGTGACGACGATGTCCCCGCGGGCGCGGACGAGGCCGGCGTGCATGGCGGGGTGCTGGCCGAAGTTCCGCTTGAAGCGCACGGCCCGCAGGCGGGGATCCTCTCCGGCGAGACGCTCGACGAGCGCCCAGGTGCCGTCCCGGGACCCGTCGTCCACGACGATCACCTCGAACGGCTTCCCGAGCTTCTCGAGGGCCGCGACCGACCTGCGGTAGACCTCTTCCAGGGTCTTTTCCTCGTCGAAGACGGGGACGACGAGGCTGACGGCGGGGAGCGGCGCCGCCACCAGCCGCGGGGCGGTGTCCGGGGCGGTCTCTAGCTCCGCCATCGACCGCAGGCTACCATCCGCTTATCGCCGTCAACCCGAGGGGATTAGGCTTTTAGCGTGCACGTCGAGCTCAACAGCCGCGTGGAGTCGCTTGCGGCGGACACGCGCCATGGCGCCAGCTGGATGGCGAAAGAGGCGCTCGAGACGCTGGTCGAGTCCGTCGAGCTCGGCGAGGACCCGCTCGAGACGGCGCGTGCCCTCATGCGTGCGCGCCCGGCGATCGGGTCGATCGCGGGCGCCCTCGGCAGGGTGCTCGTCGCCGGCCGAACTCCCGAGCAGCTGGTCGAGGAGGCGCACGCGGTGATCGCCGGCCGTGAGCGGGCGGCGGCGACGATCGCCGTCATCCTCGCGCCGGACCTGATCGAGCGGATCGTGATGACGCACTCGGCCTCGGCGACCGCCCGCGAAGCGCTCATCCACGCGCCGGCCGAGCGCGTCGTCTGCACCGTCTCGGATCCGGTCGGCGAGGGCAGGGCGTTCTCGGAGGAGCTGGCCGCTGCGGAGCTCACCACCGAGCTCGTGGCCGACGAGGACGCCAAGCACGCCGTCGGAACCGTCGACCTGCTGCTGCTCGGCGCCGACACCGTCTTTAGGGACGGCTCGCTCGTGAACAAGATCAAGACGAACGGGCTCGCCCGGGCGGCAAAGAAGGCCGGCGTGCCGGTCGTCGTTGCCTGCGAGGTGCTGAAGCTCGCTCCCGTCGATCCGTTCGAGCCGGACGAGGATCGCGTCGACCTGACGCCGCCGGACCTGATCGACCGCTACGTCACCGAGGAAGGCATGGTCGCGCCGGAGGAGATCGCGGCGCTCGTCGACCGCACGCCCTTCCTCCGCGAGGGCTACGAGCTCCTGAGGAGCTAGCGGCAGTCGCCGCAGAGCCCGGCGACCTCGAGGCGGTGGCCCGTGGTGACGAAGCCGTGCGCCTCCGAGATCCGCTCGAGCCACGGCTCGAGCTCGCACTCCTCCAGCTCGACCACCTGGTGGCAGCTCGAGCAGACGAGATGGTGGTGGTGCCCCTCGCCGCAGAGGCGGTAGCAGAGCTCGCCGGGATGGTGTGAGAGCACGTCGACGATGCCCTCGTCGGCGAGGAGCCCGAGCGTGCGGTAGACGGTCGCCAGACCGAGGCGCTCGCCGCGGGCGCGCAGCCGCTCGTGTAGCTCCTGGGCTGTGGCGTCGTTCTGCTCGGCCATCAGCTCCGTGAGGACGACGACCCGCTGGCGGGTCGGGCGCACTCCCACCCCTTCGAGCAGGCCCGCGGCCTCTGCTTGCCGGTTGCTCGGCACGGGGCTATGCTAGCACTTGGTGATAACGAGAATCGTTCTCATCCTCCTGGTGGCGGCAGGCGCAGCGGCCTGCGGCGGGGAGCCCGACGAGTCGGGCGCAAAGCGCGTCGTCGCGGGGTTCTACCCGCTCGCGTTCGCGGCCGCGGACATCGGCGGCGAGGGCGTCGACGTGACGAACCTCACGCCGGCCGGTGCCGAGCCCCACGACCTCGAGCTGACTCCGCGCGAGGTGGAGGAGGTCCTCGGGGCGGATCTCGTGCTCTATGTAGGCGAGGGGTTCCAGCCGGCCGTCGAGGAGGCCGTGGAGAGCGGCGACGTCCCGGCGCTCGACGTGCTCGAAGGTCTCGAGCTGCGAGACGGCGACCCCCATGTCTGGCTCGATCCGACGCTGTTCGCCCAGGTGGTCGACCGGATCGCCGTCGAGCTGGGCGACGAGGGAGCGACGGGCAGCCGGGGGCTCGCCACACAGCTGGACGAGCTCGACCAGATCTACGAGGCCGGGCTAGCCGACTGCGACCGCCGCCAGCTCGTCACCACCCACGACGCCTTCGGCTACCTCGCCGACCGCTACGGGCTCGATGTGATCCCGATCACCGGGCTCTCGCCCGAGGCCGAGCCGAGCCCGCAGGACCTGGAGGAGGTCGTGGACCTCGTGGAGGCCCGCGGCGTGACGACCGTCTTCACCGAGACCCTCCTCTCCCCGGAAGTCGGCGAGACGGTCGCGCGGGAGGCCGGCGCCACGACGGCGGTGCTCAACCCGCTCGAGGGGTTGACCGAGGACGAGCTCGCGCGGGGCGAGGACTACTTCTCGGTGATGGAGGCAAACCTCGAGGCGCTGCGGCAGGGGCTGGGATGCCGCTAGCTCTCGAGCTCGAGGACGTCTCCTTCGCCTACCGGCCCGGACAGCCGGTGCTCACCGACGTCGACCTCGCGGTCGAGGAGGGGGAGTTCGTGGCCGTCGCCGGGCCGAACGGAGGCGGAAAGACCACGCTCGTGCGACTCGCGCTCGGGCTTTCCCGGCCGGGCTCGGGCAGCGTGCGCCTCTTCGGCGAGCCCGCGCACCGCTTCTCGCGGCGGGCGACGCTCGGCTACGTCGCCCAGCGGGCGCAGATCGGCGGCCAGGGCCCCGTCACGGTGCGGGAGGTCGTCGCGGCGGGCCGGCTCGCCCAGGGAGGGCTCCTCGGCCCGCTCCGCGCGCGCGACCGGGCAATCGTCGACGCCGCCATCGAGGACGTCGGGCTCTCCGAGCATGCACGCGCTCCACTCTCGGAGCTCTCCGGCGGCCAGCAGCAGCGGGCCTTCATCGCGAAGGCCTTCGCGGGCGAGCCCTCGCTGCTCGTCCTGGACGAGCCGACCGCCGGCGTCGACGCGGAGTCGCAGGAAGCGCTGGCGCGCCTCCTCGACCGCCTCCACCGCGACCGGCGGGTGACGACGCTCTACGTCTCGCACGAGTTCGGCGCCGTGGAGGGAATCGTCGAGCGCCTGGTGCTCGTACGTGGTGGCATCGTCTTCGACGGCCCGCCGGCCACCCTCCCCTCCGAGTGGCACGACCCCTCGCACGCTCATGCTCGAGAGTGAGTTCATGCGCCTGGCGTTCGCCACGGGGGCCGTCGTCGGCCTCCTGGCGCCGGCCGTCGGCTTCTTCCTCGTCCAGCGGAACATGAGCCTCGTCGGAGACGGCGTCGGCCACACCGCGTTCGCCGGAGTGGCCGCCGGCTACCTGCTCGGCGTCTCCCCCGTCTTGACCGCCCTCATCGCCGCCGTCGCCGGCGCCGTGGGGCTCGAGTGGCTGCGCTCCCGGCGGCAGGCCGCCGGCGACCAGGCGCTCGCCCTCCTCTTCTACACAGGCCTCGCGCTGGGCGTCGTCCTCGCCTCGTCCGCCGGCGCGCTGAACGTCAACCTGTTCTCGTTCCTGTTCGGGTCGATCCTCACCGTCACGCGGGAGGACCTCGTCGTCGTGGCCGTCCTCGGAGTCGCCGGCCTGGCGACCGTGACACTGCTCTACCGGGCGCTCGTCGGCGTCGTCGTCGACGAGGAGGGCGCCCGCGTCGCCGGCGTGCCCGTCATCGCGCTGAACGTGCTCGTCGCCGGCCTCGCCGGCCTGACGATCGGCCTCTCGATGCAGATCGTGGGCATCCTCCTCATCGCCGCCCTCATGGTGCTCCCGGTGATCGCCTCCGGCCGGGTCGCCTGGAGCATGCGCTCGTCGATTCTCCTGGCGATGGCGATCGGGCTGGCCTCCGTCTTCGCGGGCTCACGATCGCCTACTACGGCGACCTGCCGCCGGGCGGCGCGATCGTCCTCGTCGCCGCAGGCGCGTTTCTCGCGACGAGCCTGGTGGACGCCGCGCGCCGGCGTGCGTGATCGGGCACGATCGGCACATGCGCCTGCCCTCGCGCACCCAGCTCCACCGCCTCGCGGACGTCGTGATCCCGCCGGGCGTCGCCCTCTTCCTCGTCCTCACCGCGGTGGACGAGTACGCCACGCCGACCTGGTGGGCACCGCTCGCAGTCAGCATCGCCCTCGCCGTTGTCCAGGGCACGGCCCTGCGCTGGCGGCGCCGGCGTCCTGAACAGGTGACGGCGATCGTTCTCCTCGCAGGACTCGCCTACTACCTCCTCGTGCCCGAGGTGGTTCTGCCGCTGGCCGGGTTCTTCGCGATCGGGTCGCTGGCCGCCGCCCGGCCGCCGCGAGTGTCGCTCTTCGGACTGGCGGGGCTGCTCGCTCTGGCAGCCATGAACTTCTTCACTGCGACCGTCGGAGACACGGTGTTCACCATGGGGCTTGCTGTCGGGGCGTGGGCGCTCGGGGAGGCAGCACGCAACCGGAATGTGGCGATCCGAGAGGAGGCTCGGCGGGCGGTGAGCGAGGAACAAGCGCGCATCGCGCGCGAGCTGCACGATGTGATCGCGCACAGCGTCTCGGTGATCGTCGTGCAGGCTGGGGCGGCCGATCACGTCTTCGAGGAGAGGCCGGATCAGGCCCGTGCGGCGCTGCGGTCGATCGAGGCGGCGGGACGGGACGCCCAGCGAGAGCTGAACCGGCTCCTGACCGCCGTTCGGCCGGACGCGAGCGTCGATTCGGCCCATCCGCGGCCGGGGCTCAGCCGCCTGGACGAGTTGACGGCACCGCTGCGAGCCGCAGGGCTGCGGGTCGACGTGCGCCAAGAGGGGCCCGTCCGCGAGCTCCCGGCGGGTGTCGACCTGTCCGCGTATCGCATCGTCCAAGAGGCGCTGACGAACACGCTCCGGCATGCTCAGGCCACGCGCGCGGACGTGACGGTGCGCTATTCCGCCGATGTGTTGGAGCTGGACGTGCTCGACGACGGGCGTGGTGGTAGCGCTGCCTCCGGGGACGGCGGCGGCTACGGGATCGTCGGGATGCGCGAACGGGCCGCCGCGCTCGGCGGCACGCTCGAGGCGGGCGCGCTGCCGGGCGGGGGCTACCGCGTCCACGCGCGCCTACCGCTGGAGGCCTCGCCGTGACGATTCGTGTCGTTCTGGCCGACGACCAGGCGCTCGTGCGCGGCGGCTTTCGCATGATCCTGGACGCGGAGGCCGACATCGAGGTCGTTGGCGAGGCGAGCGACGGCGGCGAGGCGGCGAGGGTCGTCGAGCGGTTCGAGCCCGATGTCGTGCTAATGGACGTGCGCATGCCGGACACGGACGGGATCGAGGCGACGCGCCGCATCGTCGCCTCGGGCAGCGCGGCGCGCGTCATCGTCCTCACCACTTATGACGTCGACGAGTACGTGTTTGCCGCCCTGCGAGCCGGGGCGAGCGGGTTCCTGCTCAAGGACGTGCGGCCGTTGGAGCTGGTCGAGGCGATTCGAATCGTCGCTCGCGGCGACGCGCTGCTCGCTCCAACGGTGACGCGACGGCTGCTCGACCGCCTCACCGAAACGGCTCCGGAGACCGATGCCCTGCCGATCGACCTCCGAGAGCTCACCGAGCGCGAGCTCGAGGTGCTGCGACTGCTTGCGCTCGGGCTCTCGAATGCGGAGATCGCTGCACGCCTCGTCGTGACCGAGGCGACCGTCAAGACGCACGTCTCCTCGGTGCTACGCAAGCTTCGTCTCCGCGACCGGGTGCAGGCAGTCGTGCTCGCGTACGACCTCCGGCTCGTCCGCCCGCGCTCACTCTGAAGTAGGAGACCAGGTTCAGTCGTGCGGCCGAGGCGCCCGCCTGCCGGCGCTCGTACCGTGACCTGCATGAGCAATCCGCCAGAGAGTGAGGCGGGAAGGGGGCGCAGCGAGCGTCGGCGCAACCGGCCAGGCATCTACGCCGCGAGCGTCGTGTTGCTCGTCGCGCTTGCCGTCTTCGTGGTCGTCGTCTTCGACCCGCTGCGGGCGCTGGTGTCGGCGCTTCCGCTGCCGGACCTGGGCGATCTGCCCGATCTGCCAGATTGGCTGAAGTGGATCTGGCGAGGGCTGATGATCTCCCTGATCTCGCTCGCCGTTATCGCCACGGTCGAGCGCGGCAAGAGATGACCAGCGCCGCCCGGATCACGGAGGGGAAGCCTTAGTCTGTGGGACGCGTGTCTCTGATCAAGGCGAGCGGGCTCACGAAGAGGTACGCCAGCGTCCTCGCCCTCGACAAGCTCGACCTCGACCTGGAACCGGGCGTCATCGGCCTCGTCGGCTCCAACGGGGCCGGCAAGAGCACCCTGATCCGGATCCTCCTCGGCCTGGTCGAGCCGACGGCGGGCTCAGCCAGGATGCTCGACCTGGACGTGGTAGGCGACGGGCTCGCGGTCCGCAGACTCGTCGGCTACATGCCGGAGCACGACTGCCTCCCGCTCGACATCAACGCCACGGAGTTCGTGACGCACATGGCCCGGGTCAACGGCTTGCCGCGCACCGCCGCGCGCGAGCGCACCGCGGAGATCCTGCGCCTCGTCGGCCTGTTCGAGGAGCGCTACCGCGAGATGCGCGGCTACTCGACCGGCATGAGGCAGCGCGTCAAGCTCGCGCAGGCGCTGGTGCACGACCCGAAGCTGGTGCTCCTGGACGAGCCGACGAACGGCCTCGATCCGGCCGGTCGGGACCAGATGCTCGACCTGGTCGCACGGATCGGCCGGGAGTTCGGCATCTCGATTCTGATGTCGTCCCACCTGCTGGCGGAGATCGAGCGCGTGTGCGACCACCTCGTCCTTATCGAGGACGGGAGACTCGTCCAGTCCGGGAGCATCAGCGCGTTCACCGGCCGCATCGAGCTCCTCACCGTCGAGGTCGACGGCACGGCCGGAGCGCTCGCCGCCTACCTCGCCGAGCACGGGTACTCGGCGCGCGAGAACCTGCACACGCTCGAGGTGGACATCTCGGACGACCGCGCCTACGACGTCATCCGCGACGGCGCCGCCTCGCTCGGTCTCGGCCTCGTCCGCCTCGAGCAGCGACGCCGGCACCTCGAAGACCTGTTCCGGGACGAAGCGGAGGAGGGAGAGCCCGCCCGTGTCTGAGCCGGCCGCCGCAAGCAGCATCTACGACCTCGGCTACCGCCATTACGAGGGGCCGCGCACGGGCCGGTGGGGGACCTTCGCCACCCTCTACACGAGCAGCCTCCGCAACGCCTTCGGCCTCGGCCGCAGAACGTCGAGCAAGATCATCCCGTTCGCGCTCGCCGTCTTCGCCTTCGTACCGGCGTTCATCCAGGTGGGGATCGGCGCGATCACGAGCGCCCTCGACGCCGACGTCGCGATCTTCGAGCACGAGGACTACTTCGGCTACGTGCAGATCGTGCTCGTCCTCTTCTGCGCCGCGGTCGCGCCGGAGCTGGCCGGCCGGGACCAGCGAAACCGGATGCTCTCGCTCTACTTCTCGCGCGCGCTCTCGCGGGTCGACTACGCCCTGGCGCGCTTCGCCGCGCTGACCAGCGTGATGCTGGTGCTGACCCTGGGACCGCAGCTGCTCCTCTTCGTCGGCAACGGCATGGCCGCGGACGACCTCTCGGGCTACATCGCGGACCGGTGGGACCTCATCTTTCCGATCCTCGGCGGCTCGGTGCTGCTCTCCGCGATGATCGCCTCCGTCGGCCTGGTCCTCGCCTCCTACATCCCGCGCCGCGCCTACGCGACCGCGGTCATCGTCGGGGTCTTCGTCCTCACGTTCACCTTCGCGTCCATCCTCATGGAGACGCTCGACACCGCCTATGCGCAGTACGTGCTCCTCGTGAGCCCGGCGGTCTGGGACGGCGTCGTCTTCTTTCTCTTCCGCGAGGACCCGCCGAGCGAGAACGTCATCGCGGATGCCAGCTTCTCCGGCTGGGTGTACCTCGCCGCCGGCCTGGCGACGATCGCCCTCGCTCTCGTGCTCACCGTACGCCGATTCCAGAGGATCCAGACATGAGCGCGACCGCCGGGAGCCCGACGATCGCGCTCGACGGCGTGTCGCGCTGGTACGGGAACGTCGTCGCGGTCAACGAGATCACGTTCGAGGTCGCGCCCGGAGTGACGGGCCTGCTCGGGCCGAATGGGGCTGGCAAGAGCACCCTGCTGCACATGCTCTCCGGGTTCCTGAAGCCGTCCGCCGGGTCCGTCACCGTCCTCGGCGAGTCGCCGTGGCGGAACCCGTCCCTCTACCGCCACCTGGGCCTGGTCCCGGAGCGGGAGTCCGTGTACGGGCACCTCACCGGCTACGAGTTCGTGCTCCTGAGCGCGCGCCTACAAGGTCTCGCCGACCCGCACGAGGCGACCCGCAGGGCGATCGCCGAGGTCGAGCTGGGCGCGGCGTCGTCGCGCGCGACGGGCGGTTACTCGAAGGGGATGAAGCAGCGAATCAAGGTCGCCGCCGCGCTCGTCCACGATCCGACCGTGCTCTTCCTCGACGAGCCGTTCAACGGCGCGGACCCCCGCCAGCGCCTCCACATGACCGAGCTGTTCCAGCGGCTGGGCGCCGAGGGGCGCACCATCCTTTTCTCGTCCCACATCCTCGAGGAGGTCGAGAGGCTGGCCGAACGGGTGCTCGTGATCGTGGCCGGCAGGCTGGCCGCCTCCGGCGACTTCCGCGAGATCCGCCGGCTCATGACCGACGCCCCGCACACGTTCGTCCTCCGGACGTCGGACAACCGTCGCCTCGCGGCCGCCCTCGCCGGCCACGAGAGCGTGATCGGCCTCGACCTCGGCACCGAGCTGCTCACCGTGCGGACGTCGCAGCTTGGCGCGTTCTCGCGTGCCGCCCCGGTAATCGCGCGCGACGCCGACGTGTCGATCCGCGAGCTGCGTCCCACGGACGAGTCGCTCGAAGGCGTCTTCACGTACCTGGTGAACCGATGACTTGGATCATCTACCGCCTGACCCTGCGGCAGATGCTCGGTCGCGGTCGCACGATCCTGGTCGGGCTGCTCGCCCTCCTGCCGGTCGTGGTCGCGCTCGTCTACCGGCTCGGGAGCCAGGACACGCTGCAGGAGGAATGGACGGCGAGCGTCCTCCTCGACGGCCTCGTCGTGACGACGCTCCTGCCGCTCGCGGCGCTCGTCTACGGGACGGCCGCGCTCGGCGTCGAGATCGAGGACGGAACGGCCGTCTACCTGCTCTCCAAGCCCATCCCCCGGAGCAGGATCGTCCTCGCCAAGATCGTGGCGAGCTGGACGGTGACGACGGCGACCGTCCTCACCTCCGGCCTCGCGGCCGGCGCCATCGCGCTCTACGACAAGCCCAAGAGCGACACGCTCCTCGGCTTCGGCGTCGGCATCGTCCTCGGCGGCTTCGTCTACTCGGCGCTGTTCGTGATGCTGAGCGTCGTCACGAGCCGGGCGCTGATCGCGGGGTTGATCTACGTCTTCATCTGGGAGGGCCTCGTCAACGGGCTGTTCGCCGGCACGCGCCTGCTGAGCGTCCGCCACTACACGCTCGGCGTCGCCGACTGGTTCGTGGACCTGCCCCCGTCGGCGTTCGACGCCGCGCTCGGCCCGGCGACTGCGCTCGTGCTCATGGCCGGCTTCGGGGCGGTGGCCACCTGGTACGCCGTGGCCCGGCTGAGGCGCTTCGAGGTCGGCGAGACCACCTAGCTCTGAGCACCGCCCGGGTGGGGAGAGCACGAAGCGGAAGACACCGGGTGGCGCCATCGCGGCGCGGGAGGACGCTGCATACAGTGGAAGGCCATGCACGTGCCCGGCTTCTTCACAGCGCCGTTCCGCCTTCGCACCTGGAAGGAGACGGCCTACGCCGTCGTCGCGCTTCCGCTCGGCGTCGCGTGGTTCACCATCTTTCTGACGCTGGGGACGACGAGCCTCAGCCTGATCGTCTTCGTCGTCGGCGTGCCGCTCCTCGCCGCGACGCTGTGGCTGGCCCGGGTCGCGGGCCGCGCCCAGCGCGAGGTCGCCGGCGCCCTTCTCGGCGTCAGCATCCCCGGACTGCCGTCCGTGGCGCCGGAGGGCCGGCCCTTCCGGCGGTTCCTCCAGCCGCTCGTCGACCTCGCGACCTGGCGGGCGATCGTCTACCTGCTCGTCTTCGCCTTCCCGGTCGGCCTCGTCCTCTTCCTCGCGGCCGTCGTCCTCTGGTCGGTCGCCCTCACGTCCGTCACCGCGCCCGCGTGGTACTTCACGATCTCGCCCGAGGACCGCGGCGACGTCTTCGGAACCGCGATCGACGCCCCCTGGGAGTGGCTCGTCCTCGTCGGCGGGGGGCTCCTGCTCGTCTTCGTGACGCCATGGGTCATCCGTGCGCTGACCGCCTTCGACGTCCTCCTCATGCGGGCGCTCCTCGGCCCCACCCACCGGGAGCTCGAGCGCGCGGCCGCCGCCAGCGCCGAGCAGCGCGATCACGCGGTCGCGGCGGCGGCCGGCGACCGGCGCCAGATCGAGCGCGACCTCCACGACGGCGCGCAGGCCCGCCTCGTCTCGCTGGCCGTCGACCTCGGCCGCGCGCGGCGGCGCCTGGAGGAAGGGGGCTCCTCGGAGGAGGCGGCCGAGCTCGTCCGCAGCGCCCACGAGGAGGCCAAGCAGGCGCTCGCCGAGATCCGCGACCTGGCGCGCGGGATCCATCCGGCGGTCCTCACCGACCGCGGGCTGGACGCCGGCGCTCTCCTCGCTCGCCGCGCGGTCGCCGGTGCCGGTGTCGCTTCGCTCCGAGCTCGGGAGCGAGCGTCCTCCCGAGCAGGTCGAGTCGGCCGCGTACTTCGTCGTCGCCGAGGCTCTGACCAACGTGGGCCGCCACAGCCGGGCCGCGCACGCGGCCGTCTCCGTCGTGCGCGACGACAATGTCCTGCTGGTCGAGATCCGAGACGACGGGGTCGGCGGCGCCGCTGCTTCCGACGGGTCCGGCCTCTCGGGCCTGCGCGACCGTGTCGGCGCTCTCGGCGGCTCACTCGTCGTCGACAGCCCGCCGGGCGGGCCGACCGCGATCACGGCGGTGCTCCCGTGCGGGTAGTCATCGTCGAGGACTCAGGGCTTCTGCGGGACGCGCTCACACGCCTCCTCGCGGACTTCGAGATCGAGGTCGTGGCAGCCGTGGCCACGGCGGAGGAGCTGCGCCGGGCGGCCGAGGAGCACGCGCCCGACGTCTTCGTCGTCGACGTCCGGCTGCCGCCGACCTTCACGGACGAAGGCGTCCGCGCGGCGGGCGACCTGCGCGACGCGCGACCCGGAGGCAAAGGTGCTCCTCCTCTCGCAGGCCGTCGAGGAGCGCTACGCGCGCGACCTCCTCGCCCAGCGGAGCGAGGGCTTCGGCTACCTGCTCAAGGACCGCGTGGCGGACGGCGCGGAGTTCGTCGAGGCGCTGCGCCGCGTCGCCGCCGGCGGAACCGCGCTCGACCCGGAGGTGGTGAGGCAGCTCCTCGTCCGCCGCCGGGCGATCGACGAGCTGAGCCCGCGCGAGCGCGAGGTGCTCGAGCTGATGGCCGAGGGCCGGACGAACGCGGCCATCGCCCGCCGGCTCGTCGTCACCGACCGCGCGATCGAGAAGCACGTGGCGAGCATCTTCGGCAAGCTCCGGCCTCCCGCCGAGCCAGGAGGACCACCGCCGCGTCCTCGCCGTGCTCGCCTGGATCAACTCCGACTAGCATCGAGAGCCGTGCTTCGAGCCGTCTTCTGGCTGAGCGCGGGCGCTCTCGCCTGGACTCACGTGGGCTACCCGCTCGCGGCCGCCGCGCTCGCCCGCCGGCGGCCCCGGCCGGTGCGCAAGGACGACGTCACGCCCTCCGTCACCGTCGTCGTGGCCGCGCACGACGAGGAGGACGTGATCGGTCGCCGGGTCGAGAACCTGCTCGCGCCTCGACTACCCGCCCGACCGGCTGGAGGTGGTCGTCGCCTCGGACGGCTCCACGGACGGCACCGACGCAGCGGTCGAGGCGGTCGCGGCGGGCGACGCCCGCGTCCGCGTCGCGCGCCGGCCGCGGGAAGGGAAGACCGCCGCGCAGGACGCCGTCGTCGCGGAGGCGACCAGCGAGGTGGTCGCGTTCTCCGACGCGAACGCGACCTGGGCGCCGGACGCGCTGCGGAAGCTCGTCCGGAGCTTCGCCGACCCCGAGGTCGGCTACGTCTGCGGCCGGCTCGAGCTCGAGCAGCCGGACGGGACGAGCCGCGAGCCGCTCTACTGGCGCTACGAGCTCTGGATCCGCGAGAGCGAGTCCGCGCTCGCCGGGATCACGGCCGGGAACGGCGCCATCTACGCGGTGCGCCGGGAGGACTACCGCGAGAGCGACCCGCGCCTCGGCCACGACCTCGGCTTTCCGTACCTGATGGCGCAGCTCGGCCGCCGCCCCGTCTACGAGCCCGAGGCGCTCGCGTTCGAGAAGGCGGCGGGCGAGCCGGAAGACGAGCTCGCGCGCCGCGTGCGCATGCACGCTCAGGGCTGGCTCCACCTTCTGAGCGGGACGGATGCTGCAGCCCGCGGAGCCGCTCTACCTGGCCGAGCTCGTCTCGCACCGCGTCCTCCGCTACGCCAGCGGCCTGCTACACGTGGCCCTCTTCGCCTCGAGCCTCGCGCTCGCCGGCGCGCGCCCGTCTACCGGCTCGCGCTCGCCAAGCAGCTCGCCTGGCTCGGGCTCGCCGCCGCCGGGCGCCTGCGCCTGCCGCTGCCGGGCGCCGCGATCGCCTACCACTACCTCATCGTCACGGCAGCGACCGTCGCCGGGCTCGTCCGCGCCCTCCGCGACGACGTGCCCGCCGTCTGGGAGAAGAACCGCTAGCGGCCCTCGCGGTAGGCGGGGAAGAAGCCGGCGACGTCGTCCGCGTCGCGGCCGGTGAGCGCCCGGTAGGCGTCCGGGTCGTGGACCGCCTTCCCGACTGCGAACTCGAGCAGATCGCCGTCAGGGTCGAAGCGGCGCTTGAAGGTGAAGAGGGAGTCCTCTTTCGCCCCGACGCCTCCGCCCAGGTGGAAGCGGTCGTAGCCCCGTTCCTGCCCCCAGCGCGCGGCTTCGTAGAAGAGCAGGTTGCTCGCGCCGAGCTCCCGGCCCCGATCCGCGGTCGCGCCGAGGTGGTAGTGGAGCCACGGCGGCGTCGCGAAGCAGAGCGCCGAGGCGAGCACCTCGCCGCCCTCCTCGGCCTCGAAGAGGACGAGCGCGCTCGCGGAGCTCGGCCGAGCGCGTCCCAGTAGGGCTCGCTGAACAGGTAGAAGTCGGCTGCGTCGACGCGCCGCATCGTCACGTCGTAGAGCGCGGCGAAGCGCCGAGAGGTCGGCGGGCGCCTCCTGCGCCGAGACCGAGAACGCCGGCCTTTTTCGCCCGGCGGCACGCGCGGCGGTGCGCCGGGTGCATGCCTGCGAACAGGTCGGGCTCCCCGAGGCGCCAGCCGACCGTCCGGCCCATGGGCTCGACGCGAACCTGCGGCGCCGGCCCGGCGCTGGTTACGGAAGAGCGGGTGGAAGCGGATGAAGGTCGTGACGATCCCGTTCCCCCGGCACCAGTCGCCGTAGAGCTCCCAGAACTCCACTGTCGGCGGCTCCGGTCCGACCCCCACGGGGCCGCCGTAGCCGTACGGCGTCGTCACATCGAAGCCGCCGCCTCCGGGGAGCTCGCGCAGGAGGAGCGGGAAGACAATGTCGCCGCCGCCGCCGTTGGCGAGGTGCAGGAGCACCGGGCGTCCATCCTCGAGAACGCGCGCGCTCTTCGACGTACTGCCGGAGCAGGTACGCGTCAGCGCACCCGACGTACTCGAGCAGCTCGTCCCAGGCTGCAGGCGTCGATCTCGGCGAGCTCGCTCACGGGCTCGAGGCACGCTTCTTCGCCCGCTCGATGTTGAGCGTGTCCTCGATGGGATCCGGCTCGGGCCGGAAGGCCTCGCCGAGCGTGCGCAGGATGATCTTCGCGTCCAGCCAGAGCGACCAGTTGTCGATGTACCAGAGGTCGAGCTCGAACCGGTCCTCCCAGGAGATGGAGTCGCGGCCGTGCACCTGGGCCCAGCCGGTGATGCCCGGGAGCACCGAGAGCCGGCGGCGCTCGCGCTCCGCGTACCGCGCGGCCTGCTCGACGACGTCCGCACGCGGGCCGACGATGCTCATCCGCCCTGCGACGACGTTGACGAGCTGGGGAAGCTCGTCGAGGCTCGTCCGCCTGAGGAAGCGGCCCACCCGCGTGATGCGCGGGTCGTCCTTGACGATCCCGAACGGGTCATCGGTCAGCCCCTTCTCCTGGCCGACGCGGATCGCGTCGGGGACCATCGTGCGGAACTTCAGCATCCTGAACGGCCGGCCGTCCTTGCCCGCGCGGGCGGAGACGAAGAGGACCGGCCGGCCCGTGTCGACCACCACGGCGACCGCGATCGCGGCGTAGACCGGGCTGAGCACGACGAGCCCGAGCGCGGCGGCGACCGGGTCGAGCACGCGCTTCGACCGCGCGCTGCACCGGGTGCCGGCTCATCCGCGGGCTCCCGCCAGCTTGCGCTTCACTACGTAGCGCAGCTCCCTTCCGCGCTCCTGGACGATGCGCAGGCGGAACGCGTGGACGGCGCGCAGAGCCTTGTCGTGGGCCGCGTACGCGAGCGCGCGTGAGCGCGGAACAGCCGTCCCGCCGTCCGGCGCCTCGTAGCCGAGCTGGCGCAGCTCGGGGCCGGCGACCGCGGCGACGACGCGCTGGTCCTCCTCCGGCATCTCCGTCCGCCAGCGGCTCGCCGGCCGCGGCGGAGATGGGCTTCGACACCCCGCTGTACCACTCGGCCTGCTCGGGGACGATCTTGCCGGGCGCGGCGCGCTCGATCGCCAGCATCTCGCTGTTATAGCCGAGCCGGACGTGGTCGCACACGCGCCTGACGGTCGCCTCGGGCTCGGCGACGAGGTCCTCGTAGCGGACGGTGAGCACCTGCTCCGGGTGGCGCCGCTCGGCCGCGAGCCCGGCCCGGATCCCGCGTGCCCACCACTCGGCGGCCGCGTACGGGTTGTTGGGGCCGAAGGGGAGCTTGACGATCGAGTGGGCGACGGCCCGCGCGTCACGCACGAGCACGACGATACGCCCGTCCGGCCAGATCGCCAGCAGCTCGTCCACGGCGTACACGTACGGCGGCGTCTTGTCCCCGAAGCGCTCCTTCCCCTCACGGCGAGCGTACGCGCGGAACGGCGCCTCGACGGCGAAGCGGTAGGCCTCGGCGTGGTTGAGGCCCGGCGGCACCGACGGCGGCTCGCCGCCAAGCCCCCACAGTCGGACCCGAGGGTGGCTCCACACCTCGGCGGAGAACCGCGCCGCCCGCTCGGGATCCTCAAGGCCCCCGCGGCGCCGCACCGGCGCGAAGTCGAGCAGGAACAGCGACTCCGGCGGCACCGCCGCCTCCGCGCTGCGGTCGAGGGCGAGGCGTAGGACCGTCGTTCCCGACCGGTCGTTTCCGACGACGAAGAAGGGTGCGTCAGCCACGCGTCACCGCTCCGCTGCCGGATCGATCAGCCCACGGCCGCGCGCTTGCTCCCACGCCCCCACGAGGAAGCCGGTCAGGTAGCCGGGGTCGCGCGTCTGCACGACCTTGCCCACGTTCAGCGGCAGCGTGCCGACCAGCGCCCACCAGAGCGCCGCCTTGTAGGGGAGCGTCTGGGGCATGTTCTTGCGGTGGAGGTAGAACTGGTTCGCGAGCGCCATCCGCTGATGGTCGAACGGCGAGAGCCGCTCGGACGAGCTCTTGTGGTGGGTGACCCGCGCCTTCGGGGTCTGGACGAGGACGTAGCCGCGCTTCACGACGCGGTAGGAGAAGTCGATGTCCTCCTTCCAGGCGTAGCCGGCCAGCCGCTCGTCGAAGCGCTCGTGCTCGAAGACCGCTCGCCGGTAGGACATGAACCAGCCGTTCATGTACTCGACCCGGCGCACGGAGTCGGATGACGCCACGCCCTCCACGAAGAAGCCGGGGCGCATCTTTCCGCTCCCGTCCGCCCACCAGCCGCCCATGCCGAAGAGCTTGCGCCAGAGAATGGTCAGCCTGCTCGGGCTCGGCGGATGGACCGGCGCGCCGCGGACGCCCCCGAGCTCGGGGCCCCAGCGCGCGTACTCGGCGAGGATCTCCTCGTGCACGTCGGGGGCGAGGGTGACGTCGTCGTCGATCAGGAAGACCGGGTCGCCCGTCGTCCGCCCGATGCCGATGTTGCGCTGGATCGTGAGCCCACGCGGCGCCGGGTGGACGTAGCCGAGCGTGATCCCGGCCTCGGCGCAGAGGCGCTCCACCTCGGGCCGGCCGAGCGGCTCCTCGCTCGAGTCGACGATGCAGAGCTCAGCCGGAAGCACCGTCTGCCCGACGATGCTGCGCACGGCCTCGACCAGCGGCCCGTGCCGGTTCCGGGTCGCGATCACGAAGCACGACCCCGCTCTGCGCCTGTCAGTCCCATCCGTCATACGGGCTTCCGCCCGGCATGATCGCAGGGGTCCAGGCGGTGACCGTGATAGAACCTCGCCGATGAAGGGCCTCGTCCTCGCGGCCGGTCCCGGCCGGCGGCTCCATCCCCTGACGGAGGCGCTTCCGAAGACGCTTCTGCCCCTGAGCGACGGGCGCACGATCCTCGACCTCGCCCTGGAGAACCTGAGCGCGGCCGGCCTCGACGACGTGGTCGTCGTCACCGGGTTCGCCGCGGAGCGGGTCGAGGAGCGGGCGGCCGAGCTCGAGCGCCGCCACGGCGTCCGCCTCGAGCTCCTTTTCAACGAGCGGGCCGAGGAGTGGAACAACGCGTACTCCCTCTGGCTCGCGCGCGAGGCCTTCGCCGACGGCATCCTCCTGGTCAACGGGGACACGGTGCACCCCGGCAGCGTGGAGCAGACCCTGCTCGCGGCGCGCGGCCCGGACGTGCTCCTGGCCGTCGACCGGGAGAAGGAGTTGGGCGAGGAGGCGATGAAGGTGCTCCTCACGGAGACCGGCGCCCTGCAGCGAATCAGCAAGGAGATCGAGCCCGCGAGCGCGGCGGGCGAGTACATCGGCGTCGCGCTGATCGAGCCGGCCGCGGCCGAGCCGCTGGCCGATGCGCTCGAGGCGACGTGGCGGCGCGATCCGTCGCTCTACTACGAGGACGGGTTCCAGGAGCTGGCCGACCGGGGCGGCGAGGTTCACGGCGTGCCGATCGGCACGGTCGACTGGGTGGAGGTCGACGATCACGGCGACCTCGCCCGGGCGAGGGAGCTGGCATTCCCGTCCTAGCCCGCATGGTCGCCTGCCCGCTGGCGGTCGACATCCGCAGCGGCGCCGTCGGCACGCTCGTCGCGCTGCTCGGGGACCGGCGGATCTCCTCGCACGGCCACGTGGCGGTCGTCGTCGGCCCGGGCCAGGGCGACGAGATCGTCTCCACGCTCCGTCCCGCGCTCGCGAACGCTGAGGTCTTCCCCGTCGAGGGCGGCACGGTCGAGGCGGCGCTCGAGCTCAGCGACGGCCTCCGCGCCGGCTCGTACGACGCCGTCGTCGGGATCGGGGGCGGCCGGACGCTCGACGTGGCCAAGTACGCCGCCGGCCTGACCGGCCTGCCGATGGTCTCCGTGGCCACGAACCTCGCCCACGACGGGATCGCCTCGCCCGTCGCCTCCCTCGAGCACGGGGGGCGCAAGGGCTCGTACGGGGTCCACGGCCCGATCGCCGTCGTCGTCGACCTCGACTACGTCCGCCGGAGCCCGCCCGAGCAGCTGCGCGCCGGGCTCGGGGACGCCCTCAGCAACCTGAGCGCGCTGGCCGACTGGGAGCTCGCCGGGCGGGAGCGCGGCGAGCAGGTGGACGGCCTCGCAGCGGCGTTCTCGCGCGCAGGGGCCGAGTCCCTCCTTCACCGCACCGACGACCTCCGCTCGGACACGTTCCTGACCGCGCTCGCCGAGGCGCTCGTCCTCAGCGGCCTCGCCATGGCGGCGGCGGGCAGCAGCCGCCCGTGCAGCGGGGCCTGCCACGAGATCTCGCACGCGATCGATGCCCTCTACCCGGGGCGGGCGCCGCACGGCGCCCAGGTGGCGGTGGGCGCGCTCTTCGCCTCGTTCCTGCGCGCGGACGAGCGACTGGACGAGCTCGACGCGGCCCTTGGTCGCTACGGCGTCGCGCGGCTCCCGGCCGATCTGAGCCTGAGCGAGGAGGAGTTCGAGGCCGCGGTCGCCCAGGCGCCCTCGACGCGGCCCGACCGGTTCACGGTGCTCGAGCACCTCGACCTCGACGCTGGTGCGATTCACGCCCGCGTCCGCGAGTTCGTCAGTGCCTTCGATCGCTGAGCTGCGCGCGGTCGGCCAGCCGAAGGAGCACCTCGAGCGGCCGGGCGAGGAGCACTGGGCCGGCCGGCTCTACATGCGCCGGCTCTCGCCGTACCTGACGCGTGTCTTCCTCGCGACGCCGCTGAGCGCGAACGGGGTGACGGCGCTCATGATCCCCGTCGGGCTGCTCGCCGCGCTCACCCTGAGCCTGCCCGGCCTCCTCGCCGCCGTCGGAGCCGCCCTGCTGATCCAGCTGCAGCTCCTGCTCGACTGCTGCGACGGCGAGGTGGCTCGCTGGCGCCGCACCTTCTCGCCCAAGGGGCCCTACCTCGACTCGCTGGCCCACTACTCGACCGAGGCTGCGCTTCCGGCGGCCCTCGGGATCCGCGCCGACGGCGGCTGGGGCTCGATCGGCGGGTGGACGGCCCTCGGGCTCACCGTCTCCGTGCTCGTCCTCCTCCTGAAGTCCGAGACGCACCTCGTCGCCGTCATGCGGGCGAAGGCGGGCCTGCCGCCCCGCGGCGAGCCCGCGGCCCCCTCCGCCGCGCCGGCCGGGCGGCGCCTCCGGCTCCGCGAGGGCGTCAGGCTCGTTCCGTTCCTGCGCCCGTTCCAGGCCGTCGAGGCGTCGCTCCTAGCGCTCGCCGCGGCCGTCGTCGACGCGGTCGCCGACGACCTCACGGGCAGCCGAGCCCTGCTGGTCGCGCTCGTCGCCGCGGCCGTGATCGCAGTCGTCGGCCACCTCCTGGCGATCCTCGCGTCGGACCGTCTGAGCGGACCTGACGCCGGGGCCAGCGACTAACCTGCAGCGGATGAGCACGATCGCAGAACGGAGGGACGCGGGCGAGTTCGCCTCCGAGGTCCACGTCTACGAGCCGCACAAGGTTGGCCTGCCGCCGCTCGGCGCCTACTTCACGCAGCTCTGGGGGCGCCGCGAGTTCGCATTCGAGCTGGCGCGCTCGGACCTCCGCAGCAAGCACTACAACACGGCGCTCGGCCAGATCTGGCTGATCCTCAACCCGCTGCTCCTCGGACTGGTCTACTTCGCGCTCGTGCAGATCATCGGGCGCCGAGGCGGCAGCATGGCCGCTCTCGCCCATCTGCTCCTTGCCCTCTTCACGTTCCGCCTCGTGAGCACGTCCATCAGCCAGGGCGCGCGCTCGGTCGTCGGAGGAGGCCGGCTGATCCTGAACACCGCGTTTCCGCGGACACTGCTGCCGCTTTCGTCGGTCCTGACGAGCTTCATGCTCTTCCTGCCGACGCTCGGCGTGTACGCGATCGTGCACGTCGCGGCGGGCCTGCCCGTGCGACCGGAGATCCTCTGGGCGATCCCGATCATCGCGACGATGGTCGTCTTCGCGGCCGGCGTGGCGATGTTCGTCGCCGCCGTCCAGGTGTACTTCCGGGACCTGACGAGCTTCCTCCGCTACATGCTGCGGATCTGGCTCTACCTCTCGCCCATCCTCTGGGTCGCGGCGCAGGTGCCGGAGAGGTACAAGCCGCTCCTCTACCTCAACCCGCTCTACCCGCCGCTGACGGCGCTGAGCGAGGCGGTCAACTTCGGCGTCACGCCGCCTGCGCGGCTGCTGCTCCTGAGTCGTCGCCTGGGCAGTCGCCGCGTTCGTCGTCGGGGGCCTCTTCTTCATCTCGAGGGAGCGTGAGTTTGCTGTCCGCCTCTAGCAACCCGGCGCCGGCGATCGCCGAGCCGCCGGCTCCCGCAACGGACTGGGCCGTCAAGGTCGAGCACCTCGTGCTGACCTACAAGACGACCATCGAGAAGAAGCCGACGTTCAAGAAGGCGCTCGTGCGCCTCGGCCGGCGCCAGCGCATCGTCCGCGAGATCAAGGCGGTGCGCGACGTCTCGTTCGAGACCCCGCACGGCGCCGTGCTCGGGATCATCGGCGTGAACGGCGCCGGCAAGTCCACGCTGATGCGGACCGTGGCCGGGATCCTGCCTCCCACGAGCGGCAGGATCGAGGTGCACGGGCGCGTGAGCACGCTGCTGGCGCTCGGCGTCGGCTTCAAGGGCGACATGTCCGGGCGGGAGAACGTCGTGCTGGGCGGGCTCGCCGCCGGGCTCACGAAGGAGCAGCTGGCTCAGAAGTACGACGAGATCGCGGAGTTCGCCGAGCTCGGCGACTTCATGGACATGCCCATGCGCACCTACTCCTCGGGCATGTTCGGGCGGCTCGCCTTCTCGGTGGCGATCAACATGGAGCCCGACATCCTCCTCATCGACGAGGCGCTCTCGGTCGGCGACGCGCGCTTCCGCGAGAAGTCATTCGCGAAGATGCGCGAGCTCTGCGACGGCTCGAGCACGATCCTCCTCGTCAGCCACGGTCTGAACGCGATCCGCAAGCTCGCCGACGAGGTCCTCTGGCTGCACCAGGGCGAGATCGCGATGCGCGGCGAGGCCACGGAGGTCATCCAGGCCTACAAGCGGTTCCTCGACGTCCGTGAGAACGACATCGCCGACGATGACGTCTGAGCCCGCGTGAAAGGGATGTCCAGCGTCCTCACGCGAGCGAGGAAGAGCATCGGCCCGGCGCGGCGCAAGGCCCGCCACCTGACCAGCCGCGCCCGGATGCTCCCTTCCTTCCTGATCATCGGCGCCCAGCGAGCGGGGACGACGTCGCTTGCCGCCTATGTCGGCAGCCACCCGGACGTCGAGGGCCCGGGCGCCGCCGACCCGTCGCTCTACTGGGTCAAGGAGCTCCACTTCTTCGACGAGAACTACTGGCGCGGCCCCGACTGGTATCAGGGCGTTCTTTCCTCTGATCGCGAGGCAGCGTGTCGCGCGCCTCCGCGGCCGCAACCTGGTCTGCGGCGAGGCCACCCCGTACTACCTCTTCCACCCGGCCGTCCCGGAGCGGGTGGCGGAGACGATTCCGGATGTCCGGCTGATCGCGCTGCTCCGCAATCCCGTCGAGCGCGCCTACTCGCACTACCAGCATGCGCGCAAGCTCAGGATGGAGAAGCTCAGCTTCGAGGAGGCAGTCGAGGCCGAGCCCGAGCGGTTGGCGGGGCTCGAGGAGGAGCTCCGGAAGATTCGTCCCGAGAGGACGAAGGACGGGCGCCGGGTCCACCACCACCACCTCCACCGGGCCTACGTGAGCCGAAGCCTCTACGCCGACCAGCTCGAGCGCTGGCTCGCCCACTTCCCGCGCGAGCAGCTCCTCGTCGTGCGCTCCGAGGACTTTCTCTCCCGGCCGGACGAGACGTTCGCGGAGGTCTTCGCCTTCCTGGGCGTGCGGCCGTGGAAGGTGCCCGGCTACGAGGCTCGGAACGTCGGCTCCTACGCCCCGATCGACCCGGCGCTCCGAGCCCGCCTGGAGGAGCGCTTCGCCGAGCCGAATGCGCGCCTCGCCGAGCTCCTCGGCCGCGACTTCGGCTGGGCGCCGGTCGGCGAAGCCTCCCGGGCCGAGCCCCGAAGCGCATAGGAGCGGCGGGTCAGGGGCAGCCTTGCGCGCCCTGCGTGCCCGCGCAGATCCGGTCCGCGGCGAGCTGAGCCTCCAACGCGCGCACGTTCGGGTCGTTCGACGGATCGCCGTCGCGAAGGAGGTTCCGCAGCTGCCACGGGTCGCGTATCAGGTCGTAGTACTCGCTGAAGACCCTACTCCCGCTCTCGTAGTACTCCGTGTACTGAAACGCCCGCGTCCGGGTCGAGGCCCACGTCTTGAACGGAGCGTTGCCGAGCCGCCAGTACTCGAGCAGGACGCGATCGCGCACTGCGGGTTGCAGCAGGGACCGCCCGTCGAGCGGGGGAGCAGCGGGATCGGGGGCCACGCCCGCCGCGTCCAGGACGGTGGGCGCGATGTCGACGGTGCCGGTCAGCCGCGCGCTGGTCACCCCCTCCGGCACATGCCCGGGCCAGCGGATCAGAAGCGGAATCCTGATCGACGCGGTGTACGGAAGACGCTTCTGCCCGGCCGTCTTCCCTTCACCCCCGATCCTGTGGTCGGCCCAGATGAAGCCGTTGTCGGAGAGGAAGATCGCCAGCGTGTCCCGGCGCTCGCCAAGCTCTCCCAAGGACTCGAAGATGCGTCCAACCATGTCGTCGACGGACATCAGCGTTCGCAGCTGGCGGGCACGCACCGCGCGGCCCTCCCGAAGCGAGTAGTGAAGCCGCCGCACGAACGGCGGCTTGTCGCTTCGATCCCGCTCGAAGACGGACGGATTTCCGGGCCAGCTCGCGAGGGCGGCGTCCGCGTACTTCGGCTCGGGACGCGAGGGTGCGTGCGGCGCAAACGGGGCAACGTAGAGCAGCCAGGGGTCCTCGTCCTTCTTCTCGAACCGGCGAAGGAAGCGGAGCGAGTACTGCCGGACCAGGGTGGTCGAGTAGCCGGCTGCCCGGTGGAGGAGGCCGTTCAGGTTGACCCGCGGGTCGACGTACGCAGAACGTCCGTCCGGGAAGACGGCGTAGCGTTCGAAATGGGGAGGCGCGCTGGCCGCCGGCCAGGAGTTCATGAACTTTCCCACGAGCGCCGTCCGATAGCCCGCGGACCGGAGCAGCCGGGGGAACAGGGTTGCCGGATCGAGCTTCGTCGCCTGGTTGTTGGTGCGCACGCGTGTGTTGTGCGCGTAGCGGCCGGTGAGAATGGTCGCTCGCGACGGACAGCAGAGCGGAGTGGCGGCGAACGCATTGGAGTACCGCGTCCCGCTCCTCGCGAAGAGCCGGCGCGTTTCCGGCATCACCGTGAGCGTGTCCCGCGCGCGCTGGTCGTCGGTGACGATGATCAGGACATTGGGAGCCTGCGCCCACACGGGCGTCGCGGCCGCCCCGTGACCAATCACGAGAAGCGCAACCGCCCCCCACAACCCCAGACCCCGGCGGAGATGCACGCGGCCCGAGGTTACCGCAAGCGCACGACCGCGCTCAGCAGTCGTCCAGCCCGAAGAGAACCTGCCGGGTCGCGCCCGACCGAAGCGGCAGGCCCGACAGGCCCTGGAACGTCTCCGCCGACGCCACCCGCTCCGGGACGACGACGAAGTCGAGCCCGTAGCGCTCCACGATCGCCCGGAACTGCTCGGGGGTGGCCGTCCCGGACATCAGGAGCTCCTGATCCAGGGCACGCTGGGCCTCGGGAACGATCTCGTCGTAGATGTCGGCCCAGCGGATCCGCGCGGCGTTCTCCCGTACGTCGGGATGCCCGTAGAGCACGAATCGATAGCCCGTGTACGGGAACACCGAGCCGGGGGCCGGCACCGCGGCCGAGCAGACGCCGTCCCCGTAGCGCGCGAGCACGTTCAACATCTGCTGCCGGTCGCCTTCGAGCGCTCGCCGGAGCTTGGGAGGCGTGCGGAGCTCGGATGGAAGCGCGAGGCTTGCGATCAGGGGTGAGGGCAGCGCCAGAGCGACGACGCAGGCGGCGAAGGCCCACGCAGCCGGTCGTGCCCACCTGCCGACGCGAGCACCGATGTAGTGCGCGCCGAGACCGGCGAGAAGCGTCAGCGGGAGGGCGAGGAGCGGCCAGTAGCGGTGCGCTCTCCCGACAGTCTCGAAGCCCTCGCCGAGGAGAACGGGGACGAAGCTGGACGCGACGACGGCGACGACGCCGGCGGCGAGCGTCGCCACGACCACCCGCACGCCGGGATCTCCGAAGGAGCGCGCGGCGCGGGCTCCGCCGACCGCGGCGAGCGGCGTCACGATCCCCCAGGCGCCCAGGATCGCCCACGCGGGCAGCTCGGTCGGCGGCACGAGCGTCGTGTCGACGAAGCCGCCGAGGCGGACGTACGAGACCGCGATCGGAACCGCCCAGAGCGCGAAGACGATCGCGGCGGGGACGAGAATCGCCGCTCCCGTCCGTAACCTTCTCCCGCGCGGGGCGAGGACGGCCACGCCGACGGCGGTGAGCAGGCCCACGGCGAACGCGTCCGTCTGCGTGAGGCCGACGAGGCCGAGCAGGGCTCCGGCCAGCACGTATTCACCTCGACTCCCCGACCGTCCGGCACGGGCGAGCACGAAGAGGACGGACACGAGGAGCGCGGCCGCGACGTCCCGTGGGTACGGCGGAGCCAGGTTGAGGAACGAGACGTTGTAGGAGCGAACGAAGAGAAGGTCCCCCGCGTAGCGCGTCGCTTCGGCCCCGCCGCCCTCGCGAGGGTCGAGCACGAGGTCGAGGCCGTCGACGAGGAAGAATCCGAAGCCGCCGGCCGCGGCGCCGAGGACGGCCGTGGCGGCGCCGGCCCAGCGCCCGGCGAGGAGGTGGCCGATCCCGAAGAGCGCGGCAGCGATCCCGACCGTCTGCAGCAGGTGGAGGGCGCCGAGGGCGACGTAGGCGTGCCCGCCCGGTGTCAGATCGGCGACGAGCGCGAGCAGGGCGTGGTAGAGCCACGGGTAGTAGTTCGGGACGTCGCCGGTGATCGGGGCCGTCGGCGTCGGCTCGCCGCGGAGCAGCTGCTCGGCCCAGCCGGTGTGGAAGGCGATGTCCCCACCGGTGCCGAGAGGGAGCATCCTGAGTACGGGCGAGCCCCAGACGACGCCCACCAGGAGCGCGCAGCCGACCGCGAGGGCCAGATCGCGCCAGCCCGACGCCCTCCCTCGGCGCCGCCGCCGCCGCACCGCCCAGCGAACGACGAGGAAGACGGCGACGAGGGCCACTCCGGCCCGCACCGCGAGCGGGCTCTGGAAGACGGCTCCCCCCGTCGCGAGATGGACGAGCATCATGGCGAGCGCGAGCACGACGACGGCCGGAAACGCCAGCGCCCAGCGGGCGACGAGGTCATTCCGCCAGACGGGGACGAGGCCGGTGAGCCCGAAGCCGAGCCAGAGCAGCCCCAAAGCGAGGCCGGCCGCGGCGAGCCCCGCGTCTAGCGCGCCTGACGGCGGACCCATGCTCTCCGGCGACGCACAGCGCCCGGAACCCTAGTGCCCTCGGTGGCGGGCAGGTGCGCGGCGGGGGCCGCGACGTCGTCAGGTGTGGGACCTGGCCGCGACGTCGTCCATGCAGACCGTGGCGACGCGCTGCGAAGCTGCGAGCTCGTGAACCCGGAGCAGTAGCCGACGCGGGCGCGGCTACACTCTGCCGCCGTGCCTGAGAAGACGCTCGTCACAGGCGGCGCCGGGTTCATCGGCTCGACGCTCGTGCGGCTGCTCGTCGAGCGCGGCCACGCCGTCCGTGTCTTCGACAACCTCTCGACCGGGAGCCCCGCCAACCTCGAGGGGACCGACGCCGAGCTCGTCGAGGGCGACGTGCGGGACGCGGAGGCGCTCGAGCGGGCCGCGGCCGGCAGCGACCTCGTCTTCCATCTCGCCGCCGGCACCGGAGTCGTCCCGTCGATCGAGGACCCGTTCGCGGACTTCGACCTGAACGCGCGGGGAACGCTCACGGCGCTCTGGGCCGCCCGCAGCGCAGGTGCGAGCCGACTCGTCTTCTCCTCGTCGAACGCGCCGCTCGGCGCTGGGGCGTACCCCGCGAACGAGGAGAAGCCCACGGCGCCTCTTTCCCCGTACGGCGCGAGCAAGGCGGCGGGTGAGGCGTACTGCTCGGCCTTCCACGGCGCCTACGGGTTCGACGCAGTCGCCGTCCGTTTCTCGAACGCGTACGGCCCGCGCTCGGCGCACAAGTCGAACGTGATCCCGCTCTTCATCCGCCGCCTCCTCGCCGGCGAGGAGCTCGTCGTCTACGGGGACGGCTCGCAGACGCGGGACTTCGTCTTCGTCAGCGACCTGGCGGCCGGCCTCCTCCTGGCAGCGGAGACGGAGGGTGTCGGCGGGGAGGTCTTCCAGCTGGCGAGCGGCGTCGAGACGAGCGTCAACGACCTGGTGGCGATGCTCGCGGAGGTCTCCGGCCGAGAGCCGGGGGTACGCCGAGAGCCGCCCCGCCCGGGCGAGATCCTCCGCAACTACTCGCTGGTCGACAAGGCGCGGGAGCGCCTCGGGTACAGCCCCGTCGTTCGGCTCGAGGACGGCCTCCGCCGCACCTACGAGTGGTTCGAACCGCTGGTCGTGCCGTCGTAGCCGAGCGAGAAGGATGCGACAGCCGCGGCGCGAAGTACCTTGGCGACCGATGGCCGTGCACGTCCTTCATGTCTCGAAGACAGGCGGCACCGCGATGCGCTACGCGATTCGCCGCGAGCGGCACGCCGCCGGCGGGACGCTGCCGAGCCCGTGGGGGCCGATCTGGGCTCACGAGCACGGCTTCCGACTCGTCGACGTCGCGAAGGGCGACAAGGCGATCATCACCCTGCGCGACCCCGTCTCCCGCTTTCTCTCCGGCTTCTGCAGCCGCCAGCGCAAGGGAGCGCCCCGGCATACTCGCGAGTGGACGGACGCGGAGCGGATGGCGTTCAAGTGGTTCTCGACGCCGCAGGAGCTTGCCGACGCCCTCGCCGAGCCGGCCGGTGAGACGAGGGAGCGAGCCGAGTTCGCGATGCGGTCGATCACCCACCTCAAGCGTCGCCTCATCCTGTGGACCGGCAGGCCGGCCTACCTGCTCAGGCACCTCGACAAGGTCCTGTACATCGCCAGGCAGGAGACGCTCGACGACGACTGGGAGAGGCTGAGGGAGCTCCTCGAGCTTCCGAGCGGCGTGATCCTGCCCCGCGACGACGTCGTCGCCCACCGCACGATCTACCCGTACGACCTCGCCCTCAGCGACAGGGGCGTGGAGGCGCTGCGGGCGTGGTACGCGGAGGACTACGAGGTGCTCACGATCGCCGAGCATCTCCGCCAGGGGCTCGCCCCGCCGCGCGTGTCGCTCCGAGCCCGCCTGAGGTCGCTGCTCGGCGAGGGACGCGCCGCTTCCCGAGAGCTGCTGGCCGAGCGGCCGCTGCTGCCCCGGCCGCGGGCCGAAGAGCAGTCCGAAGCCGCCTAGCGGTCGTCCGGGCGAAGGTCCTCGGCGCACCCCGCCCTGCGCCATCGGCTGGCTATCGTGTCGCGGTCGTGAGCGATCGTCCCCCGAGCTCGCGCCGTGCCCGGCCCAAGGTCGTTACCACCCTGCCCGCCTACAGGGCGGAGGGGACGCTGGCGAAGACCGTCGCCGAGATCCCGCCGGGCGTCGCCGACGCGATCATCCTCGTCGACGACGCGAGCCCCGACAACACGGTCGAGCTCGCGCGCGAGCTCGGAATCACGGTCTTCGTGCACCCGGAGAACCGTGGCTACGGCGGCAACCAGAAGACCTGCTACACGAAGGCGCTCGCAGAAGACGCGGACGTCGTCGTGCTCCTCCACCCCGACTACCAGTACGACCCCAAGGCCGTTCCGCTCCTGATCGCCCCGATCCTCGCCGGCCACGCCGACATGACGTTCGGGTCGCGCTTCGCGGGGCTCGGCGACCCCCTCGGGGGCGGCATGCCCATGTATCGCTTCCTCGGGAACCGGATCACGACGACGCTCGAGAACCTCATGCTCGGGTCGCGCTTCACGGACATGCACAGCGGCCTGCGGGCCTACACGCGCGACTGCCTGCTGTCGCTTCCGTTCCTCCGCTACTCGGACGACTTCAGCTTCGACTCGCAGCTCCTCATCGACGCGGTGACCGGGGGACAGCGCGTCGTCGAGGTCCCGATCCCCACGCGCTACACGGAGGAGTCGTCCTCGATCTCCGTCGGTCGCTCGCTCGGCTACGTCGGCAACACGCTCGCGCACTGCGCCCGCCAGGCGGCCTCCCGAGGCCGCCGGGGCCGCCGGTCGCCGCTCGTGCCGGAGGGAAGGCGCGCACCCGCGAGGGCGAGCGGGCCGGCGGTCGCCCAACGCTGCGTGGTGTGCGGCGCAGGCGAGATGGCGCTGCTCTACCCGGCGAACGCCGAGGGCGACGCTCCGCCTGCCGAGTACAGCTGCACGAGCGGCGCGCTCTCCCGGCACGACGACATCCTGGAGTGTCGGACGTGCGGGATGGTGAGCTCGCGGCCGGCGCTCGCCCCGAGCGAGATCCTGGAGCGCTACGAGGACGTCGTCGACGAGAGCTACCTGGGCGAGGAGGAAGCGAGACGCGAGCTCTTCGCCTGGGTGCTGCGCGTCATGAGCGGCTATCCGGTGCGCGGCGACCGCCTGCTCGAGATCGGCTCCAACGTCGGCCTCTTCCTCGACACGGCGGCCAGGGCCGGCTGGCGGGCGCGCGGCATCGAGCCGTCGACATGGGCGGTGGAGACCGGCCGCGCCCGCTTCGGCGTCGATCTGGAGCAGGGGCCGCTCGAGAACCTCGACGAGCCGCCCGGAAGCGCGGACGCGATCGTCCTCCTGGACGTCCTCGAGCACCTCGTGGACCCGCTCGCTGCCCTGCGGAGGCTCCGGCCGCTCCTCGACGACGAGGGCCTGCTCACGCTCTCCACGATCAACTTCGAGGGGCTCCATGCGAGGTTGCGAGGAGAACGCTGGCCGTGGTTGATCCGCCCGCACCTCCACTACTTCACGCCCGTCACGCTCGAGCGGCTGCTGCGCTCGGCGGGCTACCGGATGGTGGAGTGGGCGCTCGTCCCGCGCTCGTTCCGCCTCTCGTACGTCGCCGGCCGGATGAGGTCGAGCCTCGGACGGGCCGGTGAGGCTTCAGCGCGACTCACGAACCTCGTCGACTTCCGGGTGCCCGTCGGCTGGCTGGGGGACGTCGTCCTCGTCGTCGCCCGTCCGCTCCCGGTTGCCGCGAGGCTCGGGGGCTCCGGAGCTCTTGACCGTCGAGCCCTCGGCACGAGCACCCTGGTCGCGCCCGCGCAGGTTGACCAGGAGTAGGCCCGCCGCGACGAACGGGAGCACGCTGAACGCGTGCACGACGAGCGCGTACGAGAGCGCCTCGACGCGGGGGATCCCGTAGGCGGCCAGCGCCACGACGGCCGCGGCCTCGAACACCCCCAGGGCCGCGGGCCCCGACGGAAGCACGTGTGAAAGGCCGGTCGCGACGACGACGAACACGCCCGCCTCGGGCCACAGCCCGAGATCGAAGCCGAGCATGACGAACCAGAACGAGATGCCGAACACGACCCACGAGAGCAGCGTCCAGGCGAATCCGATCAGCCCGACGCGCCCGCTCCGGAGGGCGATCACCCCCACTGTCAGGTTGCGGACGGCCGCCTCGACGCCCTGCGGAGAGAGGAAGGGAAGGCGGGCCAGGGGACGCAGGAAGAACCCCACGGCCCTCTCGCCGTAGACGCGCAGGACCACGACTGCGGCCGCCACGAGGACGAGGAGCACGATCGCGAGCGACCCCGCCGCACGGATCCACGTCACCTCGGGAAGCCAGGGCAGCGAGACGAAGAGGAGCACGAGCAGCGCGAGGACGTCGAAGACCCGCTCGACGACGACGGTCCCGGCCGTCTCGACCCGCGACGGGCCGCCGAACGTCCGCAGGAAGACAACACGGGCGGCGTCCCCGGCACGGAAGGGGAGGACGGTGTTCAGGAACTGGCCGAGCAGTAGCGCCTTGGAGAGCGGCCAGAGCCCCGGTCGCGTCCGGGGCGAGAACAGCGAGCGCCAGCGGAGGACGCGCATGAGGAACGCCAGCGCCAGAAGGGCGAAGGCGGGGAGCAGATACCAGTAGTTGCTCGCGCGGAGCGCCCGGCCGAGCTCGGAGACGTCGACGCCGCGCACCGCGAGGTAGGCGCAGACCGCCGTCACCGCAGCGGCGAGGACGTAGGAGGCTCGGCGCCGCGCCCTCATCCCGACTCCTCTCCGGCCAGGCAGGCGAGGCTATAGACGTTGTAGCGCTCCCCTCGCCACGATAGACAGCGGTCTCGGCAGCCGCTCCACCGCGGGAGTACCGGTGATTGCGCGGAGCCGGGCCACCTCGCTCGTGAAGGGCTCCATGCCCGCCCAGGAGCGAGCCTGGCCGCCGGTCCGGACGACGAGGTAATCGGCTCCGAACCGCTCGCGCAGCTCGGTCACCGCGGACGCCGAGGGACCGTAGAACGCCTCGACGGACGCGAGCATGCGCTCGCGAACGAGCTCGAAGTACTCGACCGCCCAGGGCTGGTAGAGCTTGCGCGAGATCACGACGGGCCTCCGGGCCGCGATCGGGATGCAGCTCGCGTCGAGCGGGTCGGCGGCGACGATCGACTGCTCCGGGAGCGTCTCGAGGAAGCGGTAGAGCTCGACCTCGTCGCAGGCAACCGCTTCGGGGCTCCGTCCACCGCCCGCGACGCCGACCGTCGCGACCAGGACGGCGGCGGTGACGAGCACCGCCGGGACGGCGAGCGCAGCCGGAGCGAGCGAGCGTTTCCCCCCGGGCCCCCTGGGCCACAGCGCCGCCGCCAGCACGAGCCCGGCGAGCAGGCCCACGACCAGCGCGGGCGCCGCGTCCGCGAGCCAGGCGCCGAGCTCGGAGACGGAGAGGCGGGGCCCGAGCGGGAAGACCGTCAACGCGAGGAAGGCGGCCGCCGGCCCGAGCGCCGGTGCGGCCAGGAGGGCGGCTCGCCAACGCTCGGCGAGAGCCTGGAGCGTGGGGCGCAGGAAGGCTCCGATCGCGATGCAGAAGAAGGGCAGCAGCGCGTACGTGTAGCGGTGAGGAAGGTAGAGACGGAAGAGGACTCCGTGCGCGACGAGGAACAGCGCGAGCGCCGCGATCGGGATCGACCACACCTCCCAGCGGAGAAGCCGTGCGTTGGGCGGGCGGACGAGCAGGAGGAGGAGCGCGGCCACTGCGAGGATCGAGCCGGACTCCTGGAGGAAGAAGCCGCTGTAGTTCTGACTCAGGTACTCGAGCGTCGACGAGGCGAAGAAGTGCATCTGCCCGTCCGGGCCGAACTCGGGCTGGAGGCGAGCCTGGGCCTCGGTGATCGCGTCCTGCGATCCGGTCGTGAGCCGCGTGAGCGCGAACGCCCCCGCAACCCCGAGGACGCTGACGGCGGCCCAGCGCGCGCGGTCGAGATCGACGAACGGGCGGCGACTGCGGGCGAGCGTCGAGAGCAGCACGACGCCCAGGGCGACGACGCCGGCAGGCGGGTAGAGGAGGAGCCCCACGGGCGGGACGAGCGCGGCGGCGAGGTTCCTCCTCGAGAGCAGCAGGAGGACGGTCAGCAGCACGATCGGCTGCGCGAACGCCCGGGGGTGGCCGCCGCTGAAGCGGTGCACCTCCCACGGCACGAGGAAGAGCGCGCCCGCGATCCAGGCGGCCGGACACCAGGACACCTGCGAGCGGACGATCCTGAAGACCAGCCACACGGCCAGCGGCTGGAGAACGAGTGGCAGCAGCTCGCCGAACGTGACGGGATCGACGACGTGGCTCGCGAGCCAGTACAGGCCGCGGAACGCCGGTGGGCTGTAGCCCGTGTCGAGGAGGGACTCGGTGAGCGGGTCGCCGAAGAGGCCGCCATCTCGGAACCGTCGCATCCAGAACTCGTGGATCATCGAGTCCGTCTGGAACGTGAGCGACCGCGAGACGATGCGCCACTCGGCATGCAGCGTGGCGAGGAACGCGATCGTCACGACGAGGCCTTCCTCGACGAGACGGGAGCGAAGGACGCGGGCCTTTGCCGGAGCTACGTGTGGTTTTCGCGCGCCCGTGACGTCGCGGTCCGCTAGCGCAGCCACGCCCGGAGCAGAGCGTTCGCGAACCCCAGGCCGTAGCGGAAGTGCGGCGGCTTCTTCGACGCGCCCGAGAGCCGGCTCGACACCGTCACCGGCACCTCCATCGTCCTGAGCTTGCGCTTGGACGCCTCGAGGATGAACTCCGAGTTGTGGAACTGGTCCTGGTGGAACTCGAGGTCGCGGAGCGCCTCGGTGCGCACGGCGCGGTAGCCGCACGCGGGGTCGGTGACGCGGGCGGTCGTCAGCAGGGAGAGCGCCCAGGCGAAGACCTTGATCCCGAGCTTGCGGGCTGCATGGTTCGGGTCGGCGGCGCCGAGGACGCGGGATCCGTTGACCACGTCGACCTCGTCGTCGAGGATCGGCTGGACGAGGCGGGGGAGCTCGGACGGCTGGTGCTGGCCGTCGGCGTCCATCGTCACGACGAGGCGGGCGCCCGTGGCGAGCGCCAGCCGGTAGCCGGTGCGGAGCGCCGCGCCCTGCCCGCGGTTGAGCGGGAGGTGGACGGCCGCCGCGCCGGCCTCGCGGGCCCGCTCGATCGTCTCGTCGGAGGAGCCGTCGTCGACGACGATGGCGTGGAGCGCGAGGCCCGAGATGTCGGCGGGCAGGCTGGCGATGACCTGACCGATGTTCCCGGCCTCGTTATAGGCGGGGATGACGACTGCGATCCCGCCCGCGAACTCCTCGACGTTCGCCGTCGCCCGGAACTCGTTGAGGGCGAGGTTCTCGATCAGCCGCGTCAGGTCGCGGCGCGTCTTCTCCTGTCGTGACGCGAGGATGTACCCGAGCACGTACAGGACGGCGACGGCCACGATCGCCGCGCCGAGGATCCGGCCGGCGCCCTCCTCGTTCAACGAGAACTGGTCGAGGAACCAGCTGAAGATCGCCGGCTCGAGCGAGACGACGAGCAGCGGGAGGACGAAGAACCCGAAGCGGAGGATCAGGTCGCCGTTCCCGATCCGCCTCCGCCGGTAGGCCCAGATCGAAACGACCGCGAACGCGAGCGCGGCTAGCAGACCCGCGGCGCGAAGCGGCGTCAGGTCCATCTGCTCCTAGCGCTCCTCTACTCCGCGCGCTGACCCAGCGGCTCCGGCCGCCACTGCGTCACCGGGTCGATGACGTCGGCGAGGACGCGATCCTGGTAGCGCCGGATGACCTCGAGCATGGACTCGATCAGGGTCTCGGAGAGCAGCGTCGGCTGCAGCCCCAGCTCGAGGAGCTTCGTGTGCGTCGGGTTGTAGTAGTGCTCCTCGCTCTCGAGACGGGGGTTGGTCACGTGGTCGACCCGCACGTCGATCCCGAGCTCGCCCGCGGCGTGGCGGACCTTCTCCGCCAGGTCGCCGACGTTGAAGACCTCGGTGAACTGGTTGAAGACGCGGTACTCGCCCTCCGCCGGCGGGTTCTCCGCGGTCAGCGAGACGCACTGCAGCGTGTCGACGATGTTCAGGAACCCGCGCGTCTGGCCGCCCTTGCCGTACACCGTCAGGGGATGCCCGATCACGGCCTGCACGGCGAAGCGGTTCAGCGCGGTGCCGAACAGCTCGTCGTAGTCGAACCTCGTGATGAGGCGCTCGTCGAGGCGCGTCTCGGGCGTCTCGATCCCGTAGACGACGCCCTGGTTGAGGTCGGTCGCGCGGAGGCCCCAGATGCGGCACGCGAAGTGGATGTTGTGGCTGTCGTGCACCTTCGACAGGTGGTAGAGCGACCCGGGCAGCTTCGGGAAGGGCAGCGTGTCCTTCCGGCCCTTGTGGTCGATCTCGATGAAGCCCTCCTCGATGTCGATGTTGGGCGTCCCGTACTCGCCCATCGTCCCGAGCTTGATCAGGTGGGCCGCGGGGGCGTGGTCGCGCATCGCCCACAGGAGCTTCAGGGAGCCGATGACGTTGTTGGCCTGGGTCGTGACCGCGTGGTCGACGCTCTTCATCGACCAAGGCGCGCTCGGCTGCTCGCCGTAATGGACGATCGCCTCCGGCTCGAACTCGTGGACGACGTCGGCGATGAAGGTGCCCTCGGCGATGTCGCCGACGTACGGCTCGATGTCCTTGCCCGAGACCTCGCTCCAGGCCTGGATCCGCTCGTCGAGGGAGACGATCGGGGTGAGGGAATGCGAGCCGGCCTCCTCGACCCAGCGGCGGCGGGCGAAGTTGTCGATTACCCCGACGTCGTGGCCCTGGCCGGAGAAGCGCATGGCCGTCGGCCAGCCGAGGTAGCCGTCGCCGCCGAGAATCAAGACCCGCATTCGGAGCTCCCTTCCGTTTTCACACCCTGCGCGCGTTCCGCGCGCCGCTCATGACGTGCAGCAATCGGCGACCATAGCAGCCGCTTCCGCCGGACCGGTCGCCCAGCTCAGGTGCCCCGTCTGAGCCGCGCGACCGGAGCGGCCAGGAGCGCGCGCTCGCCCGCCGGCAGGACGACGGGAAGCACCACCGCGTAGGCGACCAGGGCGCCGGCGGCGGTCGCCGCGAGCGAGACCCACCAGGCGTGCCCGGCGAGCGCGGCCTGGATCGCGACGGCCGCCAGGGCGGCGGCTCCTGCGGGCAGGGCGAGGCCGAGGTAGGCGCGCTCGTAGGGCTGGATGCCGACGCGGCGGCGGACCTGGACGAGGCGCACGACGTTCAGTACCGCGATGCTGACGGCGGCCGCGGTCGCGGCTCCCTCCATCCCGAACGCGCCGGTGAGGGCGACCGCGAGGCCGACCAGGAGCCCGAGGCCCAGCACGTTGTCGACGAGGTCGACTCCCGTGAAGCCGGTCATGATCAGGATGAAGGCGACGCCGCCGGTGGCGACGTTCACGGCCTGGCCGGCGAGGAGGATGCGGAGCGCGCCCTCGCCGATCTCGTACCGGCTCGAGAAGGCCGCCAGCACGTCGTCGGCGGCGACGAAGAGGACGATCAGGAGCGGCAGCGTGGCCGCGAGCGCCCAGCGGGTGCTGCGCTTGAAGAGCTCACCAAGCCGCTCGCGCTCTCCGCGGGCGTGCAGGTCGGCGGCGAACGGCGAGAAGACCAGGTTCAGCGACGTCAGGAAGAGGAGCAGCACCTGCGAGATGCGCGCCGCCGCCGAGTAGGCGTCGAGCTCGGTCCCCTGCTCGAAGGCGGCGAGCACCCAGAGATCCGCCCAGAAGATCGCCTGGGCGAGCAGCGCCGCCGGCGCACGCGGAAGCCCGTAGCGGAGAGCCGCGCGTACCTCCTCGCTCGGTGGCCGGGCGTCCCGCGAAGCGCGCGTGCCTCCCGGCGCCAGAGCGCCCACGCGGCCACGGAGGCCACGAGCCAGGAGGCGCCGTAGGCGAGGATGACCGCATCGCTCTCGCCGCCGGCCGCGATCGCGGCGCCCGCGAGGGCGATCCAGACGAGCGGCTGGCCGATCCAGAAGACGTACAGGGTCTGGCGCATCTGGGTGAGGCCCCGCGTGGCGCCGAGGTAGACGCTCGTGAGCGCGATGAAGGGGATCCCCGGCGCCGCAAGCGCGATGGCGCGGTCGTAGTCGCCGAAGAGCGGCGCCGACGCCTGCGAGCACGGCGGCGAGCACGATGCTGGCGGCGAAGGCGACGAGCGCGCAGCGGTCGACGAGGCTGCGCAGGTGATCGGCGGCGCGCGCGCCGCGGCCGATCGCCACCAGCCGCACGGCGGCCATGTCCATCCCGAAACGGGTTCCCGCCGATGCGACGAACGCGACCTGGACGGCGACCGTGACGATGCCGAACGCGCCCGGCAGGAGCGTCCGGCCGAGCAGGATCTGCGTGCCCATCGCCGCCGCCACGCCGACGCCGAGGCCGACGACGTTCGCCGCCGTGCCCGAGAGGAGCGTGCGCTCGGCGCTCACGCCCGGGCAGGCGCCGCTACTCGAGATAACCAAGGCCGCGGAGGCGCTCCTCCACCAGGCGCTCCTCCTCCTCGCTGAAGACGCCGACGGCCTCTCCGGCGGGACGGCGGCCCCATTCCGGGTCGGGAGCGAGCCCGACGCGCCTCGGCGATCCGGCCCGCGAAGTCGGCGAGGGAGATCTCGGGGCCCTCACCCGGGTCGACCCCCGGCCCGGCGAGCGCGTAGATCCCCTCGGGCCGGTGGTCGCCCGAGAGCCAGTCGGCCTCCTCGACGAGCTGCCGCGCATGCGTGAGGCTGTAGAGCGGCGCCGGCTGGAGGAGAAGGTCGGGGGCGCGGTCGAGGTACGGGCCCGAGAGCACGTCCTCCTTGCGAAGAACGCCGCCGATCGGATGCGCGCCCGTCATCGGATCGGTGAGCCCGAGCAGGGCGGCCGCGACCTCGTCGCGCGTGCGCTCGTAGTCGGCGCGGCGACGGTCCCGTTCGGCTCCCGGCCCGCGAGGTTGAGGGAGATTCCCTCGCCGGTGGAGACACGCTCGTGTAGGCGGTCGTGTGCGCCCAGTCGATCGGCGCCGTCGGCACGGCGACCCGCCCGTGCAGCCCCAGCCGGTCGTAGACGACGCGCGCGAGCGACCGAACCCGGCCCCACGCGAGCAGGTTGACGAGCCCTGAGCCGCGGCCGAAGCGCAGGAAGCCGAGATGCTCGAGCACCTTGTTCATCGAGAGGGCGCGTGTCACGGGCTGGTGCCCGTGGTCGGACATGAGGACGACGAGGTCGTCGTCGTCGGTCCGCTCCACGAGGGTGGCCAGCTCACGGTCGAGCAGGCGATAGACGTCGCGCACGCGGTCGGCGACCGGCGAAGCCGCCGCCTCCGCATGACGCGGATGCTCGGGGTGGACGTACTCGAGCAGGCAGTGCTGGAGCCGGTCGGGCGAGACGAAGACGATGCAGGCGGCGTCCCACGGCTCCTCGTCCAGCAGCGTGCGCACCGCCGCGGCGCGCCTGCGCGTCAGCTGCTCGAGCTCGGCGACGAGCTCGAGCGGCTTGTGTCGCAACGTCGTCCACGAGCCCCCGTTGATCGGCCAGCCGAGCCGCGGGCCGGTGTCCGCGGGATGGCTGAACGTCCGTCCCGGCGGGACGACACCTCCGGCGATCGCCACGCCCCGGATCTCCGGCGGCGGGTACGTCAGCGGGACGTTGACGAGCAGCGTCGCCTTCCCGGCCTCCGACAGGCGGTCGGGCCACGTCGGGGCGAGGATGGAGCGGTACGAGACCGGCAACCGCCGTGTCGCGCCGGGCCGGTACTCGAGGATGTCGAAGACACCGTGGCCGCCCGGGTCCCTGCCCGGTGAGGAACGTCGGCCAGGCCGCCCAGGAGTGGGACGGGAGGCACGAGCGCGACACGCCTCGCCGGCCGCGGGCGATCAGCTCCTGGAGCGCGGGGAGCTCGCCGGCGGCGAGGAGCGGGTCGAGGACGTCCCAGTCGGCGCCGTCCCAGCCGACGACGAGCACGCGGTTGGCCATGGGCGAGGAGGATACCGAGCGCCCGGGACGACCCCTCCGCTTGCACCAGGCCGGCGCTAGGCGCCGAGGTCGTACGGGTTGCGGCCGCACGTGCCGCCGGGCGCCACCGGCACGAAGCCGGCCCAGAGGTTCCACCACTCTTCCCCGGCCGCTGCCTCGTCCGTGATCGCCGACTCGCGGGGGGCGAGCACGACCATTCTCTGGTCGCTGGTGACGAACACCGGCGCCCACTGCTCACGAAGGGCTTCGAGAGCCTGGGGCGCATCCTCCCGGGCGACCCAGCGGTCCTTGTGCACCAGGAGCAAGACGCCGGGATTTCCGGCGGACGGCGCGTCCTCGAGGGAGTCCAGCGCCTCGACGTCACCGTCCCAGACCCGCCGTCCGAAGGTCGACGCCGTGTAGGCGGGAAGGAGGCGACTCGTGTACGGGTCGGTCCACACGACGCCCATCTGCGCAGCCTCGGGAGTCGAGAACCACGAACGGAGCTCGTGCCAGCGCGCGGCCGGGTCGTTCCTCCACGCTTCTCGGTCGTCACAGCGTGAGAACTCGCGGAAGCCGGGGATCAGCACCAGGGCCGCGAGCGCGACGGCCCCCAGCTGGGCCGCGCGGAGCCCACGCGGGCCGTCGATCCGGCTGCGCAGGAGGAGCCACAGGCCGCCGAACGCCCCCATCACGAGCGGCGGAAAGACCGGATACCAGTAGCGGATGTTGGTGATGTTCAGGATCCAGCGGCCCGAGGAGAACGACCCCAGCCCGACGAGCGCCATCGCGACGAGAAAGCTCAGGAACCAGGCCGCCAGCAGCCAGAGACGGCGGTCTCGGAACAGCACGAGCGCAGCAAGGAAGAGCGCGGCCAGCACGAAGAACACCCAGCCGGTGTCCCAGGCCAGGAGCAGGCGCGGCAGGACGAGGAGCGTGTCGAGGAGGCTGCCGAGCTGGTCCTGGATGTGCTCGATCCGAACCTGGCCTTCGACGAGGTCGGCGTCGCCTCGCTCGAGCAGGAGCCGCGCGTGCACGACCGGGTCGCCCGCGTACACCCAGCCGTAGAGGAGCTCGAGCGCCGCCGTGGCGACCGCGGCGCCCGCGAGCAGGGCAATCCGGCGAAGCGGGTAGCGAAGGAGGAGCACGACGGCGACGACGGCCGGGAGGAGGATCGGGCTGAACTCGCGCACGAGGTAGCTCCAGCCGAGGAGGACGCCGCCGCAGGCCACGGCCGCAGTCGGCACCCACGGCCGGGAGGACTCACCCGGGCGCGAGCTGCCGAGCAAGAGGCAGAGAAACGCGGCGGTGAACGTCGCGGTCGCGGTGAGGTCGGGGAAGATCTGGCTCGAGTTGACCAGGTAGTTGACGTTCAGCCCGGTCACGAGCGCCGCCGCGGCGGCGAGCACGCGGTCTCGGAAGAGCAGGAGCATGGTCGCGAAGACCGCTCCCACGAGGGCCATGCCCGAGAGCAGGGGGACGGCGTAGAGGGCCGCTTCGGAGGGCCCGAAGACGCCGAGCGCGGCGCGGATCGGGGCCATGAGGCCGATGCGCAGGGTGAAGAGGTCCGGGGCGACGTCCGGGAAGTCGAAGGCCGAGCGGAAGTACCAGGAGGGGTCGTAGGGATGCGGCCCCTGCAGGAACACGAGCTGCACGAGCACGTACAGGGCGACCGTGATCCCGCCGACCGCCCAGTCGAGCCGGGACGCCTGCGCCGGCCGCGGAACGGTCGGCTCGGATGCCGGCGGCGATCCGCTCGGCGCCTCGTGCGTCGTCGCTGTCAGCTTCATGCCGAGTGGCTCCGGTTGCTTACTATGGTGGACTTGCGTGCGGGAAGGGCGTTCGAGCAGCTGCCGGCCGGTATCGCACGCGGTTGCGACGACGTGCTCGACTTCGTCGTACTCGCCCTCGCAGCCTGGACGGTCGTCTACCACGCCTGCCTGGTGCTCGGAATCGGCGCCGTCTGGGCCCTGATCGCCTGGGCAGCCGGGCTCGTGGCATCGGCATGGCTTGCCTTCCGGCGTGATCGCGCGGCGCGAACGGCCCCAGAGCCGTCGAGGGCAAGGGCCTGGTCCCGGGGACGACTCGCCCTCGTGCTCTGCGGCTACGCGGGGGCGGCGGGCCTGACCGCCGCCGTCTATGCGTTCGCCGAGGCGCGCTGGGCGGTCGTCTGGCTGCTCCTCTTCCTGACGGCGGCCGCCGGGACAGGCCTCGCATGCCTGAGGATCACCGGGCGACTCCGCCTCGACCTCGTGGCCGACGGCGAGCGGACGTGGCCAGGAGCCGTCGCGGCCTTCGCCTGGGCGGCCGGCCTCGCCGTCTTCTCGTTGTTCCTCGTCCGCCCGGACGCCGACGACACCCAGTACGTCCATCTGTCCACGTGGATCGCCGAGCACGGCAGCTTTCCGCTGCGGGACACGCTCTTCTCCGACGAGGTCTTCCCGGCGATCATCTATCCGCCCCTCTCGTCCTTCGAGGCGCTGATCGGAGCGCTTGCCGGCGCCGTCGGCGTCTCGGCCGCCGGCGCTACCTACCTGGTCGTGACGCCGCTGGCGACCGTCCTCGGCGTGCTGGCCGTCTGGCGACTGCTCCGCACGTGGAGAGTGCCCATGGTCGGGCTCGCCCTCACCACCGCCATGGTCTTCCTGCTCATGGCCGCCGAGGAGCATCGAACCCTCGGCAACCTGTTCGTCGGACGCATCTGGCAGGGGAAGATCGTCCTCCTCGCCGTCCTCGTCCCCGTCCTGTTCGCCCTGCTGCAGGAGTACTCGGAGCGGCCCACGCGGAGAGGGCTCGTGCTCCTCGCCGCCGCCGGCGCGGCCGGGGTGGGGCTCACCAGCAGCGGAACCTTCGTGCTCCTCGCGCTCGGCGCCGGCTGCCTCGCCCCGTTGGCCTTGCGTTCCGCGAGGGAGGCAGCGCTCGGGTTCGGGGCCGTTGCGGCCTATCCGCTCGGCGCCCTCGTCGTCACGGCCGCCGTCGGGCAGCGCCGAGCCGGCGAGGACTTCTCCTCCGACGTGGTCACGGGCGAGATCGCCAGGGTCGTGCTCGGAAGCGGCCTCCTGGCGTTCGTCGCGGTCGCGGCCGCGCTGATCGGGCCCCCGCTGGTCGCCGACCGCCGCGCCGCCCTCATGGCCGCGTCGACCGTGCTGCTCGTGGCCGTCCTCTACGCGCCGCCGGTGCCGCCGCTCATCTGGGACGTCACCGGGATCGGCCGCGTCCTCTGGCGGGTCGTCTGGATCGTCCCGGTCGCCGCTCTCCTGGGAGCCGCCGTCACCGCAGTGCCGCCGCGTGTCGGTCCGGCCGTGCTGCGGGCGCTTCCGGCAGGGCTCCTCTGCGCGGCGCTGATCGTCTGGGGGAGCCCGATCTGGGACGCCGGGACGGTCCGCTCCGAGCCGTCCTGGAAGCGCCCGCCGGAGACCTTGACGGCGGCGAACCGGATCCTCACCCGGGCCGAGCCCGGCGACGTCGTCCTCGCGCCCGAGGAGCTCAGCCAGACGGTTCTCGTGCGGTCGGCGGACGTCAAGACCGTCTCGCCCCGCGTCTTCTACACGGTGGCGCTCCGCGACGTCACGGACCAGGGGCAGGTCGACGAGCGCCTTCTGCTACAGGCGGTCGTCGAGCCCGAGCTCGCGAGCCCGGTCGCAAATCTGCCGGACGCGCCGCACGATCCGGCCGAGGTCGCCGACGCCCTCAGGACGGTCGGGGTCGACATCGCCTGTGCCGAGAGCCAGACGCCAGAAGCGCTCGAGACCTTGCAGGCGGCAGGCTTCTCCCCCGCCTTCCGCGCCGGCGGCTTCACCTGCCTGCAGCCCTCGAGCTAGGGGTTCACGCCGCCGCGCGACAGAGCGCGGGAGACAGTGACGCGCCAGCTCCGCGGGATCTTCCGCTTGTACCGCTTCGGGACCCTTTTGAGGGCGCGAACGGCGGTGCTGCGCTCGGTCGAGCCGCGCGTGGCGGCGGTGATCGAGGACTGGGCGATTGCCTCGGCGTCCTCGTAGAGCTCGATGTAGGCGAGGCGCGCCGCTTCCAGCCGATCCAGCACGTCGGCCTCGGCCTCGCGGTCCGCGAGGCCGGAGACGAGCCCCCAGACCTCGTCGGCGAGCGTGCGGAGGCCCTCGGGGATCTCGAAGTCCTCCCAGCTCGAGCGCGAGCGGCTGAGCGAGCGGTCGACGAACTCGTGGATCTGGACGATCGTCGCCGCCGGCGCGTCGCGGACGACGGCGAGGTCGAGTGCGTCCCCGACATGGGCGGTCACGCCGGTCCAGTCGTCGAGCAGGTCCTGGTACCTGACGAACGCCCTGGGGCCCTCGCGGGTCGCGCGCTCCGTGAAGAGCACCTGGTTGACCCAGCCGGCAGTTCGCTCGACGTCGCCCTGCCAGCTGCCGTAGGAGCGCTGCTTGCTCTCGATGACCGCGGCGGGGTGGCGGAGCACGGTCACGAACCGGGGCGAGGCGCCCACGTCGACCGCGGCCTGCCGCCAGAGAGGCAGGAACCAGGAGAGCCGGGGGTCCTTGATGATGACGTGGTCGTCCTTCGCGAACTCGCCGGTCAGCCACTCCCGCAGCTTGCGCCGGGCGTCCTCGTCGATCGCCACCCGGGCGGTCTGCGCCCAGGCGGACGGCCTCCCGTCCGCCACCTGCACGCCGGCGCGGCCGAGGAGCGCGTTGTGGAAGTCGACCGCCCACTTCGGCTCCGCGAAGCCGCGCGGGTTCGTCGGGTCGGCGCTCACCTCCGGCTGCGGGACGTGGAACCCGAGGCGCTGCATGATCCCCGTGAAGAGGCTCGTCCCGCTCCGGCCGGAGCCGACGACGAGGACGAGGGTGCGGTCGTCTGACGTCGCCCGCTGCTCGCCGGCGGCTGTTGTCTCGCCCTGCTCCACGGGGGTGCTCATCGCGGGCAGCTTAGCGAGACGAGCGGCGCGGTCGGCTCGGGACCGTGACGTAGACTGGGCTACCGACGGAGACGTGACCGAAAGCCTCGAAACAGCCGAGTCGGCGGCCCCCGCCGCAGCGCCGGAGCACGGCCTCGAGCCTCCCGACCAGGGTGAGGCCGACTTCCCGTTCGCGCAGCACGTGGAGCTGCGGACGGTCGTGCTCCCGGAGCTACGCGTCCTCTACCTGCCGATCCCCAAGGCCGGGTGGACGACCGTGCTCTGGCTCCTGTCCGAGCTCGCGGGCATCCCGGCGGAGACCTTCGAGCACTCGACGCTGCCGGGAGTGTCGCCCGCGCTGACCGTGCACGACATGAGCCTCTGGGGGCCCGGCCGGCGGCTCGCGGACTACGAGGGAGAGGAGCGCGAGCGCGTGCTCACCGAGGACGGCTGGCTGCGCTTCTCCGTCGTTCGCGACCCCGCGCCGCGACTGTGGTCGGCGTGGCAGTCGAAGCTCCTCCTGCGCGAGCCTCGCTTTTTCACGGAGTACGGAGAGGAGCCCTGGTTCCCCCGGGTCCCGCGCTCTCCCGACGACGCCGTCGAGGACTTCCGCCGCTTCGTCGCGGCCGTGGCGGCCGGGGAGGCCGTCGACGTGCACTGGGCGGTCCAGCACGATCTCGTCACTCAGCTTCCCCTCGGCCACGTCGGGAGACTCGAGTCGCTCGACGACACGCTCGCGCTCCTCAAGGCGCACGTGCCGGAGGAGCTGTGGCCGACCGAGACGAGGCACGAGAACCGGACGCCCCTCCCCCTGCCTCGGGCGGCGTTCGACGGCGCCACCGCCGAGGGCCTCAACCGGCACTTCGCGGCCGATTTCGGCGAGTACGGCTACGAGCCGGTCCAGCCATCCGCCGGGAAGGACGACCTGGCCGAGTGGCGGGAGCGGGTGGCGCCGCTCGTTCCGCTGGTGCAGGAGACGATCGACAGGCACACGCGCATCGGCCAGCTGCATCGGATGGCGCGACGCGTGCACACCGTCGAGGGCTGGCTCGAGCAGGGTGCCGCCCGGCGCATCGGCCACTCCAGGTCGCCGGTGCTCACCAACCTCGAGCACCAGGCCGACTTCAACGTCCGCTGGGGCTGGGCGGAGCGGACGCCGGCGCCCGGCTTCACCGCAGTGGTTCGCGCGAAGAACGAGGAGCGAGCGCTGCCCTGGGTGCTGCCCCCGCTCCTCCGCGCGGCCGAGCGCGTCGTTCTGATCGACAACGGGTCGACGGACCGGACGCTCGAGGTGGCGCGTGCCACGGCGACCGAGGAGGGCGCCGAAGACCGCCTCGAGATCCACCTGTACCCGTTCTCGGTGGCGCGGTGCGGCGAGGAGCATCTCGGCACCCCGGCCATGTCCCTGCACAGCCTCGTCTACTTCTACAACTGGTCGTTCTCACACGTGCGCACGCGCTACGCGCTCAAGTGGGACGCGGACATGGTGCTGACCGACACCGCCGTCAGCACGCTGCGCGACCTCGCCTGGCAGCTGGAGGCCTCCGACGCGGTCGTGAAGATCCCCCGCTTCCCTCTCTACGTCGCCGACGACCGGCGGGCGTTTCTCGACCTCGGGCTCGCCAACTGCGAGGCCTGGGGGTGGCCGAACCGTCCCGGCTACAGCTTCGTGAAGGCGATGGAGTGGGAGCAGCCGGTGCTGCCGCGCGACGTCCAGCGGATCGTCCTTCCCGACTGGTCCTGCGTCGAGCTCAAGTACCTCGACGCCGACGAGTTCGACCACTGGACGGACACCGACTTCCACACGACGACCCGGACGCGACGGAAGCGCCGCGAGTGGGAGGTGTTCCGCGCGCTCGCGGACGGCGGCGAGCCGCCCGACGAGGTCGTCCCGGTCGAGGCCCCCGACGGGGCTCACGTCATCGACTACGTGCGGTCGGTCTGGCTCCCGCAGAAGGAGCGCGAGCCCGGAGCCCTCGCCGAGCGCATCCTCCGCCAGCTCGTCCGGGTCTAGGAGGGTTTGACGAAATAACAGGCTGTGCCGCCGGCCGCGCTGCTCGCCCGAAGACTGCGTCCTCGGTTCCGCCCGTAGCCTCCGGCTACGAGCGCGCCCTGCGTCCTTGTTTCGGAACGACCATCGCACCCCGGCGACGAGCGATACTCCGCCAAACCCTCCTAGGCGGCGGCCGCCCGCTGGGCGGCGGTGAGCACGGCGGCGACGGGGTTGGGCTCGGAGCGCCGGCGCCAGCGGTCGCGCAGCTGCTCCAGCCGGTGGTGCTGCATCCGTGTGGCGGACACCCAGGCGTAGCGCGCGAGGTGCCGGGCGGAGGGGCGGCCGGCGCCCGTGAGCCCGTAGCCGAACGCCTCCATCCGGCCGGCCAGCACCGTCTCGCAGAGCGCGAGCTCCCAGGGCTCGAGCTTTCCCCGCCAGCTGCCGACGAGGGCGGTGGTCGGCGGCTGCTCGCGGGTCCGCCGGTGCCCCCAGCCGCGATCCGGGACGATCGCCGCGGCAAGCCGCTCCGGCGCAGCCATCTCCGGAGCGTAGTCCTCGCCGAGCGCCGCGGAGAGCTTCCGTAGCTCACCCTCGGGGTCGGCGACGAGAGACTCGTAGCGCACGCGCAGCACCGGCCAGGTCCGGGCCGCCTTCGCGGTGAGATCGATCGAATGCGCCCAGGCGAACACGGAGTGGTAAGACCCCTGCGTCCACCACGGCATCCGCTTGAGGGAGGCGATGCAGTCTCGGGGGTCGCGGACGATGTGGACGATCTGCGCATCCGGGAAGAGGCGCATCAGCATCGGGATGTGTCGGTAGTAGCCCGGTCGCTTCTCGCCCCACCGTGGCTTCTCGAACCGGTCCGCGTACGCGCGCAGGACGATCCCGATCGCCGACCCGACCGTCGCAGGGCCCGCGACGATCTGGTCGACCATGAGGTGCCGATCGAGGCCGAGCTTCTCGAAGGCAGGGCTCGCGACGATCGCCTCGGCGAGCGCACGGCGACCGGAGGACGCCTCGAGGTTCCCGAAGTCGAGACGCTGCCGGTACGCGAGCAGCGTGAACCGCGTCTCGGGCGCGATCGCGATCCTGGGGTGGCTGTGCAGCATGAGCTGCAGCATCGTCGTGCCCGAGCGCGGGCACCCGAGGACGATGATCGGCCTGTCGTTGCTTAGAACCCGTGTCAAAACAAAGCCCTGTCCCGCCGGGCCGCGCTGGACGGCGCGATGCGGCGTCCTCGGTTGCGTCCGTAGCCTCCGGCTACGAACGCGCCCTGCGTCCTTGCCTCGCACTCGCCCAGCACACCCCGGCGGGGAGGCGTCATTTCGACACGGGTTCTAGAACCTAGCCGCGGTAGGCCTCGATGAGGATCTCCGCGACCTCCGGGCGGGTGAACTCCTCCGGCGGCAGCTCGCCGGCGGACAGGAGCTCCCGCACCTTCGTCCCCGAGAGGAAGACGTGGTCGTCGCCTCCGTGCGGACAGGTCTTCGCCGTCGCCATCTGGCCGCAGACCTTGCACCAGAACGAGTGCTCGAAGAACATCGGCTCGATGTCGAGCTCGTGCGGCTCGAACTCGTCGAAGATGAGCTGGGCGTCGTAGGTGCCGTAGTAGTTGCCCACGCCGGCGTGGTCGCGGCCGACGATGAAGTGCGAGCAGCCGTAGTTCTTGCGGCAGATCGCGTGCCAGATCGCCTCACGCGGCCCCGCGTAGCGCATCGCCGCCGGGAAGGCGGAGACGACGACGCGGTCGGCCGGGTAGTAGCCCTCCGTGAGCACCTCGTACGCCTTCACCCGCACGTCGACGGGGACGTCGTCCGACTTCGTCGCGCCGACGAGCGGGTGGATGAGAAGTCCGTCGACGGTCTCGAGGGCGCACTTCGTGAGGTACTCGTGCGCCCGGTGGATCGGGTTGCGCGTCTGGAAGCCGACGACGCGCTTCCAGCCGCGCTCGGCGAAGAGCGCGCGCGTGTCGGCGGGATCCTTGTGGAGCTCCGGGAACTCGGGCTCGACCCGCTCGAAGACCGTCACCGGCCCGCCGAGGTACGAGCTCTCCTGCGCGTAGAGCCGCGCGACGCCCGGGTGCTCGCCGTCAGTCGTCCGAAAGCACTGCTCGGCCTCGCGCTCCTTGTCGTAGGAGTAGACCTCCTCCACCTCGAGCACGGCGAGCGCGCGGCCGCTTTCGTCCGCAAGCGCCACCCGGTCGCCCTTCGGCGCCTCGGCGACCGCCAGGCAGACGGGCAGTGCCCAGCGGAGCCCGTTGGCGAGCCGCATCGACTCGACGACGCCCTCGTAGTCCTCCCGGCCCATGAAGCCGGTGAGCGGCGAGAGCGCGCCCGAGGCGAGCATGTCGAGGTCGGAGAGCTCGCGGGAGGTGAGCGTGATCACCTCGAGCGAGTCGACGTCGTCCGGGCGCGCGCCGGAGCGTTCGACGAGCACGCCACCGTGAGGCCGGATGAGGTGGTCGGTGGTGACGGCACTCACGCCCGCACCTCGGCGCCGACGAGCCCGAGCTCCTCGAGGCGCTGGACGACGATCTGCGCGCTCTCCTCGGGGGTCTGCGCCTCCGTGTCGACGACGATCTCCGGGCTCTCCGGCTCCTCGTACGGGTCGTCGACGCCGGTGAAGCCCTTGATCTCGCCGGCGAAGGCCTTCGCGTAGAGGCCGTTGACGTCCCGCCGCGCGCACTCCTCGACCGACGCCTTGACGAAGACCTCGACGAACGGCCCGAACTGCTCCACCATCTCCCGCGCCTTCTGCCGCGTCTCCACGTAGGGCGAGATGGCGGCGGTGATCGCGGTACCGCCGTGCCGGGTGATGCGCGACGCGACCCAGCCGATGCGCTCGATGTTCGTGTCGCGGTCCTCCTTCGAGAAGCCGAGGCCCTTCGAGAGGTGGCGTGCGGACCGTGTCGCCGTCGAGGTACTCGACGACGTGCCCGCGCTCGTCCAGCGCGGGGCCGACGAGGTGCGCGATCGTGGACTTGCCGGAGCCCGAGAGCCCCGTGAACCAGAGCGTGAACCCGCCGCCGCGCGCGCGGTCGGACTCCGGGTGCTCGTGCGCGTAAATCACGCGGGAACCGTGTTCCCGCGGGCCCCTCCTTCGAACCAGCGTCAGTCATCGTCCTCCTCTAGCTGTCCTTCTCTTCCACGTGGATGCCGCACTCGAGCTTGTCGGAGCCCGCCCAGCGGCCTGCCCGCTCCTCCTCGTCGGGCCGTCGTCGGCCGCGTGCACGGAATGCAGCCGATCGAACGGTAGCCGACGTCGTGCAGCGGGTTGTAGGGGATCTCGTTCTGGACGATGTAGCGCCAGACGTCCTTCTCGCTCCAGTCGGCGAGCGGCTGCACCTTCCAGACGCCGTAGCGCTCCGAGCGCTCGACCTTCCGCGCGTTCGCGCGCGACGGCGACTGCTCGCGCCGGATGCCCGAGACCCAGGCGTCGTACGGCTCCAGAAGGCCGAGCAGCGGCTCGACCTTGCGGATGTGGCAGCAGTGGTCGGGGTTCGTCTCCCAGAGGTTCGGCCCCTCGCGCCTGTGCTGCTCGGCGATCGTCATCACCTCGGGGACGATCAGGGTGAGCCCGTAGCGCTCGACGAGCCGCTCGCGCGTCTCGTAGGACTCCTTGAAGAAGAGGTGCGTGTCGAGCTCGACGATGTCCACGTCGAGCCCGAGCTCCGAGACCATGTGCACGAGCACCGAGGACTGCTTCTGCCAGGAGCACGAGAGGCAGAGCCGCTCGCCGAACTCCTCGGCCGCCCAGCGGAGGACCTCCTCGGCCGGCAGCGCCTCGAGCTCGGTCCTCAGTCAGTGACAGCCGCAGGCTCGTCACGCAGGAGCACCTCCCTCAGCGTGTCGGCGCGGAGCCCGAGGCGGAGCGTCTCGAGCGGGATGACCTCGTCGGGCGGGACGTTGCCGATGTTGACCTCGGGCCCGAACTGCTGGACGAACCAGGCCTGCGCGGCGGTGCCGGGCGCCTCGAAGACGACGTCGGCGACGTCGATCTCGTGGACGATCTCGTCGATGAGGCCCGTGCGCATGTCGCCGGAGGGCCGGTAGATCCCCGCGGTGCCGCCCTCGCGACCCTCGGTGATCACCTTCCAGGCGCCGGCGTCGAGCTCCTCCCGGATCCACTCGACCCACTGGTACGGCGCGTAGACGACCTCCGCGTCCTTCGAGCCGACCTCGGAGAGGACGACGAAGTCGCGGGCGAAGCTCGGCGATCAGCTCGAGCTTGCGCTCGCGCGGGAGGTCGATCGTCCCGTCGGAGACCTCGACGTGGGAGAGGCGGTTGGCGGCGAGCCAGCTCTTGTACTCGTCGAGCTTGTCGCGCGCGACGACGGCCTCGAAGAGCGTGCCGCCGCAGACGACCGGGGTCTCGAATGAGCGGTAGAGGGCGATCTTCTTCTCGAGGTTGTTCGTCACGTAGGACGTGCCCCAGCCGAGCTTCACGACGTCGACGTAGTCGCCGGCCGTGTCGAAGAGGCCCTCGATCTCGGGCAGGCTCATTCCCTTGTCGATGACGTGCGTGAGCCCCTGGACGCGCGGCTTCGGCGAGCGCGCGGGCACGTCGAGGAAGCCGTCAAAGCCGGGCATAGAGATCCTCCAATCGCTTCTTCGCCTCTTCCTGGACGTCGTGGTAGAGCGAGGTTCCGTGCGAGTCGATGGCGACCGTCAGCGGGCCGAAGTCCTTGACGCGGAACTTCCAGAGGCACTCGGGCATGAGCTCCTCCCAGTAGACCTCCTCGATCTCCTCGATCTGGGTCGTCTCGAGCGCCGCCGCGCCGCCGACGATGGCGAAGTAGACCATCCCGAGCCGCGCATCGGCTCGATCGCCTCGTCGGGGAGCCCGCCCTTGCCGCAGATCGCGCGCACGCCGTAGTCGCGGCCGAGCGGCTCGGTGAAGCGCACCATGCGCGCGCTCGTCGTCGTCCCGATGCAGAGCTTCTCGTAGCGGCCCTCGCCGAGCTTGCGGACGCTCGGCGCCGTGTGCAGGAGGAAGGCGCCGCGTCAGGTCGAGCGGCGGCGCGACGCCCTCGTCGAAGATGCGGATCTGCGTGCGGTCGCGGATGCCGATCACGTGCCCGTCGACGAGCACGGAGTCGCCGGCGCGAAGCTCGCGCACAGCTTCCTCGGAGGCGGGGAAGGTCAGGCGGTGCTCGGCCACGGCTCAAGCCTCCCGGTCGTAGTCGACGGCGCCGTCGGCGGCGATGTGCGCCGTCGCGCGGCGCGCGGCCCAGCACTGGTAGTTGACGGCGACCGGGTTCAGGGTCATGTGCGTGTCCGCGTGCTCGACGTGGCACTGGAGGACGGTGACGTCGCCGCCAAGCCCCATCGGGCCGATGCCGGTCTCGTTCAGGAGGGCCTTCAGCTCGTCCTCGAGCTGCGCGACGAGCGGGATCGGAGTTGCGCGTGCCGACCGGCCGCGCGATCGCCTCCTTGGCGAGGTGCATCGCGTAGTCGGCGGAGCCGCCGATGCCGACGCCGACGATTCCCGGCGGGCACGGCTTGCCGCCGGCGCCGACGATCGAGTCGAGCACGAACCGCTTGATCCCCGCGACGCCGTCGGCCGGGACGCACATCTTCAGGAAGCTCATGTTCTCGGAGCCCGAGCCCTTGGGGACGCACTTGACGTCGAGCCCGTCCCAGTCGGGCACGAAGTCCCAGTGGACGATGGGAACGCGGTGGCCGACGTTCTGGCCCGTGTTCTCGCGCGTGAGCGTGTGCACCGTGTTCGAGCGCAGCGGGTGCTCGACCGTCGCGCGCTCGGTGCCGTCGTAGAGCGCCTCGTAGATCCGCGCCGGGTGCAGCGGGAAGTGCTCGCCGACGCGGCAGTAGTAGACGGCGATCCCGGTGTCCTGGCAGACGAGGTTGCGCTCCTCCTCGGCCACCTCGACGTTCCGGAGGATCGTCTCGAGGACGCGCCGCCCCGGGACGGAGGTCTCCCGTGCCGGCGGCCTCGGCGAGCGCGTCGCGGAGGTCCTGCGGGATGTCCTTCAGCGCCCAGACGTAGAGGTGCGCCGCGGCGTCCTCGACGACCTTCTGGAGATCGGTGGCGACAGCCATCAGCTCCTCGCCTTCTCGGCGGCGGCCTTTCCGGCGCGGCGGCCGAAGACGCAGCACTCGAGCAGGCAGTTGCCCATCATCCGGTTGCGGCCGTGCGTGCCGCCGGCGATCTCGCCGCAGGCGAAGAGGCCCTCGACGGTCGTCTCGCCGTGCTCGTCGATCACGAGCCCGCCGTTCTGGTAGTGGAGGACGGGGTAGGTGAGGATCGGCTCGGCGAGCGGGTCGATCCCGGCCGCGCGGTAGCGCCGGAGCATGTACGGGAGCGAGATCGTCGGCGTCCGTCGGGCGAGATCCGGGTCGTGTCGAGCCACACCGCCGGCCGCCCGTCCGGGCTCTCGACCCCGCGGCCCTGCTCGACCTCGTCGAAGATCGCCTGCGAGACCTCGTCGCGCGGCCCGAGCGAGTCGGTGAACTCCTCGCGCTCGGCGTTCAGGAGCACGGCGCCGTAGGCGCGCGTCGTCTCCGGGATCGAGTAGCCCTGCATCGTCGCCGGCCACGCGCCGCCGTTCGGGTGGTACTGGAGCGCGTCGAGGTCGCGCGCCTCGGCGCCCAGGCCGAGCGCGATCCGGGTCACCTCGCCGGTCGCGCCGGGATGGTTGGTGGTGAGCTCGCCGCGCTCCTCGCGCCTCGCGGAAGCAGCGGCCGCCGGCGGCGAGCACGACCGCGCCCGCCTCGACGACGTGCTCGCCGCAGCGGGCCCGCCAGCCGCTCTCGGTCGGCCTCGAGCTCGGACGAGCGGCGACTTCGGCAGCGTGAGCGCGGCTCGAGGCCTCGACGGCGCCGCGCAGGGCGCTCGTGATCGCGAGGCCCGTGCGGTCGCCGACCTGGAGCAGGCGCTTGCGGCTCGCGCCGCCGCAGCGGGCGAGGCGGTAGCCGCCGTTCGAGCGGGTGAACTCGACGCCGTGCTCCTCGAGCCAGTGGATCGTGCCCGGCGCCTCCGACGGTCAGCACGCCGACGAGGCTCCATGTTCGGCCGTCTCGTGGGAGCTCCGCCAGACGTCCTCGGCGTGCTGCTCCGGGGAGTCGTCCTCTCCGAAGGCCGCCTGGATGCCGCCCTGGGCCTTGGCCGAGTTGCAGGACTGGAGCGACGCCCTTCGCCGCGAGCGCCACGCGCGCGCCCGCGCGCTCGGCGGACACCGCGGCGGCGAGCCCGGAGGCGCCGCTGCCGACCACGAGCACGTCGACGGAGATGGGCTCGCCCATGACGGCCCGACTATACCACTGTTCTCCTAATCCCACACATTTGATTTGCTTATTCCGAGGCGGTGCGGACGTCCCGCAGGCTGCCGTCGCGCTCCGTGTCGCGGACGCCGGGGACGAACAGGAAGGCGATCGTGACGAGCGCGGCCGCGAGGCCGCCCGCGACGAGCGTCGTCTGCGGCGCCCAGCGGCGTGCGAGACCGGGCCGGTGAGGGCGAAGGAGACCGGCACGAGGCTGGTGGAGACGAACCAGTCGAGACTCGTGACGCGGCCGAGCAGCTCGCCCGGCACGAGCGACTGCACGAGCGTCCCCCAGACGATGAGGCCCGCCGTGAAGAGGGCGCCCTCGAGCAGGCTGATCGCCTGGAGCTGCCAGACCGCGGTCGCCAGGCCGAAGCCGACGAGAGCGAGCGAACCGAGCGTCCAGGCCGAGTACATGAACGTGATGTGACGGCGCGGGAGGCCGCGCTGGCCGAGGACGAGAGCCGCGAGGATCGAGCCGACGCCGCCGCACGCGAGGACGAAGCCGAAGTCGCCGGCGCTCCCGCCGAGCTCGTTCTTCACGCGGTAGGGGACGAGCACGTCGATCGGGCCCCAGTACGCGAGCAGGAACACCGCCGCGGCGAGCAGCGTCGCCCAGAGCCAGGCGTGCCCTCTGACGAAGGCGAAGCCTTCCCGCAGCTCGCGCAGCATCGACGCCCCCCGCTCGGATGGCGTCGTCCCGAACGGCGCCCCGGTGCCGGATCAGGAGGATCGCTCCGGCGGAGACGAGGAAGGTGCACGCGTCGAGGGCGAAGGCCCAGCCGGGACCGGCCGCGGCCACGAGCCAGCCGCCGATCGCCGGGCCGACGAGCAGGAAGGCGAACGGCCTGATGAACTGGTCGAGCGAGTTCGCCTGCAGCAGGAGCTCCCGCGGGACGATCTGCGGAACGATCGACATGAAGGCGGGGCCGAAGAACGCCTCGCCGATGCCGAAGACCGCGGCGAGCGCGATCAGGTGCCAGAGCTCGATCACCCCGGTGAGCGAGAGGACGGCGATCCCGGCGGCCGCGCCGCATTCGCACCAGGTCCGCGGCGATCATGATCCGGCGCCGCTAGAACCGGTCGGAGACGACGCCGCCGAGGAGCACGAAGAGGCCGAGCGGCAGCCGTCCAGGCGACCCCGACGAGCGAGAGCGCGGTGGGCGAGTCGGACAGCTCGTAGACCTGCCACGCGAGCGCGACGACGTAGACGCCGTCGCCGGCGAGCGACACCGCGGCACCCGCCCAGAGCAGGGCGAAGTCCCTGATCCGAGCGGGCGGAGGATGCCCACCCGCGACAGGCGGCCGGTCTCGGATGCCGTCCCGAGCCCCATGGCGGCTCAGTAGGCGCTCTTCCTCAGCGAGCGCGCGAAGCGGCGCCGCTGCACGGCGCGCCTCCGACCGCGCGCGCGGATCGGCCTTCAGCTCCTGGTGCCGGAGCTCGCGCTGCAGCTTGCGGTAGCTCTCCAGACGCTCCTCGGCGAGGAGACCCTCGACGATCGCAGCGCGGACGGCACAGCCCGGCTCAGTCTCGTGGGCGCAGTCGGAGAAGCGGCACGAAGCGGCGAGCTCGACGAGATCGGCGAACGTCTCGTCGAGGCCCTCGCCTGCGTCCCAGAGCCCCAGCTCGCGCATGCCCGGGGTGTCGAGCACGAGCCCTCCGCCGGGCAGCGGCACGAGCTCGCGGTACGTGGTCGTGTGCCTGCCCTTCCCGTCTGCGCGCAGGCCCTGCACCTCCTGGCGCTCCCGGCCGAGCAGTCGGTTCAGGAGCGACGACTTGCCGACGCCGGAGGAGCCGAGCAGCGCCACGGTGCGACCGCCGATCGGATACGCCTTCAGCTCCTCGATCCCCTCGCCGTCGAGACAGCTCACGACGTGCACGCGCACGCCGAAGGCGACCGCCTCGACCTCGGCCACGGCGGCGGCGAGGTCCTCGGCCAGGTCGCTCTTGTTGAGCACGATCACCGGCTGGGCGCCGCTCTCCCACCCGGAGGCGAGGTAGCGCTCGAGCCGCCGGAGGTTGAGATCCTCGCCGAACGCGCTGACGACGCAGACGACGTCGACGTTCGCGGCGACGACCTGCTCGGACGTGGCCTCGCCGGCGGCCTTCCGGGCGAAGACCGTCGCCCGCTCGAGGACGGCATGGATCGTCGCGGCCGAGGCGCTCGGCCCGTCCTCGACGGCCACCCAGTCGCCGACCGCGGGAAGATCGGCCGCCGTGGCGGCGGCATGGCGGAGGCGGCCGGCGATCTCGGCGGGCCGCTCGCCGCCCTCGGCGTAGACGACGTAGGCGCCGCGATGCTGCGCGGCGACGCGGGCGGGGGCGAGCCCGTCCGCGGCGTACGCTCGAACTCTGCTTCTCGGCTCGGGCTCCACCCGAGCGCGCTCATCGTGAACGACAACCTGAGACTCCTTTTCTCGTGCAGGGGCTGAGAACGCGGTCCCGCGCGGTCTCGAGCGTGGCTTCGGAGGCTCGGCTGCTAGAGGAAGCCTGGACCGCGCGAGGAGGACGGACTGGCAACTTCCATGATCTTCATCCTCCTCTCGTCGCGGTACGGGTTGGAAGAAGCGTACCCGACGAGCTTGAAGTTGTCAGCCGCCGAGACCGCCGAAGACGGCGAACGGGTTCCGGGGACTGACCTCCCAGACCATGGCGCCGCCCGGCTCGACCTCGACGGCCGCGCCCTCCGGAGCCTCGGTGCGCAGGCGTTCGGCGAGCGCCGTCGCCTCGTCCTCGTTCACGGCCCCGACGAGGAGGAACGTCGAGCGCCGGGTCACCGGGATCCCCTCGGCCTCGAGCCGGTCCGCCAGCTCGTGCGTCGCCTCGCGACTCGGGAGGGAGACACGCACCTCCCACTCGGCGTGGCCGCTCTCGAGGGACTCCGCCGCCTCGCGGTCCTGCTGGCGCCGACGCTCGGCCTCGACCTCCGCCTCGGTTCGCGGGAGCGGGATGCTCGCGTCCTTCCAGTCCTGCTCGACCGGATGCCAGCGCTCGAGCGCGAGCCGCGCCTGGCGTCCCTCCGAGGAGAGGAGCGCGCGGACGATGCCGTCGGCATCGCGGGCGAGCGCCTCCGTGTCGGCGTAGAGGAAGACGCGAGGGCCGTCCCTGCTCACCGCCACCCGGCCGCCGAGGCTCCCGCGCTCCTCCGACTCGAAGCGCCGGGCCGCGAGCCACTCGACGAGCTGGGTGCCGTCACCCTCGTCGTCGAAGTCGATCGTGATGCGCCAGTCCTCGGCCACGGCCGAATTCCTACCAGACCCCGCGCAGCGAGCTCGACGATCTCTTCGGGCGAGGCCGGCCGAGGATTCGCCTTCGCGCCGGCGCGCTCGGCCGCCGCGGCCGCGACGAGCGGGAGCTCGGGCTCCGGGACGCCGAGGTCTCGGAGCCGCTCGAACCCGGCCAGGCGAGCCAGCTCCTCGACCTTCCCGGCGGCGTCGCGCGGACTGCCGATCGCCTCGCCGAAGCGCTCGATCTCGGCCGCTGCAACCGGCTCGTTGAAGCGGAGGGCGGGCGGGAGGCAGACGGCGTTGAGGGCCCCGTGCGAGAGCCCGTAACGGCCGCCGAGGGCCTGCGCCATGGCGTGCCCGAGGCCCAGCCCCGCTCCGGCCAGCGCCGCGCCGGCGTGCATGGCGCCCTCGAGGAGCTCGCGCCGGGCTTCCACGTCGCTCCCCGTTCGCGAGCACCCGCGGCAGCGAGGAGGCGATGAGACGGGCGCCGGCCAGCGCCTCACGGTCGGCGTCCGGGTTCCGGCCCGTGACGTAGAGAGCCTCGGCCGAGTGGGCGAGGGCGTTCAGCGCCGTGCCGCCGGTCTCCTCCCGGGGAAGCCCGAGCGTCAGCTCGGTCTCGTAGACGATGCCCTCGACGCGGGCTCCTCCTCCTCCGACCTTGACCCCGCGCTCCTCGTCACGGACGCCGAACCCGGTCGCCCACTCGGCGCCCGAGTAGGTCGTCGGGATCGAGACCACCGGCAGGCCGGTGGCCGCGCTGACCGCCTTCGCCGTGTCGATGGCGCTCCCGCCGCCGAGCGCGACGAGGCCGTCAGCGCTGTCGGCGGCGGCGACCGCCTCCTCCACCGTCTCCCGCGGAACGTGCCGGCGGACGCCGGAGAACCGTGCCGCGACCGGCAGCTGCAGGTGATCCCACCTGCGCGTGCGTGATGAGGAGCGGCCGCTCGATCCCGAGCTCCGCGAGCACCTCGGGATAGCTGTCGAGGCCCCAGCGGACGATCACGCGGCGACCCGGACACGGGCGAACTCCAGAAAGGCCTCGGCCGCCCGCGTCGGCGAGCGGCCTTTCGCCCGGACGACGTAGAGCTGTCGCGACGGCTCGAGCCCCGTGACCCGGGCGAAGCCGAGCGTGCCCGCGGCGAGCTCGCCCTCGATCGCCGTGCGCGAGATGAACGCGACTCCGTACCCGGCCGCGACGGCGCTCTTCACCGACTCCTGCAGGCCCGAGCTCCAGCCGCGGGTCGAGGCTCCGGAGCCGAAGTCCGGCCCGGCGCAGCTCCTCCTCGACCACCTGCCGAACGCCGGCGCCCTCCTGCATGACGAGCAGCGTCTCCGCGCGCAGGTCGTCGACTGCGACCTCGCCGCCCGCAGCCGGGTGCCCGGGGGGCACCGCCAGGACGATCTCGTCGCGGGCGAGCGGCTCGAAGACGAGCGAGCGGTGACGCCTCGCGGCGCCCACGACCCCGAGCTCGACGTCCCGATCGGCGACGCGCTCGATCACCGCCTGCGTGTCCCAGACCGAGAGGGAGACCCGGAGCTCAGGGTGCTCCAGCTGGAACTCGCAGAGGAGGAGCGGGACGAGGTGGGCGCCGGGCCCCGTGGAGGCGCCGATCGCGAGCGTCCCGGTGAGGAAACCGCCGTCGGCGCCGGCGACGTCCTCGAGCAGCCGCTCCTCCACCTGCAGCAGCCGTTGCGCGTACCGGTAGAGCCGCCGTCCGGCCTCGGTCGGCTCGACGCGCCGTCCGGCGCGGTCGAGCAGCTTCACCCCGAGCCGCTCCTCGAGCGCCCGCACCTGGAGGCTGACCGCGGGCTGCGTCACGCCGAGCCGCTCGGCCGCCTGGGAGAAGCTCTCGCGCTCGACGACTGCGCAGAACGTCGCCAGCTGGCGCGTATCCATAAGGACAACTTATACCCCGACGCACGGAATGGGGGCGCCTCGAGAGGCGCCCCCACTTTCGGGCCGGCGGCTACGCCCCCGGGATGCGGATCAGTACCAGCTGTCCGCCTTCGCGTTTGTACGTGAAGTCCGGCTGACCGTCGCCGTTGTTGTCGTCACCCGGTGCCCTCTCCACCCAGAGCGTGTGCGCCTGGACGTCGATCAGGAACGCGCCACGGCCGAATGCCGCCGAAGCGTCCACAATCCCGCTCGACTCCCATGCGCCCCAGTTTCCGGGCGCCCGGCCATCGACATCGGTCGGGCCCCCGTCCGCAGACTGATCGACCTTGGCGACCACCTCGGGCGCGCCCGAGAACGGGACGAACCAGAGCCGGGCCGTGGTCGCGTTGGCGGGATCCGCCGCGATCTGTGCGGGCGTGAACTGCTGGCTGCTGCCAGGATCCTCGGTCACGAGCAGCCCGGTCTTCGTCGACTCGAGGTTGTCCGGCTGATGAATCTCGCCGAGCGTCTTGACGGGATTGTCGTCGCCCTCGACGAAAACGGTGAGCGATGTCACCTTCGTCGGATCCTTCCTGTCGAGCACCATCTTCCACACGCGGCCGTTCGTCGACCTGAAGTTCGTGTCGAGGCTCTGCGCATCGGTGCGACCCCGACCCGAATCGACGACGTAGACGACGTTGCCCTTGCCGGGCCGCTTGTCATAGGCAATGTCCTCGACTCGAACGAACTGGAAGACATTGTTGATGTCGCTCCAGTACTCGAGGACCCACTGAGGACCGTCGATGCCGGGTCCCGGAGCTACGGTCGCGAAGCGAAGGTCAAGCTGCCAGCTGCCGTCCGTCGGCGGCAGCGGGAAACCCTTGTCGGCGGCCTTCAGCTCCGACCCGTCGGGATTGAGGCCGGTGGCGATGTCCCTCGGGACCTTGATGAAGTGCCCGGTCACCTCCGTCCCCGATCCGGGGGCGACGTCGTAGTAGTTCTTCACACCGGGCGTGTCGGAGACGAAGGCCCAGAGGTCTCCCTTGTCGGCCAGCAGCTTTTCGTGCTCGGCGCGATGTAGGAGTAGAGCTGCGACTGAGCCGGTGCGAGCTTCACCGAGGTGTTGAGCGGATCGGTCAGGGGGCCGCTCGTGAACGTGTCGTCGCCCGAGAGCACTACCGGGTATCCAAACCCCGGGATCGGGACGCTGTTCTCGTGGTTGTGCCTGCCCATCCCGTAGATCGGGTGGTGCTTACCCGTCTTTACGTCGAGCGCGACGACGAGTCCCGCCTCCTCCTCAGCCGGGTCACCGGAGGTCGGCGGCCAGGACGCCTCCTGGCGGTACACGTAGTCGGGCGACTCCTCGTTCGTGAAGAGGATCTCCCTCGTGAACCCCTCCTTCTTCGTCGCGAGGTAGTTGGAGCAGAAACGCTGGTAGCCGGCGGCGCTCGAGATCACGAACGAGCCGTTGAGCACTCCGGCCGAGCGCTGATTGAGGATCAGCCGGCTCACCTGCGCGTTGTCGAAGTCGTTCTCCCCGTTGGCCGCCGTGGGAGCCGTGGCGTTGTACGGGAACGGCACCTTGCTGGTCTCGTGGTTCACGAAGAGGTCGACCCTGCCCTGACCTCGCGTTCGCACGGAAATCCCATCCGGGATGGCCTCGAAGCGATAGCCGCTCGGAAGCACGTCCCCGACGGTGAGGAGCGGCGTGATCTCCACGCCTGGCTTGACCGCGCTCAGCATCGAAGGCTGCGCCGTCTTGAAACCGCTTGGGTTGCCGCCTGCGGGCACCGCAGCCGTCCCGGAGACTGAGACAGCCACTGCGAGCACCGTACAGGCAAGAAACGTACGTCGTCTCATATCTGCCCCCTAAGTCGTGGCCGACGTGGTCTACCAGATGCGTAGGCCCAGGTCTAGGCCCCAGAGGCCCGCTCGCCGCAATCAGGGATGTCAGGAGTTCGCGGCTGCGGCCGGGGCTCCGGCCGTGGGCTCCTGCATCCGGTGCGGAGAGCCAACGACCTCCCCGAGACGCGCGACGACCTCGAGGGTCTCGCCGGCCTCGACGAGGCGCTCGAGCTCGGCGACCTCATCCTCGAGCCACGCGGGATCCACGGGCGGGCAGGCCGCGCGGAGGATCTTTGGGTGCGAGGTCGGGACGGCGACCTCGCCGTCTCCCCAGAGCTCCTCCTTGAGCTTCTCGCCCGGGCGGGCGCCGATGAACTCCACGGGAACGTCCCGGTCCGGCTCCTTGCCCGAGAGGCGGATCATGTTGTGCGCGAGGTCGAGGATCTTTACCGGCTCGCCCATGTCGAGCACGAAGATGTCCCCGCTCTCACCGAGGGCGCCGGCCTGCACCACGAGCTGAACCGCCTCCGGGATCGTCATGAAGTAGCGCTCCATCGCCGGATCGGTGACGGTGACGGGCCCGCCGAAGGCGATCTGACGGCGGAAGAGCGGAATCACGCTGCCCGACGAGGCCAGCACGTTGCCGAAGCGGACCGCGATGAACGAGGTGCCGTTGCCGTCCCTGGCCGCAGCGGTCGCGACGAGCCACTCGCAGATCGCCTTCGTCTGGCCGAGGACGTTCTTGGGCCGCACCGCCTTGTCCGTGGAGACGAGGACGAAGCGCTTCGTCCCGTGCTCGGCGGCCAGCTCGGCCAGCACCTTCGTCCCGAGCACGTTGTTGCGAACCGACTCGAGCGGGTTGGCCTCCATGAGGGGAACGTGCTTGTAGGCGGCGGCGTGGAAGACGACCGCCGGCCGGTGATGCTCGAACAGCCGGCGGATCTTCGCGGGCTCCTTGACGTCGGCAAGCGCCGGCACCGTCGCCAGGTAGCCGCGCTCGTGCTGCAACTCGTGGTCGATCTGGACGAGGGCGTTCTCGGAGTGGTCGACGAGGACGATCTGCTCGGCGCCGAGGGCCGCCACCTGCCGGCAAAGCTCGGAGCCGATGGAGCCACCCGCGCCCGTGACGAGCACGGTCGCTCCCGAGATGTAGGAGGCGATCGACGGTATGTCGAGCTCGACCGCCTCGCGCCCGAGGACGTCCTCCACCTGCACCTCGCGAAGCTGGCGGGAGAGGTTGAGGTCGCCGGTGATCAGCTCGTGCACGCCCGGCAGCGTCTTCACAGGGACGCCGGCGTCGCGGCAGGCGTTGACGACGCTCTGGCGGACCGCCCCGGCGCCGGACGGAATGGCGATGATCACCTCGTCGGGACGGTTGTCCACGAGCAGTCGCGGCAGCTGCTCCGTCGTGCCGAGGACGCGCACCCCGTGCAGGCGCATGTTCCGCTTGCGCGGATCGTCGTCGACGAGCCCGATCGGCGTGTAGCCGAGCCGGGGCGTCCTCAGCATCTCGCGGATGACGAGCTGGCCCGCGTCGCCGGCGCCGACGATGAGCGTCTCCTTGCCGCGGGCGACGAACCGTCCCCTTCCAGGCCGCTCGATCAGGGTCCGCACGAGGAGCCGCGCTCCCGTGATGAACGCGAGGGCGAAGAGCCAGTCGATGGCGACGACCCCTCGCGGCACGCTCAGGCCTTCCACGGGCCGCCACAGGTAGAGGACGACGAGGGCGCCGATCGAGCCGACCGTGACGGCAAGGATGGCCCGCCACATGTCCCTGATGGAGACGTATCGCCACCAGTGCTGGTACAGGCCGAAGAGGACGAAGACCGCAAGCTGAGCGCCGACGACGACCGCGAAGACGCCAAGCGAGAGGAACTCGTCGTAGCGCGTCGGGACGCCCTGGTCGAAGCGCACCTGGAAGGCGAGGTACCAGGCGAGGGCGAGGAGCCCCGCGTCGGCCGCGATCTGCCAGATCCGGTGGCGGCTAGGCAACCTCACGCGCCGCTCCCGTCCCGGTTGCTGCTCTGATCGTGGCCACGACCTCCTCCTGCTGCGCCGCGGAGATCCCGGCCCAGAGAGGGAGGGCGATCGTCTCGCGCGCGGCGCGCTCTGTCTCCGGCAGGCTACCTGGCCCGTAGGAGAGACTCGCGTAGACCGGCTGCAGGTGGAGGGGCGTCCGATAGTACGTCGCGTGGCCGATCCCGGCCGTTCGCAGCGCCTCCGTCACGCGGTCGCGCTCCGGCGAGCGCACGACGTACATGTGGTAGACGTGGCCCGGCTCGTCCGTGGGAAGCTCGCAGTGCCTCCCGAGCCCCAGCTCCGCGTACCGGGCCGCCGCCTCGCGCCGAGCGGCGTTCCAGCCGTCCACGTGACCGAGGAAAAGGCGCAGGGCCGCAGCCTGGATCTCGTCGAGGCGTGAATTCATGCCGACAGCCTCGAAGCGCTCCTTGTCGCGCGAGCCGTGGAAGCGAAGGAGGCGGACGCGCGCGGCGAGCTCGGCGTCGTTCGAGACGACGAGGCCGCCGTCGCCGAGGCCGAACAGGTTCTTGGTGGGGAAGAAGCTGAAGGTTCCCGCCACGCCCACCGAGCCGGCGCGGCGGTCCCCGACGGTCGCGCCGAACGCCTGCGCTGCGTCCTCGACGACGGGGACGCCCGCCGGAAGCTCGGCGAGCGTCGCCGGGCGGCCGAAGAGGTGGACGGCAATGATCGCCCTGGTTCGGCCGGTGATCCTGGCGGCGACGTCGGCGGGGTCGAGGTTCAGCGTGGTGCGGTCGATGTCGCAGAAGACGGGCGTGGCGCCGACCCGCGAGATCGCCTCGGCCGTAGCGTAGAACGTGAAGGCCGGGCAGACGACCTCGTCGCCGGCCCCGACTCCGAGCGCGCCGAGGACGAGCTCGAGCGCGTCGGTCCCGTTGGCGACCCCGACGGCCTCTCGAGCCCCGAGGAAGGCTGCGGACTCCTCCTCGAACGAACGCACCTCCGGCCCCAGGACGAACTGCCCCGACTCGAGCACCGCTGCGAGGCGCTCCTTCAGCTCGCCGAGGAGCGGCGCGTACTGCGCCTTGACGTCGACGTGGGGGATGCGCCGCACGCCGGGCGATTCTAGCGCCCGGTCCCCTCGGCGGACCGTTCCTCTACGGCCCGCCTGCGCGTTCGCCGACGATGCGTCCGGTACGCGAGCGCGGCGATCCCGGCGACGACGAGCGCCACGATCGCATAGTCCGCGTACCTGAAGCTCTCGTGGAACTCCTCCCACTGGCTGCCGAGGGCGACACCGACCGCGGCGAGGCCGAAGCACCAGGGAAGCGTTCCCAGGAAGGTCAGGACGGTGTAGCGGCCGAGCGGCATCTCGCCGATGCCCGCGGGGATGGAGACGAACGAGCGGACGACGGGGAGCATGCGGCTGACGAAGACGGTCGCGTCCCCGTAGCGCTCGAACCACTCGTCTGTCTTGTCGAGCTTCTCGGGCGTGACGTGGAGCCAGCGTCCGTGTCGCTCGAGATAGGGCCTGCCTCCGTAGAGCCCGATCGCCCAGCCGAGGATCGAGCCGAGGGTGTACCCGATCGTGCCGGCCAGCGCGATGGCCACGTAGGCCCACGCCGTCGACTCGATCTCGCTGCCGAAGACGGTGACCTCCGAGCCGGCGAACGCCCCCGCCGCCACCGCTCCCCCGTAGACCATCACGAGCTCGCTCGCGGCGGGCAGGACCGCGTCGACGAACATCAGGAGGAACACGGCGTAGAGGCCGTAGTCCCCGATGACGCCGGTGACGGCCTCGGTGATCGCGTGCACCGAAAGGACTCTACCCGCGGCCCGAGCGGAGAACCCGCAACGAGCGGCGCAGGCTCACGGCGCCGAGCTGGTTGCGGGCGGTGACGCGCACCGCATAGGTCCCGGCGTCGACGACCTTGCCGGCCCCGGTCTTTCCGTTCCAGCGCCAGGCATGGTGGCCGGGCCCGCGCTCCCCGCGGAAGAGCGCCCGGCGAACATTCCCGCCGGGTCCGAGCACCAACACCTGGAGCCGCGCGTGCCGGGTGAGCGCCACCGAGACGCCCAGCCGGCCGCCGCGGCGCGGCTTGACCCACATGCGCTGGCGGAGGCGCAGGTGGCCGAGCGTCTTGTTCACGCGAAAGGCCCGCTGCATCTCGGTCACCCTCCCCGTCCCGCTCTCGACGGCCTCGACCTCCCACCGCCAGAGACCCTCGGCCATCGCCGGGCTCGAGACCCGGCGCCTGAGCCAGCCCGGCTCCTCCACCTCTTGCCGGCTCCAGGCCACCGAGCCGTCCGGGCGCCGCAGCCGCAGGTGGACGTTGGACCTCCTCACGATCTTCGCTGCGAGCGCCTTCGTGTCTCCGACGCCGTCTCCGTTGGGCGAGAGGACCGTGCCGTTGGCGGCCGGCGCGTAGATCCCGTAGTAGTGGAGAAAGAGCCCGTTGGCCACGCGGCGGGGCTTCCCGTCGGAGGGGACGTTCAGCACGCGGCCGTCGAAGGCGATCGTCGACGACCCGCCCCCGTCGAGGCTGATCGCGGTCACCGCGCCCCGGTCGACCAGGATCGTCGCCAGCGCACGGGTCGTCAGGCCACGGCTCCGGCTGCTGCGCCCGTCGGCGACGACGAAGAGCAGCCGGCCGTTCGCCAGCTGGGCGACCGCCGTGCGCGGATGGCGAACGTGGGTGTGGCCGGACGAGAAGCCCTGCCGGGCTTGGGGCACGACCGCGCCGTTCTCGACCAGGGTCGGGCCCCCGCCCATGGCTTCGAGCGTCCCGCCCGGAAGCTCGGGCACGTGGAGGCGCACGGTGATCGCCGTTCCGATCGGGACCCCCGGCCAGGAGCACGCCACGCCGGTCCCGACGCGCCTGGAGAACCGCGCCTCCGGCGGGAATGGGGGTGCGACCGCCACGCGCCACGGCCACCACGGTGCCCGTGAGATCCGCGTCGAGCCTCGCCTGCGGAAAACCGCCCAGCACGAGCTCGACGGCCTTACGCGCCCGGGGTGTGGTCGCTCCCCAGGCCCTCGTGAAGAGCCCGACCCTTGGGAGGTTCGTGACGGGCCGGTTGAAGTCGTGGAGGCGACGCGGCCGGTCACCATCCGCCTCCCACGTGGCTTCGAAGCCGAACAGGTCGACCAGGAGCCTGCTGTCCAGGCCGACGGCGAGGGCCGATCGGCGCCGGCTCGGAGGAGCCGAGATCACTCCGTCGCGCATGAAGATGCCGGTGGGGTGACCGGTCTCGATCCTGAAGAAGTCTCCGTTGACGCCGACCGTGGTCGCGCTCGGCGAGAGGCGCCTCTGCATCGAGGGCACCGACTGGCGCCGAACGTCGCCCCCGCGAGCCCGGACCGGGAGCAGGCGGTACAGGTCGCTCGGGGGCGGCGTCCTCACGACGTGCAGCACGACCGGCCGCCCCCCGTTGAAGATGAGCTCGCGGGAATGGGTGACGCCGGGCACGAGCAGCTCGCCCGCCCCCGCTGTCGTCGGGAGCATGAGGACGGCCGCGAGCGCGGCACACGGAAGACCCCTCTTCGGCACCCGGGAACAGGTAAGCACAGCCCCCGGCCGTGGACAAGCCTACGGCCCGCAGGCTACGCCCAGACCTTGACGTCCCGGTAGAGCGTGTCGCGCTGGACGGGGACCTTGCCGAGCGCCTTGATCGCGCGCACGAAGTCGCCGGTGTCCGCGCGGTGCGTCGTCCCGGCCGCGGAGACGACGTTCTCCTCGATCATCACCGAGCCCATGTCGTCGGCCCCGAACCCGAGCGCGACCTGCCCGACCTTCATGCCCTGGGTCACCCAGCTCGACTGGATGTGGTCGACGTTGTCCAGGTAAATGCGGCTGACCGCCTGCGTGAGCAGGTAGTCGAAGGACGTCGGGTGATCGGTGACCTTCGAAGCGAGTCGCGTGCCGGCCGGCTGGAACGTCCAGGAGATGAAGGCGCGGAAGCCGCCGGTCTCGTCCTGGAGCTGACGGATCCGGCGCATGTGCTCCACCCGCTCCTCGAGTGTCTCCACGTGCCCGTACATCATCGTGGCCGTCGAGGAGACGCCGAGGCGGTGCGCGTCGCGCATGACGCCGAGCCACTCGGCCGACTTCGTCTTCTTGGGAGCGATGATGTCGCGGACCCGGTCGACGAGGATCTCGGCGCCGCCTCCGGGCAGCGAGTCGAGCCCCGCGTCCCGAAGGCGGGTGAGCGCCTCCGGGATCGTCAGCTTCGAGCGGCGGGCGATGTGATGGATCTCCGGAGGCGAGAGCGCGTGCAGGTGAATGCGGTAGCGCTCCTTGATCGAGCGGAAGAGATCCTCGTAGAAATCGACGCCGAGATCGGGATGGTGGCCGCCCTGCATCAAAAGCGCCGTGCCGCCTATGGCCAGAGTCTCCTCGATCTTCTTGAAGATGACGGGCTTCGGCAGCAGGTAGCCCTCCTTGCGGTCGCCCGGACGCCGATAGAACGCGCAGAAGTCGCAGTCCGTGTGGCAGATGTTCGTGTAGTTGACGTTGCGGTCGATGATGAACGTCACCCGCTTCGGATCGACCCTGCGGTTGCGGAGCTCGTCGGCGGCCCTGCCGATGCGAACGAGGTCGCGGCTGCGAAGGAGGACGAGCGCGTCGGCGTCGCCGAGCCGCTCGCCGCCGAGCGTACGCTCGAGGATCTCCGTGACATGCCCGTTTCCGTTAGCCGAGCGGCTCACGCTGACACCGCCTCCGGGAGGACGAAGCGGAGCTCGGGCACGCGCTCCAGCTCGCCGACGTCGCGCGCGAGCTCGAAGAACGTGATCAGCCCGGCGCGCTCGCGCGGGCCGAAGCTGTAGCGGAGCTTCTCGAAGTAGCGCGCGAGGAAGCCCGCCGGGTAGCCATAGTCGATGCTCGCCTCGTAGGCGAGGCGCTCCGGCTCGGCGCGCGCGAGGCGGACGGAGGAAACGAGCGCCTCCTCGAGCTCGAGGACCCCCGGAGGAGGCGGATCGGGGCAGGCCCACACCGCGAAGACCATCGGCAGCCCGGTCCGCTCGAGCCAGAGCTTCCCGAGATCGTGGTGCGGCGTGGGGTCCTCGAAGGCGCTTCGCAGCGCCGCGTCGCCGATGAGGAGCTTCGCCTCGGCCTTCTTCCCGAGCGGCACGAGCACGGCCTCGGGCAGGAGCACCCTCGTCAGGACGACCGAGGTGGCGCTCTCCGGTGTCACGGCGACGGAGTCGACGTGCTCCAGCGGGGTTCGCGAGACGAGCTGGATGGAGTCCACGGCGCCCTCGGAGGACACGCAGAGGCGCGGCAGCAGGCGCAGGCGGTCGGCGTGGCGCGCGTACTCGATGGACGAGATCGGCGCGACGTCGATCTCGCCGGCGAGCAGGCGCGCGTTCAGCTCGGTGGGGACGCCCGGAACCTCCTCCACGTCCGCGTCGAGCCGGTGGAAGACGGGCGCCATGTTCACGTAGGAGATGCGTCCCAGACGGATCACGAGCGCGTCCTCTCCCGGCGGTTCCGACTCTTCGTCACACGCGAGTAACTTCGGGTCCCGGCCCGCCCCCTGCTCGGCTCCAGCCTACCGCGGGATCCCGCACGGATGCGAGGCCGGATGGCGCGAGAGCGTGTCAACTCGCGTCGTCCCATTCGAAGAAGACGATGAGGTTCCCGTCGAGGTCGATCGTCGCCACTTCCCGGGCGCCGTAGTCGGTGTCGGCGACTCCGTCACGCGCCACGGGGTGCAGGACGTCGCTCGCGCGCACCTCCTCGTAGAGCTCGTCGATCCCCGCGACGCGAATGCGGCAGCTCGCGGTCCCCGCGATGAACGACTCGGCACCGGACCGCACGGGCCTTTCGCCCGAATCGCGGTCCCGCCAGCTCTGGTCGCCCGCCTCCCAGAGGTGGAGAACCGCCTCGTCTCGGGCCAGCACCGCGAACCCCCCGTCGTGGTGCAGGACGTCGAACCCGAGCCGGTCGCGGTAGAAGTCCACGGCGGCCGTCGTCTCTCGGACGGGAAGCGCCGGGATCGTCTGGCTCAGCGTCACCATCGCCGCAGCTCGTTGTAGAGGGTGTCGCGCTGCACGGGGATCCGCCCCGCCTCCCGGACGAAGCGGACGAGCTCCTCGATCTTCTGCTCGGTTTCCGTCGTCGCGCCGGCCGCGTGGAAGATCTCCTCGCGCACGACCGTGCCCTGGACGTCGTTCGCGCCGAAGTGGAGCGCGACAGCCGCAAGCGGCATGCCCATCATGATCCAGTAGGCCTTCACGTTCTCGACGTTGTCGAGGAGGAGCCTCGAGACCGCAATCATCTTCAGGTCGTCCGAGCCGGCCGTGTGCGTCCACCCGCGCCGCTCGAACACGGTGTTCTCGGGATGGAAAGCGAGCGGGATGAAAGCGAGGAAGCCGCCCGTCTCGTCCTGCAGCGCGCGCAGGCGGAGCAGGTGGTCGACCCTCTCCTCGTAGGTCTCGACGTGGCCGTAGAGCATCGTGCAGTGGGTCGGGATGCCGAGCCCGTGAGCCGTCCTGTGGGTGTGGAACCAGAAGTCGGGGTGCTCCTTCCCGGGAGCGATCAGCCTGCGCACGCGCTCGGCGAAGACCTCGGCCCCACCCCCCGGGAGCGATCCGAGGCCTGCCGCCTTGAGCTCGACCAGGACCTGCTCGTGCGAGAGCCCGGAGAGCTTCGTCATATGGTGGATCTCGCTCGCCGTGTAGCACTTGAGGTGCACGTCCGGCATCGCCTCGTGGAGGGAGCGGATCGTGTCCACGTAGAAGTCGAAGCCGACGTGTGGGTTCTCGCCGTTCACCATGTGGATCTCGGTGAAGCCGGTGCGCTCACGCTGCCGGAGCGCGTCCTCGACGAGCTCTTCCGGGGTGATCGTGTAGGCGTCGGCCTGCTTCTGCGTGACGGCAAAGGCACAGAACTTGCACTTGACGCGGCAGACGTTTGTCTGGTTCAGGTACAGGTTCTGGACGAAGTAGACCTCGTCGGTGCCCCCGCGGATCCGGCGGGCCGTGTCGGCCAGCTCGCCGAGCTGGAGGAGGTCGTCGGACTCCATCAGCGTGAGCCCGTCCTCGAGGTCGAGGCGCTCGTTCGCCTCCACCTTCTCCCTGATCGCGTCGAGCGCCGACTGCTGCGTGACGATGGCCATCGGTGCCCCTAGCCGTCCCGGTCCACCACGAGATGGGTGAGCGCCTCCAGGGAGGCACTGTCCGGCTCGCCGTCGAGGGCGGCGCGCGCCCGGGCGGCGAACTCGAGGGCGAAGCCGCGCGCCGTCTCGATCGCACCCGTGCTCGCCACCCGTTCCAGAGCGCCCTCGACGCGCTCGCCCGCGAGGGCGCGACGGATGCCCTCGTCCTCGCGCGCGGCGAGGATCAGCGGCAGGGTCGGCGTTCCGTCGCGCAGGTCGACCCCCGGCGCCTTGCCGGTCGTGTCGAAGTCGCCCGTGCAGTCGAGGATGTCGTCGGCGATCTGGAAGGCGACTCCGAGGGCGAGCCCGAAGGCGCCCAGCTCCCCGCCTCCGCCGAGGACGCAGGCGGCCTCGAAGAGCTTCCCCGTCTTCAGCGAGCACCGGGCGAGGTACTCGTCGACGGTCGTGTCGGGCCTGAAGGCCTGCCGTCGCTGCAGCGCCTCGCCCCGGGCGAGCGCCAGGGCCGCGTCGGCGAGGACGGCGACCGCGCGTGCGTCTCCGGTGCCCGCCAGCTCGGCGAATGCCCGCGCGAAGAGGTAGTCGCCCGTGGCCTTCGCCGCGCCGGTGCCGTGCTCGGCCCACGCAGTCGGACGGCCGCGGCGGAGGTCGGCGCCGTCGAGGAGGTCGTCGTGGACGAGCGTCGCCATGTGCACGAGCTCGACGGCGGCGCCGCCGGCCACCGCCCGCTCGCCGGTCCGGTCTTCCGCAGGAGTGCACAGAAAGACGAGCACAGGGCGCAGCCGCTTGCCCCCGGCCGCGAGCGTGTCGGTGCCGATTTCTCCGACGAGACCGGGGTGGGACCCGACGGAGCGCTCGAGCCGCGCCTCGAGGAGCTCGAGGTAGGCGTCCAGCCCCGGAGCCGCGCGCACGGTCGCGAGCGCGCTCACGCGGGGCCGCTCCTCGTCGCCACGTGCAGCGCGACGCTCCCGCCGCCGAGCAGGCGCCAGCCGATCTCGGCGAAGCCGGCTCTGCGCATGGCCTCGGCGAGGTCCTCGGGCCCCGGGAAGCGGCGCACGCTGGCCGGCAGGTAGGTGTACGCGGAGCCGCCCGGGAGCACCTTGCCTGCCAGGGGCACGAGCCCGTCGAACCAGATGGCGAAGAAGGGCCGGAGCGCTCCGCGCGGGCGCGTGATCTCCAGGCAGCCGAGGCGTCCGCCGGGGCGGAGCACCCGCGCGAGCTCGCCCAGCCCCGCCTGGAGCTCAGCGACGTTCCGGATCCCGAAGCCGACCGTGACCGCGTCGAAGCTCCCGTCCGGGAAGGGCAGCGCGAGCACATCGCCGCGGACCCACTCGACGGCGGCGGACTTGAGGCGGGCACGCTCGAGCATCCGTTCGGAGAAGTCGAGGCCCGTCACGCTCCCGCCCGCCCGCTGCGCCTCGAGCGCGAGGGCCCCCGTCCCGCAGCAGGCGTCGAGCACCCTGTCGCCGGGCCGCACCACCGCGCGCGCGGTGAGCCGGCGCCAGCGGCCGTCGAGACCCGCTGTCATCAGCCGGTTCATCGTGTCGTAGACCGGCGAGATGCGGTCGAACATCGCTTCGACGGCTGCCGGAGCGAGCGTGCCGGAGGTCACTGCCCCCACCGGCTGACGAGCGTCTGGTCGATTCCCAGCTGATCGAGACATCGCGCCACGACGAAGTTGACCAGATCGTCGATGGTCTGGGGCGCATGGTAGAAGCCCGGAGCCGCCATGACGACCGTCGCCCCCGCCTGCCGGAGGCGCAGGAGGTTCTCGAGGTGGATCGTCGAGAGCGGCGTCTCGCGGGGGACGAGCACGAGCTTCCGCTCCTCCTTCAGGGCCACCGACGCGGCACGGTGAACGAGGTTCGCCATCGCGCCCGCCGCGATGCTGGCCGCCGTCGACATCGAGCAAGGACAGACGACGTAGCCGTCGATGCGCGCCGACCCGCTCGCGTAGGGGGTCGAGTAGTCGCGTAGCCCGACCACTTCGACGCCGTCGAGGCCCTCGACGAGCCGTCCTGTCACCTCGTCGCGGGGAAGCGAGATGTCGCCGTAGAGCTCGGCCGCGCAGACCTGCACCCCGGCGTCCGAGATGCAGACCCCTACCTCGGCGCCGGCGGCGGAGAGCGCCTGCAGGAGGCGTCGGGCATACGGGGCGCCCGAGGCGCCTGTCACTCCCAGAAAGATGTTCACTGCGCGCCAGGCGGCGCTACTCGCCGCCGCCCTCGCCCTTCGACTCTTCGAGGAAGGTCCCGACGAGCATGAGGACCTCCTCGCCCTGGTCCTGGTAGGCCGGCATGACGGTGTTCCCGAACTCGGCCGGGTTGGCGATGTACGCGGCGAACTCTTCGGCCGTCTGTCCCGTGGCGCCGATTTCGGAGAGGTCGGGAGCGCCGAGCTGAGACGAGCCGGCGTCCAGGTAGGTGTGGCAGTTGAGGCAGCCGAGCTCTGCGAAGAGCGCGGCGCCCTCCGCGCCCTCCTCCGACAGCCCCTGCACCTCGACCCATTCGTCCACCTGCTCGACCGCCTCGGAGGCGAGCGACTCCTCGGCGGTCGCGCCCCTGTAGGTGAGGATGCCCATGGAGGCGATGACGAGGAGCGCCCCGACGACCGCCACCGGCCTCCGCACGAGCCGCCGCTCGCGGCGCCGGTCGACGAACGGGAGGACGAGCAGGAGGATGAGCGCGATCGTGGGAATGCCGACCGTGCCGAGGACGACCGACTCCGGCCACTTGAAGATCCGCAGCAGGTAGAAGAGGAAGTAGAAGTACCAGTCGGGGCGCGGCACGAACGACGTCGTCCCGGGGTCAGCCTCCTCCGTGTAGCGCGGCCCGAGAACGCCCGCGTCGCCGGGCTCCTCGCCCGACGTGAAGAACCACACGCAGGCGAGCGCCACGATCACGCACACCACGACGAGGCTCATGACCGTGTCGTGGAACATCGCGTAGGGGAAGAACGGTTTCCCCTCGCGCTCGACGTCCGCCTTGTAGCGCTTGAAGTAGGCGCGCTCTTTCTCGTTGCTCATGCTTCGGGTCGCCCTCTCACGTCGGCGGGCGCGCCGCCGTCACCCCGAGGCCGCGGCTCGACCAGGCCGCGCTTCGCCGTGATGACCTCTTCACGCTCGTCCCCTGCTGCCTCCTTCGACCAGGGGGGCGAGGTGACGCCGAGGCGGATGACGAGGTAGAGGTGCAGCGTGATCAGGAGGATGAGGCCGCCCGGGATCAGCAGCATGTGCATCGAGTAGAAGATCGAGAGGGTGTTGGTGCCGATCTCCTGACCTCCGCGCAGGAAGTCGGAGAGGAAGGGCCCGAGGAACGGCGCGGTCGCGTTGAGGTTGATGCCCACGACGGTCGCCCAGTACGCCGTCTGGTCCCACGGGAGCAGGTAGCCGGTGAAGCCCTCCAGCATGGCGAGCACGAGGAGGAGCACGCCCAGGAGCCAGTTGAGCTCCCGCGGGTACTTGTAGGCGCCGAAGAGGAACACCCTCCCCATGTGCAGGAAGAGCAGGATGATGAACACGCTCGCCCCCCAGCGATGCATCCCGCGGACGAGCCATCCCAGCGTCAGATCGTTGGTGATGTACTGGATCGAGTCGTACGCCTCGTTGGGCGACGGCTTGTAGTAGAAGGCGAGCACGACACCGGTGACGAGCTGCACGAGGAACGCGGTCAGCGTCGCCGATCCGAGCGTGTGGAACCAGTTCGTGTCGCGCGGGACCTTGCGGAAGAGGAAGTACTTGAGCCCCCCGACGAGGCCCGAGCGCTCCTCGAGCCAGTCCACCGGGACGAGCAGCGCCTGCCCGAGCTGCTGCTTCCGCTTCGACTTCGCTCGCGCCATCAGCGGGCCCTCACGGCACGTAGGGGTAGAGGTACTGCTCCGGCCCGTCCACGTGGACGCCCGGGTCGGAGGGGCTGTACTTGACGATCACGGCGTCCGCTCCCTCGCCGTCGACCTCGGCCACGCTGTACGGGGTGCCCAGCACGAGCCTGCCCTCCACGATCGAGTACTCGTAGCGGTCGAGCGCACGGACCGGCGGCCCGGCCGTCCGGTTTCCCTCCACGTCGTAGGCGCCGCCGTGGCAGGGACAGCCGTAGCCCGACGGATTCGTCGGCGTCAGCGCGACCGGAAGGCCCTCGAGCTCGCGCGTCTCGCCGGCCGGGCCCTGCGGCTGGGTCGGACAGCCGAGGTGCACGCAGCGGTTCGAGAGGATGGAGAAGCTCGGGACGCTGTCCTTCATGCCGTTGTTGCGGACGAAGGCGGTCCGCCTCGAGACCTCCCCGTCGTCGGGGACCGACGTGAAGGTGGCGATCAGCCATTCGCCTTCCGGGTACTCGTCGAGCGGCCCCAGGTCGACCTCGGGGTAGTCCTGGTCGACGAAGGCCGGCGCCACGGCGAAGCCGAGCACGGGCAGCGTCACGATCGCGCCGATGGCAGCGCCGATGCCGATCGTCGCGCCCTCGAGGAACTTCGCGCGCTCGTAGCGCGGCGGGCCTCTTTCCTCCTCCTCCGCATCGGGCTCGACCGGCGGGGGCTCCGGGGCCTCGACCGGCTGCGGCTCGCCCCGGACCTCGCGGGTCGCCTGGCGGATCCAGAGGAAGCCGAAGACGACCGCCAGGACGACGCCGATGACCGTCGCCCACACGTTGACGATCAGCCCGAGGAGGATGAGCGCGACGGCGCCTGCGAAGGCGAACGGCCAGATCGTCGGCGATGGGAGGTGGGCCTCAGGGTCCTCGTGCCCTGGGGTCTCCCCCGGCCGCTCTAGCTCGTCGGCCACACGGCTCCCTTCTGCCAGCCTTCGCTGTTACAAGCGTCGGCATTCTGTCGCTGGGCGCTCGTCTCTGTCAACGACGTACCTTTTGCCTCAAGACCTGGGAAATTCGCCCGTTCGAGGCCTGTGGAGACCCGATCCCGTACTCCTCCCACCGCCGGTCGACGGTGTCACGAACCTCGGGTGCCATCTCGATCCGCTCGGGCCACTCGCGTGCCCCTTCCTCCGGCAGCTTGTGCGTCGCGTCGATGCCGAGCTTACCGCCGTAGCAGGGCAGCACGGCAGCGTGGTCGAGCTGGTCGAGCGGCCCCTCGCTCAGGAGCACGTCGCGCTTCGGGTCGACGTTCGCGCAGACGTGGAAGAAGACCTGCTCGTAGTCGTGCACGTCGACGAACTCGTCGACGACGACCACGGACTTGGAGAGGCTCAGCATCCCCAGGCCCCAGATCGCGTGCATGACCTTCTTCGCGTGGCCGGGGAACGCCTTGCGGATCGAGACGAGCACGCAGTTGTGGAAGGCGCCGGCGACGGGGAGGTCGTAGTCGACGATCTCCGGCACGGTCATCCGGATCGCAGGGAGGAAGATGCGCTCCGTCGCCTTGCCGAGCCATGCGTCCTCGGCGGGCGGGACGCCGACGACGATGGAGGGGTAGACCGCGTCACGGCGCATCGTCATGGCGGTCAGCCGGAAGACCGGGAACGGCTCGGGCGGCGAGTAGTAGCCGGTGTGGTCGCCGAAGGGCCCCTCGGTGCCGATGTCGCCGGCCTCGATCGTCCCTTCGAGGACGATCTCCGCGTTTGCCGGGACCTCCAGGTCGACGGTCTTGCACTTCACCGTCTCCACGGCCTCTCCGCGCAGAAAGCCGGCGAGCATGAGCTCGTCGATGTGCTTCGGGAGCGGAGCGCTCGCCGAGTACGCCGTCACCGGGTCGAGCCCGAGCGCGACGGCGACCGGGATGGAGCCCTCGGCCGCGAGCCAGTCGGCGCGCCCGTCCTTGTGGATCTGCCAGTGCATGTACGTGGAGCGCGAGTCGATCTTCTGCATCCGGTACATGCCGACGTTGCGGACGCCGTTACGCGGGTCTCTCGTGATCACTGCCGGAAGCGTGATGAAGGGCGCCGGGTCTCCGGGCCAGCAGTGCTGGATCGGGAGCGCGTCGAGGTCGGGCTCGAGCACGAGCTCCTGGCAGGCGCCGCGCGAGACGGACTTCGGCATCGAGTCCGCGAGGCGCTTGAGCTTGCCGAGACCCTTGACCTTCTCGACGAGCCCCTGCGGCGGCTGCATCTCGAGCACGTCCTCGAGCTTTCGCGCCACGGCGTCCAGGCTCTCCTCCCCGAAGGCGAGGCACATGCGCCGCTCGGTCCCGAACTGGTTGATGAGGAGCGGCAGGTCCGAGCCCTTGACGTTCCGGAAGAGAAGGGCGGGACCGCCGGTCTTGACGACGCGGTCCGTGACCTCGGTGATCTCGAGGTACGGATCGACCTCGGCCTCGATCTCCACCAGCTCGCCCTCCCGCCTGAGCAGGTCGATCCAGGAGCGAAGATCGGCGACAGCCACCGGTTCGAGTCTATCCGGGCGGGTCTCTCCTACGGCGCGCGGCCTGACTAGTGGCTGCGGCCGCGGCGGTGGCCGAGCCAGCGGCCGAGCTGGCCGACCGCGATCACGCTGCAGAAGATCAGCCCGACCACGAGCATCGCGACGATGATGTCCCTTCCTTCCTCGGCCGGGGTCTTCTCGGCGGCGAGGACGAGCGCGCTCAGCATGGGGCGAATCCTAGAGCTTCTGACGGAAGCTCTCAATCGAGCCGGGCGGCGTGCAGCGCCAGCGCCCGCTCGACGGCGGCGGTTCCGGCCTCCAGCTCCGCGACGGCGAGCAGCGGGGCGGGATCGCCGCCCAACCGGAGCGCTGCGCGCGCGCTCTCGAGCCGCCCGTCGCCGTTTCCCAGGAGGGCGACCGTCCCCGCCCAGGCGGCGCCGTCCCCGTCGCGCTCCTCGGCCCTGAGCTGCGAGCAGAGGGAGACGAGCTCGGCCAGGTCCGAGACGACGGCGACCTCTCCGTGGGCCGCGACCCGCACGAGCCCGTGGGCGTAGAGGTAGTCGCCGAGCAGGATCGCCGTGTCGGAGTCCGCCGGGGCGAAGAGGCGCGGCCGACCGTGGTGCAGGAGGTAGCCCTCGTAGATCGACTCGAGCCCGAGCGCGTAGCGGCCGGGCGCCAGCTCGGAGAAGACGGGGGTGTCGTCGCGCTCCGCCTCGGGGCGGAGCGCCGCCGCCCAGAGCGCGCTCTCGCGGCCTGCCTCGTCGGCGATCGTCGCCCAGATGCGGAGCTCAGCCCGCGGCGAGCTCATGCGCGGCCTCCACGAGCGCGTCGATCTCGGCCTCTCCGTGCGCGGTCGAGAGGAAGAGCGCCTCGAACTGAGAGGGGGCGACGTAGTGGCCGCGGGCGAGGGCGTGCCGGAACCACGCGCCGTAGCGCTCCGTGTCGCTGGCGGACGCATCCTCGAAGCTCCGCACGGGGCCGGGGCGGAAGAACAAGGTCGCCATCGCGCCCACGCGCTGCACGCACGCCTCCGCACCTGCGAGCCGCCTCACGCAGCCCCGCCTCGAGCCGGGCGCCGGCCTCCTCCAGCCGCCCGTAGACGCCCGGATCCCGCAGGCGCCGGAGGACGACGAGCGCCGCAGCGGTGGCGAGCGGGTTTCCCGACAACGTGCCGGCCTGGTAGACGGGCCCGGCGGGCGCGAGCCGGTCCATCACGTCTGCGCGACCGCCGAAGGCGGCGAGAGGCAGGCCGCCGCCGGCGATCTTGCCGAGAACGGTGAGGTCGGGCGTGATCCCGTAGAGCTCCTGGGCGCCGCCGCGGGCGACGCGGAAGCCGGTGATCACCTCGTCGAAGACGAGCAGGGCGCCCGAGGCGTCGGCGAGGGCGCGCAGCGCCTCGAGGAAGCCGGGCTCGGGCGGAACGACGCCCATGTTGCCCGCGATGGGCTCGACGACGATCGCGGCGAGGTCGTCAGCGTGGCGCTCGACTGCGCCACGGATGCCGTCGACGTCGTTGTACGCGCAGACGACCGTGTCTGCGGCGGCGGCGGCCGGCACGCCCGGCGACGAGGGGATGCCGAGCGTGGCCATCCCCGAGCCGGCGGCGGCGAGGAGCGCGTCGGCGTGGCCGTGGTAGCAGCCCGAGAACTTGACGATGCGGTCCCGTCCGGTGACCCCGCGGGCGAGCCGCAGCGCGCTCATCGCAGCTTCCGTGCCCGAGGAGACGAGCCGGACCTTCTCCACCGACGGCACGGCGTCGACGAGCTCCTCGGCGAGAGCGACCTCGCGCTCGGTGGGCGTGCCGAAGGTCGTGCCGTCGGCCGCGGCCGCCTGCACCGCCTCGACCACCTCGGCGTCGGCGTGCCCGAAGACGAGCGGGCCCCACGACATCACCCAGTCGACGTAGCGGTTGCCTTCCCCGTCCCAGAGGTAGGCGCCCTCACCGCGCGCGGCGAAGAACGGCTCGCCCGCGCCGACCGCTCCCCAGGCTCGAACCGGCGAGTTCACGCCGCCGGGAATTACCTCGGACGCCCGCTGGAACAGGCTCGTGGACGTCAGAGCCACTCCGCCAGCTCCCGCGCCCAGTACGAGACGATCACGTCCGCGCCCGCGCGCTTGATCGCGGTCAGGCCCTCGAGGGCCGCCTGGCGCTCGTCGAGCCAGCCGCGCGCCCCGGCCGCCTTGACCATCGCGTACTCGCCGCTCACGTTGTAGGCGAAGAGCGGCGCGTCGAAACGCTCGCGGACGGCCCGGATCACGTCCAGGTAGGGAAGCGCCGGCTTGACCATGATCGCGTCCGCTCCCTCGGCGAGGTCGAGCTCGCACTCGCGCAGCGCCTCGCGGACGTTGGGCGGGTCCATCTGGTAGCTCCGCCGGTCGCCGAAGGCCGGCGTGGAGTCCGCCGCCTCGCGGAAGGGCCCGTAGAACGCCGACGCGTACTTGGCGGAGTAGGAGACGATCGGGAGCTGCTCGTGGCCTTCGGCGTCGAGCGCCGCGCGGATCGCGCCGACGCGGCCGTCGAGCATGTCGCTGGGGCAGACGGCGTCCGCACCGGCCTCGGCGTGGCTGACTGCCGTCTTCGCGAGCAGCTCGAGCGAGACGTCGTTCAGCACCTCGTCGCCCTCGACGACGCCGCAGTGGCCGTGCGACGTGTACTCGCAGAGGCAGACGTCGGTGAGAAGCACGAGCCCGGGCGCCTCTTCGCGGAGAGCCCGGAGGGCGCGCTGGACGATCCCGTCGTCGTCGTATGCGCCGGAGGCAGCCTCGTCCTTCTCCTCCGGGATCCCGAAGAGGAGGACCGCGCGCACGCCGGCCCGGTGCGCCGCCTCCGCCTCGCGGCAGAGCGCGTCCACCGAGCGCTGGGCGATGCCCGGCAGCCCGTCGAGCGGCCGGTCGACGCCCTCGCCGGGGCAGACGAAGAGCGGGTAGACGAAGTCGTCGAGGTCGAGCCGGGTCTCGCGGACGAGCGAGCGGAGCGCGGCGGTTCGCCGAAATCGCCGCAGCCGCGTGAGCGGAAAGGTCGCCACGTCGCGGGAATCTTCGCAAAACGGAGGCCGGCCGCCGGTCCGTCACATCCGGGGCCCCTGGCATGGTGGCCTGACGGCGGCCACGCCGCGAGGCCAGATGCAGGTCGGGATTCAGCTCTACGACCAGGAGCACGAAGCCCCTGCGAGGCGCGGGAACGTCGTCGACCTCTGGGCCGGCGAGGAGGACTGGGAGTTCCCGACCTACGGCGCACTTGCGCTCCAGCCCGAGCCCCTGGAGCTCGAAGAAGAGCCGCAAACCTCGCGGAAAGAGCGCCCGTTCGGTTTGAAAGCGCTAGCAACCTTCGTTACCGTGCCGCGGATGGCTACGACGGAAGCCCCCGGCTTCGCCGCGCGCGCGAGGCAGCGCCAGCGTGAGGAAGCCAGGGCGAAGGCTCGTCGAGCACGCCGCACGGCGGCGCTCGTCGTCGTCGCGTGCGGGTGCCTGGTAGCGCTGCTGCTCACCGCCTTCGGCCGCGGCGGCGAGTCCGCCATCACGATCACGGGCCCGGCCCCGGCGTCGCGGCTCCTGCCCGCCGGCCCGCCCCGGCCGCAAATCGTCGCCACCTACGAGTCTCTGCAGGTCCAGCTTCCGGTCAACCAGAGCCGCGTCACCGCGCTCGGCTACCACGCCAGCGGCACGCTGCCGCTTCCACTCGAGCCGGTGGGAACGCAGGCGAACGCGGGCCTCGCCGAGCGGCTCTTCCGGCGTCTCTTCGGCTCGAGCGGCTCGGACGTCCGCTACTACATGCTCGAAGGGGGCGTCGGCGCCGAGACGGGCGGCCTCGACGTGGGAGCGCCTGTCGACACCGACGTCTACGCCCCCGTCGACGGGAGCGTGATCGCCATCACCGACAACGTCGTCAACGGCGAGGTCTACGGCGTCAGGATCGACATCCAGCCGTCCGGCTCGCCGGGGGTCGTCGTCTCGCTCTCGAACGTCCGGGCCGACCCGGCGCTCACGGTCGGCTCGACCGTCTCCTCCGGCACCACGAAGATCGGCCGCGTCATCGACCTCTCCGACGTGGAGCGGGCCGGGCTCGCCCGTTACACGCAGGACAACGGCCAGCACGTGCACATCGAGGTGCAGCCGGCCACAGCCCTCGCGAGCCCCTAGATCGGCATCACCCGCTGAAGCTGCTCTTCATCGGCGACGTCTTCGGCCCTCCCGGCCGCCGGGCGGTGACCGATCGCCTCCCGGAGCTCAGGCACGAGCTCGACGCGGACTTCTGCGTCGTGAACGGGGAGAACGCGGCGGACGGCATCGGGCTGACCGCCAAGCTCGCGACGCGCCTCATCGAGGCGGGGGCCGACGTGATCACGACCGGAAACCACGTCTGGCGCCACCGCGACCTCGTCCCCATGCTCGAGTCCGATCCGCGCGTCCTCCGGCCTGCCAACTTCGGGGACACCGGCATCCCGGGCCGCGGGCTGACCGTCGCGGAGGCTCGAGACGGCACCCCGGTCGCGGTCCTCAACCTCCAGGGCCAGCTCTTCCTCCAGACGCCCGTGCACCCCTTCCGGGTCGTCGACGCGCTGGTCGAGGAGGCCCGGGCGCGGACGCCGGTCGTCCTGGTCGACTTCCACGCGGAAGCCACCAGCGAGAAGGTCGCGCTGGCCCGGATGCTCGACGGCCGGGTCACCGCCGTGATCGGGACGCACACGCACGTGCAGACGAACGACGCGCGCGTTCTCCCGGGAGGCACGGCGGCGATCACCGACGCCGGCATGACCGGGCCGCACGACTCCGTCATCGGCGTCCGCGCCGAGCTGGCCATCCAGCGGATGAGGACCGGGATCCCGGTCCGCTTCCACCCGGCCGACGGCGACGTCCGCATCGAGGGCGTCGTCGTCGAGTGCGACGCCGACGGGCGGGCTACCCGCTGCGAGCCGCTGCGCGTCCCCGTGTCCTGAGCCCGGCGAGGAGCAGGACGGCAAGGGCGACCAGGAGGACGTTCCGGACGAGCGCGAGCCAGCCCACCGGCTCGAGGTCGACCAGGTCCCAGTAGCGCGTCGGGAACCAGAGGTGCGTCGTCACGAGCGCGGCACCGAGGAGCGCCCCGGCCGCGAGGCCGACGCGCCCGGCAAGGAGGGCGACGACCGGGACGAGCCAGATCAGGAACTGCGGCGAGAGCACCTTGCCGAAGGCGACAAAGACGACGACCGAGGCGGCGCAGGCAACGACGAGCCGGAGCGGAGTCGCCGGGCCGCGGGCGAAGAGGATCCACACGGCCACGAGCGCCCCGGCCTGGAGCATGGTCTGCGCCGTGGCGAGGGCGTCCGGCAGCGAGCCGATGAGGTTCTGGGATCCGTACGTGGAGACGACGGACGGGTCGTAGAGCCCGAGCTGATGGGCCGCGAGCAGGACGGAGGCACCGAGGCTCTCGATCTGGAGCGGCCGCTCGAGCTGCCGCTGCAGGGAGTCGACGAGCCCCTCGGGGGCGATGACCGCGAACGGCAGAACGACGACGGCGAGCGCGCCCGCGAACCAGCCGAAGCCGATCGCCGCCTCCCTCCCGCCCCGCCTGCGGGCCACGTAGACGAGCAGGGGAGGAAGGAGCACGAGCGGGTAGATCTTCGTGGCGACGGCCAGACCGAGGACGGCGAGGCCGAGGCGCTCGCGACCGGCGAGAATGGCCGCGAGCGCCGCTGCGGTCAGCGCCGCCGGCCAGAGGTCGTAGCGCGTGAGCACGACCGTCCCGAGCGCAAGCGGGAAGAGACCGATGCCGACCGCGACGGCGAGCAGGCGCGCGGGCGATCCCCCGAGGCTCGACGCACCGTGCACGGCGAGGGCGAGCACCGCGGCCGCGCAGAGCCACATGAGCGCCTCGAAGATCGACGCGTAGTGCTCGGCGGGGCCGAGCGTCGGGAGCCAGAAGACCGGCAGCGCCCCCGGCGGGTACTCGAGGTCGAAGTCGCGGTACGGCACTTCCCCCGCCGCCATCGCCTCGCCGTACTCCTGGTACACCGGCGTGTCGACGATCTGGTAGCGGTCGAAGGGCTGCAGGTGCAGCGCCCCCCACGACGCGGTCAGGAGCCCCAGCCCGACGGCCAGGGTGAGCAGGACGAGCCCCGCCTCAGAGCGTCGGGGCGAGCTCTCCGACCGGACGCTCATCGCCCGAATCCTCGGGTAGCGGCTCCGGCTCCACCGCCCGGACCGCGACCGGCACGAGCACGGCGAACGCGACGAAGGGGAAGAACCAGGGGATGTAGAGGTAGAACCAGTGGGTGAGGATGAGCTCGAAGCCGATCAGGAGCGCGCCGGTCAGCGCGGCGAGCTGGACGACGTTCCGCGTGCGCGGGACGAAGGCGAGGACGCACGCGGCGGCCAGCAGCAACCCCTTCAGGACCGTCTGCAGCACGTGGAGGTCCGGGAAGCCGGGGTACTCGTCCCAGTCCCAGATCGAGAACGGGGACGGCCGCGAGAGCTGCCAGCCGAACGTCCGGTCCCAGAAGACGCGGGCGGCGTGCGCCGGGTCCGGCTCGAGCAGGAGCACCCAGAAGGCCAGTGCCGTCGCCAGCACGAAGCCCCCGAGGAAGAGGAGCTGCTGCCGCGGCCACTTCCAGGCCTTCGGGTAGGAAGCCCAGAGCGGCAGCAGCAGGAGGGCCGCGAACTTCGTCCACGCGGCGAGGCCCGCGAACAGCCCTCGCGCGGGCGGCGAGGTCACGAAGACGAGCCCCCAGACGAGCAGCGCCGGCATGACCGCGTCGTTCGAGTTCGAGCTCGAGACGTACTGCGTGAAGGGGTAGGCCGCCCAGGCGAAGGCGAGCGTCACCCCGAGCCGTAGCCCGCCGAAGCGAAAGCCGAGCGCGCCCATCCCGATCAGCGCGAGGGCGTCCCACAGCAGCGAGGTGAAGTGGGCAGCCGGGAGGTAGTCCCACTCGTAGTCGTAGCCCATGGTCACGAAGCCGGGAACGTACGCGAGGTAGCTGAAGGGGCCGTAGGTGTCGCCGCGGCCGTTCGCCACCTCGCAGCGGCCGTTCGTCTGGATCCGCTCGCGGACGTAGCCGTCGGCGTCGGGCTCGCCGCACTCCTCGCCCACGTCCTCGGGCATGTTCCCGTACGGCGCCTGGCCGTCCTCGACGATCCGCTGCGCGCCGATGACGCCGGCGAGGCCGACGTCGATCACGTTCGCCGCGCGCAGGTTCATGCCGAAGCGAAAGCCGGCGAGGAACACGGTCGCGGCGAGGAGCACCCAGACGGGCCACAGCGGCCGCCCCGGGCTGCCGCGACCTTTCCAGCCGATCCAGGCCATGCGGCCGAGCAGGTAGACCATCGGCGGATACGCGAGCGGCATCGCCGTGAACACCTCGCCCTGGTTGAAGAAGTAGAGCGAGGCGCTGAACGAGAGCAGGACGAGCAGGTCGAGGTTGCGGAGCGAGAGCGGACGCCGCAGGTTCGCGAGCCCCAGGAAGAAGACGGCGCAGAGCGCGCCCCAGATCCAGGGGTTGTTGATCTTCCGGCCGAAGGCGCCGTCGTAGCCCCGCGCCATCTTCCAGGCGACCTGCGGCCCCGTCCAGGCCTCCGTGACGGCGCCCGACGTGTCGTCCACCTTGGCGAGCACGACCTGCCCGGCGTCCGGGAGGTCCGACCAGACCTTCACGGTCCAGACCTTGGCGTCGTCGTCGAAGGAGCCCTCCCTCGTGAGGCTCTCCTCCGGGTAGCGGTCGAGCCAGTCGGCGACCTTGTCGTAGGTGAGCGCCCGGTTGACCGCCTCCTCCTCGGTCAGGACCGGCTCTTCCGGCGGAGGCGCGAACGGCGTCCCGATCAGGTTTCCACGGGCGTCGTAGACCGGCGTCGTGGGAACGGCCGCGTGCGCGGCCCCCGCGAGGGCCAGCGCGCCGACGAGCGCGGCCGCTACCGCTACCGGGCGTGCCGCCGTCGAAAGCTCCAGAGCTTGTTGGCGACGAAGTTCCACGGCGTGACGAGCACGATCGCGATCGCCTGGGCAGGCAGCTTGGGGACGCCGAGCGCGACGAGGATGCTCAGGAACACGAGGTTGGCGCCGAGCGCGACCGTCGAGACGAGCAGGAACCGGAAGCCCTGGAAGACGAGGTGGCCCCGCTGGTGCCTGAACGTCCACACGCGGTTCCACAGGTAGTTGTTCGTCACCGCGACGAGGAACGAGCAGACGGCGGCGATCAGGTAGTGGACGCCGACCGAGAGCAGCGTCGCGTAGACGGCGAGGTTGACGACGTAGCCCGAGGCGCCGACGGTGCAGAACTTCGCAAGCTGCAGCCAGTTCGCGGGGCGGCGGAGCGCGCCCGAGGCGGCATCGGCGAAGGCGCTCGTGCGCGAGGAGGTCAGTTGGGCTCCTTTGGCCACGGACTGGAAGGTTAGATCGTCCGTTCAGACGGCCGGGCGGAGAACATGGTTCCCCACCGCGAGCGCCGGGCCCGGCTCGAGCTCGACCTCGCCGGAGGGCACGGAGGCGACAATGCGCCCGACAGACCCCTCCCGGTCGACGAGCAGATCCCGGAGCGAGCCGATCCGTTCTCCCGCCAGGCTCACCTCCTCGCCGAGGAGGTCGGAGAACGCCCTGCCCTCGGCGCGGTAGAAGCCGAGCTCCCGATCGAGGAGGACGAGCGCGGATGTGACGGCGAGGCGGTCCTCCTCTACCTCACAGGCGGGGAAGGGCAGGAAACGGTGCGCCCCGCCGCTGCAGCCCACGTCGAACCCGACGAGGCGGGCGAGCCCGCGGTCGAACAGCGCATCGACGGCCACCCCGAGCCGAACGTCCCCGATGGCGACGGGCCTCCTCACGAGCACACCGGTTCGGTGGAGAGACCCCATCCCGCCGGTAGGCATGCCCGCGCTCCCGACGTCCGAAACCCGTTGCCGGTGACACCGCGGTTCTCGGGAGGGCTCAGTAGCCCTCTTCGCCCACGAGCGGAACGAAGCGGCATTCGACCGAGTGCGCGACTGCGGGGCCTTCCGGGCTCTTCACCACGACCTCGAGCCGCTGGCCGCGCCGGTCGCCGACCGGGATGACGAGCCGCCCCCCGGGCACGAGCTGGTCGTAGAGGGACTGCGGGAGCTCCGGGGCCGCCGCCGCGACCGTGATCGCGTCGAACGGCGCGTGCTCCGGGTCGCCGAGCGAGCCGTCGCCGAGATGCACCTGCACCCGCTCGCATCCCGCCGCGTCGAGCTTCGCTCGCGCGCGCTCGGCGAGCTGCCGCAAGCGTTCGATCGTGTGCACCTCCTGCACCAGCTCGGCCAGCACCGCCGCCTGGTAGCCCGAGCCCGTGCCCACGTCGAGGACCCGGTCGCGGGGTCGCACCGCGGCGGCCTCGCAGATGAGCGCGACCATGTAGGGCTGCGACATCGTCTGGCCCCACCCGATCTGGATGGGGATGTCCTCGTAGGCGCGCTTGCGGTCGTCGGCGTCGGTGAACGCCTCGCGCGGGACCTTCCTCATCGCCTCGAGGACGCGCGGGTCGGAGATGCCACGCCGCTCGAGCTGCTCCGCGACCATCCGTTCGCGGAGCGCCTCGAAGTCAGGCTCTCGCCGCCTCACGGGTCTTTCGCATCGACTCGGGCACCGGCACGTCGAAGTGGCTCAGCACGAGCGGGGCGAGGTCCGTGATTCCCGGGTCGGGCGGGAGCGGAGACGTGTCGAAGCCCGCCGCGATGAGCGGCACGAACGTGTCACCGGCGACGAGCGAGCCGTGGCTGCCTCCGCCGGCGTGGTGTCGCCCGCCTCCGTCCGCGAGCTCCCAGCCCTCCGTCGCAGAGACGAGCACGTCGCCGGCGGTCGGAGCGAGCAACGCGTGCCAGGCGCGAGCGAGCCCGTTCGGGTAGCGCTCGGGATCGAGCACGGCGGCGTCACCCTCCAGCCGCCAGTCCTCCGCCTCGAGGGCGAAGCGGAGCTCGCTGCCATCGCGCCGGGCCACCGCCGCCTCGTCCTCCCGGAAGAGCACCACGTCCGCCCACGGCTCCGAGTCGAGCCGCTCCGCAAGCGTGCGGGAGTCGAGCCGACAGCCGGGGAGCCGGTAGACCATGCCGGCTCGGTTGGAGGCAAGGGCGAGCACGCCGTCGGCGCCGCGCGGAAACGCGTCCTGGAGGCGCCCCACCCGCTCCACCCGGGTCTGCCCATGGTCCGCGGTGACGACGACCGCGTAGCGCTCGAGGAACGACTCGGCTCCGCCGGCGGCCTCCAGAAGGCGACCGATCGCTTCGTCCGTCCGCTGGAGCGCGTCGAGCGACCCGTCGGGCCCGGCGAGATGGGAGGCGTAGTCGTAGTCCGGGAGGTAGTAGACGAGGAAGTCGAAGGCGTCGCGCGTGACGAGCCAGCGGCCCACGGCCGCCGCGTACTCGTCGATGGATCCCGCCGGCCGCGAGCGGATCGCCAGCGGGGCGCCGGTCCGCTCGGACTCGAAGAGGTTGAAGTAGAAGAAGTGCTTCGGCCCGTCGACGGCTTCGTACCAGCGGTTCCTGCGGGCGAGCGCCGGCAGCTTGATCGGATGGCGCGTCCGCCCCCGGTAGCAGGTGAAGTTGATCGCGGCCGGCTCGAGCCCCGCGTCCTCCAGCGCCTCGAACACGGTGGTCGCCCGCGGCGAGAGGTGCTCTCCGCTCATGGCGAAGATCGTGTCCCGGATCGCCCGCCGCGCCCCCACCGCCCGCATGGCCGGGAACGACGAGCCGTACTCGACGACCCGCGACTCCCCGCGGTGGTACCAGACGAGGTGCGGGATGGTGTGGACATCGGGAAACGCGCCCGTGGCGATCGAGGTGAGGCAGACCGGCGTCAGCGACGGGAAGACGCTCGTGGCTCGGCTCGTCCAGCCGGCTTCGGAGAGCGCGCTGAGGGCGGGGAGGCGACCCGCGGCGAGCCCGTCCTGCAGGGCCTCGGGCGTCAGCCCGTCGATGACGACGAGCACGAGCTTCCGTCCGTCGGCGCCGGTCAGCTCAGTCCTTGGCGAGAATCCGGAGGCCCGCATGGCGCGACTCCGCCCGCCGGTTGAGGCGGGCGCCGGCGATCGGGGTCGCCGCAACCGCGACGTAGCCGAGAAGAGGGATCGCCGCTGCGACGACTGCGCCGAGGATCGCCGCCGGGATCGCATCGGCGGAGAGCCTGCGCAGCGACGCCAGCGCGACGACCAGCGCCGCCACGAACGCGGCGATCGTCCACCACGGAAGCACGGTCAGCACGAGCGCGAGGGCCACGACGCCGGCGACGACGCTCACGGCGACCCAGGCCGGAGCACGACGGGCGCCGGCGGCCGCCGCCCCCGCCGCGACCCCGAGGCCGAAGACCACACCGAGCACGTACCAGTCGAGAGCTCCGTCCATCGAGCTGAGTCTAGCCGTGGTCGTCCGTATCCTCGCCGGATCGATCTCGGCACCGTCTTCGCGATCGGGATCTTCGTCCTGATCATCGTGCTCTTCGGGACTCCCGTTCTCGCGCAGCGCGCGCTCCGGGCCCAGCGGAGCCGCGCGCTCTCGGCCCTGCAGCGGGCGCGCGGCACGCGCGTGATCGCCATGATCCACCGCCAGGAGACCGTCGGCGTGTTCGGCGTTCCCTTCTACCGCTTCATCGACATCGACGACTCCGAAGCCGTCCTGCGCGCCATCCGCCAGACGCCCGCGGACACGGCCATCGACCTCCTCCTCCACACGCCCGGCGGCCTCGTCCTCGCCTCGGAGCAGATCGCGTACGCGGTGCGCGCGCACCCGGGCAAGGTGACCGTCCTCGTCCCCCACTACGCGATGTCGGGCGGCACGCTGATCGCGCTCGCGGCGAACGAGATCCTCATGGACGAGTCGGCCGTGCTCGGGCCCGTCGACCCGCAGCTCGGCGACCTGCCGGCCGCTGCGCTCGTCCGCGTCGTCTCCAAGAAGCCGGTCGAGCGCCTGGACGACCGCACCCTCATCATGGCCGACGTGGCCGAGAAGGCGCTCCGCCATATGAAGCAGGTCGTCCGCGACCTCGCCGCCGATCGGCTGGGCGCGGATCGTGCGGAGACCATCGCCGAGGAGCTGGCCGGCGGCCACTACACGCACGACGACCCGATCACAGTCGCCGAGGCGACAGCGCTCGGCCTCCTGGTCTCGACCGGGTTGCCGCGGGAGGCGTACCAGCTCATGGAGCTCTACCCGCAGGAGGGCCGGAGGCGTCCGAGCGTCCAGTTCGTGCCGCTCCCGGCGCCTCCGGCGCAGGCTCCGCTGCGGGGCGGCCGCCACTGAGTTCCTCCGGGAAGCGTGTCGGGGGCGGCTCCACGACCGCCCCCGACACGAGCCTCGAGCGAGGCCTAGCCGCGCCCGACCTGTCCGCGGATCTCGCCGCCGGGCCACATGGGCGCAGAGTGCACGTTCACGTACGTCACCCCTGCACGCATGGCGTCGACGAGCTCGTCGAACTCGCCCGCCGCGATGCCCTGTCCGGCCGGACCGATCACGTCAGCCGGGTCGATGACGCCGGTCACCGTCCCCTCCGTGGCAGGGCACGCCGGCTTGTCGCCGCCCCCGCAGAGGAAGACGATGACGCCGCCGTTCACGCCGCGCTGGCCCAAGTGGATGTGCGCAGCGACTGCCGTGCCGCCCTCGATGCCGGAGTACGAGAGCTCGTACGTGAGCTCGTCGCCGTTGAGCTTGGCGTCGAAGCTCCCGCCCGCGCCGGTGGAGATGGCGGGCACCTCCTGGAAGCCGGTCAGCTTCGTGGAGAAGTTCTTGCCGCCGCCCCCGGTGGCGAGGGCCGTCGCCCCTGCTGCCGCAAGCGCCACGACCACGAGCACTGTGAGGAAGAGGATCTTCCTCATGCTGCCTCCTTTCTCCCCAGGACCCCTACTACCGCCTATACGAGCGGCCTCGCCGGGCGGTTTCAGGCCGGCTCTGAGAGCCCCAGGCGGCCGATGACGGTCAGGAGGAAGGCGCTTGCGCGCGCGCCGTCGACGACGCGGTGGTCGAAGGTGCAGGCGAGCCAGCCGATCTCGCGCACGACGATCTCGCCCTCGACGACGGCCGGGCGCGGCGCGATCCGGTGGAGGCCGAGGATGCCCACCTCCGGGTGGTTGACCAGCGGCGTGGCGAAGAGCCCGCCGAGCTTGCCGGCGCTGGTCACCGTGAACGTGGACCCCTTCAGCTCCTCCGGCCTGAGGGTGCCGGCGCGGGCGCCGTCGGCGAGGCGCTGTGCCTCGGCCTCGAGCTCGTCCAGCGACTTCTCGTCGGCGCCTCGCAGCACGGGCACGACGAGGCCGTCGTCCGTCTGCACCGCGATGCCGAGGTCGTAGCGTTCCCAGAACACGATCTCCTCGCCGTCGAGCGTCGCGTTCAGCTCCGGGACCTCCTTCAACCCGGCGACGACCGCCCGCAGGAGGTAGGGGAGGTAGGAGCGCCCCCCGCGTGCCGCCGCCAGCTCGGTGAAGTCGCACTCCTCGACCACCGTCACTGCCGGCACCTCGCGGTGCGCCGTCGTCAGATGCTGGGCGATCTGCCTGCGCACGCCGCGCAGCGGGACGCGTCGCTCCGGGCCACGTTGAGGAGCCTGGCCCCCGGAGAGGGCCGAGAAGCGCCGGACGTCCTCCTCGGTGATGCGCCCGTCCGGACCGGTGCCGGCCAGGAGGGCAAGGTCGACGCCGAGCTCGGCCGCGACCCGGCGGACGAGCGGCGTGGCCTTGACCCGCTCGGCAGGAGGGGTCGGCGGCCCGGCGGCCACCTCGCCGTCGCCGATGACGACGAGGGGCGTCCCGACCGGGACGAGCTCGCCCTCGGCGACGAGGATGCGCGCCACCGTCCCCCCGGCCGGCGAGGGGATCTCCACCGTCGTCTTGTCGGTCTGCACCTCGACGAGCGGGTCGTCTTCGGCGATCTCCTGGCCGACCTCGACGAGCCAGCGCGAGATCTCGCCCTCTGCCACCCCTTCGCCGAGGTCGGGAAGCTTGAACTCGTAGGCCACGGCGCCTAGTAAGCCAGAACCTTCCGAGCCGCGGCGGCCACGCGCTCCGGCGTCGGCAGGTACTCGTGCTCGATCGACCAGTACGGGAAGGGGACGTCGTAGCCGGTCACGCGCAGGATCGGGCCCTGGAGGTCGAGGATCGCTTTCTCCGCGATCACCGCGGCCAGCTCGGCCCCGAAGCCGGCGACGCGGGGCGCCTCCTGGACGATCACCACCCGGCCGGTCCTCGAAACCGAGGCCAGGATCGTCTGCTCGTCGAGCGGCTTCAGCGAGCGGACGTCGACCACCTCGGCGCTCGCGTCGAGGAGGTCGGCCGCCTCGAGGCACGTGTGGACCATCGCGCCGTACGCGACCAGGGTCACGTCGGTTCCCTCGCGCGCGATCCGTGCCGCGCCCAGCGGCACGACGTGCTCGCCGTCCGGGACCTCGCCGCGCGGGCTCCGGTAGAGCACCTTCGGCTCGAGCACGACGACGGGGTCCGGGTCGCGGATCGCCGCCGCGAGCAGGCCCTTGGCATCTGCCGGCGTCGACGGGATCGCCACCTTCACGCCGGGGGTGTGCACGTAGTAGGCCTCCGGCGAGTCCTCGTGCAGCTCGGGGGCCCGCACGCCGCCGCCGGTCGGCATGCGGATGGTCAGAGGAAACTCCATCGCGCCCCCGGTGCGCCAGTGGTAGCGGCCGACGTGCGTGATCAGCTGGTCGAGGCAGGGATAGCTGAAGGACTCGTACTGCATCTCGCAGACCGGGCGCCACCCCGCCATGGCCAGGCCGATCGCCGTGCCGAGGATCCCGGCCTCGGCGAGGGGCGTGTCGACACAACGGTCCGCGCCGAAGCGGTCACGCAGGCCCGCCGTCGCGCGGAAGACGCCCCCGGCGCGGCCGACGTCCTCGCCCAGCACCATGAGCCCGTCGTCGCGCTCCATCTCCACGTGAAGCGCGTCGTTGACCGCCTCGACCAGCGTCCGCTCCGCCATCAGCCCTCGCGGAGCGTCGGGGGCGGATCGACGTAGGCGTGCGCGAAGACGACCTCGGGGTCCGGCGGGGGCAGCGCCTCGACGGCCGCGATCCCCTCCTTCATGCGGCCGAACGCGTCCGAGCGCGCCTCTTCCGCGAGCTCGTCGGTGAGGATCCCCGCCCGGCGCAGGTACCGCTCGAAGCGGCCCACGCACTCGTTTGCCCGCTCCGCCTCCACGCGCTCCTCGTCCCAGTAGGCGCTCGGGTCGTCGGCGGTCGCGTGCGGCGCCGCCCTGTAGGTCAGCGCCTCGACGAACGTCGGCCCCTCGCCGGCGCGCGCCCGCGCCAGCGCCTCGGCGGTCGCCTCGTAGACGGCGAGCACGTCCCCGCCGTCTACGCGGACGCCCGCCATCCCGTAGCCCACCGCCTTGTCGGCGAGCGACTCCGCGCGCGTCTGTGCCGAAAGCGGCGTCGAGATCGCCCACTGGTTGTTGTTGCAGAGGAGGACGACCGGCGCACCCATGACCGCGGCGAAGTTCGCGCCCTCGTGAAAGGCGCCCTCCGACGTCGCCCCGTCGCCGAAGTACGCGATCGCGCAGTCGCTCCGGCCCTTCAGCCTCGCCCCCCAGGCGTAGCCGACCGCATGGGGGACGTGCGTCGCGATCGGAACCGTGATCGAGGCGACGCGGTATTCCCGTGGGTCCCACCAGCCGGCCGGATGCCCCCGCCACCACGCCAACACCGTCTCGGGCGGCATCCCGCGCAGAAGCCCGATCGCCGACTCACGGTACGACGGGAAGATCCAGTCCTCCTCGGCCAGCGCGAGCGCCGAGCCGACCTGGATCGCCTCGTGGCCCCAGAAGATCGCATACGTCCCGATCCGGCCCTGCCGGTGATAGACGAGCGAGCGCTCGTCGTACGTCCGCAGGAGGACCATCCCCCGGTAGAGGTCGAGCAGCGCAGCGTCGCCGAGACCCTCGACCTCGCCGTCCGCCATCTCTTCCCCATCGCCGATGATCCGCCGAACGTCGTGCTCGGCCGGAAGCACCTGTGCCACGTTCCTAAGAATACGTTTCGGAATGACGCCTCGTCGCCGGGCGGCACAGGGCTTCGTTTCGAGACGTCTTCCTAGGTATCGCCGACGAGGACCCTGAGCGCGTCCCGCTCCGCCTCGAAGCTCGCCGTGTCGACGTCACCGAGGTCCTCGCCGTCGACCTGGAGCGGCAAGGGCGAGTCGCACTCGATCTCGAGCTCGTCCAGGTCGTGGAGGTACAGCGCCCGCGCCGAACTCACCTGTCCACGTCCCGCGAAGGCCCACGCCGCAAGTCGCGGAAGCTGCCACGGCGCCAGCGCGCGCGGAGCGACGAGGTCGAGGCCGAGGTCGAAGCGCGCCCGCGGCGCGGCGTGCACCGGAACCGAGCCGACGTACGTGTACGGGTCGCAGTTGGCAACGAGGGCGAACGCGACCCGCCCGTGGCCCACGACGGTCATGGCGGGCCGGAGCCGTCCGCGACGTCCGGCGAGGATGCCGGCGAGCGCCCTCACGAAGACGATGTCGCCGGGACGCTTCCCGTCCTGACGTCCGAGGTCGTCGACGCGGCGGATGAGCTCGGCGTCCAGTCCGAGCCCGGCGCTGAACGTGAAGCGGCGACCGTTGACCCGCCCGAGGGAGATCCGCCGCTCCCGGGTCGAGGCGGCGAGCGCCACGGCGCACGCAACCGGGTCGCGCGGCAGCCCGAGCGCCCGCGAGAGGACGCTCGTCCCGCCGCCGGGGACGAACCCGACCGGCAGGTCGGCGTCGAGCCCGTTCACGACCTCGTTGAAGGCCCCGTCGCCTCCGAAGACGTAGAGCCGCTCGTACGCGTCCCCGGCCGCCGCCGCGAGGTCGGCGGCATGCCTCGGCCCCTCGGTGATCAGCGTCTCCACCTCGCCCCCGCCGGCGAGGGCACGCTCCACCGCGACTGTCAGCTCGGGCGTGACCCGCGACGCCCGTGGGTTGACGATCAGGGCGCTCGACACGCCGCCACTGTAGTCGCGCCGAAAAGGCGAGGAGGGGGCCGACGGCCCCCTCCTCGCTCCGGGCGAGCGATCGTTCTTCCGTCAGTTCGTCCGCGAGCTGGAGCTGAATGCCTGCAGCTCGGCGGCGCGGACGAAGTTCCGGGGCGACGCCGCCACGACGTTCGAGTCGCAGTCGGCGTTGACCGCCGGATCGGCGTCCTGGTCTCCCTGGAAGAGCGGCCCTCCTGTGCACTGGCTCGTCTTGACCACGAGCCGGAGGTGCGTGGCCCGCGTGTCCGGGATGTCGAAGGACCGGAGCAGCATGTGCGGGGCCACGGGCCGCGGCGGGTCGCCCGGAAACGCGTCCGCCGGGCTCGTGTACGCGAGCGTGTAGCCCGCGTCGCTGGTGCAGTCGGCGCCGGCGGCCGTGTTGCACGCCCAGATCTCGAACTGGCGCAGGGCCGTGAAGCGGTTCGGGTTGCCTTCGAGCAACGCGCTCACCTGGACGTGGCGGATCTGCTGCGCCGCCGTCCCGGCGAGGTCGACGGTCACCCGCTTGCCGTCCACGGAGAGGTTGCCCGCCGCGTCGAGGTTCCCCGCGGTCGTCCACATCGTGCCTTCGGTGTCGTCGATCAGGTTCCGCAGCTGGAGCGCCTGCGCCTCGGGAGTCGCCCCGCTCGTGTCACCCGTCGCCATCGCTCCGGCGTTCGCCGAGGCCCAGTTGGTCGCGAACCGGAGCAGGATCGTCCGGTTCTTCCCGCTCCGGATCACCTCGCGGAAGCGCACGTGGCCGTAGCCGAGAGCCGTGGCGACGAACTCGTACGTCCCCGGCGCGAACCTGGCGACGTCGTCGAGGTTGGCCCCCGTCGTCCCGGAATCCGTGTCGGCGATCGGCGAGGCGCGCCCCTCGTAGTGCCCGACGAAGATCCGCGCCGAGACTGCCGTGTTCGAGTTGAGCTCGCGCGCCCGGAACGTCATCGTCGCCGGCTCCGTCCCGATCGGCTCGAAGTCCGGGGTCGGGTCAGTGTCGGTGTTCGCGGTCGTGTTCGTGCTCGTCGCGTTCCTGCCGAGCCCGTGCCGGGCGAACTCGAGCCAGAGCTCCTCCTGGTTCGCGCCGCCGAAGCGCATGAGATCCGCCGCGAGCTGGGCGTCGCGCGCCTGCAGCATCGACGGATTCGTGGGCATGAGCAGGTACGAGTCGAAGACGAGCTGGATCCAGCGCCGGTTGCCCGGGCAGCTCTGCGGCGGCAGCTCGCCGTTGGCGCAGGCGTACTGGAGGTCGGCGTCGTCCGCCGGGAAGCGCTGGTCGTACTTGTCGATCAGCGCCTGCCTGATGGCGAAGTTCGTCTTGCTCCAGATCTCCCCGTCCGCATGCACCTGCGGGCCGGTGATGTCGTAGCCCATGTCGCTGAAGTTCAAGGCGTTGACCATGAGCTGCTCGCCCGGCTCGGGCACGGCCCCGGAGCTCGGGAAGTTCATCCCGTAGTTCCGGATCGCCCGGACCTTGTTGCCGGTCGCATACGTCCCGACCGCGTAGGGGTTCTCGTCGTCCGTGGGGACGAACCCGTTCTCGTTGAGGTACTCCATCGCCGTCAGGTCGGAGACGCTCTCGCCCATCGCGCCGGCGTGGTGGCCCGTGCGATTGGTCCCCTTGCCGATCATGCGGTTCTCGATCAGGTGCGTGTACTCGTGGCCGATGACGCCCATGTCGTAGTCGCCGTCGACGCACGGGGCGTAGAAGGCGCCGGGGAGCGACTGCCACATGTACATGTTCGTGATCGGCGAGACGCCCTCCGGCAGCGTGATCATGTTGGCGTTGTCCCGCTGGCCGACTTGCACCCCGGACTGGACGTTGCCGAGCAAGGGGTCGTTCTCCCGGAACGTCTCCGTCAGGCCGAAGTTGAAGTCCTGAGCGTTCCAGTTCCGCTCCGTGAAGCCCAGGAAGTACGCGAAGTCGTGCATCCGGTTGTGCATGGCGAAGAGGTTCACGGTCGCGGCCGAGTCGTCCCAGGTCGCCCCCGGTGCGCCCGCCGTCGGCTCGCAATCGCGCGTGAACCAGTCGTTCGTCCACGGCGCGAGGTAGTCCCGCGTCGGGCTCGTCGGGCGGAACTGCGGCGGGCTCGGTAGGAACGGGTGCGTCCATGACGTCGCCGCGTTCGCGTTGTTCCCGCTCGTCGTCTGTGTCGGAGCGTTTGCCTTGAAGTTGAAGTCCCACGGACCCCGAGAGGCGAGGTTGCCGACGACGCGGTCGCAGTCGGCGGCCTCGCCGGGCTCCCAGCACCACAGCTCGCGCGTGTCCGTGCTCGGGTTACCCCAGGGATCACCGAGCTGGGTGGCGAGCGGCGGGTTGGCCGGGAAGGCCTGCCAGCGCGCGAGGTACGGGTGCGGCGCGACCGTGTCGTCGATCGTGAACGTCCCCGTGTAGGTGCGTGGCTCGACCGGCCCCGGCTGGCCCGGGAACTCGCAGACCTCGACCGAGTAGTCGCCGGCCGGAACCCCGCCGGCGGGCTCGTAGTGGATCACCTCGGGCTCGATGAAGACGTCGCCCGTGGCGACGAGGGTCGTCCCGAAGAAGAGCCGCAGGACGATGTCCTGCCCCACGGCGTCGGCGTCGGCGAAGACTCGCAGGAAGCGGACGCCGGGGCCGACGGCGAACGGCCCGTGCCTGGGCGCGCAGCCGCCGTTGACGGGCGGGAGCTCGCCCGAGAACGGAATCGTCACGGGAACCAGCTCCTGTTCCTCCTCCGCGAGGTTGTGCGCGAGGTTGAAGCGCGCGAGCAGACTCCCGTCGCGGGCGTCCACGAACACGCGCTCGGCGGTGGCCGCCGCCTTGTCCACCACGAGCGACTCGTACGCCGGCGCGACGCCCGAGCGCGGCGTCGGGAAGGCCACGAGCCTGACGTGCTGGACGGAATCCGCTCCCTCCACGAGGAGGGACCGGTACTCACCCGACCGCTTCGACACGTGCACGTCGGCGGCGGTGAAGTCCTCGCCGACCGCGCGCGCCGCTCGCGCCCAGCCCTGTGCCGGCGAGAGCTCGACGCCCCCGGATTGGAGCGACGTCGAGCGCGTGAGCGACGATGAGACGTAGGCGACCTTCCAGCGCTTCGCGGGCGAGCCCGTGACTCCGACCGTGACGAGGCCGCCCTCGGCCGCCTCGAGGCCGTCGAACACCTGCCGGAAGTTGACCGCGTGGCCGCGACTGGCGGCCAGACGAGTGTCGGAGTCGAGCCTCAGCCCCGCGGTCGAGCCGAGACCGAGGACGGCCGTGTTCGCGTTCAGCCAGGCGCGGGCAGCCGCGACGGCATTCGTCCCGCGGATCCCCGTGGCAAGGAACTTCCCTCGCTTGGACAGCGAGGCCGGCGTCCCGAACCGGTTCCAGTTGACGGCCGCGCCCATGCTCCTGGCGGCGGCGCGCTGTGCGGCCGTGGGTTGGACCTTGCCCGTCCGGACATCGAGCTCGACGACGTCCTGGTCGTGCTGGACGACCGAGACGCCTGCGCCCGGAACGAGCATCGTCGCGAGCACGGCGGCGCAGACGACCCAGAGCACTGGTCGTGCACGCATACCTACCCCCTCCCCCTAGTTGACTGACCGGTCCCTGTGAGCGGCGCGATTCTTCCGCCACTCGGCAGGGTTGTCAAGTAGCGCGGTCAAGCGCTACGCGACCGGTCAAGCGGGGGTCGAGTAGCCGCGCATGCCGTCGACGAGGAGCGCGTAGAAGGCATCGGCCAGAGCGTCCGTGTCGGCGCCGGCCGGCAGCCAGGTGAACGCCCAGTTCGCGGCGGAGAGGAAGAGCAGCGCGGCGAGGCTCTCGTTCAGATCGGAGCGCAGCTCGCCCTGCTCGCGGCCCTCGCGGAAGAGCGTCCGGATCCGCTCCTCGTAGCGCCGCCGCTCGGCGACGAACTGCTCGCGGCGCTCGTCGTCCAGGTAGCGCCACTCCTGGACGAAGACGGTGGCCAGCTCGAGCTGGTCGGCGACGACGCGCAGGTGACCGCGGAGCGCGAGCCGGATCTTCTCCGTCGCGGGAAGCTCCTCCGGGATCGCATCGAGCGCCCCGTGGAAGGCCTCGGCACCCTGACGCATCGTCTCGTAGAGGAGATCCTGCTTGCCCTCGATGTGGGCGTAGAGCGAGCCCTTCTGGACGCCGATCGCGTCAGCGAGCGCCCCGATCGACGTGCCGTGGTAGCCCTTCTCGGCGAAGAGACGGGCGGCCTCGCGCGCAAGCTCCTCGCGGCGGCTCATGGTACCCTGCTCATACTAACGATCGTTCGGTTGGGAGGTTCTGCAAGTGCTCGAGCGCATGGGCGACGAGGAGTTCCGCGCCTACCTCCAGGAGGGTGGCCAGGTCGAGACCGGCGACCCGATGCCGGACGACTACCGCAGGGCGCTGATCAAGTTCATCGAGATGCACGGGAACTCGGAGCTGATGGGCGTCCTCCCCGAGCGCGAGTGGATCCTTCGCGCGCCCACGCTCCAGCGGAAGCTCGCCCTGACGGCGAAGGTGCAGGACGAGGTCGGGCACGGCCAGCTCATCTATCGCGTCGTCGAGGACCTGGGCAAGCCGCGCGAGGCGTGCTTCGACGACCTCGTCGCCGGCAAGACGAAGTTCCACAACGTCTTCCACTACCCGACGAAGACGTGGGGCGACGTCGGCGTCATCGCCTGGCTCGTCGACGCCGCCGCGATCATCTCCCAGAAGGCGCTGCTCAAGTGCTCCTATGCGCCCTACGCGCGGATCATGAAGAAGATCTGCTGGGAGGAGTCGTTCCACATCCTCCACGGCCGCGACGTCGTGCTCACGCTGATGACCGGCACCGACGAGCAGCGCGAGCTCGTCCAGGAGGCGCTCGACCGCTGGTGGGGCCCGCTCATGCAGTTCCACGGGAACCCGATCCCGGCCGAGGACGACCCGATGTACCGGTGGCGGATCAAGAGCCAGGCCAACGAGGAAGCCCGCCAGCAGTTCCTCGACGGCTACGTGCCGCAGATCTGGGAGCTGGGTCTGACCGTCCCCGACGCGGCGTTGCGCAAGGACGGCGAGACCGGCGTCTGGCACTACACGGAGCCGGACTGGGACGAGCTCAAGTGGGTCGTCACCGGCCACGGCCCCGAGACGGAGCGGCGACTCGGCCTCCGGCGCGCCTCGCGCGAGGAGACGGCCTGGGTGCGCCGGGCGGTCCTCGCCGACGCGGCGTGATCTGGGAGGTCTTCCGGCAGGAGCGCGAAGGGCAGCCGCTCCAGCACGGCGGCTCCCTGGAGGCCCCGAACCGGGAGTTCGCCGAGGCGTACGCGGTCGAGTTCTACGGCCGGCGCGACGAGTCGGTCGCCCTCTGGGTCGTCCCGCGCGAGGCGATCATCGAGATCGACGAGCCGTATGTCGCCGACGTCTTCGACCGCGACTACCGCCGCGTCGACGGTTACTCGCTCAAGGTCAAGCTCAAGGAAGCCCGTGAACGCGCAGGCACCGCCTGAGGCCGTAGTCGCGGCAGTCCTCGCCTTCGCCGACGACGAGCTCGTGCTCGGCTGGCGCGACTCCGAATGGACGGGGGTCGCTCCCTTCCTGGAGGAGGACGTCGCCTTCTCTTCGATCGCCCAGGGCGAGATCGGACATGCCCGGGCCCTCTACGAGCTCGCGGCCAGCCGTCCTCGGCGGGGATGCCGATGCGCTCGCATTCGACCGTGAGCCGGCGGAGTATCGGAGCGCGCCTTTCGTCGAGCTCCCGCTGGCCGGCGACTGGGCCGGGACGATCGCGCGACACTGGCTCTACGAGACGGCCGACGCCGTCCGGGTCGCCGCGCTCATGGAGTCGGATTGGCCCGACCTCGCCGGCCTCGCCGCGAAGATGGACCGGGAGGAGGCCTACCACCGCATGCACGCCGAGATGTGGCGCGACAAGCTGCGGGACGAAGACCGGTTCGAGGCGGCCGTCGAGCGGCTCTGGCCCTACGCGCTGGGCGTCCTCGAGCCTGGGCAACGCGCGCGCCTCGCCGAGCGCGTCGGGCGCGAGGAGGTCGAGGCGGTCGAGCGCGGCTCGCACGACGGCGGCTTCGCCGCGCTGCACGATGAGATGACGATGGTGCGCCGCTCGGTACCGGGGGCGTCGTGGTGACGTCGGACGAGGTCTGGTCCGCGCTCGCGGAGGTGCCGGATCCCGAGATCCCGGTGATCTCGCTGGTCGACCTCGGCGTCGTCCGCGAGGTCGAGGTGGACGGCGGGCGGGTCCGCGTCGAGTTCACCCCGACCTTCCTCGGCTGCCCCGCGCAGGAGGTCATGCGCGCCCAGATGGCGGACGCCGTGCGCGCGCTCGGCGCGGAGCCCCAGATCGACGTCGTCCTCGACGACTCCTGGTCGACGGATCGCATCACCCCGGCGGGCCGGCGCAAGCTCGAGGAGTCCGGCTTCGCCCCGCCGCAGCCGCGCGCAGCGACGGGGCCGACCCTCGTTCAGCTCGACACGCAGGCCTTCCGCTGCCCGTACTGCGGCTCGTCCGACACGAAGCTGGAGAACATCTTCGGCCCCACTCCGTGCCGCTCGATCCGCTACTGCCGGGACTGCCGGCAGCCGTTCGAGCAGTTCAAGACGATTTAGCGGCGAGTACTCCTAGGGAGCGGCCTCCCGCCTCGGCTCGACGATCCAGAGACCGGTGACGAAGTCGCTGGCGAAGATAACCCCGTCCTCGCGGACGTAGACACCCCACATGCCCGTGTAGGGAAGGCCGTCGAACGACTCGAGCGGCGGTACGAACTGGCCCACCAGCACCGGATCCGCCGGGGGCGACTCGTCGAGAGGGCTGAGGTCGAGCGCGACGATGCCGTTCGAATACCAGGAGCTGTAGGCCCGGTTGCCCATGACCTCGGTGTTGTGGATCGTCCACTCGCCGAACGGCGGTCGCAGCCTGTGCACGTTCGGGACCGCGTCGAACTTCGCCACCTGTTCGCCGGTGTCCGCGTCGAAGACGCGCAGGTACCCCACGGAAGGACGCCGCGCCACGAGTCTCGCCCAACCTGCCTCGACCATCCCCCGCGCGGTGCGGTGCCGGGTGCTCAGCACGGGGATGTCGTTGTAGAAGTCGCCGGTGCTATACGGGCTCGTGTACCTCGAGATGAAGTCGTGCACGACCGCGACGGCGCCGGCCGCCTGTCCCAGTCGCTCCTGCACGAGCTGATCGCAGGCCGGCTGCTTCTCGTTATCGAACCACACCGTGCGCACCACGACGATCTTCCCCGTGGCGTTGGCCGGGTAGTTGCGTGCTCGGCAACCCTGTCTCGCTGCCTCGACCACATGGGCCCGGACCTGATGCTCCGGCTGACGCCAGAGGAGCGTATTTGACCATGTGCTCTCGATCCCGACCCCGTGCCGCCCCGGTCCGTAGCGGATGTCCGCCGGCGTGTTCGGGTCGGTGTCCTCATCGTTCTGGAGGATGAACTCTCCGCTCTCGCCTGAGTACGGCGTCAGGGAGTGGGCGTTGCCCTCCTCCCAGGGCTCGTATCTCGTCCGCGTCAGGAGCACGGGATTCGCCGGATCGCTGATGTCGAAGGTGAGAACGCCGAGATCCCAGTAGGACACGTACGCCTTCGTCCCGTCGGCGCTTGCTCGCGCGCTGTGACCGAGCGTGGCGGAGAACGTGCCCAGGCCCCAGGACGGCCCGCGCGAGAGGCCGGCCGCGCCCGCGCCCCATTCGGCAATCTGCACCGGGAAGCGCGGGTTGGTGACATCGACGATGAAGAAGTCGCCGGCGCCCATGAACCACTCGCCCCATGGATGAGCCAGCAGCGCGTAGACGCGATCGCCGCGCTGGAACAGGTCGAGCTCGTGCACGCCGCCGAAGCCCTCGGCGACCGGGAACTCGCCCAGCTTCTCCGGGTGATACGGATCGGTGACGTTCCAGAGCTCGAGGCCGAACCCCTGCTCGGCGAGCGCGCGGCCTCCCCCGCATCGCTGGATGCCGACGGCCAGCAGATCGCCCGAGAACGACGGCGTCGAGACCCGGCGGACGACGAGGTCCTCGGCGCTCGTGCCCCTGCGGGCCGCAGCCGTGCCGATCAGCTGCGGGTGGCGCAGCTTCGAGACGTCCACGATCTTGACGCCTCGGCCGTTGCATGGGACCACCCAGGTACCGACGTAGGCGAAGTCCCCGTGCACCCAGACGTCCCCGTTCATCTCGGTCTTGCCGAGGTCGTGGTGGCCGAGGACCTTGAAGTTGCGCGCGATCATCTCGCCCGGGACCTGGGCCGACGCGCCCACCGGCACAGAAAGGAGAAGACTCGTGGCGATCGTCGCCACGACCAGGAATCGCTTGCCGCAGATCATGCCGCTCCCTCCGAGTCCCCCCGGGGTGGAGCGCGGAAGCTACTCCGCGCGCCGGCTCAGATCAAGACCGCGACCGGTCGCGAACGCACCGGATGGAGACGCCGAGGGCAAGGAGGACGAGCAGTAGCGGCGACAGGAGCCCTTGCCAGAACCAGAGCGGCGGCGACTCGTACGGGACCTCCGGGTAGCCGGCGAGCGCAGCGAGAAGGATGAGCAGGCTCGGGAAGGCGAGGACGATCCAGCTCCCGAGCGCGAGGCCGAAGGCCAGGTGCGCCGCTGCGAACAGACCGACGCACGTCCAGCCGAGGACCTGGCGCCCGTAGAGGAGGTCCGTGTCCCAGAGCCCGAAGATCCAGATCGAGCCCAGGAGCGCATAGGCGAGCGCACCGAGAGCGAGTCGATCGAGCCGGTCAAGCCTCATGCCTTGACTTTCATCGCAGCTCTGCTATAGACATAGCGGAAGTGCTATTCCAAGTCAAGACGTTGGAGGTGAGCGATGAGCACGCTGAGCACCGAGGTCGACGTCGAGGAGATTCAGACCACGAAGAGCGAGAAGGTCCTCGCCCTCGTGCTCGCCGGCTTTCTGCTCGTCGGCGGGCTCTGGAGCTACCAGAAGGTGGACGACACCTTCCGCGCCGCGATCGAGCCTGCTCGCACCAGCCCGGCCGACCGGGCGGCGATCGACCGTCTCGGCGCCGCCGCCGAAAGCCTGGCACAGGCCGAAAAGACCGAGCTCGCCGCACGTGATCGAATGGAGCTCGCGCGCGAGGCCTACCGGACGGCGCTGGACGCGGACCAGCCTGCGGCGGCCCTCGAGCGCGCCTACATCGACGCCCAGGCCGCGTACGCGGAGGCGCAGGCCGCGGTCACCGCGGCCGACGGCGAGATGGAAGCCGCGAGGGTTCCCGCGGAGGCGGCCCAGGAGCGGGTCGAGGCCGAGAGGCACAGCGCCGCCCGCCTGGAGTCGCTCGGGAGCTTCGGGCTCCGCCTGCTCATGGTCGTCGCGGCGATGGCGGCGTCGTTCACGCTGCTGGGCCGGCTCCGAGCCGCCGGCTCCCGCTACCTGCCGCTCGGCCTCGCCGCGGTTGCCTTCTCGTCCGTCCTCGCCCTCGTCATGGCAGGGGACTACGTAACCGACTACGTCGACCCGCTCGAGTTCGGGCCGCTCGTCCTCGCCGCCGTCGGCGTCGGGCTGACCCTCGCAGCCTTCGTCGCGCTGCAGCGCTACCTGGAGAAGCGCATTCCGCAGCGCCGCGTCAGGAAGGGAGAGTGCCCCTTCTGCGGCTTCCCGGGGCGCGGCGACGAGCACTGCGAGGGCTGCGGGCACGCGCTCTTCGGGGAGTGCGCCGCGTGCTCGCGACCGCGCCGCGTCGGGACGCCCCACTGCGGCGCCTGCGGATCCTCGTAGAGGAGCGCCGGGCAAATTGAGCAGGCTTTGAGCGCTGGTTCGTAGCGTGGCCGGGGATGAGACTCAGTCCTGCCACGCTGATCGGTGTCCTGGTATTCGCGCTGCTCGCGACCGCATGCACAGGCGGCGGCGAGGAGGCGACGGCGACCGAGCCGCGGACGACCACAGGCGAGCAGGAAGAGCAGGCCGCCCCGCTGCCGCCCTCGGACTTCGGGGCGAAGCCCGCGGCCTTCCAGGTCGTTCTCAGTTGGACCTCGGCGCCCGACGGCGGCGTCGATCGCTTCACCATCTACCGGAACGCCTCTCAGCTTGCGAGCCTGCCGGGCTCGGCGACGGCCTACACGGACACGAGCGCGCTTCCCGGCGAGACGTACTCGTACGAGATCGAGGCGCGCGCCGGAGAGGCCGTGACCGACCGTGTCGTCGTCACCACCAAGACGCCCCTCCCGCCCCTCCGCTCCGCCCGTGTCGCCGGCAGCTTCGACGTCGACACGCGCCGGGTCAGCGCGACGGGCTACGGCGAGTATCCGGCGCCCAACTTCGGGTGGCACTTCCGGCCGCGCTGCGCGGATGGGCCCTGCGCCACCGTCGTGAGAGATCTCCACCTGAAGCGTGTCCACGCCACCCTCTCGCGGCGCGGAGTCAAGTACCGGGGGTCGTACAACGGCCGGTTCACGATCGAGTGCGCCGGCACGCCCGTGAGCTCGTCCGTGACGATCGAGCTCCGCGTCGACGCCGCCCGGGTCATCGACCGCGAGTGGCGGGCCAGCCGGCTCGTCGGAACGCTCGACCAGAGCGAGGCCGAGCAGCTCGGCTGCCGCTACTCGGAGGCGGAGTTTTCCGTGCGCGCCCGCCTGGTGCGGTAGCGCGGGCTTCGGCGGTCTCAGCGGCCCCGGAAACGCGGCTGGCGCTTCTCCAGGAACGCCGCAACGCCTTCTGCGAAGTCCTCGGTCCCGGTCGCCGCGACCTGGAGCTGCGCCTCCTGCTCGAGCTGCTCCTCGAGCCGCGTCGACGCCGCGCGCTCGAAGAGACGCTTCGTCATCGCGATCGCCCGCGTGGGCAGGGCGCCGAAGGCGGCGGCGCGCTCCTGGGCCCGCGGGAGGACCTCGCCCGCCGGCACGACCTCCGCTACGAGCCCCCAGGCCAGCGCCTCCTCGGCGCCGAGCTTCCGGCCCGAGCACATCCACTCGAACGCGCGCGCGTAGCCGAGGAGTCTCGGGACGAGCCACGAGCCGCCCGTGTCGGGAACGAGGCCGACGGTGACGAAGGCCGGGACGAAGGCCGCCGAGTCGGCGGCGATGCGCAGGTCGCAGGCACATGCCAGCGAGAGGCCGGCGCCCGCAGCGGCCCCGTTGACGGCCGCGAGCACCGGCTTCTCGAGCCGGCGGAGCCCGAGAACGTGACGGTTCCAGCGTGTGCGCAGGAGCGCGGCGACGTCGCGATCGCCGTCGCGCAGCTCGGAGAGGTCCTGCCCGACGCAGAAGCCGCGACCCGACCCGGTGAGGACGACCGCGCGGACGTCGGGATCGCTTGCCTCCTTGAGCGCCGCCGAGAACGCACCGTGCATGGCCGCGTCGAACGCGTTCAGCTTGTCCGGCCGGTTCAGCGCGATCGTCAGGACCGCGTCCTCGCGTCTCGTCTCGACCTCTGCCATCGGTAGACCTGCCCGTGTCCGCTAGCTTGACCGGATGGCCGATCTTACGTTCATTTCCTCGGAGGAAGTCGGCGAAGAGGAGGCCCTCGACGCGTACTCGCGGGCCGTCGTCACGATTGCAGAGAAGCTCTCGCCGTCGGTTGCCAACCTGCGAGTCCTACGCCGCGTGCGCGGCGGGCGCAGGGCGGTGGGGGGCGGGAGCGGCGTCGTCATCACGCCGGACGGCTTCATGCTCACGTCGGCGCACGTCGTCGCCGCGAGCGACGGCAAGGTGGAGGCTTCCTTCGTCGACGGCCGGGAGATGACGGCGGAGGTCGTCGGCGCCGATCCGCTGTCCGACCTGGCCGTGCTGCGATCCGACACCGCCGACCTGGCTCCGGCGACCCTCGGCGACGCCGAAACGCTACGCGTCGGCCAGCTGGTCGTCGCCATCGGCAACCCCAACGGCTTCGCCGGGTCGGTGACCGCCGGCGTGGTCTCGGCGCTCGGACGGTCGCTGCCGGTCCGCTCGCGCGCGGCCGGGCGGATCGTGGAGAACGTCATCCAGACGGATGCCGCCCTCAACCCCGGGAACTCCGGCGGGGCGCTGGCAGACGGCCGCGGCGGCGTCGTCGGGATCAACACCGCCGTCGCCGGCGTCGGCCTCGGTCTCGCCGTTCCCATCAACGAGGTGACCCGGAAGATCGTCGGCGCGCTCATGCGGGAGGGCCGCTTCACGCGCGCATATCTCGGCATCGCGGGCGGCTCGCGGCCGCTGCCCCCGCGCCTCGCACGCGAGCTCGGCCGGGCAGTCGGCGTCGAGGTGGTCGAGGTGGTCGATGGGAGCCCGGCGGCGAAGGCGGGACTCCGGCCGGAGGACCTGATCGTCGCCGTCGGCGACACCGCCGTCGAGGGCGCGGACGACTTGCAGCGCCTCATGGTCGGCGAGCTGATCGGCGAGCGGGTGACCGCGTCGGTGATCCGAGAGGGCCGGGTGCTCGAGCTGGAGCTCGTTCCGGTCGAGCTCGAGGCCTAGGAGCCTCCCGGCTACCCGATCTCGATCCCGCTCTCCCGGTGCCGGTGGGACTCGTGTGTTGCCAGCTCGACGACGACCTGGAGCACCAGCGCGGCGGCGAGGATGCCGAGCAGCGGGACGACCCCGAGCTCGGGGCCGAGAGCGCCGAGCCCGAGCGCGAGCGCCGCCGTCCCGACGCGGAGCCAGAGATCGACGTCGCGGCCCGCTCGGGTCGTGACCAGGTGGATGACGGCGACCGCGGCCATGAAGAGCGCCACCCCGCCGCCGATGATCCACGAGACCTCGTCGGTGAGGCCCGTCTCCTCGGTGGCCTTGATCGCGAGCTTGATGCCGGCGCCGAGCGCGGCCAATCCGATCAGGAGCGGGAGATGCGCGTACAGGTACGTCTGGCCGGCGGCGATCGTGCGCTTGACGATCGACGAGTCGACGTAGTCGAAGTAGATCCACCAGAGGGCTCCCGCCATCACGAAGCCGAGCGCGGCGGCCGCCCCCGACTCGAAGCCCCAGCTCACGGTCGTCGTACCGATTACGACGGCCAGGATGCTCTCGCCGAAGACGATGATCGTGAACAGCCCGACGCGCTCAGGGATGTGCGAGGAGTGGATCGGGACCTGGCGGATCCGCTCCCGACTGGCCAGCGGCGCGCCCAGGTCGATCGCCAGCGCGAGCGCCCACAGCCAGTAGCGGTAGGGCGGCGCGACCGTCGTCGAGACGAGGAAGAGGGCGATGCTCGTCACGAAGGCCGGGATGTAGACATTCAGGAGCGGCCTGGCGGCCGGGAGGTGCCACCAGGCGCGGGCGTTCAAGAGGACGACGACGGCGCGCACGCCCGCGTAGGCCACGGCGAAGGCCGCCGTCTGGCCGTGAAACGCTTCCGGGATCACGGACGCCAGCACCGCGACCATGAACATCCCCAGGATCATGAGGACGCGGTGCGGCGGGTCGTCCGTGTCGAACCGGTCGGCGTAGAACGTGTAACCGACCCAGGCCCACCAGACGGCGACGAAGAGCCCGGCAAAGATCAGGAACCCGCGCAAACTCGGGTCCTCGGCGAGCCCGTCCGCGAGCTGCGCGATCGCGACGACGAAGACGAGGTCGAAGAAAAGCTCGAGCCAGGTCGCGTGCCGCTCGTCCCCGTCGTCCTCCTCGACCGTCCGCAGCCGAGGCGGGTCGTGCCAGCGAGAGGACGTCGCCATGCTCAGGCAGAACGCTCTAGCGACCGCGGAATTCCGGCTTGCGCTTCTCCGTGAACGCCGTCAGGCCCTCACGTGCATCTTCGGAAGCGAACGCCAGGTAGAGGGCCTTGCGCTCGTAGTCCAGGCCCGTCTCCAGGGTCGATTCGAAGGCGCGGTTCACGGACTCCTTCGCCAGGCGCTGCGCGACCGGGCCCTTCGAGGCGATCGCACGGGCGACCGCCTTCGCCTCCTCGAGCCACGCCTCCTTCGCCACGACGCGGGCGACGAGGCCCGCACGCTCCGCCTCGACGGCGTCGAGGAACCGGCCGGAGAGGATGACGTCCATCGCCTTCGCCTTCCCGATCGCACGCGTGAGGCGCTGCGTCCCGCCGGCGCCGGGGATGATCCCGAGACCGGTTTCCGGCTGGCCGAACTGCGCCGTCTCGGAGGCGACGATCAGGTCGCAGGCCATCGCGAGCTCGCTGCCGCCGCCGAGGCAAAAGCCCGACACGGCCGCGACCAGCGGGGTGCGGACGCGGCGGATCGCGTCCCAGCGGTCGATGCGGCGCGCCTCGTACATCTCCATCGCGCTCGCCTCGGCCATCTGACCGATGTCCGCGCCGGCCGCAAACGCGCGCTCGGAGCCCGCGAGGACGACGCAGCGGATCTCCTCGTCCTCGTCCAGCGAGGTGAGCGCGTCCACGAGCCTCTCCATGACCTCGTCGTTGAGCGCGTTCAATGCCTCGGGTCGATTGAGCCGGACGACCGCGAGCGGGGGCTCGCGCTCGACGAGGACGACGCTCACTTGTCTCCCTCGACGAACCGGCGCACCGCGGCCTTTGGCTCCTCGGTGGCCATCGAGAGCGCCAGCCAGTCGCGCGCGTGGTTCACCGTCCCGTGCCAGGCCAGATCGCGCCAGAAGTTGAGCTGCTGCTTCGTGTAGCGCACCGTCTGCGGGAGCTTCGCCGCGAGCTTCTCGACCAGCTCGTCCACGGTCGCGTCGAGCTCGGCGGCCGGCACGCAGCGGTTGACGAGCCCCCACTCCTCGGCCTTCCGAGCCGGGATCTCCTCGCAGAGGAGGATGATCTCGCGCGCTCGGCGCTCGCCGACCATGAGCGGAAGCCACTGCGTCGCGCCGCCGGCGGGCACGGACCCGTGCTGCGGCCCGACGTGGCGGATGTACGTGTCGTCGACGATCACCGACAGGTCGCACGCCATCTGCAGCTCGTTGCCGCCGCCCACACAGACGCCGTTGATGCGCGCGACCGTCGGCTTCCCGATCTCGCGCAGCTTGTCGTGCGCGTCCTTGAAGGCGCCGAACCACTTCCAGTACTCATCGGGCTTACCGAGGTAGTCCCGGCTCCACGCCTTCAGGTCGGCGCCGACGCAGAAGGCTCGTCCCGCGCCGGTGACGACGAACACGCGGATGTCGTCGTCCCAGGACGCGTCCTCGGCCGCCCGCGCGATCTCCCGCAGCATGCGGAAGTCGAAGGCGTTCAGGACCTCGGGCCGGTTCAGCGTGATCGTCGCCCGCGGCGGCGCCTTCTCGTAGACGATCGCCTCGAAGCCCAGGTCGGCGGGGTCGCTGGGCGCCGGGTAGGACGGCTGGCTCATTCGACGGTGGCGAAGTGCACCTGGAAGGGGGTCCCCATCTCCATGGCGTCCTTCCCCGTGGCCATGAACTCCTCCGTCCTGCGGGCCGCCTTGAAGGCGTCCATGTCCGGGAACTCCCACTCGGCGTAGTAGAGGTACGCCGGATCGCCCATCGGAGCGCCGAAGACCTTGCCGTGCCTGAAGGTCCCGCCCGGGACGGCGCGGCAGAGCTCGGCGTGGCGCTCGTAGCGCTCCGCGTCCGGCTCCTCCTCGTAGACCATGAACACCCTGACCAAACGGTCCCCCTTCCTCTCGACGGCTGTCGCAGGAAGGATTCCCGATCCGGGCGTCAGGCGCTCGCCGAGGCGGCGACGAGCGACTCCTGGAGGAGCTCGAGACCGCGGGAGAGGTCCTCGTCGCCGATGACGAGCGGGACGAGGATACGGATCACGTTTCCGTAGAGGCCGCAGGAGAGGAGCACCAGCCCGCGCTCGCGCGCCTCGACGACGGTCGCGCTCGCGAGGCCGCTCGCCGGCGCCTTCGTTTCCCGGTCCTCCACGAGCTCGAGGGCGAGCATCGGCCCGAGCCCTCGCACCTCGCCTACAGCGCCCACGCGGGAGGCGATGCCGTCGAGCGCCTCTCTGATCCGCTCGCCCAGCTCTCGCGCCCGGCGCTGGAAGCTCTCCGAGGCGACCTCGTCCAGGACCGCCATCGCGGCCGCGCAGGCCACCGGGTTGCCCCCGAACGTGCCACCGAGACCGCCGGGGCCGACCGCGTCGACGACCTCGCTCCTGCCGGTGACACCCGCAAGAGGGAGGCCCCCGCCGAGCGACTTGCCCGAGACGAGGAGGTCGGGCTCGACGCCGTAGTGCTCGATCGCCCACACCGGGCCGGTGCGCCCGACGCCGCTCTGCACCTCGTCGTCGACGTAGAGGATCCCGTGCCGGTCGCAGAGCTCACGGAGTCGGGCCGGCGAAGTCGGCCGGCATCGGGATGAACCCGCCCTCTCCCTGCACCGGCTCGAGCACGACGCACGCGACCGACTCGGGGTCGACGTCGGACTTGAAGAGCGCCTCGAGCCCGTGGATCGCGTCGTCGGTCGAGACACCGCGATAGGGATACGGCGCGACGGCGCGGTAGACCTCGGGCGCGAACGGCCCGAAGCCGCGCTTGTACGGCACGACCTTGCTCGTCATCGCCATCGCGAGGAGCGTGCGGCCGTGGAAGGCGCGGTCGAACACGACGACCGCCGGGCGTCCCGTCGCGACACGCGCGATCTTGACCGCGTTCTCGACCGCCTCGGCGCCCGAGTTCACGAGCAGGCTCTTCTGTTCCTCGCCGCGGCAGGGCGAGAGCTCGGCGAGCCGGCGGCACACCTCGACGTACGGCTCGTACATCCCGACCATGAAGCACTGGTGGAGGTAGCGGTCGACCTGCTCGTGGATCGCGGCGACCGCGGCCGGAAGCCCGTGGCCGGTGTTCTGGCAGCCGAGGCCGCCGGCGAAGTCGATGTAGGTGCGGCCGTCGACGTCTTCGATCCGCGCGCCTTCCGCCCGCGCGACGACGAGGGGCGGGGTCGCCACGCCGGTCGCGACGTACCGCTCGCGGGCCTCGACGACGGCGTCGGTGGCGCTGCGCTCCCGGAGGGCCATGGCGCGAGTCTACTCCTGCCGCGCCCGGCTCACCTTGGCTCACGCGTCCCAAGGCCGGGCGGTATCCTCGCCGCCGTGTCCGCGACGTCCCTTGCGGTCGCTCTCTCGCTCGTCGCGGGCCTCGCGGGGTCGATCCAGGTCGCGGTCAGCGGCGCGTTCGGGAAGCGCATCGGCGTCCTCGAGGCAACGGCGTTCGGGTCGATCACCGCCGCTCTCATCGTCTGCGCCGTCCTCCTGATCGCCCGGCAGGGGGTGGGGAACCTCGGCCAGAGCATCCGGGAACCCGCCTGGCTCTGGCTCGGCGGCGTGATGGGCGCGATCGTGGTCACGTCGATCACGTTCACCGCGCCGCGCATCGGCACGTTCGCCACGATCGGACTCCTCATTGCCGGCCAGCTGGCGATGGGGGTGATCATCGACGCCTTCGGCCTGTTCGGCCTGGAGAAGATCCCCGTGACGCCGGCCCGCGTGGTCGGCCTGGTGCTGCTGGCGGCGGGAGCCGCGCTCGTCCTCAAGCGCTAGCCGGGCTAGAGGCCCCAGGGGTTCGTCGGGCGGGCGCCCGTCGAGAGGAGGACGGCCTTCGTCTCCAGGTACATCTGCAGCGTCTCGAGGGCCTGCTCGCGGCCGAAGCCGGACTGCTTGTAGCCGCCGAACGGAATCCCCGGGAAGGCGCCGTAGGGGAGGTTGATCGTGAACGTCCCCGACTTGATCCGGCGCGCGAGGCGGTGCCCCCGGGCGGGATCGCCCGTCCAGACGGTTGCCATCAGGCCGTAGCGGACGTCGTTGGCGATCCGAATCGCGTCCGCCTCGTCCTCGAAGGGGATTACCGCGAGCACCGGGCCGAAGATCTCCTCCTGCGCCACCGTCGTGTCGTCCCCCACGCCTGCGAGCACAGTCGCCGGGTAGAACGCGCCGTCACCCTCGATCGGCTCGCCCCCGGTCACGACCTCGGCACCTTCGTCGCGCCCGGTCTCGACGAAGCCGTGCACCTTCTCCCGGTGCGGCTGCGAGATGAGGGAGCCCATCTGCGTCTCGGGGTCGAGCGGGTCGCCCACGCGCACGGCGCCCGCCTTGTCGGCGACGAGCGCGACGACGTCGTCGTAGACGCTCCGCTCGACGAGGAGGCGCGAGCGCGCGTCGCAGCTCTGGCCGGCCGAGTAGTAGATCCCGTACGCCGTCGAGGCGACCGCGTCCTCGAGGTCGGCGTCCGCGAAGACGAGGGCGGGGCTCTTGCCGCCGAGCTCCAGGCTGACGCGCTTCACCGGGTCCGCGCAGAGGCGCATGATCTCCGAGCCGGTCGCCGTCGAGCCGGTGAAGGCGACCTTGTCCACGCCAGGGTGAGAGACGAGGTAGGCCCCGGTCGTCGGGCCGTCGCCGGGGACGACGTTGACGACGCCCGCGGGGATCCCGACCTCGGCCGCGAGCTCGGCCAGGCGGAGCGCCGTCAGGGGCGTCGCCGGGTCCGGCTTGAGCACGGTCGTGCAGCCGGCGGCCAGCGCCGGGGCGAGCTTCCAGCCCGCGAGCATGATCGGGTAGTTCCAGGGGACGATCTGCGCGACCACCCCGACCGGCTCCTTCAGCGTGTAGGAGAGGATCGACCCGCCGATCGGACGGGTGCCGCCTTCGATCGACCCGAGCGCGGAGGCCATGTAGCGGAAGCTCTCGGCCGCGACGATCACCTCGGGCTTCGTCGAGGCGAGCGCCTTGCCGACGTTGCGGGCCTCCAGCTCGGCCAGCTCGTTGCGGTTGGCGACGATCGCGTCGGCCAGCGCGTGCAGGAGGCGCGAGCGCTCGTTCGGCGGGGTCTTTCCCCACGCGCCCTCGAGCGCCGCGCGCGCCGCGGCGACCGCGCGGTCGATATCGGCCCGTCCGGCCACCGCCGCCTTGGCGAGCTGCTTGCCCGTAGCCGGCTCGACGAGCTCGCGGCTCTCGCCGTCCGCAGGTTCCGCCGTCTCCCCGTCGATGAAGAGACCGTACTCGCGCCCTGTCGCCACTGCCATCGGCCCGGACGATACCCGGGGCGCGTCCTGCTGGTCGCGTAGAGTCGGGCGGATGTCCGAGGCGCGGGTGGTGTTCTACGGCTTCGCCGTGATCTACCTGGTCGGCGTCGTCGCCCAGTTCTTCCTCGCGGGCCTGGCCTTGTTCGGCTCGACCGGCTACGACGCGCACCAGGCCCTGGGCTACGTGCTCGGCATCGTCGCCGTCGTCCTGCTCGCGATCGCCTTCTTCACCAAGCTCCCGCGGTCGCTCACCGGCCTCTCGATCACCCTGCTCGTCCTCAACGTGATCCAGATCGCGCTCCTGCGGGCCGACATCGCCGAGATCGACGCGCTCCATGTCGTCAACGCGCTCGCGATTGCCTTCGTCGCCAACATGCTCGTCCACCGCTCGCGGCGCTTCCTCGCAGCGAGGCTGGTCGACCAGCCCCAGTAGGAGGGCTAGCGCTCGAAGAGGGCCGCCTGGCCCTGGCCGACCCCGACGCAGAGCGTCGCCAGGCCGTAGCGGCCGCCGCGGCGGCGCAGCTCGTGGAGGAGCGTCACGACGAGCCGCGCGCCGCTCATGCCCAGCGGGTGCCCGATGGCGATCGCGCCGCCGTTCACGTTCACCTTCTCGGGGTCGAGCGCGAGCTCGCGGATCACCTGCAGGCTCTGCGAGGCGAACGCTTCGTTCAGCTCGACGAGGTCGAGGTCGGCTGCCTCGACCCCGGCACGGGCGAGCAGCTTGCGGACGGCCGGGACGGGGCCGATGCCCATGATCCGCGGATCGACTCCGGCGACCGCGCTCGCGACGAAGCGGCCGAGCGGCTCGGCGCCGAGCTCGGCGGCCTTCTCCTCGCTCGCGATCACGAGGGCGGCGGCACCGTCGTTGATCCCGCTCGAGTTCCCGGCGGTGACGGTCCCGTCCTCCCGGAAGGCGGGGCGGAGCGCGGCGAGCTTCTCGAGCGAGGTATCCGGGCGGGGATGCTCGTCGCGGGCCAGATCGCCGACGGGAACCAACTCGTCCTCGAAGCGGCCGGCCTGGACGGCGGCGGCGTGCCGGCGCTGGCTCTCGAGCGCGAACGCGTCCTGGTCCTGGCGGCTGACGGCGAAGCGCTCGGCGACGTTCTCGCCCGTCTCCCCCATCGACTCGAGCGGGAACATCGCCTCCAGGCGCGGGTTGGGGAAGCGCCAGCCGAGCGTCGTGTCCCACGTCGTCTGGTTCCCGCGCGGGAACGCGTGCTCGGGCTTCCCGGTGACGAAGGGCGCGCGCGTCATCGACTCGACGCCGCCGGCGACGAACAGCTCTCCGTCGCCCGCCTTCACCGCGTGGCACGCGGAGACGACCGCCGAGAGCCCGGAGGCGCAGAGACGGTTGACGGTGACGCCGGCGACCTCCTGCGGCAACCCGGCGAGAAGCGCGGCCATGCGGGCGACGTTGCGATTGTCCTCCCCCGCCTGGTTGGCGGCGCCGAAGTACACGTCCTCGATCTCTGCAGCCGCTGCGCCGGAGCGCTCGACCGCCTCGCGGATAACGAGGGCGGCGAGATCGTCGGGCCGCTCGCCGGCAAGCGCCCCCCCGTAGCGCCCGACGGGCGTGCGCACGGCGGAGAGGACGACGGCCTCGGGCACGCGCTCAAGTCTATGCGCCGACCCGCCGATCAACGCACGATGCTGAGGGGTATCGCCGTACTCGCCGCAGCAGTTGTCCCGCTGCTCGGACTCGCCGCCTGCGCGGACGAGCTGCCCGCGGAGGATCCGGCGGCCGTCGAGGTCTCCCACTCGAACGGGCTCAAGACGTACGAGGTCCCGTCGGCCGGCTTCTCCATCGCCGTTCCGGAGGCCTGGCGTTCGGCGAACGCCGATGAGCTCTTCAGCGACGAGGCGGTTGCGGAGGCCCGGACGGAACTGCCCGAGCTCGCCCCCGTGATGGAGCTCCTGGCGACGCCGGACTCACCGATGAAGCTGATCGCCTTCGACCCGGACCTCGCCGGGGAGGACTTCGCGACGAACCTCAACGTCGTGGTCGAGCAGCTCCCTGCCGGAATGAAACGGCAGCGCTACTGGGATCTCACTCTCGAGCAGCTCATGCGCGCCCTGGGCCCGGACGTCCACATCGACGAGAAGCAGTTGGAGCTGCCCGGCGGATGGGCGATGAACTTGAGCTACCAGGGCTTCTCGCTCGGAGACCAGACGCTCAGCACCGTTCAGTACTTCTTTCACCGGCCCGGCAGGGGCTACGTGCTCACCTACACAACGCTCCCCGACCGGCTGCCGGAAGCGGCTCCGGACTACGAGCGGTCCGCCCGGACGTTCCGCGTCGGCTAGGTCACGAACTCGACGCGGACCGGGCGTTCGAAGGCGCCTGCCTCCTCGCCGCGCCGAAGCAGCTCCGCAACTGCCTGGCGCCCCTCCTCACCGTAGTCCTCGGTCAGCTCGTTGACATACATGCCCACGAACTTGTCGGCCAGCTCGGTGGTGAGACCCCGGCCGTACTGGAGCGCGTAGGCGAGCGCCTCCTCGCGGTTGGCCAGGCCCGCCCTGATGGAGTCGCGGAGGACGTCGGAAAGCTCGGGGAGGACCTCGTCGCCCAGATCGCGCCGGGCGACGTTGATGCCGAGCGGCAGCGGCAGGCCGGTCTCGAGGAGCCACCACTCGCCCAGGTCGACCACGCGCTCGAGGCCGCGGCGCTCGTACGTCAGCTGGCCCTCGTGGATGAGGAGACCGGCTTCGGCTCGGCCCGCCTCGACCTCGTCCATGATCTCGTCGAACGGCACCTCGCGGTAGCGAAACTCCCCGCCGAGGTAGAGGCCGAGCGTGAGGAACGCCGTCGTCATACGGCCGGGAACGGCGATCTCGACGTCGGCCAGATCGGCCTTTTGCAGCGGGCGCTTCGAGACGACGACGGGGCCGTAGCCCGAGCCCATGCTCGCGCCGTGCGGAAGGATGACGTAGCGGTCCTGCACGAACGGGTACGTGTGCAGTGAGATCGCGGTCACCTCGAGGCGGCCTTCGAGCGCCCACTCGTTCAGGGTCTGGATGCCCTCGAGCACGTGCTCGAACTCGAAGCCGCGCGCGTCCACCCGACCGGCGGCGAGACCCCAGAACATGAACGCGTCGTCCGGGTCGGGACTATGTCCGAGATGGATGAGCAGAACGGGCGAGGCTAGCAAGCCGGCCTTCTCGTCCGGGCGGCCAACGGGCCTCCTACAATTTGAGGCGTGTCTAAACCTAAGCCCGACCTCTCGGCCGCGATCCAGGACTACCTCAAGGAGATCTACAAGCTCGAGTCCGAGGGCACGCGGCCGACGACGAGCGCAATCGCGCGCCGCATGGGCGTCGCGCCCTCCTCGGTGACCGCGATGCTGAAGAAGCTCTCGGCCCTCGGCCTGGCCGAGCATTCGCCCTATCGCGGCGTCGAGCTCTCGGAGGCGGGCACGAAGATCGCCCTCGAGGTCGTCCGGCATCACCGCCTGCTCGAGCAGTACCTCGCCGAGACGCTCGGGGTCCCGATCGACGCCGTCCACGCCGAGGCCGACCGGCTGGAGCACGTCCTCTCCGAGGAGCTCGAAGCGCGGATCGACGAGAAGCTCGGCTACCCGACACACGACCCGCACGGCGACCCGATTCCGGACGCCGGGCTCCGCATGGAGACGAAGCGGCTCCGCTCCCTGGACGAGCTCGAGCCGGGCGAGCAGGCCACCATCCGCCGCGTGCCGGACAGCGACTCGGAGCTCCTCCGCTATCTGGCCGGGCTACGCCTGGTGCCCGGCGGCCTCGTGACGATGCGCGGCGCAGAGCCCTTCGACGGTCCCGTGACCGTCACGGTCGAGGGCCGGGAGCACGCGATCTCGCGCGCGCTCGCGATGCAGATCGGCATCGCGTAGACCTCGTCGGCACACTTCCGACACGTTTCGCGCGCCTCGCGCGCGAGCTTTCTCGTTACGCTCGAAGCGGGTGGAGGCACGGGGTGGCCCCAGGCGGGAGATGCTTTGGGCCTGGCCCCTGAGACCGAGCGTCAGGGCTTGTGGCCGAAGAACCAGCGCTCGAGCGGCTTCAGCAGCTCGTCCTCGGCGAACAGGGGCACGGATGCCGTCAGCCCCTCCTCGGCGGACACCTCGAGGTCGTCTCGAAGCGCCGTGTTCGCGGCCGCGAGCGCGTCGCCCATCTCATAGCCCTCGAAGAGGTAGTCGTCCGGGCGCGGTTGCGGGATCCTGCGGTTACCGATGTCGATCGCGCGCCCGACCGCCCAGAGGGCACCCGGCCGCCGCTCGATCCAGATCACGATCTCCTCGCGCCCTCCGTCCTCGCCCAGACCTTGCAGGCTGCGCGAGGCGAATCGCATGCCGTCGGGCTCCACTACGGCAAGGATACAATCGCGCGATGGGGTTCTTCTCCAAGCTCTTTGGCAAGCGCGACGAGAAGCCCGCCGAGCAGTCGCGGGGGATCTCGAAAGAAGACGCGCTCGCGTCGTACATCGTCCGCGAGCACAAGCAGGGCCGCTCCCTCGAGGACATCCTCGACGACCCGTACCTGAAGAACCGGGCGACGGACGAGCAGCGCCTGCGCCTGCTCGAGCTCCCCGAGGTCATCCGCGCCGTCGGCGAGGACACGGCGGCGGTGGCCGCCGAGCGCGTCCGCGACACCACCTGACCGGTGCCCGCGGCGCGGCTGCGGGGCGAGCGGGTGACGCTCCGGCCGCTCGCGGCCGCCGACGTCCAGCGGCTCGTCGAGATCGCCGCCGATCCCGAGGTCGCGCGCTGGTGGCCCGGCGTCTCCGGGGAGGACCTCCGCCGGCTCACCGAGCCCGGGGCGGACGTCCTTCCGTTCGCGATCGAGCTCGAGGGTGAGCTGATCGGGCTTGCGCAGGCGGGCGAGGAGCGCGATCCCGACTACCGCCACGCGAGCGTCGACCTCTTTCTCGGAACCGCCTGGCACGGGAGAGGGCTCGGCGCCGACACGGTGCGGACGCTCGCCCGGTGGCTCTTCGAGGACCGGGGCCATCATCGGATCACGATCGACCCCGCCGCCGCCAACGAGCGGGCGATTCGCTCCTACGAACGCGCCGGCTTCAAGCGCGTGGGCGTGATGCGGCGGTACGAGCGCAGCGCCGACGGCGACTGGCACGATGGCCTCCTGCTCGACCTCCTCCCCGAGGATCTCCGCTAGAGCTCGAGGCCTGTGCCCCGTTCCACGGCCCGCTCGTGGACGAACGAGGCGGCCGCCACGTCCTCGGCGGCGATGCCCACGCTCTTGAAGACGACGATGTCGTCCTCGTGCTGGCGGCCGGCCGTCTCGCCGCCGATCACCTCGGCGAGCTCGTGCACCTCGAGCCAGTCGAGGACGCCGCGCTGCACGGGCTCGACGAGATCGCCCGCCTCGAGCTTCGCCTGCTCGAGCGAGTCGCAGCACACGAACGTCGCCCGCTCGAGGACGGTGTTGTCGAGCTCCCGGGCCTCGATCCGGTTCGCGCCCGCCGCGCACACGAGGGCCCCGGGCTGAAGCCACTCGCCCCGCAGGACCGGGTCGCGGGAGCTCGTGATGGTCACGACCACGTCCTGCTCGGCCGCATCTCGGTTGTACTCGCCTGCCTCGCAGTCGAAGCGGCGGCAGAACTCCTCGAGGTGTTCGGCGTTCCGGGAGTAGGCGACCACGTGCTCGATCCCCGGCAGCGCCGCGCGGATGCAGGCCAGCTGGCTCTCCGCCTGCCAGCCGGTGCCGATGAGACCGAGGGTCCGAGCGCCGGGCTTGGCGAGGTGGCGGGCGGCGACGGCGCTCGCAGCGCCCGTGCGGAGCTGCCCGAGGCGATCGGCGTCGATGAGCGCGAGCAGCTCGGGCCGGTCAGCGGCAAACAGAGCGACCACGAAGCGCGCTCCGTCCGCGAAGCCGGCGTACGTCTTGATCCCGGCGCGCCGGAGCTCGAGATCCGCCGCGGCCATCACGTGCAGCCGCCCGCCCTCGAGCCCGAGCCGGCGCCGCGGAGCCAGCTCGACCGCCCCGCGCGACATCCGCGCGAAGCAGGCCTCGACGACCTCGACGGCCTCGGCGGGAGCCAGGAGCTCCTCGACATCGGCTTCGCGCAGGAAGAGCGGCACGTGAGCGGGATAGTCTAGGTCGCATGGAGAGCGCGTCCTCGAGCTGGCTCACCGTTCCGGCCGACGTCCTCGTCGGCGACCGTGCGGTCGTCGAGGCCGGCGGACGCGAGATCGTGATCCTGCGGGTCGACGGTGAGCTCCACGCCTTCGACAACGCCTGTCCGCACCAGGGCAACCCGCTCGTGGAGGGAGAGGTGCTCGGCGACGTGCTCGAATGCGCCTACCACGGCTGGCGCTTCGACCTCTCGACAGGCGCCTGCCTCGCCGGGGACGAGCCCGCACGCCGCTATCCGGTCGACCTCCTCGGCGCCGAGCTACGGATTCACCTGGGCTAGAGTCGGACGCGGCTCCAGGGGGTGCCCGGATCCGAGTACTCGCCCGGATGCAGCAGGTAGGCCAGCAGCTCGACGCCGTCCACCACGCGGGGGCCGGGCCTCGAGAACATCGCGTTCGCGTCGACCGCGAAGACGCTGCTCTCCCGCCGGGCCGGAGTCCCCAGGAGATGCGCGGAGAGGTCGAGTGGGACGACCTCGGACAGCGTCCGGTCGAGGTCGAAGCCGCAGGGAGCGAGCACGACGATCTCGGGCTCGAGCCGGGCTACGTCGGGCCAGCGCATGCGATGCGACGGCTCACCCGACATGCCGGCGACGTCCGTGCCTCCCGCGGCGGCGACCATGTCCGGCACCCAGTGCCCCGCCGAGTACGGCGGCTCGAGCCACTCCGTGACGAAGACGCGAGGCGACGCGTCGACGGCGCCGAGTGCCGACGCAACCCGGTCGAGACGGGTCTGCATTCCCGTCGTCAGCTCCTCGGCTGCCCCGGCCGCGCCCAGCCACGAACCGAGCTCGCGGATCGCCTCCTGGATCCCCGGCAGCGTCGATGGAGAGAAATCCAAGACCCCCACGTCGAGCGGGCGGGCGTCGAGCACGCCCTCGACCTGGTCGGTCGAGACGGCGCAGACGTCGCAGAGCTCCTGCATCACCAGTACGTCGGCCTGGATCTCGGACCACCGCTCCTCGTCGATCGCGTAGAGCGGCCTCCCGCTGCGCGCGGTCTCGGCGACGAGGCGGTCGATCTCGCCGCTGGCCACGTCGCCCGTCTGGACGAGCGACGCGGTGACGACGGGCTTCGCGGCGGCCTCCGGAGGCCAGTCGCACTCGTGCGTCACGCCGACGACCTGGTCGCCGAGCCCCAGCGCGAAGAGGATCTCGGTGGCCGCGGGGACAAGTGAGCAGATCCGCACGCGAACCAGGCTAGCGGCCCCGACTGGATACCCTGCGCACCACCGGAGTCTCGCAGGGAGGTGCGAAAGGATGAGCGCGTTCGAGGACATCGAGGCCGTCGGGCCTCTCCGGATCTGGGACGACGTCGTGGCCCGCGAGGTGCATGGACAGCAGACCACCCTGGCGGTGGTCGAGCTCGAGCCCGGCGCGGTCGTCCCAGAGCATCACCACGTCAGCGAGCAGCTCGGGATGGTCATCACAGGCAGCGTCAGCTTCCGCGTCGCCGACGAGGACAGGGAGCTCGGCCCGGGCGCTACCTGGAACATCCCCTCCGACGTGCCGCACGAGGTCAGGGCCGGTCCGGAAGGCGCCGTCGTGATCGACGTGTTCTCGCCGACGCGCGAGAGCGACTGGCGTGGGCTGGAGCGGGAGGCTCCCCGCACGCCCCACTGGCCGTAGGCGCATGGCGAAGTGCGCCCGGCACGATTCGAACGTGCGACCTCTGCCTCCGCAGGGCAGCGCTCTATCCCCTGAGCTACGGGCGCGGGACGTGGGTCAGTGTAGCGGCCGGGCCTTCGACCGGCCCAGGGCGAGCTCCGCGTCCGAGGGCACCTCGGCCCTGACGTAGGCCAGGGCGACAATGCCGCCGTTCGCACGGGCGGCGCTGGTCACCCGGCCGACCACCTTGTCGCCGTGGACGAGCTCGGCGTCGGGCTCCGGCAGCTCCGCGCCCTCGAGAGAGAGAGCACGGAGGCCACGGTTCGCGTGGCCGCGGTAGTGAAGCCGGGCGATCGGCTCCTGGCCCGGGTAGCACCCCTTCGTCAGGCTCACGGCGCGCTCGACGAGGCCCGCCTCGGCGGGGAGCACGCGGTCGTCGATCTCCTTCCCGAAACGCGGCGTGCCGGCCTGGATGCGAAGAGCCTCGAGCGCGTTCTCGTCCAGCGTCGGCTCGAAGGCGGCGTCGAGCACCTCGACGGCGGGCTCGCCGTAGTCGTCGTTCGGGATTCCCTCGACCCCGTCGCCGAAGACAAGCGCAGAGGTGTGCTCCTCGAGCTCGATCTCGGCCTTCGCCGCGAAGCGCATACGCAGGAGCTGGTCGCGGAGCGACTCGCCGAGCTCGGGCTCGGTCAGGAGGAGGAAGTCGCCCTCCGCCCGCAAGAGAACCCGCATCGGCGCGATCACGCGCGCCTTGGGCGTTAGCAGCAAGGCCTGGCACGACTCGCCCGGAGCGAGCGCGGCAACGTCGTTGGAGAGCATGCGCTGAAGGAAGTCCTCGGCATCCGGGCCGGCCACCCGGACGAAGGAGCGGGGACGAACGGCCACAGCGTTCTCGGAAGCCACGTCCCCAGTGTAGGCGCCGCAACGACCTCAAAAGCACGGAGGGCCGGCTTAGCCGGCCCTCCGTGCTGTGCACTCTTCTGAAGAAGGGGGCACACGGGGGAACCATGGGTTCCCCCCGTGCGTTCTACATCATGTCCGGCATACCGCCCGGCATACCGCCACCGCCGACGCCGGCCTTCTCGGGCGCCTCCGCGACGACGGCCTCGGTCGTGAGGATGTTCTTCGCGATCGAGGCGGCGTTCTGGAGTGCCGAGCGCGTGACCATGGTCGGGTCGATGATCCCGGCCTTCACCAGGTCCTCGTACTCGCCCGTGTCGACGTTCAGCCCCTGACCCTTCGTGCCGGTCCGGATCTTGTCGACGACGATCGAGCCCTCCATGCCCGCGTTCTGCGCCAGCTGGCGGACGGGCTCCTCGAGCGACCGCGCGACGATGGACGCGCCGGTGCGCTCGTCGCCCTCGAGCGCGTCGAGCTTGATCGCCTTGCCGGCGTTCAGGAGCGCGACGCCCCCGCCGGGCACGATGCCCTCCTCGAGGGCCGCGCGGGTGGCCTGCAGCGCGTCCTCGACGCGGTGCTTCTTCTCCTTCATCTCGGTCTCGGTGGCCGCCCCGACCTTGATGACGGCGACGCCGCCAGCGAGCTTGGCCAGCCGCTCCTGCAGCTTCTCGCGGTCGAAGTCCGAGTCCGTGGTCTCGATCTCCGACTTGAGTTGCTTGATGCGGGCCTTGATGCCCTCGGAGTCGCCCGCGCCGTCGATGATCGTCGTCGTGTCCTTCGTGACGACGACCTTGCGCGCGCGGCCGAGCTGCGAGAGCTTCGTGTTCTCGAGCTTGAGGCCCATCTCCTCGGTGATGACCTCGCCGCCGGAGAGGATCGCAATGTCCTCGAGCATCCGCTTACGCCGGTCACCGAAGCCCGGCGCCTTGACGGCGACGGCGGTGAAGGTGCCGCGGAGCTTGTTGACGACGATCGTGGCGAGCGACTCGCCCTCGACGTCCTCGGCCACGATGATCAGCGGCCGACCGGCCTGGATGACCTGCTCCAGCACCGGGAGGATGTCCTTGACCGCGCCGATCTTCTGGTTTGCGATCAGGATGTACGGGTCGTCGAGCACGGCCTCCATGCGCTCGGCGTCCGTGATCATGTAGGGCGACAGGTAGCCCTTGTCGAACTGCATGCCCTCGGTGAACTCGAGCTCGAGGCCGAACGTCTGGCCCTCCTCGACGTTCACGACGCCGTCCTTGCCGACCTTCTCGATCGCGTCCGCGATCACGTCGCCGATCTCACGCTCGCGCGAGGAGATGCTGGCGACCCGGGCGATGTCCTCCTTGCCCGAGATCTCCTTGGACTGCTTCTTCAGGTCGGCGACGACGGTGTCGACGGCGGCTTCGATGCCCCGCTTGAGGCCCATCGGGTTGGCACCGGCCGCGACGTTCTTGAGGCCCTCGCGGACGATCGCCTGGGCGAGCACGGTCGCTGTCGTCGTGCCGTCGCCGGCGACGTCGTTGGTCGCCGTGGCGACTTCGCGGACAAGCTGCGCGCCCTGGTTCTCGAAGACGTCCTCGAGCTCGATCTCTCGCGCAATCGTGACGCCGTCGTTCGTGATCGTGGGCGCGCCGAACTTCTTGTCGAGCACGACGTAACGCCCCTTGGGGCCAAGGGTGACCTTGACCGCGTCTGCGAGGACGTTGACGCCGCGCTCGAGTGCGCGCCGTGCATCCTCGTCGAAGAGAAGCTCCTTGTGAGCCATTCATCCTCCGTTTCGATCTTCGGCTGTCGGCGGGCCTAGGCGGCGGCGCCGGCCAGCTCCTTCTTCTTGCCCTTGGCCTTCGTTTCGGCAACGACCTTGGCCAGCACGTCCGACTCGCGGAGGATGAGGTACTCATCCGGGCCGAGCTTGATGTCGGTGCCGCCGTACTTCGAGAAGATGATCTCGTCGCCGGGCTCGAGATCCATCTTGACGTACTCGCCGTCCTCGTCCCGCGGGCCGGGGCCGACGGCGAGGACGCGACCGCGCTGAGGCTTCTCCTTGGCCGTGTCCGGAAGGACGATGCCGCTCGCGGTCATCTCCTCCTCGTCCAGGGCCTCGACGATCAGCCGATCGCCCAGTGGCTGAAGGTTCATCCAGCACCCCTCCTTGCGAAGTGACTTTCGTGGCTGGCACTCGACACATCGGAGTGCCAGGGGCAATCCTAGCGAATACGGCGAGACGAGATCAAGAATTCTCTGGCACTCGAGCGAGAGGAGTGCCAAGAAGGTGGCGGCCGCGGGTCAGGGCGAGCAGGGTGAGAGCGCAAAGCCCGGACATCAACGCGAAGGGAAGAGCGTCTCCGGCTGCGTCGGCGAGCCCTCCCCCGAGTGCGGGCCCGAGGGCGTTGCCGCCTCCCCACGCAGCGTTCATGAGCCCGAAGCCGAGAGCCTGGGCGAGCCCGATCCGCTCCGCGGCGTCGGAGAGCAGCGCCATCGCCGGCGCCCAGAAGGAGCCGAAGGCGATCGACGCGGCGACCACGAGCGGGGCGATGAGGAAGGGGCTCCCGGCGAGCGCGAGGCCGAGGGTGACGGCGATGGCCGCGACGAGCGCGAACCTGAGGGGCAGCAGGCGCCCGCGCCGATCGGAGACGCGGCCCAGGAGCGGCGAGATCACACTCTCGACGGCCGCCGCGCCGATGAAGAGTGCGGCGATGGCGACCGCGCTCCAGCCGGCGTCTCCGAGCTCGAGCGGGACGAGGACCGCCACGACTCCGAAGAGGAGCGCCGGGAGAACCATCAGCCAGAGGGCGCCGAGCAGGAGCGGCTGCCGCAGAGCCGGGAGGAGCGCGCGGGGCGACTGCGGCTCCGCCGCAACCGGAGGCGTCTTCAGCGCCCAGACGGCGAGGGCCAACGCCACGCCCCCCACGGCCACGAACGCGGGTCGCGTTCCGACGCCCTCGGCGAAGGCACCGACCGCGGGGCCGAGCAGGGCTCCGAAGATGGCCGCGCCGATCGCCGTGCCCAGCATCTCGCCTCGCCGCTCGCGCGGCGTCCCCGCGACCAGCCAGGCCAGGGCGCCGGACCACGAGAGGGCGCTCCCGACGCCCTGCGCAAAACGGGCGATGCCGAGCTCGGCCACCGAGCCCGCGAAGCCGAAGCCCGCGCTCGCCACGGCCATGAGGAGGAGCCCCGCGACGACCGCGCGCCGAGGCCCGAAGCGCGCCGCGGCAATACCGCCCGGGATGGCGCCCACGAACGCTCCGAAGGCGTAGGCTCCCACGAGGAGACCGGCCGCGCCCTTGGAGAGGCCGAACTCGCTCGCGTAGTGCGGGAGGAGCGGCACGAGCGCCGCGTAGAGCATCGTGTCCGCGAGCGTGATCGAGCAGACGAGGAGGAGAAGCCGGCGCATCGCCCGCTGACGATACCGACGGTAGGCTCGGGGTCGTGAGGCGGGAGCTCTCGGCGGGAGGGGTGGTCGTCCGCCGTCTGCGGGGCGGCTGGCGGCTGGCCGCGATCCGGCCCGGCGGGAAGGACGTCTGGGCCCTCCCGAAGGGCCTGATCGCGCCGGGTGAGGACCCCGCCGCGACCGCCGCGCGCGAGGTCAGGGAGGAGACCGGCGTCGACGGCCGCCTGGTCGAGAAGCTGGGCGACGTTCGCTACGTCTACACGTGGAAGGGCGAGCGCGTCTTCAAGATCGTCAGCTTCTACCTGTTCCGGTACGCGCACGGGCGGCTGGGGGACATCCCGACCGAGCACGCGCACGAGGTCGACGCGGCACGCTGGCTTCCGCTCGAGGACGCACCGCGGCTCCTGGCCTACGGAGGCGAGCGGGAGATGGCCGAGCGGGCGCGAAGGCTCCTCGCGGAAGAAGCCGTATGATGTCGCCGCTTCGTCCCCTGCCTGGCCGATGTACGCCCTCAACTTCTACTCGCCGATCGTCGCCGACCAGCTCAGGAGCAGGCGGAAGACGGCGACGATCCGGCTCGGAGACAAGTCGGGGAAGTACAAGAAGGGGATGGTCGTCCAGGTGCTCGTCGGCCTCCGCTACGGGCCGCGGGAGAAGATCTTCGACGCGGTCGTCGACAAGGTCGAGGTGAAGCCGCTCGCGGAGTGCTCGCCCCGGGAGATCGAGAAGGACAACCCGGAGATCAAGCGCACCGACGACATGGTCACCTTCCTCGGGCAGCTCTACAACCGCGACGTGACCGAGGAGGACACGGTCACGGTGATCCACTTCTCCGAGATCCAGGCGTAGCTCCGGGCGGTCGCCGGATCGGCCCGCCGAAGAGCTCCGGCCGGCGTAGCTCGGCGTCGCACTCCTCGCACGCGACGGCGAAGCCGGACGCGATCGGGGCGCGACACGCGGGGCAGCGGACGCGCAGCTCGCCGCCGCATTCGGGGCACGCCGCGGGGAGCTTCGGCTCGTCTTCGGCGAAGTAGCGCTGCACGTGGCCGCAGCCCAGACAGAAGGCCGCCCAGTCGCCGAGGGTCCGGCGGCGCTCCTCTCTCAACCAGTCCGCGGCGCTGCCCATGTCCTCACCCTAGACGCTAGAGTTCGACGCGCGACATGGCGATCGCCAGGGAAGCAGAACCGGTCTCCTCCCTTACAGAGGTCAGAGAGTTCGGCCTCGACCGGGAGGACCTCCTCGACATCTACCGCCACCTCCTCACCACGAGGGGCATCGAGGAGCGCGGCCACATCCTCTACAAGCAGGGGAAGATCCCCGGCAGCTTCTACACGGGACGCGGGAACGAGGCCGCCGCGGTCGGCATCGCGACGGCCATGGGACCCGAGGACGTGGGCACGCCGCTGCACCGGGACATGGGCGTTCACGTGGTGCGCGGCGTCGAGCCCTGGCGGATCTTCGCGCAGTTCATGGGCCGCCTGGACGGCCCGACGCAGGGGAAGGACGGCAACGTCCACATGGCCGACGACCGCCTCGGCCTGATCGCGATGGTCAGCCACCTGCCGGCCATGCTCCCCGTCGCGGTCGGCTGCGCGCTGGCCTTCCGGATCCGGGAGGAGAAGCGCGTCGCGCTCGGCTGGTTCGGCGAGGGGGCCGCGGCCCGGGGCGACACGCACGAGGCCATGAACCTCGCCGGCGTCCGCCGGCTCCCTGTCGTCTTCGTCTGCGACAACAACCAGTGGGCGTACTCCACGCCGACCCACCTCGAATACGCGGTCGAGCACATCGCCGACCGGGCGAAGTCCTACGGCTTCGACGGAGTCGTCGTCGACGGCACCGACGTGCTCGCCGTCTACCGCGAGGCCAAGCTCGCAGTCGAGAAGGCGCGCGAAGGCGGCGGACCGACCCTGATCGAGTGCCTGACCCTCCGCATGGAGGGCCACGCGGTGCACGACGACGCCTTCTACGTGCCCAAGGAGATGTTCGAGGAGTGGGCGAAGCGGGACCCGCTCGAGCGCTTCCGTGCATGGCTGCGCGAGAACGCCGACTTCACGGACGACCAGGAGGACGAGATCCGCGGGGAGGTCAAGAAGCTCCTGAACGACGCGATCAAGCGGGCCGAGGAGAGCCCCGTGCCCGACGAGTCGACGCTGCTCGACGGCGTGTACGCCACCCCCGAGGACCTCGAGACTCCCCACCACAAGTAAGTGGCTCACTGATGGCCGAGAAGACGTACCTGCAGGCGATCTCGGACGGGCTTCGCCAGGAGATGCGCCGCGACAAGCGCGTCTTCGTGATCGGCGAGGACGTCGGCGTCTACGGCGGCGCCTTCAAGGTGACGCAGGGCTTCCAGGAGGAGTTCGGACCGTGGCGGGTGATCGACGCGCCGCTCGCCGAGACCGCGATCGTGGGCGGCTGCACCGGCGCGGCGATGATGGGGATGCGCCCGGTCGCGGAGATGCAGTTCGCCGACTTCGTCTCGTGCGCCTGGGACCACCTGGTCACCGTGGCCGCGAAGCAGCGCTACCGGGCGGGGACGCCCGTGCCGATCGTCGTCCGCTGCCCCTCGGGCGGCGGCTTCTCCGGCGGGCCCTTCCACTCCCAGAATCCCGAGTCGAGCTTCGCGCACATCCCCGGGCTCAAGGTCGTGTGCCCGGCGACGCCCGAGGACGCGAAGGGCCTCATCGTGACCGCGATCGAGGACCCGAATCCCGTCCTCTACTTCGAGCACAAGCACCTCTACCGGCGCATCAAGGCGGACGTCCCGGACGAGCGCTACACGATCCCGTTCGGCGAGGCCCGCATCCACCGCGAGGGCGACGACGTCACCGTCGTCACGTGGGGTGCGATGGTCTACACCGCGACGGAGGCGGCGGAGAAGGTGGCCGAGGAGGACGGCATCTCCGCGGAGATCGTCGACCTGCGAACGATCATCCCGTGGGACCAGGAGGCCGTGCTCGCCTCCGTGGAGAAGACCTCCAAGGTGATCGTCCTCCACGAGGACACGCACACCGGCGGCTTCGGCGGCGAGATCGCCGCGACCATCGCCGAGGAGGCGTTCGAGCACCTCGACGCGCCCGTCAAGCGCATCACCGCCCCGGACACGCCGGTGCCGTTCGCGCCGACCCTCGAGAAGGCCTTCCTTCCGCAGGTCGAGGACGTCGTCGCCGGGCTCCGGGAGGTGGCCTCGTACTGATGGCGACCGGAACGCTCGTCGACGTCGTCATGCCCCAGATGGGCGTCTCCGTCTCCGAGGGGACGATCACGAAGTGGGTCAAGTCCGAGGGCGATCCGATCGAGGCCGACGAGACCCTGCTCGAGATCTCGACGGACAAGGTCGACACGGAGGTGCCGAGCCCCGGCCTCGGGCGTCGTCCAGCAGATCTTCGTCCAGGAGGGAGAGACCGTCGAGGTGGGAACGAAGCTCGCGGTGATCGCGCCGGAGGGCGCGGCGGCCGCTCCGGCCCCCGCGCCGGCAGAGGAGGCCCCTGCGGCCGAAGAGCTCCCCGAGCCGGCGACCCAGGAGGCCGCAGCCGAGAGCGCCGCCGCCTCGGGCGCCGAGGGCGAGACGCCGACGGCCACGGAGGTCGAGAGACAGGCGCCCCCGGCCGCTCCCGCTGCCCCGCCGGACGGGCAGGCGGACGGCGCACGCTTCGTCTCGCCGGTCGTCGCGCGCATCGCCGCCGAGCACGGCGTCGACGTCGGGCAGGTCCCCGGCACCGGACGCGGCGGGCGCGTGACCAAGAAGGACATCCTGAGCTACATCGAGTCGGGCGCCGCCGCGCCCGCACCTCCGACCGAGGCGCCGGCCGCCCCGCCCGAGGCTCCGACGGCGGCTCCCGTCGCGGAGCCTGCCGCCGCCGCTCCGGCAGCGGAGCCTCAGGCCGGAGAGACGATCGAGCCCATGTCTGCCATGCGCCGCGGCATCGCCGAGCACATGCGCAGGTCGCTCGACACCTCGGCGCATGTGACCAGCTCGATCGAGGTCGACATGTCGAAAGTGGCCGCGATCCGGCAGAAGCTGAAGAAGGAATACCAGGAGGCCTACGGCGTCAACCCCACCTACCTGGCCTTCGTCGCGCGCGCCGCGGTCGAGACGCTGAAGGGCTACCCCTGGATCAACGGCGAGCTCCGCGGCGACACGATCGTGACCAGGAGCTACGTCAACCTCGGCTTCGCAGTGGAGCTCGCGGACGGCAAGGGCCTCATCGTCCCCGTGGTCAAGAACGCGGAGACGCTCAACCTCCTCGGCATGGCCAAGGCGATCGCCGACATCGCCGCCCGGGCGCGCGAGAAGAAGCTGCTCCCGGACGACGTGCAGGGCGGCACGTTCACGATCACCAACCCGGGCGGCTACGGGACCTTCCACGGGACCCCCGTGATCAGCCAGCCGCAGGCCGCCATTCTCGGCACCTACGCGGTCGTCAAGCGGCCGTGGGTCGTGCAGGACGAGATGGGCGAGGACGTCATCGCGATCCGCTCGATCATGAATCTCACGCTGACGTACGACCACCGGCTCGTGGACGGCGCGCTCGCCGGGCGCTTCCTGCGCGACCTGCGCGAGCGGCTCCAGACCTGGGGCGAGTCGGACTACTAGGGGCAGCTACGCTGTCGCCGTGAGGCGCGGCGCATACCTGGTGAACCTCGGCGTGACGCCGTACCTGGAGGCGTGGGAGCTGCAGCGCGCCCTCGCAGCGGCCGTCTCGCAGGGGGCGATCCCCGACACGGTCATCCTCCTGGAACACCCGCCCGTGATCACGCTCGGGCGCCGCACCGACGGACGCGCGGAGGTGCACGTCCCCGACGAAGCCGAGGTCGCGGTCGTCGAGACCGACCGCGGCGGCAAGTCCACGTTCCACGGCCCGGGGCAGCTCGTCTGCTACCCGATCCTCGACCTCAACCGTCACGGGCGCGACGTGAAGCGCTATGTCCGCGACCTCGAGGAGTCCGTCATCCGCACGGTCGGCGGCTTCGGCCTCGAGGCCACGCGGATCGAGGGCCTGACCGGCGTGTGGCTCGAATCTCCGCCCCGGAAGCTCTGCTCCATCGGCGTCCACATCGCCCGCTGGGTCACAACGCACGGGTACGCGCTCAACGTCGATCTCGACCCGGCGCCGTTCACCGAGTGGATCACTGCGTGCGGGCTCGAGGACGCCGCGTTCACGACGATCGCGCGCGAGCTCGGCCGGCCGGTCGCCGTCGACGACGTCCGCCCGCGGGCGGCAGCCGCGCTCGAGGAGGTCTTCGGGCTCACGCTCGAGGAGCTCCCCGTGGAGCAGGGCGCGGGCCTCTGGCCCCAGCCGGTCCATGAGAGGATCTCGGCCAAGCCGATGCAGTCGCACCCACGTTCCGGAGAGGCGGTCGGAATTGAACAAGTCGTTACGGGTAGCTGAGCGCCCGCGCCGCCCCGAGTGGATGAAGGTGCGGGCGCCGAGCGCGGACTCGCGCTACTTCGAGGTGCGGGAGCTTCTGCACGGTCAGGGCCTGCACACGATCTGCGAGGAGGCGCGCTGCCCGAACATCGCCGAGTGCTGGGGCCGGGGAACCGCGACCTTCCAGATCCTCGGCGACACCTGCACCCGTGCCTGCCGGTACTGCTACGTTCACTCGGGCAAGCCGGAGTCCCCGCCCGACCCACTGGAGCCGCTCCGGCTCGCGCAGGCGGCGGCGCAGATGGGCCTCCGGCACGTCGTCGTGACGTCGGTCGACCGCGACGACGTCCCCGACCGCGGCGCCGGGCACTACGCGGCGACGATCCGCGCCCTGAAGAAGAAGCTGCCGCAGGCATCCGTCGAGGTGCTCACGCCCGACTTCCTCGGGGTGGAGGAGGAGGCGCTCGCCACGGTGCTCGCCGCCCGGCCCGAGGTGTTCAACCACAACATCGAGACGGTGCGGCGGCTGCACCGGAGCATGCGCGGCGCCAAGGCGTCGTACGACAAGGCCCTGTGGCTGCTCCGGCGCGCGAAGGAGCTGGCCGACTATCCCGTGCTGACGAAGTCGGGGATCATCGTCGGCCTCGGCGAGACGAACGACGAGGTCGTCGAGACGATGGTCGACCTGAGGGCCCACGACGTGGACGTCGTCACGATCGGCCAGTACCTGCAGCCCTCGTCCCGCCACGCGCCGATCGACCGCTGGGTCCATCCCGACGAGTTCCGCTGGTTCCGGGAGCAGGGCGAGGCGCTCGGGTTCGGCTCGGTGTTCTCCGGGCCGCTCGTGCGCTCGTCGTACCGAGCGGACGAGCAGCGCCACGCCGCCGAGACCGGCCGGGGCGCAGTCGCGTACTAGAACTCGTTTGAGACGAGTTCTAAGGGTCTCGGGCGAAGGAGCCGCCGGTCGGCGGCTCCTCTCCCGCGGCTCTTCCCCCCACCGGCGGACCCGGAGGCCGCGACGGGCGACCGCCCTGGCACCCGGCTCGAGAGCTCACCCCTCGCGGCGTCCCGGTGACGCGGTGGGAGACTGGAAGTTAATGAGACTAAGACACTGGTGTCAAGCCCGGCGCGGGGAGCTCACGATTCGTGGGGCCGCGCCATCGCGCGGTAGTCGAGCGCCTTCTCGAGCGTCTCCTCGTCGACCCCTGCCTCGCGCGCGACCTCGCGCAGAGAGCGTCCGGAGGCGGCAGCCTCGTTCACGATCTCGCAGGCCTTGTCGTAGCCGATGTGCGGGTTGAGCGCGGTGGCGGCCGAGAGCGTCAGCTCCGCGTAGCGCTCCAGGGTCTCGTGGTTCGGCTCGATCCCGTCGACGCATTTCTCCGCGAAGAGCCTCGAGGCGGCGGCGAGGAGGCCGATCGACCCGAGCAGGTTGCGCGCCATCATCGGCACGAACGCGTTGAGCTCGAAGTGGCCCTGGAGCCCGCCGACCGTGATGGCGGCGTCGTTTCCGATCACCTGCGCGGCGACCTGCGTGACGACCTCGGGGATGACCGGGTTCACCTTGCCGGGCATGATCGAGCTGCCCTTCTGCAATTCGGGGATGACGATCTCGGCGAGGCCTGTTCGGGGGCCGGAGCCCATGAGCCGGATGTCGTTCGCGATCTTCGTCAGCGAGACGGCTACCGTCTTGAGAGCGCCGGAGACCTCGACGAGCGCGTCGCGGGCGGCCGTCGCCTCGAACGGGTGCGCCGGCGGGAGGATCGTGAGGCCGGTCTCCGCCGCGAGCTTCACTCGTATCCGGTCGGCGAACTCCGAGTGGGTGTTGAGCCCGGTGCCCGTCGCCGTTCCGCCGAGCGGGACTTGTCCGAGGCGGCCCAGGGTCGCCTCGGCGCGCGCGATCCCCTCGCGAACCTGCGCCGCGTAGCCGCCGAACTCCTGCCCGAGGGTGATCGGAACCGCGTCCATCAGGTGTGTCCGACCCGACTTGACGAGGTCGGCAAACTCCACTTCCTTGCGCTCGAGCGCCTCGGCGAGCGTGCTCAGGCTGGGGAGCAGGTCGTTGACGATCTCGTCGAGAGCGGCGAGATGAACGGCCGAGGGGAAGACGTCGTTCGACGACTGCCCCATGTTGACGTCGTCGTTCGCGTGGACGTCGTCGCCCGCGAGCGAGGCGATGACCTCGTTGGCGTTCATGTTCGACGACGTCCCCGACCCGGTCTGGAAGACGTCGATCGGGAACTGGTCGTCGAACTCGCCGGCCGCCACCCGCTCGGCCGCGGCGGCGATGCGCTCGGCCTTGTCGAGGTCGAGGAGCCCCAGCTCGGCGTTCGTGCGGGCCGAAGCGGCCTTGATCCGGCCGAGCCAGCGCGCGACCGCGGGCGGAATCGGCTCGCCGGAGACGGGGAAGTTCTCGATCGCCTTCCGGGTCTCGCCACCCCAGAGCTCGCGTGGCGCGGTCTCGCTCACCTTCAGGAGTCTAGTCACGCCGGGGCGCCATCTCTTGGGGCACCCCTCTCCCACCACCCGCTTTCTAGCGTAACGGCGAAGGGCGCACGCGTGGGAGACGAGAAGGTGTCGAAAGCGTGACCATCGGTGGCGGCGCTCAGTCGGTCGAGTACTTCGGCTGGACCTTCTCGCCGCGGATCCTGGCGACGGCCTGGTTCGCCGCGACCGCGGCCTCGCCGAAGCCGACTGAGATCAGCGTGATCTTCCCTTCATAGCCGGCGACGTCGCCGGCCGCGTAGACGCCGGGGAGCGTCGTCTCCATCGTCGAGGGCTCGACGACCACCTGGCGCTTGCCGTGGAGCTCGAGGCCCCAGTCGGCGATCGAGCCCAGATGCGAGTGGAAGCCGAGCAGGGTGATCAGCGCGTCGCACTCGACCTCGAAGAGCTCGCCGGTTCCGGTGTCCTCGAGGGTCACCGCCTGGATCCCTCCGTCGCCGCGGACGCCGCGCACCTCGGCCGGGATGCAGATGCGCACGGCTCCCTGCTGCTCGAGCTCGCGGGCCTCCTTGACGGAGGTCTCGAGCGCGCGAAACCGCTCGCGCCTGTGCACGAGCGTGATGGGGAGGCGCGCGGTGTCCTGCAGGCCGAGCGTCCAGTCGAGCGCGGAGTCGCCGCCGCCGACGATCACGCACGCCTTGTCGCGGAAGACCTCCTTCCGCTTGACGAAGTAGTGGAGCCCGCGGCCCTCCCACTCGTCGATGTCCTCGATCTCGAGCTTTCGGGGCTCGAAGGCGCCATGGCCGGCGGTGACGATCAGCATGCGGGTCGGGAACGTCTCGCCCTCGTGGGTCGTGAGGATGAGCTGCTCCTCGCCGTTGACGCCCACGCGCTGGAGGTCCTTCACCTCCTGGTCGAGGAAGACCTCGGCCCCGAACTGGAGACCCTGCTCGACGCAGAGGTCGACGAGCGCCTGACCCTGGATCTTCGGGTGGCCGGCCACGTCGTAGACGTGCTTCTCCGGGTAGACGGCGGCCACCTGGCCGCCGGGCTGGCCAAGGCTCTCGACGATTCTGACGGACGCGTCGCGATGCCCTGCGTAGTAGGCGGCCGCGAGCCCGACCGGGCCGGCGCCGATGATGGTGATGTCGACGACGTGGTGGTCAGTCATGGCTTACCGAGCCATGACTGCGGGGAGGGTGTGTGGGGGAAACATGGTTTCCCCCACGGGAATGAGCCGAAGGCGAATGACGGTCAAACCGCGATCAGATTAGCGAGGGGCGGTCGAGCTCAGTGAGAGCAGCCCGAGCCGCAGGCCCCGCCGGCGTGCGCGGAAACAGGCTCGCCGCCCGCCTCCTCCTTCGCCTGGAAGGACGAGCCGCAGCCGCAGGCCGCCTGCACGTTCGGGTTGTTGATCGCGAACCCCGCGCCCATGAGGGCGTCGACGAAGTCGATCTCCGAGCCGACGAGGTAGGGCGCGCTGAACGGATCGACGACGACCCGAACGCCGTGCATCTCGACTTCGTTGTCACCGTCCTGCGGGCCGCGGTCGAAGCCCAGCGCGTACTGGAAGCCCGAGCAGCCCCCGCCCTCCACGGCGATCCGGAGCACGCTGACCTCGCCCTCAGGCTCCTGCGCCATGAGCTCCTTGATCTTGGCGGCGGCGTTCTCGGTGACGGTGACCATTCCGGTCTGAGTGTAGCAACGGGCTCAGCCGCGCCAATCCCCCGACTTTGTGACGCGCGTCGCACCACGTTTCCCCTGGCGCAGAGCCGGTTTCCGTCCATCCGCGCCGACTGCTTGTGAGCGCTAGGATGCCCGATGTGCAGGGCGTGCCCTTCGCCGCGCTTGACGACTGGTTCCCGTTCCTCGTCTACGCGCTCTTCGCGGCGGCGATCCCGGCCTCGATGCTCTTCGCGTCGTTCGCCCTCTCGACCCGGCGCAAGCAGGCGCCGCCAAAGGCTCAGAGGATGCCGTTCGAGTCGGGCGTCTCCACCGGCCCGCCCAAGCAACAGCGGTTCACGGTCAGCTTCTACCTGACGGCGATGCTCTTCATCGTCTTCGACATCGAGATCGTCTTCCTCTACCCCGTGGCAGTCGTCCTCGACCAGGTGGGGACCTTCGCGCTCGCGGAGTTCGGGTTCTTCATCGCCATCCTCGCCATCGCCTACGTGTACGTGTGGAAACGGGGCGCGCTCGAGTGGCGGTGAAGCGCAAGCGCCTGGCCGACTTCGGACTGCAGTCCGAGCGGACGCTCATGCGCGGCAAGGGCCCGGGCGTCTTCGAGCGGGAGCTGGGCGCCGAGGAGCTCGAGCAGAAGCTCCTCCTCACAACCGTGCAGAAGGCGGTGGCCTGGGCGCAGGGCTACTCGATCTGGCCGGACACGTTCGGGCTCGCCTGCTGCGCGATCGAGATGATGTCGATCGTCACCTCGCGCTACGACAGCGCCCGCTTCGGCGCCGAGGTCTTCCGCTCGTCCCCGCGCCAGGCCGACCTCCTGATCGTCTCCGGCCGCGTGGCGCACAAGATGGCGAAGCCGCTGCGCGAGATCTACGACCAGATGCTCGAGCCGAAGTGGGTGATCGCGATGGGCGCGTGCGCGAGCTCGGGCGGGATGTTCAACAACTACGCGATCCTCCAGGGCGTCGACAAGATCGTCCCTGTCGACATCCACGTGCCTGGCTGCCCGCCCCGGCCTGAGGCGCTGCTCGAGGGCATCGTGAGGCTCCAGGAGAAGATCCGCGCCGGCGTGCCCCCCGCTTACGAGATCCGCGGGGTCGCCGAGTGACCCCCGCGCTCGCCGGCGTGCCCGGCTTCGTGGAGGAGCGCGTCGAGCACGGTGAGACGACCGTCGTCGTCGAGCGCGAGCGGCTCGTCGAGGCGGCGACGTGGCTGCGCGACGAGGCCGGCTTCAACTTCCTCTCCGACGTCGCCGCCGCCGACTACCTCGGCTGGGATCTGCCGCGCGTCGCCGGCTACTGGGGCGACCCCCGCGGCCGCGATCTCAACAGCCCGGGGTCCTGGGGCCTCCAACAGCAGCCCGAACCGAAGCCGAGCCGTTTCTCGGTCTCGTACCACCTGCTCAGGGTCGAGTCGGGCGCGACCGAAGCGCCGCGGCTCCGACTGCAGGTTCGGTGCGAGGACGGGGAGCCGATCCCGAGCGTCGTCTCCGTCTGGCCGACGGCCGACTGGCACGAGCGCGAGGCGTGGGACATGATGGGCATCCCCCTAGACGGCCATCCGAACCCCGTCCGCATCCTCATGGAGGACGACTGGGAAGGCCATCCGCTCCGCAAGGATTACCCGCTCGGCGGCGAGCCGGTGCGCTTCTCGGACGAGGAGTAGTGCCCATTCAGGTAATCCAGCCCAGATTCTGCGTCGCGAGCACCAAGCCAGAGGCCGCACTGGCGCGCAGCCAAGGCTGGTTGCCTTGGCAAGGGCGAGGGTGGGTTCTGGCGCCGCGTGATCGCGGGGCAGAAGCGGGCTCGTATTGCCTGGAGGGGCACTAATGGCGGTAGCGGAACCGAAGACGGCCATCTACGAGGGTACGCGGATTCCCTCGCCGACCCCGTCGATCCTCGAGGTCGACCCCGCGCTGCGCGAGGAAGGGGACATCCTCGAGGTCAACTTCGGGCCCAACCACCCCTCCACCCACGGCGTTCTCCGTCTCGTCGTGGAGCTGAACGGCGAGAAGGTGGTCGGCCTGCGCGCCGTCGTCGGCTACCTCCACACCGGCTTCGAGAAGAACATGGAGCACAAAACGTGGTGGAAGGCGATCACGTACCCGGAGCGGATCGACTACGTCTCCTTCCAGAACAACGAGCTCGTCTTCGTCCTCGCCATCGAGAAGCTGCTCGGCGTCGAGCCGCCGCCGAAGGCCCAGTGGATGCGGATGCTCCTGTGCGAGCTCAACCGGATCCACTCGCACCTCGTGTGGCTGGGGACGGCGGCCCTGGAGCTGGGCGCGATCTCGATGTTCTGGTACTGCTTCCGCGAGCGCGACGCCATCCTCGACCTCTTCGAGCTGGTCACCGGCGTGCGCATGCACACGCGCTACTTCCAGGCGGGCGGGCTCGCCGAGGACATCCCGGTCGGCTTCTACGACGAGTGCCGCGCCTTCGCCGAGACGATGCCAGGGCGCGTCGACGAGTACGAGTCGATCCTCTCCGGCCAGGCGATCTGGCTCGAGCGGACGAAGGGCATCGGCCTTCTCTCCGCGGCGGACGCAATCGCGCTCGGCCAGTCCGGCCCGGTGCTGCGGGCGTCCGGCGTCGACTGGGACCTCCGCAGAACGCAGCCGTACCTCGCCTACGACCAGGTCGACTTCGACGTGCCCGTGTACACGAACGGCGACGTCTTCGACCGTTACAAGGTGCACATGGACGAGATGCGCCAGTCGACGCGCATCGTCCAGCAGGCACTCGAGGGCATGCCCGAGGGGCCGTGGATCGTGGACGACCGCAAGATCGTCCTTCCGCCGCGCAATGAGCTCCACACGTCGATGGAGAGCCTCATCCACCATTTCAAGCTCGTCACGGAGGGGTATCGGGTGCCCGAGGGGGAGGTCTACGTGACGATCGAGTCGCCACGGGGCGAGCTCGGCTGCTACGTCGTCTCCGACGGCGGCTCGAAGCCCTGGCGGGTGAAGTTCCGGGCCCCCTCTTTCGTGGCGCTGGAGGCGACCGCGACCTGCATGAGCGACGCCCTCGTCGCCGACCTGATCGCGATCGTCGGCTCGCTCGACACAGTCATGGGCGAGGTCGACCGGTGAGCGCCGCCTCGACCCTGTACGACCGCATCCGGGAGGTCGCCGCACAGTATCCGGAGAGCCGCTCAGCCGTCCTCCCGGCCCTGCGGCTCGCGCAGGAGGAGCACGGCGGCTGGCTCCCGCCCGAGGCCTTCCGCGAGGTCGGCGACGCCCTCGAGCTCACGCCCGCGTACTGCCAGGCGGTGGCCAGCTTCTACGACATGTTCCAGCTGGCGCCGGTGGGCCGCCACATGGTCGAGGTGTGCACGAACATCTCGTGCGCCCTCGTCGGTGCCCAGCACGTGCTGGAGGCCTTCGAGCGCGAGCTCGGCGTCAACGCGGGCGAGACGACGGCGGACGGCGAGATCACGCTGCGCACGGTCGAGTGCGCCGGGGGCTGCGGGTGGGGGACGGTCGTGGCCGTCGACCACCGCTACCGCGAGCCCGTGCAGCCGGCCGACGTGCCGGGGATCCTGAGGGAGCTGCGCGGTGGCGCTTAGAGAGCTGCTCCTCGAGCATGCAGACGAGCGCGATCTGACGAGGCTCGCCGAGTACGAGGCCGTCGGCGGCTACGAGTCGCAGCGCCGGGCGCTGGGCATGGAGCGCCAGGCGGTGCTGGACGAGCTGCTCGCCGCCGACGTCCGGGGGCGCGGCGGCGCCGGCTTTCCGATGGGCCGCAAGGCGAGCTTCCTGCCGAAGCCCGAGGACTCGCCGCGGCCGATCTACCTCGTCGTCAACGCCGACGAGTCCGAGCCGGGGACCTTCAAGGACCGCGAGATCATGCTTCGCGTCCCGCACCTCTTCCTCGAGGGCGTGTTCATCGCCGCGCACACGATCGGCTCGAGCCTCGCGTTCATCTACCTCCGCGGCGAGTACCTGACGGAGTACGAGGTCGTCGTCGCCGCGCTCGAGGAGGCCCGCGAGGCGGGCTATGTCGGCAAGGACGTCCTTGGCTCCGGGTGGGATCTCGCCGTCGTCGTCCACCGGGGAGCCGGTGCGTACATCTGCGGCGAGGAGACCGGCCTGCTGGAGTCGCTCGAGGGCCGCCGCGGCCAGCCTCGCACGAAGCCGCCCTTCCCGGCCATCTCCGGCCTGTATGCGTCGCCGACGCTGATCAACAACGTCGAGACGCTCGCGACGGTGCCCAAGATCGTGCAGATGGGCGGAGAGGCCTACGCGCGCCTCGGGGTCGAGCACTCGGCGGGCACACGGGTGTTCTCGCTCTCGGGAAACGTCGTCAACGGCGGAAACTACGAGCTCGAGCTGGGGACGTCGCTCCGCGAGCTGATCTACGACCTCGGCGGCGGGATCCCGGACGAGCGAGAGCTGAAGGCGATCATCCCCGGCGGCTCGTCGGTCCCGGTCCTGACCGCGGCCGAGGTGGACACGCCGCTCGACTTCGACTCCATGGCGGCGGCGGGGACGATGCTCGGGTCCGGGGCGGTCATCGTCATCGACGATCGCTGCTGCATGGTGCAGCTCGGCTTGCGGGTCGCGCAGTTCTACATGCACGAGTCGTGCGGCAAGTGCACGCCGTGCCGCGAGGGAACGCGCTGGATGGTGCAGCTCCTCCACAAGATCGAGGAGGGCGACGCGACGCAGGGCGAGCTCGACGTCCTCCTCAACGTGTGCGACCGCATCCTCGGCAACTGCCTGTGCCCGCTCGGCGACGCGGCCGCGCTGCCGGTGGCCAGCTACGTGGCGAGGTTCCGCGAGGAGTACCAGCGCCACATCGACGAGGGCGGCTGCCCCTTCGGCGGCGAGTCGTCGCTGGAGGGCGTCCTCGCGCCCGTCGACCAGCACCACGCACGCCTGCGGGAGGAGATCGAGGTTCCGGCCGGGCCATGAGCAGCACGCCCGTCTGTCCTGTGGGGCACCCCGGCCCACCACCCGCTTTCAACGCTAACTGTGAAAGTCGCGCCCGTGGCGCGCGGACCGTGCCGGAAGTGTCGCGATGAACGCACAGCCGCAGCCCGAGCTCGTCACCGTCACCATCGACGGCCACGAGCTGCAGGCGCCGAAAGGGCAGGGGATGGTGGAGACGGCGGCGTCCCTCGGGATCGAGATCCCGGTCTTCTGCTACGAGCCGCGGGTCGGGCCGCCCCTCGGGGCCTGCCGGATGTGCCTCTGCGAGGTGGAGGGGCTGCCGAAGCTCCAGGCTGCGTGCACGCTCACCGCCACCGACGGCCTCGTCCTCAAGACCGCGCTGACGAGCGAGAAGGCCTCCGAGGGCCAGGATGCGATCCTCGAGTTCATCCTCCTCAACCACCCGCTCGACTGCCCCGACTGCGACAAGGGAGGCGAGTGCCCGCTCCAGGACCTCACCTTCCGCTTCGGCCCCGGGACGACCCGCATGCACTTCCCCAAGCGGACGTTCGACAAGCCGATCCCGATCTCGCCGTTGATCGCGCTCGACCGCGAGCGCTGCATCCTCTGCTACCGCTGCACGCGCTTCTCCGAGAACGTCTCCGAGGACGGCCAGCTCGTCGCGATCAACCGGGGCGCGTCGTCCGTCATCGCCACCTTCGAGGACGAGCCGTACCGCGCCCACTTCTCCGGCAACGTCGTCGAGCTCTGCCCCGTCGGCGCCCTGACCTCGACCACCTACCGCTTCCGCGCGCGGCCCTGGGAGATCCAGAACGTCCCCACGGTCTGCGGGCTCTGCCCGGTGGGCTGCAACGTCTGGGCGACGACGCGCGAGGGCAACGTCGCGCGCGTCCTCTCCCGCAACCACCCGGAGATCCACGAGGGGTGGCTCTGCGACAAGGGACGCTTCGCCTACGACCACCTGCGCGCCGAGGACCGTATCCGGACGCCGCTCCTCCGCGTTCGCCGCCGCGGGTTCCAGGAGGTCTCCCACGAGGAGGCCCTCGACGCGGCCGAGGCCGGCCTCCGCGAGGCGGGTAGCTCGGTCGTCGTCGCCTTCTCCGGCGGCGAGACCGTGGAGCTGGCAACCGTGCTCGCGCGCATCGTCCGGGATGGGCTCGGCGCCCACTTCGCCCTCTTGCCCGACGACTGGGACCGCGGACTGGCCGCGTTCCGCGCGCCGCTCTCGGCCATCCGGGACGCCGACGTCTGCCTGGTGCTCGGCGACGACCCGGTCGTCGAGCGCGCCCCGATCGTCGATCTCTGGCTCCGCGCTGCACGCCGCGCCGGCGCGGAGGTCATCAGCGTGAGTCCTGTCGGGGACGTGCAGGTCGCCCCGGGCTCGGCACAGCAGGTCTGCGCCGCCCTGCGCGAAGGAGGCAAGACGCCGAAGGAGCTGCGCGAGACGGCGAAGCGCCTCCGGGCCGCCGGGCGGATCGCCCTCGTCTGGTCGGAGGACGATCCGACCGGAGGGCGACATGTCGGCTCCCTCGCCAGCCATCTCCACGAGAGCGCGAAGGCGGACGTCACCGTGTACGCGTTGCCGCGAACGCCGAACGGCCGCGGGGTCGCCGACGCCTGGCACGCGCTCGGGGAGGGCCGCGCCGAGCCGCCGGAGGGGGACGAGATCGGCGCGCTCGTCGTCTCGGGCGACGAGGCCGGCCGCGACCCGCGCGTGGCCGAGCTGGCCCGGCGCGCCCGCTTCGTGCTCACGACGGCCATGTTCCAGAGCGACTTGACCGCCTGGTCGCACGTCGTCCTGCCGGGCACGAGCTATCTCGAGCGCGAGGGCACGTTCGTCAACCTGGAGGGGAGGCCCCAGCGCCTGCGGCGCGCGGTCGTGCCGGAGGGGCCGGACGAGCTCGAGTGGCTCGCGCTGCTCGCCGAGCGCTTCGGGGTCGCGGTCGACCCGTGGGCGGCGCCCAGCGCCCCAGAGCGGGCGCCGCTCCCGCCCGGCGACGAGTTCGCCTGGACGCAGCCGGACCCGCAGGCGCCGACCGGAAAGCCGGCGGGACCGGGCCTCGAGCTCGTGCGCTATCGCGCGCTCTTCAGCGGCGCGGCCGTCGAGCGGATCGCGCAGCTTCAGTTCCAGCGTCCCGGGCCCGAGGTCGAGCTCGCACACGAGGACGCGCGCACGCGCGACATCGCCTCCGGCGAGACGGTGCGGGTCAGCTCGAACGGCACGTCGAAGGAGCTCCGCGCCACGCTCAGCCGCAAGCTTCGCACGGGCGTCGTGCGGATCGCCGCCGAGCACGCCGAGGGCCTGGCCGACCGGGTGCAGGTGGAGAAGGCCGGTGCCTGAGCAGCTGAACCAGCCCTGGTGGATCGACGCGATAAAGGCAATCGTCGTCATCAACCTCGTCATGGTCTGCTTCGCCTACGCGACCTGGCTCGAGCGCAAGCTGCTCGGCCGCATGCAGCTCCGCTACGGGCCGAACCGCGCAGGGCCGTACGGCCTCGGGCAGCCGATCGCCGACCTGGTCAAGCTCATCCGCAAGGAGAGCTTCTCGCCGACCGGCGCGGTCGACCTGCTCTATTTCGCGGCACCCGTCGTCGCCGCCTTCACCGCCCTCGCGGCCTTCAGCGTCATCCCCTTCGGCGGCGTCTGGGAGATCGGCGGCTACGACGTCACCGGGTGGGTGGCCGACGTCTCGATCGGCGTCCTCCTGATCTTCGCCCTGGGCGCGATCGGCATCTACGCCTTCCTCGTCGGCGGCTGGGCCAGCGACTCGAAGTACTCGCTGCTCGGCTCGATGCGCACCGCGGCGCAGCTCGTCTCGTACGAGGTCTCGCTCGCCCTCTCCGTGCTCGGCGTCGTGATCATGGCCCAGAGCCTCTCCCTCGTCGAGATCGTCGAGGCCCAGCAGGGCTCGATCTGGTACGCAGCGCCGCAGATCGTGGGGCTCCTCGTCTTCTTCGTCGCGGGCGTGGCCGAGACGAACCGCCCGCCGTTCGACCTCCCCGAGGCCGAGACGGAGCTCGTCGCCGGCTACCAGACCGAATACAGCGGCATGCGCTACGGGCTCTTCGCCATGGCGGAGTACGTCAACATGATCACGCTCTCGGGCCTCGCGGTGACGCTCTTCTTCGGCGGCTGGGGCGGCCCGGTGCTCCCCGGCCCGCTCTGGTTCGTCATCAAGCTCGCGCTCGTCGTCTTCGTCTTCATGTGGCTGCGCGCGACACTGCCCCGCCTCCGCTACGACCAGCTGATGAAGGTCGGCTGGAAGGTGCTCCTGCCCATCGCGACGGTCAACGCGGTAATCACCGCCGTCCTCGTCGTGGTGATCGACTGATGGCCCAGCCGTTCTCGAGTCTCAAGGGCTTCGCCGTCACGTTCCGGCAGATGTTCAAGAAGCCGATCACGCAGCAGTACCCGGAGTACAAGCGCCCGGTCTACCCGCGCTTCCGCGGTCGGCACCGGCTGTGGCTCCACGAGAACGGGCTCGAGAAGTGCGTCGGCTGCTCGCTCTGCGCGGCCGCGTGCCCGGCGGACTGCATCAGGGTCGTCGCCGCCGAGAACACGCCCGAGAACCGCGTGAGCGCGGGCGAGCGCTACGCCCGCATCTACGAGATCAATCTCTCGCGCTGCATCTTCTGCGGCTACTGCGAGCTCGCGTGCCCGTTCGACGCGATCACGCTCGAGGCCGAGTTCGAGCTCTCGGAGTACTCCCGCGACGACCTCATCTACACGAAGGACATGCTCCTCGCCGAGCCCGTGAAGCGCATGCCGGTCGCCGACCGCGACCTCTACGACACGCCCGTCCCGGTCTGGAAGGCGGAGTCGTGACCGGACTCGTGGTTGCCGCCTCGGCGGGAAACGTCCTCGTCTGGATCGTCTGGATCGCCGCGGCGCTGGCCCTGCTCGCCTCCGGCATCGCGGTGGTGCTCTTTGCCAACCCGTTCTTCAGCGCACTGGCGCTGATCGGCAACCTCGCCTCGCTCGCGGTGCTCTACCTGCTCCTGGCGGGCGAGTTCGTCGCCGGTGCGCAGGTGATCGTCTACGCGGGCGCGATCGTGATCATGTTCGTCTTCGTCCTCGCCTACCTGGGCGGGCGCGCCGACGCACCGTGGGCGGGAGGCCCGACGCTCCAGAACGTCGTCGCTATCGCCGCGGCGGCCGCGATCGCGCTCGAGGTCATCGTCGTGATCGCGCTGAAGGCCGGAGACGAGCTGAGCGACACCGCGGAGATCGGCGGCTCGTTCGGCTCGCCGGCGCAGATCGGCGAGCTCTTCCTCTCCGACCACCTGCTCGCCTTCGAGGTCACCTCGATCGTGCTCCTCGTCGCGGCGGTCGGCGGGGTCATCCTCGGCGGCGCCCTGCCGTCGTCGGAAGACGTGGACGAGGGCTGATGCTCGGGCCCGGGATCGCCGCCTACCTCATCCTCTCCGTCGTCCTCTTCGCCACGGGCGCCTTCGGCGTCCTCATCCGCCGCAGCCCGCTGATCATCCTGCTCGCGCTCGAGCTGATGCTGAACGCCGGGAACCTGGCGCTGATCGCGTTCGCGCGCCAGCTCGGCGACGGCGACGGCCAGATTTTCGCGCTCACCGTCATGGTCGTCGCGGCTGCGGAGGCCGTGCTCGGCCTGGGTCTCATCGTCGCCGTCTCGCGCAAGCACGCGGAGCTCGACGTCGACCGCCTCACCTCGCTCAGGGGCTAGTGATGCGGATCAGCCTCATCCAAGCCCCGTTCGCCCTCGGACGCGCAGACGTCGAGGTAGCCAAGGGCCCGATCAGGATCCTCGAAGCCGGCGCCGCGGAGGCACTCCGCGAGGTCGGCCACGAGGTCGAGGTCGAGACCGTCGAGGTGGCGGGATGGGATCCGGAGGACTACTGGAACGAGATCGACGGCTCGTTCGCGGTCATCCGTCACGTGGCGGAATGCGTGCGCGCGGCAGTGGAGCAAGGGTCGTTCCCTGTCGTGCTGGCGACCAACTGCTTCAACTCCGTGGGCATCGTCGCCGGCACCACCTCGGACGTGGGCGTCGTCTGGTTCGACGCGCATGCGGACTTCTCGACCACCGAGCTGACGCACTCGGGGTTCCTCGACGGTATGGGCCTCTCGATCCTCACCGGCACCGGCTGGGATGCCTTGCGCGAGACGGTGCCCGGCTACCGAGCCGTACCCGAGGAGCACGTCGTTCACGTGGGGATGCGAGATGCCTGGGAGCACGAGGAACGGCGCCTGGAGGAATCGGGGATCTCGGTCGTCCCACCGGCCGAGATCGGAGAGGGGCTCGAGGTCAGGCTTGATGCCTTGCGCGAGCGCGTCGCGGACGTCTACCTCCACCTCGACCTGGACGTCCTCGACCGCAGCGAGGGGATGGTGAACATCTACTCGACCGGGGGCGGGCCCTCGGCAGCGGACGTCGCAGCGGCGATCGGGGCGATCGGGGAGCGGTTCCGGATCGGCGCGGCCGCCCTGACCGCGTACGACCCCGGCGCGGACCCCGAGGGGCGCGTCCCGCCGACCGCCGTTCAGCTCCTCCTGCGGATTGTTGAAGCGGCGGACAAGGGCTAGGCCGTGGACGTCCTCGCCTGGACCGCGCTCTTCTCGCCCGCCGTGGCCGTGGTCGCGATCACGCTCCTCGGCGAGCGGATCGACCGCTTCGCGGCAGGCCTGATCGCGGCCGGGGCGACGCTCTTCTCCTTCATCTGCACGGTCGCCATCTTCGTCGACATGCTCGGCGAGAGCCCCGAGGAGCGCTCCGAAGTCTCGACGATCTGGACCTGGCTGACCGCGGGCGACCTCAGCATCGGGGCATCCGTCCTGATCGACCCGCTCTCCGTCTTCATGATGCTGGTGGTCACGGGCGTCGGCTTCCTGATCCTCACGTACGCGATCGGCTACATGCGCAGCGACGAGGAGGAGCGGCGCTACCACGCGTACAAGGCGCTCTTCATCTTCTCCATGCTCCTGCTCGTGATGGCGGGGAACCTGCTCCTGCTCCTCGCGGGCTGGGGCATGGTCGGCCTCTCCTCGTACCTGCTCATCAACTACTGGCACCAGCGGCGGGCGCCGGTCGAGGCCGGGAAGAAGGCGTTCATCATGAACGCGGTCGGCGACGCGACGTTCGTCCTCGCGCTCTTCGTCCTCGTCCAGCAGATCGGGTCGCTCGACTACGGCATCGTCTTCGCCGAGGCGCCCGAGGCGCTCGGCGAGGGCTCGACGCTCGCCGTCCTCGTCGCGCTGGGGCTCCTGGGCGGCGCCGTCGCCAAGTCGGCGCAGATCCCGCTCCACACCTGGCTCCCGGACGCGATGGAGGGCCCGACGCCGGTCAGCGCCCTCATCCACGCGGCGACGATGGTGACCGCGGGCGTCTACCTGATCGCGCGCACGAGCCCGCTCTTCGAGCTGGCGATCGACGTGCAGGAGCTCGCGGGCATCCTCGGCGCCGTGACGCTGCTCGCGGCCGGGCTGATCGCGCTCGTGCAGACGGACATCAAGCGCGTGATCGCGTACTCGACGATGAGCCAGATCGGCTACATGTTCGTCGCCGTGGGGCTGGGCGCGTACGGCCCCGGGATGTTCCACCTGATGACGCACGCCTTCTTCAAGGCGCTCCTCTTCATGACGGCCGGCGTCGTCATCCACGCGCTTTCCGGCGAGCAGGACATCCGACGGATGGGCGGCCTCGCGCGCGAGCTGCCCTGGACGTACCGCGCCTTCCTGATCGGCGCTCTCGCGCTCGCGGCGATCCCGCCCTTCGCGGGCTTCTTCTCGAAGGATGCGATCCTCGCGAGCCTGATCGACCAGGGCTCGCTCGGCGTGCTCCTCTGGGCGGCCGGAATCACGGGAGCGTTCCTCACCGGCCTGTACACCTTCCGGCTGCTGTTCATCGTCTTCTTCGGCGAGATCTCGCCCTACGCTCGCGAGCACCTGCACAAGGAGCGGTTCGAGGGCCCAGTTCCGATGATGTGGCCGATCGCGGTGCTCGCCGTGCTCTCGACGATCGCCGGCTTCCTTCAGGTCCCCGGGGGCTGGCACCTCGTCGACACGTGGCTCGACCCGGTCGTCGAGTCGGTGGAGGAGGCGAGCGGGGCGCTCGCGCTCTTCTCCATCCTCGCCTCGCTCGTCGCCGCCGGCGGCGGGATCGCCGTCGCCTGGGCGCTCTACCGCCGGCCCGGTGACCGGCCTGCCGCGATCCGGCAACGCCTCCCCTGGGCCGCGCGGACGCTGGAGCACAAGCTCTACTTCGACGAGGCCTACGACCTCGTGTTCTACCGGCCCACATCTGCGCTGGCCGCCTGGCTCCTGGGGCGGATCGAGGGGCCGCTCGTCCTCCGCTCGCTCGGCGGGATCGGCACCGGCGTCCGCGACGTCTCCGACCGGGTGGCGGCCGTCCAGACCGGCCGCGTCCGCGCCTACGTGCTCGCCCTCGCCCTGGGCCTCGCCGTTCTCGCCGTCGTCTTCCTGGTGGTTGCGTGATAACGACCATCCTGATCCTGCTCCCGATCGGCGCCGCACTGGCGATCTGGATCACCCCCTGGAGCTCGCCGCGGTCGGCCGGCGGCTTCGCGCTCCTCGTCGCCCTCGCCGAGCTGGCGCTCTGGGTCGGGACCGCGCTCAACTTCGACTTCGGCGCGACCGGCCTGCAGAACGAGGCCGACGTCACCTGGTTCGCCGACTTGAACGTCTCCTACCAGGTGGGCTTCTACGACTACTCGCTCTGGCTGGTCGGGTTGACGGCGGTCGTCACCGCCGCCGTCGTCGGGTACGGCTTCTGGGCCGGTCGCGAGCGACTCGGCGTCTACCTGAGCCTCCTGCTCTTCCTGGAAGGCGCGACCGTCGGCGTCTTCGCCGCCCAGGATCTCCTCCTCTTCTACGTCTTCTGGGAGGCGATGCTCATCCCGCTCTACGTCCTCATCGGGGTCTGGGGCGGGCCGGGGCGGCTCGGGGCGACCTACAAGTTCGTCGCCTACACGGTCGCCGGGTCGCTGCTCATGCTCGTCGCGATCATCGCCGCCGGGCTCGACGCGGGCACGTTCGACATGACGGAGCTCGTCGGCCGCGGGACCAGCACCTGGATCTTCCTCGGCTTCGTGGCCGCCTTCGCCGTCAAGGCCCCGCTCTGGCCCTTCCACGGCTGGCTGCCGGACGCCTACCGCGAGTCGCCGGCCGAGGTGGCCGGCGTGCTCTCGGGCGTGATCTCGAAGACCGCCGCCTACGGCTTCCTCGCCATCGCGATCCCCTTCTACCCCGGCCCGGCGGAGGACTGGCGGACGCCGATTCTCGTGCTGGCCTCGATCGGCCTCGTCTACGGGTCGCTGCTCGCGTTCCGCGCCCCTGACGTGCGCGGGGTGATCGCCTACTCCAGCCTCGCGCAGATGAACCTGATCGTGATCGGGATCTTCGCCGTCAACGCCTCCGGCTACACCGGCGCGCTCCTGCAGATGGTCAACCACGGGCTCATCTCGGCGGCGCTCTTCCTGCTCGCAGGCGCGATCGAGCGGCGGACGAGCACCGGCGAGCTCCGCCTGCTCGGCGGCATGGCCCGCGGCCGGCCCGTGCTGGCCACGATCCTGATCACGACCGGCGTGATCGCCCTCGCCGTCCCCGGCTCGAGCGCGTTCGCCGCCGAGTTCCTCGTCCTCAACGGCATCTTCGACATCGGCTGGGGCTGGGCCGTCGTCGGAGCGGTCGCGATCGTGCTCGCAGCGATGTACATGCTGCGGCTGATCTCGGCCGTCCTGCACCAGGACCCGGGGAGCGCCGTCCCCGCCGAGGCGCTCGACCTCCGCCCGGCCGAGATCGGCGTGATCGCGCCCCTCGTCGTCGTCCTCCTCGTCCTCTCCTTCTGGCCGGCCGCGATCACCGAACGACTCTCGGGCGTCTTCTTCTAGTGCCGATGGACTTCCAGGCGCCCACGATCGACTGGTACGCGCTCTCGCCGGTGCTCGTCACCCTCGGCGGCGCGGTCGTCGTCCTGCTCGTGGCGCTCTTCCTGCCCGCGCACGTCCGGCGCGACTTCGCCGCCGTCGTCGCCGGGCTCTGCTTCCTCGCCGCGGGGGCGCTGGCCGTCGCGCTCTTCGCGGCCGACGAGACCGGCACGGGCATCGTGGCGGACGCGATCCGACGCGACCGGCTGGCCGAGCTCGCCCAGGTCCTCGTCATGGCCACCGGGCTCCTGACCGTCCTCGTCTCCTACCGGGAGCCCGCGCGCGACGACCGCTCCGGCGAGTACTACGCGCTCCTCCTCACCGCGGCGAGCGGCATGGCGTTCTTCGTGGCCGCCAACAACCTGATGACGCTCTTCCTCGGCCTCGAGTGGTTTTCGATCTGCCTCTACATCCTCACGGCCATCGCGGTCGAGCGGCTGAGCGGGCTGGAGGCGAGCCTCAAGTACCTGATCGTCGGCAGCTTCGGCTCGGCGATCCTGCTGTTCGGGAGCGCGTTCGTCTACGGCGCCACCGGCGCGATCGGCTTCGAGGACATTGCCGCCGGCACCGAGGGCGCCGAGCGCCTCTTCGTCGTCGCGGGGCTGGCGATGATCATCGTCGGGCTGGCGTTCAAAGCCTCCGCGGCGCCGTTCCACATGTGGACGCCTGACGTCTACGAGGGGGCGCCCACTCCGGTCACCGGCTTCATGGCCGCCGCGACGAAGGTCGCGGCCCTCGTCGTCACGCTCCGCCTCCTCGTCACGGCCTTCCCCAGCGAGGAGGAGCTCTGGACGGTCGCCCTCGCCGTCATCGTCTGCTTCTCGCTCGCCTGGGGGAACCTCGCCGCGATCGTGCAGACGAACGTCAAGCGGCTCCTCGCGTACTCGAGCATCTCCCACGCGGGCTTCCTGCTCATGCCGATCGCGGCCGGGAACGCGCTCGGCGGTCGCGCGCTCCTCTACTACCTGATCCCGTACGCGGCCATGAGCCTGGGAGCCTTCGCGGTCGTCGCCGTCAGGGAGCGCGAGCTGCGGGCGCCGGTGACGCTCGCGAACCTCGCCGGCTTCGGCTGGGAGCGGCCTTTCCTCGGCGCGTCGATGGCCCTGTTCATGTTCGGGTTCATCGGGTTCCCGCCGGCCGGCATCTTCCTGGGGAAGTTCTACGTCTTCTCGGCCGTGATCGACCGCGGCTGGGCCTGGCTCGCCATCGTCGGCGTCGTCGCCACCGCCGTCTCGGTCTACTACTACGCCAACGTGATTCGGGCGATGTACATGCAGCCGCGGGAGCTCGCTGTCGTCGCCGCGGGGGGATCGCCGCCCGCAGACCGCCTCCTCGTCGCGGCGGTCGCAGCTGCCGGACTCGTCGCCGTGGGCAGCTTCGTCTTCGCCGACCCGCTCCTCGACGTGGCCAGCGACGCCGTCGCGTTCCTCGCCTTTCCCGTTGAGTAAGAACATCGTCGTCCTCGGCGCCGGCGTCACCGGAGAGTCGTTCGTCTCGGCGCTGCGGCGGCTCGACGGCGAGGCCGAGATCACCGTCGTGGAGCGCGAGCTCGTCGGCGGCGAGTGCTCGTACTGGGCATGCATCCCGTCGAAGACGCTGTTGCGCCCGCTCGAGCTCGTCGCCCGCGCCCGCCTGGCGCCTGGGGCCGCCGAGGCCGTCGTCGGCGCCGTCGACGCCGCCCGCGTCTTCTGGTGGCGCGACCAGGTGGCCGGGAAGGACGACACCAGCCAGGCCGAGTGGCTGGCGAAGCAGGGCGCCGAGCTCGTCAGGGGAACCGGCGTCGTCGCCGAGCCCGGGCTCGTCACCGTCGGCGAGCGGGAGCTTCCGTACGACGCGCTCCTGGTCGCCACCGGGTCGGTGCCGCTCGCGCCGCCGGTCGAGGGCCTGAGCGAGCTCCACTACTGGGGGAGCCGTGAAGCGACGAGCGCGAACGCCGTCCCCGCGAGCCTCGCGGTCGTGGGCGGAGGCGCCGTCGGGTGCGAGCTCGCCCAGTGCTACGCGCGCCTGGGCGCGAAGGTGACCCTGGTTCAGAGCGGCGACCACCTCCTGCCGAGGATGGATCCCGAGGCGACCGAGATCCTCGCCGAGGTCTTCGCCGAGGAGGGCATCGAACTGCGCTTCGGCACCGAGGCGACTCGGGTGGAGGGAGGAGACGGTGCGTCGTTCCGCGTCGAGCTGGCCGGCCAGGAGCCGGTGGAGGCCGAACGCCTCCTCGTCGCCACCGGGCGCAAGCCGAACGTCGACGGATTCGGCCTCGAGCAGCTCGGCGTGACGATCGAGAAGAGGGGGATCGTGGTCGACGAGGAGCTTTCGGCGGGGCCGGACGTGTGGGCCGCGGGAGACGTCACCGGCGTCGCGCCCTTCACCCACGTCGGCAAGTACCAGGGCCGTATCGCGGCCGCGAACGTGGCAGGGCAGGCCCTCCGGGCCGACTACCGGGCGATCCCGGCCTCCATCTTCACCGACCCGCAGGTGGCCTCGACCGGCGACACGAGCGGCGAAGGCGCCGTGACCGCGTCCTGGCCGCTCGAGTCGGTCTCGCGCACGGCGACCTTCCAGCGGCCGAAGAGGCGAGGGCTCGTGAAGCTCTACGCCGACCCGGACCGGCGCGTCCTCGTCGGCGCGACGGCCGTGGGGCCCGAGGCGGGTGAGTGGATCCAGCAGCTGACGCTTGCCGTCCGCGCGGAGGTTTCGGTCGACGTCCTCCGCGACACCATCCAGCCGTTCCCGACCTTCTCCGAGGCCGTCTACTTCGCAGCCCGCGACCTGGCGTTGTAGCCTCGCAGTCATGGCGACGACAGAAAGAGACGAGCTCGTCCGCAGCCTCGCCGGTCTGGCGCTCTTCGCCGACCTCGGCGACCCGGACCTCGAGGCGATCGCCGACCCCGCCTGGGAGCGGCGCTTCTCCGAGGGCGAGCGCGTGCTGCGACGCGGACTCTCCGGCGGCGGGCTGTTCGTGATCCTCGACGGCGAGGCTGCCGTCGAGATCCCCGGGGGCGAGCCACGCCGGCTCCGACGGGGCGACTTCTTCGGCGAGGTCTCGACGCTGCTCCAGTGCAAGCCGACGGCGAACGTCGTCGCGGCCGGCCCCCTGCACTGCCTCGAGATTCCCGGGCCGGAGCTCGAGGCCTTCCTCCTGCAGTACCCGCACGTCACCTACCGGATGCTGCAGACCGTGGCACGGCGGATCCGGGATCTGCTCCAGTAGTGGTGCCGGACGAGCGGCCTTTTCCGCCCGGGGACTATCCCGTGGTCGTCGTCGGAAGCGGGCCCGGAGGCCTGCAGACGAGCTACTGCCTCTCGCGCCTCGGCCTCGAGCACGCCGTGATCTCACGCGACCAGTCGCCGGGAGGGATGTTCCGCCTCTACCCGATCTTCCAGCGCCTCCTGTCCTGGTCGAAGCCCGACGCGCCGGCCGAGCCGGGGACGCGCGCCTACGAGTGGTACGACCACAACAGCCTCGTCGCGGACGAGCCCGAGCACCAGGCGCTGGTCCCCGGCCTCATGGACCGGTCGTTCATGGTGCCGTCGCGGGAGGAGATGGAGCGGGGGCTGGCGGCCTTCGCCGAGCGGGCGGCCGTCCCCGTCCGCTACGGCTGTGCCTGGGAAGGAACGCGGCGAGACGACGACGGGCGGCTCGTGCTCGTCACCTCGGACGGCGAGTACCGGGCGCGGGCAGTCGTGTTCGCCCTCGGCGTGACCAACCCCTGGTTCTCGCCGATTCCGGGCATCGAGACCGTGCCCCACTACGTCGACTGCCGCCGGCCGAGCGACTACCGGGGGAAGACCGTGTTCGTGATCGGCAAGCGCAACTCCGGCTTCGAGATCGCGGACGGCCTCCTTCCGTGGGCCCGCCGCGTCATCCTCGGCTCGCCCCGGCCGGTCCAGACCGAGGTCATCGCCCAGGCGTCCGTCCGCGTCCGCTATCTGCAGCCCTACGAGGACGCCTCCCTCGGCGGCGGCACCTTCGCGCTCGACCTCGCCGTCGAGCGGATCGAGAGGCGCGAGCGAGGCTGGCGCATCGTCGGCAACGGCACGACCCGCCCGGGCGCCGTCGACCTCGAGGTCGACGAGGCGATCGCGGCGACCGGCTTCTCCACCCCGCTCCTCGACCTGGGGGATCTTGGCGTGCGGACGGTCGCGCAGGGACGGATTCCTGCACTGACCCCGTTCTGGGAGAGCGAGCCCGGATCGGGGATCTTCTTCGCGGGAAACGCGACGCAGGGGGCGCCCGGGCTCCGCAAGCACGGCATCGGCGCGTCGTCCCCGGCCGTGCACGGATTCCGGTACAACGCCCGCGTGATGGCCCGCCAGCTCGCGAGGAGCCTCGGCCTGGACGTCCCGCCGGAGCGGATCGAGGGCGACCCGGTTCCGTACCTGCTGGAGGAGTTGACGACGGCGCCCGAGCTCTGGGCCCAGAAGTCCTACCTCGCCAGGGCCGTGACGACCGAAGGCGAGAGCGACATCGTCCCGCTGGCGCGCTTCCTCGACGATGCGGGGCCCGACGCGGTCGCCGTCGCGGTCGAGATGGACGCGGACGGGAGTACGTACCCGGCCGTCTACGCGCGCAGTGGCGGCGAGATCCGCGAGCGGCTCCTGCCGCCTCACCTGCTCAACGACTTTCGCGGCCCCGACTACGAGCGGGAGCTCCGCGCGATGCCTTTGAGCCGGTCAGCGGTCACGGCCGGGCTCCTCGCCGCTCCGCTCGCCGGGCTCTTTCTCCTCCTCGGCATCCCTGGGCTGGACGTCGCGTGGGAGCAGCAGCCCGCTCACTTCTGGCTCGTGCTCCTCTCTGCGGTCCTCAGCTTCGTGCTCGGGCTCCTGATGGCCGAGGCCGCCTCCCGCCGCGGCGATGCCAGGGTCCTGCTGGTCGCGCTCGCGTTCCTCGTCAGCTCGGGCTTCCTCGCGCTCCACGCGCTGGCCACGCCCGGCGTCCTCCTGACGGGGAAGAACGCCGGCTTCCAGATCGCCTCGGCGATCGGGCTCCTGATCGCGTCCGGCTTCGCCGCCGCCTCGGCGCTTCCCTTCGGGGAGGGCTGGGCCCAGGCCGTCCTGCGCAAGCGCCGGCTCCTCCTCGGCTCGGTCGCCGTGTCCCTCGCCGTCTGGGCGGTAGTCGCGCTCGGAACCCTGCCGCCGCTCGAAGAGCCGATCACGCCGGAAGCGGCACGCGACCCGCTCCTCGGCCTGTGGGGCGTCGGAGTGCTCCTGTACGGCTACGCCGCTTACCGCTACGCGCGCCTCTACCTCAGGCGGCGCGCGCCCGTCGCGCTCGCGGTCGCGTCCGCCTGGGTGCTCCTCACCGAGGCGATGCTCGTAATCGCCGTCTCCCGGAACTGGCACGTGAGCTGGTGGGAGTGGCATCTGCTGATGCTGCTCGCGTTCGCCCTGGTCGCCAGGAGCGTGTGGAGCGAGTGGAAGCGCGAAGGCTCGAGCGCCGAGGTCTTCGCCGATCTGTACGAGGAGCGCACCCTCGGCCGGCGTGAGGAGCTGAGCGTGCTCTTTGCCGACCTCCAGGGATTCACGTCCTTCGCCGAGCGCACGCCGCCCGACGAGGTGCGGGCGATGCTGAACGCGTACTTCTCGGCAGCCGCACCGGTGGTGCAACGCGAGGAGGGCGAGATCGTGCAGACGGTCGGCGACGAGCTCTTCGTGTCCTTTCGTGGAGAGCAGCACGAGGCGCGGGCGGCGCGCGCCGGGCTCGCGCTCCAGGAGGCGTGCGCAGCCGTTCCGATGCGTCGCCCGGACTGGCCGAGCTTCCGAGTCGGGATCAACTCCGGCGAGGCACACCTTGGGCTCGTCCAAGCGCCGGGCGCGCGCTCCTTCACGCCCACGGGCGACATGGTCAACACGGGCGCCCGCCTGCAGCAGCAGGCTCGAGCCGGCGAGGTCGTGATCGCCGAGCGAACGCGGACTGCGCTCGGGCAGGGAGCGGTCGTCGAAGACCTCGGAGAGCTGCCCGTCAAGGGCAAGGAGCGTCCGGTGCGGGCGTACGTCCTACGCGCGCTGGCCGGGCAGCGGGGCGAGGGCGACGACCGTCTGCAGGATCAGGACGCCGAATGAGATCGCTAGCACGCCGCTCGCCAGCCCGGGAACGACGCCCTCGGGCATCACGGGCGCTCGGATGGCGGCGCCGACGACGATCGTGAGCACGAGCACGCCGGCGAGGACCGCCTGGAGCCGGCCGAGCGGATCCCCGTCGCCGCCGTTGGCCCGATCGACGACCCGAGCGAAGCAGACGAGTGAGGCGGCCACCGTCACCGGCACGCCGAGCACGAGGAGGTAGAAGGAGGCGGAGGCGCGGCCCAGCGCGTCCGACACGGCGACCGCGAGAAGGAGCGCCCCTGCGAGCTCGACGGCCATGGCGCCGGCGCCGCTTCGCGTCTGCCACATGCGCGCGTGTTCGCCTCCGGAGCGCCTTCTCCTTCGTTACGCTGGCCACCACCGAGAGAAGGAGGCCGAATGGCGGACACCGCGGTCACGTGGCTCGGCCACGCCGCTTTCCGGATCGACACGCCCGGCGGGAAGCGGGTCTACGTCGATCCCTGGCTCGAGAACCCCAACTGCCCCGACAGCGAGCGGGAGCCCGAGCGGGTCGACCTGATCGCGCTCACGCACGCACATAGCGACCACCTCGGTCAGACGATCGAGCTCGCGCAACGCTTCGGCTGTCCGGTAATTGCGCTCGTCGAGCTCCGCGACTGGCTCGGGACCCGGGGCCTGCCGGCGGATGACTCGGAGGGCGGCAACAAGGGGGGGACGATCGAGAAGGACGGCATCAAGGTCACCTTCACGGACGCGAAGCACTCGAGCAGCGTCTTCGAGAACGGCGCACCGATCTATCTCGGCGAGCCCGCCGGGCTCGTGATCGAGGTGGAGAACGGGACGAAGCTCTACTTCGCCGGCGACACGTGCGTCTTCGGCGACATGGCCCTGATCGGCAGGATCTACGAGCCCGACGTCGCGGTGCTTCCCATCGGCGGGCACTACACGATGGACCCGCGAGAGGCGGCCGTCGCGCTCGAGCTCCTCGGCGTCGGCCGGTGCATCCCGTGCCACTACGGAACGTTCCCGCTCCTCGCCGGCACGCCGGACGAGTGCCGCAAGCTGCTGACGACCGGGTGCGAGGTCGTCGCGCCGGAGCCGGGCGACAGCGTCACCGTTTAGTGCCCCTCCAGGCAATACACGCCCGCCCCTGCGCCGCGATCACGCGGCGCCAGAGCCCACCCTCGCCCTTACCAAGGCAACCAGCCTTGGCTTCGAACGAGTGCGCACTCTGGCTTGGTGCCCGCAACGCAGGAATCGGGCAGCATCACCTCGAGGGGCACCGATGAGGGAGCGCTGGTTCGGCGCGACCGGGCGGCGCGTTCCGGAGATCGTTGTCGAGGGAGAGCTCGAGCTCGGAGGCGCGCTCGTCCTCGACGACGTGAGCGACGACGAGGCCCTGCGCACGGCCCACGCCGCCGGGACGCCGGTCGTCGTCCGCGCGCCCGACGCCGAGTCGGTGCAACGCGCCCTGGGACGACCCGAGGTTGCCTGCGTCCTCATCCCGGCCGACCGGCGTGAGCTGCTCGACCTCGACTTCCGCCGCCTGACCTACGGCGGCTAGGGAGCGGTCGCCGGGAAGGCGTACGTCCGCGGCCTTGTCCCTGAGGGCCGGCACAGGGTCGGCCTCGGAATGGGCGACCACGAGTACGGCGCCGTAGCCGTCGCCGGCAAGGGCGTCGACGAAGAGCTGCAGCCCGAGCGCGAGCGCAAAGGCCTTGTGTGCCTGCTCGCCGCCGAAGGGAACGAGGTCGTCGGGCGACGCCGAGCCGGCGAGGACATCGCCGTGGGTGACCCTGCCCATTGAGACGTCGACGACGACCGGCTCGCCGTCCGAGCTCGGGATCGCGATCGCAAGCGGATTCGTCCCCGCGAGCGGCGGGCCGCCATCCGGGTGGGCGAGCCGCGCCGGCGAGGTCGCCGTCAGTGCCGCGACGAGGCCGCCGCGCGCGAGCCTCCGCGCCCAGTAGCCCAGCACGCCGGTGGGGAAGCACTTCGCGGCGACCACGACCCGGGCGTGCCGAGGAGGCGAGGCGAGCTGGGCGTCCACGATCGCCGCGAGCGTGAGATAGCCGAGCGCACCGCGCCCTTCCCAGCGCTCGTAGCCCTCCTCGGCGACGACCCGCTCGGGCTCCGCGCCCGGATCAAGCCCGGGCAGGGTCGCGAGCCAGTCGATCCGCACCGTGCCGTGCGCCGTCTTCCCCCGCTCGTCCGCGTCGAGGAAGTGGTCCGCGAGGATTCCCGCCTCGCGCTCGCCGAACCCGAGCGCGCGCAGGCGGCCGACGGCGCCGGCGGCGCTCAGCTCCGAACCAGCGGCAGCGGCTTGACGATGCCGACGCCCTGCTCGCGACGCGTCCCCGCGATCGCCTCCGCCAGCTCGACGATCGCCCGCGAGACCTCGGTCTCCGGCTCGGCGAGCACGATCGGCTCGCCCTCGTCCGCGAGGGCGCCGAGGCGCGGGTCGAACGGAATCCTGCCGAGGAGCGGCGCTTCCACCTCCGCGGCCAGGGCCTCGCCGCCCCCGGAGCCGAAGAGCTCCTCGCGGGAACCGTCCTCGCGCGTCAGGTAGGCCATGTTCTCGACGACCCCGAGCAGCCGCATGTTCGTCTTCCGCGCCATCTGCGCCGCGCGCACCGCCACCTGCTGGGAGGCCCGGTGCGGCGTCGTCACGACGACGGCCTCGGCCCGCGGCAGCAGCTGCCCGAGCGAGATGGCGACGTCCCCCGTCCCCGGCGGCATGTCCACGACAAGCGTGTCCAGCTCGCCCCAGTGAACGTCCGAGAGAAACTGCTCGAGCGCTCGGTGGAGCATGGGGCCGCGCCACATGACCGGTGTGTTCTCGTCCAGGAAAAAGCCGATCGACATCACCTTGAGGTCGCCGCGAACGGGCGGGACGATCATCGCCCGCTCGCCTCCGTCGACGGCGATCGGACGTTGGTGGACGCCGAGCATGTGCGGGATCGAGTAGCCGTAGACGTCGGCGTCGAGCACGCCGGCCCGCTGCCCCAGGCCCGAGAACGCGACTGCGAGGTTCGCGGCGAGGGACGACTTGCCGACGCCGCCCTTTCCGCTCGCGACCGCGAGCACGCGCGTCGACGAATCGACAGAGATCCCGGGCGTCCGCTCGCTGACGCCGCCGCGCAGGCGAGTGGTCAGCGCGGCCTTTTCCTCCGGCGACATGACGTCGAACCCGAGCTCCACCTCGTCCACGCCGTCGAGCGGTGAGAGCGCCTTCTCGACCTGCTCCTGGAAGCTCGCGCGGAGCGGGCAGCCGGGTACGGTGAGCGCGATCACGACCGTCACGCGCCCGCCCTCGACGGTCACGTCACGGACCATGTCGAGCTCGACCACCGAGCGTCCCAGCTCGGGGTCATAAACGCCCTCGAGGGCGCTCAGGATCTCGTCACGCGAGGCCACGAGAACCAGGCTAGCAGCGACGGCGTGCAAGATTGAGGCGGTGAGCCAGCGGATCCTCCTGGTCGAGGACGACCCGTCGATCCGGGAGACGACCTCGCTCGGGCTGGAGGGCGCCGGGTTCAAGGTCTCCACCGCGGCCGACGGACGAGAGGGGCTCGAGCGCTTCCGCCTCGAGTCGTTCGACCTGGTCGTCCTCGACCTGATGCTGCCGGAGCTCGACGGCTACGAGGTCTGCCGGGAGATCCGCAGGACGAGCAGCGTTCCGATCGTGATGCTCTCGGCGCGGAGCGACACGGTCGACGTCGTCGTCGGCCTCGAGCTCGGCGCCGACGACTACGTGACCAAGCCCTTCGAGCTGCCCGAGCTCGTCGCCCGAGTGCGCGCCGCCTTGCGCCGGACGGCCGCCGACCGCACGGGCGAGCGCATCACGGCCGGGGATCTCGAGATCGACCCCGAGGGCTTCCGGGCGCGCAAGGGTGGGCGGGAGCTCGACCTCACGGCGACGGAGTTCCGCCTCCTCCTCGAGCTCGCGCGGCGGCCGGGCCAGGTGTTCACGCGCGAGCTCCTGCTCGAGCGCGTCTGGAACTACGAGTACCTCGGCGACTCGCGGCTCGTGGATGTCGCCGTCCAGCGCCTGCGCGCGAAGGTCGAGGACGACCCGGGGCATCCGAAGCTCATCGTCACCGTGCGCGGCGTCGGCTACCGGTTCGAGAAGAAGTGACAGAGCAGCCGCGAGCCGTCTTTCGCGGCCGTCTGCGACGGCGTCTGACGCTCGCGTTCGCGCTCACGGCAGGGCTCGCGGCTGCGGCGCTCGCGGCGGGATCGTTCTTCCTCGTGCGCGAGGCGCGCCTCACCGACTCGCGCGACCGCGCGCTCGAGCAATCGCGGTTCAACCTGGTGCTCGGCGCCGAGGTTCTCCCAGCGGAAGGGCCCGAGGCGCTCGTCGAGGCCTACGAGCGGCGCGGGCGCTTCGAGACCGTCCTCCTCGTCGACGATGCGAGTTACCCGTCGAGCCTCTCCCTCGGCGCCGGCCAGGTACCCGACGACCTCCAGGAGCTCGTGGCCGAGGGCCAGCTCGCCTACGAGCGCACCGACGTCGGCGACACGCCCTACCTCGTCACCGGCGGGCAGATCCCCGGCGAGGATGCCGAGGCGTACTTCTTCTTCTCCGAGGAGCAGCTCTGGGACGACCTTGCCGAGCTCCGGACGATCCTGCTCGTGGGGCTCGCGATCGTCGTGGTCGTCGCCGGGCTAGCGGGCGCGGTGCTCGCGAGGCGCCTCCTCGCCCCGGTCAAGCGGGCGAGCACCGCGGCCCACTCCCTCGCCGAGGGGCTCCTCGACACCCGCCTGCCGGTCGAGAGCTCGGACGAGTTCGGCCTCTGGGCCGCGTCGTTCAACGAGATGGCCGAGGCGCTCGAGGCCAAGATCACCGCGCTCTCCGAGGCGCAGGCGCGCGAGCAGCGCTTCACCGCGGACGTCGCGCACGAGCTGCGCACGCCGCTCACCGCCGTCGTCAACGAGGCCTCGCTCCTGGCCGAGCACATCGAGCGCATGCCGACGGAGGCGCGCCGGCCCGCCGAGCTCCTCGTCGAGGACGTGAAGCGCCTGCGCGACCTCGTCGAGGACCTGCTGGAGATCTCCCGGCTCGACGCGGGCACGCAGCCGCTGCGGACGGAGCAAGTCGACCTCGGCTCGCTCGTGGAGGCGGCGGTCCGCGCCCGCGGCTGGCAGGAGCGCGTCACCCTCGAAAGCGGCCGGGTCGTGCTCGCCACCGACCCGAGGCGCGTCGAGCGGATCGTGGCCAACCTGGTGGCGAACGCACTCGAGCACGGCGGCCGCGACGTCTCAGTACGGGTGGGAGCCGACGGACTGGGCGCCTTCGTCGAGGTCGCCGACCGCGGCCCCGGCATCGCCCGCGAGGACCTGCCTCACCTCTTCGAGCGCTTCTACAAGGCCGACCCGGCGCGTACCGGCCGCGGCACGGGGCTCGGGCTCGCGATCGCGCGCGAGAACGCCCGGCTCCTCGGAGGCGACGTCGAGGTCTGGAGCGAGACCGGGGTCGGCGCGCGCTTCACCCTCCGCCTGCCTGTTACGGAACCGTTACCCGCCGGAGAGGAGCGCGTTGCAAACAAGCGGCAGGCTTGACGCATCGCGTCATCGAAGGAGGCAGACATGAAGGCCCTGCTCGTCGTTCCAGCCGCCGTCCTCGCCGCGTCGCTCGGCTTCCTCGCCGCCAGCTGCGGCGCCGACGACGACGCCACCTCCGCCGGACCGGTCCCGTCCGTGAGCACGACGACCGACGGCACCACCGAGATCCAGACCACCACCGAGGAGACGACCGAGAACGGGACGGAGACCGAGCCGGCCGCTGCGACCGTGGCCTACCAGGTCTGGTTCACCGACGCCGAGGGCCTCTTCGTCACCTACCGAACCGAGGAGGCGACGCCGCGCGTCGGCACGGCGGCTCTCGAGAGCCTGCTCGAAGGCCCGGATTCCTTCGAGGAGGACTACGGTCTTCGCACGGCGATCCCGGACGGCACGCAGCTCCTCGGCCTCGAGATCGGGGACGGGATCGCGCGCGCCGACCTGAGCTCGGAGTTCGAGTCGGGCGGAGGCAGCGCCTCCATGCAGGCGCGGCTCGCCCAGGTCGTCTACACGCTGACGCAGTTCCCGACCGTCGAAGGCGTCCTCTTCAGCCTCGACGGCGAGCCGATCGACGTGCTCGGCGGTGAGGGCGTCGTCATCGACCACCCGCTCACGCGCCGTGACTACGCCGAGCTCCTGCCGGCGATCCTGGTGACCTCGCCCGCGCTGAACCAGTCCGTCGGCAGCCCCGTAGTCATCCGCGGAAGCGCCAACGTCTTCGAGGCGAACGTGGGCATCGAGATCCTCGATCAGAATGGAGATGTGCTCGCCGACACCTTCACGACTGCGACCTGCGGTAGCGGCTGCCGCGGCACGTTCCGCGCTCGGGTCGCGTTCGAGGTCGACCGCGAGCAGATGGGCACCATCGTCGTGCACGACGACGACGCGGCCGGCACTGGGACCTATCCGCACGAGGTCCGCATCCCCGTCAGGCTGGTGCCGTGACCCGCGGGCGTGCCGACAAGGGTCGCGCCGTCCGGCGTCGAAGCAAGGCTCCCGCCGGTAGCCTTGCGCTCCTCAATGCGCCTCGGACCGTGACGACGTGAGCCATCGCACCTACCGCCTGACCCGCCTGGGCGCGCGAGCGGTGACCGTGACCGCTTTCGCCGCCGCCATCCTCATCGGCATCGAGGCCGCGGCGCGCGCCCAGGAGGCCGGCAGCCAGCCGGAGGAGACGGGGCCGCCGACGAGGATCGCCGGCGGCGTGACTGTCTCGGGAGTCATCGTCGGCGGCCTAAACGCAGCCGGACGCGAGACGCGCGCTCTCCGAGCTCGCCTCGCGGCCGCTGACGGTCGGCTTCGAGGGGAGCTGGTTGCGCTTCGCACCGCACTCCCTTGGCGCCGAGGCCAGGGTGGAGTCCGCCGTGCAGGAGGCACTGAAGGCCCCGGAGGGCACGGCGCTCGAGCTCGACGTCGAGATCCAGGAGCGCAAGCTTGCCCGCTGGGCGCGCTCGTTCGCACGCAGCTTCGACGAGCGGCACCGGAACGCCAGGATCGTGCTGCGGGACGACCACCCCGAGGTGAAGAGCGCTCGGTTCGGCCGCGAGCTCTCGCAGGGTGCGGCGCAGCTGGCCGTACGAGGCGCTCTCGAGCGGCACGAGCGGTCAGTCGTTCCGCTCCCCGTGCACAACGTGGCTCCGCGTCGCGGCGACAGGGACGTCGGGCTCGCCGTCGTGATCAAGCGCGCCTCCAACCGGCTGATCCTCTACCGGCCCGGCGGCCCGAAGGGGATGAAGGTGGCGAGGAGGTTCGGGGTGGCGACGGGCCAGGCCTCGTACCCGACGCCGCTCGGGAGCTACGAGATCGTCACGAAGCAGCGGAACCCCTGGTGGCGCCCGCCCGATTCAGACTGGGCCGAGGGCGCCGAGCCGATCCCACCCGGCCCGGGCAACCCGCTGGGCACCCGCTGGATGGGTATCTCGGCCCCCGCCGTGGGGATCCACGGCACCCCGGATGCCGCCTCGATCGGCTACTCAGCCTCCCACGGGTGCATCCGCATGCTCGTGCCCGAGGCCGAGTGGCTCTTCGAGCGCGTCGAGGTCGGCACGCCGGTCTACATCCTGGACGCTTAGGAGGGCCTGGTGGGACGTCGCTCGTCGCACAGACTCCGTCCCAGCGGGCCCTCCTAGTGTGGGAGGGGGCCGCCGCGCGGCTCGAAGGAGACCTCGTCGTCGTCGAGCCGCTCGGGCCCGAGCACGAGGACGACCTCTGGGAGGCGGCGCAGGACCCCGAGGTCTGGCGCTGGCTTCCCTGGCATGCGGCGGCGGACCGGGAGAGCTTCCATCACTGGCTCGAAGACGCGCTCGCCCAGCGTGAGGCCGGCCTCGACGTCCCCTTCGCGGTCGTCGACCGGCGGAGCGGGAAGGCGATCGGAAGCACCCGCTACCTGACCCTGCGCCCCGAGCACCGCGGGCTCGAGATCGGCTGGACGTGGAACGCGCGCAGCGCCTGGGGAAGCGGCGCCAACGCGGAGGCGAAGCTCCTCTTGCTCCAGCACGCCTTCGAGACGCTCGGCTGCATGCGGGTCGAGTTCAAGACCGACGCGCTCAACGAGCGCTCGCGCGCGGCGCTCGAGGCGCTGCCCGCCCGCTTCGAGGGCGTGTTCCGCAAGCACATGCTCGTCCGTGACGGGGCGGTGCGCGACTCGGCCTACTACGCGATCACGGAGGACGAGTGGCCGGCCGTGAAGGCCAACCTCGAGCGGCGGCTCGAGGCCAAGTAACGCTGCCCTACCTGGGATCGAGCCGGGCGTGGAGCTCGGCACAGAGCTCCGGCGTCCCTGCGGCAACGACGCGGGAGCGCGCGCCGAGGTCGAGCGGTGCCGCGCCGAACGGCGGCGCCTCCGGCAGGTCGACCGCGAAGCCACGCTCACGCACCAGGAGCTGCGCGGCAGCGATGTCGACGCTCCTCGCAGGCTTGAGGGAGACGACGGCGTCGACCCGCCCGGCGGCGAGGTGGCAGAGCGAGAGTGCGAGCGAGCCCATCACGCGGGTCCGGTAGGCAAATCCGACGAGCCCGGCCGCGTACTCCGCGACGAGGTCCGTCCGCGTCGCCTCGAGCGAGAGGATCTCGACACGGTCCTTCGGGCCGGGGCCGTCCAGCCGGACGTCGTTCAGGAACGCGCCCCCGCCGCGGTGCGCAACCCACTCCTCGCCGCTGCCGAAGTCGTGGACGAAGCCGAGCTCGACATCCTCCATGCGCGGCCCGGAGGCGACGGCAAGTGAGAGCGAGAAGAACGGGATGCCGCGCTTGGCGTTCAGGCTGCCGTCGATCGGGTCGCAGACGACCGTGAGCCCGTCGCCCCCGTCTCCGAACGACCGCAGCCCGAGCTCCTCCGAGACGAGCGTGAAGCCGCCGGGAACCCGCTCGAGCACCTCGACCACGGCCGTCTCGGCGGCGGCGTCCACGGCGGTCGTCTCGTCCCCGCCCTGACCGGCCCCCAGCCGCGGCTCGCGCTCGACGCGGGTCGGCAACGCCTCGAGCGCCTCGCCCACCGCCCGGGCGGCCTCGCGACAGACGCGGAGCCAATCGGTCACTCGTCGAAGGGGGAGAAGAGGAGGCCGCTCGTCAGCTTCGGGAAGAAGTAGGTGCTCTTCGGGGGCATGCGGACCCCGGCGCGGGCGAACTCCTCCACCTGCTGAACGGTCGGCGGCCGCACGAGGAAGGCGGCGGTCGCCTCCCCGCTCGCGACCGCGCGCTCGGCCTCGGCGGCGCTGGCGGTGTACTCGACGTCGGCGAGCGGCAGCGAGTCGACGAGGGCGGTGTCGAGCGCCTGCTCGGACCCCTCGACGAGCGCGGCCCCCTCGGGCCTGAGGAGCACGAACGCCGGCCGGTCGCGCCCGACGGCGGCGAGCGCGGCGGCGGCCTCGCCCGGGCCCGCCAGCGGCGTCTGCCTGAAGCGTCCGTCCAGCTCGGGCACGGCACCGGCGGTCACCCGGTGGGTGGGGAAGATCTCGAGGCCGTCGTCGTCGATGCCCACGAGCACCGCCAGCACGTGGGCGGTGGCGTCGGTGCCGTCCTCCTCGTGCAAGCGAAGAGCCGACTCGTAGCGGTGGTGGCCGTCGGCGATCAGAAGGGGGCCCTTCACTCCACCGAGGATGCGCTCGATCGCCTCCGGCTCGCCGATCCGCCAGAGGCGGTTCGCGACGCCGTCGAGCTCGGCGGCGAGGTCAGGTTGCCCGGCGGGCATCTCGGCCAGGCCGTGCTGGAGGAGGAAGATCGGCGACGGCTTCAGCCGCATCGCCCGCAACAGGCGAAGCCGCGCTTCCTTCGGGGCCGTGAAGGTGCCCTCGTGGGGAAGGACGACGCCCTCCCCGTAGGGGCTCAGCCGAACGCGGGCGACGATGCCGCGCCGGATCCGGCGAACGTCGTCGGGGCCCGTGAACTCCTCCTCGAGGAGCCAGACCGCCGGCCGCTCGTCGCGGACGAGCACGCCCCGCTCCCGCCAGTCGGCGAGCTCGCGGACGGCTTCGTCGGGGTCGTCGGGCCGGACGAGGCGAACGGCGTTCCAGGGGCTTCGCGTAAACAGGCTCGCGCGGGCCTCGGGGGTGATGACGTCGTACGGAGGTGCGACCAGATCGTCGAGCGGCCCCGCCTTCCCTTCGTCGTAGCGAAGGGCGCGAAACGGCTTCAGCAGGGGCACCGCGGGCCAGCTTACCATCCGTCCCCGGACCTAGAATCGCGGGGTGTCGATCGCGGAGCTGGCCGAGGACCGGGTCGTCGAGGGCCTCTACGCCGTCGCCCGCAAGCAGCGCCTCCGCACCCGCTCAGGCAGCCCGTACCTGGCCCTCGAGCTCGTCGATCCGACGGGCAAGATCGAAGCCCGGGTGTGGAACGACGTCGAGCTCCTCGACAAGCGCTTCGGCGAGGGCGACGCGGTCCGCGTGCTCGGGCGCGTCGAGCGCTTCAGGGACCGGCTCCAGCTCGAGGTGCGCTCGCTCGAGCCGGCGCAGGCCGATCCCGCGGAGCTCGTGCCCGAGCCCCGGAGAGACGTCGAAGAGTTGGACGGGTTCTTCGAGTTCCTCGCCGCGGAGATCGCGCACGCGGGGCTGCGCGCGCTCGTGGCCGGGTTCGAGGAGGACGCCGACTTCCGCGCCCGCCTGCGAATCCTGCCCGCGACCCAGGAGAGCCACCACTCGTGGGCCGGCGGCCTGCTCGAGCACACGGTCGGCGTCGCCTCGCTCTGCCGCGAGGCAGCGCAGCTTCATCAACGCCTGCGCGCCGACCTGCTGCTTGCCGCAGCCCTCCTCCACGACGCAGGACGCACGCGGGAGCTCGACCGGGGCCCGCTCTTCCTCCCCACCGCCGAGGGGCGGCTGCTAGGCCATGTCCACCTCGGCCTCAGGCTGATCGAGGAACGGGCCGGCGGGCTCGAGCCGGAGGTGCAGGCCGAGGTGTTGCACGCCGTCTCCGCCCACCACGACGGGCGGGCCGCGCGCACCGCGGAGGCGTCCGTCCTCTTCCACGCCAACCAGCTCGACGCCGCGGCCGCGATGCGGCCGGTGACGACCGCGGACTGATCGTGGAGCGGGATCGTTGGCAACGGTGGTCGCCGCTTGCGGGGGTCGCGTTCGCGATCCTCCTGCTCGCCGCGCTCGGCGTCAGCCTGAGCGGGCCCGGAGATACGCCGGACGAGGTAGCCGACTGGTACGCGGACGACTCGAACCGCGGTGCGGCGTTCTTCGTCTTCTCTCTCCTCGTTGGGGCGGCGCTCGTCTTTCTCTGGTTCCTCGCCGCGCTCCGCGGCGTGCTCGTCCGTGCCGAGGGAGACCCGGCCCGCTGGACGGCCCTCGCCTTCGGTGCCGGCGTGGCGAGCGCGACCCTCCTGCTCGCCTCCGCCTCGCTCTACGTCACCCCGGCAGTCACGGCCGGCCAGGAGGTGTTCCCGTTCGACCCGAGCACGGCAAACGCACTCGAGAATGCAGGCTTCGCTCTCCTCATCTGCTCGACGATGTCGGGCGCCCTGGTCGCCCTCGGCACGTCGATCGTCGCCCACCGGACCGGGTTGCTGCCGCGCTGGCTCTCGCTGGCCGGGTTCGTCGTCGCCGCCCTCCTGCTCTTCGCCGCCTTCTACTTCCCGCTCTTCATCTGGATCGCCTGGGTGCTCACCGTGAGCCTCGTCCTGCTCGTGCGGACGGCGCGCGTGACCGGCTGGCGCAGCGGCGCCGCCGGCTAGGCAGGCTCGAAGCGAACCTCGTCGCCGACCGCGTTCGAGGGCAACTCGAGGTGTCGATGGAAGCGCTCGCCGGATCTACCGCGGCGGGCTGAACCTGATGTTGAGGACGTCGCCGTCCTCGACGACGTACCCCTTGCCCTCCAGGCGCTGGAGGCCCCGGCGGGCCGCCTCCGTGTGGGACCCGCACTCGACGAGGTCCTCCCAGCGGATCACCTCGGCGCGGATGAACCCCTGCGCGAGGTCCGTGTGCACCGCCGCGGCAGCGTCGAGCGCGGTCTCGCCGCGTCGAAGCGTCCACGCCCGCGTCTCCTTGTCGCCGGCCGTGAAGAAGCTCACGAGGTCGAGTGCCGCAAAGAGCCTCCCGACCACCTCCTCGAGCGCCGAGATGCCCTCGCGGAAGGCGGCGCCCTCCTCGCCGAGCTCGACGAGCTCCGACTCGAGCTTCAGGTCGATCCCGCGGGGGCCGTTGACGACCTCGACGAGCGGCTTCGTGGTCAGCGGCTCGAGCTCGAGGGGGAACGGCTCGGGGAAGCTCGCCACGGTCTCCCCGGCGTCGAGGTGGGCGGCGAGGCGCTCGAGGAGCGCCGCCTCCTCGCGGAGCGAAGGGTCGCCCGACTTTGCCTGCTTGGCCACGCGCTCGAGGCGGCGCCCGACGTGCTCGCGGTCGGCCAGGACGAGCTCGAGGCCGAACGTAACGCGGTCGTCCTCGGGTCTGCGCGTCCCCGACCACCCGTCGAGGACGAGCAGGAGCGCGTCGACCTGACGCAGGTTCCCGAGCAGCTGAGCGCCGCTCCCGGGCACGTCCACGACCCGAATCGACGCGGGCGTGACCTTACGAGCGCCGGCCACCTCGCCCACGCGGTCGAGCCTCTCGTCGGCGACAGGGGCCATGCCGACGTGCTCCTTCCCCGCGAGCGCGGCGCCGGCCCCGGTGAGCACGTTGAAGAGCGTCGTCTTCCCGGAGTCGGGGAGGCCGACGATGCCGACGGCGAGAGACACTCGACGACTCTAGACGGCACCGGCGTCACACCAGTACGATCGCGACATGGCAGTCGACACCGTTGAGGCGCTAAAGCGCGTTCCCCTGCTCTCGGGCCTCGATCCGAAGGAGCTCAAGCGGCTGGCCGGCTCCTTCACCGACCGTGCCTTCCCGGCCGGCACGGTCGTGGTCAAACAGGGCGACGAGCGGGGGATCGGGTTCTTCGTCATCACCGATGGGACGGCCCGGGTCTCCGCCGATGGGAAGGACGTGGCCATCCTCAACCCCGGCGACCACTTCGGGGAGATCGCCCTGATCGGCGACCGAGTGCGCACCGCGACGGTGACGGCGGACACCGACCTCCAGACGCTCGTCACCTCCGTGTGGGAGTTTCGAGGGTTCGTCAAGAACGACCCCGACGTGGCCTGGAAGCTCCTCGAGCACCTCGTGGGGCTCTTGCACGAAGCTAAGAGTTCCTCTACGCAGTAGCGGCGAAGCCGATCTGCGTCTCGCGCTCGGAGCGCCGCACGTAGACGACCTTCCCGAGCGAGAGCACGTACGTCCCGTCCTCCGTGGGCAGCTCGAAGACTGCGTCGGAGGCGGCGAGCGCCGCCACGAGCGCGTCCGCGACCTCCTGGGAGACGTTCGCACCGACCGACTGGCCGCCCTCGAAGGCGACCTGGATCCGCACGTTGTCGTTGCCTTCAGACACCCACGACCTCCGCGAGAACGCCGTGCAGCGACTTGGGGTGGACGAAGGAGACCAGGTGGCCGCCAAGGCCTGCCCGGGGCTCCGCGTCGATCACCTCGGCGCCGCCGGCCGCGAGCTCCTCGAGGGCGGCGGCGACGTCGCCGACTGCGATGCCGACGTGGTGCATGCCGGGCCCGCGACGCTCGAGAAAGCGCCCCACGTACGTGTTCTCCCCGAGCGGGGCGACGAGCTCGATCCTGCCGCTCCCGAGGCGGAGGTAGGCCGCTTCCACGCCCTGCTCCTCGAGCCTCCCGCGCACCTCGACCTCGGCGCCGAAGAGCGACCGGTACGTCGCCACGGCCGCGTCGAGATCCTCGACGGCGAACGCGACGTGGTGCACTGAGCGCACATCCACGCGACCGATCCTAACGATGCCCGCTACTCGGCGGCGGAGACGGCGCGTGGAGTCCCGACGCGCTCGGAGGCGTTCGACTCGGGCTGCACGTTGCCAAGCAGCGCCTCCAGCTCCTGGCGGTTGAGCGTCTCCTTCTCGAGCAGGTCGGTGGTGATGCGGTCGAGCGTCCCGCGGTGCTTGGAGATGAGCCGTACGGTCTCGGCGTAGGCCTGGTCGGTGAGGCGGGCCTGCTCGTCGTCGCGGAGCCGCTTCGTCTCCTCGGAGAGCGCATAGTTGTCGGCGCGGAGCGTTCGGGAGGAGACCTCGTCGCCCATCCCGTACTCGAAGATCATCGCCCGCGCGATCGCCGTGACGCGCTCGAGGTCGTTGGAGGCGCCGTTCGTGACCGCGCCGAAGACGATCTGCTCGGCCGCCCTGCCCCCGAGGAGCACCTTCATGCGGTCGACCAGCTCCTCCTTGGTCGACAGGAACCGGTCCTCCTGCGGCGTGTGCAGCGTGTAGCCGAGCGCGAGGCCGCGGGAGACGATGGTCACCTTCTGCACCGGCTGCGGCTCGCCGACGAGGTGCGACATGAGCGCGTGCCCCGCCTCGTGGTAGGCGACGACCCGCTTCTCCTTCTCGGTCATCGTCTTGCGCTGCTGGAGGCCCGCGACGACGCGCTCGAAGGCGTCGTCGAAGTCCTTGTTGAGAATCTGGCTCTGACCGGCGCGGCCCGCGAAGATGGCGGCCTCGTTGCAGAGGTTGGCCAGGTCGGCTCCGGTGAGCCCCGCGGTCTGGCGGGCGAGCCCGGCGAGGTCGACGTCCGAGCCCAGGGGCTTGCCGCGCGTGTGAACGTGGAGGATGGCCTCGCGACCGGCGAGATCGGGCTCGCCGACGAGGATCTGCCGGTCGAAGCGCCCGGGGCGGAGGAGCGCGGGATCGAGGTCTTCGAGGCGGTTCGAGGCGGCGATGATGACCACCTGCTCGCGGTAGTTGAAGCCGTCGAGCTCGACGAGGAGCTGGTTCAGCGTCTGGTCGTGCTCGCGGTTGAAGCTGTTGCCGCTGCGCCGGGTGCCGACCGCGTCGAGCTCGTCGATGAAGACGATCGCCGGCGCGTGCTTGCGGGCGCGGTCGAAGAGCTTGCGGATGCGCGCGGCGCCGAGGCCGGCGAACATCTCGACGAACGCGGAGGCGCTCTGCGAGTAGAAGGTCGAGCCCGAGGCGTGCGCGACGGCTTTGGCGAGCAGGGTCTTGCCGGTCCCGGGCGGCCCGTAGAGGAGGATCCCCTTGGGAACGCGCGCGCCGAGCTTGGAGAAGCGGCGCGGGTCCCTGAGGAAGTCGACAACCTCTTGCAGCTCGGCCGCGGCGTCGTCGACGCCGGCGATGTCGTCCCACGTGACGGAGGACTTCGAGGAGGGCTCCACCTCGGTCGGCCGCACACGTGGCATGAGCGAGAGGGACTTCCAGATGAGGTAGACGATCAGCCCGAGGAAGATCAGCGGCAGCCACGTGAGCGCGATCCCCGGAAGGTCGTTGATGAAGTCCGCGAGCCAGTCCACCCGCCGCTTCCATCGGCACGCTGCCGGGAAAGCTGAAGGGCTCTAGTCGACGAGCTCGAGCCGTGGGCTCGGTCGGTAGTCGCGTCCGACCTTCGCCGACGGAAGGCCGTCGGTGAGGACGATGTCCGCTGTGAAGTCGTTGTCGCCGCGGATGAGGGACGAGCCGACGCCGTAGGAGTCGACCGGCACGCTCTTCGCCTCGAACTCGCGGATGCGGTCGACGTCGAAGCCGCCCGAGACGACGATCTTCACGCGCTCGAAGCCGTTCTCGTCGAGCGCGTCGCGGACCTTGCGGACAAGGCGCTCGTTGACGCCTCGCGGGTCGTAGTCCCCCATCTCGTTCCAGAGCGAGCGGTCAACGAGCGTTCGGGAGGTGTCGAGGCGCACGCCCCAGAGACGGTCGCCCATGGCCCGCGCCACCTCGAGCGAGGTCCGGACGGAGTCGTTTTCGAAGTCGACGAGGACGACGACGTTCACGTCTGGCGAGGCCGACTCGGCGAACTTCGTCGCGGCCAGCACTGTGTTGCCACCGTAGGCGGCGATTAGCGCATGGGGCACCGTGCCGATGCCGCGGCCGCCCCACCAGGACGCCTGGGCGTCGGTCGAGACGCCGATCGCGCCGGCGACGTGCGCGGCGTACCCGTCGCCCGTCTGGACGCGGTGGTGGTCGTGCCGCGCCGGGAAGAAGAGGATCGGCTTCCCCCGTGCCGCCTCGACGACCCGCCGGACGTTCGTCGATATCAGTGTCCGGCGCGCCAGCACGCCCAGGTAGCACGTCTCCAGGTGCGCGAAGAGGGTGTAGTCGCCCTCGATCGTCATCACCGTCTCCCACGGCGAGATCTCGTCGCCGTCGTAGAGCGCGTGGACGGTCAGCTCGTCCCAGTCGTCCGAGCAGAGCCTGAGGATCGCGATCGCCTCGTCCATCCCGCCGAGCACGGCCTGCTTCTTCTGGAAGACCTGCATGACCACGCGCGGGTGCCGACCGTCCTCGAGCAGGGTCTCGCGGGCGTGGTTGAAATAGACGTCGGTGTAGTACCCCTCCCGCATCTTCTCGACCGGGAGGTCGAAGATCTCAGGCGGGAGGCGCTTCCGGCTCGTCTCGACGGCCATCTTGGCCCGATTCTAGGCGGAGGCATTCGGCCAGAGCCGCGTTGGCCACCTCGAGCTGCTCCGGCGAAGGCTCAGCGGTGACGAGCCGCTGCTGGAGCTCGTGGCCCGGGCGGGCGAGCGCGCGGGCGAGCGGATGGCGCTCGTTCGCGACCATCCAGGAGAAGACCTCGACGGCGGCGGCGACCGAGCCCACCCCTGCAGCGAGACGTGCGGCGGGCCGCAGATGCCGCGGGGCGCGGGCCGCGAGCGCGCTTCCCACGGCGGTCGTCGCGAGCAGCGGGCCGACCATGTGCGACCCGCAGCGCTCGTGCTCGCGCGTGCGCGGCTCTCCGTGCTCGTAGCTCCCGATCGAGATGTGCTCGGCGCCGTGGTACTCGGCCAGCGCCGTGCCCCGCAGCGCCACGAGGGCAGGGCCGAGCGCGAGGAGCGCCGCCAGCGATTCCTGCGTGAGCGGCGAGAAGCGCGTGCGCCTCACGGCCTGGATCGCGACGATGCTCCCGGCCATCGCGCCGAGGACGCCTGGTCGCTGCAGCGGGAGCTTCGCCTCGGGGAGCCTTCGGCGCACCTCGGGCAGCAGGGCGAAGATCTCGGCGATCCTCGCGGGGCCTCGCGCGAAGCGGCTCGTCACGTCCGCTGCGCGAACGGGCTTCAGCCCGGAGGCGACCTTCAGCTCGCCGTCGTCGGTGCGAACGGCGCAGGACCAGTGGCGAGGACCGTGCACGAGCACGCCGTTGGCAAGCGCCATGCCCCCCAGGCGGACCGACTTCTCTCGGCTCACGCTCCCAGAGTAGCTGCGACGTGCCGGAGGAACCGCACACCGAGCTCGAGGTCCTGCACGGCGATTCGCTCGTCGGCCGAGTGGACGAGGCGGGCGGCGAGCTCGGGGTCCATCGTCCGCATCGGAAAGAAGCCGTAGGCGACGGTGCCGAAGGCTTTCCGGAGAAAGTGGCTGTCCGTGAACCCGGGCGAGACGACGGGGACGACTCCGGCGTCGGGGTCGATCTCGGCGACGAAGGACTCGATCGCCTCCCACAGCGGCGTCCCGAGCGGCGAGCGGGTGCCCCCGACCGCCTCGATCCACTCGAGGTCGTAGGAGTCCTCCCCGAGCCGGCCGCGCACGGCCGGCTCGACGTCGGCGGGAGTGTCCCCGGGAAGCAGGCGGCAGTCGAACACGACCTCGCACAGGCCCGGGATGACGTTCGTGCTCGTCGAGGCCGAGACGATCGTCGGGGAGATCGCGAACCCGACCATCGGCTCGACCATCTGGCGGACGTCGGCGGGGAGACCGGCGATCGCCCGCTCCAGCTCCTTCGGCTCCGGGACCTCACCGAGCCGGGCGAAGAGAGCTTCGGTCTCCGGAATGAGCCGGGGAGGCTCGCTCAGCCCGTCGAGACGCTCGATCAGTCGCGCCGCCCGGACGAGGGCGTTGTCGGCGATCCCCGGCATCGAGGCGTGACCGCTTCGCCCGTGAACCCTGAGGCGGAACGGCGCGCTCACCTTCTCGGCGGTCGTGCAGAGGTACGCGGGCCGGCCGTCCAGAGCCACGCGCTCGCCCGCCCCTTCGTTCACGCAGTAGTCGGTTCGCACGGCGTCGGGATGCGCCTTGCAGAGCCAGGAAAGGCCGACGTCGACGCCCACCTCCTCGTCAGCCGTGGCCGCGAAGACGAGGTCCCCCGCGGGCTCGAAGCCCTCGCGCGCGAGCGTTGCGATCGCCGTGGCCGCGGCGGCGGCGTGGCCCTTCATGTCCAGCGCCCCTCGGCCCCAGACGCAGCTGTCACGAAGCTCGCCCGACCACGGGTCGACGGACCACTCGACCGGGTCGGCGACGACGGTGTCCGTGTGGGAGAGGAGGAGCAGGCTCGGCCCGTCGCCACGACCGGGAATCCGGGCGACGAGGTTCGCCCGTTCGGGCTCCCGCGCGTACAGGTCGCAGGCGACGCCGGATTCCTCCAGGTAGGCGCGGAGAAGCTCGGCCGCCACCGTCTCGTTCCCGGGTGGGTTGACCGTGTTCAGGCGGAGCAACTCCTGGAGGAGCCCCGTCGCCTCGTCGCGGAGCGTCGTGGTGGCCACGTCCGCCGGCGAGCATACTGGTCGCGTGAGCGACCTCTTCTCCGATGCCGCCGAGGAGCGGGCCGGCGAGCTCGCGCCGCTGGCGGCGAGACTGCGGCCGGAGCGGCTCGAGGACTTCGTAGGACAGCGGGGCGTTGTCGGGCCGGATACTGCCCTGGCGCGCGCGATCGCCGAGGACCGGGTCGGCTCGGCGGTCTTCTACGGCCCGCCCGGGAGCGGGAAGACGACGCTCGCGCGGATCATCGCCCGCGCGACCGGCGCGGCCTTCGAGGAGCTCTCGGCGGTGTCCGCGTCGGTCGCCGACGTCCGCGCGGTGCTCGCGCGGGCCAAGGAGCGGCTCGGGGCGGAAGGGCGGCGCACGATCCTCTTCCTCGACGAGATCCACCGCTTCAACAAGGCGCAGCAGGACGCCCTCCTGCCCGCGGTCGAGTCCGGGCTCCTGACGCTGATCGGCGCGACGACGGAGAACCCGTACTTTGAGGTCAACTCCGCCCTGCTCTCGCGCACCCGGGTCTACGAGCTGCAGCCGCTGGAGCTGGACGAGGTGGCGGTGATCGTGCGCCGCGGCGCCGGGAGCCTCGGGATCTCGCTCCCGGACGAGCTCGTCGACCTCGTCGCCGTGAAGGCGGGCGGGGACGCGCGCTCGGGCCTCAACATCCTCGAGCTCGCGTCGTCGACGGCGCGGTCCGAGGGCGTCGAGCTCGAGGCCCGCCACGTCGAGGACGCTGCGCGCCTCCGGCCGGTCGTCTACGACAAGGGCGGAGACGCGCACTACGACTTCACGTCGGCCTTCATCAAGTCGATCCGCGGCTCCGATCCGGACGCCGCGCTCTACTACCTCGCCGCCATGCTGGAAGGCGGAGAGGACCCGCGCTTCATCGCCCGGCGTCTCATCGTCCACGCCTCGGAGGACATCGGCATGGCCGACTCGCAGGCGCTGCTCGTGGCGGCGGCAGCCGCGCACGCCGTCGAGCACGTCGGGCTGCCCGAGGCCCAGCTCAACCTCGCGCACGCGACCATCTACCTCGCGACCGCGCCGAAGTCGAACGCGGTGCTGAAGGCGATCGGGTCGGCGCGGCGAGACGTGCGCGAGCACGGCGCCGTCCGTCCGCCGAAGTCGCTTCGGGACACGCACTACCGCGGCGCGAAGAAGCTCGGCCACGGCGAGGGCTACGTCTACCCGCCGGACGATCCGGCCGGCTACGACGTCGACCACCTCCCTGAGCAACTTCGCGGCCGCCGCTACTACGACCCGCCTGGAGAGTAGGGGACGGTCCCGGCCGTCCCGGGCTTGTCCTGGTGCCAGGCACTTGGCCGTGCCCGCGAGGGACAGCCGGCATGCGGTTAGGCTCTCCGACGTGAAGATCCTCGTCCTCGTCAAGCAGGTGCCGAACCCGAGCCACGTGCGGCTCGATCCCGAGACGAGGAGGCTCGTGCGAGAAGGCGTGCCGCTCGAGCTGAACGAGCTCGACGTCTACGCGACGACCGAGGCGATCCGTCTCCGCGACGAGCACGGCGGCGAAGTCGTGACGATGACCATGGGCCCGCCGCAGGCGGAGGAGGCGCTGCGGATGACGCTGGCGATGGGCGCCGACCGCGCGATCCACCTGAACGACAAGGTCTTCGCCGTCGCGGACACCATCGGCACGTCGCGCACCCTGGCCCTGGCGGTCGCCAAGGAGGGCGCCGATCTCGTCCTCTGCGGGCACAAGACGGTGGATTCCGAGACCTGGCAGGTGCCGCCCGAGACCGCCGCCTTCCTCGGCTGGGAGCAGCTGACGCATGTCGACCGCGTGGAGCTCGCAGGCGAGGTCCTGCGCGCTCGCCGGGAGACCGACGAGGGCTTCGACACCTACGAGCTCGGGCTTCCCGCGGTGGTCTCCGTGACCGAGGGGATCAACGAGGGCATCTGGCCGGCGAAGCGGGACGTCCAGGCGACCGAGACGGAGGGACGCATCCGGACGTGGACCGCCACCGACCTCGTCGACGACGTCCAGGAGGACGACCGCCGCTTCGGCCAGACCGGCTCCCCGACTCGCGTGCTCGCGGTGAAGGACGTGACGCCCGACCGCCACGGCGAGGTCGCGGCGGATCCCGAGCAGGCGGCCGCGCGGGTGCTCGAGCTTCTGGCCGCGGCGGAGGGGCCGCCCCCCTCTTCCTGGGAGAAGCCCGAGCGACTGGGCAGGGAGCCCGGCAGGAGCTACGACTGCTGGACGGTCGTCGAGCTCGTCGAGGAAGAGCCGCGCCGCGTGTCCCTCGAGCTCCTGGGGAAGGGCCGCGAGCTCGCCGGGAAGCTCGGGGGGGCGAACGTCGCCCTGGTCCTCGGGAGCGGCCTGGCCGGCGCCGCGCGGGAAGCCGCCCGCCACGGGGCCGAGCGCGTCGTCCTCGTCGACGACGAACGCATGGCCGAGTACCACCCCGAGACGTTCGCCGCCGCCCTACGCCGGGTCGTCGAGGCCGAGCGCCCGCACGCGCTCCTCATCCCCTCCACCAGCCAGGGACGCGATTACGGGCCCCGCGTCGCCGGCGAGCTGGAGCTCGGGATGACCGGCGACTGCGTCGACCTCGGCATCGACCGGGCCGGCCGCCTCATTCAGTACAAGCCCGCGTTCGGGGGCAACATCGTCTCCGTGATCATGGGCGCGACCACGCCGCAACTCGCGACCGTGCGGCCCGGGATGTTCGCGCCCGTCGAGCCGCGCGACGACGCCGAGGCCGAGGTGGTGGAGCTGGCCGCGGGCGACCTCCCCGAGCCCCTCACCCGCCTCGTCACCCGCGAGCGCGACCGGACGACCGCCGGCTACGAGCTCGATGCGGCGAGAGTCTGCCTCTGCGTCGGCAAGGGCATCGGAGGCCCCGAGGCTCTGGCGGAGATCGAGAACCAGGCCCGCCGTCTCGGCGCCGCCGTCGGCGCGAGCCGGGACGTGACGGATGCCGGCTGGCTGCCCAGGAACCGCCAGATCGGGCTGACCGGGAGGGCAATCGCGCCCAGGCTCCTCGTCGAGGTCGGCGTCCGCGGCGCCTTCGAGCACATGGTCGGCTCGGTGCGCGCGGGCGTCATCGTCGCCCTGAACGCGAACGAGCGGGCGCCGATCTTCGAGCACGCCGACGTCGGCGTCGTCGGCGACTGGCGCGAGACGCTTCCCCGGCTCGTGGACGCGCTGGAAGGGAAGCTTCCCTGAGGCTCAACGAGCACGTCTGGGGGCCGGAGGACGGGCCCCAGCTCGTATGCCTGCACGGCGTCTGCGCGCACGGCATGCGCTTCCGCAGGCTCGCCGAGGAGCGGCTCGCCGGACGCTTCCGCGTGCGCGCCCTGGACCTGCGAGGACACGGCCGCTCGGGCTGGGAGGAGCCGTGGACGCTCAGGAAGCACGTCGAGGACGTGCTCGAGACGATCTCGGAGCCGGGAGCCTGGATCGGCCACAGCTTCGGCGGCCGGCTCGTCGCCGAGATCACCGCGCGCCGGCCTGAGCTCGTCGAGCGCGCCGTCCTGCTCGACCCCGCGCTGTGGGTGCCTCAGGACTTCGGCGAGCCCCTGGCGAAAGGCGAGCTCGAACGGGAGCCGTACGCCTCGATGGAGCAAGCGCTCGCGGCGAGGGAGGCGAGCGTCGAGCACACGCCGCGCGAGTTCCTCGAGGAGGAGATGCGCGAGCACCTCGTCGAGCAGCCCGGAGGCGGCTGGTTCTACCGCTACTCGACCGCCGCCGTCGCAACCGCGTACCGAGAGATGGCGGCTGCGCCCCCGCCGTGGGCGTCGCTGCGCGTCCCGACGCTCCTCGTCGCCGCGGAGCACGCGAAGCTCGTCAGCGCCGCCGAGCTCGTCGGCTACACGGCCGCGCTCGGCGACCTCCTCGAGGTCGTGGTCGTCCCGGGCGGGCACATCGTGCTCTGGGACGCGTACCAGGAGACCGCCGCGGCGATCGAACGCTTCCTCGACTAGAGGATCCTGGCGCCGAAGGCGCTCGCTGCCAGCTCGACGGCGAGCGCCGCCGTTTCGTTGCCGCGGTCGAGGATCGGATTCACCTCGACGATCTCGAGCGAGCTCATGAGCCCCGACTCGGCCACGAGCTCCATCGCCAGGTGGGCCTCGCGGTAGGAGAGACCGCCGCGGACCGGCGTCCCCACCCCGGGGGTCATGTCCGGATCGACGACGTCCATGTCGAGCGAGACGTGGACGAAGGCGGCGCCGTCGACCCGCTCCAGGGCCTCGCGGACGACCGGCTCGATGCCGCGGCGATCGAGCTCGCTCATGGTGTGGACGCCGATCCCGCTCTCGCGGACGAACGCGCGCTCTCCCTCGTCCAGCGAGCGGACGCCGATGAGGACGACGCGATCCGGGTCGAGGGCCGGGAGCGGCCAGGCGTCGCTGGCGAACGCTTCCGAGGCCCGCCCGAGCGCTGCTGCGAGCGGCATGCCGTGCACGTTCCCGCTCGGCGTCGTCTCCGGCGTGTTCAGGTCGCCGTGGGCGTCCAACCAGAGCACGCCTCCGGGCCCGTAGACCGAGGCGACCCCGCCGAGCGTCCCCAGCGCGATGGAGTGGTCGCCGCCGAGGACGATCGGCGTACGTCCCTCCCGCACCGCCCGGGCGACGGCGTGGGCGATACGCTCACAGGTCTCCTTGATCTGGTCGAGGAAGCGCGCCCGCGGGTCGCCGCTAGCGGTGGCCTCGGCGACCGCCGTCTCGACGTTCCCCCAGTCCTCGCACTCGATCCCGAGCTCCTGAAGCCGGTCCTCGAGCCCCGCGTAGCGGATCGCGGACGGGCCCATGTCGACGCCGCGCCTCCCGGCGCCGAGATCGAGCGCCGCGCCGATGATCGCCGCCTTCGACTCCTGTCCGTCCGCCACGGCCGGTGAGGCTACACTTCGGTGCCGCGGCGAGGTAGCTCAGTTGGTAGAGCACACGGCTGAAAACCGTGGTGTCGCCGGTTCGATTCCGGCCCTCGCCATCAGGAGCTCACTGCCTTGACGACGCCAACGGAGCCGCGCGGGTGACTGATCGGCGCGGCGGACGCGGCGCGGGCTGGGCGGTCTTCCTGGTCGCCCTGGGCGCGGCGTGGTCCGTCGGCAACGTCGGTGCCGTCGTCGATCCGCTCAGCACGGAGTTCGACATCTCGCTTGCGACCGTCGGCCTGCTGTCGGGAACGCTCCTGCTCGGCTTCTCGCTCCCCGGCACGCTCCTCGCGCCGAAGATCGCGGAACGCATCGGGATCGTGCGCACGATGACCGTTGCGGCGGTGCTGGGCGCGGCCGGGAACGTCGTCTTCGCGACGACTCCGATTTTCGCCGGGCTGGTCGTCGGTCGGGCGGTCACAGGCTTCGGCCTCGGCCTGGCGGTCGTGTCAGGCCCCGTGTTCGCCGGGGCGACGGGCGGTGTGACCCGGGTGGCGCTGTTCGGCGCCGCGATCCAGCTGGGCGCCGCGGGCGGCCTCGGGCTGGGCGCAATTCTCGGCGACCTCGGTGTCGACTGGCGCCTGACGTTCGTGCTCTCCGCCGCCGTCGCCCTCACAGCGCTTCCGTTCCTGATCAAACGCGAAGGCATCAGCTACGAGCCCCGCCGCGGCGGTGGGTTCCTCCGGCTCGCGGTTCGCAGCGGACGCGTGTGGCGGCTCGCGGCGCTGTTCGTGTCGATCTTCTCGGTGCCGTTGATCCTCGGCTCCTGGCTCGTCCACTACCTGAACGTCGACCAGGGCCTCGCGGCCGCCACGGCGGGCGTGCTGAGCTTCATCATGTTCGGCGTCTCGGCCGCCGCTCGCGAGGCGGGCGGGATGCTCGCGCAGCGCGGTTTCAGCCCTGCGCTGCTGGCCGGCGGCGCGACCTTTCTGGCAGCCGCGGGGCTCGCGCTGCTGGCGCTGGAGAGCTCGGTCGCACTCGCGCTCGTAGCCGTGGTTGCGGCCGGGATCGGCTTCGCGCTGCCGTACGGGATCGCCGTCGCACGAGCCCAGCGCCTCAATCCCAGCGAGCCGACCGCCCCGGTCGCGTTCGTGACGCTGGTCGGCTCCGCCATCCCCGTCCCGCTCGTGCCGCTGATCGGATCCCTGCTCGACGACGGCTACGGAACGGAGGTGTTCCTCGGAATGGCCGCTGTCGTCGCCGTCGCCGGCGCCCTCAACCTCCGCTTGCCGGAGGGCTCGCTCGAATGACGGCTAGCGGACCGGCGCCTCCGCGTCCCGGCGCCGCTCCAGGAGGTCGAAGTAAAGGAGCGTTGCGGCGATCGCCGCGTACGGAAAGACGACCATGTAGATGACGGAGCCGATCGCGTCGATGAGCGCGGGCGAGAAGCCCGTCTCGAAGAGGAGCACGAAGCCGACGACGGGCCCGACTCCGATCAGGATCACGTAGAGCAGGCCGACGAGGAGCGCGGTTCGCCACCAGTGCCCGCGCACGAGTGCCACCGAGGCGCCCTGGGAGGACCTCGCCGAGCGGCGATGCAGGACGACCTCGAACAGGACGAAGATCCGCCTGACGAACCGATAGACGGCGACAGGGATGCCGACGAGCGTCAGGGCGATCGCGAGCTGCACGAGCACGGCGATCAAGGCCGCTCCGAGCAGGCTCCAGAAGCGGCGCAGGACGAGCCGGTAGGCCCGGAGACATCCGAGACCGCGGCCCGAGTCGAGGTTGCGGAGCACGAGCGCGATCGCCGGGCTCGCCAGGATGGTCGAGAGGGCGGTGAGGGAGACGCTCAGCTCCACGTCCGGAACGAGCGTGGTGACCAGCCACTGAATCCCGGCGGCGACGGCCTCGAGCCAGAGAAAGACCGACCCCAGAGCGAGGAAGCGAAGCGGATGCCGGACGTAGAGCCGCCCGGCGGCGAGGAGGATCTGACCCGCGCCGCGCTGCGCCCGGATCGGCTCCGGCCGTGCCGGCAGCCAGCGAGTCCGCCAGAGGAGAAGCCCCACGAGCCCGACGAGGACGACGATGGCCAGGATCGTCAACGCCGGGTGCTCGAAGTAGTCGACGAGGCGGCCGGCGGCGAACTCGACGCCGCCGCAAAACGCACCGCTCACGCTGGGCCCGAAGGTCCGCCCGCCCGGCACGGCCACGCTTCCTCCCCGCAGGTCATCCTGCCAGGTGATCGGCTCGCGCCAGCGGTTCTTCGTGTTCGGCCCGGTCGGTCCGTTGTTCGGCGCCCGCTCTCTCTCGCCCCAGAGACCCTCGTACGCGAGCCAGGCGAGGTTTCCGTCAGCCGCCTGCGGCTCCGTCGGCACGACGACGGCCGCGAGCTGCATCCGATTCGACGGACCGGTCGAGTCGTCGCAGCCGATCCCCTCGCTCGCCCCCCGGCCGAGCCAGAGCCGGTCCGAGAAATAGCTCGCGTGCGAGCCGGCCGCCGGGTACACGACCGGGTGGTCGCCGACCTTCTCGAGCTTCTCGTCGTTCCAGTCCGCGCGCTCGCCGCCCTCGTGCTGCGCGAAGCCGACCTCGGTGGGCTCCGTGAGCAGGGCCTCCTCGACGGTGTCGGCGTCGAAGACGAGCTGGATGCCCTCCCAGTCGCTCTCGTGCTTGTTGTTGAAGTCGTTGAAGTAGTAGTAGAACCAGTACTCGAGCGCGAGCTTCCCAGGGATGCCCGCCTCGGTCGTGACGTGCGCGTAGGCGACGGAGGGCTGACCCTCGGCGAACCGACTCCCGTCCTTCTCGTACGTGCAGCCGGGGCGCAACGGGTTCCCCGGGAAGTCGAGGAAGTAGCCGTCCCCCCTGCCGTGAAGGTCGGCCGCCGTCGGTGCCGTCTCGACGACGGGGTTGCCCCGGCCCGGGCCGCGCAGGATCACCTCGGGGTTGCCGAGCACGATCTGCACCGTCGTGGGGCGCCACGGCTCGCCGCTGTGCGTCGTCCCGTCGCACGTCCCCTCGAGCTCCTTGAGGGCGACGATCGGCGCATACCGGTCGGCGAGCTCCTGCTCGGGCCCGGTCGCGGCCGCCGCCGGCGCCGCCAGGACGGCGAGCAGGGCCGCCGCCGCCAGGAGGCTACGGGCGGTCAAGCTCCCGTCCGTTCGGCGGTTCGTGCGGCGACGGCCGACTGGGCGCTCCCCCGACCAGGTCGTAGAACCACGTCTCGCGATGCTCCCAGCGCTCCCGGCGCATCGCTTCCCGCGCGGCCGCCCGTCTGTGCTTGCGTCCGTCCGGCTTGTAGAAGCGCCGGGCCCACCAGGAGCCAGGCTTCGCCAGCCGCACGGCACCCACCAGCGCGAAGAGCGGAAAGACGACGCCGGCGAGCGCCAGCTTCAGCTTCCCTTTCAGGAAGGTCACGACGACGAAGACGACGTTGAGCCCGATGGCGAGCCAGAAGTCCGAGGCTGGCTCGTTGCCGCGCTCGGCGCCGAACGGGGCGGTGGCGACGAGCCCGAGCAGGAGGATCACGATCGCGGTCACCACCGCGTCCACGGATGCTCGCCCCTCGGTCGACCAGTAAACGTCCTCCAGGTGGAAGATCATCGCGAACTCGTCGAGCGTGAGCGCGGCGCCGACCCCGAACGCGATGGCAAGCCACTCCTCGAAGACCTCGCCCGGCGTGAAGCCGAGCCCGATCACGCCCGCGGCCGTCATGAGAACGATGCCGACGACGACGTGGTGCATGTGGACGTCGCCGACGTGGGCGCTCCCCCAGCCGCGCACCCGGGCGATGCGCGTATAGCCGCGCGTCAGCAGGAACGCGACCAGAAAGGCGATGAGCATGAGGAGCAGCGGCTCCTTGCCCGCCTCGTAGACGTACTCCGTGTAGCCGGGGACGAAGCGGAAGAGGTTCATCGCTCGGCGAGAACGCCGTCGAGGGTCCGCACGTGCGGAGTGTAGTCGCCATAGTTCTCGCCCTTGTCGTTTCTGCGCCGGCGCCGCGACGTCGAGATCAGGCTTCCCCTCCCGTCCCTGGCGAACCTGTTCACGGCCCCGGACCTCACCCCGTTATCGCCGGAGTACGAGACGTACGGCGACCGCTCCGGGATGGACGTGATCGCCGCGCGGATCAAGGGCGAGAGCCTGAGGTCCCGCTTCCACGCGGTCGTCGAGCTTCCCGCCGAGGAGGTCGAGCCCGGCGTGGAGCAGCGGGCGGGGGACGCCGTTGGGAGGTACTGCCGCGTGAGGCTCGCCGGAACCGAGCGCGACCTCCGCGAGGTGACGCGGCACGGGATCCGGGCGTTGCTCGTCGGCCTCGTCGCGGTGCTCGTCCTCAACGCAATCGCTCGGCCGCTCGAGACGAGCGGCGATTCACTCCTGGAGCTCGTCGCCGAAGGGCTCCAGATCACCTCCTGGGTGATCCTCTGGGTGCCGATCGGCCTGCTCGTCTACGACCGCTGGTACTACACCCGCGATCGCAAGGTCTACGAGCGGATGCAGGAGCTGGAGATCAGCGTCATCGCCCGGACCTGAGCGCGAAAGAACGGCGTCCGGGCCGGTGCGACCGTGCCGCGAACGCCGTTTGGCGAAATTCTACTCGGCGGTGGTTTTTCGCGCCACCAGCGCGGTGCCGCCCCCGGCGGCGAGCTCTTCGAAGCTGTCGAAGCCGAGCGGCGCGAGCCGCGCGCGCAGCGTCTCCGCCGGCGTCCAGATCGGCGTCGAGGGCCCGGAGACGTGGGCGACGACGAGCGACCCGCCCGGCGCCGTCACCCGGGAGAGCTCCTCGAAGAACGGGATCATGTTGAGCAGGACGACCAGCTCGAACGCCCCGTCCGGGACCGGGAGCGCCGAGGCGTCGGCAACCCGGAAGCGCACGCGGGCGGCGAGCTCCGGCGGCAGCAGGCGGTGAGCCTCCTCGACCATCGCGGGCGCCAGGTCGACTCCCAGGACCTCCGCGTCGGGAAAGCGCTCCGCCACGAGCCGGGCGGCCTTCCCGGTACCGGTCCCGACGTCGAGGACGCGTGCCGGAGGAGCCTCGAGGCGGTCGAGCGAGGCCGCGAGCGGAGCGAGCGCCTCCGGCCCGAGCAGCTCCTCCCACGCGGGCGCCAGCGCGTCGAACTGGGCGCGGAGCGGACGGCGGAAGAGGCGCCAGAGGGCCGGGCGGGCCACGACTGCGCGCGTGGCGAGGCGGGCGAACCGCCGTCCAGCGTCCATGACGAGCGCGTTCATTGGAGCGCCGTCAGCTCGACCTCCTGGCCGAGGACGACCCCGAACATCTCGGCGGCGTTGCCCTGGTTGATCGCCAGGGAGACGTTCCGGTACGCGTCCTCGTAGAGGACGATGTCGCCGCGCCTGACCTCCGCGAACGTCGAGGCGACCACCGCGAAGTAGCGCTCGAAGCCGACGGCGACCTCGACCCGCGCCTCCGGGTCGATCCCGACGCTCTCGAGCTCGGCGCTCGTCAGGTTCAGCTGGACGTTGCCGAAGCGGTCGACGTAGACGACCGTCGCCCGGATCCGGCGCGCTCCCATCCTCGGCGTAGGCAGCTCGAGGCGAACCAGCTCGCCCGGCGGCACCGGCGGCCCGAGCTCCTCCAGCTCGAGCCCGGCGGCGAGATGAGCGGCCGCCGGCGCGAAGATGTCCCTGCCGTGAAAGGTGTGCGCTGTCGGCTGCAAGCGGTACGCCGGCTCGACCAGCTCGACGGCGGCTTCGATCCCGCCCAACCGCTCCGCGGCGACCAGGAGGAGGCCGTTGTCGGGGCCGACATAGAGCCGGCCGTCGCCTCCACGCAGCGCGAGCGGCTTCCGCTCCCCGCCGACGCCCGGGTCGACGACGGCGAGGTGAACGCCCTCGGGCATGTACGGAAGCGTGTTGGCGAGGACGAGCGCACCCTGGAGCACGTTCGTCGGCGCGATCCCGTGCGTGATGTCGATGACCTCCGCGTCCGGCGCGATCCGCTTGATGACGCCGCGGCACGTGCCGACAAAGTCGTCCTCGAGGCCGAAGTCGGTCAGGAAGGTGATGAACCGTGGGATGCCGCGAGCTTAACCGCTGCGACGAGCCCCTCCCGGTCGTGCGTCTCCGCCTCGGCGACCAGGGGCAGGCCGTGCTCGCGGGCCGCCGCCGAGGTGACCGGCCCGATCGACACGCAGGGAAGGTCGAGCCCGAGCGCCGCGAAGCTCCGCGCCGCGGAGGCGGAGGCGAGCACGACGAGGTCGGCCTCGGGGAAGGGCCCCGGCCGCAGCTCCACGGTGCGGTAGAGAGGGACGAAGTCGGCGCCGAGCTCGCGCACGAGGACGCCGCGAGCGTCCTCCGCGCCCGCGAAGAGCACGCGGCCCGCCGGCCTCGGCAGCTCCGCGGCAAGCCCCTCCTGGGTGGATGTGGCCGCCACGACGTCCGGCTCGATCCCGTGCTCACGCAACGCCTCGGCGGTACCCGGCCCGACCACCCCGACCCGCGGCAGCGGGCCCTCGAGGCGGGCGGCGAGCGCCTCCACGCCGCTTCGACTGGTGAGCAGGAGCCAGTCGTACCCGGCGAGCCGGATGGGCGGCCCCCCGAGCGGCTCGACGGCGACGAGCGGGCACGCCGCGACCTCGAAGCCCTCTCGTTCGAGTTGCTCGGCGAGCGGCGCAGCAACCCCCTCCGTTCCGGTGAGAACGACCCTCATCCGCGCCGCGCCGCAGCGGCCACGAGCTCGTCCGCCAGCTCGACCGGGTCGACACCGCTTCGCCGCTCGATCCAGGCGCCGTCCTCGTCGGCAACGAGCGCGGTGAGGGCGGCTCCGTCGTGGTGGGCGGCGACAGGCGCGAGACACCCGCCACCGATGCGCGCGACGCAGGCCCGCTCGGCCTGGACGCGCCTCCGCGTCTCCTCGTCGTCCAGCGAAGCGACCAGCTTCTCGTCCCCGGCGCGTACCTGGAGCCCCACCGCGCCCTGGCCGGCCTCGGGGAGCAGCTCCTCCGGAGGGAAGCGATGGCCGATCTCCCCGGCGAGCCCCAGGCGCTCGAGACCCGCGGCCGCGAGGACGATCGCGTCGAGCCCCCGCTCGGCGCGCTTTCGCAGGCGGGTGTCGACGTTGCCGCGCAGGGGCTCGACCTCGAGGCTCGGCTCGAGCGCGAGCAGCTGCGAGCGGCGGCGGATCGAGGCGGTGCCGACACGCATTCCCGGGCGCAGCCCGGCGGCACCGCAGAGTGCGTCGCGGGGGTCTTCCCTGCGGAGGTACGCCCCGACCGCCAGCCCCTCCGTGTCCGTCGAGGTCATGTCCTTGGCGGAGTGGACGGCGACGTCGATCCGCCCGGCGAGGAGGGCCTCCTCGATCTCCTTCACGAAGACCCCGCGGGCGCCGATCTCGCCGAACGGCTTCGAGCGGTCGCGGTCGCCGGCGGTCGTGATCGGGACGATGGCGACCTCGGCGGCGGTCGCGAGCCGGAGCGCGTCGGCGACGAGCTCCGCCTGGGTGAGCGCCAGCCTACTGCCGCGGCTTCCGAGCCTGACCAGCATCGTCGCCGAGCCCGAAGAGGTGCCGCACCGCGTCCGCGTAGAGGACGCCCTCGGCTCCCGCCGCGGCCTCCTTCATGCGCACGGTGGGCTGGTGCAGGAGCTTCGCCACGATCTGGCTCGTCAGCGCCTCGACCGCCCGCCGCTGGCTCGGGGAGAGCGAGGCGAGGCGGCCCTGGGCGCGCTCGAGCTCCTCGCGGCGGATCGACTCGGCGCGGGCGCGGAGCGACGAGATCGCGGGCACGACGTCGAGCGAGAGCTGCCACGCGCGGAAGGAGTCGGCTTCCTCGCTCACGATCGCCTCGGCACGAACGGCCTCCTCGCGCCGGCCGGCGACGCTCTCGGCGACGACGCGCTCCAGATCGTCGATGTCGTAGAGATAGCAGCCCTCCAGCTCGATCACGGCGGGGTCGACGTCGCGAGGGACAGCGATGTCGATGAAGAAGATCGGCCGGCCGCGGCGCTCCTTCACGGCTCGCTCGACCTGCGTAGCGGAGAGGACGAAGCCCTGCGAGCTGGTGGAGGCGACGACGACGTCCGCCCGGACGAGCTCGGCCTCGACCTGGTCGAGTCCCACTGCCCGGCCGCCGAACCGCCGCGCGAGCGCCTCGGCGCGCTCCGGCGAGCGGTTGGCGACGACGATCTCGCCGACCCCGCGGGAGATGAGGTTCGCCGCCGTCAGGTCGGCTGTCTTCCCCGCGCCGAGGAGAAGGATCCGCCGACCGGCCAGGTCCTCGAAGACGCGCTCGGCGAGCTGGGCGGCCGCCGAGGAGACCGAGGCCGGGTTTTCTCCGATCGCCGTCTCCGTCCGCACCCGCTTGCCGACTCGCAGGGCCTGGCGGAAGAGCCGGTGCAGCGTCGCGCCCGTCGTCTCGGTCTCCCGCGCCGCCTCGTAGGCCTCCCGCACCTGGCCGAGGATCTGCGCCTCGCCGGGCACCATCGAGTCGAGCCCGGCGGCGACGCGGAAGAGGTGGACGGCAGCCGCCTCGTCGCTCACCGAGTAGAGGGCCGGGGCGAGCTCGGTGTGCGAGAGGCCCGACAGGCCGGCGAGCTCCCCGTAGATCCGCTCCTCGAGCTCGGCCGGCTCGGCGCTGACCCCGTAGACCTCCGTGCGGTTGCAGGTCGAGAGGACCGCCGCCTCGGCGCCTTCCGCCGCCAGGCGCCCGAGCGCCTCCCGCCGCAGCGCGGGATCGTACGCGAGCAGCTCCCGGAGCTCCACGGGGGCGCGCTGGTACGAGGTTCCGACGAGGATGAGCTGCATCAGAAGTGGACGAACGGAGTCAGGACGACGCGAACGAGGACGACGAGCAGGAAGCCGGCGAGCGCGAGGTAGGCGCTGCGCCGCCCGCGCCAGCCCGCCTCCCAGCGCAGGACGAGGAAGGCCGCGTACACGGCCCAGGTGAGCAGGGTGAGGCCCATGATCGGGTCGAAGGCGGCACCGTCGGCCTGCAGGCGGGCGAGCCCCAGGCCCGCCCCGAGGGTCAGCGCGGGCAGCGCGAACACGATCGTGCGGCCGGTCAGCCGGTCGAGCGTCTCGAGGGACGGGGAGCGGAGCCGAAGCACTCCTGGAGTGCGCCGCTTCAGCCGGCGCTCCTGCCACAGGTAGAGCGCCGCCAGCGCGGCCGCGAGCGTGAAGCCCGCGAAGGCGGCGAGGATGAGGCCGACGTGGAAGGCGAGGAAGGCATTCCCGAACTCGCTCTGGGCCGGCTCGCCGGCGCCTCCCGCCGCCCACGCGAGGACGAGGAGCAGGGCGGCCAGGGGCATGACCACGAGGCCGAGCAGTCGGAAGGGCGCGCGGCAGCCCCAGATCAGATAGGCGCCGACGCACATCCAGACGAACAGGTTCAGCGACCCGGCCCAGCTACCCCAGGGGAACCCGTCCGCGCTCGCCGCCTGCGCGACGAGGAACGCCGTCTGCGCCAGCCAGCCGAGGCGGACGCCCCAGATCGCATAGCGCACGAGGCGACCGGGGCGCACCGTGTCCCCGGCGTAGGCGACCGCCGCCTCCGCGTAGCCTGCAAGCGCCGGCCAGAAGAGAAGGAGCCCGACCTCGCCCACTACGCTGGATCCTCCTTCCGGCGCCGGGCGAGCTCTGCAAGCTCGCTCACCTCGCGCTCGAGTCGCGAGAGCTTGAACGCGTAGATGACGACGTAGGCGAGGACAACGGCGAGCACGACGAGGTAAGCGGCGGTGACGTAGCGCTCGGCCGAGGTCACGAGAGAGCCTCCCGAAGCTCCTGCAACCGCTCGTCCACCCGCTTCCCGGTCAGCTCGTTGACGTAGAGGGACCCGGCGAGCGCGACCATCCCCGCGAGGCAGACGCAGAAGGTCAGGAGCTGGCTCCCGGAGAGGTTCGAGCCGAGGTCGCGGTCGAAGACGACCGGGTGGATCAGCCCCTCCGCGAGCCGGATCGCGAGAAAGCTCACGGGGATGAGGACGACGCCGAAGAGCGCGTAGACGGCCGACATGCTCGCCCGTCGCGGGCCCGGCTCGACCGAGAAGCGAAGCATGAAGTACGCCGAGTAGAAGAGGAAGAGGACGAGGAAGAGGACGAGCTGGCGCTCGCTCCACGTCCACCAGACCCCCCAGGACGTCCTCGCCCAGATCGACCCGGTGACGAGCGTGAGAATCCCGAAGATGACGCCCATGTGGACAGCGGTGTAGCTCTCGAGGTCGTAGCGCTGATCGCGCGTCCAGAGGAGGCGGAGCGCCTTCCACGCAGCCCAGAAGAAGCAGGCGTACGACGTCAGCGCGATCGGGACGTGGATGTAGAAGATGCGCTGGCGGAAGCCCTCGTCCGGCGCGTTCGGAACCCAGTAGAACGCGAGCGCGATGCCCAGGAGGAGGAGGCCCGCGGCTGCGGCCGCGAGCACGACCGCGCGGCTATTCCGTAACGACGTACTCAAAGCTCGCCCAGGACAGGATCGCAAAGATCAGGTCGTAGAGGGCGAGGAAGCCGAGGTAGCGCCCGGGATCGTCGCCGATCGAGGCGCCGACACCGCCGACGACGATCGGGATCACGAGCGGGAAAAAGAGGAGCGGCAGGAGCAGCTCCCGCGCTCGGCTCGCGGCAGCCATCGCCGCGAGGAGCGTGCCCGACGACGGCGAATCCGACGCTCGCCAGGGCGACGGCGGCGACGAGCTCCCAGCTCACGGGTTCGAAGAAGAGGGCGAAGGCGGGCAGGGCGACGAGCTCGGCGAGCGCGAGGAAGGCAACGACGGCGATCGCCTTGCCGAGCCAGATCGCGCTCCGGTCGGAGGGCGCCAGGACGAGGCCGTCGAGCACGCGCTGCTCCCGCTCCGCGGCGAAGGCGCGCGTGAGCCCGAGGATCGCGGTGAAGACGAGAGCCGCCCAGAGCAGCCCGTAGGCCGCCTCGGCCGACGCGCCTGCCGGAAGGGCGAAGTTGAAGACGACGAGGGTGGAGACGACGAAGAGCAGCATCGCCGGCACGGTGTCCCGCGAACGCAGCTCGAGGAGCAGGTCCTTCGCTGGCAAGCGTGCCGACGTCCGGCAGATAGCTCATGCCAGCGCCAGCCTTCCCGTGGCGAGCGAACGACGCGCGCGGGGTCGTGAGTGGCCAGGAGCAGCGTCCGCGGCTCCGGCCAGCGCCGCGAGCTCGCTGTCGAGGAGCGCGGCGCCCTCCTCGTCGAGGCCCGCGTACGGCTCGTCGAGCAGGAGCAGGTCGGGCTCGTGCAATAGGGTGCGGCAGAGCGCGAGCCGCTGCTGCATGCCTCGGGAGAAGGCGGCCACGCGCTCGCGCCGAGCGTCCCAGAGGCCGTAGCGCTCGAGGAGCATCCCGATGCGCTCGCGCCGCTCGGGAACGCGATAGAGGCGCCCGTAGAGATCGAGGTTCTCGAGCGCCGAGAGCTCGCGGTACACGAGCGGCTCGTGCGCCAGGTAGCCGATCCGGCCGCGCTCGACCCTCACCTCGAGCTCACCGCGGGTGGGCGCGAGCAGCCCCGCGCAGAGCGCGAGCAGGGTCGACTTCCCGGACCCGTTCGGCCCGGTGACGAGCAGAAGGTCGCGCTCGGCGACGTCCAGGTCGAGGTCGCGGAGGACGCTCTTCGCGCCGAAGCTGCGACCGAGGCGCCGCGCCGCGATCACACGATCACGTCCGCGAGGACGAAGAGGAAGAACGTGACGCTGATGACGCCGTTCAGGGTGAAGAAGGCCATGTCGAGACGGCTCGTGTCGCGCGGCGAGACGAGGGAGTGCTCGTACAGCAGCAGTCCCGCCACGACGGCCACCCCGAGCCAGTAGAGCACGCCGACACCGATCGTCAGCCCGGCGAGCACGAGGAAGACGACCGTGGCGACGTGGCAGGCTCGGGAGACCGCGAACGCCGCCGGCACGCCGAACCGCGCCGGCACCGAGTGGAGCCCGTGGGCACGGTCGTGCTCGAGGTCGAAGAGCGCATACAGCACGTCGAAGCCGGCCACCCAGACCGCGACGGCGGCGCCGAGGAGCCAGGCCTCGAGCGGGAGGTCGTTCGTGATCGCCGCCCACGCGCCGACGGGCGCCAGCCCGTCGACGGCGCCGAGCCAGAAGTGCGACAGCCACGTCGCCCGCTTCAGGTAGGGGTAGAGGACGAAGGCGGCGACCGGGATCGGCCAGAGCCAGCGCACGATCGGCGCCAGCTGGTAGACGGCGACGAGAAAGACCGCGAGCGAGACGAGGCAGAAGAGGACCACCTGCCAGGGCCTCAGGGCTCCTCGTGGGAGCTCCCGGGCCGCGGTGCGCGGGTTTCGCGCGTCGATGCCGGCGTCGATCAGGCGGTTGAGCGCCATCGCCAGGCTCCGAGCGCCGACCATCGCCACGGTGATCCAGAGGAGGTCGGACGCGCTCGGGACGCCGTCGACGGCCAGGAAGGCGCCGATGTAAGCGAACGGGAGCGCGAAGATCGTGTGCTCGAACTTGACGAGCGAGAGGAAGAGCCTCGGGTAATGGAGAGCCGCGGACGTCACGTCTGCTGATGGGCAGTCGCCTCGCCGGCGAGCAGCTCGAGCGCGTGCCCCAGCGCCGGCCGGAGCACCGCGAACCCGTCCCGCGCCCCGCCCGGCGAGCCGGGCAGGTTGACGACGAGCGTGGAGCCGGCGACCCCCGCCACCCCGCGGGAGAGGAGGCCGTGCGGCGTCCTGGCGATCGAGTCGGCCCGGATCGCCTCCGCGATGCCGGGGGCGGAGCGGTCGAGAACCTCCCGCGTGGCCTCGGGCGTGACGTCACGAGGGCCGAAGCCGGTGCCGCCCGTTGTGAGCACGACCTGCACCGACCCGGACAGCTCGCGCAGGGCCTCCGTGATCGCCTCGCGCTCGTCCGGGACGACGCGGCGCTCGACCTCGTAGCCGTCCGCGACGAGCAGCTCGGCCAGGGCCTCGCCGCTCCTGTCCTCCCGCTCCCCGGCGGAGACGCCGTCGGAGACGGTGAGGACGGCCGCCCTCACTCGGCGGCCTCCTTCGTCTTCTCGAGCAGGCGGACGTCCTCGACGATCATGCCCCCGTCGACCGCCTTGACCATGTCGTAGACGGTTAGCGCGGCGACGGAGGCCGCAGTCAGCGCCTCCATCTCGACACCGGTCTGGGCCGTCGTCTCGGCGCTCGCCTCGATCGCGACGCCGTCCTCCTCGACCTCGAGCCGCACGTCGACGTGGCTGAGGGGAAACGGATGGCAGAGCGGGATCAGCTCCGCCGTCCGCTTCGCCGCCATGATCCCGGCGAGCTGGGCCGTCGTCAGGACGTCGCCCTTCGGCAGGTCGCCGAGACGCGCGGCGGTCCCCGCGCTCATCCGGACAAAGGCTCTCGCACGCGCTCGGCGACGCACGGATGGCTTGGCGCCGACATCCACCATGCGAACGGCGCCGCTCTCGTCGACGTGGCTCAGTTCCTCGTCGTGCACGGGGTAAGCCTACGTCGCGAACGTCATCGTCATCCGCTCGAAGTCGAGCGTCCAGGCATAGCGGCGCAGGAAGCCGTGGCTGACGATGCCGTGGATCCGGATCCCGTCCAGCTCGGCCCACTCGTCCGGGAAGATGCCGTAGAGGCCGGTCGCCTCGTCCTGGACCAGCCGGCCGAGGCCGACGCGTCGGACCGGGAAGCGTCCGTAGCGATGCGAGAGGCGGCCGGCGCCCGATTCGCCCACCTCCTCGGTGAGGGGCGGAGCGGGAATGCCGAGGAGGCCAAGGGTGGCGCGAGGCACGGCGACGGAGGCCCCGCCTTCGTCCTCGAGGCCGGAGTCGACGATGAACGTGAGCGGCTCCTGCTCGTCGAGCGAGCCCCTGGCGAGCAGGAGGTGAGCGGCGGCGAGCCCGAACGGAACCTCGGCGCCGCCGGCAGGTGGGTGGCCTGGGCGCGGACGCAGGACGAGCCGGCCGCGGGGATAGTCGAGCGTTGCGAGGAACTGGCGCAGGAACCCGGTCCCGATGACGGGCCGCTCGAGGGACATGACCGCGACCGGCACGGCCTCCACGGTCAGGGGCCCGGCGCGGACCGCGTCGACGCGCCCGTAGGCGATCCTCCCGCGCGCGCCGGCGGCGAAGACGCCCTCCGCGCTCACGACGGCATGCACACCGATTGCCTCGGCGACGTCAGGCGACAGGGTGAGCAGCTCGCCGCCTGTGTCGATGCGCGCCTCCACGTCGAGCCCGTTCACCCGGAGCCGCACGCAGGGCAGCTCCCACGGCGTCGTCTGGACGAAGGGCAGAGCGATCTCGGTCTCATGACCCCAGTCGATCCGGTACGGCTGCTCGTCGCCGAACGACTTCATCAGCTCCCAGAGCGGCAGGTCGACGCCGTCGAGGCCGGCGAAGAGGCCGCGCGCCTCCGAGTACCGGTTCGTCTGCAGGTAGACGAGCGCGAGCGCCACCTCGGCGTCCACCCTGACCCTGACGTTCCGGCCCGCGTCCTCCACCACCCGCCGCAGGAGCGGCTCCGCGGCCCCGTACTCGCCGAGGAGATACTCGAGCTCGGCCAGACCCTGCAGGGCCTCGAGGGACGGATCGCCGTCTCCGACGACCTCGCGCGCCAACTCCCGCGCGCCGGCGAAGTCGCCGGCCGCGTGAGCCGCGGTCGCCGCCTCGACCCGCGGATCGACCTTCGGGCGAAGGAGACGCCTCACCGCTTTCGCTTCCGGTCGAAGGTGAACCTCAGCTCGAGCACGGCGCCTTCGCCGCGCTTGCGCGTGCGCCTGCCGCCGAAGCGCTTGTGGGCGGCTTGCCTCGTCACGCCGAGCCGCTCCGAGATCTCGGCCCACGACGCCCCGGACGCACGGGCATCCGCGATCCTGGCCTGGGCGAGGTCGGCCGCGAACTCCTCCACGATGGAGACGTCCGCGACGAGGTCGAGCGGGTCGCGCCCGGCGCTCAGCGCCCGCAGGACGGCATGCAGCTCTCGGCGAAGAAGGGCTTCGCGCTCTTCGGGGCTCACGCTGTCAACCTTACGTTGACAGCTGCCCGGCTGTCAACTCCTGGTTGACAGCAGCGAGCTCGCGCGCGCCTCCTCGAGGTCGGCGAGCTGCGTGTCGATCCAGCTGGCGATGTCGTGCTCGCGTACGTGCGCGGCGATCGCCTCGCGCCGCCGGCGGCGTTCCCCGGCGGGCATGGTCAACGCTTCGTGGATCGCCTCGGCCTGGCCGGCCACGTCGAACGGGTTCACCGTCAGCGCCCACTCACCTAGCTCGTCGTGGGCACCCGTGTTCTCGGAGAGCACGAGTACCCCGTCGCGCGTGTTCACGAGCGGCGCCTCCTTCGCCACCAGGTTCATCCCGTCGAAGATCGCGTTCACGAGCAGGACGTCGAACTGCTTGTACGCTGCGACGGCCTGCAGGAAGTTGTCCTGGATCTGGACGTCGAGCGGTACCCAGCCCTCGCGTTGGAAGCGGTCGTTGACCGCTCGCGCGGCGCGCTGGATCGCCCCCAGGTACTCGGCGTACTCGGGAATGTCCTGGCGGGAGGGATCGAGCAGCGCGAGCATCTGCACGCGCTCGTGCATCTCCGGGTGGGCATCGAGGAAGAGCTCGTAGGCCCTGAAGCCGCGGACGACGTTCTTGGATGGATCTGTCCGATCGACGCGGAGGATCAGGAACTCCGGCCGCGCCGCCTCGATCGCCTCCTCGGCGGCCAGCACGGCCTCGCTACCCGCCAGCTCGTCGAACTCACCGGGGTCGACGGAGATCGGCCGGGCGCGCAGGCGAACGAGGCGGTCGTCGAGCGGGATCTCGAACCGAGTCCGGTCCGGCTCGACGCCGAGGATGTCCACGCACGAGCGCTGGAAGCTGTGGCGCCACCGCGACGTGTGAAAGCTGACGACGTCGTTTGCCAGGAGACCTTCGTGGATCGAGCGCCGGATCGGCTCCGGGAGGACGCGCCAGTAGTCGGGCATCGGCCACGGGACGTGGACGAAGTGCGCAAGCAGGGCGTCGGGCACACGCTCGCGCACGAGCCCCGGGGCGACGTAGAGGTGGTAGTCGTGGAAGAAGACGGCAGCGCGCGGCTCCCGCTCGAGCTCCGCGACGACGGCGTCCGCGAAGCCCTGGTTGACGGCGACGTAGCCCTCGCTCCAGGCGTGATGGAGGCCGTGGTCGACGTCCGGCGCCGCGGCGAGGCCCCAGAGGTAGTGCTGGATGAACCACAGCATCGGGTTCGCGATCACGTTGTAGTGCCAGTCGTACGCGGAGGGCTCGTGGGCGACGAGACGGAGCCTGTAGGGGGCGCCGCCGCGGGCCATCTCCTCGATTGACTCGCCGCCCGCCTCCTCGGCCACGGCCCGATCCTCCTCCGACATCGCGCTCGCGATCCACGTGACCTCGTGGTGCTCGACGAGGCTCCGCAAGGCGGTCACGAGCCCGCCCCCGCCGCGCCGCGCGACTCGCTCACCGCTCTCGCCCGGCTCGTACACCACCGGGCCCCTGTTGGAGACGACGATCAGCTTGCTCCGGTCCGCCATCGGGGGACAGCCTAGACGCGCTGCTACGCAGTTCGCAGAGACTCGGCCAGCTCGGCCGCGTCGCCGCCGTTCCCCTCCAGCTCGTTGAAATGCACGAGCCAGTCGCGCAGCAGGCGCGGGGTGAGGAAGTGCCGGCGGACGTGCTCCTTGCCCCGCAGGGAGAGCTCGCGGGCATGCGCCGGCGTGTCGAGCACGAGCCTTGTCTTCTCGGCGCATTCCTCCACGGAGGAGACGAGGAAGCCGGTCTCGCCGTCCTCGATCTGGTCCACGATCCCTCCGACCCGGCCGGCCACCACCGGGCGCGCCTTCCAGAGCGCCTCGGTGACAGTCAGGCCGAAGCCCTCGCGGATCGACTTCTGCAGGACGGCGGACGAGTGCACCTGAAAGGCGTTGACCTCCACGGAGCCGACGTTGTTCAGGTTCGAGAGGATGAAGATGTCCGGGTCCCCGTCGGCCGCGGCGACGGTCCGGTTGTAGTACTCCCAGCCCTCCGGGTCGTCGTGCGCCATCGAGCCGACGAGGGCGAGCTGCACCTCGGGATGCGACTGCCGCACGATTCGCCACGCCTCGATGACGCCCAGGGGGTCCTTCCAGGGATCGAAGCGGCTCACCTGCGTGACGAGCGGCCGCTGGACGTCGATCCCGAACTGGTCGACGATGTACGCGGCGTCCTCGACCGAGAGGGCCATGTTCTTCGGAGCGAGCGGATCGATCGCCGGCGGCCAGATCCACGCCGTCGGCAGGGCCCCGGTATCCGGCACGTACTGGCGGCGGTGAAAGACGGCGGCGTCGTGCGCGCAGATCCAGGGCAGGACGAACTCGAGCACCGAGGGATTCGGCTCGGAGAGGTCGATGTGACAGCGCCACGTCCAGTGACGGCCTACGTGCCGCGCGTGCTCGATCACGCCCAGCGGCTGCGGGTCGTGGACGATGACGAAGTCGTAGGACCCTTCGAGCGCCTCGGCGTTCAGCAGCTGGTAGGCCTCGAAGGTCGCCTGCTGCTCGGCCGTCAGGCCGGTGGGATCCCCCTGCAGGGCGTTGTGAATCGTCTTCGTGACGTCGAAGAACTCGTCCTTGCCCTGGATGATGCGCCACTCGACGTCGAGCCCGGCGTCCCGCATGAGCGGCACGAGGGTGTAGAGGATCTCGGCCACGCCCCCTCCGAATGCCGTCGCCGAGAGATGGAGAACGCGCCTGCCCTGCAGCGGCTCGGCGAGCTCCTTGATCTGCGCCATGAGGCCGCGCGTGGCGATGGACGCGTAGTCGGCCAGAAGCTTCGTCCCGACGTTGACCAGCTGAAGCGGCACGGACGCGGACGATACCGCGCGGGGCGGGCGCTTCCGGCGGAGGACTTCTAAGTCAGGGCCTTGGTGAAGCGGACGCTGTAGCCCTTCCCGCCTGCGCGGGGCCCCACGCTCATCTCGTCGGCCAGCGCGCGGATGATGGCGATGCCGAGCCCGCCTTCGTCGAGAGCGCCCGGTCCCGGCTCGAGCAGCGCGGGGTCGAACCCGCCGCCGGCGTCGGAGACCTCGACCACCAGGCTCGAGTCCTCGAGCTCATAGCGGATCTCGACCTCGCCCTCCCTCCCGTCCGCGTAGGCATGCCGGATCGAGTTCGAGCAGGCTTCCGTCAACGCCAGCTTCACGTCCGCGATCACCTCCGGCTCCACCGCTCGAGGCCGCAGCAGGCCGGTGAGCGCAAGACGGCCCAGCGCGATGTATTCGGCCTTGGCCGGGATGACAAGGGAGACCACGCTCCCTGAGATTCCGTTCCTGTTCCTCACGCGCGAAGCTGCCGCAGACGCGTCCGTCCGCCGTGCAATCTAGCGCCTCCGAGGCGTTCCCGGGCGATCTCGACCGCCTCCGGGCTCGAGTCGACGAGGACGAAGCGGCGTCCGAGCTGCGCGCAGACGGCGCCGAGGGTTCCCGAGCCGGCGAACGGGTCGAGGCACCAGTCGCCCGGTCGGGACGAGGCCTGCACGATGCGGCGAACGACGCCCTCCGGCTTCTGGGTCGGGTAGCCGGTCTTCTCCCTGCCCGTCGGCGAGACGATCGTGTGCCACCAGACGTCGGTCGGAAGCTTGCCGCGCTTGGCCTTCTCGGCCGTGACGAGGCCGGGCGCCATGTACGGCTCGCGCTCCACCTCCTCGGCGTCGAACCAGTAGCGCCGCGGGTCCTTCACGTAGACGAGGATCGTGTCGTGCTTCGCGGGCCACCGGCGTCGGGGACGGGCGCCGTAGTCGTAGGCCCACACGATCTCGTTGAGGAAGCACTCGCGACCGAACAACCCGTCGAGGAGCACCTTCGCGTAGTGCGCCTCGCGGTAGTCGAGGTGGAGGTAGAGGGTCCCGGTCGGGGCGAGCAGGCGATGGAGCTCGCGCAGGCGCGGCTCGAGGAAGCCGAGGTAGTCGTCGAAGGTGTCGCCGAACGACGACTCGGCGACGACTCTGGTCGCGTACCGCCTGCCCCCGAAGCCCGTCCGGTCGCCGTCCGGGCTCGCCACGGTCGCGACGGTGAGCCGTCGCTGCCGCCGGCCCGTGTTGAAGGGCGGGTCCGCGTAGACCAGCTGGAAGCAGCCGTCGTCGAAGCGAGCCAGGACGTCGAGATTGTCCCCGAGGAGGATCAGATCCTCGCTGGGCAGCACCCCGTGAGTCTACGGAGCTAGCAGGTCAGCCTCGGAGGGATCGCCGGTCGCTCGCCGAGCGTCGCCACCAGCTCGAGTCGCTCGCTCCCGCGCAACACGGTGAGCCGAATGTCGTCGCCCGGGAGCCGCTGCTGGTTGACGGCTCTGACAACGTCCTCGGCCGAGCGCACGGGCGAGTCGTCGATCGCCACGATGAGATCGCCCCCCGGGCAGAAGCCCTGACCGTCGACCTCCTCCTCCGCTCCGCCTCCCAGCAGGCCGGCCCGGTCGGCTGGGCTCCCGCCGGCCACGGACTGGACCGCCGCGCCTCTCGGCTCGGTGAAGCCGAAGCGCTCCGCGATTCTGGGCGTGACCGTCTGCGTGGTCACGCCGAGCCAGGCGTAGCGCACCTCGCCCGTCCGGATCAGCTGCTCCATCGAGCGCTTCGCCGAATTGATCGGGACGGCGAAGCCGACGCCTTCCGCCGTGCCGGACACGCTCCTGATCTGTGCGTTGACGCCGATGACATCGCCGGCGGCGTTGAACATCGGACCGCCCGAGTTGCCCCTGTTGATGGGCGCGTCCGTCTGGATGGCGTCGACGAGGTTGAAGTCGGATGTGATCGACTCGATCGACCGCTCGGTCGCCGACACCACGCCCACGCTCAGCGAGCTCTCCTGGCCGAAGGGGCTTCCGATCGCCGCTACGGGCTCGCCGACCACGACCGTGCTCGAATCGCCGAGCGGCACCGGGCTGACGGCGTGGTCGCCCGGATCGACCTTCAGGAGGCCGACGTCGTCGAACAGGTCCCAGCCGACGATCTTGGCGGGGACCCGCTCCCCGTCGCGGAACTGGACGTAGACGGTGTCCGCCGCAACCGGATCGGCGCCTGCGTCGGACTCCCCCGCCGTGGTGACGACGTGGGAATTGGTGAGGATGTAGCCGTCGTCGGAGACGACGAAGCCCGAGCCCTGCGAGGCGCCGGCGCCGGTCCCCTCCTCCTCGAACAGCGCGAAGATCGTGACGACCCCGGCGGCGCGCTTGCGATACAGCTCGGCAGCGTCGAAGCCGTTCCCCACCAGGGGCTTGGCCGCATCGCTCGGGCCGCTCTGTGCCGCGGGCGTCGCCTCGGCCGACGCCGGGACGACCACCGTCTGCACCCGCTCGTCGTCGTCGATCCAGCCGACGGTCTTCCCGAGGACGAGCGCGAACGTCCCGCCGAGGAGGGCGGAGACGACGGCGATCGCGGCGATGGCCCCGGGGCGGGTCACGTTCGCCTCATCGTAGTGACGGCGCGCCCGTCTGCACGCCGATCCTAGCTTGCTACATCCGCCACGAGGGGCGCGGGCGGGCGGTCCGGCCCGGCCGAAGGCAGATTCAACGTGAAAACGGTGGCGCCGGGCCGCGAGGACAGCTCGATCGTGCCGCCGAGGCGCGAGGCGAGCTCGGAGGCAATCGCGAGTCCCAGGCCGCTGCCGGAGGCCCTACCTCCAGCGGCGCGATAGAAGCGCTGGAACAGGTGCTTCCGGTCCTCCGCCGGAATGCCGGGCCCGTCGTCGCGGACCTCGAGGACGGCGTCTCGTCCGCGACGCACGACGCGGACGACGACCGTCGTGCCCGCAGGCGTGTGGCGAATGGCGTTCTCCACGAGCGCCCGCGCGATCTGCTGCACGCGCAGCTCGTCGCCGAGGGCCGCAACCCGCGCGTCGGCCTCAACGAGGACCTCGTGCTCCGTCGCCTCCGCAACGGCCCGGAACTCGTCGGCGACGAGCCTGGCCGTCATCGCGAGGTCGAAGGGCCCGATCTCGACCTCGAGCTGACCGGCATCGAGTCGCGAGAGGTCGAGCAGGTGGGTCGCCAGCCGGGTCAGCCGGTCGATCTGGTCGCGCATCTCCGCGAGAAACTCACGTCTGACCTCGGGCGTGATCTCCTCGTCGTCGAGGAGCTCGACGAAGCCGCCCAGGGAGAACAGCGGCGTCCGCAGCTCGTGCGATGCGTTGGCGATGAACTCGCTTCGCGCGCGGTCGAGCACCGCAAGGCGCACGCGCATGCTGTCGAAGGCGTCGGCGAGCTGCCCGACCTCGTCCCGCCCGCCGTCCACGACCGGGGTCTCGAAGTCTCCCTCGGCGAGGCGCTCGGCGGCGGCCTCGAGCCGGCGGATCCGGCGCGTGAAGCGCCAGGCGAGCAGGTAGCCCACGAGCCACGAGATCGCGAGCGAGGCCGCGCCCGCGACGACGAGGCTCCTGCGCATGACACGAACGTTCGCAAGCACGTCGTCGAGCGGCGCGGCGACGAGCACGACGTAGCGGTCGCCGACCGGATGCGCGGCCTCCGCGTACGGCTTCCCGTCGTGCTCGGCCCGGCCGGAGGCCGGCCTCTGCTCATGGAGGGCCTCGAGGGCGTTCGGATCGGTCGAGAAGTCTCCCAGCGGGCTTTCCCGCGAGTCGGCGACCTTGCTGAGCTGATCCTCGGTGAGCTTGTCGAGCACGATCACCCGCGCGTCGAGCTGCTCGGCCTGCGACCGCGCCAACGGCTGCAGGAAGAGGAACTCCGAGTCTCCCGCCTGCTGGGCCACCGCGAAAGCCGCGTCCTCGAGCTCGCGAACCTTCGCGTCCACGAGCCTGTTCTCGAGCTGTGGCACGACGGCGAGGTAGACGATCGCCAGCGCCCCGGCCACGACCGCGAAGAGGACGAGGCCGACCTTGACGCTCAGGCTCATGAGCGGAGGGCCTCTCATCGGATGTCGCGGAAGCGATAGCCGGCGCCGCGGACGGTGAAGATCAGCTCCGGGTCGCTAGGATCGCGTTCGATCTTCTCCCGCAGATGCCGGACGTGGACGTCGATCGTCCTCGGATCGCGAAACTCCGAGCCGCCCCAGAGCTCGTTCAGGAGGGCTTTTCGCGTGAAAACGCGCCCGGGGCTCGCCGCCAGCATAAGGAGGAGCTCGAACTCCAGGTACGTGAGCTGGACGGGCGTGCCGCGCGCCTCGACCGTGCGGCTGGCGGTGTCGATCCGGATTCCGTCCGCCTCGAGCACGTCGGCCTGCGCGCCGGCCGGGGGCAGCTGCGCGCGCCGGAGGAGCGCGCGCACCCGGCTCATGAACTCCCTGATCGAGAAGGGCTTCGTGATGTAGTCGTCGGCGCCGAGCTCGAGGCCGAGGACCTTGTCCCCCTCGTCGCCTTTGGCCGTGAGCATGATGATGGGAACCGCGCTCCGCTCCTCCCGCAGCCGGCGGCACACGGCGAGGCCGTCGAGACGGGGGAGCATGAGGTCCAGGACGACGAGGTCGACGGGGCCCTCCCGGTAGCGCCGCAATGCCTCCTCACCGTCCAGCGCCTGCACGACGCGGTAACCCTCGCGCTCGAGGGGGTACGTGAGAACCTTCTGAACCGACTCCTCGTCGTCCACGAGGAGCACCGTGGGTCGCACTTCCATCGCTCAGGTACAGGATAGGGGCGGCACGTAGCACGGCTAGACTTGGCGGGCCCATGGCCGCAGAAGCGCCACGCCATCGGCCGCGGCGCGGGTCCCTGGAGCGGCCGGTCTCGACGCGCATCTATCGCGCCGCCTGGCTCGTCGTCGCCGTTCCCGTGCTGGTGGCCGCCTTCAGCGTCGGCAGGCCCGACGCGCTCCCGCCACCCCGCGCACAGCCGTTCTTCGACCAGGAGACCGCGCTTCAGTTCACCACGGAGCTCACGCGCTTCCCGGACCGCTCGCCGGGGACGGAGGGCCAGGAGGAGGCAGCCGACTGGGTCGAGGACCAGCTCGAAGGCTACGGCTTCATGGTCGAGCGCCAGACGTTCTCGGCGGAGATCCCCGGCCTGGGAACGGAAGAGCTGGTCAACCTCGTCGCGCTCGCCCCCCGCAGCGGGCCCGCCGCAACCCAGGCCCAGCGCGCGATCGTCGTGCTCGCGCACCGGGACAACACCGGCGTCTCGCCCGGGGCCGACGACAACGCGTCCGGGACCGGCGCCCTCCTCGAGCTGGCGCGCGATCTCGGCACCGCAGCACACGCGCACCCGATCGTCCTCGTCTCGACCGACGGCGGCGCGTACGGAGGCCTCGGCGCGGCCTACTTCGCGCAGAACGAGCCCTATGCCGGCCGGATCGCCGCCCTCGTGAACCTCGATGCGATCGGAGGCGGCGGCCATCCGCGAATCGAGTTCGCCGGCGACACGCCTCGGGTCCCCAGCCCGACGCTCCTCGCCACCGTCGACGAGTCGATCGCGGCGCAGGCAGGTGTGGAGCCGAACCGGCCCGGAGCGCTCGCTCAGCTGGTCGACCTCGCCTTTCCGTTCAGCTTCTACGAGCAGGCGCCGTTCGTCTCCCGCGGCGTACCGGCCGTGACGGTGACGACCGGAGGGAGCCGGCCCCGCCCGGCCGAGGGCGACACCCTCGACGACCTCGACGAGGACCGGCTGGGAGAGCTCGGCCGCGCAACCCAGATGCTCGTGTCCTCGCTCGACGAGTCCGCCGAGGTCGCGACCGGCACGCAGTCCTACCTCTACTTCGGGACGCGCCTCCTCTACGGCTGGACGCTCCAGCTCCTGCTCATCGCCGCCCTCGTCCCGTTCCTCGCCGCTACCGTCGACCTCTTCGCGCGCTGCCGCCGCCGCCACATCGCGCTCCTGCCCGCGCTTCGCAGCTACCTCAGCCGACTGGCGGTCTGGCTCTGGTTGGGGCTCCTGTTCGCGCTCTTCGTCGCGGTCGGCATCCTGCCCAACGGCGAGGACAGGCCGATCGGGCCCGAGACGCCCACGGCCGGCGACTGGCCGGTGGCCGCGCTCGCCACCTTGCTCGGGGTCTCGGCTCTCGCCTGGCTGGTCGTCAGGCCGCGCCTCGCGCCAACGCGGTCGATAGCGCGGCAGGAGGAGCTCGGCGGCCACCTGGCGGCGATGCTCGTCCTCGCGGTCGTGGCGCTCGTCGTCACCGCCGTCAACCCGTACTCCCTGCTCTTCGTGCTCCCGTCGCTGCATGCCTGGCTCTGGCTTCCCCAGGTGCGAGACCGCGGACGCGCCGTCCAGAGCGCGGTCTACGCGCTCGGCTTCGCCGGGCCGCTGCTCCTCTTCGCATCCTTCGCCGTCCGCTTCGAGATGGGCCTCGACGCGGTCTGGTACCTGATCACGCTGACGGCCGTCGGCTACGTGCCGGTGCCCCTCGTCGTCGCCTTCCTCGCCTGGGCTGCGGCGGCCAGCCAGGTCGGGGCGGTCGCGCTTCGGACGTACGCGCCCTATCCGGACGTGAGCGAGCGGACGCCGGGGCCGTTCAGAGAGGCCGGCCGCCAGCTCGTGCTCGCCGTCCGGAGATCACGGCGGCGGCATCTCGTCGCCGTCGACTCGGAGGACGAGCGGGCCGAGGGCTCCTAGAGGCCCAGGAAGCGAACGACCGACCCGGCCGGCAGCTCCCCCTCGCCGGCGGGAATCCAGGCGAGAGCCGCGGCGCGGCCCGCCCTCACGATCATGTGCGACTCCTGGCCGAGCACGGGGCTCAGCAGCGCCTCGCCCTCTTCCCATGCCAGGGTCGCCCTGACGAACTCGTCGCGGTCGGGGTTCCCCCTGACCGCTGCGGCCAACGTGCCCGGCTGGAAGACCGGCAGCGGTCGGGGAAGCCCCAGGAGAGCGTTGACGGCAGGCCGAACGAGGAGCTCGAACGTGGCGAGCGCCGACACCGGGTTGCCGGGGAGGTTGAACACGAGATGGTCGCGGCGAACGCCGAAGGCGACGGGCTTTCCAGGCTTCATGGCGACGCCCCAGAAGACCTCCTCCACCCGGAGCTCGGCCTGCACCTTGCGCACGAGGTCGTGCGGCCCGACCGAGGCTCCCCCGGTCGTCACGAGCATGTCGAACCCGAGCAGCGCGCGCTCCATCGTGCGCCGATGCTCCTCCTCCGTGTCCGCCACGACCCCGAGCTGCGCCGGCACGGCGCCCGCGAGCTGCAGCGCCGTCGCGAGCAGGAGCCCGTTCGACTCGTAGATCTGCCCGGGCTCGAGCTCCTCACCGGGCTGGCGCAGCTCGGAGCCGGTGACGAGGACACCGACGCGCGGACGCTTGGCGCAGCGCACCTCCGCGAGGCCCGCGGCCGCGAGCGCCCCCACCTGGCCGGGGCCGAGAACGACGCCGGGCTCGAGGACGCGCTCCCCCACTTTGACGTCGCCGCCCCGCTCGCGGACATTCGCGCCGGCCGGAACGGGCTCGGAGACGGTCAGGCCGCGATCGTCCTCCTCGACGATCTCGATCGGGACGACGGCGTCCGCGCCGTCCGGGACGGCGCCGCCCGTGGCGATCGCCATCGCCTCGCCCGCGCCCAGCGGCCGCGGGGCGGGGCTGCCCGCCGCGATCCTGGCGACGACGGGGAGCGTCACGGGCGCGTCCTCGGTGTCCGCGGAGCGGACCGCGTAGCCGTCCATGGCCGAGCTGGGGAAGGGCGGCAGGTCGACGGCGGCGGCGGCGGCCTCCGCGAGGACCCGCCCGGACGCGCGCTCGATCGGCACGCGCTCGGCCTCGAGCGGCTTCGCCCGCTCGAGAATCAGCCGCTGCGCCTCGGCGACGGAGATCAGCTCACCCACAACGGCCGTACCGTAGTCGACTAGGAGGGTTGGGCGGAATATCGCTCGCCGCCGGGGTGCGATGGTCGTTCCGAGACAAGGACGCAGGGAGCGCACGTAGCAGGAAGCTACGGGCGCGACCGAGGACGCAGCTCTCGGGGCGAGCAGCGCGGCCCGGCGGCACAGCCTGGTGTTTCGCCAAACCCTCCTAGATCGGGACCGCGTCCCGGAGCAGGTACGCGGAGAGCACGAGCGCGAGCACGCGGGCGGCTCTGTCCTCCTCCACCGCGGCGAGCGGCACGGCCCAGACGGCGTACCACGGCACGAGCCAGGACGTGCAGACGAGCAGGAGGCCGGCGGTGAGCGCCAGTCGGGCCCGTCCGCGCCAGGCCTCCCGCAGAAGCCAGGCATAGGCGACGACGAACGCGACCGCGAACACGGCCGCGACCCCGGCCTCCGGAAGCCCGATCGACGCGATCCTCATCGGAACGGCGTAGCGGGCACGATCCTCTGCGAGGTTCGAAGCCAGCGGGCCGACAGCTCCCAGCCAGGAGAGGCCGTACCGCCATGTGGCAATCGCCACGATCACGCCGAGCCCCAGCGCCAGGCCGCGGTGGTCGATCCGCCGGCCGGTTCTCCGCGCCTCGAGCAGTCGGAGGGGCAGGAACAGCAGCGGCACCCACTTGACGGCGATCGCCAGCGCCCAGGAGACACCGGCCAGCGCGGTCCTTCCCGAGGCGGCGAGCGCGAGTGCCGCAAGGACGAACGCCATCATCCAGGCGTCGTTGTGGCCGCCTCCGGCGAAGTGGACCGCCAGCAGGGGATTCCAGCCGACGAACGCCGCAGCGAATGCGGGTCGCGCCGACAGCCGCGCGGCGAGCAGGACGAGCGCGACCATCGCCGCCGCGGCCAGCACACGGTACGTCCACGACGCTGCGTCCGCCGACTCGCCCACGGCCACCGCGTGCGCCTCGGAGGCGAGCGTGAACCCCGGGCCGTAGACCGACGAGGTGTCGTACCAGTAGGAGCCCATCAGCGGGTACGCGACGTCGTCTGGATAGTCGCTCGGCACGTCCGCGTACGGATTGCCGCCGTGCTCCGTCGAGATGCGGGCGTAATCCCAGTACGTGTAGACGTCCGTCGACAGGAGCACCGGGCCAGCGAGAGGAAGGAGCTGAAGCGCGCAGGCAAGCGCGACGACGGCGTTCCGGCGAGCGATGCCGCCGGCCCTGCTCAGAAGGGCGAGGCCGGCGAGGTACGCGACGAACGCGGCGCTCAGCGCGCCGAGGTAGAGCCAGGCCCAGGTCGAGTCGCCACCGTCGTGCTCCGGCACGAGGGGCGACGCCGACGGGAAGGCAAAGGCGACGGCCGTGGCCGTGAGCGCCAGGGCGAGCGCTCCCGCGAGGAGCGCCCAGCCTGCCGCTCGGTTACCGGCCTTCGGTGGTGGTAGGGGGTGGCTCAGTCGTGGTCGGCGGAGGCGTCGTTGTCGTCGGGGGCGGGCCCTCGCCCGTGCCCTCGTCCTCGTCCTTGTCCTTCTTCGGCTTGGCCGGCGCGCCGACGAAGGCGAACTCGCCCTGGAACGGGAGCCAGACTGCCGGATGCTTCGGCTGCGGCCAGCCGACCTCAGGCATGTGGCGCAGCGCGCGAGACATGAAGAGCTGCCAGATGGACGCCGGGAATGAGCCGCCGGTCACCGTGATCCCGTGCACGCTCGTCATCGAGATCTGGGCGTTCGGATAGCCGACCCAGACCACGGTGGAGGCCTTCGGCGTGTAGCCGGCGAACCACGCGTCGGCCGAGTTGTCGGTCGTGCCGGTCTTTCCTGCCGCCGCAGGGTCGCCGTAGTAGGCGCCCGTGCCGGTACCGCCGGTGACGTTGTTCTGCAGGATCTGCGTCACCTCGTAGGCGACCCCGTCGGGCATGACGCGCTTGCGCTTCGAGACTCCCCAGCCGGCGTCCTTGTCGATCGTGCCGTCGGCAAGCACGACCCGGCGAATCGCCATCGGCTCGGAGTAGACGCCCCCGGCCGCGAGGGTCGCGTACGCCGAAGCCATCTCGAGCGGCGAGACGGCGTTCGAGCCGAGGCCGATGGACGCGACCGGGAGCAACTCGGTCTGGATGCCCATCCGCTTGGCGATTCTGACGACGTTCTCGGGCCCCACGTCCAGCGTCAGGCGCGCAAAGACCGTGTTGTCGGAGCTGAGCGTGGCGGTCGCGATCGGCACCGCCCCGATGTACGAGTGGCTGTAGGTCGCCACGTCCCACGGCTCCGAGTTCGGGTCCGGCTGCCAGTGGAACGGCGCCGACAGGTAACTCGTCGTGTACGGATTGATGCCCTGCCGGATCGCCTCGGTGAGCACGAACGTCTTGAACGCGGACCCCGACTGGCGCCGCCCCTGCGCCGCCAGGTTGAACTGGATCTCCTTCTTGCCGGGAACGACGGCCGTCATCGCGCGAATCGCGCCGTTTGCGGGATTGATGGAGACGACCGCGGAGGCGGGGTCGCTCCGCTGGTTCAGAACGGACTTCATCGATTCGATGGCGATGCGCTGGTACCGCGGGTCGATCGTCGTGTAGACCTTGAGGCCGCCGCCGCGCACGGCGGCCGCTCCGTACTCGTCGATGAGCAACTCGCGGACGTAGCCGAAGAAGAACGGCTCCCGGATCCTCGTGTAGAGCCGCCCGTGCGTGAGCTCGACCGGCTGCGCGACCGCGGCCTGGTAGGCCGACTCGGTGATGTGGTCCTCGTCCCGCATCGCCCGCAGCACGTCGTTTCGGCGCGCCAACGCCGACTCGGGGTCCTGGAACGGGTCGAAGACGGACGGCGCCTGGGGAAGGCCGGCGAGCAGGGCCGCCTCCTCCAGGTTGAGCTTGGATGCAGGCTTCGAGAAGTACGTCTGCGCGGCCGCCTCGGCGCCGTATGCGTGCGCGCCGAAGTAGACCTGGTTCAGGTAGGTCTCGAGGATTCGGTCCTTGCGCCACCTCTTCAGCTCCTCGGACGTCAATCCCGCAGGCGCCACGCCCCAGATGGTCGGCAAGCCCTCGTCCTCCATCTTCAGGGCGAGGCAGGCCTCCCTCGTCTTACGCTCCCAGGAGACATCGCGTCCGATGTAGAGGTTCCGTACGAGCTGCTGGGTCAGCGTCGAGCCGCCCTGGACGATCTCGCCTTGCTGGATGTTCTCGAAGGCGGCGCGGACGATGCCCTCGAAGTCGATGCCGGAGTGCGAGTAGAAGCGCTTGTCCTCGATCGCCACGGTGGCCTGCGCCAGGAGGGGCGACATCTGATCGAGCGCGACGGGCTGGCGGTTCTGCTCGGCGGGAATCGAGCCCAGGAGCGACCCGTCAGCCGCGTAGACGAACGAGTTCTCGCCGATCGAGACCGGCTTCAGGGACGCGAGCGAGCAGCTGTTCACGAAGGCCTGCGCTCCCGTGAACGCCGCGGCCGTCAGAACGCCGGCCCCGGTGAGGACGAGCGCGATGATCGTGACGAGCACGAAGCGCCGCGACTGGACCCTGTCGCGACGGCGTCGGTTGCGGCGGCGGCGGCGGTGGCGGTTGTCCACCGCCCGGTTGCCGTTGCCGTTCCTGGCGTTGCCGCGGCCGTTCCTTGCCCCGTTCCGGCCGTTGGCGGTCATCCGTAGATCCCCTCGTCCTTGAGCCTGTCGACGATCGAGCGCCGGAGCATCGAGGCGAGCTCGGTCGCCTGTGACGCCCTCCTGGCCCATGTCTCCACGGTGACCACGGCCTCGGCCTGATCAACCTGGCTCACGTAGACGTTCGGTTCTCTCACGATCACATCATCGGAAAGTCGCTTTGCCTCCGCGAGGAGGAGCTCGAGCACACGACCGAGGTCGGCGCTGAGTGGAACGGCGACCTTGACCGCCACCAGATGCTCCGCACCCGCGATGGTCGCGTTCCTGATGGTATCCGAGGCGAGCTTCGCGTTCGGCACGTAGTACCGCGCGCCGTCCGCGGCGCGGATGACGGTGTACGTGAGCCCGATCTGGTGCACCGTCCCCGTCGCGCCCGCGACGGCGACGTTGTCGCCGAGCCGAAGGGGCTGGGCGAACGCGACGAGGATCCCGGCGACGAAGTTCGACAGCGTCGTCTGCGCTGCCAGCCCGACGACCAGGGCGATCACGGCGGAAGAGGCGAGGATGCTCCCGGCCACGGCGCGGACCTGCGGGATGACGAGCAACGCGCTCAGCACGCCGACCCCCACGATGACCGCCAGCACGCTCCGGCGGACGACGCGGTAGACGGTCAGCGTCTCGGGGCGCAGCTCGAAGCGCTTCGCGATCATCCGGTCGGCGACGCGGGCGGCGACCAGGGTCGCGAGCAGCACGACCCCAGCGACTGCCAGCCGCTCGATCCACTCGGTGTCCATCGGCACGGAGTTCTCTAGAAGGGGAGCGGCTTCCTGCCGGCGAACCCGGCTTCCGCGTCGTGCCAGTGGGCGACCTCGGCCTCGCCGAGCTCCCAGCAGAGGAGAACGGTGTCGCCGCGCTCCGGATGACGGGCGGGGAAGTCGACGAGGCCCCGGTCGACGTCCTTTACCTGCAGGCCGAGCCCGTGCAGCTCGTCGACGAGAGCGGTGAGCTCGGCGGCCGCCTGGGCCACCGCCTCCTGCAGCTCCCCGACGCGGCTCGGATCGAGGCTGCCGCCGTTCCCGCCGATGAGCGCCTGCATCGCCTCCAGCTCCTCGCCGAGCGCGACGAGGCGCCGCCGCTCCTCGACCAGGCGCTCGACCAGGGCCCGCACTTCCGGGAGCAGCGCATTCGCCTCCTCCTGCGTGAACAGCCGCATCTTCGCCATAGTGCCAACCGACATGAGAACGTGCCTCGTGCTCCTCTCGGCGCTGACCCTGCTCCTGGGGGCCGCGGCTTGCGGCGAGCGCTCGGAGCCGCTCGGAGAGCTGGAGCAGCCGTACCCCGTCACCGTGCGGGGAGCCGGAGAGGAGCCGGCCGTCGTCCCGGGCCGCCCGGAGCACATCGTCGCGCTCGACGCGGGCGCCGCAGAGCTGATCATCGCCCTCGGCGCCGGCGACCGCCTCGTGGGCATCCCGGCTGGAATCCCCAAGGGCGACGGACCGAAACAGGCCCCGTCCTCGGCGGTCGAGGTCGTGTCGCCCAACCTGCGCATCCGCACCGACGACGCCGTCGAGCTCGAGCCTGACCTGCTCGTCGCGGCGCCGACCACAGACCAGCTCGACGTCTCGCGGGTGCGCCGAGAGACCGGGGCCCCTCTCTACGTCCAGCCGGGATCGTCGATCGACGACGTCCTCCGCGCGACGCTCGAGCTCGGCTTCCTCGTCGGCGAGCCGGTCAACGCGAGGGCGCTCGCCTCCAGGATCCGCTCTGAGGTCGCAGTCGTCGAGGACCGCATTGCCGACGAGCCGGTGCCGACGACCTTCGTCGACACGGGCTTCTTCGTCACGGTCCCCCTCCGGTCTCTGCTCGGGGACCTGATCGTACGGGCCCGTGGCGAGAGCATCGCCGGCGAGAATCCCGGCGTGGACCCGGTCCCCCTCAGCCGCCTCCTCCGCCTCGACCCGGACATCTACCTCGCCACGTCAGACAGCCGGGTGACTCTGCGCAGCCTGCGGGACGACCCGCGGACAGCCAAGCTCACGGCCGTCGAGAACGGGCGCGTCCGCGTGCTTCCCTCGGACCTCGTCCAGCGGGCGGGCCCCAACGTCGCCCAGGCCCTGGAGCGGGTCGCCAGGGCCTTGCACCCGGATGGGTTCCAGCCCGACGGCTAGCTCGCTCGACGCGATCACCGTCGACGCGATGGGGACGATCGTCGAGCTCGAGGACCCGGCGCCCCGCCTGCAGGCTTCGCTCGCCGAGCGGGGCGTCGAGCGCGCGCTGGACGAGGTCACGGCCGCCTTCCACGCCGAGGTCGCCTATTACCTCCCGCGCACGCTCGAGGGCCGCGACGCCGAGAGCCTCGCCGACCTCGGCCGCCGGTGCACCGCCGTCTTTCTGGAACACGCCCGCGCCGAGCTCGACCCGACCGAGTTCGCCCCGGCGTTTCTCGCCGCGATCGTGTTCCGGGCCCTGCCGGAGACGGCGAGCGCGCTCGAGCTCCTCCGGCAGGCCGGCCTCGTCCTCGCCTGCGTCTCCGACTGGGACGTTTCGCTCGCCGACCACCTCGAGCGGGCGGCGCTGGCCGGCTTCTTCACCGAGATCGTCAGCTCGGCCGAGGCGTGGGCCGCGAAGCCTGACCCACGCGTCTTTCTCGTCGCGCTCGAGCGCCTGGGCGTCGCGCCCGGGCGCGCGCTCCACATCGGCGACGGCGACGGCGACCGGGAGGGCGCGGCGGCGGCCGGTCTGGCCTTCGAGCCGGTGCCGCTCGCTACGCTCCCGGAACGGCTCGGACTGGGCCGGCGACCATGAGCAAACGCAGGCTCGGCCTCTCCACCCGCGCCATCCACACGCCGCTCTTGCCGGAGGGCTCCGGTACGCCGGTGGTCGGCCCGATCGTCGCATCCACGACCTTCGCCTTCGAGCGCGTCGCCGAGCTCGGAGCCGTGATCGCCGAGGAGGAGTACGGCTTCACCTACGCACGCCTCCGCAACCCGACGGTCGAAGAGCTCAACGCGGTCATGGCGGAGCTCGAGTCGGCCGCGGCGGCGCAGTGCTTCGGGTCGGGCATGGGAGCAATCAGCGCCGCGCTCCACTCCACGCTCGCTCCCGGTGACACCTTGCTCCTGCCGCAGCAGCTCTACGGGACGACGTACCAGCTTGCCGAGTCCCAGCTCCGCCCTCGCGACGTGGAGATCGTCTACCTCGACGTCACCGACCCGGTCGCCTGGGAGCGGCCGGCACGGGTCCGTTACGTCGAGACCATGGCAAATCCCGGCTTCCCCCTCGCCGATCTTGCCGGGATCGCGGCCACGAAGGGAGACGGGCTCCTGATCGTCGACAACACGTTCGCCTCGCCAGTCCTCTGCCGGCCGCTCGAGCACGGCGCCGACCTCGTCTGCGAGTCGGCGACGAAGTACCTGAACGGCCATCACGACGTCATGGCGGGCGTGGTCGCCGGGCGAGGCGAGCTCGTCGCGGCGGCGCGGGCCCACCAGATCGAGGTCGGCTCGGTGCTCGACCCGTTCGCTGCCTTCCTCGTCAGGCGGGGCCTGAAGACGCTTGCACTTCGGATGGAGCGCGCGAGCGCGAACGCGCTCGAAGTCGCCCGCTTCCTCGAGAGCCGGCCGGAGGTCGTCGGCGTCCTCTACGCGGGCCTGGAGAGCTTCCCGCAGCACGAGCTCGCCCGGCGGCAGCTCGACGGCTTCGGAGGCATGCTCGCCTTCGAGCTCGCCGGCGGCCGCGAGGCGGGCGAGCGCTTCCTGGACGCGCTCGAGCTCTGCGGCAGGGCAACGAGCCTCGGCGGCGTGGACACGGTGCTCCACCACCCGGCCTCGACGAGCCACCGCCAGTACTCGCCGGAGCAGCTGGCCGCGGCCGGCATCTCGCCCGGCCTCCTGCGCCTCTCCGTCGGCTGCGAGGACGCCGGCGACATCGTCGCCGACCTCGAGCAGGCGCTTGCGCAGGCATAAGCTCTGGCCCGCGGTCGTCTGGCTGGTGATCGCGAGCCTGCTCGTGCTTTTGGGCTTCTACGGCGCTGCCCAGGACTCGGACGGGGAAGACGTCCTCTTCGACGCCGACCTGGCGATCGGAGGGCTCGTCTTCTACGGGCTGATGATCGGCGTCTCGTTCGCGATCGCGAGCGCGTACCCCAATGCGCCGGACGCGCTCGGCTTCCGCAGGTTTCGGCTTCGCTGGCTGGGGATCGTCGTCGCCGTGGCCGTCGCCACGACCATCATCGCCGTCGCCGTCGAGCCGTTCCTCCACGGCGGCGAGGATCAGGGCTACGGCACCGATCGGTGGCAGCCCGAGCGCGCCGGCGCTTTCGCGGCGAACGCCCTCGTGCTCGTCCTTTTGGGACCCTTCGCCGAGGAGCTCTTCTTCCGCGGGCTCGGCGTCCGCGTCCTCATGCTCTACGGCGGGCTCGTCGCCATTCTCGTCACCGGCGTCATGTTCGGCCTCGTTCACGGCGTGCTCGGGGCGCTGCCGCCGCTCGTCTTCTTCGGCATCGGCCTCGCCTGGGTCCGGCTGCGGTCGGCGAGCGTCTGGCCGTCCTTCATCGGACACGCGGCCTACAACGGCCTCGCACTCCTCGTGCTCGTCCTCTCCTGGACCGCGGGCTCGTGACGGCCTATCCTTGGAGCGATGCGGCCGAGCGACCCTGAGCACGACGCGCTCGTGGGCGAGCTACGCGAGCGCATCACCGAGACCGACCTCGCCCTCCTCGCGGCCGTGAACCGGCGGATCGAGCTCGTACGCGAGCTGCGGGAGCACAAGCTGGCGCAGGGGTGGAGCTTCCTCGACCGCAACCGCGAGGAGCGCCTCCTCGCCGCACTCGCAGCCGAGAATCCCGGCCCGCTCTCCGAGGACGGCCTCCGCGAGCTCTTCACGAGTCTGCTCGCGCTCACGAAGCGCGAGCTCGAGCCCTAGTCCGCCCCGAAGTCCTCCGGCTTGACCTCGTCGAGGAACTTCTTGAACTCCTCGACGACCTCCTCCTCGTTCACGTCCTCGTGCTCGAACTCGATCGCGCTCTCCTCGATGACGGACTCGGCGACGAAGATCGGCGCGTCCGCCCGGACGGCGAGGGCGATGGCGTCGCTGGGCCGGGAGTCGATCTCGATCTCGGTGCCATCGACGGCGACCGTGATCTGCGCGTAGAACGTGTTCTCGCGGAGCTCCGTGACCGCGATCTTGACGACGCGGGCCTCGAGCTGGGCGAGGATGTCCGTGAAGAGGTCGTGGCTCATCGGCCTCGGGGTCGCGGCTCCCTGGAGCTTCATGAGGATCGCGGCCGCCTCCGGATGACCGATCCAGATCGGCAGGAACTTGTTCCCGTCGGCGGTCTTCAGCAAGACGATCGGCTGCTTGCCGACCATGTCGAAGCTCACGCCGTAGATGACCATTTCCTGCATGGGCGGGGCCTCGTCTGATCATAGCCGCGCCCTTCGGGACCGGAATCTCGACCCGACGCACTGCGAGCGACGGCGCGCGAAAGTGGGCGATCCTGGATTCGAACCAGGGACCTCCGCCTTATCAGAGCGGCGCTCTAACCGACTGAGCTAATCGCCCCCGCCGGGAGATTGTAGCGAGGCGCTCTCGAGCACCTCGACGATCTCCTCGAGCTCGACCTCGTCTTCGAAGTAGAGCTCGACGCGGCCGGCGACCACTTTCGCGTCCGCCCCGGTCAGGCGGCGGAGGGCCTCGCGAGCCCGCTCGGCAAGGGCCGGGTCGACGGGCTGACTGCGGCGAGGCTTCGTCCGTGCGCCCGCCCAGCGCGCCGCCCGCTCCGCCGCTCGAACGGACATGCCTCCGCGGACGATGCGCCTGGCGAGCCGGCGGCGTTCCTCGTTGTCGGGAACGGCCAGCACGGCCCGCGCGTGGCCCTCGGAGAGCTGTCCGCGCTCGACCAGCCCGAGCACGTCGTCGGGCAGCTCGAGCAGGCGAACGCGGTTCGACACGGTCGGCTTCGAGCGCCCGACCTGCTCGGCGACCTCGCCGAGCCCGAGGCCGAACTCGTCCATCAGCACGGCGTACGCCCGGGCCTCGTCCACGGGGGACAGGTCCTCGCGGGCGACGTTCTCGACGAGCGCCAGGAGCAGGGAGTCGCGGTCGTCCGTCTCGCGCACGAGCGCCGGCACCGTGGCCAGCCCTGCCACGCGCGCCGCCCGCCAGCGGCGCTCGCCGGCGATGAGCTCGTAGCCTCCCTCGGCCGATGCCCTGACCACGACGGGCTGGACGAGGCCCTGGGCGCGAATCGACTCCGCCAGCTCGTCGATGCCCTCGCCGTCGAGCCGGCGGCGGGGCTGGCGCGAGTTCGGACGGATCGAGCCGACGGGGACGTGGACGAGCTCCGAGGTGGCCGCAGCGCCGCCCATGAGCACCTCGAGGCCGCGCCCGAGGCCGCGGCGCGGGCTAGCCGCGGTCGACAAGCTCGCTCGCCACCCGGTAGTAGGCGTCGGCTCCGGCAGAGCCGCGGTCGTAGACGGTTATCGGCAGGCCGTGGCTCGGGGCCTCAGCGAGGCGAACGCTGCGCGGGACGACGGCGTCGAAGACGAGGTCGCCGAAGTGCCGGCGTACCTCGGCCGAGACGTCGGCGGCGAGCCGCGTGCGGCCGTCCACCATGGTCAGGACCATCCCGGCGAGCGCCAGCCTCGGGTTCAGCCTCGTTCGCACGAGCTCGATCGAGTGCAGGAGCTGCGCGAGGCCCTCGAGCGCGTAGTACTCGCACTGCACGGGCACGAGCACCCGGTCGGTCGCCGCGAGCGCGTTGACGGTGAGCGGGCCGAGCGAAGGCGGGCAGTCGATGAAGACGAAGTCGTAGCGGCTGCGCGCCGGGGTGAGCGCCTCCGGGAGGAACGTCTCGCCGTCGTCACGGCGGGCGAGCTCGACGACCGCGCCGGCGAGCTCCGGCCGTGACGGGACGAGGTGGAGGTTCGGGACGCCGGTCGCGTGCGCGAGCTCCTCGAGCGGCGCGCCGTCGAGGAGGTCGTAGGTCGACGTGCCGTTCGCCCGCTCGCCGAGACCCGAGGTCGCGTTCGCCTGCGGGTCGAGATCGACGACGAGCGTCGAGGCTCCGGCCTCGGCGAGGCACGCGGCGACGTTCACCGTCGTCGTCGTCTTGCCGACGCCGCCCTTCTGGTTCGCCAGGGCGAAGACCGTCCCCATGACGGCGATGCTAGTCAGGCGAGAGGACGTTTCCGGGCCGCCCCGGGACGGCGCGGGAAGCGCTCGGGAGTCGGCGCCACCTTCGGGACGACCACGAGCGAGCGCCGCTCGGAGCCGGCCAGGGGCACCACCTCGGGCCGCCCGCCCCCCACGGCGGCGGCGACCGCGGCCAGGCGGTCGAGATCCACCTCGCCGGTGAGCAGCACGACGCGGCCCCCTGGGCGCGCGAGCGGAAGGCACCACTCCAGCGCGACAGGCGGCGGAGCCAGGGCCTGTGCCACCGCGGCGCCGTAGGCGTCGCGTCCGTCGCCCCGGCCGTGCTCCTCGGCTCGGGCGCGGATCACCCGAACGTTCGGGAAGGCCTCCGACGCCGACTCCAGGAAGTCGCACTTGCGCCGCTGCGCCTCGACCAGGTCGACCTGGAGGTCGGGCCTGGCGGCGGCGATCGGAATGCCGGGCGAGCCTCCGCCCGAGCCCACGTCCACGACCGGCCCCGACTCGACGAGCTCGGCGGCGGCGAGAGCACCCTCGAGGTGGACGAGCCGGGCCTCGGCGAGATCGCGGACCGCCGTCAGGCCGGGCTCGGCGAGAAGCGCCTCGAGCCAACGCCCGAGCCGCGGGTCGCCGGCCGTCAATCCCGGGGCGCCGCTGCGATCACGACGCGCCGGTTCGGCTCCGTCCCCTCGCTCGAGGTGACGACGTCCGCCCGCTCGGCGAGGTGGACGTGCACGATCTTGCGCTCGACGGCGGTCATCGGCTCCAGCGCGATCGGGCCGCCGCTCTGCAGCGCGTCGGTGGCAGCCCGGTCGGCCATGTCCTCGAGAGCGCCGCGCCGCCGGTCGCGGTATCCCGCCGCGTCGACGACGACCTCCTTGCGCTCACCTTCGCCGCCGCGCCAGAGGATGGCATTGGCGAGGTACTGGATCGCGTCGATCGTATGGCCGCGCTTGCCGATCACGAGGCCGAGGTCCGGTCCCACCAGTGTCGCCGCGATGGATTCCTCGTCCTCGGTGATGTCGATCCGGCAAGGTGCTCCCAGGGCCGCGCAGACCTGCTCGAGAACCTCGCGGAGCTTGGCCGACGGCGACCCCGTCTCCTCGGCGGCCGGCGCCGCGGGCCTCCCGACCTCGTCCGCCTTGGCCAGCACCCGGGCAGGAACCTGACCGACGCCGAGCAGGCCGCGCTCGCCTTCCGAGAGGACGGTGAAGCGGACGCGGGCCTTGTCCAGCCCCGGGAAGCGGCGCTCGAGCTCGCGCAGCGCCGTCCACTTCGCCTCGCCGACGGTCTCGCCTTCGCTCTCGACGACGCCGTCGTCCCCGGGTGGGCTCTCCGGCTCGCTCACCGCCTGGCCCTCGGACCCTTCTTCTTCCGCCGCCGAACACGTTGCTGCCCCCCGCCGCCCGGCTTGGCGGGAGCATCCGCAGGCGCGGCCGCGGGTTCTGCCTCGTCGGCGGGCGACACAGGCTTGGCGGGCGTTCGGGAGCTTCTCTTGGGCGCCGGCTGGGGCTTCGGCACGATGCGGCGCGTGACCAGGCCTTGGCCCACGGTCCACAAGTTCGTCGTCGACCAGTAGAGCACGAGGCCGATCGGGAATCCTCCTGCGGGAGGGAAGAGCACGACGAACAACGGAAGCGAGACCGGCAGGAGCACCAGCATGATCCAGCGCTGCTGAGGGTTCGTCCCGGTAGGCATGAAGTAGATCGAGGCGAACGTGCTGGCCGTGGCGATCACGAGGAGGAGCCACCCGCTCCAGTGGCTCGTGATGCTCGCGTCGATGTTCGGCACGATGCCGAGCCACCCGAGGTCCGAGTCGGGATAGGAGGGATAGATCTCCGTGTCGAAGTCGCGGAGGACGAAGAAGAGCCCCAGGAAGATCGGAGCCTGCAGAAGCAGCGGGAGGCAGGAGGCCAACGGGTTGACGTTGTTCTCCCGGTAGAACTTCATGACTTCCTCGTTCATCTTCTGCTTGTCGTGCTTGTACTTCGTCTGGATCGCCTTCAGCTCCGGCGCGTGCGCCTGCAGCCGCTGCATCGAGCGGATCTGCTTGATCGTCAGGGGAAGGATCACGATGCGAACCATCAGCGTGAGGGCGACGATCGCCCAGGCCCAGGGAAGGCCGATCGCCGTGTGCAGCCACTCGAGGATGGCGGTGAGGACGTTCTCGATCGGGGTGAGCGGGTTCATCGCCGCGTCCTGAAGAGGGTCTGGTCGCGCGCGTGGTCCACGCCCCCGGGGCTCCACGGATTGCAGCGGAGCAGGCGCCAGGCCGCCAGCACGAGCCCGCGGAGAACGCCGTACTCGGAGACGGCGTCGAGGGCGTAGCGCGAGCAGCTCGGGTGGTACCTGCACCGCGCCCCGAGCAGGGGGCTGAGAAGCGCGCGGTACGCGTGGATGGGAAGCGTCACGACGTGCTTCACGCCGCCGTCCCCTGGGCGAGGCTGAAGACCTCGTCCACGCGCTCCGTCAGCCACGGAAACCCGCGGCCGTCCACGGCCTCGGCCAGTCCCGGCCTCGCGATCAGCACGTAGTCGTGCCCGCTGGGAAGCCCGGCCGAGAGCTCCTCGAACGAGGCTCGCAGCCGGCGCTTGAGCCGGTTTCGCTCGACGGCGCCTCCGAGCTGCCGCGACACGGCGAGGCCGAGCCGGGGCGGGCCCTCGGGGTCGTCCTCGCGCGGAAAGGAGTAGAGGACGAGAAACCGGGTCGAAACCGACCGGCCCTTCCGGTAGACGGTGTCGAAGTCGCGTGAGCGGGAGAGCCGATGCTGGCGTCGGCTCATAGGCCGCCCCGTGGCCCATGAGCGCCGGGAGCGAGCCGCAGGCGAGCGACGGTCACGCGGAAAGGCGCTTCCGACCCTTGGCGCGGCGGCGCTTGAGGATCGCCCGACCCGCGCGCGTCGACATCCGCGCCCGGAATCCGTGCCGGCGCTTCCGCCGGCGCACATTCGGCTGATACGTTCGCTTCACGAGAGATGAGTGTCGAAACGGCCGCTCGGGCGGCCGGGCGATCAGTATAGATCAGCGCCCTGCCCGACCGAGCAAGAGCTTTCGCGCACGAGTGAAATCCACAGGCGCGAAGGCGCATGAAAGGACGCAAGCGACCACCTTTCCACACCTGTGGATAAGCGTGTGGAGAGGGGTGAAATGCCTGCAAAAGGCGTCTTTTTGCTCTCTGCGATTTCCCCAGGCGGAGGCATTGAAGCGGGCTCGGCGCCGCTGCTATAGTCGCCGCTTCTCGTAGACCGGCGGAGGGGCGGAACAACGGCGTGCAGCGGGCGTCAGAGCTGAGTGCGGACGCACTTTGGGGCGAGACCACGTCCCGATTGCGCGACGCCCTGAACGACGCGACCTTCACCACCTGGTTCGCCGACACCGAAGCCGGGTCGCTCGACGACCAGGCCTTCGTCCTCCTCGTTCCGAACGACTTCACGCGCGACTGGATCGAGGGGCACTTCCGAGGATTGCTCGAGGCGATCGTGCGGGACGCGCTCGGGGACGAGCGCGCCGTGCGCATCGTCGTGCGCGAGCTGCCGGCGGCCCCGGCCGCCGCGCGCGAGCTTCATGCCCCCCTGCGGCCGGCGCGATCGCTCGACGGTCTCAACCCCAAGTACACCTTCGACTCGTTCGTCATCGGCTCCTCGAACCGCTTCGCGCACGCGGCCGCGCTCGCGGTGGCGGAGGCGCCGGCCCAGGCGTACAACCCGCTCTTCATCTACGGCGGGACCGGGCTGGGGAAGACCCACCTCCTCCAGGCCATCGCCGCCTACGTCACCGAGCACACCGGCGACCTCTCGGCGAAGTACGTCACGAGCGAGACGTTCATGAACGACTTCATCAACTCGCTCCGCGACAAGCGCGTCGACGGGTTCAAGCAGCGCTACCGCCACTACGACGTCCTCCTGATCGACGACATCCAGTTCTTCGAGCACAAGGAGCGGATCCAGGAGGAGCTCTTCCACACCTTCAACAGCCTCTACGAGGCGCGCCGGCAGATCGTGATCTCGTCCGACCGGCCGCCGCGCGCGATCGCCACGCTCGAGTCACGGCTGCGCAGCCGCTTCGAATGGGGGCTGATCACCGACATCCAGCCACCCGACCTCGAGACGCGGATCGCCATCCTGCGGAAGAAGGTGAAGACGGACGCGATCCACGTGCCGGACACGCAGGTCCTGACCTTCATCGCCAGCCGGATCTCCACCAACATCCGCGAGCTCGAGGGCGCGCTGACGCGCGTCGTCGCCTTCTCGTCCCTGACCGGGCGGCCGATGACCGTCGAGCTGGCGCAGGAGGTGCTGAAGGACGTCTTCCCCCAGGGCGAGATGCCCGAGACCTCCATCGAGCAGATCCAGCAGACGGTCGTGGAGCGCTTCGGGATGTCCATGCAGGAGCTCACCGGAGACCGCCGCTCGCAGCAGATCGTCTACCCGCGGCAAGTGGCGATGTACCTCTGCCGCGAACTCACCGACAGCTCGCTGCCCAAGATCGGGAAGCAGTTCGGCGGGCGCGACCACACGACCGTGATCCACGCGACCTCGAAGATCGCGAAGCTCATCCGCGAGGATCGCAACGTCTACGAGCTGGTGCAGGAGCTGACCGCCCGCATCAAGCAGGCACGTTGACAAGGCTGGGGACAGCTCGCCCGATCTGTGGGCTTTTCGCGCACGTCGTCCTCGCTGTGGAAAGAGCCAAGGTCGTCCACACGCTCGTCCTCAGCCCCGAGAGCGCACCGCAACAGGCTTCCGCGCCGTCTTCCCCGACATCCACACTCTCTATGACTACTACGAGAGGTTTTCTTTAAATGACATCCGTAGATACCGTTGCCGCCACGACGATGCGGGTTGTGTGCGGAAAGGATGAGCTGTCCGAGACGCTCCAGGTTGTGGGCCGCGGCGTCTCCACGCGAACGACCGTGCAGATCCTGGCCGGCATCATGCTGCGGGCCGCCGCCGGCCGTCTTCACCTGAGCGCGACCGACATGGAGATCTCCATCCGCAACTCGGCGGAGGCTCAGGTCGAGGAGGAGGGCGCGGTCGTCGTGCCGGGCCGCCTGCTGGTGGATATCGTGCGGCTGCTTCCGGCCGGGGAGGTCACCCTCGAGCACCGGGCGGACGAGGGCATGGTGCGGCTCACGTGCGGCTCGGCGTCCTACTCACTGAACACCTACGGGCCCGAGGACTTCCCCCGCCTCCCGGAGATCGAGCCGGAGAGCGCGTTCTCGGTCGAGCGGGAGGCGTTTCTCGACACGATCGGACGCGTCGGCCGGTCCGCTTCGAGGGACGAGTCGCGGCCTGTGCTTACCGGGATCCTCGTACGGTTCGAGGGAGACAAGCTGGTGATGGCGGCGACCGACTCGTACCGGCTCAGCGTCAAGGAGACGTCTCTGGCCGGCGGCCCAGGCCGCGAGCTCGAGGCGATCGTCCCCGCCCGCGCGCTGCAGGAGCTCGCGCGGATCGGGCAGGCAGCGGAGGCCGAGGCGATCGAGGTCGGCGTCCAGGAGAACCAGGTGGTCTTCGGCGTCGCCGGCGTCTGGTTGACCGCCCGTCGGATCGACGGGCAGTTCCCGAACTACAAGCAGCTCCTTCCGGAGCAGTTCGAGGCCGAGGTGCAGCTTCCGCGCGAGGAGCTCCTGGAGGTCGTCCGCCGGACCGGCTTGCTTGCTCAGCGCAAGTCGCCGCTGCGGCTTCGTTTCGAGGACGGCGAGCTCACGGTCTCTGCGCAAACCCAGGACGTCGGCGAGGCGCGCGAGTCGCTTCCCGTCGCGTACACGGGCGAAGCGCTCGAGATCGGCTTCAACGCCGAGTTTCTGCGCGACGGGCTCGAGTCGGTGACCGACGAGACGGCCCGGCTGAAGCTGATCAGCCCGCTGCGGCCGGGGCTGCTGCACGGCGAGAGCGACGACTTCCTCTACCTGATCATGCCGATCAGGCTGGCCGGCTGATCGTCGCGCACGCCACGCTCCGGAGCTTCCGCTCGTACGCTGCGCTCGACCTGGGCCTCGAGCCCGGGCTCGTGCTCGTCGTCGGTCGCAACGGCGCCGGCAAGACGAACCTGCTCGAGGCGCTGCACGTGGGCGCCCAGGGATTCTCGCCCCGCACCCGCGCCGAGCCTCGGCTGGTGCGCTTCGGGGAGCAGGCGGCCCGGGTGCGGCTCGAGGGCACGGAGGGCGAAACTCCGGCGGAGACCGAGGTGACGATCGCTCCCGGGGAGGGGAAGCAACTGCTCCTGAACGGCGCCGGCCTCGGGTCGGCCGAGGAGCTGCGGGCGCGGCTCGCCGCTCTCGCGTTCGTCCCCGATCGGCTTGCGATCGTCAAGGGCGGCCCCGCCGTTCGCCGTGCCTACGTCGACCGGATGCTCGGCCGGCTCACGCCGTCCCGGGCAGGACTTCCGGGTGAGTACGGCCGCGCGCTGGCGCAGCGGAACGAAGCCCTCCGCCGCGCGCGCGCAGGTGTCTCCGACCGCGACGCTCTCGGCCCCTGGACCGAGCAGGTGGTGACGCTCGGCGCCGAGCTCGACGCAGCGCGCGCCGGGCTCGTGTCGGCCCTTCGGCCCGGCTTCGCAGCCGCTGCGGAGGCACTCGGTCTCGAGGGCGCGACTCTGGCCTATGAGGAGCGGGGGCTCCCGCTCGAAGAGCTGGAAGCACGGCTCGAGCGCGATCTCAGCCGGGGGACGACCGGGCTCGGCCCGCACCTGCGCGACGTCGAGATCCGAGCGGCCGGCCGCGACCTTCGTGGCTTCGGCTCTCAGGGCGAGCAGCGCGCGGCCGTCCTCGCCCTGGTGCTCGCGGAGGCGGCTCTTCTCACCGAACGACGCGGCTCGCCTCCGCTGCTGCTCCTCGACGACGTCTTCTCGGAGCTCGACGCCGGTCGACGCCGGTCGCTCCTGGCTTCGCTGCCGGCGGGCGGACAGACGCTCGTCACGGCAACGTCGCCCGACGCTCTTCCGGAAGGTGGCCCGGCACCCGCGCTCGTCGTCGCGGTCAGGCGGGAGGGAAACACCAGCGTCGCGGAGCCGTCATGAGCCTCGAGCCGCTTGGAGGAGAGCTTCGCCGCGAGCTCGACCGGCTCGGGCCGGGCGGGGCGATCGCGGACGTGGTCGCGGCGTGGCCGGCAGCCGTCGGGCCGGCCATCGCGGCCAACGCCTGGCCGGCGCGGATCGGCCGGGACGGCACCCTCCACGTCGCCACGAGCTCGAGCGCCTGGGCCTTCGAGCTCACGCACATGGAGGGAACCGTTCGCGACCGGCTCCGGGAGCGATTGGGCGGGGAGGCTCCGCCGCGCCTTCGCTTCGCGACCGGCCGCCTTCCGGAGGCCGGTGCGGGGACTGTGAAGACTTCTGAGCGGATCGTGGCGAGTCCGTCCCGGCGGGCGCTCGCCGCGGCGGACGAGATTGCCGAGCGCATCGCCGATCCGGGCCTGCGGGAGGCGGTGGCGCAAGCCGCGGCGGCCAGCTTCGCGGGGGCGGATACGCGCCCGCACGACCGGCCGTTCTGATAGACTGCTTCTGACAAAAAACCTCCCTCTTTGCAGGGATTTTTTATGACAGAAACCGGTTACGACGCCAAAGACATCACCGTTCTCGAGGGCCTCGAGCCCGTTCGCCTGCGACCCGGCATGTACATCGGCTCGACCGGGGCGCGAGGGCTCCACCATCTCGTCTACGAGGTCGTCGACAACTCGGTCGACGAGGCCCTCGCGGGACGCAACGAGCGCATCGAGGTTCGCCTCCATCCGGACAACTCCGTGACCGTCCGCGACTGGGGCTCGGGCATCCCCGTCGGCGTCATGGAGGATCAGGGGCTGCCCGCGCTCACGGTCGTGCTGACGAAGCTCCACGCGGGTGGGAAGTTCGGGGGTGACGGCTACAAGGTCTCCGGCGGCCTGCACGGCGTGGGCGTCTCGGTGGTGAACGCGCTGTCCGAGTGGCTGATCGCGGAAGTCCACCGCGACGGCAAGGTGTACCGGCAGGAGTTCGCGCGGGGAGAGGCGACCACCGAGGTGGAGGAGGTCGGCAAGGCCCCCAAGAGAGATACCGGGACGACGATCTCCTTCCTGCCCGACTCCGACGTCTTCGAGGAGATGGAGCTCTCCGCGCAGACCCTGACCCAACGATTTCGCGAGACTGCGTTCCTCACCAAGGGCCTCCGCATCGTCTTCGTCGACGAGCGCGAGGGCGAGGAGACCCAGGAGTTCTACGCCGAGGGCGGGATCAAGGACTTCGTGGCCTACGTGAACGAGACGAAGGACGCCGTCCACCGCCACGTCGTCTACTTCGAGGGCGAGACCGAGCAGGGCGCGGTCGAGGTGGCCATGCAGTGGAACACCTCGTACGTCGAGTCCGTCTTCTCCTTCGCGAACAACATCAACACCCACGAAGGCGGCACGCACCTGTCCGGGTTCAAGGCGGCGCTGACGGGGACGCTGAACCGCTACGCCCGCGACAAGGGTCTCCTCAAGGAGAAGGAGGAGAACCTCGACGGCGACGACGTCCGCGAGGGCCTCGGCGCGGTCATCTCCGTGAAGCTCCGCGACCCGCAGTTCGAGGGTCAGACGAAAACGAAGCTCGGGAACCCGTGGATTCGCGGTCTCGTCGAGCAGACGGTGAACGCGAAGCTGGCCGAGTTTCTCGAGGAGAACCCGACCGACGCGCGCCAGATCGTCCAGAAGGCGATCTCGGCGGCGCGGGCACGCCAGGCCGCGCGGAAGGCGCGCGAGCTCACCCGCCGGAAGAGCGCGCTCGAGGGCTCGGCGCTCCCGGGCAAGCTCGCCGACTGCACGATTCGCAACCCCGAGGACGCAGAGCTCTTCATCGTCGAGGGCGACTCGGCCGGCGGCTCGGCCAAGATGGGCCGCGACCGGACCTTCCAGGCGATCCTCCCGCTGCGCGGCAAGATCATCAACAGCGAGAAGAACCGCATCAACAAGGTTCTCTCCAACAATGAGATCCAGGCGATGATCACCGCGATCGGGACCGGCATCGGCGAGGAGTTCGACGTCGCCAAGCTCCGGTACCACCGTGTCATCGTCATGACGGACGCCGACGTGGACGGGTCGCACATCCGCACGCTGATCCTCACGTTCCTCTACCGGCACATGCCGGAGCTCTTCGACCGCGGCCACATCTACATCGCCGTGCCGCCGCTCTACAAGGTGAAGATCGGGAACCAGGAGTTCTACTTCGAGAAGGAGTCGCAGCTCGAGGAGCTCCTCGTCCGCGAGCGCGTGGGCGAGCTCGAGATCCAGCCGCGTAGCGGCGAGGTCGTGAGGATGACGGAGAGCCGCTGGAGCAGGTTCGTGAACGCGCTCGAGAAGTTCGAGGGGTGGCTGCAGCGGCTCCGGGCGGACTTCGGGCCGGCCTCCGCGGACTTCATGGTCACCCACCGGCTGGTGGAGGCGGAGACGCCGACGCTCGCGGCGCTCGGCAAGGCCATCGACGAAGGCACCGAGAACGGCTACACGCTGGCGGTCGCGGACCGCCAGGACGGCTCCGTCTCGATCAAGGTGGTCGAGAACGAGACGAGCGCTATGCAGATCGTGGCCGTCACCGGTGACCTGCTCGCCTCGCCCGTCTACGACCAGCTCCGAACGAGCTACGCGCGCCTGCTCGACCTCGTCGGGCCGCCGCCGTTCACGGTCGGCACGGGCAAGAAGGAGCGCAAGCCCGAGACGTTCGGAAGCCTGCGCGCCGACCTGCTCGACGCGGCGAAGGAGGGCATCCAGCTCTCGCGCTTCAAGGGGCTTGGCGAGATGAACGCCGACCAGCTCTGGGATACGACCATGGATCCCCAGAAGCGGCTGCTCGTCCGGGTCGACGTCGAGGACGCGTCGGCCGCCGACCGCCTCTTCTCGACGCTGATGGGCGACCAGGTCGAGCCACGGCGCGAGTTCATCGAGACGAACGCGAAGGACGTGCGCTTCCTGGATGTCTGAGGTCGGCGTGCTGGGCCCGGGGCGGATCGAGCCCCGCGAGCTCGAGCAGGAGATGCGCTCGAGCTATCTGGACTACGCGATGTCCGTCATCGTCGGGCGGGCGTTGCCGGACGTGCGCGACGGTCTCAAGCCGGTGCACCGGCGCGTGCTCTACTCGATGCACGAGAACGGGCTGCAGCCGAACCGGCCGTACAAGAAGTCCGCCAACGTCGTCGGCGCCGTCATGGGGAACTACCACCCGCACGGCGACTCGGCGATCTACGACACGCTCGTGCGCATGGCGCAGCCGTTCTCGCTGCGCTACCCGCTCGCCGATGGCCAGGGGAACTTCGGCTCCATCGACGACGACTCGGCCGCGGCGATGCGGTACACGGAATGTCGGCTTGCGCGCATCGCCACCGAGATGCTGCGCGACATCGACGCGGACACCGTCGACTACGTGCCCAACTACGACGAGTCGCGGCGCGAGCCGCTGACGCTCCCGAGCCGCTTCCCCAACCTGCTCGTGAACGGCTCGGCCGGCATCGCCGTGGGGATGGCGACCAACATCCCGCCGCACCGACTTCCCGAGGTGGTCGACGCGATCGTGCAGATGATCGACAAGCCCGACTCGAACGTCGACGACCTCATGAAGCACATGAAGGGCCCCGACTTCCCGACCGGCGCCTACATCATCGGGCGCTCCGGGATTCGCGACGCGTACCGCTCAGGCCGTGGGCGGATCGTCATGCGGGCGCGGGCGCACATCGAGGAGCTGCGCGGCGGCAAGTCGGCGATCATCGTCACCGAGCTCCCGTACGGCGTAAAGAAGGGCGGCGAGAACGGCGTCATCACGAAGATCGCCGACCTCGTCAACGACAAGGTGCTCTCCGAGATCTCGGACCTGCAGGACCACTCCGACCGGACGGGGATGCGGATCCAGATCGAGCTCAAGCGCGACGCGATCCCGAACGTCGCCCTCAACAAGCTCTTCAAGCACACGCAGCTGCAGACGACCTTCGGCTACAACGCCGTCGCCCTCGTCGACGGGGTGCCGCGCACGCTCTCGCTGCTCGAGCTCGTCCACGAGTACCTGCGCTACCAGCGCGATGTCGTCACCCGCCGGTCGAAGCACGAGCTGCGCAAGGCGGAGGAGCGGGCGCACGTCCTCCAGGGCTATCTGATCGCGCTCGACAACCTCGACGAGGTCATCGCCCTCATCCGCGGCTCGGACGACACGGATTCCGCGCGGACGGGGCTCCAGGAGCGTTTTGGCCTTTCGGAGATCCAGGCACAGGCGATCCTCGACCTGAGGCTCGCTCGGCTCACCGGGCTCGCGCGGAAGGAGATCGAGGACGAGTTCGCCGACCTCCAGGAGCGGATCGCCGAGCTCCGCACCATCCTCGGCGATCCGGCCCGGATCGACGCGCTCATCCGCGAGGAGCTGCTCGAGATCAGAGAGATCTACGGCCGCGGCGACGACCGTCGCACGGAGATCGCAGCCGCCGAGGAGGAGCTCGAGCTCGAGGACCTGATCGCCGAGGAGGACATGGTCATCGCGATCACGAGCTCCGGCTACGTCAAGCGCCTGCCGGTGACGACGTACCGGGAGCAGCGGCGGGGCGGCATCGGCGTCATGGGCATGGAGCTGAAGGACGAGGACTACATCGAGCACCTCTTCGTCGCCTCGACCCACGACTACCTGCTCTTCTTCACCTCTATCGGGAAGATCTACCGCCTGAAGGTGCACGAGCTGCCGCTCGGCTCTCGCCAGTCGAAGGGCCGCGCCATCGTCAACCTGCTTCCGTTCCAGCAGGGAGAGACGATCCGGGCTGTGATCGCCACGCGCGACTTCAAGGACGCCGAGTACCTGACGGTGGTGACGCGGAACGGGCTCGTGAAGAAGACCCGCTTCGAGGAGTACAACACGCCGCTCAAGGCCGACGGGATCATCGCGATCAAGCTCCGCGAAGGAGACGAGCTCGTCGGCGTGCTCCACTCGTCGGGGGAGGACGACATCCTGATGGTCTCCCGCGCCGGCCAGGCGATCCGCTTCAACGAGAAGCTCGCGCGGCCGATGGGTCGCGCCACGTCGGGCGTCGCCGGGATGCGCCTCCGCAAGGGGGACGAGGTGATCGCCGCCGACATCGCGAGGAACGACGCCGACCTGCTCGTCGTCACCAAGAACGGCTTCGGGAAGCGAACGCGCATCGACCAGTACCCGGTCAAGGGCAGGGGCGGGCTCGGGGTCAAGACCGTCCAGCTCACGGAGGCCCGCGGCCAGCTCGCCGGCGCGCTGGTGGTACGCGAGGGTGACCAGGTGATGCTGATCTCGACCGGCGGCACGGTCATCCGCATCCCCGCCGACGGCATCAAGCAGAGCGGTCGCGCCACGCAGGGCGTGATCGTCATGCGCCCGCGCGAGGGCGAGCGCGTGTCGACGCTGGCGCGCGTTGTCGAGCAGGATGAGGACACCCCCGACGCGCCGACGGTGCCGCTGAACGACAACGGCGCCGCTCCGGAGCCGGCCGAGTAGCGTTCCGGGGCGTGGCCGCGCCGCGTGCGGAGGACTTGCTCGAGCCGGTGGACGTCATGCGCCACCTGCGAACGCTCGAGCTCTCGCTCGGACAGGTCTGCCGGGCGGCAGGCGTCTCCAAGACGCAGCTCGACTACTGGACGACGCGAGCCCGCATCCCCACGAAGGGGAGGAAGCAGCGCCTCTACAACCTCGATGCGCTCGAGACCGTGCTCCTGATCAAGCAGGGCAAGGACAAGGGCCTCTCCCTGCAGGCGGCGATCGAGGCCGCCGGGCGCTTCAAGGCCGCGAAGGCGCCCAGAGTGCCGCGCCGGAACTGAGCTAGAGGCTACGACTCGCGGAGAACGCCGGCCGCGGACTCCGGTGCAAGCGTGTTGACGAAGTAGCCGGCGCCCAGCTCGATGCCGGCGAGGACGCCCAGGCGGGGAAGCACCTCGATGTGCCAGTGACCGCCGGCGTGGAGCCAGAGGTTGAGCGCCACCGCTCCCTCGGCGACCCGGATCCGGCGGATGCCCTCGGCGGCCAGCGCCAGCGCCTCCGCGAGCATCTCGCTGGTGAACGGGTCGGTCTCGCACTCGAGCGGCGCCGCGAGCAGCTCGTACGGCTGCCGACCGGCGAAGGGACAGAGCAGGATCAGCCCTTCCCGCTCCTCGACGACGCGGATGCGTTGCTCGCGCTCCTGGGCGAGGACGCGGCAGAGGAGGCAGCCGCCGGCGGCGGTGCCTGCCTCCCGCTCCTGGGCGACGAGCGGCGGCTCGTGCTCGAGCCACACGAGCTGCGAGTGGCTGTGCATGAGGCTTGCGCCCGCCCCGGCTCCTTCGTTCACGAGCGCATGGACGTAGGGGAACCCGGCCTCCCGCGCGGCGGCGGCGCGTGCCTGCCAGGCCTCGGCGACGAGCTCGAGCTCCTTGCTCCCGAGGTCGGCGATCGTCCGAACGTGCCGCGGGGAGTGCACCACGACCTCCTGCCGCCCGACTGCCGCCTTGCGGGCGAAGAGGCCGTCCGTTCTGTCGCCCTCGCGCGGCCACGGCCCGAAGGCCGGGAACTTGTTGGGGACGACCCGCACGCGCCAGCCAGGCGTGTCCGGCGGCCGCCCGGGAGGCCCGACGGCGAACGTCTCGGGCGGGGTGGCGGACTCCCGTCCCTCGTCAAACGGACAGCCTTCCCGGTCGTCCTCCTCGACCACCTGCGGCCGGACGGCGCCCGGACGGCGCGCCCGCGACGGCGCGACCACCACCCAGCGACCCGAGACCGGATCGTGGCGGAGCTCAGGGGGAGTATGGCCGTCCGTCAGCTCGTGCCGGTGCCGGTGCCCTTCGAAAGGAAGGGCGTGAACAGGTCGATGGGGAGCGGGAGAATCAACGTGGACGAGCGCTCGGAGCTGATCTCGAGCATCGTCTGCAGGAAGCGGAGCTGGAGCGAGATCGGGTTCGCCGCCAGCACGTCGGCCGCATCCTTCAGCCGCTCCGAGGCCTGGTACTCGCCTTCCGCCGCGATCACCTTCGCGCGCCGCTCGCGCTCGGCTTCGGCCTGGCGCGCCATCGCCCGCTGCATTCCCGTCGGGATCTCGACGTCCTTGACCTCGACGATGGACACCTTGATCCCCCAGGGCGAGGTCGCCTCGTCGATGATCTCCTGCAGGATCGAGTTGATCTTGTCGCGCTCCGAGAGGAGCTCGTCGAGGACGTGCTGGCCGAGGACGCTCCGGAGGGTGGTCTGGGCGATCTGCGAGGTGGCGACCAGGAAGTTCTCCACCTGCACGATCGCCCGCTCCGGATCGATGATCCGAAAGTAGGCGACCGCGTTCACCCGGACGGGGACGTTGTCCTTCGTGATCACTTCCTGCGGCGGGATGTTCAGGGTCACCGTCCGCAGGTCGACCCTGACCATCTTGTCGATGATCGGGATGAGCAGGAAGAGGCCGGGGCCCTTGGGTGGGGAGTGCAGCCGTCCGAGCCGGAAGATCACGCCGCGCTCGTACTCCCGGGCCACCCGCACCGAGAGCGCGAGCAAGAGCACCAGGACGACGATGACCGCGGCGATGGCGATGAAGGCGACGTTCATCGGGCTCCTTTCCGGCGGGTTGGAGGCATCCTACGAGGACGCCGCGACGGCTGCGGGCTCCTCGGCGCGCGCTACGTCGAGAACGAGGTCCTCGCCGACCCTCTGCACCCGCACGTACTCGCCCACGGCCAGCGGTTCACCGTCCGTGTGCGCCTTCCAGATCTCGCCGTGGACGTTGACGAGGCCGGAGGGCGCGATCGCGCTGCGGACGACGCCGATCTCGCCGACCATCTCCTCCCGCCCGGTCTTCGTCGGGGCGCGGCGCGCGCGGATCACCTTGGTCGCCACCACCGCGGTGGCGAGGGCGAGGGTGCCCCCCACCGCCAGGGCTACCCAGATGGAGACCTGGTAGCCCTCACCCGCTGGGTCGAAGAGCATGAGCGCGCCCACGACGAAGCTGATCGCCCCTGCCAACGCGAGCGCGCCGTGGCTCGGCACGAATGCTTCGGCGACGAAGAAGCCGACGGCGAGAAGCATGAGCAGGAGCCCGGCCCAGCTCACCGGAAGAACCTGCAGGCCGAAGAGGCCGATGATCAGCGAGATGACGCCCACGGTCCCGGGCAGGATGAGGCCGGGGTTGAGGATCTCGATCGTGATCCCGAGCACGCCGATGGACATGAGCAGGACGATGAGGTTCGGGTCGACCAGGAGGTCGAGGATGCGCTTCCAGAGAGACATCTCCACGCGGTCGACCGTGGCGCCGGCGGTGTTCAGGACGAAGCCCTTCGGCTCGGTTCGCATGCCGTCGATCTCCTCGAGGAGGGTCGGGAGGTCCGGAGCGACGACGTCGACGACGTTCTGCTCGAGCGCTTCCTGGGCACCGAGATTCGCGGCCGTCCGGACGGCCTGCTCGGCCCAGTCGCCGTTGCGCCCGTGCGTCTCGGCCAGCCCGCGCGCGTACGCCGCAGCGTCGTTGACCACCTTGCGGCGAAGGTCGTCCGGAATCTCGCCGCCGCCGACTGCGACCGGGGTCGAGGAGCCGATGTTGGTCGCGGGAGCCATGGCGGCGACGTCCGCCGCCAGCGTGATGAAGGCGCCCGCCGACGCGGCGCGGGAACCAGGCGGCGCGACGTAGACGACGACCGGAACCTCCGCGGCGAGCTCCTTCTTGATGATCTCGCGCATCGCCGAGTCCAGCCCGCCGGGCGTGTCCAGCTCGACGACGACGGCGTCGTAGCCCTCGTTCTCGCCGCGCTCGATCGCGTCGGTGAGGTACTCCTGTGTGACGGGATTGATGTCGTTCGAGAACTCGACGACGAGAACGCGAGGCGCCGTCTCCTGGGCGGCCGCGCCTCCTGCGAGCGCGAGCGCCGCCGCGAGGAGAAGGAAGCTGTAGGAAAATCCCCGCAAGCGCGGCACTTCGGTGTAAAGATTCTATCAGCGTGGTGCCGATGCCCTTGAGGACGAAGGAGTCCTCTGGTTCGGTACCGAAGGAGCCCGCCGCCCTGATGAGCCTCCGCCGCACGCTCATGATCGCGGTCGCGCTGGCCGCTCTCGCGCCCGGCACGGCCGCTGCCGAAGCCGTCCGCGTTGTCGCGCGGGACGTGCCGCTGGACGGTGCGCGCCCGGCCGCCGCTCGTGCGGCGCCGACGACCTTCACCATGGTGGGGCTCCACTGGCAGGGCCCCGGGAGAGTCTGGTTCAGGACGGCGGAGCAGCCCGGGCGGTTCGGACCGTGGAGACCGGCCCAGCCGGAGGCCGAGGACATGCCCGATGTCGGGAGCGCCGAGCTGGACGAGCGCGCCGGCTGGCGCATCGGCAATCCCTGGTGGACGGGCCCGGCGCGTTGGATCCAGTACCGCGTGTCCGGGGAGGTGACGGGCCTCCGTGCGTACTTCGTCGACAGCCCCGTCACGTCCGCCGATCGCGTCCGGGCGGCGTCGACCCGGACCGCTGCGACCTCGGCCGTTGCGCGAGCGGGCCCGGTCGCGCAGCCCACGATCGTCCGGCGTGCGGGGTGGGGGGCGGACGAATCGATCGTCCGCGACGCTCCTGCGATCGCCGAGCGCCTTCGCTTCGCCGTCGTCCATCACACGGCCGGCTCGAACGGGTACTCGGCAGCCGAGTCGGCCGCCATCGTCCGCGGAATCCAGCGCTACCACGTGGTCGGGAACGGCTGGGACGACATCGGCTACAACTTCCTCGTCGACAAGTACGGCAGGGTCTTCGAGGGCCGCGGCGGCGGGATCGCGCAGAACGTCGTCGGTGCGCACGCGGGCGGGTTCAACACCGGCAGCGTCGGGGTCGCGGTGATCGGGATCTACCAGTCGAGGTCGCTGTCCGACGCGGCCAGAAGGGCGCTGCAGAAGCTCCTCGCCTGGCGGCTGGATGTCGGGCACGTGTATCCGCGCGGTTTCTGGGATGCGGTGTCCGGCGGAAGCTCGCGTTGGCCCGTCGGCGCCTCGGTCAGGCTGCGGGCAGTCTCCGGCCATCGAGACACCAGCTACACGAGCTGCCCCGGCAACAGGATCTACGGCCTGCTGGGGCCCGTCGCCCGGAGGGCCACGAGGATCGGCCTCCCGAAGCTCTGGACCCCGGACGCCGAGGGAAGCGTCGGAGGGCCCGTTCGCTTCACGGCCCGGCTTTCGGAAGCACTGCCCTGGAGGGTCGAGGTGAAGGACGCCGCCGGGTCCGTGGTCGGCTCGGGCAGCGGCAGCGGGACGGCCGTCGACTGGACGTGGGACGCGAGCGCCGTCCCCGTCGCCTTCTACACGTACACCATCAGCGCCGGCCCGAGCGTGAGGCCGTCGACCTTGCCCGTTCCAGGGCCGCCGCCGCTGAGAATCAGGGGCCTGAAGGCATCGCCGCACGCCGTGACGCCGAACGGCGACTGGAGCGGCGAGAGCACGACCGTCCGCTTCGGCCTCACCCGCAGGGCGGTTCTGAGCGTCCGAGTGGTGAGCGAGTCGAGCGGCAACGGCGTCCGCACGCTGCTGGCGAGCTCAGAGCGGCCGGCCGGGCCCCGGAGTCTCAGCTGGGACGGGAGAACCGGCGGCGGGTCGGTTGTTCCGGACGGGCGCTACCGGATCGAGGTGTCCGCGGAGGCCGGCGTCGAGCAGGTCTCACGCTCGGCGCGGGTCGTGGTCGACCGCACGCTGGGCGGTGTCTTCGTCTCGCCGGCGGTCTTCTCGCCGGACGGGGACGGCCGGGCCGACGCCCTCGAGCTGGGGTACGAGCTCACGCGGAGCGCCACCGTCCGAGTCCAGGTCAGGCGCAGCGGTGAGGTTCTCAGGACGCTTCGGAACGGCTCCCAGACGGCCGGAAGTCACACGCTCGCCTGGAACGGTCGCGTGCGCGGGGCGAGGCTCGCCGACGGCTCGGCCAGCGTCGTCGTGCGCGCCACCACCACCACTCTGGGGACCCGAAGGCTCGCCCGGCCGGTCGAGCTCGACACCAGGGCCCCGGTCGTTCGGGTGCTCTCGCTCACGACCGTCAAGGGCGCGATGCGCCTCCGGCTCCGCCTGAGCGAGTCCGCCGAGCTCCAGGTCTGGCACGGGCGCGAGACCTGGCGCGACGGCGGGAGCTTCGTGGTCACGCGCCCCGCCGGCGAGACGGTGATCCGCCGTCCGGCTCGAGCCAGGGTCGTTCGGATCATCGCCACGGACGACGGCCTGAACCGGAGCGACCCGGTCGTCCACCGGCGTAAGCGCTCCTGAGGAGCGCCTAGCGTTCGAACAGAACCTCGCCGCTCTCGACGAGCCTTCGCTCGCCGTCGATCTCGACCTCGAGCCGCCCGCGCCGGTCGACGGCGATGCCGAGGCCCGTCTCGCCGTCCACGAAGACGCGCCGCCCGCGCAGGAAGTCGCGGGCGCCCAGCCCTTCGTAGACGGCGTCCAGCCCGCCCTCGCGCCAGCGGTCGTAGACATCCTCGAGCCGGAGGAGTAGGTCGGCGAGGATCGGCGCCCGCTCACGACGGACGCCGTCCGTGGTCAGCAGCGAGCCCGCGGCGACCTTGCTGTCGGCCGGAAGCTGCTCGCGGGATTGGTTGACGTTCAGGCCGACGCCCAGGACGACCGCGTCGCCGTCCGCCTCCGCCAGGACGCCGGCGACCTTACGGCGGTTGACGAGCACGTCGTTCGGCCACTTGATCTGAGCCGAGAGGTCGGTCGCCGTCTCGACCGCTTCCGCCACCGCGACCCCGCCGACGAGCGAGAGCTCCGCGACGACGCGTTCGGGCGGGGGCCGGAGCAGGACGGAGCAGAGGACGGCGGTGCCGGCGGGCGCGCTCCAGCCACGTCCGAGGCGCCCGCGGCCGGCCGTCTGCTCGTCGCAGACGGCGACGGCCCCCTCGCCGAGGCTCGGCTCGACGAGCAGCTGTGTCGACTCGCAGCTGTCGCGGTAGAGGTACGGCCTCCCGAGTCGGCCCCGGAGCAGAGGTTCGACCGTCTCCGGGGTCAGCGCGTCGGCCATCGGCGAGACTACACTAACTCGGCCGTGCAACCAGCCGCCGCGCCCGTCCGTCCTATCGAGCAACAGCCGCCGTTGTGGCGGTCGATGGCGTACAGGAACCTCAGCGACGTGGACCTCGTCAGCAAGGCACGAGACGGCGACGGACGGGCGCTCGACATCCTCGTCGAACGGCATGCGCCGCGCGTGAACCGGATCGCGGCGCAGCTCATGGGCGACCTCGAGGAGGCGCGCGACGCCGCGCAGGAGTCGCTCGTGAAGCTGTGCACGCGCCTGCGTCAATTCCGCGGCGAGGCTCAGTTCGCCACCTGGCTCCACCGACTGGTCGTGAACACCTGCCGCGACCGGCTCGCGCGCCAGCGGATCCGCCAGACGGAGCAGCTCTCCCTCGAGGACGAGCCTGCCGGCGAGGAGAGCGACCCCTCGCGTGCCGCGCTCCTGGCGGACAAGCGACGCGAGCTGGCCGCCGCGCTGTCGCGCCTGACGCCGAACCAGCGCCTCGTCGTCGTCCTCCGGGACGTCTTCGGGATGACGTACGAGGAGATCTCGCGCGCCGCGAGCATGCCCGTCGGGACGGCGAAGTGCTACGTGCATCGGGCCCGCGCCCGGCTGCGCGTGCGGCTGGAGGAAGCGGCAAGCGGGTGAGCAGGGGAGCGTGAGCTTTAGAGCTCCTTTCGGCCGGCGGGAGATCGAACAGATCCTCCCGCACCGCGACCCGTTCCTGCTGCTCGACGAGGTTGTCGAGCTCGAGCCCGGCGCCCGCGTGGTTGCCCGCAAGCTCGTGCGCGAGGACGAGTGGTACCTCGCGGGTCACTTTCCCGGGCGCCCGATCATGCCCGGCGTGCTCATGGTCGAGGCGATGGCACAGGCCGGCGCCGTCGCTGCCCTCTCCGCCGAGGAGAATCGCGGCAAGCTCGCTCTCTTCGCCGGCATCGACGACGTTCGCTTCAAGCGGATCGTTGAGCCCGGGGACGAGCTGGAGTTGACCTGCGAGCTCGAGCGCGTGCGCGGGCCGGTCGGACGCGGCAAGGCGACCGCCGCCGTGGGCGGCGAGCTCGCCGTCAGGGGAACGCTGATGTTCGCCGTCACCGACGACGCATGATCGGGAGCGTTGCAGGCAACGGGCTCGCCGTGGGCATAACCGGGCTCGGCGCGTACGTGCCCGAGCGCGTGCTCACGAACGCCGACCTCGAGGCGATGGTCGAGACCTCGGACGAGTGGATCGTCACGCGCACGGGGATCAGGGAGCGGCACATCGCGGAGCCCGAGCAGGCTGCGAGCGACCTCGCCCTGCCCGCCGCGCGCCAGGCGCTCGAGGAGGCGGGCGTGAGCGCCGAGGAGCTCGACCTCGTCATCGTCGCGACGGCCACGCCGGACATGCTCTTCCCGGCGACCGCGGCCATCGTCGCCGACACGCTCGGGGCCAGGCAGGCGGCCGCGTACGACCTCCTCGCCGGGTGCACGGGCTTCGTGTACGCGCTCTCACAGGCGTACGGCCAGGTCGCCACGGGCCTCTCGAAGAAGGCCATCGTCGTCGGCGCCGAGGTTCTCTCGAGGATCACGAACTGGCAGGACCGTTCGACGTGCATCCTCTTCGGCGACGGGGCAGGCGCAGCTGTCGTCGAGCCGACCGGCGACGGCGGCATCGTCGGCTTCGAGCTCGGCGCGGACGGCTCCGGGGGCCCCGACCTCTGCGTCCCGGCGGGGGGATCGAGACAGCCGATCTCACCGGACACGCTGGAGGAAGAGCTCCAGTTCATCAAGATGAACGGGCCCGAGGTGTACCGCTTCGCGACCCGCGTGATGGTCAGCTCCGCCGAGGAGCTCCTGAGCGTCTGCGGCGCCACGATCGACGACGTCGACCTGTACGTCCCGCACCAGGCGAACAAGCGCATCGTCGACCACGCGGTCAAGAACATGGGCCTCGACCCGGAGAAGGTGCTCGTGAACATCGACCGGTACGGCAACACGTCGTCGGCCTCGATCCCGATCTGTCTCGCGGAAGCTCAGGCCGACGGACGGCTCGGCGAGGGAACGCGCGTGCTCATGAGCGCGGTGGGGGCCGGTCTGACCTGGGGCTCGGTCTATCTGACGTGGACGACCAACGGCGGAAGGTAGGAAGAGAGGAGCCATGAAGATCGCATTCTGCTTCCCCGGCCAGGGATCGCAGGACGTGGGCATGGGCCGCGCGATCGCGGAGGAGTTTCCCGCGGCGCGGGCCGTCTACGACGAGGCGTCGGAGGCCGTGGGCTTCGACGTGGCGAAGCTCTGCTTCGAGGGATCCCTGGAGGAGCTGACGCGGACCGAGCTCCAGCAGCCGGCGCTGGTCGCCACCTCGATCGCCTGTCTGCGGGCGGTGAAGACGATCGGGATCGAGCCGGACTACGTGATCGGCCATTCGGTGGGCGAGTACTCGGCGCTCGCGGCGGCGGACGCGATCGACGCCGGCGAGGCCGTCGCGCTCGTACGGGAGCGTGGGGAGGCGATGGCGGAGGCGGCGCGGGCGACTCCCGGGGCGATGGCGGCCGTGCTGGGGCTCGAGGACGCCGTGGTCGAGGAGCTCTGCCTCGCGATCGACGGCGTGTGGCCCGCCAACTACAACTGCCCCGGCCAGGTCGTGGTCTCGGGCGAGAATGCCGCCGTCGACCGCCTGATCGAGGAGGCCGCCGCGCGCGGAGCGCGGAAGACCGTGAAGCTTCGCGTGAGCGGCGCGTTCCACAGCCCGCTCGTCGCGCGGGCCGCCGAACGGCTGAAGCCCGCGCTCGCAAAGGCGTCCTGGCAGAACCCGTCGCCCCCGTTCATGTCGACGGTCACCGCAAAGCTCGAGGACGCGCAGCGCATGGCCGCTCTCTTGGTCGAGCAGCTCACGGCACCTGTCAAGTTCACGCAGGCCGTCCGCGGCCTCGTCAAGGACGGCGTCGGGATGTTCGTCGAGATCGGGCCGAACCAGGTTCTCAGCGGCTTGCTGAAGCGGTGCGACCGCTCGCTGAGGACGATCTCCGTCAGCGATCCCGAGTCGCTCCGGAAGCTCGGGGAGAAGCTCTCGGCGGCGTAAGTATGGCAGGCTTGGCTGAGTTCGCCTCACTCGAGGGCAAGGTCGCCCTCGTCACCGGAGGCTCGCGCGGCATCGGCGCGGCCATTTCGAGGGAGCTCGCGCGCGGGGGTGCGCGGGTGGCGGTCAACTACCGTTCGGGGAACGAGGCGGCCGAGGCGATCGCGGCCGAGATCGGCGGCGTCGCGCTCGGCGCGAACGTCGGCGACCCGGGCGAGGCCCAGGGGCTGGTCGAGCGCGTCGAGACGGAGCTCGGCGACCTCGACATCCTCGTCAACAACGCGGGGGTGACCAGGGACACCCTGATCGCGCGCATGAGCGACGAGGACTGGACCGAGGTGATCGACACGAACCTGCGCGGCGCCTTCAACACCTGCCGCGCCGTCTCGCGCAAGATGCTGCGCCGCCGCTCGGGCGCGATCGTCAACCTCTCGAGCGTCGTCGGGGTGCACGGGAACCCCGGCCAGGCCAACTACGCGGCCTCGAAGGCCGGGATCATCGGGCTGTCGAAGGCGCTTGCGCGCGAGCTCGGCGTCAGGGGCGTGCGCGTGAACGCGATCGCCCCCGGATACATCACGACCGAGCTCACCGACGTGCTCACGGAGGAGCAGACCGGCCTCATCCTCGCGAACACGCCGCTCGGCAGGCTCGGCTCGCCGGAGGACGTCGCCGCTTCGGTACGCTTCCTCTGCTCTGACGAGGCCGCGTTCATCACTGGCGACGTCCTGCTCGTAGACGGCGGACTGGGGATCTAGGGGTACTGGCGATGGCTTCGGAGAACGGATGCAGACGGGTCGTGATCACGGGCATGGGCGCCGTGACGCCGCTCGGGAACGACGCCGAGACCTTCTGGGAGAATCTCGTCGCCGGCCGGGGCGGCGCCGGGCCGATCACCTCGTTCGACCCGTCCGAGTTCGCAGTCCACTTCGCCTGCGAGCTGAAGGACTTCGACCCGACCCAGTGGATCGAGCACCGCAAGGCGCGGCGGATGGACCGCTTCACGCAGATGATCCTCGCCGCTGCCCGCATGGCGGAGACCGATTCCGGCTTCGAGATCGAGCCCGAGACGGAGCGGACCGGCGTCTCGGTCGCCACCGGCATCGGCGGCCTCCAGAGCTTCCAGGACTGCTACGACCAGCTCCTCGATCGCGGTCCCGACCGGGTCAATCCGCTCTCGATCCCGGCGATCATCCCGAACATGGGTGCAGCCTGGGTCTCGATGGAGCTCGGGACCCGCGGCCCGCTCATGTCCGAGTGCACGGCGTGCGCCGCGTCCAACATGGCGATCGGCGACTCGCTCGACGCGATCCGGCTCGGTCGCGCCGACGTCATGTTCGCCGGCGGCACCGAGGCGGGGATCACGAAGGTCGGCATCGGCGGCTTCTCGGCGATGCGCGCGCTCTCCCGGCGGAACGACCGCCCGGAGGAGGCGAGCCGCCCGTTCGACGCCGAGCGCGACGGGTTCGTGATGGGCGAGGCCGGCGCGATCGTCGTCCTCGAGGAGCTCGAGCACGCGCGCAACCGCGGCGCCAAGGTCTACGCCGAGCTGGTCGGCTACGGGCTCTCGTCGGACGCCCAGCACATCACCGAGCCCGATCCGACGGGCAAGCACCCTGCCCGGGCGATGAAGATGGCGATGGACGACGCCGGGATCGGGTCGGACGAGATCGACTACATCAACGCACACGGCACCTCGACGCCGATCGGGGATGCCAGCGAGACGCGCGTGATCAAGATCGCGCTCGGCGAGGAGAAGGCGCGGAAGACACCGGTCTCGTCGACGAAAGGCGCCACCGGCCACTGCCTCGGCGGCTCGGGCGCCATCGAGGCGATCATCTCGATCCTCGCGGTCGAGCGGGACGTCGTGCCGCCGACGATCAACTACGAGGTGCCCGATCCCGAGTGCGACCTCGACTACATCCCGAACGAAGCGCGCGAGTGGAAGACCGACGTCGCGCTTTCGAACAACTTCGGCTTCGGCGGGCACAACGCCTGCCTGGTCGTGAGGAAGTTCACCGATTAGCGCCAACGACCGCTGGGCGACGTTCGACGTCTACGGGACGCTCGTCGACTGGAACGGGGGGATGCGCGGCGAGATCGCCCGCCTGTGGCCGGATGCCGATGCCGATGAGCTGCTCGAGCGCTACCACGAGATCGAGCCGCGCGTACAGCTAGAAGGGTCGCTGTCCTACCGGGAGGTCTTGCGGCAGGCGCTCGTCCTGCTGGCCGAGAGCGAGGGTCTCACGTTGCCGCCGGAGGCGGAGTACGCACTCGCGGACTCCCTGCCGTCGTGGCTCGTCTTTCCGGAGGTGCCCGGGGCCCTGACCGAGCTGCGCGAGCGCGGCTGGCGGCTCGTGCCGCTCTCCAACACCGATCCGGATCTCCTCGCCGCCTCGATGGAGAGGATCGGCGTCGCCTTCGACGGGGCCATCGTCGCCGGCGAGATCGGCTCCTACAAGCCCGCGCCCGGTCACTGGCTGGCGTTCGCCGCGCGCTTCCATCCCGAGACCGGCCGGCACGTGCACGTCGCCGCGAGCCTCTTCCACGACATCGCGCCGGCGCAAGAGCTGGGCATCCCCGCGGTCTGGATCAACCGCCTCCGGGAGGCGAGCGACCTGCCGCGTGAGGCCGAGCTCCCGGACCTGGCCGGGCTTCCCGACGTGGTCGACCGCATCGTTCCGCCGGAGCCGGTCTCCGGGTAGCCTGGTCTCGATGTCGCGACTCCGGGCAAAGTGCCCCGACTGCCGGACCCTGACCGCCGTCGCGCTCGAAGCAGGCGAGTACGAGTGCCACTCCTGCGGGAGCACCTTCGCGGGCGGGCTCGTTCGCGTTCCGGGTGCCTGGGGAACAGGAGGCGATGCGATGGCCGAGGCCGCGTATCTCGAGCTCCCGTACCCTGAGACGGCCGTCGTCTCGGAGGACTCGCTCACCGAGCAGAACCTCGCGCTCGCCGCGGCGCTGCCGGAGCGCCCGGTCGTGCTGGGCGGATGCTGCTGCACGCACGTCGGCGCGGTCGAGGGGCTGGCGACGCGCCACGACCGGCTCGCCGTCGTGTGGTTCGACGCGCACGGGGACCTGAACACGCCGGAGAGCTCTCCCAGCGGCAACCTCTGGGGCATGCCGTTTCGGATGTTGCTCGACTCCGGCACCGTGCACCCGGCGGACGCGGTGCTCGTCGGGGCCCGCAACCTCGATCCGCCCGAGGTCGAGTTCATCGCAGCGAGCGGCCTGCGCACCGGCGTCGACGAGCTGGACGACGCCCTCGACGGCGCCGACGCCGTCTACGTCGCGTTCGACGCGGACGTGCTCGACCCCGAGGACGAGGTCGTCTGCTTCATGCCCGAGCCGAGCGGCTTCACGGTCGTCGAGGCGCTCGCGCTCCTGCGCCGGATCGCCGCCGCCCGGCCGGTTGCAGGCATCGGCCTCACCGGGCTGGGACCGGCTCCGGAGAACGTCGCTCCCGTCGCCCGCCTGGCCGGCGCTGCAGGCTTGTAGAGCCGAAGACTCTAAGATGGCGGCCATGGAAAGCCGGGTCGACGTGACCGTCGAGAACCGCGAAGCTCCGCCGGCGGACGACGGGAAGCGCCATCCCAACACGTGCCCGCGCTGCCACTCGCACTATCGCGACGACGAGCTCGAGCAGACGCTTCGGGTCTGCTCGCAGTGCGACCACCACTTTCCAGTGCGGGCGCGCGAGCGGATTGCGCAGCTCGCCGACCGGGGCACCTTCGTCGAGGAGGACGCGGCCCTGCGCTCCGCCGATCCGCTGAGCTTCTTCGACCTTCGCGCCTACACCGACCGTCTGGCGGAGGCGGAGATGGCGACGGGGCTCGGCGATGCGATCATCGCCGGCGCCGCGGCCATCGAGCGGCGCCCTTGCGAGCTTGCGGTCATGGACTTCGCCTTCATGGGCGGCTCGATGGGGAGCACCGTCGGGGAGAAGCTCGTGCGGGCGTGCGAGCGCGCGGCGGACCGGCGCGTCCCGCTGGTGTGCGTGACAGCGTCGGGTGGCGCGCGCATGCAGGAGGGGATCCTTTCGTTGATGCAGCTGCCCAAGACGGTCTGCGCGGTCGACGAGCTACGCGAGGCACGCTGCGCGCTCATCTCGGTGATGACGCACCCGACGACCGCCGGCGTGCTGGCCAGCTTCGCCAGCCTCGGCGACGTCACCATCTCGGAGCCCGGTGCCCTGCTTGCGTTCACGGGGCCTCGCGTCGTCCAACAGACCACGCGGGAGAAGCTGCCGGAGGACTTCGGCCTGGCGGAGTCCAATGCGAGGTTCGGCCACGTGGACGCCATCGTCCCGCGGGCCGAGCTTCGCCCCTACGTCGGCAGGGTTCTCGCCATGTTCACGCAGGCGCAGTGACGGTGACCGACTCGCCCTCGAGCCAGGCCGAGCAGCTGAAGCTGATGGAGCGGCTGGCGAAGCTTCGCGACCTTCCGCTCCTGCGGGGCGTCGGCGTGTCGGGCGAGATGTCCAGGCTGAAGCGGCAGCTCGATCGGCTGGCGTCCGAGCCGAGCGAGGACGAGGTCTGGCATGCGGTCGAGCTGGCGCGCCACCAGGACCGTCCCTACACGCTGGACTACGTCGAGCGGATGTGCGACGACTTCGTCGAGCTCCACGGTGACCGCTCGCTCGGCGACGACCCCGCCATCGTTGCCGGCCTGGCCCGCTTCGACGGGCGCACGGTCGTGCTCGTCGGCCACCAGAAGGGCAGGGACATCCGCGAGCGGACGCACCGCAACTTCGGCATGACGTACCCCGAGGGCTACCGGAAGGCGATGCGGGCGATGGAGCTGGCCGACCGTCATCGCTTCCCGGTCGTCACCCTCGTCGACACGCCCGGCGCCTACCCCGGGGTGACAGCCGAGCAGCACGGGCAGGGAGGCTGGATCGCCCGTTGCCAGCTCGCCATGGCCCGGCTGGGCGTTCCGAGCGTCACCTGCGTGATCGGCGAGGGCGGCTCCGGCGGCGCCGTCGCGATCGCGGTGGCCGACCGCGTGCTCATGCAGGAGAACGCCATCTACTCGGTCATCTCGCCGGAGGGGTGCGCCGCGATCCTGTGGCGGGACGCGGGCGAGGCGAAGAAGGCGGCGGCAGCGTTCAAGCCGGATGCCCGCCATTGCCTCGAGCTCGGCGTCATCGACGCGATCGTCCCCGAGCCGGCGGGCGGCGCGCACGCGAACCACGACGAGGCCGCGGTGCTGCTGGCGGACTCGCTGAGAGCGTCGCTGGCCGAGCTCGAACCGCTCGACCCCGCCGGGCGGCGGAGCCAGCGGCGAAGCAGGTTTCGCGGCATGGGCGTCTACCTCGAGTAGAGGTAGAGACCTCGGCAATCCACAGCGTCCACAGGGTTATCCCCGTCGCCCTGTGACCGCCGCGAGACGGCAGCGAAGCGTGTCCCGAGGCGATCGCGGGCATGCTTCACGACGATGGCGCGGCTGCGGGAGTACGAGCGGAAGCGGAAGAAGGGCGCGACGCCCGAGCCGTTCGGCGGGCGACGTGGGAAGGGCCGGCCCATCTTCGTCGTCCAGCGTCACGACGCGCGGCGGCTCCACTACGACTTCCGCCTGGAACGGAACGGGGCGCTCGCAAGCTGGGCCGTCCCCAAGGGCATGCCGCTGGAGCCGGGGCAGCGGCACCTCGCCGTTCACGTCGAGGACCATCCGCTCGACTACGCCTCGTTCGAGGGCGAGATTCCGGCGGGTCAGTACGGCGCCGGCACCGTGGAGATCTGGGACCGCGGCACCTACGAGCTCGTCGAGGAGAAGCCCGACGGCGGACTGACGGTGCGGCTGGAGGGCGAACGCCTCGAGGGGCTTTGGACGCTCGTGCCGGCGCGGCTCGACGGCGACGAGAAGAACTGGCTTCTGCTCAGGAAGGCCGGCGACTCCGCTTCGGCCGCGACGCGCCGCAGGGAATACGAGCCGATGCTCGCCACCCTCGCCGACGATGTGCCCGTCGGGCCGGAGTGGCTCTACGAGGTGAAGTGGGACGGCTACAGGGCGCTCGCGTATGTCGCCGGCGGGCAGGTGACGCTCACGAGCCGGCGTGGCAACGACCTCACCACGCGCTTCGCCGAGGTCGCGCGTGCCCTCGAGCGGAGCGTGCGCACGCCGGACTGCGTGATCGACGGTGAGGTCTGCGCGCTGGACGAGGAGGGCAGGTCGAGCTTCAGCGTGATGCAGCAGGGCTCGGGACCGCTCGTCTACTACGCCTTCGACGTGCTCGAGGTCGACGGCGAGCCCGTCCTCGACCTGCCGCTCACGGAACGGCGCAAGCGGCTCACGAAGATCCTGGACCGTCGAGGGACGACCGTCAGGCTCTCCGAAAGCTTCGACGACGGCCGAGCGCTCTACGACGCGGCGAAGGAGCAGGACCTCGAGGGCGTCGTCGCGAAGAAGAAGCTCTCGCGCTACCAGCCGGGCAAGCGCACGCGCGACTGGCTGAAGGCGAAGACCCACGACGAGCAGGAGTTCGTTGTCGCCGGCTACACGAAGGGCAAGGGACGGCGCGCCGGGAGGCTGGGGTCGCTCGTCCTCGCGGTCATGCGGGGCGGCGAGCTCACCTACGTCGGCAACGTCGGCACGGGCTTCGACGAGAAGGAGATCGACCGCCTCGTGGCGCTACTCAGGCCCCTCGAGCGATCCACGCCGCCCTTTCGCGAGGTGCCCGCGATGCCGAAGGTGCGGAAGGACGACGTGGTCTGGGTCGAGCCGAAGCTCGTCGTCCAGGTCGAGTTCGCCGAGTGGACGCACGACGGCCACCTGCGGGCGCCGGTGTACAAGGGCCTCCGTGAGGACAAGGAGCCGGGCGAGGTGAGGCGCGAGGAGCCCGTGGGCACGGAGATCCGCCGCGGGAGGCGCGTGCTTCGCCTCTCCAACCTCGACAAGCCGTTCTGGCCCGAGGAGGGCATCACCAAGGGCGACCTGATCGCGTACTACCGCGACGTCGCGCCGGCGCTCGTCCCGCACCTGCGCGGCCGGCCGTTCACGATGAAGCGCTATCCCGACGGCTGGCAGGGAAAGCACTTCTTCCAGAAGGACGCGCCCTCCCACATGCCGGCCTGGATCAAGACCTTCGAGTACCGCTCGACCTCCCGTGCCACGCGCGAGAAGCGGACGCTCCGGTACCCGCTCGTCGACGAGGAGCTGGCGCTCCTCTGGATGGTGAACATGGGCTGCATCGACATGAACACCTGGTACTCGCGGGTCGACACTCCTTCGCGCCCGGACTGGGTCCTCTTCGACCTCGACCCGTCGCCCGACGTCGGCTTCCGCGAGGTCGTCCGGGTCGCGCTCCTGATCAGGGACGTGCTGGACGCGCTCGGGCTCGTCGGGCTCCCGAAGACGAGCGGCGCCGACGGGTTCCACGTCCTCGTCCCGATCGCGCGCCGGTACTCCTACGACCGGACCCGCGAGTTCGCCGAGATCGTCGCGGGGACGCTCGCGCGGCTGCACCGCGGCCTCGTCACGACAGAGTGGGCCAAGGCGAAGCGGCGCGGCGTCCTCATCGACGCCAACCAGAACGGCGAGGGCAAGACGATCGCGTCCGTCTACTCGGTGCGCCCGCGCGCCGGGGCCCCGGTGTCGACCCCGCTCCGCTGGGAGGAGGTCACGGAGGGCCTCGACCCGGCCTCCTTCACGACGGAGGTCGTCCTCGACCGTGTCCAGCGCCACGGCGACCTGTTCGAGGGCGTGCTGACCACCAAGCAGTCGCTCGGCAAGGCGCTCGAAGCCCTCAGGTGACGGCGACGTTCGCCGGGGCCCTCAGGAAGCTCCAGCTTCGGCCGATCTCCTCGAAGCCGAGCCGGGCGTAGAGCTCCTTCGGCCAGTCGTCGTCGAGCGCTGTGAGAAAGATGAGGTCGTGGCCGGCGGCAAGCGCCTCCTCCACCGCCCGCAGGACGACCGCGCTGGCGTAGCCGCGCGCCCGTTGCTCCGGGAGGGTGGCGACGTCCTCGATCTGGGCGATGCGCCCGTCCGAGTAGAGCTCGGCCGCCGCCACGGGCACGTCGTTCGCGCGGACGGCGAAGTAGCGGGCGTGTCCCGCCTGCTTCGAGAGCCCGCCGGCAGCGACGACCTCGCGGACGACCGTCTCGTCGCTCGCCCAGGGCTCGGAGCGGGCGATCTCCTCGCGGAGGGGTCGGAGGTCCTCCCACGTCGTCTCGCCGACGGACGAGGTGTCCGCGGTCCGCTCTCCGTCACCGCGGTAGGCCATGACGACGTCCGGCTCGATGCGCCAGCCGATCCTGCGGAAGAAGGGCTCGAGCCGGGCGCCCTCGGTGCCGTCGGGAACTCTCACCCGCCGGTGCGCGTGCCCGGCATCCGTGTGCAGGAGCTCGGCCTCGGCCGCGAGCTCGCCCGGATCGACGTCCTTGCCCGCGTCGACCAGCAGGTAGTTCAGGGACCAGACGCGCGGGAAGCTGTCGTTGAAGAACGCGCGGCCGAAGCGAAAGGGGACGATCCGCTCGGCGCAGCGGGCGTCGAGCGCCTTCTCGAAGGCAAAGATTCGTTCGAGCTCGGTCGGCAACGATGAGATGCTAGTGCCCCGTCATCCTGATGGGGCGCTAGACCGCGATGCCCAGTGAGAGCGAGGCGTCTCTCGCGAGGACGCGCTCGAGCGCACGGACGCAGCCCAGGTCGAAGGCCGCGCCGATCTGCTCGTGGAGCAAGGCCAGCGCCTTCTCGTGCGTCCAGGCGTCCCGGTAGACGCGCACCGAGAGCAGTGCGTCGTAGACGTCGCATACGGTGAGGATGCGCGTCTCGATGTCGAGCTCGGACGCCACGCGGCCGTTCGGGTAGCCATTTCCGTCGAGCCGCTCGTGGTGGTCGAGCACGAGGCGGCGGACTCCGTCCGAGAAGCCGCCGAGCTCGCCGAGGAGCTTGTGGCCCCACTCGGGGTGCCTCTTGATGACCGCGAACTCGTCCTCGTCGAGCGACCCGGGCTTCTTCAGGATCTCGTCCGGGACCGAAAGCTTGCCGATGTCGTGCAGAAGCCCGCCGGTCGCGAGGATGCGGAGTCGGTTCGGCGCCAGGCCGAGCTCCTCGCCCACGAGCACGGCGCGAAGCGCGACGCGGCGGGTGTGGCCCTCGGTGTACTCGTCCTTCTCGGCGAGGCGTAGCGTGAGGGCGCGGACGCGGGCGCCGAGGAACGCGTGCTCCGCCTGAACCAGCTCCCCAGCGCGTGGGCCGCCGGTGAGCGAGCGTGAGGGCTGCGCCCGCCGAAGGTCCATGGCGACCGGAATCGAGACCAGGAGGATGCCGAGAAGCTCGAACCCATGGCCGAGCCACCAGCCGAGCTGCATGTAGTTGAGCACCAGCGCTCCGACCAGCGCAGTGCCCAGGAACGACAGGCCGACGACGACGAGGAGGTCCGCGCGCCTGTGGGTCAGGAGGAAGGTGTTGATCGCCCGAACGGCGAGGAAGGCATAGAGGAGGAGCCCGGCGGCGAGCAGGGCGAGCGCGAGCGGGCTTCCGGCCTCCGGAACCGAAGGCACGAAGGAGGGCTTCAGCATCCCGACCGTCCCGACGAGCCCCACGGCGGCCAGGAGGACGACCTGGAGGACGACGAGCCGCCGGATGCCCTGCGGGCGGTTGACGGACGGAACGGCCGCCAGCGCGAGCACCACCGCTCCGACGAAGAGAGTCGCGCCGCCGGTGAAGGCGACGAGCCCGTTCCAGCCGACGATCATGCCCGGTGTCGCCAGCCCGTGCAGCGCCAGCAGGGCGGCCATGGCCGAGAAGGCCGTGCCGACGAGCACCGTGCGCGCGTCCGCCCGCCGTGCGCCGGCGAGCGTGAGCACGACCGCCGCCACGGTCGCAGCGACGGCGGTGAACCCGACGCCGTAAAAATGGAGGCCGTCTCCAGGGTGTACCCCGTTCCGGCCGACGAGGATGAGAGTCGCGGCCGGGAGGGCGACCGCCGCCACGACGACCATGAGCGCCGAGGCCGTTTGTGCCCGTAGCAGCGATCTCATGGACGCTGTTATCGGCCGGTAGGCTCCCTTGGTTGATGGTCGGTTTCGGCCCCGCCAAGTAGGTGCCGCCTGCCGAGCATCGAGAGCTCGGCGATATCGCGGCGGAAGAAGAGCGCCACCGTCCAGTCGGCGACGACGCGGAGCTTGCGGGAGACCAGAGGCAGCTGGAAGAGGTGGTACGTCCTCGTCACGAACCAGCCGACGAAGCCGCGCAGGCGTAGGCCGAGGACGTCCGCGATCCCCTTGTAGCGGCCCAGCGTCGCCACCTGGCCGAGCATGCGGTAGCTGTAAGGCTTCGGCTGCCCCTGCAGGTTCTTCGCGAGGCGCCGGGCCTGGCGAAGCGCGTGCTGACAGGTGGGCGGGTCCGGGCGGCCCGGCGTCGCCTCGTTCGGGACGCGGGCACAGTCACCCAGTGCCCAGACGTTGTCCCGTCCCTCCACTGCGAGCGTCGGCCCGACGACGACGCGTCCCCGCTCGTCCAGGGGCATCCCGAGCTCGGCGAGGAGCGGGTTCGCCTTGACGCCGGCCGTCCAGACGACGGTGTGGGTCTCGAACCGCTCGCCGTCGGAGAGGACGGCTCCGTCGGCGTCCACGGAGTCCAGCGTCGTCGAGACGCGGATGTCCACGCCGCGCCGCGACAGCTCCCGCGCCGCGTACTCGCCGAGCGGGGGAGGGATCTCGGGCAGGATCGCTGGGGCCGCGTCGACGAGCACCCAGCGTTGGGGAGCCTCTCGCAGCTCCGGGTAGTAGCGCAGCGCGTCGCGGACGAGGTCGGAGAGCTCGCCGAGGGCCTCGACGCCGGCATAGCCCGCACCGACGAAGACGAACGTCAGGTGGCGCTCGGCGTCCTCCGGGCTCGCCGCAGCCGCCTCGAGCTCGCGCAGGACGTGGTTTCGCAAGTGGATGGCGTCGGCGAGCGACTTGAAGCCGAGCGCGTGCTCGGCGAGCCCCGGGATCGGGAGCGTTCGCGGCACGGCTCCGAGCGCGAGCACGAGCTGCTCGTAGCGGAGGTCGACCTCGCCCTCGTGGGTGGCGACGTGGACGAGACGCGCGCTCTCGTCGAGAGCGGTCGCACGCCCGAGCAGCAGGTCCGCATGCGGACACATAACCCGCAGCGGAACGACGACGTGACGGGGCTCGAGCGTGCCGGAGGCGGCCTCCGGCAGCATCGGCGTGTAGAGCATGAAGTTCTCGCGGCTGACGATCGTCGCTCCGGAGGAGCCGAGCAGGCGCGCCACGTACCCTCCGGCGAACCCGCCGCCGAGCACGAGCGTTCCGCCGCGGGCGGCGCGACTCTTCACGGCACCAGTTCCAGAACTCGTCTCAGAATGAAGCCTTGTGCCGCCGGGCCGCGCTGCTCGCCCCGAGAGCGGCGTCCTCGGTCACGCCCATACCGTTGTCGGTATGGGCGCTCCTTGCGTCCTTGTCTCGGAACGACCATCGCACCCCCGCGGCGAAGCATCATGCTGAAACGAGTTCATATCATCGGCCCGTGCAGATCGCGGTCATCGGCAGCGGGGCCGAGTGGACGGCCCAGGCGGAGGAGGTGGGACGCCTCCTGGCCGAGCGGGGCTGCGTGGTCGTGTGCGGCGGCCTCGGCGAGGTGATGGAAGCCGCGGCGCGGGGAGCGAAGGAGGCGGGCGGGACGACCCTCGGGATCCTGCCCGGGGAGAGCCCCCGCGACGCGAACCCGTGGATCGACTACGCAGTCGCCACGGGGACAGGGCACGCACGAAACCTCGCCGTCGTCGCCTCCTGCGAGGCGGCGGTGGCGGTCGGCGGCAGGTGGGGCACTCTCGCCGAGGTCGCGCTTGCCCGCGTTCTCGGCCGTCCGGTCGTCGTGCTCGGGCCGGGGCCGGGCGCCGAGGGCGAGGGGATCGAGCACGCGGACACGCCCGCCGAGGCGGTCGACCGCGCGCTCGCGCTGGGCGGCCAGAGCTAAAGAACTCGGCCGTCTCTGCCGAAACCTCGGCGCAGCCCGATGGTCCGGCTTCGCACGACAGTCTCGGTTCTGGTCGCGCTCGTTGCGCTTGCAGCGGCTGCGCCCGCTCAGGGCGCGGTGAGCTGCGGCTTCGTAGGCGGGACGGCCACCGTGAGCATGAGCGCGGCCGGCGACTCCGCTTCGATCGCGGTCGGGACGGGCGCGAACGCGGGCAGGATCATGGTCGGCGTGACGGCGTGCGGCGCCGCCACGGTCACCGTCACCGACACGATCGTCGTGAACGGGAACACCGGCGCCGAGAACGTGACCGTCGACCTGAGCGGCGGCCCGTTCGGGCCCGGGGCGACCGCCGAAGGCTCGGGCACGTCTGAAATCGAGTTCGTCGTCGACCTCTCGACGGGCGTTCTCGACCGCGTCACGGTCACCGGAAGCACCGGCGCCGACACGATCGTGCTGGGAGCGAGCGGCATGAACCTGAACGGGGACGACGACTTCGACATGACCCTTTCCAACGTGGAGCTGGGCACGGTGAACGCGAGCGATGGAGCCGACGCCGTCTCGGGAGCCGGAGACGCCGTCACGGGCGGCGCCACGGTGCTCGGCCTGACGCTCAACGGCGACGGCGATGGCGACACGCTGCTCGGAGGCGACGGCGACGACACGGTCACGGGCGGAGCGGGTTCGGACGCCCTCGCGGGCGGCGACGGCGACGACGCGCTGACGGGCGGGGCGGGGAACGACGTCTTCGACGAGGGCGCCGACGCCAACGGGAGCGACACGATCGCAGGGAGCAGCGGCAACGACTCGATCACCTACGGCAACCGGGCGGCGGGCGTCGTCGTGACCATGGACGGTGTCTTCGACGACGGGCAGGTCGGCGAGGCGGACAGCGTCGGCGCGGACGTCGAGAACGCGACCGGCGGCGGCGGCGACAACGTGATGACAGGGAGCGGAAGCGCGAACGATCTCACCGGCGGCCCCGGTGACGACATTCTCGACGGCGGCGCCGGCGACGACACGCTCAACGGCGGGCCGGGCCTCGACCGGCTCACGGGCGGGACGGGAAGCGACGTCGTCTTCGGCGACGACGGCGACGACGCGATCCTCGAAGGCGCCGGCAACGACGTCCTCGACGGCGGCGCCGACGCGGACACCCTCGACTACTCCGGAGTCACGGGAGGCGTGACGCTGTCGCTCGCTGTGGGCTCGGCGCAGGCGACGGGCGGTGCGGGGACTGACACCGTCAACGGCGTCGAGAACCTGACCGGCGGTAGCGGCGCCGACGTCCTGGCCGGCGACGCCGGCGCGAACGTGCTCGCCGGCGGCGCGGGCAACGACACTTTCCAGGGCGACGCCGGCGACGACACTCTCCATGGCAACCTCGGCACGGACTCGGCCGACTATTCCTCCTTCGTGGAGGACGTCACGGTCGCGCTCGGCCCGGTGAGCGGAGCGAGCCCCGGCTCGGCAACCACCGCCTCGACGGGCACCGACACGCTCTACGCGATCTCCAACGTGACGGGCGGCTCGGGCGACGACACCATCACCGGCGAAGCCGGCGCGAACGTCCTCGTCGGAGGCGACGGCGACGACACGCTCGCGGGCCTGCGCGGGAACGACACGCTCGAGGGCGGATCGGGGTCGGACACGCTCGACTACTCGGCCGCCGACGCCGGCGTCACCCTCAACCTCGCCAGTCTCGCCGCCCAGAACACGGGCGGCGCCGGGACCGACACGGTCCTGACCGCCGAGAACGTCCTCGGCTCGGCCTTCGCCGACAACTTCGCCGGCACCGTCGGTGCGAACAGCTTCGACGGCGGCGCCGGCACGGACACGGCTGACTACTCGAGCTCCGCGCTGGGCGTCAGCGTCGACCTCTCGGTCGCCGGCCCGCAGGACACCGTCGGGGCGGGGATAGACACGCTCGCCGCCATGGAGAACGTCACGGGTGGCTCCGGGCGGGACGTGCTCGCGGGCGACGCGGGGGCCAACGTCCTCACGGGCGGGGCGGGCAACGACACGCTGAGGGCGAGCGCCGGGGGCGATCTCCTGGACGGCGGCGCGGGCTCCGACACCATCGATTACTCGGCGCGGCCGCCGGGCGTCGTCGTCAACCTGACGGCGGGAAGCGGCTCGAGCTCGGGCGACACCGACCTCGTCACTGCCGCAGAGAACGTGACGGGAAGCTCCGGCGCCGACACGCTGACGGGTGACGGCGGCGCGAACGTCCTCGACGGCGGCGCCGGAAACGACAGGCTGCGCGGACTTGCCGGGGCCGACACCCTCGCCGGGGGCGCGGGCACCGACACCGTCGACTACGCGACCTTCTTCCCGGCGAACGGGCGGATCGGCGTCGTCGTCAACCTCGCGAGCGGCGAGGCGACGGGGGACGGCTTCGACGCCCTCTCTCTGATCGAGAACGCAAACGGCTCGAGCTTCGACGACCGGCTGGTCGGAAACGGCCTGGCGAACCGGCTTCGCGGAGCCGACGGCCTGGACTGGATCACCGGCGCGGGTGGCCAGGACCGGCTGCGCGGCGGCGACGGCGTCGACACGATCCTGGCGCGGGACGGGGCTCTCGACCGGGTCTACGGCGACGCGGGCCGCGACCGGGCCCGGGTCGACCAGGGCCTCGACGTCGTCCGCACCGTCGCGATCCTGCTGCCCTAGCCGCCCGTCAGCATCCGGCGCAGGAGCGTCAGCGCGCCGGCCTTGTCGAGGAACTCGTTGAGGTTGCCGCACTTCGGGGACTGGACGCAGGAAGGGCAGCCCTCGGCGCAGGGGCAGCCGGCGAGCAGGTGCTCGGTGTCGCCGACCCAGCCCTCGAGCTCGTCGTAGCCGCGGCGAGCGATACCGACGCCGCCGGGGTGGCCGTCGTAGACGAAGACGGTGGGACGGCCCGTCTGGAAGTGGAAGTTCGTGGAGAGCCCGCCGATGTCCCAGCGGTCGCACATCGCCCAGAGCGGGAGGACGGCGATCATTGCGTGCTCGGCCGCGTGGAGGGAGCCGAGGAGCTTCGGCAGCGGGTCCAGGCCGTCGAGCTGCTCCTCGGAGGGGACGTACCAGACGGCCTCCGTCTCGAAGGTCGTCGCCGGCAGGTCGAGGGTCACGAGCTCGAGGGTCGCCTGGTCGCGGATCGACTTGCGCTGGTAGGCGATCACCTGCTCGGTGACGCTGACCCGGCCGAAGGAGACCTCGAGGCCGAGCCTTCGTGCCGTGAGCTCGGCCCCCTCGATCGCGGTCGTCGTCTCCTTCTTCGGCTGGGTGTAGTAGTCGGCGGTGAAGGCCTCCACGAGCGCCGCCCGTGCCGCGAGGTCGAGCTCGAGCACCCGGTAGGACTCGCCGAGGTGGAGGTAGACGGCGCCCTCGTGCACGGTGGAAAAGGCCCGCTCCTGCTCGACGAGCCCGAGCACTGTCCCCGTGACGACGTCGATGACGGCGATGGACTCCGGGCTGGCCGAGCGCAATGCCAGCCGGCCGGCCGGGTAGTCGCGTCCGGCCCAGACGATTCCGGCCGGGGTCCGCCGAAGCTCGCCGCCCTCGAGGAGCGCCTCGGCGCGCTCGAGCGCGGCGTCCCCGAGCGTCTCGCGGTCGCGGTCGTCGAGCGGCGCCTCGAACGCGGCCGAGAGCACGTGGCCGTCGAGGATCCGCGGGTTGGCGTGGTCGAGGATGGCGGCCTCGACGCGCCGGCCGAGCAGCGCCTCCGGTTCGCGCATGAAGAACTGGTCGAGCGCGTCCTCGCTCGCCACCAGCACGGCGAGGCCGTGGCTGCGCCTGCCGGCGCGCCCCCACTGCTGTCGCAGGCTCGCGACGGTCCCCGGGAAGCCGACGGAGAGGGCGCAGTCGAGGAGCCCGATGTCGATGCCGAGCTCGAGCGCGTCGGTCGCCGTGACGCCGAGCAGCTCGCCCGCGACGAGCCGGCGCTCGATCTCGCGTCGTTGCGCAGGCGTGTAGCCCGCCCGGTACGGCGAAAGCCGTGCGGCCGTCTCGGCGTCGACCCGCTCCGCGGCGAAGCGATGGATCAGCTCGGCCGCCTTGCGGCTCTTCGTGAAGCAGATCGTGCGGAGGCCGCGCGAGACGAGCTCGGCGAGGAGGCGGGCGCCCTCGCCGAGCGCGCTCGCCCGCAGCTGGAGCGGCTCGTCGACGACGGGCGGGTTCCAGAACGCGATCGTGCGCTCCGCTCGAGGCGCTCCGTCCTCCTCGACCACGGTCGCGTCGAAGCCGAGGAGCGCGCGCGCCAGCTCGCCCGGGTTGGCGATGGTCGCCGAGGCGAGCAGGAACTGCGGTTCGGCGCCGTAGATCCGCGCCGCGCGCCGGAGGCGCCTCAGCACGTTCCCGACGTGAGAGCCGAACACGCCCCGGTACACGTGCGCCTCGTCGACGACGACGTAGCGGAGGTTGGCGAGGACGTCCGCCCAGCGGTCGTGGTGCGGCAGGACGCCGACGTGGAGCATGTCCGGGTTGGTCAGGATCGCGTTGGCCCACTTCCTGATCTGCCAGCGACGCTCGTGCTCGGTGTCGCCGTCGTAGATAGCCGGCTTCACGCGGGGGACGCCCAGCTCGGCCAGGGCGCGCGCCTGGTCCTGCGCGAGCGCCTTCGTCGGGTACAGGTAGAGGGCCCGCAGCTTCGGCTCCGTCGCGAGCGCGTCGAGAACGGGGAGGTTGAAGGCGAGCGACTTGCCGCTGGCGGTGCCCGTGGCGACGACCACGTGCTCGCCGCGGCGAGCGGCGGCGAGCGACTCGGCCTGGTGGGTGAAGACGCTGTCGATGCCGCGCGCTTGCAGGGCGGCCGCGAGCTGCGGGTGCAGCTCCGGCAGTGGAACCGTCTGCGCCTCTCGGCCCGGAATCTCGGTGAGGTACGCGAGCTCCTCGCCTGCGAGGACCCCTTCCCAGGTCACGACCGCCATCGAGGCGATGCTAGCTTTCGTGCTCCGTGGTACCCCGGTGTCTCACGATCGCGACCTCGGACTCGGGCGGGGGCGCGGGGATCCAGGCCGATCTGAAGGCGTTTGCCGCCCTCGGCTGTCACGGCATGAGCGCGATCGTCGCGCTCACGGCACAGAACACCACCTCGGTCGCCGCCGTCCACGAGGCGCCGCCCGCGTTCGCGCGAGCCCAGCTCGACGCGGTCTTCGACGACATCGGGGTCGACGCGGCCAAGACCGGCATGCTCTTCAGCGCTCGCATCATCGAGGCGGTCGCGGACTTCCTGAGCGAGCATCAGGTGCCGCTCGTGGTCGACCCGGTCATGGTGGCCGCGTCCGGCGCGAAGCTGCTCGAGGACGACGCGGTCGGCGTCCTCGTCGAGGAGCTCTTTCCGCTCGCGACCGTCGTCACGCCGAACCTGCACGAGGCGTGTGCCCTGCTCGGGTTGCCCTACGCCGACGAGGCCGACCGGCGCGCGCTCGCCGAGGCGATCCACGAGCTCGGCGCTCCGGCGGTGATCGTCACGGGCGGCCACGGGGCCGAGTCTCTGGACTGGCTCTTCGACGGCGACCGCCACGTCGCCATTCCGGTCGAGCGCTACGGCGACGAGGCGACCCACGGCGCAGGGTGCACCCACTCGGCCAGCCTCGCCGCGCTCCTCGCCAGGGGCGAGGCGCTCGAGGACGCAGCCCGCGGCGCCGCGGCGATCGCCTCCGACGCAGTTCGTCACGGGCTCGCCGACCTCGGCGCCGGCTCGGGCCCGGTCGACGTGTTCCACCTTGAGGCTCTCGGAGCTCGGGGAGTTCGGGCTCCTCGCTGAGCTCGAGCGGCGCGGGCTCGCCCGCGGCCAGGACGCCGAGGGCGCTGTCCTCGCGAACGGCGTCGTCGTCACCCAGGACACGCTCGTCGAGGGCGTTCACTTCCGCCGCGCGTGGACGTCCTGGCGCGACCTGGGGTACAAGGCGACGGCGGTCAACCTCAGCGACCTGGCGGCCATGGGCGCCGAGCCCGAGGCGCTGCTCGTCGCCCTCGCCCTGCCGGCGGACGCCGACGTCGAGGCGGTGGCAGAGCTCTACGAGGGCCTGAACGAGCCTGCGGTTCCGGTGGTCGGCGGTGACACGACGCGGTCCGAGCACGTTCGCTCTCACCGTCACGGCGGTCGGCAGGAGCGACCGCGTGCCGGGGCGGGCGGGCGCCCGCCCGGGCGACGTGCTGGTCGTGACCGGGCCGCTCGGCGGCTCTGCCGCAGGTCTCCACGCGCTTCGCGAGGGCCTCGCAGGCTTCGACGAGCTGGTCGCCCGCCACCGCCGTCCGCCGCTACGGCTCGCGGAGGGGCGCCGGCTCGCCACTGTCGCCCACGCCCTCGTCGACATCTCGGACGGGCTGGCGGGCGACGCCGCCCGGATCGCCGAGCGCTCGCGGCTGCAGGATCGTGCTCGACCCCGGCGAGCGTCCCGCGCGCACCGCGCATCGAGGAGGTCGCCGACCTCCCCTTCTGGACGCTGGGCGAGGACTACGAGCTCCTGGCCGCGCTGGCGCCCGAGGACGCGGACGCGCTCGGCTTCGCCGGTCGTCGGGCGCTGCGAGGAGGGCGCGGGCGTCGAGCCCGCAGACCTCGCGCGGCTGGGACTCGTTCAGGCCGCCGGGCTGAGCCAGCGCTCCCAGGCGGCCTCGTAGTGGCTGCGGGAGCGCGCGCCGACGACGACCTCCCGGGCCTCGCCGCCTTCGAAGAGGATCACCGTGGGGATCGAGAGGACGTTGTAGCGGGCCTGCGTCGCCGGGTTCTCGTCGACGTTCAGCTTCACGAACCGTACGCGCTCGTGCTCGCCGGCCATGTCCGTGAGGATCGGGCCGACGATCCGGCACGGCCCGCACCAGGGAGCCCAGAAGTCGACCACGACGGGGCCTTCCGCCTGGAGGACCTCCTGCTCGAAGTCGGCGTCCCCTACCTGGGCGAGCTCGGCCACCGGCGCACTATAGACGGCCCCTTACCGCGTCGATCCGGAGCGCCGGGACCCGGAGCACCGCCTCGAGCACGATCCCGGGGCCCATCTTCGAGCCCCCCTCGGTGCGGTCGGAGAAGCGGATGGGGACTTCCTCCACGGTGAAGCCCGCGCGGAGGGCGCGGTAGACGGTCTCGATCTGGAAGGCGTAGCCGCGCGACTCGATGCTGGCCGGCCGGATCGTCTCCAGCACCTCGCGGCGGTAGACCTTGAAGCCCGAGGTCGTGTCCCGCACCGGGATGCCCAGCAGCGCTCGCGCGTACAGGGATCCTCCCCTGCTGACGAGCCGTCGCAGCGCCCCCCAGTTCTCGGTGGCGCCCCCGAGACGTAGCGCGACCCGACCGCGACGTCCGCCCGCGAGACTGCGGAGACGAGCCGCGGCAGGTCGTTCGGGTCGTGGGAGAAGTCGCAGTCCATCGTCGCCACCAGCTCGGCGCCTGCCGCGAGGGCCCGCTCGAAGCCGGCGACGTACGCGGGGCCGAGGCCCTCCTTCTTCTCGCGGTGGAGGACGTCCAGGAAGTCGAGCTCGCGCGCGAGCCGGTCGGCGAGCCGACCCGTCCCGTCCGGCGAGGCGTCGTCGATGACGAGGATGCGTCCGTCCGGCCCGAGACCGGCGAGGACCTCGCCGAGCGCGTGCACCAGCGGCTCGAGGTTCTCGCGCTCGTCGTAGGTGGGGACGCAGACGACCAGCCGCACGCGCGTATCATCGCCGCCGTGCCCGCGAAGCTGCCGACCAACGCCGAGCTGGCCGAGCGCTTCGAGCTGCTCGCCGACATGCTGGAGCTCGACGGCGCGGACGCCTTCCGCCTCGCCGCCTACCGGCGTGCCGCGGCCCGCATCCGCGATTCGGCGGTTCCGGTGGCACAGCTCGCGCTCGACGGAAAGGCGACGCGGCTCTCCGGAATCGGCTCCACGATCGAGGGCAAGATCGTCGAGGTCGTCGAGACCGGCGACATGAACGCGCTCGCCAAGCTCCGGGCCAAGCTGCCACCGGGGCTCGTCGAGGTCATGCACGTTCCGGGGCTCGGCCCGAAGACGGCGCGGAAGCTCTGGTCGGAGCTCGGCGTCGAGTCGCTGGACGACCTGCGGACGGCGGCCGAGCAGGAGCGCCTGCGGGCTCTGCCCGGCCTCGGCGCGAAGACCGAGGAGAAGGTGCTGAAGTCGCTCGCGGCTCCCCCGAAGGCCACGGCGGCGACCGGCCGCACGCTCCTCGGCAAGGCGCTCCCCGCGGTGCGGCGCGCCGTGGCGGAGATCGAGGCGAGCGGCCTCGCCGACCGCGTCTCCGAGGCCGGCAGCGTCCGCCGCCGCGCCGAGACGACGAAGGATCTCGACCTGATCGCGACGGCAACCGACCCCGCGGCCCTGACCGCGTTCTTCACCGAGCGGGAGTGGGTGGCCGAGATCGTCGCCCTCGGGCGGCACGAAGGCGACCGTGGTCTCTCACGAGGGCTTCCGCTTCGACCTCCGCGTCGTGCCGCCCGAGTGCTACGGGAACCTGCTCCAGCACTTCACCGGCTCGAAGGACCACAACGTCGCCCTGCGCGAGGACGCCGTCCGCCGCGGCCTCTCCGTCAGCGAGTACGGCGTCCTCGACGTCGAGAGCGGCGAGACGTTCCAGGCCGCCGACGAGGAGGCGGTCTACGCCCACCTCGGCTACGCCTGGATCCCGCCGGAGCTCCGCGAGAACCGGGGCGAGCTCGAGGCGGCGCGCGACGGCGGGCTGCCCCGGCTCGTCGAGCTCGCCGATCTCCTGGGCGACCTGCACATGCACACGGACTGGTCGGACGGGCGCGGGACGCTCGAGGAGATGGTGCTGGCGGCGAAGGAGCGCGGCCACCGCTACGTCGCCATCTGCGACCATGCGCGGCGCCTCCGCGACGGCAGGCTCGAGGCGCAGAGCGAGGCGATCGCCGAGCTGGACGGGCGGGTGTCAGGCATCCGAATCCTCTCCGGGATCGAGGTGGACATCCGCGCCGACGGCAGCCTCGACATGGACGACGACGCGCTGGCCGGGCGCGACTGGGTAATGGCGTCCATCCATTCGGGGTTCGATGGGACCCGCGAGCGCCTCACCGAGCGGCTCGTCGCCGCGATGGAGCACCCGCACGTGGACTGCATCGGACACCCCACGGGGCGGAAGATCAACCGGCGGCCTCCCTACGAGCTCGACTTCGAGCGTGTCTGCGAGGTGGCGGTGGCGACGGGCACATTCCTCGAGATCAACGCGCAGCCGGACCGGCTCGACCTCACCGACACGCTCGCGCGGGCGGCGGCGGAAGCGGGCGTGCGCATCGTCGTCTCGACCGACGCCCACCGTCTGGACGAGCTCGACAACCTCGAGCTCGGGGTGGCACAGGCCCGGCGGGGCTGGCTCACCGCCGACCGCGTGCTCAACACCCGCTCGTGGGCCGACGTGAGGAAGCTGATGAAGAAGTGAGCGACTTCCGCGCAGATGCGGCGGCCGCCTCCGAGTGGGTCGCCCGCTATCTGGAGGGCGTGCGCGAGCTGCCGGTCCTCTCGCAGGTCGAGCCCGGGCAGATCAAGGCGGCGCTCCCGGACGCTCCTCCGGACCGGCCGGAGCCGTTCGCCGCCGTCCTCCGCGACCTCGACGAGATCCTGCTGCCCGGGATCACGCACTGGAACCACCCGCGCTTCTTCGCCTACTTCGCCGTCTCCGGCAGCGAGCCGGGAATCCTGGCGGAGCTCCTCACGGCGGCGCTGAACGTCAACGCGATGCTCTGGCGCACGTCGCCGGCCGCCACCGAGCTCGAGGAGGTCGCGGTCGACTGGCTCCGGCAGCTCGTGGGGCTTCCGGAGGGGTTGCACGGCCATATCGAGGACACCGCTTCCACCTCGACTCTCGCGGCGCTCGCCGCGGCGCGGCACCTCCGGCCGGGAGGCGCCGTCCTCTGCTCGGAGCACGCGCACTCCTCGGTGGACAAGGCGGCGCGGCTCCTCGAGCTGCCGCTCGTGAAGATCGGAGGCGACGCCGAGTTCCGGATGCGGCCGGAGGCACTCGCCGAGGCGTTGCGGGAGCAGGAGGCTGCGGCGGTCGTCGCCACGGTCGGGACGACGTCCAGCACCTCGGTCGACCCGGTCGAGGAGATCGCGTCGCTCTGCGCCGAGGCCGGCGCCTGGCTTCACGTCGATGCCGCCTACGCCGGCCCGGCCATGGTCTGCGAGGAGAACCGCTGGGCGTTCGCCGGCGTCGAGCGAGCCGACTCGCTCGTCGTCAACCCGCACAAGTGGCTGTTCACGCCCATCGACTGCTCCGTGCTCTACACGAGGCGCCCCGACGTCCTCCGCGCTGCGTTCAGCATCCTCCCGGAGTACCTGCGGACGAGCGACGAGGACGTCACGAACCTGATGGACTACGGCCCCGCGCTCGGCCGTCGCTTCCGCTCGCTGAAGCTCTGGGCGGTGATCCGCTGCCACGGCCGCGAAGGGCTGCAGGCGCTCATCCGGGAGCACATGCGCCTGGCGCGGCTCTTCGCAGGCTGGGTCGAGAAGGCGCCGGGCTGGGAGGTCGTCGCCCCGGTGCCGTTCTCCGTCGTCTGCTTCCGCCGCGAGGGCTCGGACGAGGAGAACGCAGCGCTCCTGGAGCGCGTGAACGCGACCGGCGAGGCCTACCTCTCGCACACCGTCCTCGACGGCCGCTACGTCCTCCGCCTGGCCGTCGGCAACCACCGGACGACGGAGGACGACGTTCGGCGGGCCTGGGAGCTCCTACAGCAGGCGTAGGAGCTCGGCCATCTCCTCCGGGCCGCCGACGACGAGGTCGGCGGCCTCCTGGAGCTCGCCCGGGCCTTCTTCCGAGGCGACCGCGACGCAGACCGCGTGCTCGAGTCCGGCGTCTCTGAGGCCGGCGAAGCCGTCCAGGTCGGTCGTGTCGTCGCCCGCGTACAGGCCGAGCCGGGCGCCCGACCGGTCGAGGAGCGTCCGCACGGCCGTGCCCTTGTTGGCCTCGACGGGCGGTCGGATCTCCAGGACCTTTCGGCCCCAGCGGGCGTCGAGGCCCTCGTCCCGAGCCTGCCCGGCGACCCGTTCCAGCTCCGCGCGGGCCGCGGCTTCGTCCTCGGCCTCGCGGTAGTGGTACGTGAGGGAGAGCGTCTTGTCCTCGACCGGGAGCCCGACGGCGTCGCGGAAGTCGGCCAGCTCGCCGGCGAGCTCGTGGGCGCGGGGATCGAGCTCGAGGCCGTGGTTTCCGACGACCTCGATTCCGTCGATCCCGACGAGCCGGCGGGCGTCCTGCCCCGATCGGCCGCTGACGCAGGCGACGAGGAGGTAGCGGCCGGCGAGCCGGGCCAGCTCGGCGCGGGTCTCCTCGGGCACCGCAGCCAGCTCGGGTCGCGAGACGATCGGAGCGAGCGTGCCGTCGACGTCGAGGACGAGCGCGCTCCGCTCCGGAGCGCGCTGGAGGGGGGCGAGGAGCTCCACGGCCTCCATGGGCCCGCCTAGGATACGGCCGTGCCGCCGACCCGCACGCTTCTGCTGCTCGCGGTCGTCGGCGTCGCCTCCGGCTTCCTGAGCGCCCTCTTCGGGGTCGGTGGGGGCATCATCGTCGTGCCCGGGCTCGTGCTGCTGCTCCGGTTCGACTCGAAGTCGGCGACGGCCACCTCGCTCGCCGCGATCGGGATCACGGCGCTCGCCGGGACGTTCTCCTTCACGCTCTTCGACCACGTCCATTGGGACTCGGCCGCCCTCGTCGGCCTCCCCGCGCTGGCCGGCTCGATCGCGGGCGTGCGCCTCCAGAAGCTCGTCTCGTCGACGGCGCTCACGCGTCTGTTCGCCCTCTTCGTCGTGATCGTCGCTCTCGTCCTCTTCCTCGAATGAGCACGACGACGGTCGTCCTTGCCCTCGCGCTCGGCTTCGGCGCCGGCGCGCTGTCCGGCCTCTTCGGCGTCGGCGGCGGCATCCTCTTCGTGCCGACGCTCGCTCTCGTCGTCGGGCTGAGCCAGCTCGACGCCCAGGCGACGTCGCTCGCGGCGATGATCCCGGTCGTCGCCTTCGGCGCCTGGCAGCAGAACCGGGCCGGGAACGTCCGCTGGAAGGCCGGCCTGGCGGTGGGCGCGGCGTCGATCCTCGGGGTGGTGGGCGGCGCAGCGCTGGCGACCTCGCTGGACGAGGACCTGCTCCGGAACCTGTTCGCGGTCTTCCTGCTCTTCGTCGCCGCGCAGCTCCTCTGGTCGACGCGCGGCCACTGACCCTCTTCACCGGCCGTTCGTGGCCGATAATCTCCTGATGGTGAGCCACCGCGTCGTCCAAGCGGCGTTCGTCGCCCTCGCGGTCCTCGTGCTCGGCGCGTCGGCCGCGGCGCAGAACGCACCCAGCTCGTCCGCGAGCGCGTTCGCCGTCCGCGTCGTCCTGCCGAACGGGGACGTCGCTTCCTCGGCGGGCGTCTCGGCCCCGCCGCGAGCGAGCGCGACGCTCGACGGCTGGAGCTACGCCGACGGTGCGGTCGTCTACGGCTGGAGCTCGACGGCGGCCCGCGCGGGAGCGAGCGCGGGGAGCTCGACCGCCGCCGGCAGCTCCTCGGTGAGGGCCGTATCCCTCTTCGGCGGCGAGGTGACGGTGGACGGCGTGTTCGTGAAGGGCAGCGCCCATGCCTCCGGGACCGGAGCGAACGGTGACCTCGCGGACTCCTCCCTCTCGAACCTCGTCGTCCTCGGCGAGTCGGTGCGAGCCGGCCAGAACACGCGCGTCCCACTGGGCGACTGGGGCTATGCGATCACGCTGGAGAAGGCCGTCGTGCGCAGCCGCGGGGCCCGCCGCGGGTACAGGGGCTTCGTGACGGGTCTCCACGTTGTCCTGACGGCGCCCCACGGCGGCCTGCCCGCCGGAACGGAGATCATGATCGGCTACGCGGAGGCGGCAGCGAGCGCGCCCAAGCCGAAGCCGGCGCCTCCGCCGCCGTCGGAGCCCGACGACGGTCCTCCCAGGGAGCCGCTGCCGCCGTCCACGCCGCAGGTGCCCTCGACGGTGCAGACACCTCCGCCCGACGTCGAGCCCGAGCTGACGGCGGCCGGCTACGTGTTCCCGATCTACGGGCCCGCGACGACGACGGACAGCTTCGGCGCCCCGCGCACGACCACCTGGCACCACGGCGTCGACATCTTCGCCCCGCTGGGCGCCCCGGTGCTGGCGGTCGCCGACGGGACGCTGTTCAACGTCGGCTGGAACGACGTGGGCGGCAATCGCCTCTGGGTCCGCGACGGCGCCGGCAACGAGTTCTACTACGCCCACCTCTCCGCATACTCGCCTCTCGCCCGGGAGGGCGCCGCGGTGAGAGCGGGCGACGTGATCGGGTTCGTCGGCACGACGGGCGACGCCGTGGGGACGCCTCCCCACCTCCATTTCGAGATCCACCCGCGCGAGCTGCTCTGGATGGGCTACGACGGCGCCATCGACCCCTACCCGTACCTGATGGCGTGGCTCCGTCTCGACGACCTCGCGTTCGGCTCGTGGTCGCCGGAGCCCGGCCGGGCGCCCAAGGTCGGCGCCGTCCTCCTCCAGGCCGAGGACATCTCGACCCTCTCCGGCCTCCGCGACGAGACGCTCGCGTCGTACCTCGTCGTCCCGACCCTCTTCGGCGAGGGCGAGCCCGGCCCGGAGATCGTCGGCGCCGAGCCCGGCTTCGGCGGCTAGCCGAGCAGAACGCCGGGGCCGCTTCCGACGAGCGGCCCAGCGCCTACTGCTCGTTCGTCTGGTACTCGAAGGGCTGCTCGGGGCCGAGGACCTTGTCCTTCAGCCACTTGCGCGTCTGCGGGCCCGTGGCCGGGTTGAAGAGCACGCCCAGCGTGATCCCCGTCAGAAGGAGGAACGCGTTGCGCTTCGTGTGCGAGTCCTTGCCCTGGGCGCGCGTGCCGGCCAGGCGGAGCTCCTCGACGGCCTTCTTGAGCTCGTCCTGGATGTCCTTGTCCTTGGCGACCCGGCTCGCCACGGCCTGGGGGCCGCGGCCGCCGATCAGCTCGTCGTAGATCGTCCGCGCCGAGGCGTAGGCGTTCTTCACGTGCTCGTGCAGCTCGTCGTCCTTCGCGATGCGGTCGACATACGGCCGGGCCGAGTCGACTGCGCCATAGACCTTGTCCTTCATCGTCGTCCTTTCGTTGTCGTCAGCGACGAGATTATCTACCCGCGCGCCGCTCTGGGAAACTCCTTGACCGTCGCGGCGGGGAACGCTGCCTCGAGAACGTCGTCGATGGTGTCGGCGAGCACGAAGCGCATGGTCTTCCGGACGTCGTCGGGAAGATCGTCCAGATCGGCCTCGTTCTCCTGGGGAAGGACGACGGTGCCGATGCCGGCGCGCTCCGCGGCCAACGCCTTTTCCTTGACTCCGCCGATCGGGAGCACCTGGCCGGTGAGGGTGATCTCACCCGTCATCGCCACGTCCTCCGAGACCGGCACGCCCATGGCCAGGGAGGCGAGCGCCGTCGTCATGGCGGTTCCGGCGGAGGGGCCGTCCTTCGGGACGGCGCCGGCCGGGACGTGGATGTGGACGTCGCGCTCGGCGAACCAGTCCGACTCGAGACCGAGCGCCGCGGCGTGCCCGCGCACCCAGGAGAGCGCCGCCTGCGCCGACTCGCGCATCACGTCGCCGATCTGCCCGGTGACCGTGAGCTTGCCGCTGCCGGGCATCGCGGTCGCCTCGACGAAGAGGACGTCGCCGCCGACCGGCGTCACCGCCAGCCCGGTTGCGACGCCGGGGTCGGAGGTCCGCTTGCGCGCCTCCGCCGAGAACCGCCGCTTCCCGAGCCAGGCGCGGACGCGCTTCTCGTCGATTCTCGCGCTCTTGCGCTTGCCCTCTGCGATCTCGCGCGCGGTCTTGCGGCAGAGGGCGGCGATCTCGCGGTCGAGGTTGCGCACGCCCGCCTCCCGCGTGTACTCGCGGACGAGCAGCCGGAGCGCGCCCTCCGTGAAGGTGACCCGCTTGCCCGCGAGCCCGTGCGTCTCCAGCTGCTTCGGGACGAGATAGCGCTTGGCGATCCCGACCTTCTCGTCCTCGGTGTAGCCGGCGACCCGGATGATCTCCATGCGGTCGAGCAGGGGCGACGGGATCGTCTCCAGCTGGTTCGCGGTCGTCACGAAGAGGACCTGCGAGAGGTCGAACGGCAGGTCGAGGTAGTGGTCGCGGAAGGTCGAGTTCTGCGCCGGGTCGAGCACCTCGAGCATCGCGCTCGACGGGTCGCCCCGCCAGTCGGAGCCCATCTTGTCGATCTCGTCGATCATGAAGACGGGGTTCTTCGTCCCGGCGTCGCGAAGCGCGCGGATGATCGTCCCGGGCAGGGCGCCGATGTACGTGCGCCGGTGCCCGCGGATCTCCGCCTCGTCGCGGACGCCGCCGACCGACACGCGCACGAACTTGCGCCCGAGCGCGCGGGCGATCGACTGGCCGAGCGAGGTCTTCCCGACGCCGGGCGGGCCGACGAAGCAGAGGATCGGGCCCGAGAGCTTGTTCGTGAGCTTCTGCACCGCGAGGTGCTCGACGATGCGCTCCTTGACCTTGTCGAGGTCGTAGTGGTCCTCGTCGAGAATGCGCCGGGCCGCCTTGAGGTCGAGGTCGTCGTCGGTCGTCTCGTTCCAGGGGAGCGAGAGGATCCACTCCAGGTAGGTCCTGATGACCCCGTACTCGGCGGCCGCGGGAGGCAGCTTCGAGAGCCGGTCGAGCTCCCGGCGGGCCTGCTTGTCGGCCTCCTCGGGGAGGTTCGCCTGCTCGACCCGGGCGCGCAGCTCCGTGATCTCGGCCTGCTGCTCGTCGGTCTCGCCGAGCTCCTCCTGGATCGCCTTCAGCTGCTGGCGGAGGAAGTACTCCCGCTGGGACTTGTCCATCTCCTCCTGGACCTGCGACTGGATCTTCGTGCCGAGCTCGAACACCTCCAGCTCGCGGGAGAGGATCGCCGTCAGCTTGCGAAGGCGCTCCTCGACGTCGACGGTCTCGAGCAGGTCTTGCTTCTCCTCCGTCTTCAGCCGGATCGTGGAGGCGATGAGGTTGGCGAGCATGCTCGGCGTCTCGACGTTCGCGGCGGCGAGCAGAAGCTCCTCGGGGAGGTAGGGCGCGACCGAGATGATGCGCCCGAACAGAGCCTCGACCGAGCGCGCGAGCGCCTCGGCCTCGCGGTCCTCCTCGCCGACGTCGGGAAGCGGGGTGAAGCGGCCGGCCAGGTACGGCTCGGTCTGCTCGACGGCGTCCAGGCGGATGCGGTCGATTCCCTGGACGAGGATTCGCAGCGTCCCGTCGGGGACCCGGATCATCTTGTGGATGACGGCAGACGTTCCGACCGGGTAGAGATCCTCGGCGCTCTCCGCTTCCTCCTCGCCCGAGCGGGCGGTGACGAGGGCGATTGGCCGGTCGTTGGCGACCGCCTCGTCCACGAGCCGGATCGACCGCTCCTGGCCGATGGCCAGCGGGGTCATCGAGGTCGGGAAGACGACGCTCTCGCGCAGGGGAAGGATCGGCAGCGTGGTCGTGCCCTCGATCTCTCCGGACGGCACCCGCTCCTCCACCGCGCTCACTCGGCGTCACCTTCCTTCACCGGCACTCGGACCGGCCCGGGCTGGCTCCCGCGGACCGGGAGCGCAATCGTGAGGAGCCCGGCCTCGTACGTCGCCTCGGCCGCCTCCGCGTCGAAGCCGTCGCCGAGCACGATGCGGCGCTCGAACGGCCCGTAGTCGATCTCGATGTGCTCGTACTTTCGCCCGCAGTCGTGCGGGCGCTGACGTCTGCCCGAGATGAAGAGCACGCCGTCGTTGACGGCGACGTCCACCTGCTCCGGGTCGACCCCGGGAAGCTCGGCGACGACGTGGATCATCGGCGGGTCCTCGGTCCTGTACACGTCGACGCGCGGGCGAAAGCCGAGGCGCTGGGGCGCGAGGCGGTGATACCAGAGGTCCGCGAAGAGCTCCTCCATCTCGCTGGTGAGCCGATCGATGTTGCGCCGCTGGGTCATGCGAGAATCGTAGCCGTGGTACGCCCTCTGAAAACGGTCGGGGTCGGAACGGGGTTCCTGGTGTACGTCTGGGTGGCCGCCGTCCGGCAGGCACCGGTGATACGGGCGCGCAAGGCGGCACGCAGGGCTGTTCGCCGCCCGTAGATGGAGCGCTGGACCAGGCGGATGATCCGCTACCGCTGGGCGGTAGTGTCGTCGAGCCCGAGCGGCCGCTGAGCCGTCGCCACCGTCCCGGCGAAGTAGCATCAAGCGGTCATGGAGGGCAACGGCATCCGCGCGCGAGGCCTGATCTGCGCCGGCGGAGAGGCAACGCGGCTGCAGGAGCTGACGCGCATCACGAACAAGCACCTGCTCCCGGTGGGGCACTGGCCGATGGTCTACTACCCGCTCCAGCTCATGCAGGAGCTGGGAATCCGGGACGTCCTGGTCGTCACGGGCCAGGGGCACGCCGGCGATTTCATCGACCTGCTCGGGGACGGCCGCGTGCGCGAGCGCGAGGGCGACGGCCTCCTCTTCGAGCTCGACCTCACCTACAAGGTGCAGACCGAGCCCGGCGGGATCGCACAGGTGGTGGGCATGGCCGAGTCGTTCGCCGCCGGGGAGAGCCTGGTGGTCTGTCTCGGCGACAACATCTTCGAGCACGTCCAGGTCGACGCCGTCCGCACCTGGGCCGAGGAGCCCGGCGACGCTCTCATCTTCGTCAAGGAGGTGCCCGACCCGGAGCGGTTCGGTGTCGTCGTCTACGGCGAGGACGGGCTCGTGACCGACGTGGTCGAGAAGGCCGGCGCCGTCGACCTGCGGTACGACGCGCCGCCGACGAGCGACGCGGTCGTCGGCCTGTACTGCTACCCGCCCGACGTCTTCGAGGTCATTCGCGGACTCGAGCCGTCCTCGCGCGGGGAGCTCGAGATCACCGACGTCAACCGTTGGTACGCCCAGCAGGGTCGGCTTCGGTCGGCGCGCATCAGCGGCTGGTGGCGCGACGCCGGCACGCACGAGGCGCTCGGCCGCATCGGGACGCTCATCGACGAGACCGGCGCGAACAAGCTCGCGTGATCCCCGGGCTTCTTCTCCTGCCGCTCAGGGTCTTCGAGGACGAGCGCGGCTGGTTCGTGGAGATCCGGCGCGACGGCCACCTCCCGCAGCGGACGGTGCAGACGAACGTCTCCTTCTCGCGGCAGGGCGTCATCCGCGGTCTCCACTACCACGAGCGGGGCCAGGACGACCTCTTCGCCTGCCTCACCGGGATGGCGCGCGTGGTCGTCCTCGACCGGGAGACGGACGAGACCTTCACCGTCGACATCGGCGAGGAGAACCCGGTCGCGGTCTACGTGCCCGGCCGGCACGCGCACGGTTTCGAGGCGCTGACGGATCTCCTCTTCTGCTACCACGTCACCCGCGAGTACGACCCAGCCGAACCCGACGAGCACGGGATCCCCTGGGACGACCCGCGCGTCAGGCACCTGTGGAGCACGGACAGCCCGATCCTGTCGGAGCGGGACGCCGCGTCCTCGTAACCGGGGCCGGCGGCCAGCTCGGAGCGGCGCTCCGGGAGGAGTTCCCGGCTGCGGATGCTCGGACGCGGGCGGAGCTCGACGTGGCGGAGCCGATCTCGCTCGGCTACGTGCCCGACCTCGTGTTGCACGCCGCGGCCTGGACCGACGTGGACGGGGCCGAGGAGGACGAGGCCGGCGCGCTGCGGGTCAACGTCGAGGGGACGCGGAACGTCTGTGCGTTGGGCGCGCCGGTCGTCTACTACTCCTCCGACTACGTTTTCGACGGGAGGAAGCGGGAGCCGTACGTCGAGTCGGACGAGCCGGCACCGCTGGGCGCCTACGGGCGCGCCAAGCTTCTCGGCGAGCGTGAGGTACGGGAGGGCTGGATCGTCAGGAGCTCGTGGCTCTTCGGCTGGACGGGCCACAACTTCGTGCGGACGATGCTCCGCCTCGGCGCGGAGCGCGACGAGGTACGGGTCGTCGACGACCAGCGCGGCTCGCCCACGTACGTCGGCCACCTCGCCGCCGCCACGCGCGAGCTGCTCGAGCTGCCGGGCGGCGTCTGGCACGTCGCGGCCGAGGGCGACTGCACCTGGGCCGAGCTCGCCGAGGCGATCTTCGCGGAGGCCGGTCTGGACTGCCGCGTCGTCAGGATCTCGACGGAGGAGCTGGGCCGCCCGGCGCCACGTCCCGCCTACTCCGTCCTCCGCAGCGAGCGCGAAGGCGCCCCGCAGCTCCCGCACTGGCGCGACGGGCTGCGCGAGTGCCTCGCGCGGCTCTGAGTCGTCAGCGGCCGGCGCAGACGCCGTCCGCGTCGACGGACGGCGCCGGCAGGCTCCCGCCGGCCGCCTCCTCGTCGACTGTCCGCAGCGCCTCGGCGGCGCCGACGACGAGCTCCTTCGTGTGGCCGAAGATCACGACCGTGAAGTCGCCGACGTAGAGATCGAGGTCGGGCCCGTAGAACGCGCCCGGCGCCCCCCGGATCTCCACCGCCCTGCATTCCAGGTCGATGCTTCCCGGCGGACGGCGCTCGATCGGCCAGACCTGCACTTCGAGCGGCGGCGCGCAGCCGCCGTCGCCGCCGCCCGGATCGCAGTCTCCGTAGATGAACGTCATCGGGTCGGCACCGACGATGGCCGTCAGTGGCAGGCCCTCGAACTCCTCGCCGACGAAGTACGGCGCCGGCCCCGGCCGGTCGCGGACCTCCTCGAGCGTGAAGTCGCTGTCGGGACCCCCGTCCAGCCAGCAGCCGGTGGCGAGTACCAGCAGCGCGCCCGCGACGACAAGGCATCTCATCCTGGGCGAACGGTACGCCCTGCTGGTGGACGACCGCTAGCCGGTGACGACGATCAGAGCGTGCGCGTGCTGGCACGTCCGGGGTCTGACCCCGTCCGTGGCCGCAAGGGACGGTGATCCAGCGCCGATCCCGTGGATACTCGGAGTCGGCTTGGAAAGGGCGTTCTGCGGCTGTTGCTGCCCGAGGGACACGGCCGCGCGGGGTTGAGAGATCGTTCGCGGCGGCCAGGTCCGGGGTCAGACCCTGGGCGTGGCCGTTCGAGACGATGAGGCTGGACGCCGGCGTGGCGGCGACTACGATCAGTGGCGTGCGCGTGCTCATCACCGGCGGCTGCGGGTTCATCGGCAGCCACTTCGTCAAGCGGCTTCTCGCCGCCGGCGAGGACGTCGTCGTCCTCGACAAGCTCACCTACTCGGGCCGGAAGGAGAACCTCGACGGCGTCGACGTCGAGCTCCTGGTCGGGGACATCGCCGATGCGGAGTCGGTCGCTCGCGCGGCGCAGGGCTGCGACGCGATCGTCAACTTCGCGGCCGAGACGCACGTCGACCGCTCCATCCTCGGCGCCACTGACTTCGGCCGCACCGAGTTCTTCGGGACGCAGGTGCTGCTCGAGGAGGTGCGGCGCACCGGCGCCCGCTACGTGCAGGTCTCGACGGACGAGGTGTACGGCGACCTCGAGCACGGCGGCTCGGCGAAGGAGACCGACCCGGTCCAGCCGTCGAGCCCGTACAGCGTCGCCAAGGCGGCCGGCGACCTCCACGTGCCCGCGTACGCGCGTACGTTCGGCGTGAACGCTTCGATCACCCGCGGCTCGAACACGTACGGCCCGAACCAGTATCCGGAGAAGCTCGTCCCGCTCTTCGTCACGAACGCGCTCGACAACGAGCCGCTCCCCGTCTACGGGGACGGGCGCCAGATCCGCGACTGGCTCTACGTCGAGGACCACTGCGCCGGGATCGAGCTCGTCCTGCGGGAAGGACAGCCCGCCGAGATCTACAACGTCGGCGGCGGCAACGAGCGCGAGAACGTCGAGATCACGCGGCTGATCCTCGAGCATACGGACGCCGATCCGTCACTCGTTCGCCACGTCACCGACCGGCCCGGCCATGACCGCCGCTACTCGCTCGACTCGTCCAAGCTCCGAAGCCTCGGCTGGGCGCCCGCGAGCGACTTCGAGCAGGGCCTCGCGGAGACGGTCGAGTGGTACCGGGCGAACCGCGCCTGGTGGGAGCCGATCAAGTCGGGCGAGTACGCCGACTACTATCGGCGCCAGTACGCGGAGCGGCTCGCCTAGGCTCTCTGGCCGGGCGCGCAGAGGCGCTTCGCGGCCTTGATCTCCTCCCGGTTTCCCTGCAGCTGCTTCGAGCGCTGGAGGTGACTGCGCGCCTCGTCGCAGCGGTCGAGCGCCGTAAGCGTGCGGCCGAGGTTGTACTCGGCGTAGGCCTCGTACCGGAAGTCGTCGGAATACGTTCCCTCGAGCGCGGGGACCGCGCGCTCGAGAAGCGGGAGGGCGTTCTCCCAGAGCCCTGCCTGCATGAGTCCGAACGCCTCGTCGTTGAGCTCCGCGGCCTGCTCGACGCTGACGGCGGTGGGCTCCGTGACGGTCTGCACCACGGTTGTCGGCCCCGCCTCGACCGTGACCTCCCGGGTGACGGTCTCCGGTCGAGGCGCGGCCGCGGGAGGGTCCTCGTCGGCTGGCGCAGCCACGATCGCGGCGGTCACGCCTCCTGCGGCGAGCAGAAGCGCGCCCGCGAGCGCGAGCGGGGCGAGCCGCGTGCGGCGCCGCGCTGGCGGAGGTGGAGACAGAGGGGTTCCGGCGAGCGCGCCGCGAAGGGCGCCCACGAACGCGGTCGCCGTGGGGAACCGGTGAGGCGGGCTCTTGGCGAGCGCGCGGGCGAAGACGGCGTCGACCTCCGGCGGCAGGCCGACGGCGCGCTCCGAGGCGGGCGGGACCGGCTCGTTGATGTGGGCGACCGCCTCGGCGGTCTCCGAGCCGCGCTGGAACGGTCGCCCGCCCGTGAGCAGCTCGTATGCGACGACTCCGAGCGCGTAGCGGTCGCTGGCGGCCGTGACCTCCTCGCCCCGAGCCTGCTCGGGGGCGAGATACCCGGCCGTCCCCAGGATCGTCCCGGTCAGCGTCATCCCCAGGGTCTCGTCGACGAGGCGGGCGATCCCGAAGTCCACGACCTCGAGCCGGTCCGAGCCGTCGAAGAGCATGTTCGCCGGCTTCACGTCCCGGTGGACGACACCCCTCGCGTGCGCCGCGTCGAGCGCGGCCGCGGCCTGTGCCAGCCAGGTGACGGCTAGCTCCGGCGACACCGGCCGGCTGCGGGCGCGCTCGGCCAGCGTCCCGCCCGGGAGGTACTCCATGACGGTGAACGGGCGGCCCTCGTGCTCGCCGACGTCGAAGATCGTCACGACGTGCGGCTCGTCCGAGAGCCGCGCCGCGGTGAGCGCCTCACGGCGGAAGCGCTCGCGCAGCTCGGGCTCCTCGGCGAAGCGCTCGGCGAGCAGCTTGACGGCGACGGTGCGCCCGAGCACGCTGTCCCGGGCCACGTAGATCTCGCCCATGCCGCCCCGGCCGACGAGCCGCGGCACTTCGTACCGGCCGGGCAGGATCGATGTCCGCGCCGACACCTCCCGTACGTTACCGCCGATCTTCGCCCGCGAAACTTCAAGCAATCATTACGGCGCTGACGTACCCTCTTGCCGATAGGGGTCTGGAATGCGTCGGGTTCTCGTGGCAGCCATCGCCCTCGTCGTCGCACTGTCGTGCGCGGCGGCCGCGCAGCCTGCCGCCACCTTCGTGCTCAAGGGCCGGGGGTGGGGTCACGGGCTCGGGCTCGGGCAGTACGGCGCCCACGGCTTCGCGCGGGACGGCGGTCGCGACTACGCGTGGATCCTGGATCACTACTACACGGGCACCACGCTGGGCACCTCGGGCGTCGGGCGCGTGCGCGTGCTGCTCGCCGCCGGGGCCGGCTCGCTCTCGATCGGCTCGACCTCGGCGTTCACGGTCAGGGACGCGAACGGCAGGACGTTCAACCTGAGCGCGGGCACGCACGTCCTCCGGCCGAACCTGCGCGTCCAGACCGCGAGCGGCGGGCTGCGCACGCTCGCCGGCCCGGTCCGCTTCAGCCCGGGCTCCGCGCTGCTCCGACTCTCGGGCGACCGCTACCGCGGCTTCCTGCGCGTTCGCTCGCGGGGCGGGCAGCTCTCCGCAGTCAACGACATCGCCCTCGAGCCCTACGTGAAGGGCGTCGTCGCCTGGGAGATGCCGGCGTCGTGGCATCCCGAGGCACTCAAGGCTCAGGCCGTCGTAGCCCGGACGTACGGGCTCGTGAGCCGCAAGTCCGGGTGGTTCGACCTCTTCGACGACACGCGGAGCCAGGTGTACGGCGGCGTGCGCGCCGAGGATTCGCGCACGAACGCGGCTGTCGACGCGACCAGCGGGGAGGTCGTCCGGTCCGGAGGCGCGCTTGCATGGACCTTCTACCACTCGACCTCGGGTGGGAAGACCGCGTCGCGCGCGGACGAGTGGGGCCCGCCGGAGGTTCCCTACCTCGTCGGCGTCCCCGATCCCCACGACGACATCTCGCCGCACCACCGGTGGGGCCCTCTGGATTCCGAGGACGACTGCTCCAACAACGGCCGGGACTGCGTCTGGTCCGCTGCCGCGCTGAAGCGCGCCCTGGGAGGCCGGGCGCCCAGCGCCATCCGGGACTTCACGGTTGCGGACCGCAACGGCTCGAGCAGGGTCGAGCGGACGCGCCTGCGGGGGCCCTCCGGAGCCACCTCCATCACCGGCGCGGATCTTCGGAGCCTGCTCGGGCTGCGCTCGACGTGGTTCTCGATCGGCGTCCTGCGGCTGAACGGCGCCGGCTCCATCGAGGAGGGCCAGGAGAGGACGCTGCGCGCGCTGGCGCGGAACCTGAAGAACGTGACTCTTCAGCGGCGAAACGGGGCCGGCCAGTGGGTCGACCTACGGCAGATCGAAGGCAGGGTGAACGTGTCCGTGAGGCCTGCGGCGACGACGCTCTACCGCCTGAGGTCGCCCGCAGCGGTGACCGCGCCCGTCAGGGTGGTCGTGGAGGCCGCCCCGCGCTTCACGTCGAACGTCAGCACCGGGGCGTTGAGCGGCGTGGCGACGCCGGGGGACCGCGTTCAGGTGCAGCAGCGAGCGTCGGACGGGAGCTGGGCCACGACCACCGTCGCGGTCGCGGGCGACGATGGGACCTGGAGCGCGGCGCTCGACGTCGTCTCCGGTGAATACCGCGCCTATGTCGACTCGGACGGCGACGTGGAGACCAGTCCCACGTTGACGATCGTCGTCGCCTAGAGAAGCTCGTCGTCCGGGACGTCGCGGATCCGGCGGGCGGGGTTGCCCACGACCACGGCCCGCGCGGGCACGTCCTCGAGGACGACGGCGCCGGCGCCGACGAAGGCTTCCTCGCCGATCTCGACTCCTGGAAGGAGCACGGCGCCTCCGCCCACGCGCGCGCCGCGACGGATCGTCGGGCCGCGCCGGAGCGCGTGGCGCTCGTCGGTCCGGCCCATCAAGTTGTCGTTCGTCGTGACGACGCAGGGTGCGACGAAGACGTCCTCCTCGAGGATCGAGTAGGCGGTGATGTAGGCGTTCGCCTGGATCTTCGTCCGGGCGCCCACTGTGGTGTCGTTCTCGACGAGCGAGCCCACGCCCATAACCACCTCGTCGCCGAGCTCGCAGCGCTCGCGGACGCACGCCTGGTCTCCGACTATGACCCCGTTCCCCAGCCGGGTACCGGCGAAGACGACCGCGCCCGCGAGGATCGCGCTCCCCTCTCCGACGACGAGCGGGGGCAGCGGCTCGGCGCTGGCGGTGGAGCGGGGCCCGAGGGTCGGCGCCTTGCCCACGACAGCGTGGTCGCCGATCACGACGCCTTCGCCGAGCTCGGTGCCCGGGTAGACGACCGCGGTTTCGGCGATCCGCGCGGTCAAACGCGCTCTCGCTCGAGCGAGGCCTGGAGCTGCTCGAGGCTGCGGACGACCGCGAGCCCGGCCCTGGCCGGCGCGAGCGGGTCGCCCTCGCCGCGGGCGAGCGCGAGGAAGTGAGAGCACTCCAGGCGTAGCGGCTCGGCGTTGTCGACCCGCGGGCTGTGGACGTCTCCCACGCGCGTGCTCCACTCGCCGTAGGTTCCGAGCGGCCGCTCGGCGGCGCTGTCGTAGACCGTGACCTTGCGGTCGAGCTCCATGTCGTCGAAGACGGCCATGCGCTCCTTCCCGACCACGGTCATGCGCCGGATCTTGTGCGGGTCGAGCCACGAGAGGTGCATGTGCGCCGTCTTGCCGGACGGGAAGCGCAGATAGCAGAAGACGACGTCCTCGACCCCCGGCTTCAGGAACGAGTCGCCGCGGGCCCAGAGCTCGCTCGGCTCCTCGCCGAGGAGGTAGAGGATGATCGAGAGATCGTGAGCCCCCAGGCTCCAGAGGGCGTTCTCGTTGGCGCGGATCTGCCCAAGGTTCTGGCGATTCCCGTAGACGTAGAGCACCTCGCCGAGTTCGCCGCTCTCCACGATCTCCTTCAGCTTGAGGACGCCGGGGTGGTAGAGGAGGAGGTGGCCCGGCATCAGCGCCAGCCCGTGCTCCTCGGCGAGCGCGACGAGCTCCTCCGCGTCGTCGGCGGTCAGCGCCATCGGCTTCTCGACGAAGACGTGCTTTCCGGCCGCGAGCGCGCGCCGGGCCAGTTCCGCGTGGGTGGGGACGGGGGTGGCCACGACGACTGCCTCGACTGCCTCGTCGGCGAGCAGGTCGTCGAAGCTCGCCGTCGCCCGTGCCGCCGGATAGCGCGCGGCCGCCGCGGCCAGGCGGCTCTCGTCCGTGTCGCAGACCCACGCGAGGCCGGCGAGCTCGTTGAAGTTGCGCGCGAGGTTCGAGCCCCAGAGCCCGAGCCCGGCGACCGCGACCCTCGTCGCGCCTACAGCTTCCATACGCGGCCGTTGAGGCTGCCGTTCGCGCCCGTGGCGTTCCGGAAGTCGACGACGAGTCGGGCGCGGGCGGCGAGGTCGTCGTAGTCGATCCCGGAATGCGCCGTGACGATGGCGACGCAGTCGGCGCTTTCGACCGCGCCGTCGAGCGAGGAGGACTCGAGCCCGTAGTCGGGGAGCGCCGGGATGTGCGGGTCGTGGTAGGAGACCTCGGCCCCTTCGTCGCGCAGGAGCTCGACGAGCTTCAGGGCCGGCGACTCGCGCAGGTCGCCCACGTCGGCCTTGTAGGAGACGCCCACGAGGTGCACCGTGCTGCCCTTCACCGACCTCTCCACCGAGTTGAGCGCCCTGGTGATCTTGTCCAGGCAGAAGTAGGGCATGTTCTCGTTGATCTTCCCCGCGAGCTCGATGAACTCCGTGTAGAAGTCGTACTCGCGCGCCTTCCAGGAGAGGTAGAACGGGTCGACGGGCAGGCAGTGGCCGCCGAGGCCGGGGCCGGGCTTGAAGCTCATGAACCCGAAGGGCTTCGTGGCCGCGGCGTCCACGACCTCCCAGACGTCCACGCCCATCCGGTCGCAGAGCTGCGCCAGCTCGTTGACGAGGGCGATATTGACCGAGCGAAAGATGTTCTCCAGGAGCTTCGTCAGCTCGGCAGCCTCCGGCGAGGACACGGCGATCACCTTGTCCATCGCCCGCTCGTAGAAGGCGCAGGCTGCGTCCCGGCAGCTCTCTGTGATGCCGCCGACGATCTTCGGGGTCGTCTTGGTCGTCCAGTCGGTGCGGCCCGGATCGACGCGCTCGGGCGAGAAGGCGAGATGGAAGTCGGTTCCGACCCGGAGGCCGCTGGCCTCCAGGCGGGGCAGCACCTCTTCCCGGGTCGTGCCGGGGTAGGTCGTCGACTCGAGGACGACGAGATGGCCCGGGCGGAGGCGCTCGGCGATCTCCTCCGCCGCGCCGACGACGATCGAGAGGTCGGGCTCGCGGTTGACGGAGAGCGGCGTCGGCAGCGCGATCAGGACGGCGTCGGCGTCGCGCAGCGAGTCGTAGTCGGTGGTCGCCGTGATCCCGCCCGACTCGACGAGCGAGCGCAGCGCCGCCGAGGGGACGTCCTCGATGTAGCTCTCGCCCCGGTTGAGCGCCGCCACGCGGTCGGCGTCCACGTCCACGAGGACCGCGCTCATGCCGGCCTCGGCGAAGACCTGCGCGAGCGGGACGCCGACGTAGCCGGCGCCGACGATGGCGACGTCACTCATCGAGACTCATCGTACAAATGAGATCCGGCGGAGAAAGGAATCTCGCGCCGCTGCCGAATGTAGCCGAACCCCATGACCCTCAAGCTCGTGATCGGCGGTCTCGGCCTTCTAACACGTCCCCTCGGGGCGGGCCGAACGCTCGCCTGGTACGCGCAACGCCGCCTCGAACGCCCGGTCTGAGGCCCCAGGAACGGCGAAGGACGAACGCTCGACGCCGCTACACTTGCCATCCCTGGGGCCGTTAGCTCAGCTGGTAGAGCAGGGGACTCTTAATCCCAAGGTCGAAGGTTCGAATCCTTCACGGCCCATCGAGGACTAGAGGGGGATTCCCGGGGAGGAGAGCGCGCAGTCGGTCAGGCCGAGCCTGATCAGGTTCGAGTTGGCCGCCCTCGCGAGCGAGCGGAGCTGCTCGATTCGAGCCAAGGTTGCGGCCGTGTTCCCGCGGCTCGCGGCCGCGCGCACCTCCGTCAGCAGGGCCTCCTGCTTCAGGAGCGCGCGCCCTGCCCTGTTCGCCTGGCCGGCCAGGGCATCCGGCGGTGGCAGGGACCCGAGCTGCGCGTGGTGGCGGCGGACGATGGGAAGAGCACGCTTCAGGTAGGCGGCGATCTCGTCCACGGTGGTGGGCGTGCCCAGCTTTCGGAGCGCCTCGGACTGGCGAGCGCACACGCCGTTCACCGACTGCCTCCAGGCCTTCTCGACCCGGTCCTCACCCGTGCCCTGGACATTGGCCGTCGCCTGCCGAAGCACCTTGGTGACCTCGTTGAGCCTGCTCTCGGTGGACTTCGCGACCGCGGACAGGTCACGGCTTCGGTCGGCGTCGAGGAGCTTGGAGCCGGACCAGATGGCGAGCCCGGCCAGCGCAGCGACGGCAAGAATCTTCAGCAACCAAGGCATCGGCGGCCCCCACGGAGCATCGGATGCCCACGGGCGAACGCGCTGACCCGAAAGGGTGATCCGGCCCTACGGCCCGGCGCCCCAGTCCGAGACGGCCTCGTGGGCGTCCGCGCTCGTCAGCCGCTCCTTGTCGGTGCCGTTGGGGAGCATCGTCCAGACGTCGTTGCCATCGCCCGAGACGCGAGTGAAGGCGATCCTCCCGCCCTGCGGCCCGAACACCGGGCCGAAGTCGGGCACGGCGTTCCGCGTCAGGCGAGACAGGCTGGTGCCGATCGCCGAGACCCGGAAGAGCTCCGTGTCGTTCCCGTCCCAGAGCTCGAAGACGAGCAGCGCGCCGTTGGGCGACCAGGTCGGCGCGCTGATCTCGCGGTTGGCCCGCACGATCCGGTGGTTGTCCGTCCCGTTCGGGCGGACGAGGCGGAGCTCGCTGCGGCCCTCGAGGCGCCTGACGTACGCGATCCAACCGGTAGACGACCAGGCGGGGCTGTCGTCGGCACCGGAGCGGTTGGTCAGGCGCCTCAGCCCTGTGCCGTCCGCGCCGGTGACGTAGATCTCCGCGTTCCTCCCGCGGACATGGCGTGTGAAGGCCAGACGCGTGCCGTTCGGCGCCCAGGCCGGATCGAGGTCGTCCACGCGGTTGTTCGTCAGCCGCCGGCGATCCGCCCCGTCCGGCTCGATCACGAAGAGCTCGGACGAGCCGATCGCCCGGGCTGCCGAGAAGGCGATCAGGCCGCCCTGCGGAGACCACGTGGGATCGGCCTCGGCGACCTGGGTTCTGGAGAGTCTCAGGAGCCCTGACCCGCCGACGCCGATCCGGAAGAGGTCGTCGCTCTCTCCGGCTTGCCGGCGCACGAAGACGAGGCGCGTGCCCGCCGGCGAAAGAGACGGCGCCAGGTCGACGACCGCGCCGCCGGTGAGGCGGTCCTTTTCGCTCCCGTCCCCGCGCATCACCCAGACGTGGGACGAGGAGGCGTTCAGGGTCGTGAACGCGATCGTGGACGCGCCTGCCGCGCCGACGGCTCCGAGCCCTATCACGCCGGCAACAGCGGCGAGAACCTGCTTCGACCTCTCCACGCCCCTCCTCGCCTGAGTCATACACCCCGGGGCCCGGCGCCACAACCAGCGTTGCGGCAAACCCGCAACTCGATTCAGCCGCCTCCACGATGGCGGCAGACGGCGACCGGTCGAGACTGCGAGCAGCGAGGAAGGAGCAGGTGAGATGACGACACATGCCGATACCGACCTGACCTACTGGTCGCACGACTACTGGCTCGGTCACTGCGAGGGCTTTCGGGCGGACTCGCCGGAAGGTCGCCTGGGCATCGTCGAGGCCGTGCTCTGCGACGAGGACGACGAGCCGTCGGCTCTCGTCGTGCGCGAGGGGCTCTTCGCCTTGCGGACGGTCTACGTGCCGATCGCCGACGTCGCCGAGGTGGAGCCGCGCGGCGAGCGAGTCGTCCTTCGGGTGGTGCCAAGACCGCGCCCGTGACGCGACCCGCGTCGTGAGCTCGCAGGAGCGTCCTAGCGATCTCAGCGCCTAAGCTCCACTGGGTGCCCCGAGCAGTGGAGATCGACGACGGAGGTCGCTAGCCCCAGGGCTTCGGCGACGGGCCTCAGCCGCGCCGAGGCGGCACGTCGACTCGCCGAGCGAGGGCCGGTCGAGCCTCCGGCGACGAGCCGCTCGTACGCGAGCATCGTCCGCGCCAACGTCTTCACGGTCTTCAACCTGATCCTGGCGGTCTTCGGCGCGCTCACGCTCGTCTACGGCGACTGGCGCGACGCTCTCTTCCTGGGCGTCCTCGTCGCCAACTCGGCCATCGGGATCACACAGGAGGCACGGGCCAAGCGGGCGCTCGACAGGCTGGCCGCCCTCGTCGCCCCCACGGCCACGGTCGTGCGCGACGGCGAGCCGGAGCATCTCGGCGTCTCCGAGGTCGTCGTCGGTGACCTCGTTCGCGTCGAGGCCGGGGACCAGCTCGTCGCCGACGGTCGCCTGGAGGAGGCCAGCGGGCTCCGGCTCGACGAGTCGATCCTGACCGGAGAGTCGGACGCGGTCACGCGCGCCGCCGGGGACGAGGTTCGCTCCGGCTCCTTCGCCGTGGAGGGCGCCGGCACCTACGTCGTCACGGCCGTCGGGCGCGAGAGCTATGCCGAGCGCATCGCCGGCGAAGCGCGCGCGTTCCGCCACCCGCGCTCGCCCCTCGAGCGAGCTCTGAACCGGCTGCTCCTCGTCCTCGTCGCGGTGATGGTCCCCCTCGGGCTTTTGCTCGGGTTCGCGCTCTGGCGGCTGGACGTGAGCGTCGACGAGGCGGTTCCCCGCTCGGTCGCGGCCGTGGTCAGCCTCGTCCCCGAGGGCCTGATCCTCCTCACGAGCCTCACCTACGCGGTCGCCGCGCTGCGCATGGCCCGCCGTGGAGCGCTCGTCCAGCAGCTGAACGCGATCGAGTCGCTCGCGGCGGTCGACGTCGTGTGCCTCGACAAGACCGGCACGCTCACCGAGGGGACGCTTAGGGTGGTCGAGCTGCTTCCGGCGGCCGGCGTGGACCAGGAGGACCTCGCGTCGGCGCTCGCCCGCTTCGCCGCGAGCTCCCCGAGCCGAAACACGACCCTCGCGGCGATCGCCGCAGCGTGGGAGGCGCCCCCCGAGCCCGCCGAGCAGCACGTTCCGTTCGCCTCGCGCCGCGGCTGGAGCGCAGTCGCGCTGAGCGGGACTGCCTACGTCCTCGGGACGCCGGAACGCTTTCCCCTCGGGCCGCTGGCAAGCCGGGCGGAGGCGGAGGCCAGGAGCGGGAGGCGGGTCCTCGCCTTCGGCACGGCCGCGGAACTTGGCGCCGACCCGGATCCGCTCGACCCTCCACCGGGGCTCGAACCGCTCGGGCTCGTGGTCATCGCGGAGCAGCTGCGGCAGGACGCGGAGGCGACCGTCGCCTTCTTCCGGGAGCAGGGCGTCGAGCTGAAGGTGATCTCGGGCGACGCCCCGGACACAGTGGCGGCGATCGCCGCAGACGCGGGCATCCACGTCGGCCCGCCCGTGGACGGCCGAGAGCTTCCCGAGGACGACGGGGAGCTGCGCAGGCTGGCTCTCGACGCGGCCGTCGTCGGGCGGATCTCGCCGGAAGGGAAGAAGCGCGTCGTCGAAGCGCTCACCGCCTCGGGCCGGTACGTCGCGATGGTGGGAGACGGCGTCAACGACGTCCCGGCGCTGAAGGCTGCCCGACTGGCGATAGCGCAGGGCACGGGCGCCCAGATCGCGAAGAGCGTCGCCGACCTCGTCCTCGTCCGGGGTGAGTTCTCGGCGGTGCCGAGCATGGTCGACGAAGGCCGCCGGATCCTCCGCAACCTCCAGCGGGTGGCGAAGCTCTTCGTCACGAAGTCGGCCTTCGCGGCATTCCTCATCCTCTCCATCGGCCTGACCCCGCTCGCGTACCCGCTCCTCCCGCGCCACCTGACGCTGGCGGCGTCGCTCGCGGTGGGGATCCCGGGCTTCTTCCTCGCGCTCGCCCCCAGCTCGGGCCGCCTCCCGCGGACGAGCTTCCTGCGCGACGTCGGGGAGTTCGCGGTGCCCGCCGGGGCGGCGGCCGGCCTCGGCGTCCTCTCGAGCTATCTCTTCTCCTCCTACGTCCTCGAGCTCGATCTCGTCGAGTCGCGCACGGTGGCGACGACCGTCCTCATCCTCGTCGGCCTCTACCTCATCATCGTGCTCGAGGCCTCGACGCGGCTCCGCGGCGCGGCGGTGACCCTCCTCTGCGCCGCGCTCCTCGGACTCTACGCCGTCGTCCTCGCCGTCCCCCCGCTTCGCGAGTTCTTCGACCTCGCCGTGCCGGGACCGGCCGCATGCGTCACCGCGCTGGTCGGTGCGGGGCTCGCCGTGGCCGGCCTCTGGCTGACCGACGAGCGCTTTATTCCCGGCATGCGCCGTTCAGCGGTCGCCGCGGAGGTAGACGAACCAGTACAGGGCGCCGACCATGATCGTCCCGCCGAGGAGGTTCCCGATCGTCACCGGGACGAGGTTGTCGACGAAGAACCCGGTCCACGTCAGGCTTGAGAGGTCGGGCGCCTGGTCGAGCCCTGCGAGCCACGCGGCGTCCTCCTTGATCAGCAGGCCGGCCGGGATGAAGTACATGTTGGCGACGCTATGCTCGAAGCCCACGGCGACGAACGCCGCGATCGGTGGAATGATCGCGAGGATCTTGTCGGTGGTCGAGCGCGCGCTATACGTCAGCCAGACGGCGAGGCAGACGAGCGCGTTGCAGAGCGCGCCCAGCAGGACGGCCTGGCCGAAGTCGAGATCCGTCTTGGCGACCGCGATCGCGAGTGCCTGCTCGCCGACGGCGCCGTCTCCGAGCTCGTGCTGCCCGGAGAGGAAGACGAGGAGGGCCGAGGCCAACGCGCCCACGAAGTTCCCCACGTAGACCAGCAGCCACGTCCAGAGGAGGCGGCTCGTGGAGACGCGGCGCCCCGCCCAGGCCATCACGACCAGGTTGTTGCCGGTGAAGAGCTCGGCGCCGGCGACGACGACGAGGATGAGTCCGAGCGAGAAGGTCAGGCCGGCGAGGAGGCGGCTGACGCCGAACGCGAGGTCGGCCGACCCAGCGGTCGTTGTCGTGGCGAAGACCGCCCCCATGGCGATGAAGGCGCCCGCGAGAACCGCCAGGACGAGGAGCTTCGGGGAGGCCAGCGACGCCTTCGCCGTGCCGACTTCCTCTGCGCGGGCGGCCATGGCCGGCGGCGGGAGCGCGTCCAGGCCCGCCGCCGGGAAGGCTGGCGTGCCATCGTCGAGCGTCGCCATGCAGCGCTGTTCGCCGCACCGGCTCCTTGGCCTGCCGCATCCAGCGTCGAGGGTCTGTCACCATCACGGCATGTGGATGGCCCTCCTCGTCGCGTGGCTCTCGAACATCGTCGCCCTCTTCGTGGCCGCGTGGATCATCCCGGACATGAGCTACGGCGACGACTTCTGGGTGCTCTTCATCGCCGCTCTCGTGTTCACGGTCGTCAACTGGATCGTGCGACCGATCGTGATCCTGCTCGCGCTCCCGGCGGTGATCTTCACCTTCGGGCTGGCGCTCATCCTCATCAACACGTTCATGCTCTACCTGACCGACTGGATCGTCCCGAGCTTCGAGACGGGGAGCTTCTGGTGGACCCTGCTCGCGGCGATCATCGTCTCGATCGTCAACCTGCTCCTCGGGCTCCTGCTCAAGCCCGACGAGAGGCGCTGGAACAGGCTCGACGCGCCCTCAAGCGGCGCGCGCTGAAAGCCGATTCCTTAGCGATGGCCCAAGCCCAACGCCTGCAGGCGCTCCTCGACCTCTCGCGGGCGCTTTCGTCCAGCCTCGACCTGCGCGAGGTCCTGCGCGAGTTCGCGACGCACGCCGCCCAGCTGACGGGCGCGACGGCGGCGGAGCTCTCGACCTACGACCCGGCCCGGGGCGAGCTCGTGATGCTCGTCGAGTACCGGGAGGGAAGGGACGAGATCACCGTCAGCGGCGGCCAGGTCTATCACCTCGCGGACTACCCCGCCACCCGCCACGTCCTGGACACGCAGGAGCCGGTGCAGATCCGCGCCGGCAACCCCGACGACGACGCCGCCGAGCGCGCGATCCTCGAGCGCCAGGGACAGAAGTCGCTCCTGATGCTCCCGCTCGTGGCCCGCGGCGACACCATCGGCCTCATGGAGATCGTCGACGACGAGGACCGGGTCTGGGACGAAGGGGACGTCGAGTTCTGCCGCGCTCTCTGCGACATCGTCGCCATCGCCATCCGGAACGCCGTCCTCTTCTCCGAGCTGCAGGAGACGGCCGCGCGGGACACGCTGACCGGGCTCTACAACCGCCGGCTCTTCGAGGAGCAGTTCGACGCCGCAGTCGCCCGCAGCCTGCGGGCCGGAGAGGATCTGTCGCTCCTGATCGTCGACCTGGACGGGCTCAAGCGGATCAACGACGTCAGCGGTCACGTTGCCGGCGACCAGGCCCTGCGGACGCTGGCCGACGCGCTGCGAGCGACCATCCGCGCGACCGACGTCGCCTGCCGCCTCGGCGGCGACGAGTTCGGCATCATCCTGCCGGGCTCGAGCGCCGAGGACGCGGTCAAGGTCGCCGAGCGGGCGCAGGAGACGCTGGCGCAGATCGGTCAGGGCCAGTACAGCTTCTCCGGCGGCATCGGGCGCGTGACACCCCACCAGTCCTCGGCGGAGAACGTCTACCGCTCGGCCGACCTCGCGGCCTACCGCGCGAAGGCGGCCGGAGGCGCCCGCACGCTGCTCGCCATCGAGACGAAGGCTGTCGCCGGCCTCTAGCCCAGGAGGTTCGGAGCCGTGGTGGTGCGGCGCCGGGCCTCGAGGTCGACGCGCTCGTCGGCGTGCTCGATCAACAGCGGATCGTGAGTCGCGCAGACGACCGCGGCGCCCGTCTCACGGGCGAGCCCGAGGAGCAGGCTGGCGACCGCGAGCGCGTTCGCCTGGTCGAGCCTCGCCGTCGGCTCGTCGGCGAGTAGGAGCGCCGGGCGGCCGGCGACGGCGCGAGCGACGGCCACCCGCTCGCTCTGGCCGCTGGAGAGGTCCGACACGCGCCGGCCGGCGGCGCCGGCGAGGCCTACCGCCGCAAGGGACTCGACCGCGCGTGCTCGCGCCTCTTCGGCCTCGACGTCCCGGAGCGAGAGGGCGAGCTCGACGTTCTCGGCGGCGGTAAGGAACGGAACGAGGCCGGTTTCCTGGCTGACGAGCGCGACGTGCGCGGCGCGAAATCGTGCGCGCGCGTCCCGGTCGAGCGCCGACACCGGCTCCCCGAGCACGCGCACCTCGCCCTCCGAAGGCCGGTCCAGCCCGGCGAGCAGGTGCAGGAGCGTCGTCTTCCCCGATCCGGACGGTCCCGTGACGGCGGTGAGACGGCCGCCGAGGAAGGCTGCGTCGAGCTCGGCGAGCGCCGGCGCCGCGGCGGCGCCCTCGCCGTACGTCCTCGAGAGCCCCGCGGCCTGGGCCACGATCGGGCTGTCTCCCGACACCTCCGGAAGCGGGTCCTCGGCGGGCAGCTCGGCAGGCACCGCAGTGCCCGGGACGGCTTGCAGGAGGAGCCCCTCCTCGTGCAGGCGCGCCGTCGCGTGCGAGCGGATGCCAGTCCGCCGGAGCAGCTCCTCCGAGAGTCGCAGCCAGCCGCCGCGACCGACGACGATCGCCTCGTCCGTTCCGTCTGCCAGGGCCGCCTCCTCGCTGACGCGTCCGTCGCGAACGCGGACGATCCGGTCCGCCACCGTGGCCGACTCCGGGTCGTGACTCACGAGCACCGTGGTCGTGCCCGCAGCGCGTGCAAGCTCGGCGATCGCCTCGTAGACGAGCCGGGCGTTCGCAGCGTCGAGCTCGCCCGTGGGCTCGTCGGCGAGGAGGAGCCGGGGCCGGTGCGCGAGCGCGGCGCAGATGGCCACCCGCTGCTGCTCGCCGCCGGAGAGCTCGCGCGGGTGCGCCTGGGCACGGTCGAGGAGCCCGACGCGCTCGAGCAGCTCACCGGCGCGGCCGAAGCGCTCGTGCCGGGACACACCTGCGAGGCCGAGCTGAAGGCTCACGAGCTCCCGCACCTCGAGCTCGGCGGCGAGCGCCCGCCAGTAGTGCTGGTCGGCGTAGCCGAGGACCTCGGAGCGGTAATCCGCCCTGCCGCGCCGGCCCATGCGCGCGAGATCGCGGCCGAGGACGCGTACGCTCCCGGCGGTCGGCGTGTCGAGCGCCGCGAGCATGCGGAGGAGCGTCGACTTTCCCGAGCCGCTCGGGCCCAGGACGACGCAGATCTCGCCCTCGCGAACCTCGAGCGTCAGCCCCTGGAGCGCGACGACGCCGCCCTCCGGCGCCGGGTAGACGCGGAAGACGTCGCGGAGCTCGACGGCGGCCTGGCTCATATCCGGCGGGAGGCGGCGGTGACGAGGGTGGCGGCCGCGAGGACGCCGGCGGCGAGCGCCGCGGTGAGCAGGGGCCAGGACACGGCGGTGCGGAGTGGAAGCTCTGTCGTTCGCGCGTCCGCCGTCACCGTCACGAGGTCGACGACCAGGAGCCCGAGCAGCCAGGCTGTCGCCAGGCCTCCGGCGAGGCCGACGAAGACGACGACGAGGCTCCGTAGTCGGACGACGCGGCGGAGCAGGGCCGGCCGGGCGCCTTGCGCCTCCAGATCGTCCAGCTCCCCGCGCTCGTCCCGAACATCGGAGACCACACCGAGCAGCACGCCGACGAGAGCGAGGCCGAGGGCAACCAGTGCGGCTGCGAGCAGCGTCAGCAGCGTGCCCCGCGCGAGTGGATCGTTCCGGAGTGACTGTGCGAGCTCGGCGCGCGACTCCACCTCCAGGACGTGATAGGGCGGGCGGGAGAGAGCAGCGGCGAGCTCGGTGCGTTCCTGCTCGGTCGCCGCTCCGAGCCAGACCTCGTTGGAGACTGCGATGCCCGGCCGTGCCGTGTTGAGCGCGGTGCCGAGGAGCGTGCGATCGGCGACGACGAAGTCCTCGCCGGATCCGGGGAAATGGTCGGCGACGGCCGCCACGCGCGCGACGACCTGCTCCCCGGCGACTCGAAGCGCCAGGTTTCCCCCGGGCCCGGCCGCCGCGGCCACGTTCGGCGACGCGATGACGGAGAGCGGTTGCTCATCGCTCGGCTGCTCGGGCCGGAAGCGGCTCGTGACCGCCGCGCTCAGCGTGCCGGTGATCGTGGCGCCCTCCGGCTCGAGAACAGCGTCGATGCCGTTGACGGCCACCCAGTCCTCATAGCCTCCGAGCCCGACGCTGCCGGCGGGGGTCCGAGCCTGGAGCTCGCCGAGCTTCAGGCTCAGCACGAGCGGCCCGCCTTCCCCGCCCCGTTCCCGAACCCTCGCCGGCGGCGCGATCGTCAGAGCGACGATGCGGCCTCCTCGGGCCTGAGCCGGGACGGAAACTCGGAGAACGCGGGCTCTCGCGGCCTCAGGCTTGCCGAGCTCCAGCGGGACGTAGTCGCCCTCCGGTGTCTCGACGCTCGCCACGAGAACGACGCCTTGCCCCTGCGCAGAGAGCTCGAGCTCGGTTGCGTCAGCCGGGATCACCGGGCCTCGCAGACCGGTGGCCTCGCCGGGCTCTATGCGCGCTGCGAGTGCCCGTGGCGAGAGCGCGGCGAAGTCGCTTTGCCATCCGTTCAGGGTCGGGATTGCGCCGGCGTCCAGGCCGAGCACGGTGATGCCCGTTCGGCCGCCGGTACGACTGACGTTGCCCGTGAGCCGCAGGACGGGCTCCACTTGCACGCTGTCACCGAGTGCGTCCAGCTGTTCCGACGAGGCCGCCTCGCGCACGCGGATCAGACGGGTGAGGTCTTCCCGAAGCGTGAAGTCGAGTGGGACCGTGAAGGCGGCCTGCTCCTCTTGGCCACGAGCGAGTGTGGAGCGGTAGCTCTCCGCGAAGACCGCGAGGCCGACGGTGACCAGGAGAAAGGCGCTCGCCACGGCGGCGTGGCCCGGATGGCGCGCGAGCGAGAGCGCGGCCAGGCGCAGCGACACGGACCTGTCCCTGGAGGCGCGCTCCAGCAGAAGGAGCCCGGGTCGCAGGAGTCGCGCGCAGACGACGGCCGCGATGAACGTGACGAGGCCGGGCAGGAGGACAAGGGCGATCGAGGTGCCCGACTCGGCCGCGAGCGCCTCCTGGTCGAGGTCGCCGCGCAGGAGGGTGAGGAGCACGATCGCGAGTGCGCCGAGCGCCGCGGCGTCCAGGACGGAGAAGGAGTGACCGGCGAGTGCCACCGGCTTCGCCCGCAGTGCCGCCAGGAGGACCAGGCCGAGCGCGATCGCAACGACCACACCTGCCACGATCCCTGTTCGGGAGAGGGTCGAGTGGGTGAGCACATCCCCCACCGGCGCGCCGGCCCGGGAGGCGACGGCGGCTCCGGCCAAGGTCCCGAGCGCCCAGCCCACGGCCGTGGCGCCGACGGCGATGACGGCGGCCTCCATGCCGGTGAAGAGCGAGAGCTGCCACCGTCGGGCCCCGAACCAGGTAAGCCGGCGTCGTGCGGACTCCGTGTCTCGGCGCATGCTGACGGCGGCAAGGACGGCGAAGGCGAAGAGGAGGGCGGCGGACTCGCCGCCGACGAGGAGAAGCCGCCGTCCGGCGACGTCGCTCGCTTCGCCGGCGGCGCGCAACTCCTCGACGGGTGCGGTGAGCTCGAACGAGCTGGACGCCGTCTGGAGCTGCGAGCGCGCGCGGGCCGCGTCGCCCCCGAAGCGGTCGATCTCCCAGCCGCGAACCGTCCCGTGCTCCAGCGGCGCCACCCAGGCGTAGCTGCGGTAGACGGTGTCGAGCTCGGGCGAGGAGGTGAGTCCGGCGATTCCTTCCGCCAGGACGAGCGGGGGTGGCTCCGGCCTGTGGTACCGCGCGGCGGCGCTGAGTTGTGGGCTCAGGGCCGCGCGGCTCCGCTCGTTCTCAACCGGCGCGACGAAGTCACCGAACAGGACCGGCGAGGAGACGACGGCCGTTCCGACCTCCACGAGGCGGAGTCCAGGGACGTTCGGAATGCTTCCCGTACCGCGCAGCCGGACGACCTCGCAGAGGTCCGGCTCGCACGTTTGCGGGAGGCGCCCCGAGCGCAGCGTGACCCAGTCGGCGAGCCCCTCCACCCCACCCAGACCGATGAATCTCCCGGCAATCGTGCTTTCGCGAAACAGGACGAACGCCGTCGGCTCGGCCGGCACCACGCGGGCGAGCGCCTGCTCCGCCGTCCGTTCGAGGGCAGCATGATCCTCGTCGAGAGCGGGAATCCCGAACCACGCTGCGCGGACCGCCCGCTGGGCGGCTGGAATCTCCTCGACCGCTCTGCCGACGCTCTCGTCGCGGGCGACGACGGTGCCCGCGAGCACCGTCGCCAGCATGGCCGCGCCCGCCGCGACCCCGGCGCCGGCGAGGAGCGCCGTCGTCGTGCGGCGGCCGATCCGGATCGAGGCGAGCCGGAGAGGGTAGGCGAGCCTGCGGAGCGTGCGCACGACTCCACGCTGCCACCCGCGCGCGCCTCTGACCACTCGGGTTGCTTCCCGTATGGTTAAGCTTTGCTTATGCTCGACGTCAAACGGCTCCGGGTCCTGCGCGAGGTCGCCCTGCGCGGCTCCATCGCGGCGGCCGCGGCGTCGCTTCGCTTCACGCCCTCGGCGGTCTCCCAGCAGCTGGCGAAGCTCGAGCTGGAAGCGGGCGTCCCGCTGCTCGAGCGGGGCCCTCGCAGCGTCCGGCTGACGCAGGCGGGCTGGCGCCTCGTCGAGCACGCCGAGGTGATCCTCGAGCAGCTCGCGCAAGCGGAGGCCGACCTGAGGGAGCTCGACGGGTCCCCTCCGGTCCTGCGCGTGGGCGCGAACACGACGGCGGCTGCCAGTATCGTCCCCGAGGCGCTGACCCGCTTCGCGGCCGTCTGCCCCGAGGTCGAGGTGATGGTGACCGAGGCCGACCCGCTCGTCTCGCTGGCCCGGGTGCGCGTGCGCGAGCTCGACCTGGGGATCGTGTTCGAGTACGACCACGTCCCGCTCCCCGCGGACCCGCGCGTCGAGCTCGAGGAGCTGCTCGAGGAGTCGATGCGGATCGTGCTGCCCGCCTCGCACCCGGTCGCGAAGCAGCGGGTCGTCCGTCTCCCCGACCTCGCCGGCGACACGTGGATCAGGAGCACGAACCGCTCCTCCTGCAACCCCTTCACGGAGCGCGCCTGCCGCGCTGCCGGCTTCGAGCCGCGGATCCGCTTCGAGTTCGACGACTACACCGCGATGCAGAACCTCGTCGCGTCGGGGGCGGGCGTCGCCCTCGCCCCGGACCTCGGCCTCTCGCGCCTGAGTCCGGGCGTTGCCGTACGGCCGATCGCCTTCGGGCCGAAGCGGCGCGTCCACGCGGCGTACCGCGCGGGCGAGCGCGACGCGCGCGGCCTCCCCGAGATGCTCGACGCTCTCAAGGGGACGATCCGCGCCCGCGAGCCGCTCTTCCCGGCTCGCGCCGGCGTCTCCTGAGCGGTTCGGGCTCCCCGAGGACGAGGCGGTCCGTAACCTGAGCGGGATGCGCTCGGGACGGCTCGCCGCCGCGTCGGTGCTGCTGGCGCTCGCCGCCTCGTGCACGGGCGGACCGGACGAAGGGGTGACCGAGAACGCGTCGACGACCGCGCCGGAGCCGACGACGTCGGCCGAGACCGACACGGAGGAGCGGCCGCCGGAGGAAGCGGAGCAGCCGGTGGGAGGCGGCAGGGTCGCGCTCAGGCGCGTGGCCGCCGGTCTCGACTCGCCGGTCTTCGCCGCCGCGGCGCCGGGAGAGGAAGGCCGGCTCTACGTCGTCGAGCAGGGCGGGCGGATCCGGGTCCTCGAGGACGGAGAGCTCCGGCGGCGCGCGTTCCTCGACATCTCAGACCGGGTCTCGGGCGGGAACGAGCAGGGGCTCCTCTCCGTCGCCTTCCATCCCCGGTACGAGTCCAACGGGCTCTTCTACGTCGACTACACGGATCTGAGCGGGGACACGCACGTCGTCGAGCTCCGCGCCTCGGACCGGGGACGGCCGCCGGCCGAGGTTCGCGAGCTGCTCTTCGTCCGGCAGCCGTACTCCAACCACAACGGGGGGCAGCTTGCCTTCGGCCCCGACGGCCTCCTCTACGTCGGCATGGGCGACGGCGGGTCGGCCGGGGATCCCGAGAATCGCGCGCAGGATCTCTCGAGCAGGCTGGGGAAGCTCCTGCGCCTCGACGTCGACGAGCGCGGCGCCGAGTGGGAGACGGTCGGCTACGGGCTCAGGAACCCGTGGCGGTTCTCCTTCGACCGGGTGACGGGCGACCTCTGGATCGGCGACGTCGGCCAGCAGGCGGCGGAGGAGGTCGACTTCGTCCCCGCCTCGCGCCTGGACCGGCTGCACAACTTCGGCTGGGACGTCTTCGAGGGCTCCAACGTCTACGAGGACAAGCCGCCCACGCGCCGCGGCATCCTGGTCGAGCCGCTCGACGAGTACTCGCACGATCTCGGCTGCTCGGTGACCGGGGGCTACGTGTACCGGGGCGAGCGGGCCCGGGACGAGGCGTGGGGGCGCTACTTCTTCGGCGACTACTGCTCCGGCCGCGTCTGGAGCCTCGTCCGGCGGCGGGGCGAGGTGACCCGCCGCGATCATCCCTTCCGCGTTCCGGAGCTCACGTCGTTCGCGGAGGATCTCGACGGCGAGCTGTACGCGCTCTCGCGCGACGGCGTGGTCTACCGGCTCGTCCAGGCGACGTGAGCGGTGTCGGAACCCCGGGCCCGCGGTCGGTGTAGAACGGGTGCAGTGGGGGACCGGCCACTGGCAGACGACGATCTCGTCGCCCGAGCGCAACGGGGCGACACCCGTGCCTACGGCACCCTCGTGAAGGAGCATCAGACGCTCGCGTTTCGCACCGCCTTCCTTTTGACCGGCTCGGCGGCCGACGCCGAGGACGCCGTCCAGGACGCCTTCGTGAAGGCCCACGGCGCGCTGGGGAGGTTCCGGCCGGGGTCGCCCTTTCGGCCCTGGCTTCTCGCGATCGTCGCGAACGAGGCGCGCAACCGGCGAAGGTCGGCCGGCCGGCGCGAACGGCTCGCGCTGCGCGCGGCCGAGGATCCGCTCTCGGGGGGCGCGGTCCCGTCCCCCGAGGCGGCCCTCCTCGACGCCGAGCGGCGGGAGGAGCTGCTGGCGGCGGTGAACGACCTGCGGGAGGACGATCGCCTCGCGATCGCGTGTCGCTACTTCCTGGGCCTGTCCGAGGAGGAGACGGCCGCGACGCTCGGCTGGCGGCGCGGCACCGTCAAGTCGCGCACGTCCCGGGCCCTCGACCGCCTGCGCGCGGGACTGGAGGTGGAGGCGTGACGGAGCTCGAGCGCGCGCTCGCGAGCCTGGGCGGCGAGCTCGCCTTCCCCGAGACCCCGGACGTCTCGGAGCGGGTCCTCGGCCGGCTGGGCGCCGCGCCTCCGTCCCGGCGCCGTGTCAGCCGGCGTGCGCTCGTTCTCGCCTTCGCCCTTCTCGCGGTGGCGCTCGGCGCTGCCCTGGCGGTCCCGCAGGCGCGCACGGCGATCCTCGAGTTCTTCCGGCTGCGCGGCGCGACCGTCCAGCGGGTCGAGACGCTTCCGCGCGTCCCTCCCGCGACCGAGACCACGCTCGACCTCGGCCGACCGCTGCCCGGAGCACGTCCCGACGTGAAGATCCCCGAGGTCTTGATCCCCGGTGCGCTCGGCCCGCCCGACGCCGCCTACGCCGACGAGGAGGACTACGGCGTGCGGCTGACCCTCGTCTACGAGCCGGGGCCGGGAGTGCCCGAATCGCCGTACACCGGCGTGGGCATCCTCGTCAGCGAGTTCGTCGGCGAGGGCGCGACGCGCTACGTGGAGAAGCTCGCGGACGCGGGCACGCGAATCGAGCGCCTGCAGGTGGGCGCGTATCCCGCCCTGTGGCTCGAGGGCGGCCCGCACTTCGTCTTCTTCGAGCAGCGAGGGCCGGGTCTTCGAGGACGAGGGCAGGCTCGCGGGGAACACGCTTCTCGTCGAGCGAGACGACGTGCTCGTTCGGATCGAGGGCGAGATCAGCAGGGAGCGTGCCGTCGAGATCGCCGAGTCGCTGGAGCTCGGCTAGGAGGGGTCTAGGCGGCTGCGGCCGAGCCGGCCAGCTCCTCCTCGACCCGGCCGCCGACGTCGAGTGCGAGCTCCACGAAGGCGCGGGCTGCGGGCGAGCGGTAGCGGTCGCGGTGCCAGGCGATGCCGATGCGGCGGGAGGGGACGCCGGGAAGGCCGAGGACGACCGTCCCCTCGTGCGTCGGGTCGACGGTCAGGAGCGGCACGAGAGCGACGCCCATGCCAGCCCCGACCAGCTCCTGGATCGTGCCGTTGTCGTCCGAGCGGAAGACGATGCGGGGCTCGAGGCCCGGCGTCGCGGAAGCGGTTCTCGATCTGGTGGACGCTGCGGCACTGGCGGTTGCCGATCAGCGGCATCGCCGCGACCTCGCGGAGCGAGGGTGGCTTCGGACGCGTCGCCAGTGGAGAGTCGGCCGGCAGCACGACGACGTACGGGTCGCGCATCAGCTCGACGGTCTCGAACGGCCCCTCACCTGTCGGGAGCATCACGAAGGTGAAGTCGAGGTCGCCGCGCTCGACGAGGTCGAGGAGGCCGCCGTCGTCGGCCGACTCGGTCAGCTGCACCGACACGTCGGGCCACGCGGTGGTGAACTCGCGCAGGAGGCGCGGCAGGACCCGTGCGCCCACGCTCTGGTAGGTGCCGACGCGAAGCGTGCCCGCTGATCCCTCGGCGAACGCGGCCATGTCGGCCTGGGCTGCGTGCAGTCGCGCGACGATGCCCGCCGCATGCCGCAGCAGGAGCTCGCCGGCCTCGGTCAGCGAGACACGGCGGGGGCCGCCGGGACGCTCCACGAGCTGCTGGCCGACGATCCGTTCGAGTGCCTGGATCTGCTGGCTGATCGCGGACTGCGTATAGCCGAGCTGCTCCGCGGCGCGACCGAACGAGCCTTCTTCCGCCACCGCCTGCAGAGCGGCGAGGTGGCGGATCTCGACGCCGAGCCATCCATCAGACCGCATGATCGACACGAATGATAACTGGATTTGTGCTTATCGAAGTCTCGACCGATGCTGAGGGTATGGCAATCGTGCTCCTCACCTTCCTGGTGCTGGTCGGGCCGCTGGCTCTGCTCTTCGGCGTGGACTCCCGCCTGGACGAGCGGATGCGGCTGCCCGAGTGGCGCCGGCCGTAGCGGCGCTCGGTCGAGATTCCCGCCGCCGCGTGACAGCATGTGGGCGGTGGACGCAGGGCTCTCCGGCAAGCGCGTGCTCGTCACGGGCGGCTCGGGCGGGATCGGGGCCGCCTGCGCGCGCTCCTTCGCCGGCGAGGGCGCCCGCGTCGCCGTCCACTACCACCGTGGGCGCGAGCGCGCGGAGGCCGTCGCCGCCGACTGCGGCGCGGGGGCCTTCCTGACCCAGGCCGACCTGACCCGCGAGGAGGACGCCGACCGGTTGTTCGCGGAGGTTCGGGAGGCGCTCGGCGGGCTCGACGTCTGCGTCGCGGTCGCGGGCATCTGGCCGGAGGAGGACGTTCCGCTCTGGAAGCTCTCGCTGGAGCGCTGGCAGCGGACGCTCGCGGCCAACCTGACCGCGACGTTCCTCACCGCCCGCGGGTTCCTCCGCGAGGTCGAGCGCTCGGGCAGCGGCAACCTCGTCCTGGTCGGCTCCACGGCCGGGCTCTTCGGCGAGGCGGGTCACGCCGACTACGCCTCCGCCAAGTCGGCCATCGTCCGCGGGCTCCTCCTCAGCCTCAAGAACGAGATCGTGGGCATCGCCCCGCTCGGTCGTGTCAACGCCGTCTGCCCGGGCTGGACCGTCTCGCCGATGACCCGTTCGACCCTCGACGAGCCGGGCCTCGTCGAGCGGGTGACGCGCACGATGCCGCTGCGCAAGGTGGCCGAGCCCGAGGACGTCGCGCGGCAGATCGTCGTCCTGGCCTCGGACGAGCTGTCGGGCCACGTCACCGGCCAGGTCGTCACGGTCGCCGGCGGCATGGAGGGCCGCGTCCTCCACGACTAGGTCGAACGCGCGACGCCGAGCCGGCCCTCGATCCAGCGTGCCCCCACCGTGTCGGTGAGCCCGTGCGCGAGGATGGACGCCAGGATGACGAAGGCGGCGATGTCGAAGAGCAGCGTGCGATCGGGGGCGGTCGAGCCGAGGACGAAGAGGGCGAAGAGCATCGAGGCGACGCCCTTCGGGCCGAACCAGGCGATGAACAGCTTGTACGGAGCAGGCATCTGGACACCGACGAACGAGAGCAGCACCGCGCCAGGCCGTGCCACGAACAGCGCGAAGGCGATGAAGACGACCAGCGGCCAGATGGCGCCCTCCCAGCCGGTGGCGACGATGAGCGCCCCGAAGACGAAGAACGTGGCGATCTGAAAGACGGCGCTCACGCTCTCGTTGAACTCCTGGAACGCCTTGGGGATGTCGTGGCGCGTGGCTGCGAGCGCGATCCCGGCGACGAACGCTGCGATCAGGCCGTTTCCGTAGGTGACGTCGGCAAGCCCGAACGCCGCGAGACCGAGACCGAGGGCGTAGGCGCCTTCGTACTTCGGCTCCATGCGACCTCCGGGGAGCCGGGACAGGAGACGTCCCGCCAGGAATGCGAGGACGATCCCGATCAGCGCGCCGACCACGGCCTCCCCCGCGAGCGTCGCCGCCTCGCCGCCCGCGCTTCCTTCGGCGGTGGAGAGGACGAGGAAGAAGAGCACGAAAGGGAGCGCGAGCCCGTCGTTCAGCCCCGATTCGAGGTTGAGCGTGTGGCGGACGACTTGGGGAACGCGCTCCGACGTGACCACCGCCGAGGTGACGACGGGGTCTGTCGGGCACAGCACCGCGCCGAGCAGGAAAGCCTCGGCCCAGCCGAGCTCGGGGAAGAGCGCCTTTCCCGCCAGCGCCAGCAGGATCAGGGTCAGCGGCATCGCCAGGACGAGAGCTCTGGCGGTCGGGCTCCAGTGCTCTCGCAAGAGCTCAGCCTCCACGAAGAGCCCGTCGGAGAAGAGGGTGAGGATGAGCGCCAGCTCCACGAGGTAGAGGAGCACCGTGGAGCTCGGGCTGACCTCGACCACGTCGAGAGCCGCCAGCAGGATCCCGGTCCCCACGGAGAGCACGGAGATGGAAAGCACGGTGCCGTGCAGCCAGCCGGAGAGGGCCGCCGCAACCGCCAGCAGGAGGCCGAGGATGAGCAGCGCCTCCGCGAACCCGAGGTCCATGACGTGACCCTAATAGGGGGTGACCGGTCGGCGCTCAGGCCGGGAGACGGTTGCGTTAGGGTTTCTCCCCGGGGCCCGACTCCCCGCCTTCTCCGTGCGGAAACGCTCGATCATCCAAATGACGCTGGTCGGGGTGGCCGTCGGCGTAGCGCTGGCGATCGTCGCCGTCTTCATTCCCTGGCTCCCGGACGCCGCGTCGGAGCAGGCGGGCATCATCGACGAGGTCTACTGGGTGGTGACGATCATCTGCGTGGTCGTCTTCGCCGTCGTCGCGGGTGTCTCGGCCTACGCCGTCTACAAGTTCAGGGCGCCTCCGGGGGACATGGACGACGGCAGCCCGATCCACGGGCACACCGGCCTGGAGATCGTCTGGACGTTGATCCCGACGATCCTCGTCACCGGCATCGCCGTCTACTCGGGCGTCGCGCTGGCGCAGTCCGAAGAGCTCCCGCCCGACCACCGCATCGTCGAGGTGACCGGCGAGCAGTTCGCCTGGACCTTCACCTACCCGGACATCGAGGTCGAGGGCGGTCGGCCGCTGACGACGGGCGAGCTCGTCGTCCCGATCGACCAGACGATCCGCTTCGAGATCGAGTCGAAGGACGTCATCCACTCGTTCTGGGTCCCGGAGTGGCGGATGAAGCAGGATGCCGTCCAGGGCATCACGACGAACACGACCGTGAAGCCGACCCAGCTGGGGACGTTCCCGATCGTCTGCACCGAGCTCTGCGGCCTCGGCCACGCGCTCATGCGCTCCCAGGCGCGCGTCCTCACCCGCGCCGACTTCGAGGCCTGGGTGGAGGAGCAGCAGCGCCTCGCGCGCGAGGGCGGCGCGATCCAGGGCAAGGAGCTCTTCAGCCAGCAGTGCGGAAGCTGCCACGTCCTCGCCGACGCGGAGACCCTGGGCGAGGTCGGGCCCAACCTCGACGAGGCGTTGCAGGGGGCCGACGCAGACTTCATCCTGGAGTCCATCGTGGATCCGAGCGCCGAGATCGCACCGGGCTACCAGGACGGTGTGATGCCCACCAACTACGGGGAGATGTTCACCGACCCGCAGCTCGATGGGCTGGTCGAGTACCTTCTGAACGCGACGGGAGGAGGAGCGCGGTAGTGGTCGTCGACGTCCACGAAGCCCGAGAAGCCGAGGACGCGGCAACCCACGGCCCGCCGCCCCGCCGGGGCCTTCGCCGCCTGACCGGAGCCGGCTGGCTCCGGGTGCTCTGGGCCCTGCCGCTCAGCTGGGTCTTCGCGACACTGCTCGTCGTCGGGCTCCGGGCGGCGCTCGGCTACGAGCCGCTCTGGGAGCTCCAGGTCCTGATCGTCTCGTGGACGGTGATCGTGCCGCTCGCCTTCCTCGCCGCGCTGGGGGGGTTCGACTACTGGCTCTACTGGATCTCGGGGAAGCCGACGCGGCCGGAGGATCACTCGGGCCATGGCGCCCGCACGTGGAAGGACTACTTCCGCGTCAACACGGACCACAAGGTGATCGGGATCCAGTACGTCGTGACGACGGTCTTCTTCTTCGTCGCGGCGGGCCTGATGGCGATGTTCATGCGTGCGGAGCTGGCCCAGCCCGGGATGCAGTACGTGGACACGAACACGTTCAACGGCCTCTTCTCGGTGCACGCGTCGCTGATGATCTTCCTCTTCATCATCCCCGCGTTCGCGGGCCTGGGGAACTACGTCATCCCGCTCATGATCGGCGCCCCGGACATGGCCTTCCCGCGCCTGAACGCCCTCTCGTTCTGGCTGCTCCCGATCGCCGGCCTGATCATGATGTCGAGCTACCTGGTTCCGGACGGCGGCGCGTTCGCGGCCGGCTGGACGAACTACGTCCCGCTGGCGGTGAACCAGGCGGACGGGAACCTCATGTTCCAGATGGGCGTCCAGTGGGCCGGCGCGTCGTCGATCATGACCGCGCTCAACTTCCTGGTCACCATCATCACGATGCGCGCGCCGGGGATGACGTTCTGGCGCATGCCGCTCCTCGTGTGGGCCAACTTCGCCACCTCGACGCTCGTCGTCCTCGCGACGCCGTTCGTGGCCGGCTCGCAGTTCTTCATCATGTTCGACCGGGTCCTGCACACGAACTTCTTCAATCCGGAGCTCGGCGGCGACGTCGTCGCCTACCAGCACATCTTCTGGTTCTACTCGCACCCGGCCGTCTACATCATGATGCTGCCCGGCTTCGGCATCGCCTCGGAGGTGATCTCCGTCTTCGCGCGGAAGCCGATCTTCGGCTACCGCCTGATGGCCCTCTCGCTGATGGCAATCCTCATCCTCGGGTTCTCCGTCTGGGCGCACCACATGTTCGTCTCCGGGATGCAGCCGTGGATCCGGATCCCGATGATGGTCACGACCCTCGTGATCGCGGTTCCGACCGGGATCAAGGTGTTCAGCTGGCTGGCGACGCTGTGGGAGGGGCGTCTCCACTTCAAGACGCCCATGCTCTTCGCGTTGGGCTTCGTGTCGATGTTCGTGATCGGCGGCCTCTCCGGCATCTACCTGGGTTCGGTGCCCATCGACATTCATGCGAGCGACACGTACTTCGTCGTCGCGCACATCCACTACGTGCTCTTCGGCGGCTCGCTCTTCACGATCTTCGCAGGCATCTACTACTGGTTCCCCAAGATGACCGGGCGGATGTACAACGAGAAGCTCGGGAAGATCCACTTCTGGCTGACCTTCATCGGGTTCAACGTCACGTTCTTCCCCATGCACTGGGTCGGGCTGCAGGGAATGCCCCGCCGGGTCGCCGACTACGCGCCCGAGTTCGGGAACTGGAACTTCGTCATCTCGATCGCCTCGTTCGGCCTCGGCGCCTCGACCGTGGTCTTCCTCTACAACATGATCGTGAGCTGGCGCCGCGGCCCGATCGCGCCCGCCAACCCGTGGCGCGCGCTCACCCTGGAGTGGCAGGTGTCGTCGCCGCCGCCGGTGTTCAACTTCGACGAGGTGCCGCAGGTCGTCGGCAGCCCCTACGAGTACGGGACGCGCGGGGCGCGCCACGCGATCCTCAACGGCAAGCCGACGGAGACGGGCAAGGCGCCCGAGCCGATGGAGGTCATGCATCACTAACCCGTACGAGCAGCCCTCGGCCGAGGCTACCCCCCGGCCGCGCCACATCCTCGTCATCGCCAACGAGACCGTCGCGGGGAGGACGCTCCTCGAGGCGATCGAAGAGCGGGCCGCGGAGGGCCCGATCCGCGTCACGGTCGTCTCGCCGCAGAACGATCCGCCGGCGGGCTACGTCGTCTACGAGGACAGCCGCCGCTCGAGCGCCGACCGCCGCCTCCGCCGGACGCTCGACCTCCTCCACGAGGCGGGGATCGCCGCGCGCGGCGCGATCGTCGACCCGGATCCGCTCCAGGCGGTGCGCGACGCCCTCCATCAGTACGCGCCGGTGGACGAGATCATCATTTCCACCCATCCGGGTGCCGTGCGCTCGAGCTGGCTGCGCGGAGGGCTCGTCGACCGCGTGCAAAAGGCTGCCAAGGACATTCCCGTCACCCACGTCGAGGTCGATCTCGCTTCGCCGCGCGAGCGCATCCACGTGCTGGTGATCGCCAACCAGACGATCGTGGGCGGGCCGCTGCTCGAGGCCGTTCGCGAGCGCGCCCGGGCCGGCCCCACCGACTTCACGCTCGTGGCGCCCGCCGACCAGCCCGGCGTCCAGGAACGCCTCGAGCAGGCGCTCCTGGAGCTGAAGCGGGAGGGCATCGAGGCGACGGGCCACATCGGCGACGCCGATCCCGTCACCGCCGCGCTCAACGCCGTCCACGACGAGCAGGTCGACGAGATCGTCGTCTCGACGTTTCCGGCCGCCACGTCCGGCTGGCTTCGCCGGAACGTCGTCGGCCGGATCGAGAGCGGCGCCGGCCTTCCCGTCCAGCACGTCGTCGTCGAGCCGGTCGAGGCGGAGGTCAGCTCGTAGCCGTGGCCTCCGTCGCGCACGCCCACGAGCAGCATGACCACCCGCCCGCGGCCCACAAGAGCTCGCGCGTCGACTCGCGCCTGCTCGGGATGTACCTCTTCATCGCCTCGGAGACGATGCTCTTCGGGTCGTTCTTCAGCATCTACTTCTTCGCACGCGTCGTCGTCGGCGGCGACGGCGGCTGGCCGCCGGAGGGGTACGAGCTCCCCGTCTACCTCGCGCTCGTCAACACCGTCATCCTCGTCACCTCGAGCTTCTCGATGCACTGGGCGCTCCAGTCGATCAAGCGGAGCAACCGCTCGGGCCTGATCGCGGGCCTCACGCTCACGTTCCTCCTGGGGCTCACGTTCCTGCTCATCCAGGCGCGGGAGTACACGCGCATCGGCTTCGGCCCCTCCGACAACGCTTTCGCCTCGACCTTCTTCGGCCTGACGGGCCTGCACGGCGCGCACGTGTTCATCGGGCTCAACCTGCTCCTGTACGCGCTGATCAGGTCGCTGCGCGGACACTACGGTCCGAAGGCGGAGGATCACCTCGGCGTCGAGCTGCCGGGGATCTACTGGCACTTCGTCGACGTAATGTGGATCGTGGTCTACACGACGGTGTACGTGATCTAGGAACTGCCGTGCCGCAGCTCTTGTCCAGGGGTGCGCGGCACGTAACAATTGGAGCTATTGCGGCAGCGCCCTGAGGAGGTCCCCGTCCGCAATCCCTTCCGCTCCGAGTCCGAAGCCTTTGGCTTCGTCCTGGTGTGCGCCGTCCTCTTCGCGGTCGTCGCCGCCGCCGGCGTGCTGTTCGGCGGCTGGGTCGCCCTCGCGGTCTTCCTCGTCCTCGCCGTCGGGCTCGCGCTCTACATCAAGGGCCCTCCGAAGGAGCCGGACCGTCCGGTGCTCGCGGGCCGGAGCGGCGACCGGCAGCGCATTCTCGTCGTCGCCAACGAGACGGTCGCAGGCAGGGCGTTACGCGGCGAGGTCGTGCGGAGGGCACGCGAGGGCTCCGACGTGCTGGTGGTCTGCCCGGCGCTCAACTCGCCTCTCCGCCACTGGGCGTCCGACGAGGACGGAGCGCGGGTCAAGGCGCAGGCGCGGCTCGACGAGTCGTTGCGGGCTCTGGCCACCGAGGGCGTCGAGGCGCGGGGCGAGGTCGGCGACGCCGACCCGATCCAGGCGATGGACGACGCGCTGTGCACTTTCGGCGCCGACGAGATCGTCCTCTCGACGCACCCGCGGGGGCGCTCGAACTGGCTCGAGAAGGGGGTCATCACGCGGGCGCGCGAGCGCTACCCGGTCCCGATCACGCACGTGGTCGTGGATCTCGAACGGGAGCGCGCGGGAAGCTAGTGGGGCACGACTAGCGGGAAGCGGGCTCGGTGGTCGTCGCGCCGCCCTGGTCGCCGCTCGGGTCGCAGCCCGGGATGTCCTTGCCGGCGACGCTCGCCACGTAGGCGGCGACGTCGACGGCGTCCTGTCCGGTCACGAGGTCGGGTGGCATCACGCCGGCTGCCAGGTCGATCTGGCCGAGGACCGAGGAGTAGATCGTGCTCTCCTCGAACCCCTGGGCGCAGCTGTAGCCGAAAGCCTGGTCGAGGTTCGGCCCCGTGGTCCCAGCGGTGCCGGCGTCGAGGAGCGTGTGACACGAGCCGCAGCTCGGATTGCCGTCTGCGCCGGAGACGAAGAGCTCCTTCCCCTGTGAGAGGCTGGCCCCGTCCTGGCCGGTCACGTCGTCGCCGCCACAGCCCGCCACGAGCAGCGCCGAGGCGGTGAGCAGGATGACGACGACCCGTACTCTCACCGCTCAGGAGTGCTGCGCCTGGGTGACCCCGACGCTCTCGAGCGCCTCGGCCCGGCCGCTGTAGAGCGGGAACACGCGGTTGAGCCCGGTGATCTCGAAGATCTTGGTGATGTTCCGGTCGCTGCAGACGATCAGAAGCTGCCCGCCCTTCGGTCGCAGCCGCTTCACTCCGCCGACGAGCACTCCGAGCGTCGTCGAGTCGATAAAGGTCGTGTCGGTCAGATCGACGATGACGTGCGTGGCACCCTCGTCGATCACGTCGAGCAGCTGCTGCTTGAACTCGGGCGCCGTGTAGAGGTCGACTTCGCCGGCGAGGGCGATGATCCAGACGTCGCCTGCGGCCCGCTCCGCCTTGGTCTCGAAGTTCATGAGCCCCTTTCTGCTCGTGTCGCGGGTGCTTACCCTAACGGCTCTACTCGCCGTTCGACCCGTCGTCGGACGCACCGCCGTTCTCCCCGGACGTCTCGGGGACGAACGCCCGCAACGCGTCGATCCGCTCTTCGATCTGCTCGGCGTTCACGGCGTTGGGCTGCAGCTCGAGGTAGCTCTCGTAGGCGGCGATCGCCGAGACGTAGTCCTGGGCGATCTCGGCGGCGTTCGCGAACTGGAGGAAGAGCAGCGGGTCGTCGTCGACCAGCTCGGTCAGCTCGGTGAACACGCCGATCTGGGCGACCGCGATGCTCTGGACTCGCTGGTTCGCCGCATTCGCGCGCTCCTGCGCCTTTGCGCTCACCGACGCGGTCAGCGGGTTCGTCGTCAGCTCCTGCAGGAACTCGCTGTCCTCGGGCGCGAGCGTGTTCGGGAGCGACGTCTCCGCCGCCTCGTTGGAGGCCACGGCGGCCTGCTCCTGGGCCTCGGCGATCTGCGTCCCGTAGAGCGCCGCGAGCGTGCGGAGCGCCTCGGTGTCCAGCGGGCGCATCGTTCGGTACTTCTCGAAGGCGGCAACGGCGAGGTCGAGCTCGCCCTCGGCCTGCGCGGCGCGGGCGAGGTCGAGCTGCGCCTCCGGATCGTTCGGCCGCTCGGCCACTGCCTCCTGGGCATCGTCGAGGGAGGGCGTGTCGCTTGCCACCGGCCTGTTGAGGAGGTCGGAGAGGTAGTCGCCGATCCCGGAGCCGCCGGCGCCCACCCCGAAGAAGATGAAGCTGCCTCCGAAGGCGATGGCGAGGAAGAGGAAGACCCACTTGGCCCGGCGCCGCAGCTTCGGGAAGAACATCAGGTCTTCGGCCTGGGCGGCACGTTGCTGAGCAGGCGGTCGCGCGCGGCGCTTGCGCTGCGTCGAAGCTCGTGCCATTCGAACCCTCCTTCCTCGTACCGCACCTCGCCGGCGACGAGGGTGAGGAGCACCCTGTCGGGCGAGCCGCCGAAGACCACGGCGGTGGTTGGCTCCTCCCACGGGAGGAACGGCGAGTCGGCGAGCGAGACGACGGCGAGGTCGGCGCGCTTCCCGGCGGCGAGCGAGCCCGTCTCCTCTTCGAGTCCGAGCGCGCGCGCTGCGCCAAGAGTAGCGAGTTCCAGCGCCTCGCTCGCCGAGAGCGCGTCCGGCCGCCGCTCGCGCGCGCGCGCCATGTACACGGCCGTTCGCATCTCCTCGAACATGTCGAACGAGGGCGTCGATGCCGGGCTGTCCGTTCCGAGGCCCACGAGCGCTCCGGCCTCCCGGAGCCCCGCCAGCGGAGCCGCCCCGCAACCCAGAATCGCGTTCGACCGCGGGCAGTGTGCGACGGCGACGCGCCGCTCCGCCAGGAGCGCGATCTCCTCCGCGTCGACGTGGACGCAGTGTGCGGCCGCGACGCCCGGTCCGAGCAGCCCTCGGTCGGCGAGCATGCGAACGCCGGTCTTGCCCGCGGGAGCGACGAGCAGCTCCGCGGCTGCGCTCATCGTCCCGGTCCCGTGCAGCAGCCACTCCTGCTCCGCTTCGCTCTCGGCCAGGTGGGTGGCGAGCGGGAGCCCGAGCTCCGCGCAGGCCTCGTAGACCTCGAGCGAGGTCGTGTAGGGGGCGTGCGGCGAGACGCCGACGGCGAGGCGATCCGAGAGGGCGCCGGCGACGCTCTCACGCAGCTGGGCGAAGCGTTCGAGAGCGGCGTCCGGCTCGTCTCCGAAGACCTCCAGGTACACGATCCCGGAGAGGCCGAGCCGGGCGCAGGCGATCGCCGTCGCGCCCGTGAAGCTCGCGTCGCCGATCGTCGCGATCCCGGAGCGGAGGCACTCGGCGGCCCCGAGCTCGGCGATGGCGACGGCGTCGCCCTCGCGGAGCCGGCGCTTTCGGGTCACGTGGAGGTCGATCCAGGGCGGGAACGCGAAGCCGTCGCCGAAGCCGGCATAGACGGCGTACTCGAGGTGGGAGTGGGCGTTGGTGAAGGCGGGGACGATGACCGAGTCCGCGAAGGTGCGGCGCTCGCCCGCGAGCTCGGCCGCCGGCCCGACGCCGACGATCCGGCCGTCCTCGACCGCCACGCCTCCGTCGGGCACGGGCGCCCCCTCGACCGGGACGACCCAGTCGGCCGCGTAGACGGTTCTCATCTACTGCTCGGTGCTGGCGTAAGCCTCGCGGCGGGCCTCGATCTGCGCCGCCCAGCGCTTCTCCAGGATCACGGAGGCCCAGATCGAGAGCTCGAAGAGGAGGAGCAGGGGAATGACCTCGAAGGCGAGCGAGACCGGGTCGACAGTGGGAAGCAGGATCGCCACGACGAGGACGGAGACGAAGCCCATGCGGCGGTTGCGACGCAGCGTCGCGGAGCTGAGCACGCCGAGCCGGACGAGCGCCAGGACGAAGATGGGGAGCTGAAAGACGAGCGCGAAGCCGATCAGGCCCAGGGTCACGAACGAGAAGTAGTAGTTCGCCCGGATCTCGATCTCGAAGAACTCCTCGTTGTACGTCGTCAGGAAGTGGAGCGCGCGGGGGAGGACGACCCAGTAGGCGAAGGCCAGCCCGGCCGCGAAGAGTGCGGTGGCGACGGCCGTGAAGACGGCCACGATCCGCTGCGAGTGCTCCTGAAAGGCAGGGGCGAGGAAGCTCCAGGTCTGCCACAGCACGACGGGCAGGGCGAGGGCGAAGCCCGCGTAGAAGCTGACCTTGATCGAGGTGAAGAAGGGCTCCGTCACCCCGAAGGTGATCAGCGTCTTCCCCTCGGGCAGCGGCGCCTCGAGCCACTCCAGGATCCTGTCCTGGAAGGCGAACGCGACGGCGAAGCCGATGCCGACTGCGAGCAGGCAGATGATCAGGCGCGTCCGGAGCTCGTCGAGGTGCTCGACGAGCGTGACGCGATCGCCGTGCTCGAGGCGACGCGGCAGCCGGGCCATAGCGGCCTAGCTGGAGACGCGCTCAGTCTCGACGCGCTCGGGCTCGGACGGCGGCGCGGCAGGGGGAGCTGCGCTCTCGGGCGCCGGCGGCGGCGTCAGCTCGGTCTTCTCCGGCTCCTCCTTGCCCGTGACCGCGTCCTTGAACTCGCGCATCCCGTGACCGATGGAGCGTCCCATCTCGGGGAGGCGCTTCGCGCCGAAACGAGCAGGAGCACCACCATGAGAATGACGAGCTCCCAGATACCGATTCCGAAGGGCATTGAGCTCAGGATACCACCGTCCCGCGACCGGTCGTCGCCAACCCAGCCGCTACACTGTCCACGTCACGAAACGGCTCGTGAGGCCGTTTCCGGTAGCTTCACCACCTAGCAAGGACCCGATGGCTCTTCTCGAGATCAAGAATCTGCACGTCGCCACCGAGGACGGGACGGAGATCGTCCGGGGCCTCGACCTGGCCGTGGCCTCGAACGAGGTGCACGCGATCATGGGCCCGAACGGGTCCGGCAAGTCGACCCTCGCCTACGCGCTCATGGGGCATCCCGCCTATGAGATCACGGAGGGCGACATCCTCCTCGACGGCGAGTCGATCCTCGAGCTCGGGGCAGACGAGCGCGCCCAGCGCGGGCTCTTCCTCGCCTTCCAGTACCCGCACGCGGTCCCCGGCGTGACCGTGGCCAGCTTCCTCCGCTCCGCCGTCAACGCCGTGCGCAAGGCGAAGAACGACGGCGAGGAGGATCCGGTCAAGATTCCGGAGTTCCGGAAGCAGCTGACCGCCGCCATGGAGCAGCTCAAGGTTCCGAAGGAGATGGCCGGGCGCTACCTGAACGACGGCTTCTCCGGCGGCGAGAAGAAGCGGGTCGAGATCCTGCAGATGGCGATGCTCTCGCCGCGGATCGCGGTGCTCGACGAGACCGACTCGGGCCTCGACATCGACGCGCTGCGGATCGTGGCGAGCGGCGTGCGCAGCCTGGTCGGGCCCGACATGGGCGCCGTCGTGATCACGCACTACCAGCGCATCCTGGACTACATCAAGCCCGACTTCGTGCACGTGTTCGTCGATGGGCGTATCGTGCGTGAAGGCGGGCCGGAGCTCGCCGAGCAGCTCGAGGCCGAGGGCTACGAGGCCTTCTGCCCCGACGCCGGTTGGAGGTGAGTCGTAGTGGCAACGTCTGAAACCCAGGTCGTCGGCGAGATCGGCAACGACTACAAGTTCGGCTTCCACGACCCCGAGAACTACTTCTTCAAGTCGGAGCGAGGGCTCTCGCGCGAGATCGTCGAGGCGATCTCGGCGCACAAGGACGAGCCCGGCCTGGATGCGCGACTTCCGGCTCAAGTCGCTCGACTACTTCGAGGCGCGCCCGATGCCGTCATGGGGCGGCGACCTCTCGGGGATCGACTTCGACAACATCTACTACTACATCAAGCCGACCGAGAACCAGGCGAAGTCCTGGGAGGACCTGCCGCCCGACATCAAGCAGACGTGGGACCGCCTCGGCATCCCCGAGGCCGAGCGCAAGTTCCTGGCCGGCGTGGGCGCCCAGTACGAGTCCGAGGTCGTCTACCACAAGCTCCAGGCCGATCTCGAGGCGAAGGGCGTGCTCTTCCTCGACATGGACTCGGGTCTGCGCGAGCACGAGGAGCTCGTCCGGCAGTACTTCGGGACGATCATCCCGCAGAACGACAACAAGTTCGCGGCGCTGAACTCGGCCGTCTGGTCGGGCGGCTCCTTCATCTACGTGCCGCCGGGCGTCTCGATCGAGATGCCGCTCCAGGCCTACTTCCGCATCAACGCGGAGAACATGGGCCAGTTCGAGCGCACGCTGATCATCGTCGACGAGGGCGCCTACGTGCACTACGTCGAGGGCTGCACGGCGCCGATCTACACGACCGACTCGCTCCACTCGGCCGTCGTCGAGATCGTCGTCAAGCCGGGCGGCCGCTGCCGCTACACGACGATCCAGAACTGGTCGAACAACGTCTACAACCTCGTCACGAAGCGCGCGGTCGCGTACGAGAACGCGACGATGGAGTGGGTGGACGGGAACCTCGGCTCGAAGCAGACGATGAAGTACCCGGCCATCTGGCTGATGGGCGAGGGCGCCCACGGCGAGGTGCTCTCCATCGCCTTCGCCGGCGACGGCCAGCACCAGGACGCGGGCGGCAAGGCCGTCCACGTCGCGCCGAACACGTCCTCGGTGATCACGTCGAAGTCGATCTCGAAGGACGGCGGACGTTCGAGCTATCGCGGCCTCCTCGAGGTCGCCAAGGGCGCCCACGGTGCGCGCTCCAAGGTCGTCTGCGACGCGCTCATCCTCGACGAGGAGTCGCGGACGGACACGTACCCGTACATCCGCATCGACGAGAACGACGTCGACATCGGCCACGAGGCGACCGTCTCGAAGATCGGCGAGGAGCAGCTCTTCTACCTGATGAGCCGCGGTCTCTCCGAGGCGGAGGCGGCGGCGATGATCGTCTCCGGCTTCGTCGAGCCGATCACGAAGGAGCTTCCGCTCGAGTACGCGGTCGAGCTGAACCGCCTGATCCAGCTCCAGATGGAGGGTTCGGTCGGTTGATCGTCGGAGCGCACGCGATTTCGTGTCGCGTGCCGGTACGGGACATGGAGCGGTCGAAGCGGTTCTACGCCGAGACCCTCGGCCTGCCGAGCCCGAACCTCGACGAGACCGGCTGGCCCGAGTTCGAGACCGGGAACGTCAGCCTCTACCTCGTCGACCCGACCAACGTCGGCCAGGAGTTCGAGGGGCCCGCACACGGCGCACATCGCGCTGCGGGTGGCGGACGTTGCCGAGACGCGGTCCGAGCTCGAGGCGAAGGGCGTCGAGTTCGAGGGGGAGATCCTCGACACCGGTGTCTGCCACATGGCGTTCTTCCGCGACCCCGACGGCAACGCGCTCATGCTCCACCGCAGGTACGCGCCGTGATCGACGTCGAGCGGGTCGACTTCGTCCCCATCCCCACGCGCGACCCCGCGAAGGCGCGGAGGTTCTACGGGGAGCTGCTCGGGCTCCCCGAGTCGACGTCCTCGGCCGACTCCGTCTGGTTCGAGTTCGAGACCTCGAACGTGACGCTCGGCCTCTGGCAGCCGGAGAAGCTCGGACGCGAGTTCGTCCCCGCCACCGGAATCGCCGTCCGCGTGCCCGACGTGGCGGAGGCAAGGGCGAAGCTGGAAGCCGAAGGCGTCGAGTTCAGCGGGGAGACGATCGACTCGGGCGTCTGCCACATGGCCTTCTGCAGGGACTTCGACGGCAACGCGCTGATCGTCCACCGGAGGTACGCGCCGCATGGGTAGAGCCGAGGCGCTCGAGCGCTATCAGGCGCTGCCGCTGCCGTCGACGTCGGACGAGCACTGGCGCTTCACCGACCTCCGCGGGTTCGACCCCGAGGCGTTCGAGACGGACGGCGCCGAGGCGCGGTCGGTGGCGGACAGCATGCTCGAGATCGACGCCGCGGGCATCGCCGAGGCCACCGAAGGCGGGATCGAGATCGTGAGCGCCCCGGACGGGATCACGTTCACCCCGCTCGAGGACCACGAGCTCCTCGGGACGCTCGTCGGCGCCGAGGACAAGCTCACGGCCCACAACGCCGCCGTCTGGCAGCACGGCCTGCTCGTCCACGTGCCCGCGGGCCTCGAGCTCGAGAAGCCGCTCTACGTGCGCGTGGGCAACTCGACGCCCAACGGCTCGCTCTTCTGGCGCCTGCTCGTCGTCGCGGGTGAAGGCTCCCGTTTCACGCTGATCGAGGAGACGGCCTCGACCTCGCCCGAGCTCGAGTCCTACTCGAACGCGGTCGCCGAGGTCTTCGTCGAGCGCGGCGCGAAGCTCGAGTACGTCTCGATCCAGAACCTCTCCCGCTCGACCTGGCACTTCGCCACGCATCGCGCGCGCGTGGCCGAGGATGCCGAGCTCGACTGGGTGGCCGGCGGGTTCGGCTCGCGCAAGGGCAAGATCACGATCGAGAACCGGCTCGCCGGCAGAGGCGCGACCTCGCGCGTCACCGGCGCCTACTTCGCCGACGGCGACCAGCACCTCGACTACGACACGCTCCAGGAGCACCAGGCCCCGCACACGACCTCCGACTTCGCCTTCAAGGGCGTGCTCCGAGACAGCGCCACCTCCGTCTGGCGCGGGATGATCAAGGTCGAGCGCGACGCGCAGCGCACGAACGCCTACCAGGAGAACCGCAACCTCTTGCTCTCGCCCGATGCGCATGCCGACTCGATCCCGGGGCTCGAGATCCTCGCGAACGACGTGCGCTGCACGCATGGCGCCACGGTCTCGCAGGTGAACCGCGACGAGCTCTTCTACTGCATGGCGCGCGGGCTCTCGCGGGAGGAGGCGCAGCTCCTGATCGTCCGCGGGTTCTACCAGGAGATCTTCGACCGCATCGAGCTCGCCCCGGTACGTGACGCGCTCCAGAGCGTCCTCGAGGCGCGCCTGCTCGCAGCGTGACCTGCTGCCCTCCGAAGGGCTTCACGAAGGTGTTCTCGAAGCGCGCTGCTCGCCGCGACGCGAAGCGCTACGAGGAGAAGGGCCTCGACGACACCGCCGCCGGGATGGTCGGGTTCCTGCGTGAGCACGGTGTCGAGGGCGCGTCCGTGCTCGAGATCGGAGGCGGAGTCGGGGCGATCCAGCTCGAGTTGCTCCGGGCAGGCGCGGCCCGTGCGACGAACCTCGAGCTCTCGCCCGAGTACGAGGAGACGGCCCAAGAGCTGGCGCGTGAGCGCGGGCTCGCCAACCGGGTGGAGCGGCGGCTCGGCGACGTCGTCGAGGAGCCCGACCTCGCGGAAGGCGCCGACGCCGTCGTCATGCATCGGGTCGTCTGCTGCTACCCGGACTACGAGGCGCTTGTCGGCGCCGCGGCCGAACGCGCGAGGCGCTACCTGGTCATGAGCTTCCCGCGCCCGCGGTGGCTGATCCGCGCCGGCCTCGGCCTGATGAACGTGGGCGCCCGTCTCCTTCGCTGGGAGTACCGCACGTGGGTGCACGCCCCGGAGGCCCTCGTGGCCGCCGCCGAGCGCCGCGGGCTCAGGTTGGTGTCGGAGTCGAGCGGGCGTATCTGGCAGATCGCGGCTCTCGAGCGCGCCGTGGACGCCGCAGAGCCGTCGCTACGATAGATCCATGGCGGTGACCGCCGAGCCGAGGCTCGACGCGGAGAGGATTCGCGCCGACTTCCCCATCTTCGAGCACCCGATCCACGGGAAGCCGCTCGCCTACCTCGACTCGGCCGCGTCCGCCCAGAAGCCGCGTCAGGTGCTCGACGCGATGACGTCCTTCTACGAGACGTCGTACGCGAACATCCACCGGGGCGTCTACGACCTCGCCGAGCGCTCGACCGAGGCCTACGAGGCCGCGCGCGAGACGGTGCGTGCCTTCGTGAACGCAGGGGCGGCCCGGGAGATCGTCTTCGCCCGGAACGTCACCGCGGCGCTGAACGCCGTCGCCTACGGCTGGGGCCTCGACAACCTCGGCCCGGGCGACCTCGTGCTGGCCACCGAGCTCGAGCACCACTCCAACTTCGTCCCCTGGCAGTACATCGCCGGGCGAACGGGGGCCGAGTTCGGGGTCGTGCCCGTGGACTCCGACGGCGAGCTGCTACTGGACGATCTCGACGCCCTCGCGACGCGCGGCAAGCCGAAGGTGCTCGCGTGCACCGCCGTCTCGAACTCGCTCGGGACGATCACCGCGCTGCCGCGCCTCGTGGAGTGGGCGCACGACCAGGGTGCGATCGCGGTGGTCGACGCGGCTCAGGCCGCCCCGCACACGACTGTGGACGTCCAGGCGATGGGCGCCGACTTCGTCGCCTTCACCGGGCACAAGGTCTGCGGGCCGACGGGGATCGGGGCGCTCTGGGGCCGGGCCGAGCTCCTGGAGGCGATGTCGCCGTTCGAGCTGGGCGGGCACATGATCCGCAAGGTCACCGTCGAGAAGACGACCTGGAACGAGCTCCCCCACAAGTTCGAGGCGGGCACGGCGCCGATCGCGGAGGCGGTCGGCCTCGCGGCAGCCCTCGACTACGTGGCGCAGGTCGGGTTTCCCGCGATCGAGCGTCACGAGCACGAGCTGACCGAGTACGCGCTGGGACGTCTGGCGGAGATCCCCGGCCTGCGCCTCTACGGGCCGCCGGCGGACCGCCGTGTCGGGATCGTGTCCTTCAACCTCGAGGGCATCCACCCGCACGACGTCGCGCAGATCGTCGACGCGGAGGGCGTGGCCGTTCGCGCCGGCCACCACTGCAACCAGCCCCTGATGGCGAAGCTGGGGGTCAACGCGACCACCCGGGCGAGCTTCTACCTCTACACGCTGCCGGAGGAGATCGACAGGCTCGTCGACGGGCTGCACCGGGCGCGTAAGCTTTTCGGGTAGACATGTCCGAGCTCGACAGCCTCTATCGCGAGGTCATCCTCGACCACTACAAGAACCCCCGTGGGCACGGGGTGATCGACGGTGCCGACGCCGAGGCCGAGGGCCAGAATCCGCTCTGCGGGGACGAGGTCTCGATCGCCGTCTCGTTCGAGGGTGACACGATCGCCGACGTCAAGTTCCAGGGCCGCGGCTGTGCGATCAGCCAGGCCGCGACCTCGATGCTGATGGACATGGTCAAGGGCCGCAGCGCCGAGGAGGTCGCCTCGATGTCCCGCGACGAGCTTCTCGACGAGGTCGGCATCCCGCTGACACCGGTTCGCCTCAAGTGCGCCCTGCTCGGCCTGGGCGTCCTCAAGCTCGCGCTTCACAAGGGCCGCGGCACGCCGCTCCCGGAGGAATGGGCCGGGCTCGAGGAGCTCGAGCTCTCCTAGCGCATGAGAGAAGTGATCGTCGGTCCGGTGGAGGAGCTGCCGCCGGGCGAGGTGAAGATCGTCCGCGACGGGCAGCTGGAGATCGGGGTCTACAACTGCGCCGGCGAGTTCTACGCCATCGAGGACCGCTGCTCCCACGACGACGGGCCGCTCTGCGAGGGCGACTTCGAGCCGGCCGAGTGCGTTGCCATCTGTCCGCGGCACGGCTCCCGGTTCGACATCCGCACGGGCCGCGCCCTCACCCTGCCCGCCTACGTGCCCGTGGACACGTTCGAGGTCAAAGTCGAGGACGGGCTCGTGCGGGTGCTCGTGCCCTAGACTCAAGGCCATGTCGTCGCGGGAAGAGCGAGTCGCGCGGAACGAGGCCCTCTTCCGGGAGGTGAACGAGCGGATCCGTGACGTGAGCGAGAACGGCACGACCGACTCGGAGACCGAGTTCGTGTGCGAGTGCGGCGATCCGGAGTGCACGAAGCCGGTGCGTCTGACGTTTCGGGAATACGAGGACGTCCGCCGCAATCCGAAGCACTTCGCGATCCTTCCCGGACACGACGTGCCCGACGTCGAGAAGATCGTGGCGCGCTACGACGGCTTCGCCGTCGTCGAGAAGACGGAGCCGCAGGCCGCTCGCGTCGCCGTGCGGGAAGACCCGAGAAGCTGAAGCTCGGTGCTCGACGAGCGAGTCCGGGCAGCGCTCGCCCGCCTCGAGGCGGAGGACGTCCGGCTGCCCGCGGTTCCCGTCAAGCCGGAGGCCGGCCGGTTTCTCTTCTCGCTCGTGGCTCCGCAGACGGACTGCGCGGTGCTCGAGGTCGGAGCCGGTCGGGGCTCCTCCACGCTCTGGCTCGCCGCGGGCGTTCGCTATCTCGGCGGCCGCGTGGTCTCTCTGGAGCGGGATCCCGATGTCGCCGCGGACTGGCGGAAGAACGTCGCGGACGCCGGCCTCGACGAGTGGGCGCAGCTGATCGAGGGCGACGCTCTCGAGATCCTCGAAGCCGCCGAGGACGTCTTCGACGTCGTCTTCCTCGACGGGAAGAAGGACGAGTACGAGCTGTACTTCGACCTGACGAGGCAGCTGGTCGATCCCGGCGGGCTGATCGTCGCCGACAACGTCCTCTCGCACGAGGAGATCCTGGGGAGCTACAGTCGCGCGCGCCAGGCCGACCCCACGCTCGTCAGCGTCACCGTCCCGCTCGGCAGCGGGCTCGAGTTGACGTCCGTGCTCCGTCCCTAGGGAGAAGGCGGCCGCGATCTGCGCCTCCGTGCAGGTCGTCCTGGCGGAACGCGTATCATCCCCCTTAACCACGGAAAGGGGGTGGTCCGACTTTGATTTCCGACAGTACGGGCAGTGGAGGTAGTCGCAGGTAGGGGCGTGTCCCCAGGACCTACGGGGAATCGCCTAGCCAGCGTGGGGGACGACCCAGCGCCCCTGCTACTCCAGGCGATCTACCGGAACTCGGGGGCCCTTTCACGGGCCCCCGTTCTTTACCCGGGGAAGACGCGGTAGCGCGTGCGGCCGGCCAGGTGGCCGGTGCCGACCGTGCGGAGGAGCTCTTCCCGCGTCACGAGCTTGTCGATCGGCTCCTCGCCCCAGAGCAGCTCGAACGTGAATTCGCTCCGCAGCTGCTCGAAGAGCCAGGTGAAGGTCTCCGTGAGCCGTTCGACGCCGGCCGGCGTCAAGGCCAGCGTCACCGAGTCGGGTGCGGCGCCCTCCTCGAGGAGGAGGTGCATGCCGGCCAGCTCGAGCAGCCACGGGCCCTTGCGCCCCGCCTGCTCGGCCTGCAGGGGCAGGGTGCCGGCACCACGGCTCTCCTCGACGATCCGGTTCGCCTCGTCCTTGTCCAGCTGGTCCGCGGCGACGACGGCGTAGAGCGGCTCCATGGATGGCACGATAGACGCGCAGGCGTCAGGCGGCCACCGCGCGCCGCACCTGCTCCTCGACGCCGATCGGCCGGACGCCGTAGGCCTCGATCGCAGGCTCCGGGTCGCAGACGTTGTCGCCGAGGTCGAGCATCTCCACGGCCGAGCGGGCGCCGTGGAGCGGGGGCAGGACTTGCCCGACGGTCGCGCCGGCCTTGAGCAGCGCCGCGGGCATGGTGAAGGCGAGGCGCCGTTTGCCGAGCGTCTTGCGGATCAGGGCGTGCAGGTCGGCCCAGGTGAGCCGGTCGGGCCCGCCGAGGTCGAACGTCCGGTTGGCCGCCTCCTCCTGCGAGACGGCTCCGACGAAGAACGCCGCCACGTCGTCGATCCAGATGGGCTGCAGGCGATGGCGGCCGAGGATCGGCGTGACCGGCGAGTAGCGGACGATCCTGATCTGCTGCGGGAGGATGCCGCCGTCGGCTCCGAAGACGAAGCTCGGCCTGAAGATCACGTGCTCGAGCCCGGAGTACTTGACCGCCTGCTCCTCCTCCCACTTCGAGTGGTAGTACGGGGTCAGCTCCCGCCCTTCCTCGGTGCCCAGCGCGCTCATGAGCACGAGCCGCTTCGCGCCGGCTCCCTTGGCCGCCTCGACGAGGTCGCGGGTTCCCTGCACCATGATCCGCTCGAAGGCGTCGCGGCTCCCGAGCAGGATGGCGACCAGGTGGACGACCGTCTCGCAGCCATCGACGGCCCGGCGCAGGCTCTCGGCGTCGGTCATGTCCCCCTGCACGACCTCGCAGCCCCAGGCGCGCAGCTGGTCCTGCTTCTCGGGCCTGCGGGCCAGGACGCGGACGGGCAGCTCGGCCGCCCTGAGCGCGTGGACGACCTTCGTGCCGACGAAGCCGGTTCCCCCGGCGACCAGGATCATTCGCCGGCGAAATTCTTCCAGTAACGGCTGGGCGTCGGCCCGGCCTGGCCCTGGTACTTGGAGCCGAGGCTGCCGGTCCCGTACGGGCGCTCGGCCGGCTCGGAGAGTTGCACGAACGAGAGCTGGCCGATCTTCATCCCGTAGTAGATCGTGATCGGCAGGTTGGCGACGTTCGAGAGCTCCAGGGTGACGTGGCCGTCCCAGCCCGGGTCGATGAAGCCGGCCGTCGAGTGGATGAGGAGCCCGAGGCGGCCGAGCGAGCTCTTGCCCTCGAGGCGCGCCACGAGGTCGTCCGGGAGCGTGATCCGCTCGAGCGTCGACCCGAGGACGAACTCGCCGGGGTGGAGGATGAACGCCTCCTCGGTGTCGACCTCGACGAGCTCGGTCAGCTCCTCCATCTCCTGCTTCACGTCGATGAACGGGTAGCGCGAGTTCCGGAAGACGCGGAAGAGGCGGTCGACGCGCACGTCGACGCTCGACGGCTGGAGCAGCTCCTCGGCGTACGGGTCGATGCCGATCCGCCCCTCCTCGAGCAGGCGCCGGATCGTACGGTCGGAGAGGACCATGGAGACCGCCAATCTATAAGCTCCTGCCGTGGCCACGACACGGACAATCGAGCTCAAGACGGACATCCCGGGCCCGCGCAGCGCGGAGATTCTCGCCCGGAAGGAGCGGGTCGTCGCGGAGCCGCTCTCCATTTACCTCCCCCTCGTCGTCGCGGAGGGGCGCGGGGCGACGCTGACGGACGTCGACGGGAACACCTTCCTCGACTTCGCCGGCGGCGTCGGCTGCATGAACGTCGGCCATTCGCACCCGCGGGTCGTGGACGCGATCCGCGAGCAGGCCGAGCGCTTCACGCACACGGACTTCACGGTCATCCCGTACGAGAACTACGTCGGCCTCGCCGAGCGCCTGCTCGACCTGGCCCCGATCTCGGGAGAGAAGCGGGCCGGCTTCTTCAACGCGGGCGCCGAGGCGATCGAGAACTCGATCAAGTTCGCCCGCGCCTACACGAAGCGCCCGGCGGTGATCGCCTTCGAGGGCGCGTTCCATGGGCGCACGCTCCTCGCGCTCAGCCTCACGTCGAAGACGCACCCCTACAAGGCGGGGCTCGGGCCGTTCGCCCCCGAGACCTACCGCCTCCCGTACGACGACCTCGAGGCGCTCGAGTACGCGTTCAAGACTCGTGTCGCCGCGGAGGACGTCGCAGCGATCGTCGTCGAGCCGGTGCAGGGGGAGGCGGGCTTCGTCGTGCCGTCGCCCGAGTTCGTGCACGGGCTCAGGCGGATCTGCGACGAGCACGGCATCGTCCTCGTGGCTGACGAGGTGCAGACGGGCTTCTGCCGCACGGGCAGGACCTTCGCAATCGAGCACTTCGACGTCGAGCCCGACCTCATCACGGTCGCCAAGTCGATCGCCGCCGGCCTCCCGCTCTCGGGCGTGCTCGGCCGTGCGGAAATCATGGACGCGCCCGATGACGGCGCCATCGGCGGCACCTACGTGGGCAACCCGGTCGCGATCGCCGCCGCTCACGCGGTGCTCGACGTCATCGCCGAGGAGGGGCTCAACGAGCGCGCCGAGGCGATCGGCGAGACGCTCCGCTCGCGGATGGAGAGCTGGCGCGACCGCTTCGCCGAGGTCGCCGAGGTGCGCGGTCTCGGCGCGATGCTGGCCATCGCCCTCGAGCGTGACGGGAAACCAGACCCCGAGCTTGCCTCCGCCGTCGCCGAGGGCGCGGCCCGCCGGGGGCTCCTGCTCCTCAAGGCCGGCATCCACGGCCATTGCATCCGCGTGCTCGTCCCCCTCGTGATCGAGGACGCCCAGCTCGACGAGGCGCTCGACGTCTGGGAGGAAGCGCTCACGGAAGCGCTCGGCTAGACCGCCGGCCTTCTGCGGCAGGAACACTATGGCGGTGCACGTCGGAGAGTTGATCGTCGGGCGCTACGAGCTCGAGGAGCTCGTCGGCGAGGGCGGCATGTCGAGCGTCTACCGGGCGCATGACACGGTGCTCGAGCGCCGCGTCGCGATCAAGGTCCTGCACGAGCACTTCTCGCGCGATCCCGAGTACGTCGAGCGCTTCCGCCGCGAGGCGCGGGCGATCGCGCGGCTCGCGCACCCGAACGTCGTCACGGTCATCGACCGCGGCGAGTGGGAAGGCCGCCAGTTCATCGTCTTCGAGCACGTCGCGGGCGAGAACCTGAAGGCGGTGATCTCGCGCGAGGGCCCGCTGCCCGTCGACCGGGCGCTCGAGCTCGCCTGCCAGATCGCGCGGGCGCTCGCCTTCGCGCACGAGCTCGGCATCGTCCACCGCGACGTGAAGCCGCACAACGTCCTCCTGGACGGCAGCGGGACCGCGAAGGTGACCGACTTCGGCATCGCGCGGGCGCTCGACTCCGACGACGCGCTGACTGCGACCGGCACCGTGCTGGGCACCGGCCAGTACCTCTCGCCGGAGCAGGCCAACGGCGAGCGCGGAGACGAGCGCTCGGACCAGTACTCGCTGGGCGTCGTCACCTTCGAGCTGCTCACGGGAACCGCGCCGTACTCCGGCGACAATCTCATGGCTGTGGCGATGCGCCACGTGCGCGACCCGGTGCCGAGCGTCCGAACGCTGCGTCCGGACGTCCCCGAGCGCGTCGACGCGGTCATCGCCAGGGCGATGTCGAAGCGGCCCGAGGACCGGTTCGACTCCATGGGCGAGCTCGCCGTCGCGCTCGAGTCCTGCCGAGAGCGCGAAGGCGGCCGGGAGGAGCGGCCGGACGAGGACACGGGCGTGATGGGGCCCCCTCGACCCGCTGCCGCCGCGCCGCCCACGCGGGCTCTGCCCGCGCCTCCGGCGACGACGGTGGCCGCGCCCCGGCGCTCCGGCCTGCGCGTGGCCGCGATCCTCCTGGTTGCGGCGGTCGTTCTGGTCGGCAACCTGCTCGTGCTCGAGATCGTCTTCGAGGACGGCCTTCCCTGGCTGGACGGCGGCGACCCGACGCCGGTGCAGGTCCAGGCGATTGCCGACTTCGATCCGTACGGCGACCTGACCGAGCATCCCGAGTCGGTCGCGGCCGCCACCGACCGCGACACGGCGACCTTCTGGACGACCGAGGAGTACAGGAGCTTCGACAAGGACGGCGTCGGCGTCATGCTCGACGCGGGGAGCCGCGTCGCTCTCTCCAGCGTCGTGGTCGTCACGGACACGCCCGGGTTCACCGCCATGATCCTCGCGGCCAACCAGCGCGAGGACGACTTCGTCGACGTGTCGGGCGAGCAGGAGGTGGGACGGAGGACGACCTTCGACGTCGACACGCGCGGCGAGCGCTTCCGCTACTACGTCGTCTGGATCACCGATCCGAACACCCAGGCGCACGTGAACGAGGCGCGCGCCTTCGTGTCCGGCTAGTAGCGCAGTCGGGCGCGCCGCTCGCGCCGCTCGAGCGCGAGCTCGACGAGACGGTCGAGGAGCTCGGCGTAGGAGATCCCGGAGGCTTCGAAGAGCTTCGCGTAGACGCTCGTCGCCGTGAAGCCCGGGATCGTGTTCAGCTCGTTCACGACGACCTCGCCGTCGGGCCGCACGAAGCAGTCCACGCGGGCCATGCCCTCGCAGTCGGAGGCGACGAAGGCGGCCACCGCGAGCTCCTGCACGCGGGCGGTCGCCTCGGCGGAGACTCGCGGCGGGACGACGAGCTCCATCCCGCCCTCGGCGTACTTCGCCTCGTAGTCGTACCAGTCGCTGGCCAGCGGCACGATCTCGCCCGGCACCGACGCGACCGGGTCGGCGTTGCCGAGGACGCTGCACTCGACCTCGACGCCGTCCAGGAGCTCCTCCAGGAGGATCTTCTCGTCGTGGGCGAACGCCAGCTCCAGCGCCCCGGGGAGCTCCTCCTCCGACCCGACCATGCTGATGCCGACGCTCGAGCCGAGGCGTGCGGGCTTGACGACGCACGGGAACCCGAACGGGCTCGGCGCGGTCTCTCCGGCCCGCAACGTCAGGCTCCTGGCCACGGGGATTCCCTTGTCGCGCATCACCGCCTTGAAGAGGTCCTTGTCCATGGCGAGCGCCGAGCCGGCGACGCCCGCGCCGACGTAGGCGACCTCGGCGAGCTCCAGGAGGCCCTGGACGGATCCGTCCTCGCCGAACGGCCCGTGCAGCACCGGGAAGACGACGTCGAAATGCGCGGCCTCCTCCGGGTCGAGAAGCCAGGGGCCTTCGCGGGGGATGTCGATCGCGACGACCTCGTAGCGGTCGGGATCGAGCCCTTCGATTACGGAGCGGGCCGACTCGAGGGAGATCTCGTGCTCGCTGGAGCGCCCTCCCCGCAGCACCGCTACGCGCAGCCTGGCGATGCGCCCTCCCCGGTCACTAGCAGATCAGGCGACCGACGACGATGGTCACCGTCGAGCCCCCGCTCGCCTGCGAGCCGCCTCCCGGATCCTGGGCGATGATGGTGTTTACCTGCCCCGGGTCGCTGACCTCCTCGCAGATCGTGCTCGGGCGCAGACCGGCGTCTCGGATCTCCGCCCGGGCGCTGGAGAGGCTCTGGCCGAGCACGTCGGGGACGGTGACGAGCTCGGGCCCCGTCGAGATCGTGATCGAGACCGTCGACCCCTGCGGGGCCTCGGCGCCCGCCGAGGGGCTCTGGCCGGAGACGAGGCCTTCGGGCGTGCTGTCGCTCGGCGCCTCCGTGACCGCGACCTCGAAGCCCGCGTCTTCGAGTATGGCCCGGGCGTTCGACTCCGACTCGCCGAGCACGCTCGGAACCTCGACCTGCCGGACTCCCTTGGAGACGCGCACCTCGACCTCGGTGCCCTCGTCGACCCGCTCGCCCGCCTTCGGGTCCTGGTTGACGACCTGGCCCGGCGGCCTCTGGGAGAAGACTTCGACCTGGCGGGGCTCGAGGTTGACCTCGTTGAGGGCGTCCACGGCCTCCGCGTACGAGAGCCCGACCAGGTCGGGAACCTCCACCTCCCTCGGCCCGGTCGAGACCGTGATCGTCACGGTTGTGCCCGTCGTCACCGACGTGCCCTCCCTCGGGCTCTGCTCGATCACTCTCCCTTCCTCGACGTCGAGGCTCGGCTGCTCCTCGACCTCAGCCTCGAGCCCGGCCTCTTCGATCAACGCGACCGCTTCGTCCTCGCGCAGCCCCACGACGAGCGGCACTCCAACAGGGGCCCTCTCGTCGAGCTGCTCCTGGATCTCGTTGTATGCCCACCATCCCGCGAGGGCGGCAGCGGCGATGAGGAGCGCGACCAGGAGCCAGGGCACCCAGCGCCGGCGCCGCTTCGGCGGCTCGTCGTACGGGCTCGGGGGCGGGTAGCCCGGACGTCTCGGCGCCCGGGGGGCGGGGGCGGCGCGACGACCCGCGTCGGGCTTTCGGACATGAGCTCCGTGGCCTCCCCGACCGCGGCCCCTGCGAGGAGCGCCGTCGCCGCCGTCGAGGTCGCGCGGGAGATGGGCAGGCCGGCCTCGAAGCGCTCCAGGTCCTCGATGAACTCCTCGGCGGTCTGGTACCGGTCCGCGGGGTCCTTCGCGAGGGCGCGGAGGACGATCTGGTCGAGATCCGGCGGGATCTCGGGCCGAAGCGAGGAGGGCGGCGCCGGCGGCTCGTTCACGTGCTTCATCGCGATCTCGATCGCGGAGTCGCCCGTGAAGGGGACCTTGCCGGTCAGCATCTCGTAGAGCACGACGCCGGCCGAGTAGAGATCCGACGCGGCCGTCACGGGCGCGCCCCGTGCCTGCTCGGGGGAGAGGTACTGCGCCGTGCCCATGATCGACCCGGCCTCGGTCATCTGCGAAGCGCTGTGATGCGCGATGCCGAAATCGGTCACCTTCAGCCGCGGCTCGTGGGCCTTCACCTGCTGGTCGGCCGAGACGAGCACGTTGTGCGGCTTGATGTCGCGGTGGATGATCCCGTGGCGGTGCGCGAAACGGAGCGCTTCGAGCAGCTGCTTCGCGTACGCGACCGCCGTCTCGATCGGGAGCGCCCCCCGCGTCAGGATCAGCTCCTTGAGGCTGCGCCCCTCGATGACCTCCATGGCGATGTAGTAGGTCCCCTCGGCCTCTCCCCGGTCGTAGATGGAGACGATGTTCGGGTGCGAGAGCCCGGCGGCCGACTTCGCCTCGCGCCGGAAGCGCTCGATGAAGAGGTCGTCGCCCGCGTAGCGTTCGTTCAGGATCTTCACCGCGACGCGGCGGCCGAGGTCCTCGTCCTCGGCGAGGTAGACGTTGGCCATCCCGCCGGAGCCGAGCTTCCTCAGGATTCTGTAGCGGCCGTCGAAGAGCGTGTTGATGAGGGAGTCCGAGGTGCGCGCCATGGGCGAAGTCTTTAGAGGTTAGGTGTTTCTCCCGAGGGCCGCTTCCATGATGGAACGGGCGATCGGAGCCGCCGTCGCGCCGCCGGTGCCGGCCTGCTCGGAGAGCGCGACGGCGACCGCGACCTCCGGGCGGTCGGCGGGCGCGAAGGCGATGAACCAGGTGTTGTTCCGGCCTGCGATCCCGGTTTCGGCGGTCCCGGTCTTGCCGGCGACGGAGATGCCGGGGATCTGGGCGGCGACTCCGGTGCCGGATTGCACTGCCAGGGTCATCATCGCGGTCAGGTCGGCTGCCGTCGACGGCTCGACCGCCGTCTTCCACTCCTCCGCGTCGAAGCGCTGGATCACGTCCCCGTCGGGCGCGACGATGCGCTCGACGAGCCTCGGCTCCATGACGACGCCGTCGTTGGCGACGCCGGCGGCGACGAGCGCCATCTGCAGCGGGGTGACGACGAGGCGCTCCTGTCCGAAGGCGAGGCGGCCGGGGTCGACCTCGTTCGGGTCCTCCGGGTCGAAGAGGCGCCCGTTGCGGTAGAGGCCGCTGATCAGCACCTCCTCGGAGGGCAGCTCGATCGGCGGGCGCTCGTAGAAGCCGAACCGCTTCGCGTACTCGAGCACGACGTCGGCCCCGAGCTCCTTGCCGATGTTGCAGAAGACCGAGTTGATGGAGTTCTGAACGGCCTGCGCGAGCGTCACCGTGCCGAAACCGCTCGGCCTGCCCTGGTCGGAGAAGTTGAAGACTTGTTGCCCGAAGAGCGTGCAGAAGCCAGGGTCGTCGAACGGGCTCTCCGGCGTGAAGGTGCCGGTGTCGAGCGCCGCGGCCGCGGTGACGATCTTGAAGGTCGAGCCGGGGACGAAGCGGCCGGCCGTCGCGCGGTCGAGGAGCGGCGCTGCCGGACGGCAGGGTGCCCTGATCGCCTCGATGGACGCGAAGTCGGTCTCGACGAGGTTGGGATCGAAGGACGGCGACGAGGCGAGTGCGAGCACGCGCCCGGTCGACGGCTCCAGCGCGACTGCGGCGCCGCACTGGCCGTCGAGCCCGCGTTCGGCCGCGCGCTGCGCGTCGAGGTCCAGCGTCGTCACGACGTCGTTCCCCTGACGCGGGATGCCGCGCAGCTTGTCCAGCGTCGAGTCGATGACCGTGCTGAGGTTGGCGTTCGAGCCCGTGAGGAAGTCGTTCAGGGAGAGCTCGAGGCCCGTCCGGGAACGGCCGATCGTCGAGTAGCCGACGGCGTGCGCCGTCAGCGACCGTTCGGGGTAGCGCCGGAGCCACCACACGCGCCCGTCCTCGAGCTGTCGCCGCCGGTTCGCGGCCAGCCGGGTCCGGCCGTCCGCGGCCAGGATCAGCCCCCGCTCGATCTCGAGCTCGCGCACGATCAGCGTCGGATTCCCCTGCCGCGCCTCCAAATCGGGCGCCCGCCAGAGCCAGTACGTCGCCGTGGCGATGAGCGCGACGAACAGGAACGCGAAGACGAGGAAGAGACGGCGGATCGGCGGGTTCACGTGCCCTCCCCCCGGTTTACACGCTCGGAGACCATGAGCAGGAGCGCGAGGATCACGAAGTTGGCGACGATGCTCGAGCCTCCGTAGGAGACGAAGGGCAACGTGATCCCGGTGAGCGGGATCAGCCCGACAACGCCGCCGATGATGATGAACGCCTGAATGGCGACGGCGGCCGTGAGCCCGGCGGCGAGGAGCTTCGAGAACCCATCGGACGCGAGCATGGAGATGCGGAAGCCCCTGTAGGCGAAGATGAGGTAGAGCAGGATCACCCCGGCGGCGCCGGCCAGGCCGAGCTCCTGCGCGATCGCCGAGAAGATGAAGTCGGTCTCGAGGTAGGGGATGTACGACTCGCCCTGCGGCGTCAGGAGCACGCCGTTCCCGAGCCCGGAGCCGAAGACGCCGCCGCTCGAGACCGCGTAGAGGGACTGCACGAGCTGGAACGACGTGCCCTCGGGGTCCGCCCAGGGGTCGAGCCAGCTCTGCACGCGGTCCTGGACGTGCGGGATCACCTGGTAGAGGGCGACGGCCCCCGCGAGGAAGAGCGCGAAACCGGCGGCGACGAACGACCAGCGGGCCGTGGCCGTGTAGAGCATCACAAGGAAGATGGCGAAGAAGAGGAGCGCGCCGCCCAGGTCACGCGTCTGGAAGAGGACGAGCATGGCGCCGCCCCAGATGAGGAGCAGGGGGCCGAGGTGCTTGGGGGAGGGCAGGCGGCCCTGGCCGGCGGCGCCGTAGGAGAGGAGCTCCCTGTTGTCCCGCAGGTATCCGGCGAGGAAGATGACGAAGAGGACCTCGCCAGCTCGCCCGGCTGGAAGACGATCCCGCCGCGGAAGTCGACCCACAGCGTCGCGCCGTTGATCGTCCTCCCGATGTACGGCAGGGCCGGCAGGACGAGGAGGACGATCGCGGAGACGCCGAGGAGGTACTTGACGTTGTCCAGCTCGCGGTAGTCACGCAGGAAGAGGATGAGCCCCGCGAAGGCGGCGACGCCGACGACGACCCAGAGCCCCTGTCTGAAGGCCAGCTCGGGGTCGATCCGGTAGATCATGGTGATCCCGAGCGCGGAGAGGAGCCCGCCGAGGGGCAGGAGATAGGGATCCGCGTGCGGGAGGCGCACGCGCAGGATCAGCATGGGCGATGACGAAGAGCGAGATGAAGAAGGCCGCGTAGGTGAGCGAGGCGGCCGAGACGACGTCCGACCGGGCGATGTAGACCGAGGCGAAGCCGGCCGCCGTCAGCAGGCCGACCATCCCGAGGTTGACGAGCTCGCGATTCCTGAGGCTCAGGGCGAGTGTCCCTTCGAGTATTGCTGCCTCGCTTCTGCGTCGCGAGCAGAAGCGAGAGTCCGCATGTCCGTAGCAAGGCGTGGCCTTGGAAAGGGCGAGGTGGTTTCGCGTCGCGAGAGCGGCACTCGGAGGGGCAGGGCACGCCTCGGCCTCGTACACGGCGACTCGTGCCAGCGCGCGGTCGTAGGAGACGAGCTCGTGGTCGAAGAGCGCGGCGCGCTCCTCGGGGGAGAGCTGCGAGGCCTGGAGGCGGCTGACGTAGCGCTCGCGGTAGAGCCCGGTCCCGGACGTCAGGTCGAAGGGCACACCTTGGTAGACGACGACATTGCCCTCTTCGTCAGCGCCGACGAAGTAGGCGCGCGAGAGCCCGAGAAGCGCGCCGCCGAGGAGAAGCGTCACGAAGCCGAGCGCGAGCACCGCCCAGAGGATGCGCCGCCCCCAGCGCCGTCGCTTCCTGCGAGGCTTCGCCTCCGCGACGGCCGGCGGCACGGGCCTGGTCGTCGCCACCGGCTGCAGGTTCGTCAGCGTGTCCTCGAGCTCGTCCGCGTCGCCCTGGCCGTTCCCTTTCACGGCCGCCGGCGCGACCAGCGTCTCCTCCACAGGGTCGTCTCCCGCGATCTGGAACAGGACGACGGTCACGTTGTCCTCGCCCCCGCCCGTGTTCGCAGCCCGCACGAGCTCGCGGGCGGCGTCGTCCAGTGTCGGCGCGGCCGAGAGGATGCCGAGGATGTCCTCGTCCGCCACCATCGTCGTCAGCCCGTCCGAGCAGAGGAGGAAGAGGTCTCCCGGTTGGACGTCGACGGTGTTCGTGTCGACGTCCACCTCGGGATCGGTGCCGAGGGCTCGCGTGATTACCGAGCGCTGCGGATGGGCGTCGGCTTCCTCGGGGGTGAGCCTCCCGCTCCGCATGAGGTCACCGACGAGCGAGTGGTCCTCGGTCAGCTGCTCCAGCTGGCCGTCGCGGATCCGGTAGGCGCGCGAGTCGCCGACATGACCGAGGGTCACGCGGCCCCCCGTGAGCAGGGCGGCGGTCACCGTCGTCCCCATACCCGAGACGTCCGAGTCGGCGCGCGCGCGCTCGTAGATCCGCCGATTGGCCTCCTGGATGATCGCCTGCACGCGCTCGTCGGGCGCCAGCCTGTCGGCCTCGTGGAACTCGCGGAAGGCGGCTGCGGCGAGCCGGGACGCCACCTCGCCGGCCTGCGCGCCGCCCATGCCGTCCGCGACTGCGAATAGCGGGGGATCGAGGACGAAGGCATCCTCGTTTCGGCGCCTGATCCGCCCCGGGTCGGTCCGGCCCGCGCTCTCGCCCAGCGTCATCGCCCGAACCGAAGCTCCGTGTCGCCGACCTGGACAAGGTCGCCCTCGTGCAATCTCCGGCGCCCCTCGAGGCGCTCGCCGTTCACGTAGGTCCCGTTGGTGGAGCCGAGGTCGACGACCCAGGTGCCGTCGAGCCCGCTCTCGACGCGGGCGTGGCGGCCGGAGGCGTAGTCGTCGCCCGTGAGCACGACGACATTGTCGTCGGCGCGGCCGATGGTCGTCGGGACCGGCCCCGCCTCGAAGGCGGTGCCGACGGGCACGGCGCTCGAGCGCGTGACGACCAGCCGGCCCGGGACGATCCCGGCCTCGGCCCTCGCCTGCGCCACCTGAGCGGGAGCCATGACGAAGCTCTCCTGCGGAGCTGCGGGGAGACCGCGCTCCGCGGAGCGCACGACCCGCCAGATGAAGATGTAGAGGAGGACGACGAAGCCGGCCTGAAGGGCGATGAGGATGGGCTCGACGGACACTGGTCCGAGCGAGAGGGCTAGTAGCCTCGTTCGAAGCGGACTTCGGTGGTGCCGAGGAGAATCACGTCCTCCGGCGTGAGCTGGGCCCGCTCCACTCGCTTGCCGTTCACCGTAACGCCGTTCGTCGAGCCGAGGTCGACGATCCAGTACGCCGTGTCCTCGCGCCTGATCTCGGCGTGGCGGCGCGAGACGTTCGGGTCGTCCACCGCGATGTCGCACTCCCGTGAGCGGCCGATGACGAGGACGCGGTCGTCGAGCTCGCGGCGCTTGCCGTCCACCACCACGGCGGCCGGTGCCCGGGCGAGGTCGTTCTCCTCGGCCAGCTCGGGCGAGACGGTCTCGGTCACCGGCGGCCGGTAGATCCTCGTCGCGCTGGGCGCGGCCTGAGGCACGACGTCAGGCGGGGTCGGCGCCTGCGGACGGTCGGGCTGGACCATGCGGGTGGCGATCCCGAACTCCCCGACGCCCAGGTCGTCGTCCTCCTCGATCAGGACGGCCGGTGTCGAGAGGAGGGCGTAGCCCTCGCGGCGGGCGTGCTCGGAGAGGTAGTCGGAGAGCTCGGTGAGGAGGGAGTCCTCGTAGCTCGAGAACTGCTCGCGATCGCCGGGACAGAGGTACAGCGTGTACTCGTTCGGCACGTACACCCGCGAGACGGAGACGCTCTTGGCCTCGTCCATCTCCTTGGCCAGCTTCCGCGCCAGCTCGACCGGCTGCACGTGCGTTCGGAAGGCGCGCCCGAACACGCCCTCCACGATCGACTCGATCCTGTGCTCGATGCTTCGCAGGACGCTCATACCGGGCACCATTGTGCCCGCCGGCCACTCTAGCGGGGCGCCCGAACCAGCGGATACGCGAGCGCGGCGGCCGCGAGCCAGACCGCCGGGGCCGCCCACTGAGCGGCGACGGGAGCGCCGCCGACGGCGATCGGGACGAGGAGCAGGGCGCCCAGGAAGCCGGCACCCCAGGCGGCGACACCCCAGAGCCCGCGGCTACGCGCGAGGCTCGTGGACGCGGCCGCGAGGGCGACGATCACGATCGCGGCGACGATCGTCGGCCGGCTCGTCAGGGCGGCGAGCGAGCCGTCGAGAGCGGCACCGGGCTGCTCAGCCCCGCTCACGCCGCGCGGCCTCGGCGGAGCCGCCCCGGTCAGCGGCAGGCGCGGCCCCGCGACTACGGCGGCCGTAAAGGCCGCCACGACCGCGGCGCCGCCGAGGGCGGTCCTTCGCACGATCCCCCGGGCCTGCAGGGCGATCACCGGGACGAGCGGAAGCAGGTGGACGAACGCGAGCAGCGGGCCCGAGAGGAAGAGCAAGCCGGAGCGGGCGTCGCGTGCGAACAGGAGGAGCCAGGCGAGCGCGAGCGGGAGGTAGGCGATCGCCAGGCCGAGCGAGAGGTTGCCGAGCGGGAGCACGGGAACGGCGAGCGCGGCCGCAAGCCCCGCCGCCGGGCTGAGGAACGCGACGAGCGCCACGAGCGCGCCGAGGAGGAAGGGCCACCCGGTGGGGAAGAAGGGCAGGAGGAAGGCGGTCGCTCCGGCGAAGAGCGCCGCGAGCGCCGCGTGCGGAGCGCGCTCGCGTAGGACGGCGGGCGAGGTCGTCGCGCGGCGGCGCTCCGTGCGTCCCTGCTCCACCGTCCGCAGGAAGTTGAGCGCCTGCTTCGCGGTCGGGCGCTTCCGGGGGTCGACCGAGAGCATGCGATCCACCGCGCGGCAGAGCTCGCGCGGGAGGTCGGGGCGCAGCTCGGCGAGCGGCTGCGCGCCTTGCTCGACGCGCCGTGCGGTCTCGAGCGGGGAGACCGCCCAGAACGGGTGGCGTCCCGCGAGCGCCTCCCAGAGGAGCACGCCCACGGCCCAGACGTCCGCCGCGCCCGTCGCGTCCTCGCCGGCGAGCCGCTCGGGGGCGATGTAGGCGAGCGTCCCGGGCACGTCCCCGACCGCGGTGAGCGTGTCGGCGTGCTCCAGCTGCGCGAGCCCGAAGTCGAGCAGGCGGACCGAGACCTCGTCTCCGTCCTCCAGCATGACGTTCGCCGGCTTGACGTCGCGGTGGACGACGCCCTTGGAATGGGCGTGAGCCAGCGCCTCGAGCACCTGGGCGGCCGCCTCGACGGCGCTCCAGTCGTCTACGGCACCGGCGCGGAGAGCGTCACGGAGCGTGCGCCCGGAGACGTAGGGGTAGGCGACGTAGACGTGCCTGTCGTCGCGTGCCAGCGCGAGGGCGCGTAGGCAGCGTGGGTGGCGCAGCCGGGTGGCGGCGTCCACCTCCCGCTCGGCGCGGGCGCCGGGCTTGCCGTCGCGCTCGACGACCTTCAGGGCGACCTCTCTCCCCTCCTCCTCGTCGCGCGCGAGCCAGACCGAGCCGCCGCCGCCGCTTCCGAGGGGCCGGAGCGGCCGGTACCGGCCGAGCACGAGATGGTTCTCGGTGAGCGCGACGGCTGTCTGCATCGGGTGGTAACCCGGCTCTTGGCTCCCGGCTGGGAAAGTCCTGCAAAGTCCGGACTGGGTGGTAGACTCGGCGACTTCCTCGACCCGGATCGGCCCGTCTTGGACCGCGAGAAGAGCGACCCTCAGACCGACATCGAGTTCGACTTCTTCGACGAGTCGCCGACCAGCGAGTCGCCGCCTGCGAAGGAGCGGCCGCCCGGCAAGCGCCGACGACTCCCGAAGCGGCCGCCGTCCCCGCCCGGTGGGCCGCGGCTCTACCGGCTGGGCGTCCTGATCGCCGGCGCCATCCTTCTCGCCGTCATCTTCATCCTCGTCATCAACAACTGCCGCGGCGACCAGAAGCAATCCGCGTACGAGGGCTACATGGAGGACGTCGGCGTCGTCGCCTCCGAGTCTGCCGACCTCGGAGCCCAGCTGAACGACCGGCTGACGGCCCCCGGGATCAGGCTCGAGGAGCTGCGGGCGAACGTCGAGGGGTTCCAGGAGCAGCAGGAGCAGATCCTCAGACGCACCCAGGACCTCAGCCCGCCGGGCCCGCTGGTCGAGCAGCAGGAGGCCCTCGTGGAGACGATGCAGTTCAGGGTCAACGGGCTCTCGGGCCTCGCCCGCGGGCTCCAGCTCGTGGCCGAGACCGAGGATCCGCAGGAGTCGGGTCGGAACCTCGCCAACCAGGCGCAGCGCCTCGTCGCCAGCGACATCGTCTACGCCGACGCGTTCAGGGCCGCCGCCGAGTCGGTGCTCGAGCAGCAGGACGTGACCAACGTCGCCGTTCCGGCGTCGGTGTTCGTCCAGAACCCCGAGTTCGCCAGCCCCTCCTTCTGGACGCAGACGGTGCAGCGCCTCACGCGGGGGCCGGAGGCCGGCGGCCTCCGCGGCAACGGCATCGCCGGGGTCAGGGTCCAGCCGGGCGGGCAGGAGCTCGTTCGGGGCGAGGACAACACGGTGGAGCAGAGCGCCGATCTCGCGTTCGAGGTTCTCGTCGAGAACTCGGGAGAGACCCAGGAGACCCAGGTGCAGGTGACGCTGATCATCCGCCAGGATCCGCAGATCCGGAAGGAGCTGACGATCGACGTCATCAACCCGGACGAGACGAAGACGGTGAGGTTCACCGGCTTCGAGAACCTCGAGTTCTCGGCTCAGACGACCCTCCAGGTCCAGGTCGAGCCGGTCGAGGGCGAGCGGAACACGAACAACAACACGGTCGAGTACCCGATCATCTTCACGCTCGCCTAAGCTAGGGCCCGATGTCGGACCTCTCCGACGCCGCTCCCTGGATCGCCATCGGCGCCGCAGCGGCGGCGGTCGCGGCGCTGCTCCTCTCGCTCGCCTTCTACATGAAGCTCCGCGCCGTCCGGAAGGCGCAGGTCGTGCTCATGGGCGCCGGGAAGGACGACCTCGTCAACTTCGCGGTGTCGCTGCAGACGCGCATCGACGATCTCCACCGCGTGGTCGACGAGGTGGCTGCGGGCCTCGCGCGGATCGACCGGCGCGTCGACGGCTGCCTCTCGCACACTGCTCTCGTCCGTTACAACGCCTACGAGGACGCGGGCGGCCACCAGTCGGCCTCGCTCGCGTTCCTCGACGGAGCCCGCTCGGGGGTTGTGATGAGCGCGATCCAGGGCCGAGACTATGCGCGGATCTACGTGAAGCAGCTCGATCGCGGTCGCGCGCCGGTGGCGCTGTCGCCGGAGGAGCAGGAGGCGGTCGAGCGGGCGATGGCCCAGTGACGTACCGAAAGGCCCTGATCCGCCCCTACGAGCCTGCGGACGAGCCGCTCCTCTTCGGCCTCGCCAGTCTCGACCGCGGCGCCGACCGGCGCACCCTCGCCGTGCTCGAACGGGAGACCGTGTTTGTGGCGGAGGTGGGCGGCTCTCCGGCCGGCTACGTCGCCGTCGGGCGGGTCGAGGAGGCGATGCGGGTCGACCAGCTGTTCGTGAGCCCGGAGCACGAGGCAGAAGGCGTCGGCCGGCAGCTGCTCGAGCACGCGGAGGGCTACGCGATCTCGGTGGGCGCGCCCGCGCTGCAGGTCGTCGTGGCCGGGGGCGATCGCCGAGCGCTCGAGTTCTACCTCGGCCGCGGCTTCGTCAGGGCCGGCCAGAACCTGCTCCAGCTCGTCCTCCCGCAGCGCTAAGAGCGCGTTTACCGCCCTTCGCTCGTCTACGATTTCGACATGCAGCAGGTTCTCGTCCTGAACGCGAGCTTCGAGCCTCTCAACGTCTGCACGGTGCGGCGCGCGCACGTGCTGGTCTTCAAGGGCAAGGCCGAGGTGGTCGAGGAGCTCGGCCGCCAGCGGCTGCGCTCGGCCTCGGACACGTTTCCGTGGCCGCACGTCATCCGCCTCCTGGCGTACGTTCGCGTCCCCAGGGCCGTGAAGCGCAAGATCTCCCGGCGGGCGCTCTTCGCCCGAGACGGGCACCGCTGCGTCTACTGCGGCTCTTCGGGGAGGCTCACCCTGGACCACGTCGTGCCACGCTCGCGCGGCGGTGACTCGGTGTGGGAGAACGTCGTCACCTCCTGCGCTCCCTGCAACCTGCGCAAGGGCAACCGCCTGCCCGAGGAGCTGGAGATGCGCATGCTCGTGAAGCCGCGCGTGCCCACGCCCGCCCTCTTCGTGACGCTTTCCACGTCGCGAATCCCCGAGGGCTGGCAGCCGTACCTCGCGGCCTTCGCCTGAGCCTGTCTTCTCCGACCACGCCCGGGGTCTGACCCCGGACCCGTCCGTGGCGGACGACGAATTGACCCCAGTTCCTGTGGAAACCACGGTTGGGTCACTTTCCAGCAGCTCGAATCCGCAAGCTGCTCGTGTGACCAACGGGCCTGACCGGGAGGGGCAGGCGTCCCTCCACACGACTGTCCCGTGCGGACACGCCACGGGCCTGTCCCCTGACGTGTCCGCCGGAGACAGACTCAGGCGTCGTAGTAGAGCGCGAACTCGGCGGGGTGCGGCCTGAGGGCGACGACGTCGACCTCCTGTTCGCGCTTGTAGTCGATCCAGGTGCGGACGAGCTCCTCGGTGAAGACGCCGCCGGCCAGGAGGAACTCGTGGTCGCGCTCGAGCGCTTCGAGCGCTTCCGCGAGCGAGCCCGGCACCTGCGGGATGTCGGTCCGGCGCTCCTCGAAGAGATCGAAGTCCGCCGGCTCGCCGGGGTCGAGATCCTTCTGCACGCCGTCGATGCCCGCCATCAACATGGCCGCGAAGGCCAGGTAGGGGTTGGCGGTCGCGTCCGGACAGCGAAACTCGATGCGCTTGGCGGCCGCCGAGTCCGAGTACATGGGGATCCGGATCGCCGCCGAGCGGTTCCGCTGCGAGTAGACGAGGTTGACCGGCGCCTCGTAGCCCGGCACCAGCCGGCGGAACGAGTTGGTGGTCGGCGCGCAGAACGCAAGCAGGGCGGGCGTGTGCATGAGGATGCCGCCGACATAGCTCCGTGCGAGCTGCGAGAGGCCGGCGTAGCCGGACTTGTCGGAGAAGAGCGGCGTGCCCTCCTTCCAGAGCGACTGGTGCGTGTGCATCCCCGAGCCGTTGTCGCCGAAGATCGGCTTCGGCATGAACGTCGCGCTCTTGCCCGCCCCCCTGGCGACGTTGCGGACGACGTACTTGTAGGTCATGACCTGGTCGGCCATGCGCGTCAGCGACTGGTACCGGAGGTCGACCTCGCACTGGCCGGCGGTGGCGACCTCGTGGTGGTGGAACTCGCACGGGATCCCGAGCCGCTCCAGCGTCAGCACGATCTCCGAGCGCAGGTCGTGCAGCGTGTCGTGCGGCGCGGGCGGGAAGTAGCCGCCCTTCTCCCGCACCGTGTAGCCGAGCCCCGGAACCGAGGAGTTCCAGTGCCCTTCCGCGGAGTCGACCGAGTAGTGGGAACGATGCGGCGCGAGCTCGTAGGACACCTCGTCGAAGACGAAGAACTCGCACTCCGGGCCGAAGTTGGCCGTGTCGGCGACGCCCGTCTCCGCGAGATAGGTCTCCGCCCGGCGGGCGATCCGGCGCGGGTCGCGGTCGTACGCCTCGCCGGTCGTCGGGTCCGCCACCTCGCAGACGAGCGACAGAGTCGGCGCGGCCGTGAAGGGGTCGAGCACGGCGGTCGCCGGGTCGGGCATGAGGAGGAGGTCGCTCTCCGCGATCCCCTGCCAGCCGCGAATCGACGACCCGTCGAAGCCGAGCCCCTCGGTGAAGGCCGAGGTGCCGAACGCGCCGATCGGCAGCGTCATGTGCTGCCAGCTCCCGAACAGGTCGCAGAACTTCAGGTCGACCAGCTGGGTCTTCTGCTCGAACGCCCACGCGACCGCGTCGTCCGCCTCCGGCTGGGTGCCGTTCGCCAGGTATGCCCTCGCCTCGATCTCCTGCATCGTCCCTCCTTCGGTCCACGAAAAAAGCCCCAGCGGTCGAGATCGACCTCTGAGGCTTCGTCGCCTCTTGCGCGGCGCCGCCGTCGGCGCCTCGCCTCTCACCATAGCGGGCAACCTGGACGGACCTCAAGCCCAGCAGGCGGTCGTATAGAATGAGTACGCGATTCGAGGCGACGAGGCCTCGGGCCCACGGCGGCCCGGGGCTCTTTGCGTTTAAGGAGGAGGTTGACGACATGGCGCAGGTCGAGACCGGCAGGGCGAAGAGCGACCCGGCCGCGCGCAGGGAGGTCCTCAAGCGAGTCAAGGACGAAGGGGTCGAGTTCGTGCACCTCTGGTTCACGGACATCGAGGGGCACCTGAAGAGCTTCGCGGTCACCCTGCCCGAGCTGGAGGGCGCGCTCGACGACGGGATGGGCTTCGACGGCTCGTCGATCACCGGGTTCAACGCGATCGAGGAGTCGGACATGGTGGCGATCCCCGATCCGGCGACGTTCCAGCTCATGCCCGAGGGCGGCTACACGGTCGGCCGCATGATCTGCGACGTCGTCACCCCCGACGGCGAGCCGTACATGGGCGACCCGAGGTACGTCCTCCGCCTCGCGCTCGAGCGGATGGAGAGCATGGGCTTCGACACCTTCAACGTCGGCCCCGAGCTCGAGTACTTCCTCTTCAAGAGCGACGAGGGGACGGAGACCCTCGACGAGGGCGGGTACTTCGCCATGACGACCATGGACGCGGCAAGCGACCTCCGCCACGACACGGTCAAGGCGCTCGAGGCGATGGGAATCCCGATCGAGTACGTCCACCACGAGGTCGGCCCGTCCCAGCACGAGATCGACATGCAGTTTGCCGACGCGCTCGCCATGGCCGACCACACGATCACGTACCGGCTCGTCGTCAAGGAGATCGCAAAGAAGGCCGGCTACCACGCGACGTTCATGCCGAAGCCGATCTTCGGGGAGAACGGGTCGGGGATGCACACGCACCAGTCGCTCTTCGCCGGGGGCAAGAACGCGTTCTTCGACGCCGACGACGAGTGGAGCCTCTCCGAGGTGGGCAAGGGGTTCATCGCGGGGCAGCTCCGGCACGCGCGCGAGATCTCGGCGGTCTTCGCCCAGTGGGTCAACTCCTACAAGCGTCTCGTCCCCGGCTACGAGGCGCCCGTCTACGCGGCCTGGTCGCGGCGGAACCGCTCGGCCCTCATCCGAATACCGCTCTACAAGCCCGGGAACGAGCAGGCGACAAGGGCGGAGATCCGCTGCCCGGACCCGGCGTGCAACCCGTACCTCACCTTCGCCGCGCTCCTGCACGCCGGCCTCGAGGGCGTCGAGCACGGCTACGAGCTCCCGCCGCCGATGGAGTCCAACCTCTACAAGCTGAGCGCCGAGGAGCGCAAGGCGCGCGGCATCGTCGCCCTCCCGGAGACCCTCGGCGAGGCGATCGACGAGCTGGCCGAGTCCGACCTCGTGCGCCGGGCGCTCGGCGACCACATCTTCGACAACTACGTGAAGCTCAAGCGGCAGGAGTGGGACGAGTACCGCGTCCAGCTCACGCCGTGGGAGCTCGAGAAGTACCTGCCGGTCTTGTGAGAGCGGGCGCGAACGCGTAAGATGGATCTCGGTGTCGCCGCTTCTCCTAGAAGCGGGGGACTGACTGACGGCCGACTGCGAGCTGCTTGCTGAGCAGCTCGTGGTCGTTAAGCGGCGAGGACGCTCTCGATGGTCGCCGGCCTGCCCCGCTCGGGCGTCTTCCAGCCGGATCTGGTATGGAAGCGGTATGAATCGCGAGCGCGGTCACGTCCTCGTCGTCGACGACGACCCCGACATCCGCGTCCTCCTGAAGGAGCTGCTCGAGCGCCAGGGGTACGGGGTGACCGAGGCCGCGAGCGGCAAGGAGGCCCTCCGTGCCTTCTACTCGACGCCCCCCGACGTCGTTTTGCTCGACATCTCGATGCCCGAGCTCGACGGCTGGCAGACGCTCGAGCGGATCCGCGATCTCTCCGACGTGCCCGTCGCGATGCTGACCGCGCGCGCGGCCGAGCTCGAGAAGGTGCGCGGGCTCAAGGGGGGCGCGGACGACTACATCACGAAGCCCTTCGGCCGCCAGGAGCTGCTCGCCCGGGTGGAGGCGATGCTCCGGCGCGCGGGGCCCCGCCAGGAGGCGAGCCGGACCTACGCGGACTCGCTCCTCCACGTGGACTTCGTCCAGCGCAGCGTGTCCGTCAACGGCTCGGAGGTCGCGCTGACCCCGCTCGAGTTTCGGCTCCTCGCCGCCTTCGTCCGCCACCCCGGGCAGCTGCTTTCGCACGACCAGGTGCTCGAGCTGGTCTGGGGCGATTCCTACTCGGCGTCGCGCGACCAGGTGAAGCTGTACGTCGGCTATCTCCGCCGCAAGCTCGAAGCCGCCGGGGCCGACGGGTCCGTGATCGAGACCGTGCGCGGGTTCGGCTACCGGTACCGGCCGAGCGCCGTCTGAGAGCTCGCCGCGGTCACGAGGCGATCTCCGTCCGCTCCGGGAGCCCGGCCTCGTGCCGGATCGGGAGCGAGACGCGGAAGGTGGTGCCGGCGCCCTCCTCGCTCGCAACCGTGATCCGGCCGGCGTGCGCCTCCACGATCGCCTTCGAGATCGCCAGGCCGAGCCCCGTTCCCTGGATCGCCTGCTCGGTGGCCGTGCTCGTGCGGAAGAAGCGCTCGAAGAGGAACTCCTGCTCGTCCGCCGGGATGCCCATGCCGCTGTCCCTCACCTCGACGACGGCTTGATCGTCGACCGCGCGCACCCGAACGTCGACGCGGCCCCGCTCGGGAGTGAACTTGATCGCGTTCGAGACGAGGTTGTCGAGCAGCTGGGCGATGCGCGCGCGGTCGCCGGCGATGAGCGGCACGGGGCCCGTGGCAAGGGTGATCGTGACCCCCTTCGCCTCCGCCTGGGGGCGGGCCGTCTCGACGCTCTCAGACGCGACCGCGCCCAGGTCCAGGGCGCCGACGTCGAAAACGAGCTTGCCGGCCTCGACCTGGGCGAGGAAGAGCAGGTCGCCGACGAGATGGAGGAGCCGGTGCGAGTTACGCTCGACGACGCCGAGGAAGCCGCGCTGCTCGTCGGTGAGCTCGCCCGCGTCACCGTCGAGCAGGAGCTCGGTGTAGCCCCGGATCGACGTCAGCGGCGTTCGGAGCTCGTGCGAGACGAGCGCGATGAACTCGTCCTTCAGCTGGTCGAGCTCGCGCAGCCGCTCGTTCTGCGCCGCCAGGTCGCGCTGCGCGGCCTCGGCGAACGCGCGCGCCTCCTGCTCGGCTGCGAGCAGTCGCTCGCGGTCGGTCTCCGCCCGCTTGCGCTCGGTGACGTCCTGGCCGATCGCGGAGACGCCGACGACCCTCCCGGCCGAGTCCCGGATGGGCGAGTACGTGAACGCGACGTGGACGAGGCTGCCGTTTGCGGCCTCGAGGACGGTCTCCAGGCGCTCTACCCGGTCCTGCGCGACCACCTCGCCCAGGAGGCTCAGGGCTTCCTCGCGGCGACCCTCCGGGATGACCGCTGTGATCGGCTCCCCGAGCATCTCCTCCGCCGGGCGGCCGAACATGCGCTCGGCGCCCTGGTTCCAGCTCGTGTAGCGGAGGTCGAGCGAGGCGCTGGTGATGGCGTCGCTGGACGATTCGACGATCGCGGCGAGGCGGGCGCGCGTCTCTTCCGCCACCTTGCTCTCGGTGATGTCGACCAGCGAGCCCTGGACCCAGAGCGGAGTGCCCTGCTCGTCTCGGACGAGGATCGTCTCGTCGAGCACCCAGACGACGCTCCCGTCCCGAGCGACGTAGCGATACTCGGAGCGGACGGACTCGCCCGTCGCGCGCAGGCGCTCGGCGTCGGCCAGCACCGCGTCGAGATCCTCCGGGTGGACCGCCTCGTGCAGCAGGCCGGGGTTCTCGATCCACTGGCGCGCCGGGTAGCCGAGCAGCGCCTCGACCTGTGGGCTCACGTAGACGTTCCCCACCGTCTCGTCCGCGGGGCTGATGTACGTGACGAGCGGCAGGTGCTCGACGAGCGTGCGATAGCGGAGCTCGGCGTCCCGGAGAGCGCCCTCCGCCCTCCGCCGTTCCTGCAGCTCCTCCTGCGCCGCGGCGTAGAGGCGGGCGCTCTCGAGCGCGAGCGTCGCGAGGTGGGCGAAGCGAGAGAGGATGGCGATCTCGGGCGCGCCGAAGGTCGCGCCGGGGCGGTCGTGCGCGAGCCCGAGCACTCCGACCACGTCGGTGCGCGAGCGGAGCGGGACCCCTACCACCGCCTGAAGCTCCCCTCCCTCGAAGTGCTGGAGGCGACCCTCCCAGGCCGTGTAGTCGTCCACCGTGAGCGGCTGCATCGTCTCCCAGACCCGCCCCGCCAGCCCCTCGCCCTTGCGGATTCGCAGCCCTACCGAGTCCGCGAACGATCCGGTGCCGACCGCGATGCGAAGATCGTCGCCCTCCCGCAGGTAGACGTAGCTGTTCGCCGTGCCCACGAGCTCGCCGGCCTGCGCGGCGATCCGCTCCAGCTGCTTCTGCGGGTCGAGCTCGTCGATGAGAAGCAGGGCGGTCTCGTGGAGAGCTCGCAGCTCGGCGTGCTGGTGCTCGAGCTCCTCCTGGGCGGTCCTCTGGGGCGTGACGTCGACGAGGAAGCCCTGGGCGTGCAGGGGGCGACCCGCGGAGTCCCTCGCGATCGTGAGCTCGTCGTGGACCCAGACCGCTCGCCCGTCCTTCGCGATCAGGCGGTACGTGATCGAGAAGGACTCGCCGGCCTCGTAGGCCTCCTGGTGTGCGGCCAGCGCCCGTTCGCGGTCGTCGGGATGGAGGATCTTGACGAAGAACTCGGGGTCGCTCATGCACTGGAGCGGGGTGTAGCCGACGAGGTCCTCGATCTGGGGGCTCATGTAGACGCAGGAGCTGGTGGCGTCCAGGCGGGTCACGTACATGACGAGTGGCAACTGCTCGACGAGGCTCCGGTAGTTCCGCTCGGCCTGGCTGACTCGCACCTCGGCCTCGTCGCGCTCCGCGAGCGCGTCGGCGAGCGCCGTCGCGTGCTGCTCGAGGCCTCGATGACGGTTCTCGAGCGCCCTCGTCACCTGACGGAGGATCGGGAAGAGCACCGCGTACAGGAGGAGAAGCGCCAGCCCGAGCGCGATCCCGACCGGCGTCACGGTCTCCTGGACCTCGGCGGCCACCGGCTCGTAGGCCTCGTAGACCTCGAGCACGCCGGCGGGCCGCATGTCGTCGCCGACGAGGACGGGGACGTAGGACTCGAACGCCTTCACGTCGTCGCCTTCCGCGGCGGGGCGGCCGTCGTTCAGCGATGACACCTCCTGCCTGGTCGCGCCGGCGAGCGGAGCCGCCAACCGAGCGGAATCGTCGATCTCCTCGCCGATGAGGCTGTGCGTGCTCGAGTACGTGACGACGCCGCCCGGGCTCCAGAGCTTGATCCGGAGGAGGTTGCCGATGAGCTCTCGCTCGAAGACCGCGTCGAGCTCTGCGCGTCGCGAATCCATGACGGGGCCGGCGAAGTCCTGGGCGGTGAGGGATGGGGCGGTTCTCGTCGCGATGTTGATCGCGTGTGCGGCCACGAGCTCGCGTCCGCGCTCCTCGGCCTCGCGGCGAACGACCCAGAAGATGGCGACCCACGCGAGCGCGAGCGCGAGCGCGCTGTACAGGGCGAAGCGCAGGACGAGGCGCGGCGGCCTCTTCGGCGCAGGCGGAGCCGAGACGGTCACGCCACTCGTTATCGGTGCGCAAAAACCCCTGCTTGAATGTCGAGCACGTGGATCGTTCTGCCCGTCACCTGCGCCTCCTCACGGAGACGATCGCCGCCGTCAACTCGACCCTCGACCTGGACGAGGTCTTCGATCTGATCGCGCGCAAGGTCGCCGAGGCCCTCGAGACCGACGCCTGCTTCGTCTACCTGTACGACGAGACGGCGGACGAGCTCGTGCTGCGGGCGTCGTACGGCACCCGGGTCGAGGACATGACCCGCGTTCCCAAGATGCGCCCCGGCGAGGGGATCACCGGGACCGCCGCCGCCGAGCGCGCCCCGGTGATGATCCCGCGCGAGGCCCATCTCGATCCGCGCTTCAAGCACTTCCCGAACCTGCGGGAGGCCCACTACCAGTCCATCCTCGCCGTCCCGATCCTCGCCCGCGAGCGTCTCGAGGGTGCGCTCAACGTCCGCACGGAGGCGGCGCGTGAGTTCTCGAGCGACGAGATCGACCTGCTGATGGCGATAGCGGGCCAGGTGGCCCAGGCGATCGAGAACGCGAAGCTCTACGACCACGCGCAGAGGCGGGTCGCCGAGCTCGAGGCGCTCGCGGCCATCTCGGAGGCGGTCTCGGAGTCGCTCTACCTGGAGGAGTCCCTCGAGGCGATCGTCTTGACGACCATCGAGGCCGTCGACGCCTCGGGCGCGGCGCTCGTGCTCCAGGACGGGACGATCGCCTGGCCCGAGGGGCGGCCGGGCGCCCACGCGGTGCGCTTTCCGCTGCGCTGGAAGGGACGAGAGGTCGGCGAGCTCGTCTGCGACCGCGACACGCCCTTCTCGGACGAGGAGCGCCGCCTGCTCGCCTCGATCGCCCGTCAGGCGGCCGTGGCGCTCGAGCACGGGCGCGCCGTGCTGCGCGGCGTGCTCGCCCAGGAGATCCACCATCGCGTCAAGAACAACCTGCAGACCGTGGCCTCGCTGCTCCGCCTCCAGGCGGCCAGCACCGAGCCGATCGACCCCCGCAAGGCGCTGGAGGACTCCGTCAACCGCATCCTCGCGATCGCCGCCGTGCACGAGGTGCTGACCGAGCGCCGAGACGACGACATCGACCTCGGCGAGCTCGTCGACCGTCTCCGGTCGATGCTCGTCCAGGGCCTCGGCGCCGGGAAGCACGTCAACTCCCGTCTCGAGCACGTCTCGCTCCACGGCGAGCGGGCGACCGCGCTCGCCCTCGTCTTCTGCGAGCTGCTCGGAAACGCGCTCGAGCACGGCGGCGACGAGGTGCAGGTCGAGCTCGCGCGTGCCAACGGCGGCGTCCAGCTGACCGTCGCCGACAACGGCTCCTGGGACGACGGCTCGCGAGAGGGGACGGGCCTCTCGATCGTTCGCGCCCTCGTGCGCGACGAGCTCGAGGGCGAGCTCGTGCTCGTCTCGGACGGCGGGCTCCGGGCCGAGGTGGCCTTTCCCGTTCCGTGAGAATCCTGATCGCCGAGGACGAGACGATCATCCGCCTCGACCTGCGGGAGATCCTCGAGCGGGCCGGCTTCGAGGTGTGCGCCGAGGCGCGCGACGGTGAGGAGGCGGTCGAGCTCGCCCTGGGCGAGGAGCCGGACCTCGCCATCCTCGACGTCAAGATGCCCCGCCTCGACGGTATCGAGGCCGCGCGGCGCATTTTGGCGGAGCGGCCGATCCCGATCGTGATCCTGACCGCCTACGGCCAGGACGAGCTCGTCTCGCGGGCAGTCGAAGCGGGCGTCTTCGGCTACCTCGTGAAGCCCTTCCGCGAGACCGACCTGCTGCCGGCGATCCATGCGGCGCGTGCCCGCCATGCGGAGCTCCAGGAGCTGCGCGAGGAGGCGGAGTCCCTCGCCGAGGCGCTGGCCACCCGCAAGGTCGTCGAGCGGGCGAAGGGGCTCCTCATGGTCCGGGAGGGGCTGAGCGAGGAGGACGCGTTCGCGCGGCTCCGCCGCGCCAGCCAGGTCTCGGGCCGCTCGATGCGGGTCGTCGCCGAGGCCCTCATCGCGACCTTCGGCGAGGAGAGCTCCTAGAAGCTCCCGGAGGGCTCAGGGCCAGGAGGCCCGCTCGGGATGGAGGTCGAGCGGGCCGCCGTCGAAGCAGTCGCTCGAGCGGTAGTCGGACGGGAGCACGGGCTGCACCTCCCGCACGACGTACGAGGCGATCGCGTGCGCGTCGCGCCTCTTGGCCCCGAGCCGCAGGGCCGTCTCGGCGTTGGTCTGGAGCGCGTAGCACTGGGTCACCGCCTCGTCCCGGACGCCGGCGAGGTGCCACGCCTCGTGGGAGAGGACGTTGACCGCGATCGCCGCCTCCCGCACCTCCGCCGGGCAAGGGCCCCTGCCCGCGAGGCAGCCGAGGCCGGAGACCTCGCCGTGCAGAAGGCGGCGGAGCGTCCTGCACGTGTCGCTCGAAAGGCTGGCCTCGTCGGCAGGCCGGCCCTCTGGGGAGAACACGACCGACCCGTCCTGAGCCGAGGCCTCGGTCAACGTTGCGAGCGTCCCGGGGCAGGAGATCCCGACGTCGCGGCCCGCGATGACGGTGGCGACGCGGGCGAGGTCGGCCTCGTCCGCCTGCAGCGCCCGGTGAGGCCCGAGGTAGAAGCCGACCGCTGCCAGTGCGCCCAGGCAGGCGAGGATCCGCGTCGCCGTCATGCTCAGGGAGGTCGGCAGTCGCGACAGCCCCCTTGAGCTAGCGAGTCACCTCCTCGAGCAGCGTCTCCCAGCGGGCGAGGAGTGCCTGGAGCTCCTCTCGCGCGCGGGCGTGCGCCGCGATCGTCTCGGTGTCGGTCCAGTCGGCGGCGAGCTTCTGCTCCAGCCGCGCGACCTCGCGCTCGGCCTCCGCGACCTCCGCCTCGACGGCGGCGAGCGGGTCCGCGGCGGGCCGAGACTTCGGGGCGGACTTGGGCTTGACCGCCTTCTCGGGCGGCTCTGCGGCCGGCGCCTCGCGCTCCTCGCGGGCGCGGACGAGGTCGGCCCACCCTCCGTCGTAGGTCCTCACCGTCCCGTCCTCGATCGCAGCGGTCCGGTGCGCGACGGCGTCGATCAACGCGCGGTCGTGCGAGACGAGGAGCACCGTTCCCGGAAAGCCCTCGAGCGCGGCCTCGAGCGTCTCCCGCGAGTCGAGATCGAGGTGGTTCGTGGGCTCGTCGAGGACGAGGAAGTTGGCTCCCGACGTGACGAGGACGGCGAGGCCCAGCCGGCGCCGCTCCCCGCCCGAGAGGTTGCGAACCTGCTTCATGTGCGCGTCCCAGCCGGAGAAGAGGAAGCGGCCGAGGAGCACCTGGGCCTGAGGGCGATTGAGGCTCGTCATCGCCTGGACGCAGTCGAGCACGCTGCCGCGCTCGTCGAGCTCGAGGCCGTGCTGGGAGAAGTAGCCGACCTCGACCCCGTGACCCAGCTTGAAGTCCCCGGCAACCGCCTGCTCGAGTAGCGTCGTCTTGCCGCTTCCGTTCGGGCCGACGAGCGCCACGTGGTCACCGCGCTCCAGGGCGAAGGTGACGTCCGTGAGCAGCGTCAACCCGGCGACCCCGATGTCCTCGTGCTCGAGGACGAGCACGTCGCGGCCGCTTCGCTTCGGCGCGACGAAGTCGAAGCCGAGCCCCCGCGTCCTCCTGTTCAGGAGGGCCACCTCGTCGGCGGCCTCGTCCTTCTCCTTCGCCAGGCGGCCGATCTGCGTCAGCTTCGCCTGCGCCTGCTTGGCCTTGCTCTTCTTGTAGCGGAACCGCGCCACGAACCGCTCGAGGCGGGCGATGTCCGCGGCCACGCGATCGGCGGTCTTCTGCGCGTGCGCCGCCCTCTGCGCCTTCTCGAGGCGCCAGACGTGCCAGGGGCCCGCGAAGTAGGTAGCGCGGCCGGCCTCGAGCTCCAGGGTCGCGTTCGTCACCGCCTCGAGAAACCAGCGGTCGTGGGCGACGACGATGCACGCCGCGTCGAGCGAGGCCAGCTCGCGCTCGAGCCACTCGAGGCTGGCGACGTCGAGGTGGTTCGTGGGCTCGTCGAGGAGGAGCAGGTCGGGGTCGCCCGCGAGCGCCCGCGCCAGCGAAGCGCGCGTGATCTCGCCGCCGGAGAACGTGGAGAGCTGCCGGTCGAAGTCCTCGTCGCGGAAGCCGAGGCCGCGGGCGACTGCGCCGACGTGGTCGCGCCAGCCGTAGCCGCCGGCGTGCTCGAGCCGCGCCTGCGCCTTGGCGTAGGCGGCGAGCGTCGCCGCGCCGTGATCGCCTCCGGCCATCGCCTGCTCGAGACGCTCGAGCTCGCGCTCCGTGACGATCAGGTCGGAGGCGCCCGAGAGGATGTACTCGCGCAGGCTCAGCGCGCGGTCGAGCGGGGGCCGCTGGTCGTGGAGCGCGATGCGAGCTCCCTTCTCGATCACCAACTCGCCGCCCTCGATGGAGGTCTCGCCGGTGAGCATGCGCAGGAGCGTGGTCTTGCCGGCGCCGTTCGGGCCTGCGAGCGCCAGGCGGTCGCGGCGCTCGAGCTTGAACGAGACACCGTCGAAGAGAAGGCTCCCGGCGAGCTCCTTCCGCAGGTTGGAGGCGATGGCCACTGCCATGCCCCAATGGTGGCACGGGCGCTACCGCGGTTGCATGGGTCCGCGGGGACCGGGGTAGGATCAGCGGCATGACGGACAAGGAGCGCTGGCAGGAGCTGGGACAGCAGCTGCGCGTGGACTCCGTCCGTGCCGCGGCCGCCGCCGGCTCGGGCCACCCGACGTCGTCGATGTCGGCCGCCGACCTGATGGCCGTCCTCCTCGACAAGTACCTCCGGTATGACTTCGGCGACCCCGAGAACCCGGCCAACGACCATCTCGTCTTCTCGAAGGGGCACGCCTCTCCCCTCCTCTACTCGCTCTTCAAGGCAGCCGGGGCGATCAGCGACGAGGAGCTCCTCACCTTCCGCAGGTTCGGAAGTCCGCTCGAGGGGCATCCCACGCCCGTGCTCCCGTGGGTGGACGTCGCCACGGGGTCGCTCGGCCAGGGCCTCCCGATCGCCGTCGGCATCGCCCTCGCGGGCAAGAAGCTCGACCGCCTGCCCTACCGCGTGTGGACGCTGTGCGGCGACAGCGAGATGGCGGAGGGCTCGATGTGGGAGGCCTTCGACCACGCTTCGAACTCGAAGCTCGACAACCTCACGGCGATCATCGACGTCAACCGGCTCGGCCAGCGCGGCGAGACGATGCACGGATGGGATCTCGAGTCCTACGTGCGTCGGGCCGAGGCCTCCGACTGGCATGCGATCGCGGTCGACGGCCACGACGTCGAGGCGATCGACGCCGCCTACGCCGAGGCCCTGACCGTCGAGGGCCGCCCGACCGTGATCGTGGCGCGGACGATCAAGGGCAAGGGCGTCGCCGCCGTCGAGAACGAGAACGGCTGGCACGGGAAGCCCCTCGACGATCCGGAGGCCGCCGTCGTCGAGCTCGGGGGCGAGCGCAACCTCACGATCCAGGTGCACGTCCGCGAGCGCATGGAGCCGAACGCCTTCCCTGGCGGGCCGCTGGAGCTGCCGCGTTACGAGCTCGGCGCCGAGGTCGCCACCAGGAAGGCCTACGGCGAGGCGCTCGCCGCGGTCGGCAGCGCCGACGGCCGCGTCGTGGCGCTCGACGGCGAGGTCGCCAACTCGACGTATTCGGAGATCTTTCACGCGGCGCATCCCGAGCGGTTCTTCGAGATGTTCATCGCCGAGCAGCAGATGGTCGCCGCGGCGGTCGGGCTCCAGGTCCGCGGCTGGAAGCCCTTCGCCTCCACCTTCGCCGCCTTCCTTTCGCGCGCGTACGACTTCGTCCGCATGGCGGCGGTGAGTCAGGCGACCATGGCGCTCTCCGGCTCGCACGCCGGCGTCTCCATCGGCGAAGACGGCCCGTCGCAGATGGCGCTCGAGGACCTCGCCATGATGCGGGCCGTCGGCGGCAGCACCGTCCTCTATCCCTGCGACGGCAACCAGACGGCGAAGCTCGTGGCCGCGATGGCCGGCCTCGAGGGCATCTCCTACCTCCGGACGACGCGGGCCGCGACGCCCGTGATCTACGGGCCCGACGAGGACTTCCCGGTCGGTGGCAGCCGCGTGCTTCGCTCCTCGGACGAGGACGACGTCACCCTCGTGGGCGCAGGCATCACCGTCGGCGAGGCGCTCGCCGCAGCGGACGAGCTGGCGACCGAGGGCATCTCTGCGCGGGTCGTCGACTGCTACTCGGTGAAGCCGATCGACGTCGAGGGGCTGCGGGAGGCCGCGGCTGCCACCGGCGCGATCGTCACCGTGGAGGATCACTGGCCCGAGGGCGGTCTCGGCGAGGCGGTGCTCTCGGCGCTGGCCGACGTCGACGAGAAGCCGGCGTTCACCCGACTCGCCGTCGAGGGGATGCCGGGCTCGGGGAAGCCGGCCGAGCTCCTCGCGGCCGCGGGCATCGACAGGGAGCACATCGCCGACGCGGCGCGGCGGCTCGTGCGCGCCCGCGCGCTACGGTAGGGGTGGAAACCCGCCGACCGGGAAGGACGGCACCATGACCAAGTCTCGACTGCACCAGCTTTCGGAGCTCGGGCAGAGCGTCTGGATCGACTACCTCTCCCGCGACATGCTCCGCAGCGGGGAGCTCGCCCGGCTCCACGAGGAGGACGCCGTCGTCGGCGTCACCTCGAACCCGACCATCTTCCAGAAGGCGCTCTCCGCCGGCGACGTCTACGACGAGCAGCTCCGCGAGGAGCTCGAGGAGGAGCGCGACCCGAAGGAGCTCTTCCTGCGCCTCGCCGTCAGGGACGTCCAGGACGCCTGCGGCGTGCTCCGACCGGTCTGGGACGAGGGCAGCGGCCGGGACGGGTACGTCTCCCTCGAGGTCGACCCCACGCTCGCCTACGACACGGAGGCCACGATCGCCGAGGCCGCCCGGCTGCACGAGCTCGTCGATCTCCCGAACCTGTTCGTGAAGATCCCGGCGACCGAGCCGGGGCTGCCCGCCATCGAGGAGATGATCGCCCGCGGCAGGTCGATCAACGTCACCCTGATCTTCTCGCTCGACCGCTATGCAGAGGTCGCGGAGGCCTACATCCGCGGGCTCGAGCGGCTCGTCGAGGCGGGCGGCGACCCGGCTCCCGTCGCCTCCGTCGCCAGCTTCTTCGTGTCGCGGGTCGACACCGAGGCCGACCGCCGGCTCGAGGAGCATGGCGCTCCGGCCGACCTCCAGGGGAAGCTCGCGGTCGCCAACGCCAAGCTGGCCTACCAGCGCTACGAGGAGATCTTCTCCGGGGACCGATGGGACGCCCTCGCCGCGCGGGGTGCGACGACCCAGCGGTGCCTCTGGGCCTCCACCTCGACCAAGAACCCCGCGTACCGGGACGTGCTCTACGTCGAGGAGCTGATCGGCCCGGAGACCGTCAACACGATGCCGGAGGAGACGATTCTGGCCTTTCAGGACCACGGCCGCGTCGAGCTCACACTCGAGAGCGGGATCGACGAGGCCGAGGAGGTCTTCCGGCGGGTCGCGGATGCCGGCGTCGACTACGACGACGTCACCGCGACGCTCGAGCGCGAGGGCGTGGAGAAGTTCTCCGACTCCTTCGCCGAGCTCCTCGACGGCATCCGCGCCAAGTCGGGCGAGCTCGTCGCTACGTGAAGCTCGGCCTCGTCGGCCTCGGCCGCATGGGCGGCAACATGGCCGTGCGCCTGCGCCGGGGCGGTCACGAGGTGGAGACGTACGCCCGCACCGCCCCCGACCGGACGGCCGACTCGCTGGTCGAGCTGGCGATGAGGCTCGAGCAGCCGCGCGTCGCCTGGCTGATGATCCCCGCCGGCGACCCCACGGAGATGGCCTTCCAGACGCTCCTGCCGCTCATGGAGGAGGGCGACGTCCTCGTCGACGGCGGCAACTCGAACTTCCGGGACTCGATCCGCCGTGCGGAAGAGGCACGGGCGAAGGGCGTGTGCCTCCTCGACGCCGGCGTCTCGGGCGGCATCTGGGGCCTGACCGAGGGCTACTGCCTCATGGTCGGCGGCGAGGCTTCCGCGTTCGAGACGGCCGAGCCCGCCTTCGCCACCCTCGCGCCCGAGGGCGGCTACGCGCACGTCGGGCCCTCCGGCGCCGGCCATTTCGTGAAGATGGTGCACAACGGCATCGAGTACGGACTCATGCAGGCCTACGCGGAAGGCTTCGAGCTCATGCGCGAGATCGACCTCTTCGACCTCGACCTGGCGCAGGTGTCGGCACTGTGGCAGCACGGCTCCGTCGTCCGCAGCTGGCTGCTCGAGCTCCTCGAGCGTGCGTTCGAGGCCGACCCTGGGCTCGAGGGGATCCGCGGGTACGTCCAGGACTCCGGCGAGGGCCGCTGGACGGTGCACGAGGCGATCGATGCCTCGGTGCCGGTCCCGGCGATCTCGGCCGCGCTCTTCGCCCGTTTCGCCTCGCGCCAGGACGAGTCCTTCGCCGCCAAGGTGAATGCCGCGCTCAGGGCCCAGTTCGGCGGGCATGCGGTCGAGGCCGCGAAGACCGGCGAGAAGACGGCCGAATGACCGAAGCCGCCGTAGCCGAGAACCCGCTCGCCGAAGGCCTGCGAATGCGGAGGCCGCCGGAGCCGTTCGCGCTCGCGATCTTCGGCGCCTCGGGCGACCTGACGCAGCGAAAGCTGATGCCCGCGCTCTACTCGCTCGCGTTCCGCCGCCTCCTGCCGGACAGCTACGGGATCGTCGGCGTCTCGCGGACCGAGATGACGACGGACGAGTTCCGCGAGCGGATGCGCCAGGCGATCGTGGAGCACAGCCGCGACGAGTTCCGCGAGGACGTGTGGGAGGAGCTGGCGGAGAAGCTCTGCTACGTGGCCGCCGACTTCGGCGTCGAGGGCGGGGAGCAGCCGCTGATCGACTGCCTGGACGACCTCGACGAGACGCGGGGCACCGCCGGCAACCGCGTGTACTACCTGGCCGTCCCCCCGAAGGCCTTCGGTCCCATCGTCGCCGTGCTGGGCCGGGCGCGCAGCACGAAAGGCTGGACGCGCCTCATCGTCGAGAAGCCGTTCGGGCACGACCTGGCGAGCGCCCACGGGCTCAACGACCTCGTCCACGAGCACTTCGCGGAGGACGAGATCTACCGCATCGACCACTACCTGGGCAAGGAGACGGTCCAGAACATGCTCGTCCTGCGCTTCGCCAACGGCATCTTCGAGCCGATCTGGAACCGGCAGTTCATCGACCACGTGCAGATCACGGTGGCCGAGTCGCTCGGAGTCCACGGCCGCGGCGACTTCTACGACGAGACAGGGGCCATGCGCGACGTCGTCCAGAACCACGCGCTCCAGCTCGTCGCCCTCACGGCGATGGAGCCGCCGATCGACTTCGAGGCGGAGGCCGTGCGGAACGAGAAGGTGAAGGTGCTTCGGGCACTGCACACGCCGGGGCCGAAGCACGTCGTCCGCGGCCAGTACGGGCCGGGGTTCATCGAGGGCGAGCCTGTGCACGGATACCACGAGGAGTCGGGTGTGGCGCCGGACTCCGAGACAGAGACGTACGTCGCCGCCAAGCTCTACGTGGACAACTGGCGCTGGGCGGACACGCCGTTCTACCTTCGGACCGGGAAGCGGCTGCCGCGCCGCGAGACGACGATCGCGATCCAGTTCAAGCGGGCGCCGCATCCGCCCTTCGAGGTGGACGACGAGGAGGGCCTGCGACCGAACGTGCTCCTCATCCACATCCAGCCGGACGAGGGGGTCTCGCTCGCGGTGGGCGCCAAGGTCCCCGGGCAGGGCGTCTCCATCCGCACCGTGCACATGGACTTCCTCTACGGCGGCGCCTTCCGCATCGGCCTCCCCGAGGCGTACGAGCGGCTGATCCTCGACTGCCTGCTCGGCGACGCGACGCTCTTCACCCGCTCCGACGAGGTGGAGGAGCAGTGGGCGCTCGTCGACGCGATGATCGCGCCCTGGCGGCGCGACCGGCCGCACTTCCCCAACTACGCGGCGGGGACGTGGGGGCCCCACGCCGCCGACGAGCTCCTGCACCGCGACGGCCGCTCCTGGCGGAGGCACTAGGCCTCCGGTGGCCACATTTCTGCGCGAGCTGGAGAAGGAGCTGGCCGAGCTGCGCGCAGCCTCGGCCGAGCCCGGCGCGGCGCCGCGGCTGCGGGCCAGCGTCATGACCCACATCGCGTGGGTGCCGGAGCGCTGGGTGGAGGCGGCCACGGACACGCTCGCCGGCCTCGCGGAGCGCCATCCGTCGCGCACGATCCTCCTCTTCCCGCGGCCGAACGACCCGCGCGACGCCCTCGACGGAGAGGTCGACTTTCGCTGCTTCGTGCGCGGCGGCCAGCAGCGCGAGGTCTGCTCCGAGGTGATCTCGGTCCGCCTCTGCGGCCGCCGAGCCGCCGCTCCCGCCAGCGTGGTCATGCCGCTGCTCGTCTCCGACCTGCCGGTCTTTCTCCGCTGGCGCGGGCCGCTTCCCTTCGGAGCGCCCGAGCTCGAGCAGCTCGTCGGTGTCGCCGATCGGCTCGTCGTCGACTCACGCGAATGGCCCGAGGCGCGGGCCGACCTGGCGAGCCTCCCGCAGCTCTGCGACCGGATCGCCGTCTCCGACATCTCCTGGGCCCGCATCGAGCCGTGGCGGGTGGCCGTCGCCGATCTCTGGCCCGGCGTCGCCGAGGCGTCGCGTCTGCGCGTGGCCGGCCCGGAGCCCGAGGCGCTGCTCCTGCAAGGCTGGCTCGCCGCCAGGCTCGGGAGAGCGATCCGGCTCGAGCGCGAGCCGGCCGGGGAGGTCGAGCTCGTCGAGGTGGACGGCCGCGAGGCGCGCCCCCGGCGGCTGGGCGCGCTGACGCCGAGCGACCTGCTCTCCGACCAGCTCGAGGTCTTCGCCCGCGACAGGATCTTCGAGGAGGCGGTACGCAGCTTCTCGTCGCAGCCGACCTAGCGGAGCTCGCCGCCGGGTGGATCGCGGAGCGCGCCCGCGGCCGCTCGCCGTTCCGCGTCGCGCTCACCGGCGGCTCGACCCCGCGGCCGGTCTACGAGCGCCTCGCCGCCGCCGACCTCGACTGGCCGGCCTGGCACGTGTGGTGGAGCGACGAGCGGGCCGTGCCGCCCGACCATCCCGATTCGAACGAGCGCCTCGCCCGCGAGACGCTGCTCTCGCGCGTGCCCGTTCCGGAGGAGCAGATCCACCCGCTGCGCGGCCTCGACGTCGTGCTCCCGGAGACGTTCGACCTCGTCCTCCTCGGGATCGGCCCCGACGGCCACACGGCGTCGCTCTTCCCCGGCCACGAGGAGGAGCTGTCCGACCCGGGGCCGCTCGTCTGGGTGCCCGAGTCGGGCCTGCCGCCGCCCCATCCCCGCATCAGCTTCTCGCTGGACTACCTGAACGCGCAGCCGCTCGTCGCCTTCCTCGTCGGCGGGGAGGGAAAGCGCGAGATCCTGGCCCGTGTGCTTTCCGGGGACCAGACCCTTCCGGCGGCGCGCGTCAAGGCGGCGGAGACGGTCGTCCTCGCCGACGAGGCCGCCGCTCCCGATTAGGTCAGGGCTCGCTCGAGTCGCTCGCCGACGGCAAGGACGAGCGCGTCGGCACCGGGGCGGGCTGCGACCTGGAGGGAGGCCGGGAGGCCGTCCTCCGCAGGGCCGCAGGGGAGCGCGAGCGCGGGCCACCCGGTCACGTTGAACGGGCGGGTCAGGAGGATCATGCGCTCGCGCAGGGCGAGGTCGCCGATCCCGACCGGCGGCGCCACCATGGGCATCGTCGGCGTGAGGAGGACGTCGAAGCCGTCGAGCGCGGCCAGCGCGCGCTCCCGGTAGGCCTCGTCGCTCGGCGCGCGAGGCCGCGACGGCCTCCTCGGAGACCGCGAAGGCCGCCTCGAGCTTCCGGCGCACGTTCTCCCCGTAGAGGTCGGCGTGCTCGGCGAAGAGCTCACGGTGGACGTCCGCCGCCTCGGCCTGGAACGCGGGGTTCACGTCGCCGGGGAGCGGAAAGTCGATCCGCTCCAGGCCGGGCAGGAGGGCAGCGGCCTCCTCGACGCGGGCGCGGACGAGCGGGTCCGCGTGCTCCGTCCAGGCGAGGGCCGCGCGCACGCCGGCCGAGGAATCCTCCAGCTCGCTCCCGAGCGCGTGCAGCATCGCGGCGCAGTCCCTCACCGTTCGCGCCATCGGCCCGACCGTGTCGAAGCTCGGCGCGAGCGGGAACACCCCGTCGGCCGGCACGACCCCCCAGGTCGGCTTGAAGCCGACCACGCCGCAGCACGCGGCCGGGAGCCGGATCGATCCGGCGCTGTCCGTCCCGAGCGCGACCTCGCACAGCCCAGCGGCGAGCGCGGCGCCGTTGCCCCCGCTCGAGCCGCCGGGGATCCGGCCGGCGTCGAGCGGGTTGACGACGGCGCCGAAGTGCGGGTTGTCCGAGGTGATCCCGTAGGCGAACTCGTGGAGGTTCGTCTTTCCGACGACCCCGTAGCCCGCCTCCTCGAGCCGGGCGACCGCGCTCGCCGTTCGCTCGGGGACGTGCTCCCTGAAGACCGCCGAGCCGTAGGTCGTCACGAGCCCGGCCGTGTCGATCAGGTCCTTGACGGCGAGCGAGCTGCCGCCGGGCGCCTCCTCCGGGGCCGCGAGGAACGCCCGGTAGGGGTCAGGCAACCGCGTCGTAGATGACCGCGATGGCGACGGAGCCGGCGGCGAGCACCAGCGCGATCCCGAGGAGCAGAAGACCCAGGCGCATGTTCCTCCGGGCGAGCTCGGGATCCATCAGCCGAGGACTACCGGGTCGATCGCCATCGCCACGAAGAGGAGCGCCAGGTAGGCGAGCGAGTAGCTGAAGAGGCGCTTCGCGCGAACGGGTGTCGTTCGCCGCTGCAGGGCGAGCGCCAGCCCGACGAACACGAGCCCGAGCGCCGCCGCGCTGCCGAGGTATACCGGCCCGAGCGTCCGGCCGAGCACGGGCAGGAGCGTCACGCCGAGGAGCACGACGGAGTAGAGGACGATCGAGCGCGCCGTCTCGCGGTCGCCGCGCACGACCGGCAGCATCGGGATCCCCGCGGCCGCATAGTCGCGCTTGATCAGGAGCGCGAGCGCCCAGAAGTGGGGCGGCGTCCAGAAGAAGACGATCAGGAAGAGCGCGAGCGCCGTCAGCGTGAGGTTCCCGGTCGCGGCCGCGTAGCCGACGAGGGGCGGCACGGCGCCGGCGGCGCCGCCGATGACGATGTTCTGCGGGGTCGAGCGCTTCAGCCAGCGCGTGTAGACGACGACGTAGAAGAGGTTCCCGGCGAGGGCCAGGAGCGCGGCCAGCACGTTGACGAAGCTCGTCAGCACGACGTAGGACAGCGCCGAGAGCGCGAGGCCGAACTCGAGCGCCCGCTCCGGAGGAACCCGGCCCGAGGCCACCGGCCGCAGGGCGGTTCGCTTCATGTGCGTGTCGAGGTCGCGGTCCAGCACGTGGTTCAGCGCGCTCGCGCCGCCGCAGGCCAGGGCCAGGCCGCCCAGCGTGGCGAGCGCGAGCCCCGCGGACGGCATCCCGCCGGCCCCGACGACCAGGCCGCCCGCGCCGGTGATCAGGAGCAGCACCATGATCCTCGGCTTCGTGAGCGTGACGTAGTCCCGCCAGGAGGCGCGGCGGCACCGGCATGCCTCCGCGGAACGCGATCGCGGCGCACACCGCGGCCGTGGCGAGCGCTGTCGCGCCGAGCGCGACGTGGATCCCGCTCGGCGCCCCCGCGAGGGCGGCCAGCCCGGCGCCGGAGAAGAGGAAGAAGGCGGCGGCGGCAGCCCAGAGGAGGCCCGGACGGTCGGGGTGCGCGAGCCGCGCCGTGAGGGCCGTGGCGGCGAGAAGAGCCAGGGTCACGTTCGCGGCAACATCGTGTGCGAGGCCCCAGGACCCGGTCGCGACGACCACGGCTACGCCGGCCGCGGCCGCGATCGCCGTCAGGCGGAGCCAGGGGCCGGGCCGCGGGCTCACGTTCTCAGCTCCCTGAGCTTGAGCCGCAGGTCGCGGACGGGGCGGGGGCTAGAGACGTAGGGCACCCGCTCGAAGTTGTACGCGGGCGGCGGCGAGGTCGCGTACCACTCGAGCGTGTCCCCCGTCCACGGATCGTTCCCGACGCGCTCGCCGCCCCGCCAGCTCTTCGTCGCGTTCCAGACGAAGATGAGAAGCGAGATGCCCATGAGGAAAGCGCCGAGCGTCGAGACCAGGTTGTACCACTCGAAGAGCCCCTCGCGCTCGTACGTGTAGACCCGCCGCGGCATCCCCATGAGCCCGAGCATGTGCTGCGGCAGGAAGGCGGCGTTGAAGCCGATGAACATGAGCCAGAAGTGGATGCGCGCCAGCCGCTCGTCGTACATCCGGCCCGTGATCTTCGGGAACCAGTAGTACGTGCCCGCGAAGATCCCGAAGACGGTGCCGCCGAAGAGCACGTAGTGGAAGTGGGCGACGACGTAGTAGGAGTCGTGCGCCTGGTAGTCCACGGGGTAGGCCGCCAGCATGATCCCGGAGAGGCCGCCCATGGTGAAGAGGGCGATGAAGCCGAGGCTGAAGTAGAGCGGCGCGCGGAACCAGAGGTGGCCTCTCCAGAGGGTCGCCAGCCAGTTGAAGATCTTGATCGCCGTCGGCACGGCCACGGAGAAGGAGGCGATCATGAACCACCACTGGAGCGGGCTGGACAGGCCGACCGTGAACATGTGGTGCGCCCAGACGAGCATGCTGGCGAAGGCGATCCCGATCGTCGAGAACGCGATCGCCTTGTAGCCGAAGATCGGCTTCCGCGAGAAGACGGGAATGATCTCCGAGAGAATGCCCATCGCCGGCAGCACCATGATGTAGACCTCGGGGTGGCCGAAGAACCAGAACATGTGCTGCCAGAGGAGCGCTCCCTCGTCGCCGCTGAAGAAGGTCGTGCCGGCCTGGCGGTCGAGGAGGAGGAGCGTCACCGCGGCCGAGATCGTCGGCAGGACGAGCACGAGCAGCACCGCGTAGGCCTCGATCGTCCAGACGAAGAGCGGGATGCGCATCCAGGTCATCCCCGGCGCGCGCATGTTGTGGATGGTGACGATGAAGTTGATCGCGCCCGCGAGCGAGGACAGCGACGTGAGGTGGAGCCCGAGGATCCAGAGGTCCTGGCCCGTCCCGGGGCTGAACTCCTCCGTCGAGAGCGGCGTGTACGCGGTCCAGCCGGAGCTAGCGGCGCCGCCGTCCGCGAGGAAGCTCGAGAGGATGACGAGCCCGCCGAGCAGGAAGAGCCAGTACGAGAGCGCGTTCAGGCGGGGGAACGCCATGTCGCGCGCGCCGATCATCAGGGGGACGAGGTAGTTGCCGAAGCCGGCCAGGATCGGGACGACGAAGAGGAAGACCATCATCGTCCCGTGGACGGTGAAGAGCTGGTTGTACGAGTTCTCCGTGATGAAGTCGTTGTTCGCCTGAGCAAGCTGGGCCCTCATCAGGAGCGCCATCAGGCCCGCGGCGAAGAAGAAGCCGAACGCGGTGACGATGTAGAGGATCCCGATCCGCTTGTGGTCGAGGGTCGTGAGCCAGCTGGTGACGCGGCCGTCACGCCAGGTCGGGGCAACGGACTCGGTGCGGACAGCCACTAGCCGCCCGGCTCCTGCGCGGGCGCCGCCAGCCGTTCGTTCGATCGGATGTACTCGATCAGCGCCTGCACCTGGAAGGCGGGCCAGCCGCGGCCGACCGGCGGCATGTAGCCCTCGGTGCCGGCCACGTCCTGACCGTTCTCGAGGAGCTCCGTGAGCGTCTCGGCGTTGACGAGGGTCCCGTTCTGCGCCACGGGCGGCCCGAGGTCGCCCTCGCCCGCGAGGCCGTGGCACTTGGCGCAGACGCGGTCCCAGGTCTCGCGGCCGAGGGCGAGCTGGCTCGCCCCGGGCTCGTCCTGTCCGCTCAGGAGCTCGAGATGACGCTCGTATTCCGCCCGCGAGACGACCTCGACCGTCGTGGGCATGACGGTGTGCAGGACGCCGCAGAGCTCGGCGCAGCGGCCCTCGTAGACGCCTGCCTCCGTCGGCGTGAAACGGAGCACGTTCGTCCGGCCGGGGATGGCGTCCCGCTTGCCGGTGAGCTCGGGCACCCACCAGCTGTGATTCACGTCGAAAGAGACGAGCTCGAGCTTCACGGGGCGGTCGACGGGGAGCACGAGCCGGTCGATGGCGATCTGGCCCTCGGGATAGACGTACTCCCAGTAGAACTGGTGGCCCTGGACCTCGACGACGAGCTCGTTCGCGCGCTCGCCGCTGGTCGCCTCGACCGCCGACGAGCGGGCGAGGACGACGACCGCGATTCCGACGAGGATGACCGCGGGGATGAGCGTCCAGATGATCTCGAGCCGCGTGTTTCCGTGGATCTGGGGGCCTTCGGCCTCTTCGGCCGTCGAGCGTCGGCGCCGGAAGCGAATGACGAAGAGGACGAGCGCGGTCTCGACCGCGACGAAGACGACGGCGCAGATCGCGAAGACGAACCAGTAGAGCTGGTTGATCGCCTCGCCGCTCGGGGTCGCCGACTCGGGAGGCCCGAGGCCGCCGTTGCCCGGCTCCTGGCCCAGAGCGACGGGAGCCGTGCCGAGCGCGAGCAACGCGAGCGCGGCGGCGATGACGGCGAACGTGCTCCTCCGCATGGCCGCTGCGATTCTATTCGGCTCGGCGGAGGCGGGCTTCGCCACGGATGTCACCCGTTCGGGGGAGTTGCAATTCACCCGAAATGTGGTTCAGTGAGTGCGAGCGAGGCACCCTCTTTAGCGGCAAGAGGCTCGCACATCGGCACCGCCGGAAGCTGGGAGAGGTTTTCGCGCGCCGAGGGGAGAGATCGCTTGGGGGAACCCTGTTTCCCCCAAGACCCCCTTCCGAAGCTCCTACTCTGTAGGCGTGTCAGACGAGTGGATCGTCCCGCTGCCCGCCGATGTGACCGAGCCCTACGAGGTCTTCGTCAACGGCGTGCTCCAACAGCCCGGGATCGACTACGCGGCGTTCGGAGGAGCGCTCCGTTTCTCGAGGCCGCTCGCGCGCGAGGGCCGGCTCGGCCTCCTGCGCTGGGCGAGCATGTTCTTCGGCGTCGCCGGGACCTACCGGAAGAACGACTCGGTCGACGTCGTCTACGAGGTCGACGGGAAGCGGATCGTCGCCTCCGGCCTTCCGATCATCCCGCCAGGCGGGCCAGAACAGTCCCCGTCGAGCTGACCGCGACCGCCGTCGGAACGAGCGCGACGCCGTACTTGCGCGCCAGCTCCGGCCTCTGCGACACGTCGACGGTGACCACGTCGCGCCCTTCCGACCGGAGGCGCCGCTCGAGGCTCGTGCAGTCGCTGCAGAGTGGATGGGTGAACTGCACGACCACCTCCCCGTTCGGGCTCAGTCCGAAGTCCGCGAGCTCGACCAGGTCGAGCCGGTGCGAGCGGATGCCGCGCAGGCGGGCGCCGAGGCGGTAGACCTCGCAGCCGGCGCACAGGCCGGTCGCGGCCGCAAGGAGCGCGAGCGCAGCGACGAGGAGCCCGAATGCGGCACCGGCGATCTCGGCGCCGAGCGCGTACGCGAGCGTGGCCCCGCTCAGCACCGTCACGCCCACCATGTTGGCGAACCGCGGCGGCCGCGAGTCCTCCACGCGCCCCTCACCGAGACGCGGCTGCACCAGCTCGAAGTAGGCGAGACAGGGCAGGCAGTAGCGCCGCCCGAAGACGAGGCCGATCGCGAGCTGGGCGGCCAGCAGTCCGAGGATCGCCCACCAGCCCGTGAGGACGGCGAGCAGCGCGAGCAGGCCGACCGTCGCCTGGTTGAAGCGGGGCGCGCGCGAGTCGATGACGTCGAGGTCGCGGTAGGGGTCGGCGGTGCGCGGGAGCTTCATTTTGTGAAGCATACTGCCAGGCGGGTGGCCGGCGCTATCCTCAACTCCGAGCGTGGAAACCGACCAGATAGACGACCTCAACAGCGGCTTCGTCCAGGAGCTGCTGGCCGACTACCTCGCCGCGCCGGAGTCCGTCGACCCGGAGTGGCGCGCACTCTTCGACGCCAACCCCGAGCTCGTCCTCAGGAACCTGCCCAACGCCGAGCGGCTCCGGGAGCTTTCGCGCGACGGCGGCGGGAACGGCGCCCAGGCGCCTGCTCCCGCGCCGGCCCCGGCGCCCGTCGAGGCACCCGCGGACGACCTCCTTCTCGGCGGGATCGCCGCGGCCATGTCGCTCGTCAAGGCGCACCGGACGCACGGCCACCTCGCCGCGCACATCGACCCGCTGGGGGCCGAGCCGCCCGGCGATCCGGCACTCGACCCCGACCGGCTCGAGCCGCGGCTGACCCCGGAGCTGCAGGCGCGGATCCCGGCGCGCTTCCTTCGCCTCTACGTTCCCGCGGAGACGCTGGCCGAGGCGTTGCCGAAGCTGCGCGAGACCTACTGCGGGACGCTCGCCTACGAGCTCGAGCACATCTCGAGCCACGAGCAGCGGCTCTGGCTCCGGGACGCGATCGAGTCGAGCACCTACCGCCAGCCGCTGACTGCCGACGAGCGCCGGGCCTTGCTCGAGCGGCTCTCCGACGTGGAAGGCTTCGAGCGCTACCTCCGCCGCGCGTTCCTCGGCCAGAAGCAGTTCTCGATCGAGGGACTCGACGTGATGGTGCCGATGCTCGACGAGGCGATCGAGCTCGCGGCCGCGAACGGCGCCAACCACGTCGTCATCGGCATGGCGCACCGCGGCCGCCTGAACGTCCTCGCCCACACGGTGGGCCGGGCGACCGACGCGATCCTGCGCGAGTTCGAGGGCGAGCGCGTGCTCGAGGCCGTGACGGCCGACCTCGAGAGCGGCTCCGGGGACGTCAAGTACCACCTCGGAGCGGAGGCCGTGCGCGAGACGCCCAGCGGTGAGGTCACCGTGACGCTGACCTCGAACCCCAGCCACCTCGAGTACGTCGACCCGGTCGTCGAGGGCGAGGTGCGCGCGTCCCAGACGGACCACGACTCGCCCGCGGGAGGGCACGACCCGAACCTCGCGCTGGCGATCCTCATCCACGGCGACGCCGCCTTCCCGGGCCAGGGCGTCGTCGCGGAGACCCTGAACCTCGCCGGCCTCGCCGGCTACACGACCGGCGGCACCCTGCACGTGATCGCCAACAATCAGGTCGGCTTCACGACGGACCCCGACGAGGGCCGCTCGACGCGCTATTCGTCCGACCTGGCGAAGGGCTTCGACACCCCGATCGTCCACGTGAACGCCGACGACCCCGAGGCGGCGATCTCGGCGGTCCGGCTGGCGATGGGCTTCCGGGAGCGCTTCCACCACGACGTCGTCGTCGACCTCGTCGGCTACCGGCGCTTCGGCCACAACGAAGGCGACGAGCCGAGCTACACCCAGCCGCTCATGTACAAGCTGATCGAGGAGCACGCGACGGTGCGCGAGCAGTACGCGCGCCGGCTCGACGAGCTCGGCCTGGTCACCCGGGAAGAGGCCGAGCGGTTGCTGGAGGACGTTCAGGCCCGCCTCCGGGCCGTGCACGAGGAGCTGAAGGCGTCGATCGAGAAGAGCTCCCGCCGCAGGGAGCGCCGGATCGGCCGGGGGGCCGACGCCCAGATCGATACGTCCGTCCCCGCCGACCGCCTCCGGGAGCTCAACGACCAGCTGCTCGAGGCGCCGGAGGGCTTCACCGTTCATCCGAAGCTCCGGAAGCCGCTCGAGCGCCGGCGCGACGCGCTCGGCCAGGAGGGTGGCATCGACTGGGCGCAGGCGGAGGCCCTCGCGTTCGCCAGCCTCCTCGCCGACGGCACGCCGGTCCGCCTCACCGGGCAAGACACCGAGCGCGGCACCTTCTCGCACCGCCACCTCGTCCTCGGCGACTACGAGACGGGCGACAAGTACGCGCCGATCCAGCACCTCCCCGGCTCGCGCGCGCCGTTCCAGGTGCACAACTCGCCGCTGTCGGAGACGGCCGCGCTCGGGTTCGAGTACGGCTACTCCGTCGAGGTCCCGCGCGCCCTCGTCCTCTGGGAGGCGCAGTTCGGGGACTTCGTCAACTCGGCGCAGGTGATCATCGACCAGTTCATCGTCTCGGGCCTCTCCAAGTGGGGCCAGAGCTCGCGGTTGACCCTCCTCCTCCCGCACGGGTACGAGGGCAACGGCCCCGAGCACTCGAGCGCGCGGCTCGAGCGCTTCATGCAGCTCGCCGCGCAAGAGAACGTCCGCATCGTCAACCCGTCGACGGCGGCGCAGTACTTCCATGTCCTCCGCCGCCAGGCGCTGCACCCGAAGGGGCGCCCACTCGTCCTCCTGACGCCGAAGGGCCTCCTGCGCCTGAAGCAGGCGACCTCCCACATCGACGACCTCTCCCTGGGCGGCTTCAAGACGATGCTCGACGACCCGCGCCTGGACGCCGACGCGAAGCGGGAGGTCGGACGCCTGATCCTCTGCAGCGGGAAGGTCTACTACGACGTCGTCGGCCACGAGGCGTGGGACGAGACCGAGGGCGTCGCGGTCGCGCGGCTCGAGCAACTCTATCCATTCCCGGTCGCGGCCTACGACGAGCTGCTCTCCCGCTATCCGTCGCTGACCGAGGTCGTCTGGACGCAGGAGGAGCCGCAGAACATGGGCGCGTGGCGGGCCATCCGCCACCGCCTGGAGGAAGGGCTGCCGGCCGAGGTCGACCTTCGCTACGTCGGACGGCCCTGGCGGGCGAGCCCGAGCGAGGGCTACCCGACGGCGCACCTGCTCGAGCAGGACCGGATCGCGCGCGAGGCCCTGGGAGCGTTCTAGAACGACGAGGGGGGCGCCGTCTGCGCCCCCCTCGCCGACTGGGCGTGTCCCGGGCCGCGTCCTAGGTGTCCGACCCGCCGCCGGAAGCGCTGTCGCCGCCGCCGCCGCCGCCGCCACCACCGCCACCGCCGCCGGTCGCGGAGCGGGAGGCTGCCGCGCGCGTGTTGTTCCCGCCGCTCGTGCCGTCGTTGCCGCGGGTGTCGTCGTCGTCCTTGCCGGTGTCGTTTCCGCCGCCCGTGCCGTCGTTGCCGTCGGTGTCGTCACCGTCCTTGCCGGTGTCGTTTCCGCCGCCCGTGCCGTCGTTGCCGTCGGTGTCGTCACCGTCCTTGCCGGTGTCGTCTCCGCCGGCCGTGCCGTCGTTGCCCGTGGTCTCGTCACCGTCGCCGCGGGTCTGGTCGTCGTCGTCGTCCTCGTCCACGAGGGCGTCGTCGTCGCCGTCGTCCTTGCGGGCGTCGGTGTCCGCGAGCGTGACCGCCCCGACAGGGTCCGACCCGGCCCAGCTCTTCAATGCCGCGCCGAAGCCTCCGAGGCCGATGGCGACGGCCACTGCGAGGATCAGAACTCCGATCTTTCCGAATGGCATGGTGTCCCCCTAACCGTTGCTTTCCGTTCTCACGGACAGGAGTACCCGGGCCCGATTAGACGCCCATGAGCGCGGCATGAGATCGCCCTCATCGAGCCTGGGCGGGAGGTCGGGACGGCCTCGAGCCGGGCCGGAAGCGCCCGAGGCGGGGGAGCGGCAGCAGCGCCACGAGCGGCTCGAGCGCCTCGGAGATCTCCGTGGGGAGCGGCCGCGAGCCCGGTTCGTCCTCGAGGCAGGCGAGCACGACGTCACGAAGGGGCGGGAGCACATCCTCGCCGAGCGGCTCCGGCTCGAGCACGAGCTGCGGATAGCGCGCCTGCGGGGGCTCGCCGTCGGCATCCACGTCGGGGAACGGCCGCTCGCCGGCAAGCGCCTCGTACAGCGTCACTCCGAGCCCCCATGAGTCCGAGGCAGGCCCGATCTGCCAGAAGCGCGCGGGATCGCACTGCTCGGGCGCCATGTAGGCATCCGTTCCGATCGCCGAGCTCGCGCCCCGAGCGTCCTCGAAGCGAAGTGCGACGCTGAGGTCGATCAGCTTCGGCGTCGAGCTCATGATGATGTTCCGCGGCTTGACGTCGAGGTGGGCCCAGCCCTGGCCGTGCATGTAGTGGAGCGCCGAGCAGAGCTGGAGGACCAGGGGTAGGAGCTGCTCGACGGCGATGCCGTAGCGGCGCTCGAGGGTCGAGAGCCGCGGCCCGTCGAGGAGCTCGAGGACGAGGTGCGGGCGCTCACCGTCGAGCACGGCGTTGAAGCAGCGTACGAGCGACGGGTGCGCGAGCCGCGACAGCGCTTCGGCCTCGCCGGCCAACCCCGAGAGAGTGCCTGCATGGCTCGTCCGGCCTGGCCGGACGACCTTGACGACGACGAGCGTGTGGAGCTCCTCGTCCCAGGTGAGATAGGCCTCGTACCGCCTTCCGCCGCCGAGAAGCCGCACGGCGTAGCGCCCGGGGGCGATCAGGTCGCCCTCGGCGAACCCCCAGGTGTCCAGCTCCCAGCCGCCCTGAGCCACGTCCAAAGTGGTACCCGGGAGTAATGAGACGGAAGTGAGGGAAAGATGAGAGATCTCTCACGTTCGTCTCATCCTCGTCTGGCCGAGGGCCGCGATGCTTCCTTCCGATGCGTCCCTGGCTCAGCATCGGCCTGATCCTCGCGGCCCTCCTGGTTGCCGGCGGCTTCCTTGCCCTGGGCAATCCGGAACGGACGCCGGTGCCGACGATCGAGCTACGGGTCGACACGACCACCGGCTCGCGCGAGGAGCCCAGGGAGCAACGCCGTAGGACGAGCGCCGGCGGCGACCAGGACGAAGGCGGAGGCGGCGGCACGACCGGCGGTGGCGCCACTCGCGCAGGCAGCGGCTCGGGGGCCTCGCCGGCCCCCGCTCCCGCTCCCGCCCCGGCGGGAGACGACGACCACGACGATGATGACGACGACGACGACCGAGACGAGACCTCAGACGACGACGACTGAGCCGGCGGATGCCGACGTGCCCGAGGCCGCGGAGCCTCGCCGGCCGTCCTTCGCCGCGCCCGTTCGGCGGATCTTCGCCAGCTTCCGCGTGCGCGTGCTCGCCGGCTACATCGGCCTGCTCGCCGTCGCGACGCTGCTGGCTGTCTTCATCGCGCGCGAGGCGCTCGAGCGCCGGCTCGACCAGCGCATCGACGAGGCGCTCGTGCAGGAGTCGCGCGAGCTGCGGCAGCTCGCGCGCGGCAACGACCCGGAGACGGGCGAGCGGTTCGGGGGAAACGCGTCGCGGATCTTCGAGGTCTTCCTCGAGCGAAACGTCCCCTCGCGCAACGAGGCCTTCGTCACCTTCGTGGACGGCGAGCTGTTCCTTCGAAGCGCCCAGGTGGTCCCGTACAGGCTCGATCAGGATCCGGAGCTCACGCCGCGCTGGAGCGCGCTGAACGAGAGCGAGCGTGGCGCCGTCTCGACACCGGCGGGCTCGGTCGAGTACCTCGCCGTTCCGCTCCTGGGCCAGGAGGGGGTTCGCGGTGTGTTCGTCGCGGCGATCTTCCGCGACCGCGAGAGCGGGGAGGTGTCCGACGCGCTGCGCGTGGCGGCCGGCGTCGGGCTCGGGATGCTGCTGATCGGCTCGGTGCTCGCGTGGCTCTTGGCCGACCGCGTTCTCCGACCGGTGAAGGCGGTCACGGAAACGGCTCGCTCGATCTCGGGAGGCGACCTCTCACGGCGGATCCCGGAGTCGGGGCACGACGAGATCGGCGTCCTCGCACAGACGTTCAACGACATGCTCGCGCGCCTGGAGACGGCCTTCGCCACCCAGCAGCGCTTTGTCCACGATGCCGGGCACGAGCTGCGCACGCCGATCACGATCGTCCGCGGCCACCTCGAGCTGCTCGAGGACGACCCGGAGGACCGCGAGCAGACGCTCGCCCTCGTCATGGACGAGCTCGAGCGGATGAGCCGGATCGTCGACGACCTCCTGACGCTCGCGAAGTGGGAGCAGCCCGACTTTCTGAAGCCGGCGCCGTTCGAGGTGGGGGCGCTGGTCGACGACGTCCTCGCGAAGGCCTCCGCGCTCGGCCCGCGCAACTGGCAGCTCGACTCCTTCGCCGAGGGGACTATCGTCGCCGACCGACAGCGCGTGACGCAGGCGCTGATGCAGCTCGCGCAGAACGCGGTGCAGCACACCGAGGAGGGAGACGAGATCGGGCTCGGCGCCTTCGTCTCCGCCGGCGAGACGCGCCTCTGGGTGCGGGACACAGGCCCGGGAATCCCGTTCGCGGAGCAGGAGCGGGTCTTCGAGCGCTTCTACCGGGCCGGCGAGGAGCGCCGGTCGGACGGTGCCGGGCTCGGCCTTTCGATCGTCCAGGCCATCGCCCGCGCGCACGGCGGCCGCGTCGAGCTATCGAGCGTGCCCGGCACGGGCGCGAGGTTCACGATCGTCCTCCCGGCCCGGCCGGCCGAGGGCGCCGAGGGAGGGCAGGAGTGAGCCGGATCCTGATCGCCGAGGACGAGGAGCGGATCGCCTCGTTCCTCGAGAAGGGCCTGAAGGCGAACGGCTTCACGACCTCGGTCGCTTCGGACGGACGCGACGCGGTCGCCCTTGCATCGACCGGCCGTTACGACCTGCTCATCCTCGACCTCGGACTTCCGGGGAAGGACGGCTTCGCGGTGCTCGAGGAGCTCCGGGCCGCAGGCTCGGGACTGCCCGTGGTCATCCTCACGGCGCGCGACTCGGTGCACGACACGGTCGCCGGGCTCGAAGGAGGCGCGGACGACTACATCACGAAGCCGTTCCGCTTCGAGGAGCTGCTAGCGCGCGTTCGCGTCCGGCTTCGCGGCGACCGCGTTCCCGAGGAGACGGTGCTCCGCGTCGCCTCGGCCTCGCTCGACCTGCGGACGCGCCGCATCGACGTCGACGGCATGAGCGCCGACCTGTCGGCGCGCGAGTTCGCGCTCGCGGAGATGTTCTTCCGCCATCCCGGCCAGGTCCTCTCGCGCGAGCAGCTCCTCAGCCACGTATGGGGGTACGACTTCGACCCGCGCTCGAACGTCGTCGACGTGTACGTCGGCTACCTGCGGAAGAAGCTCGGCAAGGACGCGATCACGAGCGTCCGCGGCATGGGCTACCGGCTGGAGCGCGTGGACTCGCCCGCTTGATCGACCCGGCCGAGCGGTGGTCTCGCAGGAAACGTTCCCCTTCGTCGACCCTCCAGCGGCACCCGGTGATGCCCGAGCTCTCGCTTTCGAGGGCGCTGGGCGCGTTCTAGGCTTCGGCCTGGAGAGCGCCAAGGAAGCGGCGGACCTGCGAGGCGGCGGCAACGTTCTCCTTCGCCTCGCAGAGCTCGAGCGACGACTTGGCCGCCTTTTCCGCCTCGCGAGGCCGGCGGGCGCTCAGTAGCAAGTCCGCGAGGACTTGGTGTGCGCCGGCTCGGAAGACTATGAGGTCGGTGCGATCCGCGAGCTCGACGGCTTGCCGTGCCTCAGCCAGGCCGCGCTCGGCGTCGCCCTGGCGAGCAGCGAGTCTCGCCCGGGCCGTGTGGCGCTTGATCAGCCATTCCATGTCGCTCGGGGCGGGGACCGTGTCGATCGCCGCGACGGCGGCCACCGCCTCATCGATCGGATCCTGGTCGAGGATCGCGTGGGCGTAGTCGACCAGAGCTGCTGACAGGAACCAACTGTCGCCGATAGCGCGCGTGATTCTTTCGGTGTCGCGTGCCGCCCTGGCCGCGGTCGCCGTGCTCCCCGCGAGCATCTCGGCCTGTGCGTCCATGAGGGCCATCCAGGCCGACGCCTCATGGAGACCGAGTTCTTCGAGGCCCGCTCGCGATCGCGCCATGCCCTCGCGGGCCTCGCCGACTCGCCGATCCATCGCCGCGAGCGCCGCACGACAGCCGAGCAGCGTCAGCTCGGCCGCACGGTGGCCCGCGACCTCCCGTTCCAGGGCACCGCAGCGCGACACCGCTTCGGAAACGGGCGTTGGGCCCTGGACGAGCGCCGCTATGAAGTTGAGGGCGGCAGCCACTTCGAAGCCGATGCCGGCGCGGCGGGCGTGCTCGACTGCGCGCTCGGCGTGCTCGAAGCTCGACTCGATCTGACCGGTGGTCCAGGCGAGGTCGCACATCAGATACGAGGCACGGGAAAGCCCGAGTTCGTCGCCCAGCTCCCGAAGTGCCGCCATGGCCGCATCGGCGACGGCGATCGTCGCGTGGACGTCGACAGACTCCGGATGGCGGTAGAGGCGAAGGCGCTCGCCCTCGATCATTCCTCGCCAGCGAACGAGCGGAAGGCCCAGCCGATCGCCGAGCTCGACAGCCCGCCCGGCCACGTCGGCAGCCTGGTCAAAGGTTCCGGCCTCGGTAAGAGCGGAGCCGAGTGCCGGCAAGAGCTCGGCTGCGGCGGGCTCGCCAGGACCGAGGAGCTCGACCGCTCGATCGAGGAAGCCGATCTCGCCGGCAAGGTCACCACGGCGGTGCGCGTGACGGGCTGCCTCGACCAGTCGTTGTCCCGCCCGGACGGCGAGATCGCGATCCTCGTCACCGTCTGCCCCGACCTCACGGGCCAGGGAACTGGCGCGCTCGAGGTGGAAGCCGATTCGAGCGTCCGGCTCGGGTACGGCCGCGCCGAGGGTCTCGAGCCAGCGCGCATGGAGCTCGTGGAGGTGAGCGCGATCTGCCTTGGGTAGGGACTCGTAGGCGGCCTCACGGATGAGCTCGTGACGGAACCGCACTGCGTGTTCCCCAGCGAGCGCCGGCTTCTCCGGCCGGAGGAGGTCACGCCGCAGGAGTTCGTGCAGCACGCCCTCCGCGTCCGATCTCGACAGATCCTCGGAGAGCGCGAGCACCGAACCGAGATGGAAGACCTCGCCTTCGACAGCGCCGTGCTCGAGCAGAGCTCGCTCCTGCGGCCCCAGAAGGTCGAGTCGTGCCGCCAGCAGGGCCTGGAGGACGGGTGGGAGGCCGAGATCTGCGGCGTTGGTGCCGCGCTCGCCCACGTGGGCCAAGAGCTGCTCCAAGAAGAAGGGGTTCCCGCCCGCAGTTGCTGCGATGCGCGCGAGCCCGACCTCCTCCAGCGTCTTCCCGGCGAGTGCGACGAGAAGCCCTCGACTCTCCTCGGCTGAGAGCGGGCCGAGCGTCAGCGAGGCTGCGTTCCGCTGGCCGCCTGCCCACTGGCGGTGGGTATCGAGGAGCTCCGGCCGTGCGAGGCAGAGCAGAAGGACGGGAACGTCTCGAATCCAGCTCGCCAAGTGGTCGACGAGGTCCACGAGTGCGGCCTGGCCGTAGTGGACGTCTTCGAAAACAAGCACCAACGGCTGTGTCCGGGCGATCTCCGCGAAGAATCGGCGAAAAGCCCAGAGCGCCTCTTCACCGGCGACTCCTTCTTCGAGGCCGAGCGCAGTCGCCACGCCGCGGGCGACGGCCGGTCCGTCGTCAAGGCCCTGGACGAGCCCGTCGATCGTGCCCGGTCCCGCCGCTTGGAGAACCATTTCCCGTACGGGCCAGTACGTGATTCCTTCTCCGTAGGCGGGACAGCGGCCCACGAGAAAGGTTGCCTCCGACCCGAGGAGTGGCTGAAACTCGCGGACGAGCCTCGACTTTCCGATCCCTGGCTCGCCCAAGATCGTGACCAGATGACAGGCGCGCTCGCCGACCGAGCGATCGAATGCGTCACGAAGAAGGCGAAGCTCAGGCTCACGGCCGAAGAAGGGGGTCTCGGGACGAGGCCCGCTCGGAGTGACGCCGGGCAGGACCTCGAGGAGGCGGAACGCTCGTACAGGCGTCGACTCAGCCGAGGCCGCCGTCTGCCTGAGCTCAACGCGAACGGCACTGCCGAGGAGCGCACACGTCGTCTCCCCGAGCAAGATCTCGCCAGGTGCTGCCGCCTGTTCGAGGCGCGCGGCGACGCTTCCTGCGCTGCCGAGGAAAAGCGCGTCGTCCTCCTTCGCGCCCGGCGTCAGCACCTCTCCCGTGTTCAGTCCGGTTCGGGCCGCTAACTCGACGCCCAAGGTCGGCTTCAGCTCGGCGTTCAGCTCGGCCAGCCTTAGGCCTATCTCCTCTGCCGCGAGCACGGCGCGAAGGGCGTCGTCCTCGTGCGAGATCGGCGCCCCGAATACTGCAACGAATCCGTCACCGACGGAATCGTGCACCGCGCCTCCGTACTTCTCGCATGTCAGCCTCATCGTTTCGTGGCAGCGGATGAGCAGCGGCCGAAGGACTTCGGGATCGAGGAGCTCACCCAGCGTGGCCGAGCCGGCGAGGTCCCAGACCAGGCAGGTGACAATGCGCCGGAGCGCTCTCGCCGGCGCTGGGGCGGAGTCCGGCAAGCTAGGAGGGGCCCCGGCCTCCTGCCGGAGGATGGACTGCTCGAGCCCCCGAAGCTCCGGGGACGGTTCGATGCCGAGCTCCTCGACCAAGGTGCGCCGAGCCTCGCGATACGCAGCCAGCGCCTCCGCCTGGCGACCGGAGCGGTACAGCGCGAGCATCAGCTGACCGCGTAGGCGCTCGCTCAGAGGGTGCTCGCCCACGAGCGCCTCGAGCTCGGGAACGACATCAGCGTGCCGGCCTAGCGCGAGATCCGCGTCGATCCGTGCCTCCGAGCAGGCGAGTCGAAGCTCCTCGAGACGTACGATCTCAGACTGGGCGAACCGCTCGAAGCGAACGTCGGCGAGGGCGGGCCCGCGCCAGAGGCCCAGCGCCCTGCGCAGGGTGTCGGCGGCGCCTGCCGCGTCGCCGCGCGCGAGCTCGGCTCGGCCTCTTGCCGCGAGTTCCTCGAAGCGGTCCGAATCGCGCTCGCCTGGTGCGAGCAGGAGCCGGTAGCCGCCTGCCTCCGAGAGGACGACCTCGGTACCGATTGCTCTGCGAAGCCGGGAGGCGACGCCCTGAGCGGCGTTGTGTGGGTTCGCCGGGAGCTTGTCGCCCCAGAGCTCCTCGATCACGCGATCGACGGGCACGGCCTCGGCGGGGTTGACCAGGAGCAGGGCGAGGAGGGCACGGGGGCGCCCCCGCGGTAGCGCGAGTGGGCGACCGTCGTGGTCGAGCGCCTCGACAGGCCCGAGGATTCGAAACTCCAAGTCCCCCTCCGTGAAAGCGGCGTGCAAGTGCCGTGACAGCGCTGCCGCCCATTGTTCCCGGTGCAACGAGGAAAAGGAAGCGATGGTGAGCGGTTACTGCGAGATCAGAGGGAAGACCCGGCTCGCTCCCGCCCGTCGTGAGTGAAGGCGCACGAGACGAAGGAGGCACGAAATGCGCGCAGGGGCAAGAGCTACGTCGACCGTCGCGCGGCACCTACCGCAGCGGCGCCAGCCAGAGCAGGAAGCAACTGTGGGGTCGGTCGTGGCCCTCGAAGAGCTGGCGAGCACCCTCGAGCGGGCGCTCGACCGCGTCAAAGAGTTGCGCGAGCAGGAGCGGGCGGCGGCTGCCGCGTAGCGCGCGTCACGTCACGAGGCCTTCTCCTCGTGGCCGCCGAACTCCTTACGCATCGCGGAGAGGAGCTTTCGGCGAAGTCGTCGAGGCCGCGTGAGCTGAAGCGCGAGTAGAGCGCGGCCGTCAGGAACGCCCTCGGCGAAGGCAGCGAGTGTCGTCCAGCGGCCCTCGCCGGAGTCCGAGACTCGGCCGGCAAACTCTCGAGCTTCTCTGCTCGGGAATGACGTGCCGGCCGAGCGCGAGATCCGCGTCGACCCGTGCCTCAGAGCAGGCGAGCCGAAGGTCTTGTGGATTCTCCGGCAGCCGGTCGCCCGTGAAAGCGGCGTGCAAGTGCCGTGACAGCGCTGCCGCCCATTGTTCCCGCTGCAGCGAGGAAAGGAAAGCGATGGTCAGCGGGGTGGAGCAGTCACTCCAATTTCACCAGCTTGAGGGCTCGAAGCTGCGGCGCGAGCTCGGCCGTCTGGACACGGTCTGCCTGCTGATCGCGGCAGTCGTCGTCATCGACACGCTCGGCGCCGTCGCGAACGGGGGTGCACAGTCGCTGACCTGGCTGGCGGTCGTCTCCCTGACCTTCTTCGTCCCGGCCGGCCTTGTCATCTCCGAGCTGGGCGCCGCCTTCCCGCAGGAGGGCGGTTCCTACGTCTGGACACGGCTCGCGTTCGGACGGCTCTGCGGCGCCTTGACGGCCTTCTTCTACTGGATCGAGTCACCGATCTGGCTGGGCGGGTCGCTCACCATCACCGCAGTGACCGTTTTCGGCGAGTTCTTCGCGCCGCTAGAGGGGATCTGGCGCTATCTCTTCGCGCTCGGCTTCATCTGGACCGCGATCGCGGTGGCGATTGCTCCGCTTGCGAAGGGGAAGCGTGTGCCGGCTAGCGGAGCGGCGGCGCAGGTCGTCCTCCTCACCGTCTTCACCGCGACCGTCGGCCTCTACGCACTCGAGCACGGAGCCCACGGCATCGCGCTGGGGCACCTCTCGCCCACGTGGGCCGTGTTCCTCGCCGTCGCTCCCGTGCTCTTCTACAACTTCGTCGGGTTCGAGCTGCCGTCCGCCGCCGCCGGGGAGATGCGCAACCCGCAGCGCGACATTCCCGCCTCGATCGCCCGAGCCGGGGTGCTCACGCTCGTGCTCTACAGCGTCCCGATCATTGCGATCCTCGCCGTCGTCCCCGCGGATCGGATCACGAGCCTGGCCGGGTTCATCGACGCGATGAAGAGCGTTTTCACTGTGTACGGCGGCCACGTTTCACCCGACGGCACGGTTGTGCTGTCCGGCGCGGGGCAGGCCGTCGGTGCCTTCGCGGCGGCGGGCTTCATGTGGATTCTGCTCGCCAACGGTCTCACCTGGGTGATGGGCACCGGCCGGAGTCAGGCGGTCGCCTGCCTGGACGGCGCCGGCCCACCCGGCCTGGGACGCTTTTCATCTCGTCTCGGGACCCCGGTGGTCATGTGTCTGGTCTCGGGCGGCGTAGCAACGGTGACGATGGCCGCTGCCTTCGCGGTCTCGGGGAGCAACGGCGAGCGCTACTTCAGCGTCGTCCTCTCGCTCTCGATCGTCCTCCTTGCCGTCTCGAACATGGCAGTGTTTCCCGCCCTCATCAAGCTTCGCCGCTCGCACCCGGACGTCGTGCGGCCCTTCCGCGTCCCTGGCGGAGCTGTGGGCGCCTGGTTGTGCAGCGTGCTCGCCACGGCGTGGACGGCGTTCGCGATCCTGGCCGTGCTGTGGCCCGGGCTGGGCACCCCCGATCCCGACGCCGCGCTCCCCGATGGATTCGCCGGTGACCGTCTCGGCTTCCTTCTCGCCGAGCTCGTTCCACTGGCGCTCTTGCTTGCCGCCGCCCTGGCTTTCGCCCGCCTCGGCCGGCGCTCGACTCGCGCCCCTGAGGCGGCTTAGGGAACAACCTCACCTGTAGGGGCGTAGACTCAGGCGCCGTGATCGACCCCACCAAACGGTGGCCGCGTGGGCACGACGGGAAGCCTGAGTACGCAGGGCTTCTCACCTTCGCGTCCATGCCCTACACGGAAGAAGCGGCCGAGCTCCAGGGAATCGACGTCGCCATCGTGGGGGCGCCGACCGACGACCTCACCTCTGACCGACCGGGTACACGGTTCGGCCCGCGTGCGATACGCGCGGCAAGCTGTGCGCCGGGGCCGCACCTCGAGGCGAAGGTCGACGCCTTCGCAGAGCTCTCGGTGGTGGACTTCGGCGACGCCCCGGTGATCCCGGCCGATCCCGTCCGGACGCACGCAGCCATCGAGGAGCTCGTCGGCCAAGTGCTCGCTGCCGGGGCGATCCCGGTCGTTCTCGGTGGCGACCACTCGATCTCGGAGCCCGACATCCGCGCCGTGGCCGCCGCGCGCGGCCCTGTCGGATTGGTCCACCTCGACACCCACACCGACACCGGGACCGAGGTCTACGGCGTCGAGATCTCGCACGGCACGCCCTTCTACCGCCTGGTCGAGCAGGGCCACGTCGATCCGCGGCGCTACGTCCAGATCGGCCTGCGCGGCTACTGGCCGGGCGAGGCGGAGTTCGCGTGGCAGGCCCAGCACGGGGTGACGAGCTACTTCATGTACGACGTGCGCGAGCTCGGGATCGAGGAGGTCGTCGGGCGCACCGTCGGCCTCGTGGGCGACGGGCCGGTCTTCCTCACGATCGACGTGGACGTCCTCGACCCGGCGTTCGCGCCGGGCACGGGCACGCCGGAGCCCGGGGGAATGACCACCGGCGACCTCCTCTGGGCCGCGCGCACGCTGGCGACGGAACTGGAGCTCGTGGGCGCGGACGTGGTCGAGGTCATCCCGACGGCGGTCGGCTCGGCCGATATCACGGCGCTCGCCGCCGACCGGATCGTCAGGGAGATCCTCACCGGGATCGCCCTGCGCCGCCGCGCCTGAGCTCAGCGAGAGCGAGGCCGTTCGCCGAGAGCCCCGACGACGGCGTACTCATAGGTCGCGTACGCCTCGATCATGCCGGCGGGAAGACCGCGATAGCGGTTGCCGGGGAGGACTTCCCTCCGCTCCTCGAGCAGGTCTGCGGTCTCGGGGTCGAAGACGAGCAGGTAGCGGAAGAAGAAGTCGGTGGGCTCGTTCTCCAGGATGTCGATCGCGACAGCCACGCCGCGCCGTCCGAGGCGGTCGGTGGTCTCCCCGACGAGGATCACGCCGGGGACCCGCGCCAGGGCCTCGTACGCTCCCGCTCGCTGCTGGGGCGACGCCCTGGCCTCGCGAAGCACGTCGCTGAAATGGTGGAACATCGCTCTGGTGAAGTGGACGTCGAAGGGGATTCCAGGGTCGCGCGTGCTGCGCTCGGCGGCCTCCTCGAACTGCTCGTAGATCGCGTCGGCATCGCTCGGCAGGTCGAGGGGGCCGCCGTACCAGTGGCGAGCAGGGATGCCGGCGAGGATCCCCGAGAACGGCGTCTTCGCCTCGAGCTCGGGTCGCCCCAGCTGGATCCAGCGCTCCCGCTCCTCTTCGCTCAGGAACTGGAGCTCGCCCGCTCTGCGCTCGCGCAGCTCCGCGTCGCCGGGCTCGTCGCCGAGCCATAGCTCGCGGACGTGGGGCACGAGAGCGTCGCCGCCGTCAAGGAAGGCCCCGGCGTCGGGAGAGGGAAAGTACCCCATCGTGAGGACTGCGTTGTCGGATCGCACGTAGAGGTACTGACCGGGCGGGATCCCGTCCTGGGCGCGCGCGGCCTCGGCCGCGTCCCGAAGCGCGGCGGCGGCCGGGGTCACGGCCACCCGCTCCGGTGTCGGACCGACGCCGATCGCGAGCAGCGCGACGACTCCGACCGTTGCTGCGGCTACGGCGGCGATGAGCCAGCGCCGGCCGTGCCGCGGGCGGCGGTCCAGAAGAGCCGCGCCCTGCAGATCGCCGTCGCGGCCGGCCACGATTCGCTCGAAGAGCGCCTCTGCGTCCTGCGACCGCGATTCCCCGGCCAGGTCCCGATCACGGACCGGCTGCAGCCGGGCGACCATCTCGTCGAGCTGGTTGCTCGTGCTCATCGGGGCTCCCTCCTCAGTGCCTGCTCGGCCTCGATCGAGGCCAAGGACCAACGCGTCGTGTCCGCCTCGGTGCGCTGCAACTCACGCGCCAGCCGCCGGCGGGCCCGGTGCAGCCGAATCCTGGCCGCGTTGCGGGAGCACCCTAGGACTGTCGCGATCTCGCCCGGATCGAGCTCCTCCCAGGCCGCGAGCGCCAGTAGCTCGCGGTCGTCGTCCTTCAGTCGCCGGAAGGCCGCGCCCACCGAAGCGAGCTGGTCATCCGCGTCCGCCCGGGGCCGCGCCGGCGAGGTCGGCTCCGCCTGGAGGCGACCCCAGAGGCGTCCGCGTCGTCGTTGGCCGCGACGTTGGTTGGCGAGGGCGTTGCGGGCGACCCCGTACAGCCACGGCCTGGCGTCGCCTCCGCGAGGGACCTCCTCCAACCGGCGCCAGGCCGCGAGGAAGGTCTCGGCCACGACGTCCTCGGCATCCTCACGCGTTGCCGCCCTTCGAAGCGCGTAGCCGAGAACGCGGTGGTAGTTCGCGTCGTAGACGGCCCGGAACCGAGCGCGACGGGAGTCCTGGGGCTCGGGCGTCGCGGTCATTGCACGTTCATGTCCGCCACCGGGCGGATCATTTCAGCCGCTTGCGCTGCGCAGGGTTGCGGCGTGAACTCGGCCGAGCTGGCGGCGGGCGGTTCTTGAGCACCGCGCCCACCCCGCTGACCGCGGAGGCAGTGGCAAGCCGAGCCTGACTCCGAAATAGTCGGCTCATGGCCGACGTCGTCTGCCTGGGGATCCTCGTCGCGGACGTGATCGCGCGTCGGGTTGACGACCTCCCGGCGCGCGGCTCGCTCGGGCTCGTCGACGAGATCTCGTTACGCGGTGGCGGCTGTGCGCTGAACACGGCAAGCGTGCTCGCCCGGTTCGGGCTCCCGGCCTCGGTGGTCGGGAAGGTCGGCGCCGATCCTCTCGGGGACTTCGTCCTCGGGCTCCTCGACGAGCGTGGCATCGAACGGCGCGGCGTCCTGCGGGATCCGGAGGCGCCGACCTCGGTGACGGTCGTCCTCGTGGACTCGGGCGGTGAGCGGACCTTTCTCCACCTCCCCGGCGCCAACGGATGCCTGCGGCTGGATGAGCTCGACGAGGACGTGCTCTTCTCAGGCCGTGCCCTGCACCTGGCTGGCGCCCTTGTCATGCCCGAGCTCGACGGCGAGCCCGCGGCAGCGGTGCTGAAACGGGCAAAGGAGCGCGGCCTGACGACCAGTCTCGACACGGTCTGGGACGCCACCGGCCGCTGGGAGCGCCTCCTGCCGAGCCTGCCCTTCGTGGATGTCTTCGTCCCCAGCCTCGCCGAGGCCGCCGAGGTCTCCGGCGAGCAGAAGGCTCCGGCAGCCGCCGCGTGGCTTCGGAAGCGCGGAGTCGGGACGGTCGCACTGAAGCTCGGCGGAGACGGCTGCTACATCGCGGGAGAGGAGTTCGAGGGCTTCGTGGCCGCCTCGGCGGTGGATGCCCTCGACAGCACGGGAGCGGGAGACGCGTTCGCCGCCGGGTTCCTCTACGGCCACCTGGCGGGTTGGCCGCAGGAGCGCACTGCGGCATTCGCCAACGCCGCGGGCGCGCTCGCGACGACCGCGGTCGGCGCCGTCGATGGCGTCACCGGCCTGGACACGGTGCTTGCGCTTGCTCGGAGGTGAGGTGCCCCCGGCACGAATCGAACGTGCGCACGCGGTTTAGGAAACCGCTGCTCTATCCACTGAGCTACGGGGGCGCGGCGCTCACGGTAGCACCCGCTCTCGCCGGCTCACGGCGTCGCGTCTGCGGGTCAGCACAAGTAGTCTCCCGCCACACCGCAAGGAGGTGCTGCCATGACGTCCCACGCCCCGGAGCGGGTACCCGAAGCCGCTGAGACGCTCACCGCGGCGAGTTTCTCCCTCACGATCGACGGCGTCGAGATCGGCCAGTTCTCGGAGTTGATCGAGTTGACCTCCGGGCTCGATCCGTCAACCCTGACGCTGGCGCCTGATAAGGAGGGCACCTTTGGCCTGAAGAAGCTTCCCGGCAAGCGGATTCCGCCGACGGTGACCCTGAGGCGCGCCATGAACAAAGACCTGGCCGTCTCGATCTGGCACAGTGACGCCGTGGGGTCCGGAGCGGCGGCACGTCGGAACGCTGTCCTCGTGATGCGCGACGCTGAAGGTCGGCCGATCGCGCGCTACGCGCTAAAGAGCGCTTGGCCGTCGAGGGTCGAGATCAGCGGTCTCAAGGCCGGCTCGTCCGAGGTGCTGATCGAGTCCGTCACGCTCGTCTGCGAGAACGTCGAGCGAGTCAATCCGTAACGCCGGGGCTCAGGCTTCCGCGATGCCCTCGCGGGGCTCCCAGCGGAAGCGGCGGAGCGCGACGACCAGGCCGGCGACGCCCCAGAGGGAGAGGACGACCAGCGCCGAGGCGGCGTAGCTCTCTTCCTCGACGAAGCTCGCGCGGATAAGGTCGAGGAAGTACGTCAGCGGGAGCACCTCGGAGATTGCCTGCAGGAAGGCCGGCATCTCCTCCGTCGAGAAGAAGACTCCCGAGATGAACGCCATCGGCAGGTAGATGGCGTTGACGACCGCAGAGGAGCCCTCCGCAGTGCGGACGACCGTCGTCACCGCGAGGCCGAGAGCTGCGAACGCGGCTGCGCCGAGGAGGATCGCGAAGGCAAACGCGAGCGGCCGGTCGGGCCAGTCCGCGCCGAGGACGTAGACGCCGAGGAGGAGCTGCGCGATCACCTGCAGCGCGATCACGACCACGGTGGAAGCGATAACCGCGGAGAGGTACCTCCCCGGGCCGAGCGGCGTCCCGCGCACCCGCTTGAGGAGCCCCGCCTCCCGGCGGACGACGAGTGTGATCGCCAGGGATGCGAACGCGTTTGCGGCAGCGCCGTAGCCAAGCAGCCCGATCAGCAGAAAGGTGGAGGCGCTCACGCCCTCGATCGGCTCGTCCCCGTAGACCGAGCCGATGAGGACGAGGAGCAGGATCGGGAAGAGGAAGCTGAAGAAGGCCGCCTCGCGGTTCCGCCAGAAGAGAAGCTGCTGGGCACGGAGCTCGTGGACGAAGAGCTTCACTCGCCGTCCTCACGGGTGAGCTCGAGGTAGACGTCCTCGAGGCTCCGCCTGTGCACCTCGAGCCCCTCCAGCTCGACGCCGTCCGCGAGTGCCTGCGCGGTCAGCTCGTGGAGGACGCGCGTCGGCTCCTCGGTGGCGAGGACGACCTCGCTTCCGTTTCGGCGGTAGCGGATCTCCACCGACGCGTGTCCGGAGAGGAGCTCTCGTGGCGAGCCCGTGCCGACGATCTCGCCGCTCCGGAGGATGGCGACGCGGTCGGCGAGGCGCTGCGCCTCTTCCATGTAGTGGGTCGTCAGGAGGATGCTCTTCCCCAACGAGCGGAGGTCGCGGATCGTCTCCCAGGCCTGCCGCCGCGCGGCGGGGTCGAAGCCGGTCGTCGGCTCGTCGAGGAAGACGAGCTCCGGGTCTCCGACCAGGGCGAGCGCGAGGTCGAGGCGTCGGAGCTGGCCGCCGGAGAGCGTGCGTACCCGCGCTTCGCGCTGCTCGGCGAGCCCGACGAGCTCGATCACCTCGCCGGCCGGGCGCGGGCGGGGGTAGTAGCCGGCGAAGAGCTCCACGATCTCGCTGCACGGAGAGGAGGTGGTAGACGGCCGAGGACTGGAGGACGATGCCGATCCGCGCCTTGAAGCTCCGGCCGCCGCGTTCGGGATCCTCGCCGAGGACGCGCACGTCGCCGCCGTCTCTCCGCCGGTAGCCCTCGAGGATCTCGACGGTGGTCGTCTTCCCGGCGCCGTTCGGCCCGAGGAGGGCGAAGACCTCGCCGGTCTCGACCGCGAAGGAGAGGCCGTGCAGGACCTCCTGCTGCCCGTAGGACTTCCGCAGGCCGGAGACGGCGATTGCGCTCACGGAGGGCGAGGATACCGAGGGGTGCGGTCTAGGCTTGCCGAGTGGCCGTCCCGCCCATCCGCTCGCCGCGTCTCGAGCTCGTCTCGTTCTCGCCGACGATCCTCGAGGCCTTGCTGGCGGGCAGACGCGAGGAGGCCGAGGCGCTGTTCTCCGTGCCGCTCCGCCCCGGCTGGCCGGACGATGACGCCGAGCCGCTCCTTCGTCTGCGGCTCGGGCAGATGGTGGAGGAGCCGGAGTCGCAGAGATGGCTCGTGCGCGCGCTGGTTCGCCGTCACGACACCGTCATGATCGGGCACGCGGGCTTCCACGGCCCTCCCGGGTCCCACGGGCTCGCACCAGGCCAGGCCGAGTTCGGCTACACGGTCTTCCCGGAGTACCGCGGCCGTGGCTACGCGACCGAGGCCGCCGTCGCCCTCATGGAGTGGGCGAAGGGCGAGGGAGTCCGGGGCTTCGTCGCCTCCGTCGCGCCCAGCAACGAGCCGTCGCTCGCGATCGTGCGCAAGCTCGGCTTCGTCCAGACCGGCGAGCAGTGGGACGACGAGGACGGCCTCGAGCTCGTCTTCGAGCTCGACCGAACGGACTGATCTCGCTGCTGGAAAGGGCGGCCGACCCGGACTGCGGCTATCCGGGTCGGCCTTCGTCCGTCGGAGTGCCTACTTGCCGTCTTGGCTCGGCTGCCCTGGCTGGCAGGCAGCTCTCTCCGCGCGGAGCTCTTCAGTTCTTCGTATGCGGCGCACCTGCCCTTCCCGCCGGGGGGACCTGACGGCTCTGCCGCAGTCTTCAGCGGTAGGAGGGTGTGCAGCCGGCTGTGTCGGTTCGGCCCGGCCGGTGGCGACGTGGCGGCCGGTGCCTTCGGTGGTGACGCCTGTCGCCTCCGGCGCGGCGTCTACCTTCGTTTCTCGTTCTGAGCCCGCGTAGCCGATTCCGCCCACGGCGGCAAAGGCAACGACGGCGACGAGTGCGCCCGCGACGGCCAGACGCGTGCTGCGACGACTCTGCGGGCGAATCCCGTTGACGTGAGCCGCGATCGTCCGGACAAGCTCGGGGCGCGGCTCAGGTCGGTGGGCGCGAAGCTCGGTCTCGATGTCCGCCGAAGCGTGCGGTCGTGTCCAGGGTTTCCTCAAACTGCTCTTCCAGGTCGGCGTTCTCGTCTCTCAACCCTCAGTACCGGGTCGGGCGGCCGGACCCTTACGTCTGATTGCTCCCCGCCCTCCAGCGTCGATCGCAGGCGGGCGAGCGCGCGGTGGAGGCGCACCTCGACCGTGTTGGTGCGGAGCCCGAGGTGCTCCGCGATCTGCGCCGCGGTCAGATCGGCGCCGTAGCGGAGGGCGATCAGCTCGCGGTCGGGCTCGTCGAGCCGGTTGACCGCGATGCGCAGCTCGAGCCGGCGAACGGTGTCCTCCTCGATCTCACGAACGGTGTCCGTGAGCTCGGCCCGCGGCTCGTCCCTCCTGCCGGCATAAGCCTCGCTGACGCAGCGGCGGGCGATCCCGAGGAGCCAGGCGATCGGGGGGCCCTGCTTCGGGTCGTATCGGTCCCGGTAGCGGACCGCTCGCTCGAACGTCTCGCCGACGACGTCCTCGGCCTCGGGCCCGTCGCCGAGGCGGTAGGCGGCGTAGGCGTAGACGCGCCGGATCAGCGGCTCTGGCTTGGCAAGTGGATCGCGGGTGAACATGGGCTGGGTCACCCGGGCGAGCAGCCGGACGAGGGTAGCAGCCCGCGCCCGTTTACAGGCGGTTCTGTCAGAGTTCTCATGTGGCGACCTACCGCTACGTGGTTGCGGACGTCTTCACGGACACGCCGCTGGAGGGGAATCAACTCGCTGTCTTCACGGATGCCCGCGAGATCCCCGAGGACCAGCTTCAGCGGCTGGCGAAGGAGATGAACTACTCGGAGACGGTCTTCGTCTACACGCCCGAGGCGGGCGGCCACGCTCGCATCCGGATCTTCACGCCGGTGTCGGAGCTCCCGTTCGCCGGCCACCCGGTGCTGGGGACGGCCTTCGTGCTCGGCGCGCCTCTGCAGTTGGTCGAGATCCGGCTGGAGACCGGCGTCGGCGTCGTTCCCGTAGTCCTCGAGCGTGACGACTCAGGCCGCGTCGTGTTCGGCCGGATGACCCAGCCGATACCGACCGTGCGGCCCTTCGAACGGGGCGACGAGCTGCTCGCGGCACTTGGCGTCGAGGCATCTGCGCTCCCGCTGGAGCTCTACGAGTCGGGTGTCGGCAACGTCTATGTCCTGCTGGCGGACGAGGAGGCGGTGGCAGCCGTCGAGCCCGACCTCGCGGCGGTCGCGCGGATCATGGGCGACGTCCACGCCAATTGCTCCGCCGGGTCCGGGACGCGCTGGAAGACGCGGATGTTCGCGCCGGGGGACGGCGTCGCGGAGGATCCGGCCACCGGCTCCGCGGCCGGTCCGCTTGCCGTCCACCTAGCGCGGCACGGGCGGATCCCGTTCGGCGAGCAGATCGAGATCACCCAGGGCGTCGAGATCGGCCGCCCGAGCACGCTCTATGCCAGGGTCGAGGGCTCGGCCGAGCAGGTGGAGCGGGTCGAGGTCGGCGGCTCCTCGGTCGTCGTCGCGCGCGGCGAGTTCAGCCTCTAGGGCCACGTCCGGGGTCTGACCCCGGACGTGTCTCAAGTGGCCGGTGTAAGGCCCCGATTCCTGTGGAAACCCGCGCGTCGGCGGGGACTCGGTGAACCGCTTGAGCCTGCGAGTTCGCAGTGCGCGAACTGTCCCTTGCGGCCCTCGTTTTGGGTCAGACCCCGAACGTGGCCACAGGGGACGTGGCCTCAGCCCCACGCGACGTCGTGGATCTCCGGAAGCTCGACCGCGAGCGCGCGCCAGAAGCGGCCGCCGTCGCCGGAGACGAAGAGGCGGTTGCGGGCGCCGTAGAGGACGTGGTCCGGGTTGTCCCGGAGCGCTACCGCACGGCCGGTCGGCAGGCCGGCGCCGCGCTCGTCCCACGTCAGCCCCCCGTCGTGGGAGACGAGGAGCGGCGGCTTGCGATCGAGGAGGAGGACGACGGTGGAGCCGACGGCGTCCACGTCGAGGACGTGCGTCGCGGCCCACGACGGCGCCAGCCCGAGCGGGCGCTCGCGCTCGACCGCCGCGCTCTCCTGGCGACCCGCCAGCTGATCCTCCTCGGCGCTCGCTCCCACCTCGACGAGGTACGTCCCGTCCTCGCAGCCGGCGATGACGATCAACGGCCGCGTCAACGGCCCAGGACCGCGCCCACGGCGCCGTTGGCTAGCCGCGCCGCCGAGACGGGGGAATGCCGGCGGCGACGGAAGCAGAGGTACGCGGTCGTCCAGGAGTCGCCCGCCCCGGTCGGATCGACGCCGGCCAGCGGAATCGTCGGCACGTGCTCCGCGAGCCCGTCCGCGTAGACCACGGCCCCGGCCTGGCCGAGCGTCACGACGACCTCTCGAACGCCGAGCGACCCCAGCGATCGCTCGGTGAGCTCGAGCCCGAGCGCCTCGAGCTCGTCGCGCGCCAGCTTCAGGACGCGGACGTGGCGCAAGACGTCCGGGTCGTAGTCGGGGTCGAGGACGACGTCCCCCACGGCGGCCCGGCGCGCCAGGCCCTGCCCGTCGAGGCTGAGCACGCGCCCCCGCGCCAGAGCGGCCAGTGTCTCCGGAGGGAAGTCCGCCCGCGTCAGCGCGCCCGCGTGCACCCAGTCGGCGTCGGCGAGCGTCCGCGTGAGCCAGCCGCGCGCCTCCGCTGCGCTCCAGGGCTCTCCCAGCTCCTCGATCGCGAGCCGGCGGCGGTCCCCGTCGTTCTCGATCCGGAACTCGATCGTCCGCGACGCGCTCTCGGCCACGACCGGCAGGCCGAGACCCGCGAGCCGTGGGCGATCCTCGTCGGCGAGCTTCGTCGCCACGACGGCCGGCTGCCCGACCAGGCGAAGCGCGCGCGCCGCGTACACTGGCGCCCCGCCGAGGCGGGGGATGCCGCCGTCAACGCGATCCAGCGAGACGAGCCCGACGACGCCCAAGCGGCGCATGCGCGGAGCGTACGCCCGCGTAGAGGACGAACGCGAGCCCGAACGCCGGGAGCGACGCGCCGATCGTCACGTCGCCCGCTCCCGGAACCTCCGCGAGCAGCTCCGTCCACCACTCCGGGCCGGTCGGGTGGACCCACTGATAGAGCGCGAAGCCGGCCGCCCAGGCGCCGATGCCGCTCCAGCGCACGTCGACGGGAGGTGCCGCGCCGAGGAGGAAGTCCGCGGCGAGGACGCCGAACAGCGGCACGAAGAAGGAGCCGAGGAGGAAGAGGAACGTCTCGTAGGCGACGATGTCCACGAAGAGCGCCCCGGCCGCGGCCATCCCGGCTACCGCGTAGATCAGATGCCGCTGCGAGGCGGCCGGCAGGAGGTTCTGGATCGACACGGCGGCCGAATAGACGTTGGCGAACGGCTCGTCCGTCTCGTCGACCGTGAGCGCGAGCAGCGCGACGGCGCTACCGGCGCCTCCGGCCACGATCGCGGTGAAGATCGTCGCGGGCTCGGAGAGGCCTCGAGAGAGCGCGAGCAGGGCGCCGAGCGCGAAGAGGAGCGCGAGCGGGACGAAATACCCGACCCCGGTTCCCCAGAAGGCCGCCCTCCTACTGCGGGAGAAGCGCGTGTAGTCGGCGGCAAGGGGCAGCCAGGAGGCCGCCATCGCCACGGTGAGGTCCACTCCCTGGAAGAAGCGCATCCCACCCTCGCCGTCCGCCGACCAGAGCGCTCCGACGTCGGCGCCGTCGAGCGCCCACCAGACGAGATAGGCCGTCGACGCGGCGACGACCCAGACGGCGAAGCGCCGCACCCAGCGGCGCACGAAGGAGATAGGCCCCGCCAGGGCGAGCCACAGCGTGAGCGCCGCGAAGACGAGCACCCACAGCCAGCGGCCGTCGAAGCCGAAGACCCGCTCGGAGAGCGCGGCGGCGGCGAGGGACATGACGTAGAGCTCGAAGACGGCCCAGCCAAGGTTCTGGAGCACGTTGAGCGTCGTCGGAGCGTACGAGCCGCGCTCGCCCAGGGGAGCGCGCAGGAGCACCATGCCGGGCACGCGACGCTCGAAGCCGATCAGGCCGGCAAGCCCGAGCAGCGCGCACCCGAGCACGGCTCCGACGACGACGGCGAGCAAGGCTCGCTGCAGCCCCAGGCCCGCCAGGAACGTCCCCGTGAAGAGGACGAGCAGGCTGATCCCGAGATTCCCCCAGAGCAGGCCCGTGTCGAGCCCGGAGAGCGTCCGCAGTCGCTCAGGCACGGGCGTGACGCCCCACGTCCGCTCGATCGGTTGCATCGTGCCTCCCTTCGCTGGCATTACCCAGATCAGGTTCGGCGGGTCGGGGCTCTCGAGCCCCCTCTCAGCCGCTAGGAAGCGGCTCCCCGGTCTCTAGCCGGAGATCTTAACCAAGCGCTCGATCCCGCTCACGGCGCGGGAGAGGGCTTCCTCGTCGAAGAGGTAGGGCGCCGCGTTCGCGATCTCGTGCGCGGGGCCGTCGAGGGAGTCGGAGCCGGCGGCGCCGTTCAGCGCGTAGCGGATCGGAATCTCGTGACAGACGATGAGGACGGAGCCCCAGGACGAGTCGAGGAGCCGCCGGAAGGCGAGGGCGTAGCGCCGCGCCGCGTCATCGAGGCTCTCACCGCCGGGGAAGGGCATCTCCCGCGTGTGCGCGTGCTTCCAGGCGCGATAGTCCTCGAGCTTCTCGCCCTCCAGGTCGCCGATGTCGATGTCGTCGAAGAGCGGCTCCTCGACGAGCGGGACGTCCTCGCGCCCGGCGAGCGCGATCTCGGCCGTCTCCCTGGTGCGCGGGAAGCGCGTGTGCAGGCAGGCGTCGAGCGGAAGGCGAGCGACCTGCTCGCCGAGCCGGCGCGCCTCGTCGCGCCCGCGCTCGGTCAGCGCCACCGGCACGTTCGGGTCGCCGTTCACGCGGCGTTCGATGTTCAGCGTCGACTCGCCGTGTCTGGCGAGAACGAACACGCGCACGTCCCTACACCACGAAGCGCTCGTGCCTCTCGCCGCCGCTGGCGAAGCGGTCGAGCGAGAGCGGGGAGAGGTCGAGCGAAGGCTCGGCGCCGACGACGAGCTCCGCGAGGTGCTCTCCGACTGCCGGCGCCTGCTGGAAGCCGTGGCCGGAGAAGCCGGTCGCGTACAGAAAGCGCCGCGGCTGCGCGACCTCGCCGACGATGGCGTTGTGGTCGGGGCTCATCTCGTAGAAGCCCCACCAGGACGCCTGGATCGGCAGCTCGGCGAGCACCGGCAGACGGCGCGTGCCGTGGCTCGCGACACCCTCGATGGTGGGCTCGCGCCCGCCGAAGACGAGACCGGCGCCCTCGCGGTGGAAGTAGAAGCCGGTGGCGAAGTCGACGGTCAGCGGCAGCTCCTGCGGCAGCCCTCCGTCCTCGGGCGTGAAGTGCATCCAGCGGGCCTCGCCGCGTACCGGGATGTCGAGCCCGGCGAGGTTGCCGACGTCGCGGGACCAGACGCCCGCCGTGCAGATGACGGTCCCCGTGCGGATGCGGCCCGCCGACGTCTCGATGGTGACGATCTTGTCGCCGAGCACGGCGATCCGGTCGAGGGAGGTGCCCTGCACGATGGTGACGCCCTGGGCTGCCGCCGCGCCGGCGTAGGCCTGGACGACCGATTCCGGCGACGCGTGCCCATCGATGGGGCAGTAGGCGGCCGCCAGGAGGTCCGACGTCTCGAGCGCCGGGATCATCGCCTTGACGTCGTCGGGCGAGATCAGCCGGGACGGGACTCCCAGGTTCTCCTGGAGGGCGAGCGCCTTCTGGAAGCTCTCGAGGTCGACCTCGTTCGTGAGGAGGAAGAGGTAGCCGTGGCGCTTGTACTCGATCCCGCTCACCCGGTCGAGGGCCTGGAACTCCGCCATCGAGCGGAGTGCGATCCGAACGTTGAGCTCGTCCGCGAACTGGGCGCGGATCCCGCCGGCGGACTTGCTCGTCGAGCCGCTCGCGAGCGACTCCCGCTCCAGGAGGACGACGTTCTTCACCCCCTTTTTTGCGAGGTGGTAAGCGACGCTCGCGCCCATGGCGCCGCCGCCGACGATCACGACCTCTGCGGACTCAGGGACATTCGGCATCGGCACGAGGCTATCGAGGCCGGGAGACGGGCGCATCTGCGAGGATCTGACGGATGAGCGTCGCTCGCCTTCGGCTCGCTCCCGCGGGGGAAACCGTGTTTCCCCCGCGAGCCCCCTTCTTCGATGCAGTGAGGGAACCTTCCGGTTCCCTCACACACCCTCCACCCGCTCACCGGCCGGTGGGCCGATGAGCGAGGTCGCCTACGAGCCCTTCGGGCTGAGCCCCGAGCAGCGCGAGATCCGGGAGGTCTGCCGGGAGTTCGCCGACCGGGAGATCCGGCCGATCGCGGCCGAGGTCGACGAGGCGGACGTCGAGACGCCGTGGGAGGTCTGGTACAGGGCAGCGGCGCTCGGCCTGACCTCGTTCATGCTCCCCGAGGAGTACGGCGGTGGCGGCCTCACCGACGCCCTCACCGCCGTCGTCGTCCAGGAGGAGCTCTGCCGCGGCTGCGCCGGGATCGGCAACCTCATCACCTCGGGCGGGTTCTTCGCCGAGCCCGTCGTCGAGCTGGGGAGCGACGAGCAGAAGCGCCGCTGGCTCGAGCCGATCGCCGGCGAGCGGCCGCCGCTGACCGCTCTCGCCACCACCGAGCCCGGCGCCGGCTCCGACGCGGCCTCGATCACCACGACTGCGACGCGCGCGGACGGGGGCTACGTCCTGCGCGGTCAGAAGACGTGGATCTCGAACGGAGGCGTCGCCGACTTCTACGTCGTCTTCGCGACTGTCGAGCCAGGATCGCGCTCCCGCGGCATCACCGCGTTCGTCGTCGAGACGGGCGACCCGGGCATCAGCTTCGGCGAGCCGATGAAGAAGATGGGCCAGCGCGCGATCGTGAACGCCGAGATGTTCCTCGAGGACGCAGAGCTGCCGGAAGACCGCCGGCTCGGCGACGAGGGGCAGGGCTTCTACGGGCTCATGCACACGTTCGACCGCTCGCGCATCACGCTCGGCGCGTCGGCCACCGGGATCGCGCGGGCGGCGCTCGAGTACGCGGTCGAGTACGCGAAGTCGCGGGAGCAGTTCGGCAAGCCGATCGCCGAGCACCAGGCGGTCGCCTTCCGCCTCGCCGACATGGCGACCCGCGTCGACGCCGCCCGTCTGCTCGTCCACCGGGCCGCGCGCAGGATCGACGCCGGCGAGAGCGTCCCCATGGAGGCCGCGATGGCGAAGCTCTTCGCCTCGGAGACCGCGATGTGGTGCACGTGGGCGGCTGTGCAGACGCTCGGCGGCTGGGGCTACTCGCGGGAGTACCCGGTCGAGAAGTGGATGCGGGACGCGAAGCTCGAGGAGATCGAGGAAGGCACGTCCGACATCCAGCGCCTGATCATCTCCCGGAACCTGCTGAAGTGAGCCGCGACCTCTCGGCCCTCTTCGACCCTCGCTCGGTCGCCGTCGTCGGTGCCTCGACGGTGCCGGGGAAGTGGGGCTATCTGCTGGCCAACGGCGCGGTCCGCGGTGAGGGGCGGCGCTCCGTCTACCTCGTCAACCGCAAGGGCGGCGAGATCCTCGGGCGCGAGGCGCACGTCTCGGTGGCCGATCTCCCGGAGGCCCCCGAGCTCGTCGTGATCTCCGTGCCGGCCTCGGGTCTCGAGGAGGCGGTGGAGGACTCGCTCGCCGCGGGCGCGAAGGCGCTCGTCGCCATCAGCGCGGGGTTCGGGGAGATGGGCGCCGACGGGCGCGCGCGCGAGGAGGCGATCGTCGAACGGGTCCGCGCTGCCGGCGCCGTCCTCGTGGGACCGAACTGCCTCGGCGTCTACGACGCGGACGCGTCGCTCGAGCTCTGCTCCGAGGACCTCGAGCCAGGGTCGATCGGCCTCATCTCGCAGAGCGGCAACCTCGCGCTCGAGGTCGGCCTGCTCGCAGCGGATTTCGGGCTCGGCTTCTCGCGGTTCGTCTCGCTGGGGAACCAGGCCGATGTCGAAGCATGGGAGCTCGTCGAGTCCTTCGCCGCGCACGAGCCGACGAAGCTGATCGCCGTCTACCTCGAAGACTTCCGCGACGGCAGGGCCTTCGCGCGTGCCTGTGCCGCAGCCGGGAAGCCCGTCGTGCTCCTCGCGGGCGGCGCGACCGAGGCCGCCGCGCGGGCCGCGCGCTCGCACACCGGAGCGCTCGCCAGCGACCTCTCTGCGATCGAGGCGGCCGCGATCGCGGCCGGGATCGAGCTCGTCTCTTCGCCGAAGGAGGTCGTCGACCTGGCCCAGGCCTTCCTCACGGGCCGCCGGCCGCTCGGCAAGCGAATCGCGCTCGCCGCGGACGGCGGCGGGCACACCGTCGTCGCCTCGGACCTCGCTGCCAAGGCCGGGCTCGAGCTGCCCGCGCTCTCGGAGGCGACCCGCGAGCGGCTCGCCGAAGCCCTGCCGCCGACCGCGACGCTCGTGAACCCGGTCGACTTCGCGGGCGGGGGGGAGCAGGACATCTCGAGCTTCGCCAAGGTCGCGCGGGCGCTGCTCGAGTCCGGGGAGGTCGACACCGTCCTCTTCACGGGGTACTTGGGCGGCTACGCGCACTACTCGGACGAGTTCGAGCGCAACGAGGTTCAGTCGGCCGAGGGCATGGCGGAAGCGGCTGCGGAGACAGGTGTGCCCCTCCTCGCCCACACGATGTACTGGCGCTCGCCGCCCGCGGAGATGTTGCGGGCGAGGGGCGTCCCGGTCTTCCGCGAGGTCGAGGCGGCGGTGTGGGCGGCCGGCCGGCTGGCGCACGTGACGCCCGAGGCGCTCCGCCACGTTCCGGGCTTGCCTCCGCCGGACGAGCGTGTCACGGGAGCACCCGACTACTTCGCCTCCCGCGAGCTTCTTGCCTCGGCCGGGGTAGCGTTCGCCGAGGCCCGCAGGGCCGCAGGCCTCGAGGAGGTGATGGGCGCCGCTGCCGAGATCGGCTACCCGGTCGTCCTCAAGGCGCTCGGCGAGCTGCACAAGTCCGACTCGGGCGGGGTCGCGGTCGGGCTCCGGGGGCCCGAGCAGCTCAACGACGCCTTCACACGCATGGAGGCGGCGCTTTCGCCGCCGGCGTACTCGGTGGAGGCGATGGCGCCGCTGGCACAAGGGCTCGAGCTGATCGTGGGCGCCAGGCGCGATCCGCGCTTCGGGCCGATCCTCCTCGTCGGCGCGGGCGGGCTCTACGCGGAGATCGTCAAGGACGTGGCGGTCGCTCTCGCCCCGGTGACGGAGGCGGCCGCCGAGGCTCTCTTCCGGTCGCTGCAGATCGAGCCCCTCCTGGACGGGGCCCGGGGAAAGCCCGCCGTGGACGTCGGGGCCGCCGCCCGGGCGGCCGCCGCGCTCTCGCAGTTCGCGGCCGAGCATCCGGAGATCGCCGAGGTCGAGATCAACCCCCTGCTCGCGCTCCCGGACGGTGCCCTGGCCCTCGACGCGCGTATCGTCCTCGGCGGAGATGCTCGCTGAGGGGACGTTCGACGGCAAGGTCGCCGTCGTCACGGGCGGCGGCAGCGGCCTCGGCCGTGCCATCGCGCTCGAGTTGAGGCGCCTCGGCGCCTCCGTGGCGGTGGCCGGCAGGCGGCCGGAGCCGCTCGACGAGACCGTGGCGCTCCTGGGCGGGCCTGGCCTCGCCGTCCCGACCGACGTGCGAGACCCCGAGGCGGTCGATGCGCTCGTCGCCGCGACCGTCCAGGAGTTCGGCCGGGTCGACGTGCTCGTCAACAACGCCGCCGGCAACTTCGTCGTCAAGGCGGAGGACCTCTCGCCGAACGGCTGGCGCGCGGTCGTCTCCATCGTCCTCGACGGCGGCTTCCTCTGCTCGCGCGCGGCCGGGAGGCAGATGATCGCGCAGGGCGACGGCGGCGCCATCCTCAGCGTCATTGCGAGCTACGCCTGGACGGGTGGCCCCGGCACCGTGCACTCGGCCGCCGCGAAGGCGGGCCTGGTGGCGATGACGAGGACGCTGGCCGTCGAGTGGGCCCCGCACGGCATCCGCGCGAACTGCATCTGCCCGGGCCCGACGGACACCGAGGGAGCCGGCGCCGCGCTCTGGCCGACGGAGGAAGATCGCGAGCGGGTGGCGTCGACCGTTCCGCTCGGCCGTCTGGCGACCCCTCACGAGGTCGCTGTCTGGGCGGCCGCGCTGTGCTCCCCGTACGCGGGCTACATCACCGGCGAGACGCTGACGATCGACGGCGGCCACTGGCTCGAGCAGGAGAGCTACCTGCCTGCCATGAAGCCCCGGGGGTAGCCGTCAGCGGAGGTACGTCTCGACGCCGCGCTTGAGAAGCCCACGCGAGACGATGAGCCGCTGGATCTCGCTCGTGCCCTCCCAGATTCGGTCGACCCGCACCTCGCGGTAGAAGCGCGCCACCGGGTTCTCCAGCATGTAGCCGCGCCCGCCGAGGATCTGCAGGGCGCGGTCGACGATGCGGCCGGCGGCCTCGGACGCGTAGAGCTTTGCCATCGCGACCTTGCCGTGGACGACCCGGCGGTCGGGCTCCGAGTCGAACGCGTGGGCGGCGTGGTAGGTGAGGAGCCGTGCGGCGAGGAGCTCCGTCAGGGAGTCGGCCAGCTGGAAGGAGACGCCCTGGTGCTCGGCGATCTTCGCGCCGAAGGCCTCGCGCTCGAGCGCGTAGGAGCGCGCGAGCTCGAGCGAGCGCTGCGCGGCGCCGCAGCAGCGCGCGGCGATGAAGAGGCGCTCCACGAGGAACCACTCGCGCGCGCCCTCGCCGCCGCCCTCCGGGATGCGGTTCTCCTCCGGCACGCGGACGTTCGTGAGCCGGATCTCCGGGTGGTGGTCGAGGTAGGGGTCGTGGAGGAACCCCGGCGTCCGCACGATGTCGAGTCCGGGCCGCCAGGGCTCGACGATGAAGAGGACCTGCTCGCCGTCGGCGACCCCGAGCACGAGGTAGAAGCCGGGATCGCCCTCGCTCGTCACGAACCACTTCTCGCCGTTCAGGACCCACTCGTCTTCGTCCCGCTCGGCCGTGGCCGAGATGGCGTTGACGTCGGAGCCGGCGCCAGGCTCCGTGACGGCCCACGCCTCGCGGTACTCACCGCGGAGGATCGGGGAAACGAACGTCTCGCGCTGGGCCGGCGTGGTGACGTCCCAGAGCTCCGCGGGGCCGCGGTCGACGACCGTGAAGCCCAGCCCGTTCGTGGCCTTCCCCGACTCCTCCTCGAGCGCCACCTGACCGAGCATGGAGAGGCCGCGGCCGCCGGCCTCGGCGGGCATGTTCAGCATGGCGAAGCCCTCCGCCCAGGACTTCCGGCGGAGCTCGTGCGTCCACTCGGGCTCGATGCGTCCGGCCTCGGCGACCCGCTGCTCGAGCGGGTAGACCTCGCGTGCGAGGAACTCGGAGACGCGCTCCTTCAGCTCGCGGACGTCCGCAGGCAGCTCGGGGACGGTCGGGACCACCCGCGGATCCTACGCAGCCGCAAGCGCCGCGCGCTCCACCTCCGTCAGCGGCCGTGGGCGATGCTCGTCGTCGCAGGCAACGAGCACTGCCTTCGCCTCGGCCGCGGCCTCACCGTCCGGCACGACGAGCTCCTCGACGGTGTGGATGCTGGACGTGCCGAGAGAGTCCAGCCGGACGCGGGCGGTGACCCGATCGTCGCCGAGCACGAGCTCGCGGCGGTAGTCGATCTCGACGCGGGCGACGACGTAGTCCATCGTGTCGCCCATGGCGCGCGCGAGCCACTCGTCCCGAACCTCCTCCAGGTACGTCAGGAAGATCGCATGGTTGACGTGCCCGAACGGGTCGAGGTCGTTCCAGCGGATCTCGATCTCCTTCTCGTGCACGGTTGCCCGCGGGCAGCGGGCGGTGATAGTAACCGGGCCGTGCGTGTCGTCGTCGGCGACCGGTTCTACGACACCGACCGGGTGCGAGAGCTCCTGGACGGCATCGGCGTGAGCGTGGCCGAGGGCAGCGAGCCGTGGCAGGGTGCCGACGTCGTGGCGCTGCTGGTCGGGACGGAGACCGAGGTGCGCGCTGCCGACCTCGACCGGCTGCCGTCGCTTCGGGTCGTGGCCACGTGCAGCGTCGGCTTCGACCATCTGGACGTGGAGGAGGCCGAGCGACGCGGTGTCTGGGCCTGCAACGTCCCCGACTACTGCGTCGAGGAGGTCGCCGACCACTCGCTTGCGCTCGTCCTCTCGCTGCTCCGCGGCGTCGTCGTCCTCGACCGCGACGTGCGCGCCGGCGGCTGGGATTGGCAGACCGCCGGCGAGCTGCGGCGGATCCGGGGGACGCGCCTGGGCGTCGTGGGCCTCGGTCGGACGGGGCGGACGCTCGTCGAGCGCGCCGCGGCGCTCGGCTTCGAGGTCTGGGGGACTGATCCGGCGCTCACCGACGACGAGATCACGGCCGCCGGGGCGCGGCCGGCTCCGCTCCGGGAGCTGCTCGCCGCCTGTCACGCCGTCTCGCTCCACGTCGCGCTCTCACCCGAGACCGACCGTCTGCTCGGACAGGAGGAGCTGGCGCTCATGCCAGACGGCGCCGTGCTCGTCGACACGGCGCGGCCGCAGCTGGTCGACCTGGATGCGCTCCGGCGTGAGCTGGAGAGCGGACGCCTCGGCGGCGCGGCTCTCGACGTGCTGCCCGTCGAGCCGCCCACGGCCGAGCATCCTGCACCAAACTGGCCGCGCCTGATCGTGACCCCGCACGTCGCCTGGTACAGCGCCGAGGCAGAGCAGGCCTGCGTCACGCGGCCGGTGCTCTCCGTTCGCGCCGTGCTGGAGGGCCGCGAGCCCGACGGAGCGTTGAACCGGCCGTGATCGCGCTCGTCACCGGCGGAGGAACCGGGATCGGCCGCGCGACGGCCATCGAGCTTGCCCGCGCGGGCGCGTCGGTGGTGATCTGCGGGCGGCGTCCGGAACCGGTGGAGGAGACGCGCGCGGCCCTGGAGGAGCTCGGCGCCGAGTGCCTGGCCGTCCCCGCCGACGTTCGCGAGCCGGAGCAGGTGGAGGCGCTCGTCGAGGCCGCGCTCGAGCGCTTCGGCCGGATCGACGTCCTCGTCAACAACGCCGGCGGTCAGTTCATGGCGCCGGCGGAGGAGATCTCGCTGAAGGGCTGGCGGGCGGTGCACAGGCTGGCGGTGGACGCCGCCTGGGACGTGACCCGCGCCGTGGCGACCCGTTCGATGATCCCGAACCGAAGCGGCGTCGTCGTCTTCGTCGGCTTCAGCCCGCGCCGCGGGATCCCCGGTTTCGCGCACGCAGCCGCCGCGCGCGCCGCCGTCGAGAACCTCGCCGCCGGACTGGCCGGGGAGTGGAGCCGCTTCGGAATCCGCACCGTCTGCGTCGCGCCGGGCACGATCCTCACCGAGGGACTCGAGGGCTACGGAGCCGACCAGATCGCGGAGTGGGAGAAGGCGATCCCGGCGGGACGGCTGGGGACGCCGGAGGAGGTGGCGGCGGTCATCGCCTTCCTCGCCTCCCCGGCAGCGTCGTACGTGACGGGCACTACGGTCGTCGTGGACGGCGGCGCCGATGCCTGGGGGCACGCCGAGCGGCCCCCTCCGGTGGAGTAGCCGTGCCGACGGTCGCCCGCCTCTCCACGACTCCGGTCAAGAGCCTGCTCCTGCACCATCCGGACGGGATCGTGCTGGAGAAGTTCGGCGTGGCGGCGGACCGGCGCTTCTACCTGATCCGGGAGGACGGGCGGCTGCTCGCCGGCCTCCACCACGGGCCGCTCGCGCTCGTCCGCGCCGACTGGGAACCAGAGCCGGATCGGCTGCGGCTGACCTTTCCGGACGGTGAAGTCGTCGAGGGCGACGTGCAGCTCGCCGAGCCGGCGCTCACGGACTTCTGGGGCCATCGCGTCCCCGGGCGCGTCTTGGAGGGGCCGTGGGCCGAGGCCCTCTCCGGGTTCGCGGGCCGGGAGGTGCGGCTCGTGAAGGCCGACGCACCGGCGGGAGGCGTGGACGTCGAGCCGATCACGCTCGTCTCGTCCGCGTCGATCGCGGAGCTGGCGCGCCGGGCCGGCTTCGACTCCGTCGACGGCAGGCGCTTTCGCATGCTGATCGAGGTCGACGGCTGCGAGCCGCACGACGAGGACACGTGGATCGGCCGCCGCGTCAAGCTCGGCGACGCGCTCGTGGAGATCCCCGGTCCGGTGCCGCGCTGTGCCACGACCACGCGCGACCCGGCGACGGGGAAGCGCGACTTCGACGCGCTCCGCGAGATCGCCGCCTACCGCGGCAAGCGGGAGGGGAAGAAAGTGGACTTCGGCGTCTACGCGCGGGTGATCGAGCCGGGGCGGATCCGCGTGGGCGACACGGTGGAGCCGCGCTAGGGACCGGGCCTTACGGCTCGGCACGCTGCCAGAGTGCGAGCAACGAGTCGGCGAGCCGCTCGAACTCGATCCGATGCGGAGGGTCGAAGTGGTCGGGCCGACGACGTCGTTTGTGCACCGCGGGGAATCTCACACTGCCGATGGCCGCGATCGCCGGCGCGTCCGCGACAGGCAGTCGAGGCAGGGGCGGGCCGCCGACTCGCGTTGAACCGCGCTCGACGACGCGTAGCTGGGGCCGTCGTTCCGCTACCGTCGAGCGCATGACGATCCAACGCATGGAGCACGTCGGCATCGTGGTCGACGACCTCGCGGCCGCGACTGAGTTCTTCGTCGAGCTTGGACTCAGGCTGCAGGGCGAGGGGTTGGTCGAGGGCGGTTGGGTGGACCGCGTGGTAGGGCTCGATGGCATCCGGGTGGAGTACGCGATGATGGAGACCCCGGATGGACACGGACGGCTCGAGCTGGTGAAGTTCCACGCCCCGTCGGGCGGGGGCGGCGACCGGCACGCGCCGGCGAACACCCCGGGCCTCCGCCATCTCGCATTCGCAGTCGACGACATCGACGCCGTCGTCGCCAGCTTGCGAGCCCGCGGCGCGGAGCTCGTTGGCGAGGTGGAGAACTACGAAGGCATCTATCGGCTCTGCTACGTCCGCGGCCCGGAGGGAATCATCGTCGAGCTGGCGGAGCGGATCGGCTGAGGGCTCCGGCAACCCATCCCGTCAGTCTCGCACCGCTCAGTCGAGGCAACGGACGGTCGGCTGGGCCAGCGTTCACGAATGTCCCCTGAGCCGCCGAAGCTCGCTGAGTAGCCGAGGCCCGGGTCACCCACCTGGTCTACGACGTGTGCACGGGATAGCGCAGATGCGTGACACCCACACCGGTGACGACTGTCGGATTCCCGAGGACGACCGGTGTGTTCGCGAGATGGTCGAACAGCCGCACTCCTGCGCCTAGTAACACGGCAGCCAGATCGATGTGGAGCTCGTCGATCAGCCCGGCGTCCAGGCACTGCTGGATCGTTTGGGCGCCGTGTACTCCCACGGACTTCGGGCCGGCAGCCGATTTCGCTCGGGCGACGGCGCTTTCGATTCCGTCGGTGACGAACTGGACTGTCGAGCCGGGCCGTGGCCAGCCGTCGGGCACGTGGTGGGTGACGACGAAAGCGGGCACATCCCACGGGTGCTGGCCGCCCCAGCCGTCGGCGACCTCGAACGTGCGCCGACCGGTGAGCATGGCGCCGAACTCAGCCGCCAAGCCCCTCAGGTGGTCGGCGCTCGGCGCCGAGACGTGGAACGTCATGCCCGATCTCGTGCTCGCTGTGGAGACCTCGACGTCGCCCGAGAAGTACCAGTCGAACACTTCGTCGACCCCGTCGTTCGCGTCGGCGACGTACCCGTCGAGAGACATCGACATGATGGCGACCACCTTGGTCATGGTGCAGCTCCTTTCGCGACAAGGGCGCGGCTAATTGTTAGCGGCGGACGCTCGATCCGACGCGGGTGAAGTCGGTTCCGTAGACGTGGATGGAGAGCGGCCGTTGCGCCTGTGGCGCATGTTGGGCGCGGAACTGCCCTCGTCCGGCAACTCAACGAGGCCGGTCAGCGCGGCGGTCGTCACCACTGCCGAGGCTCTACTGCCCGCCGCGCCAACGTCTGCGATCATGCCGCGACATGCCCGCCGTCGAGATTCGCGATCTTCACAAGCGGTTCGGAAAAGTCGAGGCGGTCAAGGGGCTCAGCTTCGAGATCGAAGCCGGGCGCGTCACGGGTTTCCTCGGGCCGAACGGCGCGGGTAAGAGCACAACGCTCCGCGCGTTGCTCGGGCTCGTGCGGCCGACTGCGGGAACGGCGACCTTCGGCGGTCGTCTCTACCATCAGCTCGACCGGCCGAGCGCCCAAGTTGGCGCCGTGCTCGAGGACGCCGCCTTTCACCCGGGCCGAACGGGACGCAACCACCTACGCGTTCTCGCCGCTGCAGGCGAGCATCCCGACGAGCGCGTCGACCAGGTGCTGTCCACTGTAGGGCTCAGCGACGCGGGCAACCGGCGGGTGAAGGGCTACTCGATGGGAATGAGGCAGCGGCTCGCAATCGCCGCGGCACTGCTCGGCGATCCGGAGGTCCTGATCCTCGACGAGCCGACCAACGGCCTGGATCCGCCCGGGATCAGCTGGATGCGTGGGCTGCTCCGCGAGCAAGCGGGCAAAGGGCGCGCGGTCCTCGTCTCGAGCCACCTGCTCGCCGAGGTGGCCCAATCCGTGGACGACGTGGTCATCATCTCCCACGGAGAGCTCCGCGGGCAGGGCACGCTGGAGCAGGTTCTTGGCGGCGGCGACGGCCCAGCAACAGAGGTGCGAACGCCCGACTCGGAGCGGCTGGCCCAGGCGCTGGAACGCCGGGGCTACACGGTCGAGCGCGAAGGCGACGTTCTGCTCGTCCACAGCGCCAGCCCTGAGCAGGTTGGTCCGATTGCGGCGGAGGAGCAGGTCACGATCCTCGGCCTCACACCCAAGATGCGCTCGCTCGAAGCAGCCTTCTTCGCGCTCACGGATGACGGATCGTGAAAGCGCTGCTGCGCGCCGAGCTGATCAAGCTGCGCACGACGCGGACATTCGTCGTGCTCACCGCCGCGGCGCTCGCGATCTCGCTCCTCGTCGTCGTACTCACCACGACGCTCCAAGACGAGTGGACCGAGGACGACGCGCGCGATCTCTTCACCTCGGACTTCACGGGCCTCTTCATCTTGCTGCTCGGCGTGATGGGCATGGCCGGCGAGTGGCGGCACCGAACGATCACGAGCACCGTCCTTTCTGCGCCCAGGCGACTGCGGCTGCTCAGCGCGAAGACGATTTCCTACGCGATCGCGGGCATCGCGATCTCGCTCATCGTCACCGTCACGATCATGGCCATCGGCACACTGATCCTGTCCGCCCGAGACCTTCCGACCACCGGCCTCGGAGACCTGGCCGATGTCCTGTGGCGCAATCTGGTCGTCGCTGCCTATCTAGGCGCTTTCGGGGTCTGCATCGGGGGGCTCATCCGGAACCAGATCGTGGCCATCGTCGGACTGCTCCTTCTGGGCTTTGCGATCGAGCCGGCGGTCATCGGGCTGGCGCCCGAAGTGGGCAAGTTCGGACCGATATTGGGCGCAACGAACGGCTTTATCGGGCTCGAGGATGCCTTCGGTGAGGGCGACGAGCAACTCGCGCCCGCCGTCGCGCTCCTTGTGATGATCGGCTGGGTAGGGCTAGCGTTCGCCGCAGCCGCAGCGCGCCTCGAGCGCCGGGATCTCGTCTAGAACTCCACCTCCGCGTCACGCGGGATCTGCGGGAGTCGCTGCCGGCTGCGTCGCGTGGGCGAGCGCCCATTCCAGGGCGTAGTCGGCGACTTCCTCCCAGCCTTCCTGCGCGGGGAGAAGGTGCGCCCGGCCCTCGTACTCTTTGACCTCGGTGATGGTGTTCGACTTGTAGTGCTTGGCATTCGACCGCTGGACGCTCGGCGGCATGAGGTGGTCCTCGCCGCCCGAGATGAACAGCAGCGGAGCTCGGCTGTCGTTCTTGTAGTCGACCCACGCGGCCTGGTGGCCAGGTTCCAGGTTGGCGAGCACGATCCCCCACAGGATCGCCCCTGAGGCCGGAACGTGGTAGCGCTCGTACAGCGCCTGGGACTCGTCTTCGCTGAAGGTGTTCGCGAACACGTAGTGCCACTGCTCGGGCGTGAAGCCGACGGCGCGGTGGCGGTTGGCCGGGTTCTTGAGGACAGGGAACAGCGACTTGATCTGCGAGGGCGGGGTTACGCGGACGCCTTCGGTCGGAGCGGAGTTGATCGCCACCCCCGCGGCACCGAACCCGTGGTCGAGGAGGAGCTGCACGAAGGTCCCGCCGGCAGAGTGGCCGATCAGGATGGGAGGCGACTCGAGCTCGCCGACGACCGCCTCGAGATGCTCGACGACCGCGGGCACCGTCAGCGCCTCGATCGGCGAGGTGTCTGCATTGAGCGCTTCGACCTCGACTTCGAATCCAGGATAAGCAGGCGCGATCACGCGGTAGCCGGCCTGCTCGTATCGCTCGATCCAGTGCTCCCAGCTTCGGGGAGTGACCCAGAAGCCATGGATCAGAACGATCGTGTCAGGTGTTGTCGAATCGGTGCTCATGCTTCCTCCTCGATGGTGTTCGTGAGTGCGGTTCTCATGGGTTGTCGCGGGTCTCGACAGAGCCGGGAGTGTTTCTTTCCCGGGCCTCGCCTTCGTATCCCGTCGCGTTACCCGACGCCTACCTGCCCGCTGGCCATCAAACCGGCCATGCTATCCGACTGCCTGTCGCTTGCAGGCTCGCTGATCGTGTTGCCCAAGATACGGTGCTTCGGCCCGGATCACCGGGCCTGACGCTTCATCCCCTCTCTGAGTCTCAGTGGCCATTCGAGGCTGCTCGCAAACCTTCCCTGACAGGGTTACGCTCTGCTGATGGCGGCCGCGGCGACACTAGTCATGTGGTTTCAGCTCCGCTCGCCGGAGCTAGCCGAGGAGTTTGAGCGTCTGATGGCCAGCGATCGGGACATCGTCCATAGCTCGCTGGAGACGATGCCGGATTGGCGATTGACGCGGCCGACGGACGTACCCGGACAGGCCACTGAATCAGCCGATTACGTGCTGATCGCGGAGATCGTCAACATCGCGCACTGGCAGCAACAAGCGGAGCTACGGGTCCAGGCCTTGGCGGATGACTTGGAGCATCTGGTGTCCAGCCGGAGGATGCTCGTCCTCGAACGCATCCTTTGAAAACAAGCTTCAGCTCTGACGGATACGGACCGACAGGGCGCTGCTAGATCGAACCCGCGCAAGATTTCAACGGGCGCCCTGCGTCACAGGCGAGGACACGCTCGCATGAACCAGCGTTCAGAATTATCGCCCGAGAGCTACGGCGATAGTCGTGGCGCTCTACGGAGACTTATTGCTGACCCCAGCGGGCAGGGGTAGTCTCGGGCCCAAGTCCCCGAGGTCATCCGGAACCGCACCTACGAACCACGGAGGTCGTGATGAGCACCACCGCCCAGACCGCCACCGACATCCGTCCCTTCCACGTCGACACTCCCGAAGAGAAGCTCGCCGACCTGCGCCGCCGGATCGCCGCGACGCGCCTGCCCTCCGGGGAGCTGGTAGCAGATCGGTCGCAGGGCGTGCAGTTGGCGACGATTCAGGAGCTCGCGCGCTACTGGGAGACCGACTACGATTGGCGCAAGGCCGAGGTGAAGCTCAACGCCTTGCCCCAGTTCACGACCGAGATCGACGGCGTGGACATCCACTTCATCCACGTCAAGTCGTCGCACGAGAACGCGCTACCGCTGATCATGACCCACGGCTGGCCCGGCTCCGTCGTGGAGATGATCGACTCCGTCGGCCCGCTGACGGACCCGACCGCGCACGGCGGCAGCGCCGAGGATGCCTTCCACCTCGTGCTCCCCTCCCTGCCCGGGTACGGCTTCTCGGGCGAGCCAGTCGAGGTCGGCTGGGACCTGGGCCGGACCGCACGGGCCTGGGCCGAGCTCATGCGCCGCCTCGGCTACACGCGCTACGTGGCCCAGGGCGGCGACGTGGGCGCCGGCGTCACCGACACGATGGGCCGCCAGGCACCCGAGGGGTTGATCGGCATCCACACGAACCTGCTGGTGCCGGCGCTGAGCGGCACCATGCCGACGGACACCGAGGAGGAACGCGCCGCGGCCGCGCAGATCGCCACCTTCGGGCAGTCCGGAAACGGCTACTACATCGAGATGGCCACCCGCCCGCAGACGATCGGCTACGCCCTGCTCGACTCCCCCGTCGCCCTGGCCGCCTGGATGATCGACCACGACACGGACAGCTACTACAAGATCTCCCATGCCTTCATCGACGGGGAGCCTGCGGGCAATCTCACCCGCGACAACATCGTCGACAACATCACGCTGTACTGGCTGACGGGCACCGGCGCCTCGGCGGCCCGGTCGTACTGGGAGGCCTACGGGCCGGACGCGCCGGCCGCGGGCCGCCAGCCGCTGCCGCCGCCGCCGATCCCGGTCGGCTTCACCACCTTCCCCGGCGAGATCTGGCGAACCCCGCGCAGCTGGGTCGAGAAGTCGTACCCCAACGTCGTCTACTTCAACGAGGTCGAGAGGGGCGGCCACTTCGCCGCGTGGGAAGAGCCGGAGCTCTTCTCAACCGAGGTGCGGGCGGCTTTCAGGTCATTGCGTTGATGTTCGGGAATGTCCTCCCGAGACCTGGGTGCGTGTCAGAGCGGCGACACTGCTTTTGCTTATCCAGTCCGGCAGGCGTAATCTCGCGCCGAGTCCCCGCCCAAGGAGGTCCTCATGCCCACGACGAGTCTGCTCCCTGACGTCGGGATCGAGCTTCGGGAGGGCAACGCCCAGGTCGGCGATGTGAGTTTGCATTACGTCGAGGCCGGCGATGGTGATGCCCCGCTGATCGTTCTGCTGCACGGCTTCCCCGAGTTCTGGTTCGGCTGGCGGCTCCAGATCGCCCCGCTCGCCGCGGCGGGTTTTCGGGTCGTCGCGCCCGACACGCGTGGCTACAACCTTTCATCGAAGCCCGAGGACTTCGAGGCCTACGGCGTCGACCTGCTCGCCGCCGACATCCGCGCTCTCATCGGGCAACTCGGTGCCGAGTCCGCGCAGTTGGTCGGTCACGACTGGGGCGGAACGATCGCCTGGACCACTGCGATGAACCACCCCGAGGTAGTCGACCGACTCGCCATCCTCAACGCCGCTCACCCGCGGCGGCTCTCGCAGGGACTGCACCACCCCAACCAGCTCCGCAAGTCCTGGTACTTCTTCTTCTTTGCGCTACCAGGATTGCCCGACGAGGTGGTGCACGCCAGAGACTGGCACTTCTATCGGCACTTCCTGGAAGACGCGAACCCGCCTTACACCGACCAGGAAATCGAACGCTACGTCGAGGCGTGGTCGCAGCCAGGGGCATCGGCCGCGATGATCAACTACTACCGCGCCTCGGTAAGACAATCCCAGAAGGAAGCCGCGGCAAAGCTTCGCCCGATCTCGGCGCCGACACTGGTGATCTGGGGGGAGCGCGATTCCTACCTCGGCTCCGACCTCGCCGAGCCCGAAAGCGACGATGTGCCCAACCTCGACCGCGTGGAGCGGCTGCCCGACGCGTCGCACTGGGTGCATCACGACGAGGCGGAACGCGTGAACCAGCTGCTTATCGACTTCTTCGCTCCCGCGGCATAAGCGCCCAAGGGAGCTGAGACGACGTGGTCGAGTTCCGTGGATGGTGGATCGTTCTAGACACTGTTTGTTGGATCTTCATCCTGATCGTCTTCGGGATGGGCGTGTTCGGTGCGTGGCCCGCGTCGCCTTGGGGCGTGATCTTTATTGCCGGACTCGTGCTCGCATGTCTCATCGAACTCTGGGCTTGGAGGAGCATTCGGACCAAGAGAGGCTCGCCTAATGCAGACGCGAGCTAACTGAAGCCGCCGGAGGCGGTGGGAATCGAACCCGCGTCCGAGGTCGCTCAGGAGACCTAGCAAACGAGGCATGCGGTCGGCCCGACCACCCTGTCAGACGTACCCCTTGCGACCGAGCCACTGCAACGAGACGTACCCCCAGATAGGCGGCAGGTAGAAGGTACAGAGCCGTTGGGTGAGCGCGATCGCGAACGCGGTGGACTCGTCCACTCCCACCGCGATCAGACCGGCCGAGAGCGCCGCCTCCGCGGCCCCGATGCCGCCCGGCACGGGGATGAGGCTCGAGAGTACCGCTGCCGCGGTGTTGACGAAGACGAGCTCGGCGAGGTTGAGATGGGCGTCGTAGGCAAGGCACGTCGCTCCCAGGGTGAGGGCGTACGTCAGCTCGGAGAGCACGTTTCCGCCGAAGAGTTCAATCCGCTTGCGGCGGAGGCGGGCGACGCTCCAGAGGCCGGACAGCGCGCTTTTCATCCCCGGCACGACCCGGTTGCGCACCTTCGGCACGGCGAGAACCACGACGGCGCTCACGAGCAGCGCGATGCCGATCCCGATCAGGAGGCGAGTGTCAGGGCCAGTATCGCCGAACTGGCTCGTGTCCAAGTCGACGTTCACGAAGGAGAGGGCGATCAGGAAGAGGGCCAGCTGCACGATCGTCTCCGAGATGTCGTCGACGGCTCCCGAGGCGATCGCCTGGGCGGTCGGCACGCCCTGCCGTTGCAGGAAGCGCAGGTTCATCCCGATGCGTCCCGCCGAGCTCGGCACGGTCAGGTTGATGAACTTGATCGCCGACTGAAGCAAGACGCACGGCAGGAGGGGAAGCGGCGCGGCCACGGCCCCACGAACCGAGATCCCCGACCCGATGAGCGCCGCCTGCGCAAGGATCAGCGCGAGGAGCACCCACGCGAACTCGGCCTCGCGGAGCTCGTCGACGATCGTGTCGAAGCCGATGTCCGCGAGCTGGCCGATGAGCAGGTAGGCCGCGAAAACGAGGGCCGTCATCATCAGGACGTCCTTCGGGCGGATGCGGCGCATCTCCGCGGTCTCGGGAAGCGCCGTCCCGGTTGCCTCGCCGACGGCACCACGCAAATCCTTCAGTCGGATCTCGTGGGTGCGGGCGAGATCGCGCGTGTGTGGCGTCAGCGCAGCACGCTGAAGATAGGGCTGGGCACGGGCAAGGGCGTTGCCGAAACCGGCCTGGACCGCTCTGGCCAATGTGCGCTCCGGGCCGACGAGGCAGCAGGTCGCGACGAGGAGCTCTGCCACGTCGATGTCGAGCGCCGACTGAGGGGCGCCGAGCGTCGCTGCCGACAGGTCGACGAGCATCGGCCCGTCTTCGGACAGGAGAACGTTGCTCAGGTTTAGCCGCCCGTGAGAGATGCTTGCCTGGTGCAGGTAGTCGACCTGGCGCCACAGATCGAGGAGCGCCTCGTCGCTCACCTGGTCGGGGCTCATAAGCTCTACCGCCGCCACATTCGGCTGGCGGGTCACGATGAGCGCGTCGCTCTCGGGGCCGAGCGCGGCGATGACGACTTCGGGCACGCGGGCGCCCGCCTGCGCGGCCATGAAGAGTGCGAGCCCTTCGTGCTCGACCTGCTCCAGGCGTCCGACCGGTGCACTCCGAGGTGGGTCGCGGTAAGCGAGAAGGCGCCAGCGCCGAGCTAGCCGTTGCGTATCCTGGGCGTCGCGGCCGAGTACTCGCACCTTGAGGAGGCCCTTGGCGTCGCGGCCGACATACTCCGCATAGCCGACCCGCTGCCGTCCCGCCAGTGCCAGGTCGGTGACCTCGAGGCCGAGTGACGCCAAACCGAGGCGCACATGCTCGGTTGGCGGCACGCCGGCGGCCGACCCGAATGCGAGCCGCACGATGGCCCCTGCGCCAAGGCCCAACGCCAGTGCGCCGAGGGCGGCCGAGGGCAGCCCGGATCCGAGAACGACCGCACCGATCGCGGCGAACGGGATGGCCCACGCCGTCGCCAAGCGGGCCCAGCGGACGAGCTCAGGGCCTACGACGACGAGGATCGCCGTAGCCGTCGCGAGCCTGAGCTCGGGATAACCCCAGTTCGACAGCAGGTGATCTTCGATCGGAAACCAGTCTGACTCGACGACGCCATCGAGCACGAAGCCGGCGCCGACGACGAGGAGCGCCGTGAACAGGAGGTCGCGAGCAAGGACCCACCGCCGGTCCAGAAGCACATCGAGGACGACCACAAGCGCGGCAACAAGAAGTCCGACGAAGAAAAACCGCCAGACCGAATCTGCCCACGCAAGAACGGTCCGGAGCCCCTGCGCGACGTTCTCGTCCTGGCGCTCGGCAGACGAAGCAACGACCGCTGTCAGCCCGATCACGATCGCAGCGAGCAGAAGGAAGGCGGCATCGATGGTCCGCCGGTTCCTCCGACCCGGCTCCGTCTCGACGAGCAACGAGAGGTGCCAGGAGCGCCGGGCCGACCCGGCCTGCCCCTCCCTGCTTCCCGCTGTCACAGTCATGACTTATCGTGGACAGGCGCCCTGGCCGGACGCCGGATGCGCTCACGGTCAACGTCCGCATCCGCCCCGCTTCCCGCCCCGAGCCTGGAAATCGCCCTCGCTAGGCGATCCTCGAACGAGAGTGAGAGGACGGTCACCGACACGGCCACTGAGCTCCGGTCTGGGATCGAAGGAAGCTCGCCGGATCATCAACCCGCGGGCCGCAACCAGTCAAGCGAGCCGATGGAGGCGGCGGGAATCGACCCGCGTCCGAAGAAGTAGATGAGGCACCTTCGCGCCGTCCCGGCGTGCGCTCCGGTCAGCAAGGTGCCTCGCGCCGAGGTTGCCGCTTGCTGGCGTCGCGGGTGGCGGTTTCGCCTTGGCGGCCAGCTAGTGCGCCCAAGGCTGTTGCGGCGAACCCGCCTGTCCGTGGACCCCTCCCAGTCCGCGCGCTCCTTTCTCTCGGGACTCCACAGCCGACTGTGGGCGAACGCGAACCCGCTTGTTGCCAGACCCTTACCGAATCGGAACACTCCTTCGGCGCGGGCTGCGTTACGGTCGTTCCGTCCCTCGCCTTGCCCGAGTTGGGGACACCGATTGCGAAGGGTGTCGGGCTCTCGGAACTCGGCGAAGTCTCGCCAGGGTCGCCGTGCCCTCCTGGCCCGACACCCATCCGGTCTGCCGCGCGTCGTCATGTGGTGACGACCTGGTGAAGTCGCCGCGGGCCGCATCGGCGGCGAGTAGCCTGGCAGCGTCTACCAAGGAGGTCGCCGTCATGGCGAGCGCACCTGACACCGGTCGGACTCCCGTGATGTTCATCCACGGGGCGTGGCTTGCCGCCAACAGCTGGGACACCTTTGTCAACTACTTCGAGGAACGCGGCTTCGCGGTCTCTGCTCCCGAGTGGCCGCGGAAACAGGGAAGCGTCGACGAGCTGCGCGAGGGAACTGAGGAGATCAAAGGCCTGGGGCTGGAGGAGATCATCGACTCCTACGAGGAGAAGATCCGCGCGCTCGACGAGCCGCCGATTCTGATCGGCCATTCCTTCGGCGGCCTCATCGTCGAAGTGCTGCTTGACCGTGGCCTCGGCCGGGCCGGCGTCGCCATGAGCCCCGCACCGCCCAAGGGGATCCTCGTGCTCCCCTTCTCGTCGCTCAAGGCTGCGGCACCGGCGCTCGCGCACCCCTCGACCCGCCGCGGCATCGTCCCGCTCACGCTCGAGGAGTTCACGTACGGGTTCGTAAACACGTTCACCACCGAAGAAGCAGCCACCGCGTACGAGCTCTATGCCGTCCCCGAGACCGGTCGCATCTTCTACGAGGCCGGATTCGCCAACTTCCACCTCGACCCGCCCAGCGAAGTCCACTTCAAGAAGGCCGAGCGAGCACCGCTCCTGATCGTCGGCGCCGACAAGGACCACACCGTCCCCGCCTCACTCTCACACAAGCAGTACGAGAAGTACGAACGCTCGCCAGCACGAACCGACTACGTCGAGTTCGAGGGGCGGCCGCACCTGATGATGACCGCCGAGGGCTGGGAGGAGATCGCCGCCTCGATCGAGACCTGGATCAACGGCGTGCTCGAGACAAGCCCCGCGACGGCGAAGGAAAACCCCGCCTAACCGAAGGATCTCGCCGGAGGGTCGGACGTCGCGTGCCGGCCCTCCACCAGGTCATGGGCCGCTCGCCTCGACGACGAGCCACCCGTGCCCACTGCTGATCCGCGCCGCCACAAGGGCGCGACTGAAGACCCGAAGCGCAAGCTCCTGGGCATCGTCGACGCTCGGCGCCCTCACCCGAAACGTCGACGAAATCGTCCCAGAGCGAGTCGAATGGCCGCTCTCGATGCGCGTGATCTGAGGACTCAGCTCCATCGCCTCATCGACCGCGGCCGCCTTCTCGCGTTGCACTCGGTTCCGCTGGGCGTCTCGACCCGGATCGTGAACAAACGCCGAGACCCTACTACTCCTCCGCCGTGGCTACAGCGTCGGGCACACCCGGCCGCTCACGGCTGAGAATGCGCACGGATGTAGGGTGAGCGCGTTACGACACGCCAGGGATCACGCCCACGTGGCTGAGGTCCGCACGCATCTCGACACGATCCAGGTGTCCTCGCTCCCGGAGCAAGTTCCGGGGGGCGAGGACTGCCTGCGGATCGGCGGTCGGTGGGTTCATCTGCGCCTCTGTCTCACCTGCGGGCACGTCGGGTGTTGTGACTCGTCGTCGAACGCCACCAAGCACGCGGGCTCGTCCGGACATCCGCTCATCCGCTCGCTCGAGCCCGGAGAGGACTGGTTCTGGTGCGACGAGGACGAGGTCATCTTCCGGGTCGACCTCTCGCGGGCGGACGCATGAGCGAGTTGCCGGAGCTTCCGCTCGAGCCGTGGGAGGCGACGAGGGAGACGCTTCACCTCTGGACGCAGATCGTCGGCAAGGTGCGCCTCGCCTCGACGCCGCCCCAGAGCCACTGGTGGAACGCTCCCTTGTACGTCGACACGCGAGGGCTGACGACGCGCCGCCTCCGCTCTGGAGAACGCGATTTCGACGTCTCTTTCGATTTCGTCACGCACGAGCTCATCGTGCGCACGAGCTCGTCGGAGCCGGAGTCGTTTCGGCTCGCGGACGGGCTCTCGGTCGCGGCTTTCTACGACCAGCTCTTCATGACGCTCACCGGACTCGACATCCAAGTCGAGATCAAGGCCGAGCCGTACGGGATCCCCGTGACGACGCCCTTCGCCGAGGACGCCGAGCATGCCTCGTACGATCGGGAGGCGGTCGAGCGCTTCTGGGAGGCGCTTCGCTGGGTCGACTGGACGTTCCAGGAGTTCGCGGGCTGGTTCTGCGGCAAGACGAGCCCCGTGCACCTCTTCTGGCACGGTTTCGATCTCGCGGTGACCCGCTTCTCGAGCGCACGCGCGCCCGAGAATCCGAACGCCGACCTCGTCACGCGCGAGGCCTACTCGCACGAGCTCATCAGCTTCGGATTCTGGCCCGGAGACCAGAAGGTGCGGGAACCGACGTTCTATTCCTACACCGCGCCCGAGCTCGCCGGCCTTGCGGAGCAGCCGCTCCGTCCGGACGCGGCGAGCTGGCAGCAGCCGTACGGTCAGAGCCACTTCGCGCTCCTCCCCTATGAGGCGGTGCGAACCTCGGACGACCCGCGCGAGACCCTTCTCGACTTTCTGCAGAGCGCCTACGACGCCGGCGCCATCCTCGCCGGCTGGGATCGCGACGCGCTTCGCTCGGCCTGGTGCCCGCCGCCCGCCGCCGTGGCTGAAGGGAGTCGTTGATCCGGACGGCTCCCCGAATCAGGCAGCTCGGGACGCCGTCAACGGATCGAGTCGGTCGGTCCGTCAATGCTGCTCCGGGATGCGCGGCGGGCGCGTGCGACCAACGTCGCTCTTGCGGTCACGCTCGCGGGCGAGACCGTCTACGCCGTCGTTCCCTGAGCGCGACCTTGCCGGCGCTCAACTAACCCGATGGTGGCGGCGGAATCGAACCCGCGCAAGATTTCAATCGATGTCGAGGCCTATGCAGGATGGCTCATGAGGAAGCCCGTACGCCTTCGAGCATTAGAGCGACTTGGGTTGCTTGCGCGTGCTGAAGGCTGCGCCGGCGTCCCTGGACTCTGGGGTCTGCGCCAGGGCCGCGTACGCCAGGCGTTCGAGCATGACTCCTGCTTCACGGCTCGACTCGGCGATCGCGTTGGCCGCCTGCTTCGCAGCCGACGCCGCCAAGGGCGGGAGGGCGGCGACCTGCTCGGCGAGCTCCCGCGTGCGCGCGAGGGCTCGTCCGGCCGGGACGAGCTCAGTCACTACGCCCAGGCGGAAGGCCTCGGCCGCGTCCACGCGGGGTCGCAGGAGCATGAGCTCCTTCGCCCGCGCGGGGCCGAGGGCCCGGACCAGGCGATACGTGCCGCCCGAGCTGGGGACGATGCCGAGCTCGACCTCGGGCAGGCCGAACACGGCGGTCTCGTCCGCGATGCGGAAGTCCGTGGCCAGCGCGAGCTCGAAGCCGGCCCCGAGGCACCAGCCTGAGATCGCGGCGAAGGTCGGCTGGGGCAGCGCAGCGATCCGTTCGTAGACGTCGCCTGTGTCGCGGTAGTAGGCGTCGATCCCGCCGGGGCTCTCATCGCGTGCCTCCTTGAGGTCGGCGCCGGCGGAGAACGCCCGATCGCTCCCGGTGAAGACGACGCAGCGCGCCTCCCGAACCTCGGGGCCGGCGAGCGCGTCAAGCAGGGCGCGCTCGACCTCGGTCGAGATCGCGTTCAGCTTCTCCTCGCGCTGGAAGCCGAGCACGCAGACGGGGCCGTCGCGGCGGACGTCAAGCAAGGGCGCTCACCGGACGCTCGCGGAGGAAGGGCAGCGGCACCGCCGGGCTGTCCGAGTCGATCTCCCGCGCGAGGCGGTGGCCGTCGAAGATCGCGTCGGCGATCAGCTGCGGCGCGACGCAGTCGCCGATCCGGTAGACGGCCTCGATCCCCTCCGCTTCGAGCCGCTCCTCGTCGGCTCGGAGCTCGTGGTAGAGCGCATCGTCAGAAACGCGCTGCGTGACGAGGACGACGGCGTCGGCCTCCAGCTCGACCGGGTCGCCGAACTCGTTTGCGCACGTGACCCGGCCGGGCTCGACGCGCTCGAGGGAGAGGGTGCGGTGCATCCGGACATCCACCTCGTGGAGCCGCTCCTTGAGGAAGACCTGCTCGAGCGTCTCGTGCGAGAAGGGTGAGATGTCCTCGAGCGACGTCACGAAGTCGACGGAGTGCCCCTCGACCGCGAGCTTCTCGGCGAGATCCGGGCCCATGAAGTAGCCGTCCGAGTCGTAGACGACGACGCGTTCGCCCGGCGGGGTCTTGCCCTCGACCATGATCTGCTCGGGCGTGAGGAGGTGCGGGAGGGACGCGTCCGCGCCCGGTATCGGCTCGTGCGTCTCCCGGTTGAGGCCGTCGGTCGCCCAGGAGGCGCCGGTGGCGACGACGACCAGTTCGGCGCCGTACTCGCGCACCGCCTCGGCGTCCAGTCGCATCCCCGTCATCACCTCGACGTTCCTGAGCTTGCCTAGTTGGATGCGGCGCCAGTTGAGGACCCGACCCCACTCGCCTCGGCCGGGGAGCTGCGGGATCCAGCGCATGATCCCGCCGATGTCGTCGCCGGCGTCGACCAGGTGCACGCGGCGGAAGCCGCGCTTGCCGAGCACGATCGCGCACTCCATCCCGGCAGGTCCGGCCCCGACGACCAGCACGTCGCGGTCGCGGTTCTCCGCCGGTTCGAAGCGCTCCGGGTGCCAGCCGCGGCGGTACTCCTCCCCGGCGGTCGCGTTCTGGGTGCAGCCGACGTTCCCGCCGGGGTCAGACTTGGGGATGCAGATGTTGCAGCCGATGCACTCGCGGATCTCGTCGAGGCGTCCTTCCTCGATCTTGCGCGGAAGGAACGGGTCCGCAATCGACGGCCGCGCCGCGCCGATGACGTCCCACTTCCCACTCGCGACGATCTCCGCCATCCGGTCGGGGTCGGTCATCCGCGCGACCCCGACGATCGGCTTCGCTGTCGCCTCGCGCACGCGCCCGGTCCACTCGAGCTGCCAGCCCTGCTGGAAGAAGCGCGAGGCGCCCGAGTCCTTCGACCATTCGTTCGCCGAGCCAATGGCCACGTCCCACAAATCGACGAGGTGGTCGGCGAGGCGCACGAACTCGAGCCCTTCGTCGAGGTCGACGCCGTAAGGGCTGAGCGCCGCGACGGAGATCCGGGTCGCGACCGTGCACTCGCCGTCGACAGCCTCGCGCGTCAGCTCCAGCAGCTCCAGCCAGAAGCGCGCGCGATTTTCCAGCGACCCTCCGTACTCGTCGGTCCGCAGGTTGTAGAACGGCGAGAGGAACTGCATGGGCAGGTAGCTGTGCGCGCCGTAGACGTAGACGATGTCGAAGCCGGCCTCGCGCGCCCGCCGCGCCGCCGCGGCCCAGTCCGCCTGCACGCGCTTGATGTCGTCGCGCTCCATCGCCTTCGGCGTCACGAGCAGGTAGTCGCTCGCAAGCTGCGAGGGCGCGATCGCCGGGAGGCGCCATTCGCGCCGCGGGCAGTGCGCGCCCGAGTGATGGAGCTCGACGCCGGCCAGCGCCCCGTGCTCGTGCACCTCGTCGCACATGAGCGCGAGCGCGTGGAGGTCGCCCTCGTCCCAGAGCCGCGCCGAGATGAAGGGCGTCTCGTCGGAGTCGGGGCTGACGGCGCAGTACTCCGTGTTGACGGCGGCCCAGCCGCCCTCGGCCTTCATCGCCCGGTGCCGCGCCTGTCCGCCGGGCTTCTGCACGCCGAACCCGGTGCAGTGGGGCACCTGGTAGAAGCGGTTCCGGAGCGTCTTCGGGCCGATCTCGAGCGGCTCGAAGAGGATCGCGTGCCTGGGATCAGGCAGAGAGCGCCTCGTGCACGAGCCGCTGGAAGTGCTGGATCAGGACCTCGCTCGAGGGCAGGAGGCGCCCGTGCGGGATCATCCCGGAGTTGAGGCCGACCTGGACGGAGGCGACGAGCGAGGCGTCCTCGAGGCCGACCTGGTTGGCGAACGCCATCATCTCCTGGGCCGTCTCGTCGGGGACCTCCTCGTAGTAGAAGTACTCCGTCGAGCCCACGCAGCGTCCCGGGCCGGCGGGGCGCGTGACGTCCACGGACATGTTCCCCGGGCCCGGATCGATGTTGAGGGTGAAGTTCGGGAAGAGCATGTGGTACTGCGCCTGCTCCACGTCCGCGTCCGCGAGGTAGGCGACCTTCCCGTTCGTCTTCACCGAGTCGCGCAGGTGCGCGAACTGCATGAGGGCGAGGCGGTCGGCCTCGTACAGGTACTCGTCCGCGCCGACGTCGAGCACCTTGGAGAAGCCCGGGTGCGCGACCGCGCAGTGGTAGCACTCGAGGTAGTTCTCGATCGCGACCTTCCAGTCGCACTCGATCTCCCAGTCGTTGCGGACGCGGAAGCGGAGGCGGTCGAGCTCGAGCCCGCTCTTGGCGACCTTGTCGGGGAGCGGCCCGAGCGCGTCGGCGAGCGGGCCGGCGTCGGGATCGGGATTGACGAAGACGAGGGGCCCCCACGCTTCGATGGCCACGGGCAGCATCGAGAAGCCCTCGGCGTCGAAGCCGGGCTCGCGCTCCGACCGCGGTGCCTTGCGGAGCGTGCCGTCGAGGTCGTACGTCCAGGCGTGGTACGGGCACTGGAGCGCCTTGCGGTTGCCGTCGCCGCTCGCGATCAGGTGGCCGCGGTGCCGGCAGACGTTGACGAAGCCGCGCAGGACGCCCTTCTTGTCTCGGACGACCACGATCGGGATCTGCCCGGCGAAGCAGGTGAAGAAGTCGCCCGGGTTCGCCACGCGGTCGCCGCGGCCTGCGTACTGCCACGTGCGCGCGAAGATGCGTTCCCCCTCCAGCCGCTGGATCGCGGGGTCGGCGTACCAGTCGGCCGGAAGCGTCGCTCCCGCCGCGAGAGCGGCTCCCAGATCCGCCTTCATGGAGCGAATTCTACCTGGTCAGATCCGAGGCCATCTCCTCGAAGGCCGCGACGAAGGCGTCGCAGTCCTCGAAGGAGTGGACGACGGAGAGCGTCCATTCCTCCTCGCGGCCCGGGGTCATGAAGACGCCGCGGTTCATGTTGTAGAGCCACGCGAGATCGCAGAGCTCGCCGTCCTGGTTCTCCTTGTAGGTCTCGTAGTCGACGATCTTCGTGGGCGAGAAGGTGACGCAGCCCTTCGCGCCGACGCCGACCGCGTAGCCGGCCAGGTGGTGGTCGTCGATGACCTTCTGGCAGCCGGCGAGGATGCGGTCGTTGAGGGCGTCGAGGTGCTGGTAGGCCTCCGGGGTCAGCACCTCGAGCAGGCTCGCGCGGGCCGCGGCCATGGTGAGCGGGTTGCCGTTGTAGGTGCCCACCTGGTAGACGCTCCCGCTCTCGACCACCTCGAAGACCTCCTCGGTGCCGCCAATGGCGCCCGAGGGAAGCCCTCCCCCGAGCGTCTTGGCGAGGGTCACCATGTCCGGCTTGACGCCGAAGCGGTCGGTAGCCCCGCCGGGCGCGATGCAGAGGCCGGTCTTCACCTCGTCGAAGATGAGGATGATGTCGTGTTCGCGCGTCAGCTCGCGGACGGCCTCGAGGTAGCCGGGCTCGGGGAGCACGACCCCGAGGTTCATCATCGCCGCCTCCATGAGCACGCAGGCGGGCTTCCTGCCCTCCTCGATCAGGCCCTCGATGCGGCGCTCCATCGCCGGTGCGTCGTTGAACGGGACCGGGACGGTCATGTCCGCGACGGCCTGCGGGATGCCAGACCCGTAGGGGAGCGACTCGTAGTGGTCGCGGTCGCCGATCCTGTCGTACTCGACGCCGATCGAGACCATCACATAGTCGTGGTGACCGTGGTAGGAGCCGAAGATCTTCAGGATCGTGTCGCGTCCGGTGGCCGCGCGCGCGATCCTGATCGCGTCCATGGTCGCCTCGGAGCCCGAGTTGGTGTAGCGCCACTTCGGCAGTCCCCAGCGGCGGGCAAGCTCCTCCGCGACGACGATGCCGTCCTCGGTGGGCGCGGCGAAGTGCGTGCCGTGGGGGTAGCGCTCGGCGATCGCCTTCCCGATCGCAGGGTGCGCATGGCCTTGCACCATCGAGCCGAAGCCGTTGTGGAAGTCGAGGAGCTCGTTCCCGTCGACGTCCCAGACCTTGGCGCCGGCGCCGCCGGCGAGGTAGATCGGCCACGGGTCCCGCACCTGGTAGGAGGACGCGACGCCGGCCGAGAGGGTCTTGCGCGCGCGCTCGTACATGGCCCGAGAGGCGGGCGTGCGCTCGTCGAGCTTCCTCTCCTCGCGCTCGGTCAGCTCCTTGATCCGCCCGCGGTCGATCTCGACGACGGTCGCTTCAGTTGCCATTGGAACTCTCCTCCTCGGGAACGTCCTCCGACGGCTCGTCGGACGCGACGACGGACGGTGCGAGCACGCGGAGCGCGTCCGCGGGAAAGTGGAGCGTAACCGCCGCGCCCTGCTCGTAGGCGAGCGGCGCCCCGTCGTTCGGAAGCACCACCTTGATGAGGCTGCCGCCGAGGATGCGAACCCGCAGCTCGCGGAAGCTCCCGACGAAGACGGAGTGCTCGACGAGGCCGGGGATGCGGTTTCCGCCGTCCGAGGCGGGCTGCTCCACGCCGACCCGCTCGGGGCGGATCACGGCCTTCACGTCGCCGCGCGAGCCGACGTCGCCCTGCTGGGCGAGGAGCGTGCGCTCCGCCACGCGCAGGACGCAGCAGCCGTCCTCCTCGCCCTCGGCCGTGACGGTGAGGAGGTTCGAGACGCCGAGGAAGTCGGCCACGAAGAGCGTCTCGGGCTCCTCGTACAGGGCCTGCGGCGGCCCCGCCTGCTCGACGTGGCCCTCGTTCATCACGGCGATCCGGTCGCTCATCGTGAGCGCTTCCTCCTGGTCGTGCGTGACGAAGATGAAGGTCACGCCGATGTCCTCCTGCAGCCCCTTCAGCTCGACCTGGAGGTCCTTGCGCAGGCGGGCGTCGAGCGCTCCCAGGGGCTCGTCCAGGAGGAGAACGCGAGGCTTGAGCACGAGCGCGCGCGCTAGCGCGACGCGCTGCTGCTGGCCGCCCGAGAGCTCGTGCGGCTTGCGCCGTTCGAAGCCGGCGAGCTGGATGAGCTCGAGCATCTCCGCCACGGCGCGCTTGCGTTCGTCCCGAGAGGTCTTGCGGTACTTGAGCCCGAACGCGACGTTGTCCGCGACGCTCAGGTGGGGGAAGAGCGCGTAGCTCTGGAAGACGGTGTTGACGTTGCGCCGGTGCGGCGGCGTCTGCGCGACGTCGACGCCGTCGAGGAGGATTCGCCCGCTCGTCGGGCGCTCGAAGCCGGCGATCATCCTGAGCGTGGTCGTCTTCCCGCACCCGGACGGGCCGACCATCGTGAAGAACTCGCCCGGAGGCATCTCGAGGTCGATGTTCTCGACCGCCGTGACGTCCCCGAAGTCCTTTCGGAGGTCCTCGAGCCGTACCTCGCCGGTGTCACCGTTCAATTGCGACCTCCCCGAGCGTTGCCGCCTCCGAGGCCTGCCCGGCCCCCGCGAAGCGTCTGTAAACAAGGTACGCCAGCGCGACCGTCAGGAGCGTGATCACGAGCGTGATCGTCGCGAGCGCGTTCAGCGCCGGGCTCGGCGCGCCGCGCGCCGTCGCGTAGAGCAGCATCGACACCGTGTTCGTGTCGGCGCCCGCCGCCAGGTACTGCGTCACCACGAAGTCGTCGATGGAGAGCGCGAAGACGACACCCGCGCTGGCCAGGATCGCCGGCGCGAGGAGCGGGATCAGGACGCGGGTCAGCCGGGAGACCGGGGGCGCTCCCAGGTCGGCGGCAGCCTCCTCGTACTCGCGCCCGATCGACACGAGGCGGCCGCGGACGATGACGACCACGTACGAGACGGCGAACGTCACCTGCCCGATCGCCTGCGCCGTCGTTCCGAGCCCCCAGCCGTTGAAGATCTGCAGGAAGAGCAGCAGGAGCGCGACACCCATGACGAGCTCCGGCGTCACGAGCGGGCAGCAGCATCAGCGTGTTGACCGGACCGCTTCCGAAGCCGCGCCAGCGCTGGAGGCCGAGTGCGAGCGCGACGCCGAGCGGTACGGCCACGAGGACGCACAGCACTGCCAGCACGAGGGTGTGCTCGAGTGCGGAGACGAGCGCGGGATCGTCGCGCACGCTCCCCGGATCGCCGCTGAACCAGCGTGTCGAGAACCCCTGCCACGTCGTCCGCGAGCGTCCGTCGTTGAAGGCGAAGAGGACGGCGACCGCGACGGGCAGGATCGACCAGAGGATGTAGATCCCGGTGACGACCGGGAGGAAGCGGGGACGGCCCCACGGGTTCCGGAGCCACGCTCTCATGCGCGGGCCCCCTCCTGCCCGGCACGGCGAGTCTGGCGCAGGTAGTAGAGCATGAAGATCAGGAGGATTGCCGCCAAGAGGACGGTGAGAGCCGCGCCGACGGTTTTCTGGGAGCCCTGGCGCGTGAACTGGTCGATCTGGTTTCCGATCATCGACGTTTCGGGTGAGGCGGAGACGAGATCCGGCGTGTAGTAGTCCCCGAACATCGGCAGCGCGATCAGAACAAGGCCGGCGAGGATTCCGGGCATCGAGAGCGGCAGGGTCACCCGGCGGAAGGCCTCGAACGGGCTCGAGCCAAGGTCGCGCGCCGCCTCGATCTGGCGCTGGTCGATCCGATCGAGCGCGGCGAAGAGCGGAAGGACGAGGAACGGGACGTAGCCGTAGACGAGGGCGATGATCACCGTCGCCGGCTGCCCTTCCAGCCACCCGCCCTCGCTCTCGAGCAGGCCCAGCGTGATGAAGAGCTGGTCGATGGACGTCCAGTGGAGAACCTTCGTGCCCCAGCCGTCCGGCGAGAGCAGGTTGATCCACGCGAGCATCCGCATCAGGTAGTTGATCCACCACGGGAGCACGAGCAGCAGCAGCACGAGCGCCTTCCACCTGCCCGCGTGCCGCGCCGCGTAGTACGCGACCGGGTAGCCGATGACGAGGGAGATCGCGATCGCGATCCCGACGAAGGCGAAGGTGCGCAGGAAGACGGTCAGGTACTGCCCGCCGTCCTTGATGTTCTCGAGCACCTCGAGTACGTAGCCGACGTTCCAGTCGAGCGGGTTCCACGTCGGCACCGGCTCGCTGAGCGTGTTCACGTTCCCGAAGGCAACGCAAAGAACGGCGTAGAAGGCGACGAGGAAGAAGACCGTCAGCCAGGCGACCCCGGGGAGCGCGAGCAACCGCCATGTCCACCGGGATTCCATCGGCGACGTCTCCTATCCGGCCCGGAACTGCGACCAGGCCTGGTCCCAGAGCCGTTCACCCTCGACTGTCAGCTGGAGGAGCTCCTGGTTGGCGAGGAACTGGTCCGGGCGGACGACCGCCGGCGCCAGGGTCTCGGGGATGAGGCCCTCCGCGATGAGCGCGTCGCCGTCGATGCCGTTCTGCGGGGGGATGTACCCGTTCCAGTTGATGAAGTTCTCGTAGGCGATCGTCTCCTCCAGCAGGTAATCGAGGAAGAGATGCGCAAGCACCGGGCTCTCGGCGGCGCGCGGAATGCAGAGGAAGTCGTTCTGGACGACGCCGCCGGTCTCCGGCCACCAGTACGAGAGGACATCCGGCGGGACGCCGGGCGGCATGTAGTAGAAGGCCGCCGCGAGCAGGTCGCCCGACCAGGCGTGGTGCAGCACCGTCCGCCCCTCGGGAAGCGTCTGGTAATCCGTGATCGTCACCTTGATGTTGCAGATGTCGGTGAGCTGCTCGAGGTCCTCCCCGGCCTTGGCGACGATCTCGGGGTCCTCGGTGTTGAGGTCGGCGATCCGCCCCTCCGCGAGCGCGTCGCGCTGCATCGGCATCGAGAGGCCGTCGCGCTTGTCGTCGAGGAGGCCGACCTTGCCGCGCCATTGCTCCGACTCCCAGAGGATGTCCCAGGGGACGTCGAGCTCCGAGATGTCGACGGAGATCTGGTCGTTGCGCCATCCGATTCCGTCCGACCAGACCACGTAAGGCACGGTGTAGCGCGAGCCGCGGTCGTAGAAGGGATCGGCGAGCTGCGGCCAGATGTTGGGCGCGAGGTTCGACAGGTAGGAGTGGTTGAGCGGCTGCAGGAGCTGCAGCGCCATGAGGTTCACGATGTTCGAGCCCGAGAGGCCGAGGATGACGTCGTACTCGACCGCGCCGGACTGGAGCTTGGCGATCGCCTCGTCCGCCGAGTTGTAGGTGGCGAGCTCGACCGTGCAGTCGTAGCGATCCTCGAAGCGGCGCATGAGACGGGGCCAGAGGTAGTCCGGGTAGTTGAAGAGGCGGAGCGTCGCGCCCGTTTCCGCCGGACGGCCGTCGGCGATCGGCTGATTGTCGTCGACGATCGCCCAGGTGACGCTGTTGTCCGCGCGCGGAAGGGGGAGGCCACCGGGGCCTACCGGCTTCGCCTCGACGAGCGGCGAGCCGCTGCCCCCGTTCTCGGCCCCTGGCTCGCAGCCGACCGCAAGCGGCTCCGTTGTGTTCTCACAGGCCGCGAGACCGCCGGCGACGCCCACGCCCGCTGCGGCCGCGGCGGCGCCGCGGAGGAGCTGTCCGCGGGTCAGCCCAGATCGGTCCTTCGGATGCGACATGCCAGGCGGACCGTTCATTCAACGTGCCCGGCCCGGTCTACGTCAAGCGGCAGGCGCCCTCTCGGCCAACAAATCCCCCCGCACCTCGGCCACTTCTCGCGCCGCCCGCTCCATGACCGCGACGGGCCCGGTCGTGATGCGGACGCAGCCGGAGAGCCCGAACTCGCTGCCTGCCCGAACGAGAAAACCGCGGCGTACGAGGCCCTCGGTGAGCGCGACGTCGTCGACGCCGACGTCCACGAGGAGGAAGTTCGCCTGCGACGGATACGGCGTTGCGCCGGCCTCGCGGAGCAGCTCGGCCAGGCGCCCGCGTCCCTCCTCGTTCGCTCGCCGGCGCTCCTCGACGAGCTCCAGCCGGCGCAGGCTCGCCCTCCCGGCCGCCAGGGCGGCACGGTTGACGTTGAACGGCTCGAGGACGACGTCGAGCATGTCGACGAGCGGCCGGTCGACGACGGCGTAGCCCAGGCGGAGGCCGGCGAGCGCGAAGATCTTCGAGAACGTGCGCAGGAGGATCACGGGCCGGCCCGCGTCGACGTCGCTCAGACGATCGAGCCGCAGTGCGGGGTCGACGTACTCGACGTAGGCCTCGTCGACGACGACGGCGCAGCGTTCGGGAAGTCCGGCCAGGAGCGTCTCCCACTCGTCGCGCGTCACCTGCGAGCCGGTCGGGTTGTTGGGGTCGCAGAGCCAGACGAGTCGGGCGTCCGCCTCGCGGGCGGCAGCGGCGATCGAGACGACGTCGTGACGGAGGTCGCGCGCGGGGACCCGGACGATCCTGGCGCCCGCGGCCGCGCTCGTCGTCGCATAGAGGCCGTAGGTCGGCGCCGTCAGCACGACGGCGTCGCCGGGCTCGACGAAAGCGTGGACGACCATGGCCACCAGCGCCTGGATGCCGTGGGCCGGGACGATCTGATCGGGAGTCGCTCCGACCCAGGCGGCGACGCTCTCGCGCAGCTCGGTGTACGCCTCGGCCGGGTAGATCCAGGCCCGCTCGAGCTCCGCGAGGACCTCCTCGCGGACGCCCGGAAACGGGCCCTCCAGGCCCTCGTTCCAGTTCAGCTTCACGATCTCGTCGAGGCCGTAGGCCTCCCGCAGCTCCTCGAGGCTCGGGCCGGGCCGGTAGGGCTCGAGCCCGATCAGCGATCGCCGGACGATGTCGGTCCAGTCGGTCATGACCACATGGCGAGCAAGGCCGAGAGGTGCACCACCGCCGGGCCGTCCTCGGCGAGGGCGGCGGCGAGCGCGTCGGCGAGCCGGTCGGGTCCGACGGAGACGACCGGGAGCCCGTACGCGTCGACGAGGGCCCGAAAGTCCGGTTCGACGAGGTCGACACTCGTCGTCTCGCCGAACTGGTCGCGCTGGTACTCGCGGAGGATCCCGTAGCCGCCGTCGTCCACGAGCAGGAGCTTCGCGTCGAGCCCGTACTGGCGCGCGGCGGCGAGCTCGGCGATCCCGTAGTTGAAGCCGCCGTCGCCGGCGACGGCGAGCACCTTCCGGCCGGGCACGGCGAGCGACGCGCCGAGAGCAGCCGGCCAGGCGTAGCCGAGTGTTCCCGAGCCGAGCGGGTAGAGGAACGCGCGCGGCTCGTAGACCGGGAAGTGCGCCGCCGCCCAGTAGGCCAGGATCGTCATGTCCCAGGCGGTGACCGCGTCGCGCGGGAGAGCCTCGCGGATGGTCCGCAGGAGCTCGAGCTCGGGCTCGGCCCGCCGTGAGGCGATCTCCTCCCTCAACCTGGCGACCCGCGCCGGTCCGTCCTCCCGGGGAGGCCCCGGGAGCCGCTCGGCGAGCACGGCGAGGACGATCTTCGCGTCGCCGACGATCCCCAGCGCCTCGTACGTCGCGCCGATCCGGCGCGGGTCCGCGTCGACGTGGATCACGCGCCCCGTGATGCGCAGTTCGTACTGCCCGGTCGTCTCGGCCCCGAATTCCGTGCCGACGGCCAGGAGGACGTCGGCCTCGGCGAGCAGGTCCCGGAACACCGGCTCGTCCATCGCCGTCCCGAGCGCGAGCGGACTGTCCTCGGGGAGCGCGCCCTTGCCCATGTAGGTGGTAGCCACCGGGGCGCCGAGCCGCTCGGCGACGGCGCGCAGCTCCTCCCACGCGCCCGAGCGGAGGACGCCGCCGCCCGCCCAGACGACGGGTCGCTCGGCAGCGGTCAGGAGGCGGACGGCCTCGTCCAGCGCGTTCGGCGTCGGGGTCGGAAGAGCGGCTGGCATGACGTCGAGGTCCTTCGCGGCCGGTACGTCCGTGCCGGCCGCGAGCAGGTCGACGGGAATCTCGAGAAACACGGGGCCGCTCGGCGGCGTCAGGGCCCGGCGCCAGCCTTCCGCGAGCAGCTCCGGGATCACCTCTGCCGTGTCAGCGCGCGCCGCCCACTTGACGACGGGCTCGAAGGAGGCCTTCTGGTCGGGGAGCTCGTGCAGGAACCCGCGTCCGGCGCCGATCAGGTCGCGCGGGATCTGGCTCGCGATCGCCACCACGGGGACGTGCGCGCTCGCAGCCTCCATCAGCGCCGCCAGCGAGATCAGCGCGCCCGGGCCGGTCGAGAGGAGAAGCGGCGCGGGCCGTCCGCTCGTCCGCGCGTAGCCGTCGGCCGCGAACCCGGCGGAGAGCTCGGTGCGGAGGCCGATGGCGGCGATCGAGCTGGTGCGCAGGCCGTCCCAGATCGCCAGGGCGTGGATCCCCGGCACGCCGAACGCGACCTCGGCGCCGAGAGCTTCCAGGCTCTCGGCGACCAGGCTTCCGCCCGTACGCGCTTTGACCGTCTGCGCCACAGCAGCGATCCTATCCAGGCCCATGGCGCGCGATCCCCGTCACGACATCCTCTTCGAACCGGTCCGGATCGGGCCGAAGACGCTCGCGAACCGCTTCTATCAGGTGCCCCACTGCACCGGCTTCGGGAGCGAGAAGCCGCTCTCGCAGGCGCATTTCCGGGGGATGAAGGCCGAGGGCGGCTGGGCGGCGGTCTGCACGGAGGAGGCGCTCGTTAGCCCGGACTCGGACTTCTGGCCGGTCGTCTCGCAGCGGATCTGGGACGAGGACGACGCGCGCAACCTCGCGCTCATGGCCGAGGAAGCGCACCGGCACGGCGCTCTCGCCGGGGTCGAGCTGACCCACGGGGGCGCGCACGGGACCGGGCGCGAGTCGCGCTGGCCGGCGGTCGCGCCCTCCCAGCTCGCGAGCGACTACTACTCCTTCGTCGTCGGAAAGGCCATGGAGCTCGACGACATTCGCCGCATCCGCGGGGACTGGGTGCGGGCGGCGAGGCTCGTCCGTGACGCCGGCTTCGACATCGTCTACGTCTACGGCGGGCACTCTTACCTGCCGCTCCAGTTCCTCTCGCCGTTCTACAACAAGCGCGGCGATGCCTACGGCGGCTCGCTCGAGAACCGCGCACGCTTCTGGCTGGAGACGCTGGAGGCGGTTCGCGAGGCGGTCGGCGACGACTGCGCGATCGCCGTCCGGCTCTGCGTCGAGGCGCTCGGCCCGGCGGGGGTCGAGCTCGAGGAAGGGCTCGGCTTCGTCCGCCTCGCCGACCACCTCGTCGACCTCTGGGACGTGAACGTCGGCTCGATCCTCGAGTGGTCCAAGGACTCGGGTGCGTCGCGCTTCTTCGAGGAGGGCTACCAGCTCGAGTGGACGAGCCGCGTGCGCGACGCGACGGCGAAGCCGATCGTCGGCGTCGGCAGGCTCACGAACCCCGACCGCATGGCCGACATCATCCGCTCGGGAGCGTGGGACCTCATCGGCGCCGCCCGCCCGTCGATCGCCGACCCGTTCCTCCCGAAGAAGGTCGAGGAGGGCCGCTACGGCGAGGTGCGGGAGTGCATCGGGTGCAACATCTGCGTGCTCAAGGCCGAGTCAGGCAACCACATCGGCTGCACGCAGAACGCCACCGCGGGCGAGGAGTACCGGCGCGGCTGGCACCCGGAGCGCTTCGAGCCCGCCGAGAACCGCGACCGCGACGTTCTCGTGGTGGGGGCCGGCCCCGCCGGGCTGGAGTGCGCGATCGTCCTCGCCAAGCGTGGCTTCCGCCGTGTCCACCTCGTCGAGGCCGAGCCGGAGATCGGCGGCGTCGCGCGCTGGATCCCGCAGCTTCCGGGGCTCGGCGAGTGGGGCCGAGTCCTGAACTGGCGCGCCGTCCAGCTCTCCAAGCTCGCGAACGTCGAGGTGCTGACCGGCCTGCGCCTCGACGCCGCCGGCGTGCGCGAATACGGCGCCGAGATCGTCGTCGTCGCGACCGGAGCGCGCTGGTCGACGGACGGCCTCAACTTCGTGACTCACGAGCCGATTCCGGGCGCCGACGCCTCGCTGCCTCACGTGCTGACTCCCGAGCAGGTCATGCTCGAAGGGAAGACGCCGCCCGGGGGGCGCGTGCTCGTCTTCGACGCCGAGGGCTACTTCATGGCCGCCGGACTCGCGGAGAAGCTGCGCGGGGAGGGGTTCGACGTCGAGCTCGTCACGCCGCACGAGCGGGTCGCGCCCGTCTGCGACGACACGCTCGAAGGACCGCTCCTCCGAGAGCACCTCCACGGCCTCGGCATTCGGCAGCGGCCGGGAACGATGTTGACGGCGATCGAGCCGGGGCGCGTGACCGCCGCGGCCGAGCTCGGCGAGACCCTCGAGCTGGAGGCAGACGCCGTCGTCCTCGTCACGCAGCGCCTCTCGAACGAGACGCTCTACCTGGAGCTCAAGGCCGGCGCCGAGACGCTGGCGGACGAGGGGATCGAGGCGCTCTACCGGATCGGCGACTGCGTCTCCCCCCGCATCATCGCCGAGGCGATCTTCGACGGACACCGGCTCGGACGCGAGATCGACTCCGACGACCCGGCGATCCCGCTCCCGTACAGGCGCGAGCGGCTCGTGCTCGAGCCCATCGTCACCTCATAGTGGCGCGCGTCCGAACCGACTTCCCGCGCCGGGTGCGGGAGATCGAGAACGCCTGGTTCCACCTCTCCGACGGCACGCGCCTGGCCGTGCGGATCTGGCTCCCCGAGGATGCCGAGGACGAGCCGGTTCCGGCGATCCTCGAGTACCTCCCCTACCGGAAGACGGACGGGACGGTCGTGCGCGACTCGAAGCGCCAGCCGTACCTGGCGGGGCACGGGTACGCGGCAGTGCGCGTGGACATGCGTGGTACCGGGGACTCGGACGGAATCATCACCGACGAGTACACGCAGCAGGAGCTGGACGACGCCGTCGAGATCCTCGCCTGGCTCGCCGCTCAGCCGTGGTGCGACGGGAAGCTCGGAATGTGGGGGATCTCCTGGGGAGGCTTCAACTCGCTCCAGATCGCCGCGCGCCGGCCGCCCGGCCTCGGGGCGATCATCACGCTCTGCTCGACGGACGACCGCTACGCGGACGACGTCCACTACCGCGGGGGCTGCGTGCTCGCGCTCGACATGCTCCACTGGGCGTCCTCGATGCTGACGTGGAACGCGCGGCCACCCGACCCGCTCGTCTATGGCGAGCCCTGGCGCGAGGAGTGGACCCGGCGCCTGGAGAACCTCACGCCCTGGATCGGGCATTGGCTCGGCCACCAGCATCGTGACGAGTACTGGCGCCACGGCTCCGTCTGCGAGGACTACGCGGCGATCGAGTGCCCGGTCTACGCGGTCGGCGGCTTCGCGGACGGCTACACGAACGCCGTTCCGCGCCTCCTCGCCGGGCTCTCCGGGCCGCGCAAGGGCCTGATCGGCCCGTGGGCGCACGACTTCCCCGAGGTCGCTCTACCCGGGCCCTCGGTCGGATTCCTGCAGGAGTGCGCGCGCTGGTTCGACCACTGGCTGAAGGGAATCGACACCGGCGTCATGGACGAGCCGATGCTCCGCGTCTGGATGCAGGACTCGGTCGAGCCGCGGCCGAGCTATGAGGTGCGCCCGGGGCGCTGGGTAGCGGAGCCCTCGTGGCCGTCGCCGAACGTGGAGGCGCGCGTCTGGGAGTTGCCCGTCGGGGAGCCGTGCTCCCTCCTGGGCGTCCAGTCCTGCGGCACGGAGGCGGGCGCCTGGACGGCCGAAGGCCAGTCCGCCGACCTCGCCGGCGACCAGCGGCCCGACGACGCGCTCTCGCTCACGTTCGACTCCGACCTGCTGGAGGAGCCGCTGGAGATCCTCGGCTTCCCGGAGGCCGTCCTCGAGCTGGCGGTCGACCGGCCGGACGCCCTCGTCGCCGTGCGACTCTGCGACGTCTTCCCGGACGGAACCTCGGCGCTCGTCACGCGCGGGCTCCTGAACCTGACGCATCGCGGAAGCCACGAGCACCTGGAGTCGCTCGAGCCGGGCCGACGCTACGAGGTGCGGGTGCCGCTGGACGTCACGGCGTACTCGGTTCCGGCGGGCCATCGCCTCCGCCTCGCCGTCTCGCCAACGTACTGGCCCTGGGCCTGGCCGTCGCCGGAGCCGGTGACCCTGACGCTCTACGGCGGCCGGCTTGAGCTGCCCGAGCGGCCGGCGCGGTCGGAGGATGCGGAGCTGCCCGAGTTCGGCGACCCGGAGAGCGCGGCCAAGCTGGAGCTCGAGGCGGTCGCGGGCTCGCCGCAGGGCCGCTCGATCCGCCGGGAGCTCGCCACCGGCCTGGTCGAGCAGATCTTCGACTACGACCTCGGCGGCGCGGTGCGCCTCGTCGACATCGACCTCGAGACGTCGGAAACGAGCCGCACCGTCTACTCCATCCGCGAGGGCGATCCGCTTTCCGCCGACGTGCGCTTTCACGCCACCTCGGGCATGGGCCGCGGCGACTGGAGCATGCGCTCGGAGGTCACCAGCGCGATGACCTCGGACGCAGAGGCGTTCCACGTGACGACGACGCTCGAGGTCTACGAGCGCAACGCCCGCGTCTTCGCCCGCACGTGGGCACACCGTTTCCCCCGCGACCACGTCTAGCGCAGCCGGTAGAACCGCTCGCCGGTGAAGTCGACCACCAACGCGCGACCATCGACCAGCGCGTCGAATCGCATGCGCTCCGGCGACCACTCGTCGCCGGCGCGGAAGCTCCCGTCCGGGAGTGGCTCGAGCGTCAGCTCCATGCCCCAGGGGAAGATCGCGAGCAACTCGCCTTCGCGCAGGACGATGCGGAAGTTCGAGTACCAGGGGTTGTAGGCCCGGTAATGGCCCGGGTAGGCGCTCCACTCCGGCGGCGGCGCGGGCGCCGAGGCCGGGGCACTGCCCTCGCGCCGGTAGACGTCGCCTCCGTGCACCGCGTCCACGACCCGGCCGGCCTCGCGGCGGAAGCGCAGGAGGTAGAGGGAGAGGTCGGGTCGGGCTGCAAGAAAGCGATCAGAGCGCCGGGGCTCGAGCGGCTCTCCGTCGAGGAGGAGGTGGTCGCCCTCCGCGCTGACCGCGAGCCGGCCAGGCTCGCCCACGTACACGCCCGCGTAGTCCGAAACGTCCTCGACCGCCAGCGGATCGCGGACACGAGGGGCTAGGACGTCGCGGTAGAGGTCGAGGACTGCCTCAGCGACTCCTTCCGTGAGGTCCTGCTCGTCGTACGCGTTCACGCCCACTGCAACCCCCAGCCCCGCGTCGAGGTCGCCCAGCATCGTCGTTCCGAACCCGGGCATCGAGCCGCCGTGCCTGATCTCGCGCCTGCCCTCCCGCTCGCGAAGCTCGAGTCCCAGGCCGTACCACCAGCCGTCGTCCGCCTCGATCGCCGGAGTCGACATCAGCTCGAACGACTCAGGCGAGAGGACGCCCTCTCCGCGATTCAGGAGCGTGCGCAGGAAGCCGGCGAGATCCTCCATGGTCCCGGCCGCCGAGCCGTCACCCGTCCCCGTCTCGAGCCACGGCGCAGGCACCCAGGGGTCGGTCCGCCGCATCGGGCGGTCGTCGTAGCGGCGCTCGTAGGCGACCGCCAGCCGGTGCCGGCCCTCGGTGGTGATCTCGGGGTCGGTGGCGTGCAGGCCGAGCGGCTCCAGGATGCGCGTCCGGAGGGCCTCCGCATACCGACTCCCCGTGAGCTCTTCGACGACGAAGCCGAGGGCCTGATAGCCCACGTTCGAATAGAGGTAGCGGCTGCCAGGAGCGAAGCCGGCCTCGGTCTCGCGCAGCGCCCACACGTCGTAGCGTGAGTTCGAGCTCAGGTCGGCACCCACCATCAGGCCGCTTGTGTGCGTGAGCAGGTGGCGGATCGTGATTGGCGCGTGCTCGGAGCGGACCTCGAACCAGGGCAGGTAGCGGGTCACGAGTTCCTCGAGGTCGACCGCGCCCCGTTCGCGGAGCTGGAGGAGCATGACGGAGGTGAAGGTCTTGCCGATGGAGCCGAACTCGAAGTACGTCTCCCGGCTTATGGGGATTCCCGCGTCGACGTTTGCGAGGCCGAACGTCTCGGAGGCGACAAGCTCTTCCCTATCGGTGACCGCCAGCGAGAGGCCCGGGAATCCTTCCACGGCCAGCGCCTCCTCGACGTAGGCGCGGAGAGTGTCGACAACCACAACCAGGCGATCTTAGGCCCGATACTGTGAGCGCGTGATCGACTGCGACATCCACCCGCAGGTCGGCGACCCCGAGGAGCTGCTCGCCTACGTCGACCCCGCGCAGCGGGAGTGGTTCCGCGCGCAGGGGCCCTCGTTCGGGCTGCCGGGCTACTCGTGGGCGCACCCCTCCTCCTGGTTCCGGCAGGACATCGAGCAGAACGGCCGGCCGCCCGGGTCCGACGTCGATTCGGTCCGGCGCGAGCTGCTCGACCCCGGCGGCACCGACGTCGGCGTGCTGAACGGGGACGACACCGTGCTCGTCTCGCTGATGCCGAGCCCGTACCGGGCCGCCGAGCTCGCCCGGGCGCACAACGAGTGGCTCCGCGAGCGCTGGCTCGACCCGGAGCCGCGGCTGCGCGCCGTCGATCCTCTGCCCGGCCCAGGATCCGCAGGCGGCGGCGCAGGAGATTCGCAGGGCCGCCGAGGACGAGCGCTTCGTCCAGGTTCTCCTCTGCGGCGGCGCCGACCGGCCGTACGGCGAGCCGCGCTACCTCCCGATCTTCGAAGCGGCCGTGGAATGCGGTCTGCCCGTGGCCATCCACTCCGGCGGCGAGGGCATGGGCATCGCCGCGCCGCCAGGAGGCGCCGGCCCGGTGACCTTCTACATCGAGTGGCACACGCTCGGCTCGGCCTGCTCGACGATGTCCCACCTCGTCTCGCTGCTCTGCCACGGGACGTTCGAGCGGCTGCCGACGCTGAAGGTGCTCCTGATCGAGGGCGGCATCGCCTGGCTGCCCGGAATGCTCTGGCGCCTGGACACGAACTGGCGGGCGCTCAGGAGCGAAGTGCCGTGGCTCGAGCGGAAGCCGAGCGAGGTCGCCCGCGAGCACGTCCGCTTCTCGACCCAGCCGCTCGAGCACACGGACGGGCGCGACGAGACGCTCTTCGAGATGCTCGAGGCCGCCGGCGCGCCGGACAACCTCTGCTTCGCCTCCGACTACCCGCACTGGGATTTCGACGACCCGGGCTTCATGCTCAAGCGGCTGCCCGAGTCCTGGCGCGCGAAGGTCCTGCACGAGAACGCCGCCGAGCTCTACGGCGCGCGGCTCGGCCTGCCCGCCCTTGGCTGAGAAGACCTGGGTCGACGTCGGGGCGATCGCCGACCTCGAGCGGAACGGGCGTCTCGTCGCCCAGGTGAACGGCCGCGAGATCGGGGTCGTCTCGGAGCCGGACGGGACGCTGCACGGGATCCGCAACCGCTGCCCTCACCACGGAGGGCCGCTCTGTTTCGGACGGGTGGGCGAGCGCGTCGAGGGCGAGCCAGGCGTTTACGAGCTGACAGGGAGGCGCACTCTTCGCTGCCCCTGGCACGGCTGGGAGTTCGACCTCGAGACGGGCGTCTGCGTCGACGAGCCCGCCCTCCGCGCGGCCGTCTATGCCGTTCGGGTCGAGGGCGACCGCGTGCTCGTGCGAGCGTAGAGACGCCGCCGTATGCTCGCTGGCGTCATGCGCACATGCATACAAACCGTATGCAATACTGCATAAGGCAGTGGCGCATACAAACCCGTTCACGTTCGGCGCGCTCGCGCTCGACCGGTCGTTCGCCGACCGCGACGCCGAGATCCGCGAGCTCGTCCGCGACATGCAGAACGGCCAGGACGTCCTCGTCTACGCGCCGAGACGCTACGGCAAGTCCTCGCTCGTGCTCAGAGCCGCCCAACGGGCGATCCGCAAGGGGATACTCGTCGGCTACTGCGACCTGATGCGGACGCCGACGAAGGAGCGGTTCGCGGCCGCGCTCGCGAAGACGATCTACAGCGACCTCGAGACCGCTGCCGGCCAGGCGATCGAGCGAGCGACCCGACTCTTCCGCGGCCTCCGGATCACGCCGACGATGGAGGTCGATCCGAGCGACGGGAGCCTGCGCTTCATCTTCCACGGCGGCCGGCAGCGCGCGGCGGTCGACGACACGATCGAGGCGCTGCTCGCGCTCCCCGGCCAGATCGCGGCGGAGCGCAAGCGGCGCACCGTCCTCGTCTTCGACGAGTTCCAGGAGGTCGTCACCCTCGACCGCGCCTACCCGAACCTCATGCGCGCCGTCTTCCAGGAGCAACCCGAGGTGTCGCACGTTTACCTGGGCAGCAAGCGGCACGTGCTCGAGCGGATCTTCGACGACGAGAACGAGCCGTTCTGGCGGAGCGCGAAGCGTCTGGAGATCGGGCCGATCGCGCCCGCGGAGTTCGGCCGCTTTCTGCGCGCCCGCTTCGAGGAGACGGAGAAGGGCATCGACGACGAGGCGCTCGGGCGAGTGCTCGAGGCGACCGGGGGCCACCCGTACGGCACCCAGGAGCTCGCGTACTTCCTCTGGGAGCTCGTCCCCACCGGGCATTTCGCCCGGCTCGCCGACGTCGACACAGCGCTCGCACAGGCGCTGCGCTCCGAGCACAACCACTTCGCCAAGCTCTGGGACGACGCGCCGCACGCGCAGCGGCTCCTGATGCTCGCGCTCGCCGAGGAGCCCACGCGCTCGCTCTACGCCGCCGGCTACGCCGAGCGGCACGACCTCCCGGGGAAGCCGGCGCTCCAACGCGCCATCGGCGCCCTCGTCTCGAAGGAGATCGTGGCTCGAGACGAGGACGGTGCCTACAGGATCGTGGAGCCGTTCTTCGCCGATTGGCTTCGGAGCGAGCAGGAGGCCCTCGGCCTCAGGGACGAGCTCCGCGGCCGCTGAGCCCTACCAGCTGAGCGCTGGGTCCGCGTAGACCGGCTCGCCCTCGACGAGCGTAAGGAGCACGCGCGCGTCGCCGATCGGGCCCGCGCCCGGATCGAAGACGTCCCGGTCGAGCACCACCAGGTCGGCAAGCTTTCCAGGCTCGAGCGTCCCGGTCTCGTCGTCCAGGAAGTTCACGTACGCGGAGCCGGCGGTGAACGTCGCGAGCGCCGTCGGCAGGTCGAGCGCCTCCTCCGGGAGGAGCGGCGCCCAGTCGCGCGTCTCCGGGTAGATCCGCGTCACGGCCACCTCGAGCTGCGGCAGCGGATCCTGGGTCGAGACCATCCAGTCGCTTCCGAACGCGAGGCGCGCCCCCGCGCGCAGCAGGCTCCCGAACGGGTACATGCGGGCCGAGCGCTCGGGGCCGATGAAAGGAGTCGTCAGCTCGTCGACATAGCCGCTGTGGCAGGCCCACAGGGGCGAGACGTTAGCGACGACGCCGAGCTCGGCGAAGCGCGGCAGGTCGTCCGGGTGGACGAGCTGCAGGTGGGCGAAGTGGTGGCGGGCGTCGCGCCGGCCGTTCTTTCGCGCGGCCGCCTCGACGGCGTCCAACGCGTCGCGCACGGCCCGGTCGCCGATCGTGTGCACGTGCACCTGGAAGCCGTGTCCGTCGAGAAGGACGACTGCCCGCTCCAGCTCCTCCGCGGACAGCATGGAGATGCCGTGGTTGTCGGTCCCGACGTAGGGCTCGAGGAGTGCGCCGGTGAAGTTCTCCAGCACGCCGTCGGCGAAGATCTTCGCGCCGCGTACGCGCAGGCGTCCCGCCGTGCCCGCCGCCCGCAGCTCCACCAGCTCCTCGACCTGGCCCTCCCCTCGCTCGCGCTCCCAGAGGAGGTTGCCCTCGACGCGCATCGTCAGCTCGCCGCGCTCGGCCACCGCTCGGTAGGCGGCCAGCTGCAGCGGGTCGTAGATGCTCGCGTCCTGCCACGCGGTGATTCCGACCCGGTGGTACTCCGCCTGCGCCCGCAGGACGCCTGCCTCCCACTCCTCCTGCGTCGTCCGCGGAATCAGGTCGCGGACGAGGTCCATCGCGTGCTCGTGGAGCGTCCCCTGCGGCCAGCCCGCCGCATCGCGCTCGATGCGCCCACCGGACGGGTCCGGCGTCTCACCCGTGACCCGCGCGAGCGCGAGCGCCCGGCTGTTCACCCAGGCGCCGTGTCCGTCGCGGTTCTCGAAGAAGGCCGGGCGCTCCGGGAGGATCGCGTCGAGATCCTCCCGGGGCGGGGTCCCGTGCTCGAAGGAGTCGATCGACCAGCCCGAGCCGACGATCCAGTCGAGCTCGGGGTGCGCGGCCGCGTAGGCGGTGATCGCCGCGAGGCACGCCTCCCGCGTGTGCGCGTCGTTGAGCGTGCAGCGCGCCAGCTCCACTCCGCCATCCGCGGGGTGGCAGTGCGCGTCCTGGAAGCCGGGCAGAACCGTGCGGCCCTCGAGCTCGAGCACGTTCGCGTCCGCGCCGGCGAGGGCATCGAGCTCCTCGCTCGTCCCCACCGCGGCGATCCGCCCGTCGCGCACGAGCACGGCCTCCGCGCAGCGCCGCTCAGCGTCCGCGGTGAAGACCGTGCCCCCTCTGAGCAGGACGTCCAAGGCTAGGCCCGGATGCAGGCCGCCCTGTGGCCGGTCCTCGCGGCCGCAGGGACGCGCAGCTCGGGATCGACGTCGCGACACTCGGGGATCGCGATCGGGCAGCGCGGGTGGAAGCGGCAGCCCGGGGGACGTTCACCGGATTCGGCGTCTCGCCGCGGAGGATCTCGGGCTGCGTCGTCTGCTCGGGGTCGCGCTTCGGGACGACGGAGAGAAGCGCCTTCGTGTACGGGTGCTGTGGGCTGTCGACGACCTCGCGCGCCGGGCCTTCCTCGACGATCCGACCCAGGTACATGACGGCGATGCGGTCCGCGAAGCGCGCGGCGGTCGAGAGGTCGTGCGTGATCATCAGGATCCCCAGGCCGCGCCGGCGCAGGTCGTCGAGGATCCTCAGGATCCCGGCCCGTACGGAGACGTCGAGCATGGAGACGGGCTCGTCGGCGACGAGGAGGTCCGGGTGCAGGACCAGGCTGGCCGCGATCGCGACACGCTGGCGCTGGCCGCCGGAGAGCTCGTGCGGGTAGCGGTCGAGGAAGAGCTCGGGCGGGTCGAGGCCCGTGAGCCGGAGAGCCTCCTCGACCTCCTGCAGGCGCTCTTCCTTGGAGCCGATCCCGTGCACGAGGAGCGGCTCCTCGACAGTCGTGCGCACCCGGAAGCGCGGGTCGAGGGATTCGTAAGGGTCCTGGTAGATGATCTGCATTCGCCGCCGGAGGCCGCGCAGCTCGCCGCTCGGGAGGGTGGTGATGTCCGTGCCGTCGAAGCGGATGGAGCCGGCGTCGGAGCGAACGAGCCGGAGCACGCTCTGCGCGGTCGTCGTCTTCCCGCAGCCGGACTCGCCCACGAGCGCCAGCATCTCGCCGCGTCGGAGCACGAACGAGAGGCCCTCGACCGCGTGGACGTAGCGCTGCTCCACGCGCGCGAAGGCGCCGACGATTCCCCGCGGGACCGCGTAGCGCGTGACGAGGCCCTCGACCTCGAGGAGCGGCGCGCCGCCGTTCCCGGCCACGGCAGCGGTCATGCCGCCGGCACCGCCTGGGGGTGGTCGTTGAGGTGGCACGCGGCCGCCTGCCGGTCGGCAACGCGCTTGAGCGCGGGCCGGCTCTCCGCGCACCGCCCGAAGGCGCTGTCGCAGCGCGGGCGGAACGGGCAGCCGACGAGGGCACGGTCGAGCCGCGGCGGCGTGCCGGGGATCGAGACGACCTCCTCCTCGCCGTAGAGGTCGGGGGTGGCCGCGAAGAGGAGCCGCGTGTACGGATGGCGCGGCGTGTGGTAGAGCGCTGCCGTCGGCCCGGTCTCGATGATCTCGCCCGCGTACATGACGGCTGCGCGCTCGCAGACCTGGGCCACGACCGGCAGGTCGTGCGTGACGAGGACGACGGCGAGGCCGAAGTCGTTCGAGAGGGCGACGAGGAGCTCGAGGATCTGCGCCTGCACCATCACGTCGAGCGCGGTCGTCGGCTCGTCGGCGAGCAGCACCTTCGGCTTGCATGCGAGCGCCATGGCGATCGCCGCGCGCTGGCGCATGCCGCCGGAGAACTCGTGTGGGTAGCGGTTGGCGCGCGCGGCCGGGATCCCGACCAGCTCCAGGAGCTCGCCGACCTGCTTCCGGGCCGCTCGTCCGTCGGCGATCTCGTGGAGCTTCATCGGCTCCGCGATCTGGTCGCCGACGCGCTTGACCGGGTTGAAGGCGTTCATCGCGCCCTGGAAGACCATGGCCACGTCGGTCCAGCGGTGCGGGCTGACCGTCCGCTCGCCGCGCTCGAGGACGTTCTCGCCCGCCAGGAGCACCTCGCCGGCCACGGACGCCGACGGGGGCAGGAGGCCCATCAGCGCGAGGATCGTCGTCGTCTTTCCGCAGCCGGACTCGCCCACGAGCCCGAACCGCTCGCCGGGCTCGAGCGCGAAGCCGACTCCCTGGACGGCGTGGAGCTCTCCGCCCTGCTCGAGGTCGAACCAGACGTGCAGGTCTCGGACTTCGAGCAGGCTCACACCGGGTCACCGCTCTGGAGCGGACGCAGGCGGAAGCGCCGGACGGAGAGGTGGCCGACACGAAGCCGCGGGTTGAGGGTGTCCTCGATCGCCTGGCCGACCATCGTGCAGCCGAGGATCACGAGCGCGACCGCTATCCCGGGCGGGACGATCGCCCACCACGCGTCGACGGTGATCGCGTTGTGCGAGAAGGCGTTCTCGATCAGCTTCCCCCAGGAGGTGAGCGTCGGGTCGCCGAGGCCGAGGAAGGCGATCGCGGTCTCCGCGAAGATGGCGATCGCCACCGTCAGCACCGTGTTGGCGACGATCAGCGGGATCACCTGCGGGAGGATGTGGCGGAAGAGGATGCGCCTGTGGCCGGCGCCGACCGCCTCCGCCCGCTTCACGTAGACGCGCTCCCGCAGGCTGATCACCTGCGAGCGGATGAGGCGCGCGGTCGTCGTCCAGTAGATGACGCCGATGATGATGATGATGTTCGAGAGGCTGCGGCCCCAGATCGCCGCGGCTACGAGCATGAGCGGGATGTCGGGGATGACGAGGAAGTAATCGGTGATCCGCATGAGCACGGTGTCGGTCCTCCCCCCGAAGTAGCCGGAGACGAGGCCGATCGTGCCGCCGATGAGCATGGCGACGAGCGCGGCGGCGAAGCCGACGACGAGCGAGACGCGCGCGCCCCACATCATCAACGAGAGCATGTCGATCCCGGCGTCGTCGAGCCCCAGCGGATGCTCCGACGAGGGCGGTGCGTAGACGGGACCGACCTTCTCGTCGATGCTGTAGGGGGCGAGCCAGGGCGCGGTCAGGGCGACGACGACGAAGAAGACGACGATCAGGACGCCGATGGTCGCGCGCGGCTGCTGCCGCACGATGCGCCAGGTCGTCGCCAGCGGCCGCCGCAGCTGAGGCGGCTGGATGTCGCCGGTGGCGGCGTCGGGGCCGACGAGGCTCATGCCGTGATCCTCGGATCGAGGCGGAAGTAGAGGAGGTCGGCGATGTAGTTGAAGAGGACGACCGACAGCGTGAGGATGAGGAAGGCTCCCTGGAGCACCGGGTAGTCGCGCGCGAAGATCGCCTCGTACGTCACGAGCCCGATCCCGGGATACGAGAAGACCGCCTCGACGAGGATCGCCCCCGCGACGACGTACCCGAGCGTGAGCGCGACCAGCGTGACGATCGGGAGGAGCGCGTTGCGGAACGCGTGACGCCACACGATCGCCCAGTTGGCGAGGCCCTTGGCACGGGCCGTGAGGATGTAGTCCTCGCCGAGGGTCTCGAGCATGGACGAGCGCACGATCAGCGCGTATTCCCCGTAGAGGACCAGCCCGAGGGTGAGCGAGGGGAGGATCATGTGCTCGAGGCGGTCGACGAACACCTCCCACGTCGAGGGGTCGGTGAACTCGATGAACGGGTCGGAGATTCCCGAGGTCGGCAGCGTCCCGGAGAAGACGATCAGGAGCATGAGCCCCAGCCACTGGGTCGGCAGCGAGTAGAAGACGAGCGCGCTCAGGAGCCCGCCCCAGTCGGCGAACGTCCCTCGCCTCCAAGCCGCGACGACTCCGACGAGGATGCCGAAGACGATCGCGAACAGGTAGCCGAGCGCGACCATCGGCAGCGTGTTCAGGATCGGATCGCGCAGCTCGTCCCACACCGGCTGGCGGGAGACGAACGAGAGGCCCAGGTCGCCGTGGGCGAGGTCCTGGAGGTAGATCCAGTACTGCTCGAGCTTCGACTTGTCGAGGCCGAGCTCGGCGTAGAGCGACTCACGGAACTCGGGCGTGCAGTTGCGGCAGCCGCGCAGGCTCGACGTCGCGTCGCCGGGAGCAGCGCGGAAGAGCACGAAGTTGAGCGTCAGCGCGACGAAGACCGTGATGAGCGCGAACACCGTGCGCTTGATCAGATAGTCCGCGCCCGCCACGACGTCTCAGCCTTCCGGTCGACCGTTCTGCTCCGGCTACCTCACTCCACCTGGTGCGGGTCGGTCCAGGGCAGCTTCGAGTAGGCGATCAGGTCCGGGTGGAACCCGTCCCAGTTCCTCTGCCAGGCGGTGATGTAGTCGATGACGACGAGCTGGATGTACGGGCGGTCGGCCTGCATGATGTCCTGCATCTCCCAGACGATCTCCTTGCGGGCCTCCTGGTCGACCGTGACGCCCTGCTCCTGGTAGAGCTCGTCGTAGGCCGGGTTGCAGTAGCCCGTGTCGCTCCAGCCGCCCCACTGGTCGCAGGTCAGGACCGAGAGGACGAAGTCCGGGTCGAGGTAGCCGACCCAGCTCCACATCGCCAGATCGAAGTCCTCGTACTGCCAGTCGGGGGCGCCGATCGCCTCGAAGGCTGTCGTGTCGTCGAGCGCGTTCGGCGTCACCTTGACGCCCAGCTCGTCGAGGCCCCTCTCGATGATCTCGAAGGTGCGCTGGACGCCCTGGACCCCGGTCGGCGTGATGACCTCGTACTCCATCTTCTCCCCGTTGGCGACGCGGATGCCGTCCGAGCCGCGCGTGAACCCGAGCTCGTCGAGGATCCGGTTCCCCTCGGCCGGGTCGTAGGGAAGCGGCTGGATGTTCGGATTCATCCACTCGCCGGTCTGCGGGGCGACGATGCTCGCCACCGGGGTCGCGTCGCCGCTCCAGACGACCTCGGCGATCTCCTCGCGGTTGATCGCGTACTCGAAGGCCTCGCGCACCTGCGGGTCGAGCAGCTCGCGGTTCTCGGGCTTGTCGGGGTTCGAGTTGAAGATGAAGTTCTTCGTGTCGGTCGAGTCGACCTTGCTGACGACGAGGTCGTCGTTCGCCTCGAGCGTCTCGACCGCGTTCGGCGGCGTCTCCTCGATGAAGTCGAGCTCGCCGGCCTGGAAAGCGGCGAGGAGTGCGTCCTCGTTCTCGAAGTGCTGGTAGCCGACGGCGTCGGCATGCGGCGCGGGCCCGTAGTAGCTCGGGTTCTTCTCGAAGATCGTCGTCCCCTTGCGCTCGAACTGGGTGACCACGTAGGGCCCGGCGCCGACGACGGGAAGATCGTCCTGCGGGTTGAACTGCTTGAGGCCCTTGCCGTCGCTCCCGACGAGAGGCTCCCAGATGTGCTTCGGGAGGATGAAGAACTGCTGGAGCTGGGGAAGCACGTTTCCGACCGGCTGCTCGTAGGTGATCACGAGCGTCTGTGGGTCGGGCGCCTCGAGACTCTCGACGTGGGCGAGGAAGGGCGCCATGATCGCGGTCGGGCCCTTGGCGAACTCGAGCACCGTCTCACCGGTCCAGACGGCGTCCTCGGCCGTCAGCGGGGTGCCGTCGGACCAGGTTCCCTCCCTCAGGTGGAACGTCCAGGTGAGCCCGTCTTCCGAGGTCTCCCAGCTCTCGGCCCAGTCGCCCTCCCACTCGAACTCGGGGCTGTACTGGACGAGGAGCGGGTACATGATGACGAAGGCCTGGTACGACTCCGAGTTGAAGGCGACGAAGGGGTTGAGCGAGTCGATGTCCCCGGTCGTGCCGATGCGGAGGATGCCGCCCTCGACGATCTCCCCTCCCGCGTCGTCGGTCGCGCCCGTTCCGGTCGCCGCCCCTTCGTCGTCGTCCCCGCCACCGCAGGACGCGGTCGCCAGGACGAGCGCCAGGAGCGCCAGGAAACACAAGAACCGCTTCGTCATGTCACTCTCCCTCTCCATCAGTCGCCAGGCCGGACTGCTCGATCGTGAGCGTCCTCGCGTCTGCATCGAGCGTCGCCGTGACGCCGAGCGGAATGGCTGCGAGGTGCTTCCCGTGCCCCAAGGGAAGCTTGTATAGCACGGGGACGCCGAGCGGCTCCAGGTGAACCTCCAGCACGTCCTCCAGCGACCGCGTCCGCGGCCACCCCGCTGGGTGGTCTCCCCAGTCGCACTTCTCCATGTCCCCTACTACGACTCCGCGGACGCTTTGGAGTTTGCCCGCGTGCGCGAGCTGCGTCAGGGCCCCGTCCAGGTAGTAGGTCGGCAGGTGGGTGTCCTCGAAGAAGAGGATCGCCCCGTCGACGTCGACCTCCCACGGCGTGCCCATGGTCTGCACGAGGAGCCAGAGGCAGCCGCCCGCGAGCGGGGCGGTCACCTTGCCGCCGCGAATCGTCCGCGAATACGGGTCGTCCGGGTTCCTCGGGACCTCGCCGGCGCCGCCGCCGCGGAGCACGTCGAGCAGCCGCTCCTTCGAGAACGCCGTCGTCTCGGGGTCGCCCATGCCCAGGAGCCCGTTTCCGTAGAACGTGGCGAGCCCCGTCCGCTGGCGGATGGCGACATGGAGCGCCGTGATGTCCGAGAAGCCGACGAAGGGCTTCGGGCTCGCGGCGATCGCGTCGAAGTCGAGGTGGGGAATGATCTGCGCCGACCCGTAGCCGCCCTGCAGGCACTGGACGACGTCCACCTCGGGGTCGGCGAAGAGGGCGTTCAGGTCGGCGGCGCGGTCGCGCGCGTCGCCGGCGACGAAGTCGTCGCGGGCGAGGACGTGCTCGGCGAGCTTGACCCGGTAGCCCTGCGACTCCCACCACTCGACGCTCCTGAGCACGTCGGAGCGGCTCTCGTACGGGCTCGCCGGGGCGGCGACGCCGATCGTGCCGCCGTCGGGGAGCGGCTGGCCGAAGAGGTTCGCGGGGATCACGAGCCGAAGCGGTAGACCTGCGCCTCCGAGTCGCACGGGTTCCCGCGCCCGTACGTGATCTCCCCGGCGGTGACGTCCGCGACGCACCAGAAGACCGTCTTGACCGGCTTCGGGCCCTCGTCGTGGGAGCAGATGGAGTCCGGGGCGTTCTCGTGGTCGGCCGAGCGCCGCGCGGAGCGTGTCCACGGTGAAGGGGCCGCCCACGCGCGAGCTCCCGCGCCCGGTCGAGCCGCCGGCAGGAGTTCGCCAGATGCGCCGTGCTCTCGAAGCGCTCCATGTCGTCCCGGGCGTAGTGGTTCGTGTGGGCGAGGAACCCGTCGGGCCCCGGCTCGTCGATCCCGGCCTGCGTCGCCGAGCCCTCGACGTTCAGCGCGCCGTCCGCCGCGTGGGCGAAGACCCAGTTGTAGGAGGAAGCTCTGGCGGGATGGAGGACGGCCTCGACCGCCTCGGCCAGGCTTCGCCGCGTGAGCACGTCGCGCATCTGGACGAGGCGGGGTATGCCGACCCGCTCGTCGTTCGGCGAGAGCTCGTTCCCGGTGACCGAGAGTCCCGCGTCGTTCCAGCCGACGCTGAGCCAGGGGCCGGTCCCGAGCGTGAAGACGACGGGCTCGCCCGGCACCCGCCACTCGATCGCGACGACGTCTTCCTCGTCCTCCGCGTAGAGGTCGTTGTTGTGCGCGACCAGCAGGTGGCCGTTCGCGCTCAGGTCCTCCGGTGACGACGAGGTCGCTGCACCCGGTGGGCGCCTCGACGGACGCGAGCTCCTCGATCGAGGCGGCGAAGAGCGCGAGCGGGTCGACTCCGGCGCCTTCGGCGGCGCCGTCCAACTCCTCGACGACCCAGGGGAGGTGCTCGACCGTTACGGCGCGGTAGCGGCCTACGAGGTCGGCGTCGAAGGGCAGTGCGACGGAGCGACGGATCGCCCCGGCCGTCGCCGAGCCGATCTGCCGGCCCACCTCGCCGTGGCTGCCGGCGACCTGGAGAAGCGGGATCGGCGGCGGCGTCACAGCGTCTCCTTCGGCTCTCGCCGCCGGGGCAGGGGCTTCCCGAGCAGGTCGCGGACGAAGCCGACGCACTCTTCCACGGCCGCGGCCAGGAAGGCCTCGCCCTTCTCGGCCGTGCCCTTGGAGGCGTCGCCCTGGATCCCGGTGACGGAGAAGGCCGACCACCACGGCATCACGCGCATCGGGCCGTCGGACCACTCCATGTACGAATACTCGCCGGCGGGGAAGCCGCGCTCGTCGAGCGCCTTCTCCATCTCCACGGCGTCCGGGTCGATGGCGAGGTAGATGGACGTCTCGAGCTCGCAGGCGTGGGCCATCCCGCCTGCGTCCGAGTCGCGGATCTCCTCGATCCGCGCGAGCGCCTCTTTCCCCGAGAGGTAGAAGGCCGAGCCGGCCAGGACCTCGGGGTGGTCGACGCAGACGAGGCGCGCCGCGGCATCCACGAACGGCTGGTTGGAGCCGTGCCCGTTGAGGAAGAGCATGCGCCGGAAGCCGTGCCGCGCGAGCGAGCTGCCGACGTCCTTGCAGTAGCGAGTGAACGTGTCCCAGCCGATCGTGATCGGCCCCGGAAAGTCCATGTGATGCGGCGAGTAGCCGTGGGAGATGATGGGCAGGAGCACGATCTCCTCCGGCGCCGCCTCGGCGGTCAGTCGGCAGATCTCCCAGGTGATGCGGACGTCCGTGTCGATCGGCAGGTGTGGCCCGTGGTCCTCGAGCGTGGCGACCGGGATCAGGCAAACGCGCTCCTCGGAGGCCGCGCGGCGCACCTCCGGCCAGCTGAGCCGCTCGTAGAGGAGAGGGCTGGTCCACATCGCCTATGCGAGCGATGCGTCCAGCGCGATCTCGGGCACGCCGGCGAGGGCCTGTGAGACCGGGCAGTTCGCCTTCGCGTCCTCGGCCGCCGCGCGGAAGCCCTCCTCGTCGAGGCCGGGAACGGTGCCGCGAATCGCGAGGACGACCCTCGTTATGCCTTCGCCCGGCTGGAAGGTGACCGTTGCGCTCGTCTTCAGCTGCTCCGGCGGCGTGCCGGCCTCGGCGAGCCCGTGCGAGAGCGCCATCGAGACGCAGGCCGCGTGGGCGGCGGCGATCAGCTCCTCCGGGCTCGTGCGGCCCGCGGGCTCCTCGGCGCGCGACGCCCAGGTGATGTCGAGCGGCCCGAACGCCCCGCTGCCGACGCTGTCGATAGTGCCGCCCCCGTCCAGCAGGCCGCCGTTCCAGGTGACCTCGGCGCGCCGATCGGTAGCCATCGATCCCCCTCGAGGTTGTTGACGCCAGCGACTGTACCGCGGGGCGGTCGGCCGCTGCTGCTACCGTTCGGTCAACAGGTCGGCACTCGGTCGGCCGTGAGATGAGCTTCTCGTTCCTCCTTCGGACGTTCGGGCAAGGCGAGTCTCGAACGCAAGAGAAGGAGTAGAACAAGGTGTCTCAGAAGTCTTTCCATGGGCTCGGCGTGTCCCAGCCCGTTGTGGCTGCGCTCGCAGCCCGCGCCATCCACGAGCCCTTCAGCATCCAGGAGCTCGTCCTCCCCGACGCCCTCGCCGGGCTCGACGTGCTGGCGAAGTCGCCCACGGGCTCCGGCAAGACGCTCGCCTTCGCGCTGCCGATCGTCGAGCGGGTCGAGCCTCGCGACGGGAAGCCGAGCGCGCTCGTGCTCGTCCCCACCCGCGAGCTCGCCCAGCAGGTGACCGACGAGCTGCGCTCCGTGGCGAAGCCGAAGGGCCTGCGGATCGCTCCGGTCTACGGCGGCGTGCCGCTCAAGAGCCAGGCCGCCAAGGCGCGCGAGGCTCACGTCGTCGTCGCTACGCCGGGCCGGCTCGAGGACCTGGTCCAGCGGCGGCTGCTCGCGCTCGACCGCATCCGGATCCTCATCCTCGACGAGGCCGACCGCATGCTCGACATGGGCTTCAAGCCTCAGGTGGACAAGCTCGTCCGCCGCGTGCCGCGCAACCGGCAGACGATGTTCTTCTCGGCCACGCTCGACGGCGAGGTCGGCGAGCTGGCGCGGGCGTACACCTCGAGCCCCTCCCGCTTCTCGGCCGAGCTGCCGGCCGACCGGGCCGTCGGCGAGATCGAGCATCGCTTCGTCCCCGTCGACCCGAGTACGAAGGTGGAGACGCTCGTCGAGCACCTCGAGGGCGCGACCGGGCTGACGCTCGTCTTCGTCCGCACGAAGCGGGGCGCCGACCGGCTCGTCAAGCGGCTGCGCCGTCACGGCGTCGAGGCGGGGGCGCTCCACGGCGACATGTCCCAGTCCCTGCGCCAGCGGGCGCTGGAGCGGTTCGAGAACGGGAAGGTGCCCGTGCTCGTGGCCACGGACGTCGCCGCGCGCGGGCTCGATATCGACGACGTCGAGCACGTCGTCAACTTCGACCCGCCGGAGGAGGACAAGGGCTACCTCCACCGCACCGGCCGCACGGGCCGGGCCGGGCGGAGCGGGATCGCGGTCACGTTCGTTCTCCCCGAGCAGCAGGCGGAGACGAGCCGGGTGGCCGGGCGCCTGGGACACCGCGAGCAGTTCGAGAGCGCGGGCATGAAGTCGGCGCGCTCGAAGCTCGTCTACACGAGTCGACGCGGCCGCCGCTCGAAGTGGTAGCGCCGGCCTAGGTCTCAATCGCGAGTCGCCGCCGGACGCGGTAGAAGGCCGTCCGGCAGGCAAGCTTCCGCCATGGCACGACGTCGCGGACGCTGGGACTTCTCGCCGGGCGAGGCGCCCGAGCGTCCCGCCGACCCCGCGGTGCGCAAGGCGAACCTGCGCCGGATCGTGCGCCTCTTCCGCCCCTACGCGCGGACGCTGCTCGCGGTCAACGCGCTCATCGTCGTCTCGGCGGGTCTCGGGGTCATCCCGTCGTTCCTGCTGCGGGAGGTGCTCGACGTGGCGATCCCGGAGGAGCGCGTTAGCCTCCTGACCGCGCTCGTCGCCGGCATGATCGCCATCCCCGTTGCGACCGGGGCGCTCGGCGTGTGGCAGACGCTCCTCTCGAACCGCGTCGGCCAGTCGGTCATGCACGACCTGCGCACGGCCGTCTACAAGCACCTGCAGCGGCTCTCGCTCGCGTTCTTCACCCGCACGCGCACCGGCGAGGTGCAGAGCCGGATCGCCAACGACATCGGCGGGATCGAGAACGTCGTCACCTCGACGGCGACCTCGGTCGTCTCCAACGTGACGACCGTGCTCGCCACCGTCGTCGCGATGGTGCTCCTCGACTGGCGCCTCGCCGTCTTCGCGCTCGCGCTTCTGCCGCTCTTCGTCTGGCTCACGAAGCGCGTCGGCGACCAGCGACGGAAGGTGACCGCGGAGCTCCAGGCCTCCCTCGCGGACGTGTCTTCCATCGTGCAGGAGTCGCTCTCGGTCTCGGGGATCCTGCTCGGCAAGACGATGGGCCGCTCCGGAGACCTCGCCGAGCGCTTCGGCGCCGAGTCGAGCAGGCTCGCCGACCTCGAGGTGCGGAGCCGCATGACGGGGCGCTGGATGATGGCGGCGATCCAGACGACCTTCGCGGTCATGCCTGCTCTCGTCTACTGGTTCGCGGGCTGGACGATCGCCAACGGCAGCGGGGCGATCACGATCGGGACGCTGGTCGCGTTCACAACTCTGCAGGCCAGGCTCTTCTTCCCGATCGGGTCGCTGCTCGGCGTCCAGGTCGACGTGCAGAGCTCGCTGGCGCTCTTCGACCGCATCTTCGAGTACCTCGACCAGCCCGTGGACATCGTCGAGGGCGCGCGCCCGCTCGACCGGCCGCGGGGCGACGTGGCCTTCGAGCGCGTCAGGTTCCGCTACGGCGACGAGGCGTGGACGCTCGAGGACGTGACGTTCGCCGTCCCCGCCGGGACGAAGACCGCGCTCGTCGGCGAGACCGGCTCGGGGAAGACCACCTGCGCCTACCTCGTCGCCAGGCTCTACGACGCCACCGAGGGGCGGGTGACGATCGACGGGATCGACGTGCGCGAGCTGACGTTCGAGTCGCTCGCCGCGGCCGTCGGCGTCGTCTCGCAGGAGACCTACCTCTTCCACGCCAGCGTGCGCGAGAACCTCCGCTTCGCCAGGCCGGAGGCGACCGACGCCGAGATCGAGGAGGCGGCGCGCGCCGCTCAGGTGCACGAGCTGATCGCGTCGCTGTCCGAGGGCTACGACACCGTCGTCGGCGAGCGCGGCTACCGCTTCTCCGGCGGCGAGAAGCAGCGGATCGCCATCGCGCGCACGATTCTCCGCAACCCGCCCATCCTCGTCCTCGACGAGGCCACGTCGGCCCTCGACACGCAGACGGAGCGGGCCGTCCAGGAGGCGCTCGAGCGCCTCGCCGAGGGGCGGACGACGATCGCCATCGCACACCGGCTGTCGACGGTGCGCGACGCCGACCAGATCGTCGTCCTCGACCACGGCCGGGTGGTCGAGGTGGGCACGCACGAGGAGCTGCTCGCGCGCGGCGGTCAGTACGCCACGCTCGCCTTCAGGGACGCCGACACTTCCGTCCCCGCTCTCACCGAGCCGTAGCACACTCGCACGGGTCTCGGCAGCGGCACTCGAACGGGTGGCTCGCTCCCTAAAGCTTCCAGGGCATTTGTCGAGTCAGGGCGGATGAGCGTCTTTCGTCCGGACGGCCCCCGGTCCCCGTCGGCGTCTCCGCGTTGGATCGATCGTTGGCTTGCGGCGTGCAGCGAGCTCGCGGAGCTCGAGCGCTCGAACCCGATGACGGATGCCGTCATCGACGAGATCGACGGTCGCATGATCCGAATCGGAGATCGCTGGCTGGCAGATTTTGCCTCCTGCAACTACCTGGGATTCGACCTCGACCGCGAGATCATCGCGGCCGTTCCCGAGTACCTCGAGAAGTGGGGCACGCATCCCAGCTGGTCGCGAATGCTTGGCAGCCCGGTCCTCTACCCGGAGATCGAGGAGCGTCTGATCGAGCTGCTCGGCTGCGAGGACGCGCTTGTCATCCCGACGATCACCCTGATTCACCTCTCCGTGATCCCGGTGCTCGCAGGCGACGGGACGATCTACGTCGATAGCCGCGCGCATAAGACCATCTACGACGGTTGCCAGTTCGCCTCGGCGCGAGGGGCAACCGTGAAGCGATTCCGCTTCGAGGACCCGGACGATCTCGAGCAGCTTCTGAGGCAAGACCGCTCAAGTACGCGCCTCGTGTGCATGGACGGGGTCAACAGCATGACCGGGAATGCACCGAATTTGAACGACTTCGCGCGGCTCGCGCGCCACTACGACGCGATCCTCTACGTCGACGACGCGCACGGATTCGGCGTCATCGGTGAGCGCGCGTCGGACGAGCCGAGCCCGTACGGTCTCCGTGGGAACAGCATTGTGCGCTACTGCGGCGAGTCCTACGACGGCGTCGTGCTGGTCGCCGGGTTCTCCAAGTCGTACTCGTCGCTCGCGGCCTTCGTCGCGTGCCCGACCGATCTCAAGGAGCTCCTGAAGACAGCCGCGCCGCCGTACCTGTACTCGGGCCCCTCGCCGACCGCCTCGCTCGCGACCGTGCTCTCGGGCTTCGAGGTCAACGACGCCCGCGGCGACGCGATTCGCACCGACCTCTGGCGGAAGACCGACCAGGTGCTCAGGTGCCTCGACCGGCTCGGAGTTCACACGCCGAACCGCTCGGGCTTTCCGATCATCGAGGTTCCGCTGGCGCGCCACGAGGACATCGACGCGGCCGGACGGTTTCTCTTCGACAACGGCATCTACGTGACTCTGGCCGCCTATCCCCTCGTGCCGAAGACCGAGGTCGGATTCCGGATCCAGGTCACGGCCTCGAACTCCAACGCCGAGATCGAGCAGCTCGCCGACGTCCTCGGCAAGCTCGCCAACGCCTTCGACCTGCGGCCGGCCAGGCAGGAATACGCGGCGTGAGCCGTCTCGCCGTCATCGACTGGCGCGGGCGCGCCTGGGCGATCTACCTTGCGGCCGGCATCGTCCTGACGGCGGCGTACGTCTGGTTCCCGCCGCTGAAGGGGAACGGCCCGCTCATCAACCTGCTCGGGCTGTCCGGGTCCGTGGCCGTCGCCGTCGGGATCTACTTCCATCGGCCGAGGGCCTGGGCTGCGTGGGCCCTCTTCATCGTCGGCCTGTTCCTGTTCTTCGCCGGCGACCTCTACACGTACAGCTATCCGAAGCTGACGGGGGCCGAGGTCGAGTTCCCGTCGATCGGGGACGCCATCTATCTGGCCGTCTATCCGCCGCTCGTCGCGGGCCTGCTCGTCCTTGTCCGCCGCCGAAACCCGCAGGGCGACCGCGCAGGCGTGATCGACTCGCTGATCATTTCGGTGGGAATCGCGCTCCTCTCCTGGGTCTTCCTCGTCGCCCCGAACATCCACCTTTCGGGCCTGACGGCGCTCGAGAAGGCCGTCTCGGCCGCCTACCCACTCGGCGACATCCTGCTCCTAGCCGCCACCGTGCGGCTCGCAGTGGACACCGGGAAGCGCGCCCCGGCCTTCTACCTCCTCGTCGGTAGCATCGTCTCGCTGCTGGCCGTCGACTCGGCCTACAACTACGCGCTGCTCACGGGCACATATGACCACCAGCTGAGCTACGACGTCGGTTGGATCGCGTTCTATCTCCTCTGGGGAGCAGCTGCCCTCCACCCCTCGATGCGCACGCTCGAAGAGCCGGCGCTCGACTACCGCACCCGGCTCACGCCGCTCCGCCTCGGGTTGCTCGCAGGCGCGTGCCTGATCGCACCGGGCGTCCGCTTCTACCAGGCGCTCGACGACCCCGACGTCCTCGTGCTGATCGTGGCTTCGGCGCTGCTCTTCCTGCTGGTCGTCAGCCGGATGGCGGGCCTCGTGCGCCAGGAGGAGCGCGCGGCCGCACGGGAGTTCGCTCTACGTCGCGCGGGCGTCGAGCTCGTGGCCGCCGCCGGCCGGGAGCAGCTCAACACGGCTGCCATTTCGGCCGTTCTGGCTCTGGCGGGCGCTCCGACGACCGTGCGCCTGGTTCTTCTCACCGGCGACGGCGCGGCGGTCGCCGCGTCCTCCGGCGCCGAAGGTGAATGGCCTCTTTCGAAGACCGCCAACGGCTGGCTGCGAGGGCTCGGCGACGATCCGCAACAGGTCCGTTCGGCGAGCTTGCCCGAGGAGGTACGGAGCCAGCTGCGCCTCGGCGACGGCTCGGAGCTCCTGCTCCTGCCCCTCGTGATCCGTGACGTGACACGCGGTGTACTCATCCTCTGCTCCCCGGCGCGCATTCCCCGCGAGCTCGTCGACTCGCTCGAGTCGCTCGCCTCCCAGGTGTCCCTGGCGGTCGAAGCGGCGGCGCTGGCCGAGGATCTGCACAGGCGCCAGAGCGAGGCGCGGTTCCGGTCGCTCGTGGCCCACTCGAGCGATCTCATCACCGTTCTGGACGCCCACGGCACGGTCACCTACCAGAGTCCCTCGGTCGAGCGAGTGCTGGGCTACCGGGTCGACCAGCTCGAAGGCACCGACTTCTCGCGGCTCCTCGCCGAGTCGGATCGGTCGCGGCTGGCGCAAATCGTCTCCGGCGTGGGCGAGGCCTACGTCGGCGGCGGCTCCGAGACGCACGTGATCGAGTGCTCGCTCAGACACCGCAACGGCAGCTGGCTCCAGTTCGAGGTCCAGCACACCGATCTCTTGCAGGACGAGCACGTCCGCGGCGTCGTCCTGAACAGCAGAGATGTCAGCGAGCGCAAAGCCTTCGAGGACCAGCTCGCCCACCAAGCGTTCCACGATCCGGTCACCAGCCTCGCCAACCGGGCTCTGTTCGCAGACCGAGTCCAGCACTCGATCATGCGCTCGATCAGGGGAGGCCCTGCGATCGGCGTCATGTTCATCGACCTGGACGACTTCAAGACCGTCAACGACAGCCTGGGCCACGCGGCCGGCGACACAGTCCTGCAGGAGGTGGCGCGACGCCTTCAGAACGCGGTCCGCCCGGCCGACACGGTCGCGCGCTTCGGGGGCGACGAGTTTGCCGTCCTGCTGGACGGGATCAAGGACTCGGAGGAGGCCGCGGATGTGGCGGGCCGGATCCTGCGCGCGCTCGAGCTCCAGTACGACGTCGACGGCAAGCACGTCTACCCCCGAGCGAGCGTCGGAATCTGTCTGGCGGGCCACGAGCTGGGGTCCTCGGACGCCGAGGAGCTCCTGCGCAATGCCGATGTCGCCATGTACATGGCCAAGCGGGACAGCAAGGGCAGCTATCGCGTCTTCGAGCCGGCCATGCACGAGCGCGTGGTCGAGCGGCTAGAGCTCCAGACAGAGCTGCAGCGAGCGCTCGAGCTGCATCAGCTCGAGGTTCACTACCAGCCGGTCGTTCGCCTCGACCCGCGGGACGACTACGGCGTCGAGGCGCTCCTCCGCTGGATGCACCCGGCGCGGGGCACGATCCCGCCGCTCCAGTTCATCCCGCTGGCGGAGGAGACCGGGCTGATCGTCCCGATCGGGCGTTGGGTCCTCCAGGAGGCCTGCCGCCAGGGCGCCGGCCTCCACGAGCGCTTTCCGCGCGCCACGCCGCTGACGATGAGCGTGAACCTGTCCGTCAAGCAGCTCCAGTCGGAGTCGATCGTCACCGACGTGCAGGATGCGCTCGACGCGAGCGGGCTACCGCCGTCGGCTCTCGTCCTCGAGATCACCGAGACCGTGATGATGGCCGACACGGACCTGGCCGTGCGGCGGCTCCACGAGCTCAAGGAGCTCGGCGTCCTCCTCGCCATGGACGACTTCGGGACGGGCTACTCGTCGCTTTCGTACCTGAGCCGCTTCCCCGTCGACATCCTCAAGATGGACCGTTCCTTCCTCTCGGCCGAGCATGAGGAGTCGGGCCTCGCCGGCGCGATCATCGCGCTCGGAAGCAGCCTCAGCCTCGACGTCGTCGCCGAGGGGATCGAGCAGCCCGAACAGATCGTGTCGCTCCGGCAGCTCGGGTGCGAGCTCGGCCAGGGCTTCCTGTTCGCCAAGCCGATGAGCCAGGAGGCGCTGGTGGAGTACCTCTACGGCGAGGAAGCGACCGGCGAGCAGCGCTCGCATGCAGCATAGTCACGAGTCGCTGGACCGCCCGGGCGGCTTCTCCCGGGTGAACCTCTTGGCCCCGCTCCGACACCGGGACTTCCGTCTGCTCTGGGCCGGGATGACTATCTCCCTCCTCGGTGACGGGATCTTCCTCGTGGCGATGGCCTGGCAGGCGTACGAGCTCTGGAACGCCCCTGCCGCGCTCTCCCTGCTCGGGATCGGCATGACCATCCCGATGATCGCCTTCCTGCTCCCGGCAGGAGTTCTCAGCGACCGCCTCGACCGGCGGACGCTCATGCTATGCGCGGACGTCGCGCGCGCGGTGATCATCGGCGCGCTTGCCGTCCTCGCGCTGACCGGCCTCCTCACCTTTTGGGAGCTTCTGGTCATCGTCGCCCTCTACGGGGTCGGCACCGCCTTTTTCACGCCGGCGTTCGAAGCAGTCGTCCCGGACATCGTCCCCGCGGCCGATCTCCCCGCGGCCAATTCGCTCGATCAGTTCGTCAGGCCTATCGCACTTCGCCTCGTTGGGCCTGCGCTGGGTGGGGTGCTCGTGGCGGCCTTCGGCACGGGGGGCGCCTTCGCCGTCGATGCCGGATCCTTCGCCGCCTCGACGGTCGCCGTCTTCCTCATGCGCCCCCCGCCTCATCCCCGCTCGGAGCACGTGGAGTCGGGCGTCAGCGCCGTGAAGGAAGGCCTGCAGTTCGTGCGACAGCGGGTTTGGCTGTGGGGAACTCTCCTGTCCGCGACGATCGCGTACCTCGCGTTCATGGGCCCGGCCGAGGTGCTGCTCCCGTACGTCGTGAAGAACGAGCTGCACGCCTCCGCCGGAGACCTCGGGCTCGTCTTCGCGGCCGGGGGCGTCGGGGCAATCGGCGCCGCGCTGATCATGGGGCAACGCGGCCACCCACGCCGGGACGTCACGTTCATGTACGCGACCTGGACGCTCGCCACCCTGGCCGTCGCGGGCTACGGGCTGGCGACGGCGTCCTGGCAGCTGATGATCGCGTGCCTGCTCTTCAACGCCCTCGAGACGGCCGGGACGATCGTCTGGGCGACGATCAAGCAGCACCACGTCCCGGCCTCGATGCTGGGCAGGGTCTCGAGCCTCGACTGGCTGATCTCGATCGGCCTCCTCCCGCTCTCCTTCGCGCTCACTGCGCCGGTGGTGAGCCTCGTGGGAGTGCGAACGACCCTGATCGGCGCGGCCGTGATTGGAGGGGCGGCGACGCTCGGCGCCTTCTTCCTTCCCGGCATGCGGAACATCGAAGGCGTCGCGGCCGAGATCGACGGGGTGGCCCAGGACGTCCCGATGGGTGACGTCGAGCTCCTCAGGCCACCCGTCTTCGTCGACGTGCAGCGCTAGCGGTCGGCAGGCGAGCTTTTCGCGTTCAGGCCGACGCGGTCACGGGCCGGGCGCCGGCGTGCTCGGGGCCCGGGGTTCCCCGCCCGGGAGCCGTAGTCCCGCAGCTCAGGCAGCTCCTGGGCGTTCCCAGACGTATGCCTCTTCTGCGCGATGAAGGGGCCCGTCGAACAGCGGGAGCCAGTGGCCGATGAGCGCCGACCGGACTGGGTCGTTGAACAGCGCTCTCACCGACTCGTGGGCGCCTTCCCCCTCGAACAGGAAGATGACCTCGCTCTCGGACATGAAGATGACGTGCCGGTCGAAAGCCTTCTCGAGATCCTCGCCGCCCAGAGCCGAGTGTTCTGTGAGAAGAGCCTGCGCTCGCTGATAACCGTCGGGTTTCAGGCGGGCAGCAAGGACGAAGCGATCCATGCAGGCAGCCTACTCCGTCGTCAGCGGGCGGCGAGGTCAGGGCGGGATGTGACCTACGCCGAGCTGAGGCGGTGGGGAGGCAGGCGGCCGAGCTGGCGGCGCGAGGTGATCTCGAGCTTCCGAAAGACGCGGGCCGGGCAGCCGCTCGCACCTGGCTGACCCGCCCGCACGCTCTTCAGCAGTCGATCCAGGACGTCGCCTTCGCCGCGGCGACCGCATAATACGGGGCCAGGATCGCTGCTGGGCATCAGCAGCCGGGACGCTACACCGGCTGGCAGGGACTAGCCATGAGGCTGGCCTGTTGGCCGACTCGAGGGGGCACGTGCTGCGGCGATCCTCCGGCGTGAATCAACCCGAGCGAAAGGGGACGACATGAAGATCGTTGTCATCGGCGGGACAGGACTCATCGGATCGAAGCTCGTCGGGAAGCTTCGGGAGCACGGCCACGAAGCGGTGCCGGCGTCGCCGGACTCGGGCGTCAACACCCTCACCGGCGAGGGCCTGGCCGGAGTCCTCGAGGGCGCCGACGTGGTCGTCGACGTCTCGAACTCCCCCTCCTTCGAGGACGAGGCGGTGCTGGCGTTCTTCGAGACGTCGACGCGCAACCTCCTCGAGGCCGAGGCGGCGGCAGGCGTCGGCCATCACGTCGCGTTGTCGGTCGTCGGCACCGACCGCCTCTCCGAGAGCGGCTACTTCCGCGGCAAGATCGCCCAGGAGAAGCTGATCGAGGGATCGCCGATCCCCTACTCGATCGTCCACGCGACGCAGTTCTTCGAGTTCGTCAAGAGCATTGCGGACGCTGCAACCGAGGGCGACACCGTGCGACTCGCACCGGTTCTGATCCAGCCCATGGCCGCCGACGACGTCGCGGCCGTGGTCGGCAGAACGGTTGTCGCGCCGCCTGTGAACGGCATCGTCGAAGTCGCCGGGCCCGAGCAGTTCCGGCTCGACGAGCTCATCCGGCGCGGCCTCGAGGAGCGCGACGATCCGCGCGAAGTGGTCGCGGACCCGGACGCGCGCTACTTCGGAGCGAAGCTCGACGAGCGCACCCTCGTTCCCGGCGACGGCGCCACTCTCGCCGAGACCCGCTTCGAGGACTGGCTCAACCAGCAGACAAGCCTCACGACCCCGGGGAGGTCTTCGTGAAACCCACAATCGTTTTCGGGCCGGGCGGTCCCGACGATCCCTTCGCGAACGATCCGTTCGACGGCTAGCTCCGGTCCAGATGCACGAGCCGATCAAGCCGGCTGCTGTGCGGCCAGTCGTATCGCGTCGAGCGCCTCGCCGATCAGAGCGGCGAGCTCGTGGATGTTCGTCTCGTCGGACTCGTCGAAGTCGCGCCCACCGCTCTTGTCGCTCAGCTGCAGCAGGCCGTAGACGCGACCGTCGTCGCCGCAGACGCTGGTGGCCAGCCAGCCCCGCATCGGCGGGTGGGCGTCCGCGAGCGAGCCGAAGCCGCGGTAGAGCGGATGCGACAGCACGTCGGCTTCGGTCAGGCGGACGACCTCGCCGGGTGGGATCGCCATCCCGTGCAGGCCGTGGCCCTTCGGGTCGACTCGGAAGTCGTGGAACGCCGCGTACTTCTCGCTCAAGCTGAAGTACTTGCGCGCCTGCGACGAGTCCTCGCCGATCCAGAGCTTGAGGGCCGCCTGCTCGGCGCCGGTCAGCGCGCGGGCGATCTGGCAGGTGCGGCGCAGGAGCGCGTCGAGCTGAGCGGCGCACTTCGATTCGAGCGAGGGGGCAGCGAGGATCGGCGTGATCTCGATTCCGACCTCACCGGTCTGCATCGCACCAGCCTAGCGCGGGTCGCAGCGAAGCTCGCAGCGCGCCGGTACTCGTCAGCGCCTGGTGGTCGCTTAACGCGCGCTTAACCTGGCTCAACCGGGACTTCAAGGCCGCGCGGTTATAAGGAGACCCATGGACATCGGCTCCGGCCTGGTTCGCTCGGGCTCGCTCCTTCTCGCGGCTCTCCTCGGCGGTGCCGCCGCCGTCGGGATCGGCGCGGCCATCGACGACGACCCCGACGCGCAGACGGTCGTCAGCACGGTGGCGGCCGACCCTGCCGCCGCCAAGTTCGAGCCCTCGGTGACCGGCTCCAAGTCGATCCAGCAGATCTACGAGGAGGCGGGCCCCGGCGTCGTCCAGGTGACGACGAGCGGACTCGTCACCGAGAGCCCGTTCTTCGGTCCCGAACCCTCCTCCACCCTCGGCTCCGGCTTCGTCGTCGACCGCGACGGCTACATCGTCACGAACTTCCACGTGATCGAGAACGCGCAGGAGATCGAGGTCAATTTCTCGGGCGACGATCGCGTCCCGGCGACGGTTGTCGGAAGCGATCCTTCCACCGACCTCGCCGTCTTGAAGATCGACGCGCAGGCTCGCGCTCTGACTCCCCTCCCCCTAGGCAACTCAGACGCGGTGCGCGTTGGGGACGCGGTCGTCGCCATCGGGAATCCCTTCGGCCTGGAGCGGAGCGTCACCTCCGGCATCGTGAGCGCGCTCCAGCGGAACATCACGGCCCCCAACGGGTTCACCATCGACAAGGTCATCCAGATCGACGCGCCCATCAACCGCGGAAACTCGGGCGGTCCGCTCCTCAACGGGATCGGCGAGGTGATCGGGGTCAACTCCCAGATCGAGAGCGAGACGGGCGGCAACGTCGGGATCGGATTCGCCGTCCCGGTGAACACCGTTCGCGAGGTCGTCTCCCAGATCAAGGAGCACGGCAAGGTCGAGCACGCGTACCTCGGCGTCGAGATGCAGGCGGTCACCGACGACCTCGCGGAGCTCTTCAGGCTCCCGGTCGAGGAAGGCGTCCTCATCGTCCGCGTCGTCGAGGGCAGTCCGGCCGAGGAGGCGGGGCTCGAGGGCGGCGACCGGCAGGTCATCGTCGACGGCACGAGCTACGTGCTGGGAGGCGACGTCGTCACCGCCGCGAACGGGGAGAGCATGGCCTCTCCCGACGAGCTCCGGACGATGATCATGGGCATGGCGCCCGGCGATCAGCTTACGCTGGAGATCCAACGAGAGGACTCGCAACGAACTGTGGATGTAACGCTCGGGCAGCAGCCCGCCCAGACGGGCGGCTAGCGCGCCCGCGGCCCCTCCCCCCAGGGGCCTGACCGGTCGGAGGCCCGCACTGCCTGCCCGGGCCTCCGACCTCCCCTTCTCTCCTGGCATCCCTACACTCGCGCGATGGTTCCGCATCGCTTCGGCGAGTCGTCGCCGTTCTCGGTCGGGATCGAGGAGGAGCTCTTCGTCCTCGACGCGGAGACGCTCGAGCCCGCCTCCGTGCCGGAGGGCGTGCTCGACGGCGAGCGCTTCAAGCCCGAGCTCCTCACGACCATGCTCGAGCTGAACACGCGGGTGTGCGCGGACGTCGGGCAGGCCGTCGACGAGCTGGCCTCGCTCCGGCTCGAGGCACGCCGGCGGCTCCGCGGGCACGGGCTCGAGCTGGCCGCGGCCGGAACGTGGCCGACCGCCGTGCTCGGGGAGCAGCCCGTGTCCCCGCTGGAGCCGCTGCGGCGGTTCGCCGACTACGCCGGCCCCTCGGCCCTTCGCCAGCACTGCGCCGGCCTGCACGTCCACGTCGGCGTGGCGAGCCCCGAGGAGTGCATGGGGCGACTCGAGGCGGTGCTCCCGTGGCTTCCCGCCGTTCTCGCGCTCTCGGCGAACTCGCCCTACGTCGGCGGCGAGGAGACCGGGCTCGCCTCGACGCGCGCCGAGCTCCTCTCGCTCCTGCCCAGGGCCGGAGCGCCCCCTGCGTTCGCGGGCTACGAGGACTGGGCACGCTTCGCCGAGCTGCTCGTCGAGCTCGGCCTCGCCGACGACCTCATGCGGCTCTGGTGGGACGTCAGGCCTCACCCCCGCCTGGGGACGCTGGAGGTCCGGATGCCGGACCAGCCGACCCGACTCGCGGCCACCGCGGCATTCGCCGAGCTGTGCCACGCGCTCGTCGTGGGCGCCGACCCGGCCGCTCCGGCGGCCGACCGCGGCATCTACGCCCAGAATCGCTGGGCCGCGGCCCGGTTCGGCAGGCAGGCCGGCTTGATCGATCCGCGAACCGGTGAGCTCCGCCGCCCCCTCGAGCTCCTGGGCGGGCTCGGCCTCGACGGCATCGCGGGACTGGAGGGGCTCGACCAGGCGGCCGAGCAGCTCGAGGTCGGTCGCGCCGAAGGGCTCCGTAGGGTGCGCGAGCGGCTTGTGGCGCTTACGTACGATGGGCTCTGATGGCCGTTCGGTCGGAGACGCTCCAGGTGACGGGGATCCGCTGCGAGCGCTGCGTGCTCCGCCTCGGCGGGGCGCTCGAGGGGCTCGACGGGCTCGAGTCCGCGCACGCGAACCTCGTGGGCGAGGTGACCCTCGCCTGGGACGACGAGCTCGTCGCGCGCGAGCAGATCGTCGAGGCGCTCGCCCGCGGCGGCTTCCATCCCGCCCCGGCCTAGCGGCCCGCCCGGAATACGGGCCGGGAGCAGGGCGTTTGCTTGTTAGTGTCCGACGGATGGCAGAGGCCGAAACCGACGCCCGCCGCCTGGCGACCGAGGCTCGTGACCGGGTCCGCTTCGAGGAAGAGGTGCTGGAGCTGGCAGACCAGGTCTACCGGGTCGCGCGGCGCCTGGTGTCGAGCCGAGAGGAGGCGGAGGATCTCGTCCAGGAGACCTACGCGCGAGCCTTTCGCAGCTGGCGCTCGTACACCCCGGGCACCAACCTCCGAGCGTGGCTGATGCGCATCCTGACGAACCTCAACATCGACCGCGGCCGGCGCGCGCAGCGCTCGCCCGACACCCAGCCGCTGGAGGAAGGCGACTACTTCCTCTACAACCGCCTCGAGCAGACCGGCGGGTTGGAGGACGCGGAGCGAATCGTCGAGCGGCTCTCGCAGGACTCGATCGTCGGCGCCCTCTCCAACGTCCCGCACGACTTCCGGGACGTCATCGTCCTCGTGGACATCGGCGACTTCTCCTACCAGGAGGCCGCGCAGATCCTCGACGTGCCCATCGGGACGGTCATGTCCCGCCTGCACCGCGGGCGCAGGATCCTCAAGGGCCAGCTGGCCGAGACGACCGTCGGGGAGGAGTCGTGACGCAGTTCGACCCGATCTGCGAGAAGTGCGAGGAGCTGATCCAGCCCTACCTCGACCGGGAGCTGAACGAGGTCGAGCGGATCGAGGCCGAGGGACACCTCTCCGGCTGCGGGTACTGCAGCGAGCGCTACCGCTTCGAGGTCTCCCTGCGCCGCTACGTCCGCCAGGCCTGCTGCTCGGAGGAGATGTCGCCGGAGCTGAAGGCGAAGCTCGCCGCGCTCCGCACGCCGCTCCAGTAGAGCCCTCCTAGCCGCCGCGCTTCGCGCCCGCGATCACGACGAGCCGGAGCGGGTCGGACCCTCCCGGCAGGGCCGCGGTGCGGACGCCGAGCTCGGCCGCGAGCCGGTGCGCGATCCCCTCGGCTCCCGGCGGGTAGTAGACGCGCGTCTCGGCATAGGTGCGTCGGTCGGCGTTTCGCACCTCGCCGATGCCGTACGCCAGGCCTGCGATCTCGTTGGCCAGCCCGGCGGCCGCACTTCCTTGCTGCGTGCCGTTGTAGACGTCGACCTGGATCTCCCAGCGTTCTGGAAGCGGCGGCGCGGCGGCGGGCTGCCCCTGGGCGGGCGGGGGCGGGACGGCCGGACCGCCGGCCGGGAAGACCTGGGGCCGGAGCACGAAGACGAGGAACGCGGCCACCACGGCGACGAAGCCGAGCACGATCGCCCAGCGGCGCAGCGACCACCGCTCGACCACCGAGGCGGCGGGAAGGCCGGCGAGCTCGCGGGCCTCGCGCTCGCCGATGCGCAGCGCGGAGGCGTAGACGACGGTCGCGGCGATGGCGTCGGCGGTCGAGGGGAAGCGGTAGGTGCGGCTCTCCTCCAGCGACTTGATGTCGTCGATCTCCAGGCTCGTGAGGGCAGCGGCCTCCTCCAGCGTCAGGCGCCGGCGCAGGCGCGCCGCGACGAGCGGCGAGGATGCTGTTTGTGCCTCCATCTCGACCCTCAGTGTTCGGCGGGCGCCTCCTTCACCCTGCCCTTCTCATCGGCAGGGAAGCGGGCGCCTTGAGGGTCACTCGGGCTCCGGGCACGGGCCGCCGCCGCTCTCAACGGAGAGGACGAACGTCGCCTCCCCGACGTGCCCGGGAGCCATGCCGTACGTGAGGAGGCTGAGGCAGTCGTCGCCGCGCGAGAAGTCCACGCGGAAGGAGATCGGCCCGGTCTCCTCGTCCACGACCTCGCTCGCCCGCACCACCCTCGTCTCGGACTCCCACTCCGGCCGGAGGCTCTCCGCGTAGAAGGCGACGACGTCCTCCTGGGCGGCACCGGCGGGCGCGGCGTAGAGGGTGCTCGTGACGATCTCGTCGGGGATGGGGAGTGCGTCTTCGCCGGTCTGGGTTCGCGTGATCCGCTGGATCTCGCGGGCGCCGGGATAGACCGGAAGCGAGTCGAGGATCGCCTTGTTGGCCTCGACCCGGCCGGTGTCGAGCTGCTGCCAGGCCGCGTAGCCGACCCCGGCTCCCAGCGCGACCACGACGAAGGCTGGGATGAGGATCGCAGGCCGGAGGAGCCGCCTCACGCGAGGTCCTCCGGGCGGTCGACGTCTCCGGGGGCGCCGAGGTCGTCGCAGGGGACCAGCACGGGCTCGAGGGCCCGCAGGCCCTCGTCGGGCATCGACTCCCAGAGCTCACGGGCGACGACGAGAGGATGGCCGCGGTCGCCCGCGTAGCTCGCCGCGACGAGCGGGCCGGCTCCCGCGCGCCAGGCCTCCAGGACGCGTTCGACCGCGGCGGGAGCGAGGTCGGGCCCGTCGGCGAGGACGACCACGGCCGCCTCCGCGCCGGGCGCGAGCGCGGCAACGCCACAGCGAAGCGACGCGCCCGGCCCGAGCTCCCAGTCCGGGCAGGGGACGACGCGGACGCCGTCCAGCTCGAGCGGATAGGCCCCTGCGACGACGACCACCTCGCCGACGCGCGCCTCGCCGAGCCGCTCCAGGACGGCAGGCAACAGGAGCCGCTGCTTCGGCGACCCGAACCGGGTCGCGGCGCCGGCCGCGAGGACGACGGCTCCTACGGACACGGCCGGGGCCTGTCCCCCTGACGTGTCCGCCCAAGACGGTGCCCGGCCGCCGCCCCGTTCCGGGGATCGACGGCCACGGGCCGTCTTCCGCCCACGGCCGCGTCCCGTTCGGCCACGGACTGGGTCTGACCCCGGGGCATGGCGCTAGTGGCCGGGGTCGAGCGTCAGCGTGAGGATGTCGGCGATGTGGAGGAGCCTGAACGTCGCCCGGCTCAGCGTCCTCACCTCCGTCTCGTCCTCGGCCTCCGGCAGGGTGCGCCAGAGGTCGCGCGCCGCGCTCAGGAGCTCGGCGATCCGCTCCCGCTCCTCGACGTAGCCGTCGCGCTCGGCGCACGCGTTCAGGGCGAGCCCGAGCACGCCGATGGTGTCCGCCTGGCGCGTCCAGAGGAGCGGCGTCGCCATCGCGAGGTAGTGGTGGATGCGGGCGAAGGTGAGCGGCTGGTCGAGGCGCCGCAGGCCGCGCGGCTCCACGAGCGGCGCCGGCGGCTCGCCGTCGGCGATCCGCGCTGCCGACCTGCCGAGCATGTCGCGAAGCTCGTCCTCCGTGAGCCCGGCCAGGAGCGCGGTCCGAACCGCGAGGAGGAGCGACCCGGGCTGCTGTCCGTAGGGGTAGTCCGAGGCGTACAGCACCTGGCCGGGCGAGACGCGCGCGAACATGTCGAGCAAGTCGATGACGCTCCAGACGGACGTGTCGAAGTACACGCCCGGCCGCCCGGCGAAGCACTCGGAGAGCGCGGCGAGGTCGGCGATCCCGGCGTGCGCGATGATGAGCGAGCGCCTCCGGGTACGCCTCGTGGAGCCGGCGGAGATGGACGGCGATCGGCGGCAGGCCCCGCCCGCCGTGGATGAGGATCGGCACGCGCCGCTCAGCCGCGAGGGCGAAGACGGGCTCGAGCCGCTGGTCGTCGAGGAGGAAGCCCTGCGCCCTCGGGTGGAGCTTGATCCCGCGCGCCCCGAGGTCGAGCGCACGCGTCGCCTCCTCGATCGGCTGCTCGGCCAGGTCGAGGCGGGCGAAGGGGACGAGCAGGCCTTCGGAGCGCTCGGCGGCCGCCAGCGTGCGGTCGTTCGCGGCACGGAACGCCGGCTCCCGGTCGGGCTCGTCCATGCAGAACGCGAAGGCGCGCTCGACGCCCCAGCGCTCGAGGAACGCGGCCAGGTCCTCGTACGGAGCGACCATCCCGTCGATGTCGCGTCCGACGTGCACGTGCGCGTCGAAGAGGCGCGCCCCGGCCGGGAGGAGGCCCCGCGCCTCCTCCTCGTAGAGCTCGACGAGCCCGCGCGCCCGCTCGAGAACCGGTTCCACCAGGGTGAATCTACCGGCAGTGGCTACCATCCGGGGCCGTGCCGGACGTCATCATCTTCGGCGACACCATCCGCTCTCCCGAGCTGCGCCACGAGGTGCCCGTGGCCGTGCCCGACCCGTTCGTCTACGTGGAGCGGAACGGGACGCGCACGGCGTACGTCGGCTCCCTCGAGGTGCCCCGCCTGCGCGAGATCGCGGGCCTGGAGACGGTGCCGCTCGAGGAGCTGGGCCTCGACGAGCTGGTCGAGCAGGGCCTGGGCTGGCACCGGACGACGACCGAGCTCGTGCTGCGCGCCTGTCGCGCGGCCGACGTCCGCTCGGCGGTGACGCCGCGGGACTTCCCGCTCGAGGTCGCCGACTACCTGCGCGCGCACGAGATCCAGGTCGAGGCCCGGGGCGAGCTCTTCGACGAGCGCCGCCGCGTCAAGTCGGAGGCCGAGCTCGCCGGCATCGGCAGGTCGCAGCGGGCGGCCGAGCGCGCGATGGACGCGATCCGGGCACGGCTGCGTCAAGGCGTCCCGGTGACCTGCGAGGACCTCCAGGCCGAGGCGATGCGGGTCTTCAGCGAGCAGGGCGTCATGGTCGACGACGTCGTCCTCGTCTCGGCTGGGCCCCAGACCACGATCGGCCACGAGCCCGGGCACGGGCCGATCGGCGAGGGCGAGCCGATCGTCGTCGACCTCTTCCCGCGCGATCCCGTCTCGGGCTGCTATGCGGACATGACCCGGACGTTCTGCCTCGGCGAGCCTCCCGAGGAGCTCGTCAGCTACCACGCCCTCGTGCGGGAGGCGCTCGACCTCGCCTACGCCACCATCCGGCCCGGAATCACGGGCGCTGACGCCCACCGGGCCGTCTGCGAGCTCTTCGAGGCCAACGGCCACGAGACCCAGCTCTCGAAGGAGCCCGGCCACGTGCTCGAGGAGGGGTTCTTCCACAGCCTCGGGCACGGCGTCGGCCTCGAGGTGCACGAGCTGCCCGGCCTCGGCAGGGCCGGCGAGGAGATCGTCGCCGGCGACGTGCTCGCGGTCGAGCCGGGCCTCTACCGCACGGGCTTCGGCGGCTGCCGCCTCGAGGACCTCGTCCACGTCACCGAGGACGGCTGCGAGGTGCTCACGGACTACCCTTACGAGCTGGCTCCCTAGCGGCGGTTGTTCCTGGCAGAGGCTGCCAGGGCCGTCTAGACTCGCCGCGGGGTTATGAGGGGACGCTCGCGAATCGGAGGCCTCCGGGGCGGCCTGCTGGCGCTGCTCGCCGCGCTCGCGTGGGCCGGGGTCGCGAACGCTGCACCGCAGCCGTGCAACTCGGTGGTCGTGATGCACGACGCGGAGGGCGACGGCCACCACCGATCGACCGACGTGGTGCGGGCGTGGTTCTCCGAGGAGGACGCCGGCAGCCTCCAGGCGGTGATCGAGGTGGAGACCGGCACGTGGGAACCCGACCACGACAACCCGCCCGAGGTGACCGCCGCCTTCCTCTTCACGGTCAACGGCGACGGCGTCACGCGCTACGTGCGGATGCGGGGCGACGCCACCAACCAGACCTGGGATCACGGCACCTGGACGCTCGCCGGCGGCTTCGCCTCCCAGGGCGGGACGATCGGAGATCTTGACGTCGTCGTCAGCGGGGCCGCGGCGACCTGGATCAATGTCCCCACCTCGGTCGCCGACAACGGGGACGTCCTGACGAACACCTTCGTCCTCACGTACGACGGGGCCGACTTCGTCGACCACGCGCCGGGCGCCACGGCGCCCAGCAACCCGGAAAGGGGCCCGAGCTTCGTCGTCGGCGAGTGCGCCGGCGTCGGGCTGAACGCGCCCGGCACGATCACGGGCGCCAGGCGGGTGACGGTCTCGGGCCAGGTGTTCCCGGCCGCGCAGAACGTCGAGGTCACGATGACGCGCGGGAAGCCGAACGCGACCTTCACCACGATGACCGACGAGGACGGGAAGTTCTCCGTCCGGATGATGGTGCGCGAGAAGACGACCGTGGTGGCGGAGGACGAGGACGGGCTCACGTCACTGACCCGGACGATCCGCGTCCGGTCGAAGGTGACGATCACGGCGAGGGAGCTCGCCAACGGCAAGACGAGGATCACCGGGAGAACCGATCCGGCCCTCCCCGGACGCATCCAGCTCTTCAAGACGACCGCGTTCGTCGCGTCCATCACCAGGCAGATCGACGGCGGCAGGTTCCAGCTGCCGGCGAAGAGCCTGAGCCCGGGCCGCTACGAGGTCATCTACACGCCGTCGAACGGTCGCGCCAGCCGGGACATCTCCAACAGGGTCCGAGTGACGTGAACGCTTCCGGCGGCCGGGCCCGTGAGAGAATCCCGGGCCTGACCATGCGCCGTCTCCTCGCCTGGCTCGTCGCGCTGCCCCTGGCGGCGGCGGGCACGTTCCTGACGCACAGCCTGCTTCCTGCGTCGTGCCCACTCCGGCGGCGGCCACACGCACCCGGCCGGCGACACCGGTCTGGTGGGCTTCCTCTGCAGCGCGCCGTTCCTGCTCTCGACGATCGGCCTCCTGGCGCTGCTCGTGGGCATCCGGGTCGTCCAGACCCGAAGCACGAGCATCTCGGCCTGGCCGTTCGCGCTCCTCGTCCCGCTCGGGTTCCTGCTCCACCATCACCTCGAGCACTTCGTCGGCGGCGCGCCCGCGCCGCTGGGCTCGCTCGTCGGGTCGGAGCTCCTCGTCGGCCTCGTTCTCCAGCTTCCGTTCGCGCTTCTGGCGTATCTGATCGTCACGGCTCTCCTGCGGGTCGCGGACCGGCTGGTCGCCGCTTTCGTCGCCCGCCGGCGGCGCCTCGTCGCCCCCGCGGCGGTCGCGCCCGACCGGATCTCCGTCTCGACCCCGCGGATCGCCCTCCTGGCGACTGCGGCCGCCCCCCGGGCTCCTCCGCTCGGCGCCTAGCGACTCAGGCAGTTCGTCTCGTAATGCGGCCTCCGCTCTCACCGGGCGAGCCAGGCTGACTCGAGCAAGGAGGAGAGATCCGATGAAGTTCGACAGATTGCGACTTGGCCTCGGGGCGGTCGTCGTGGGCGCGCTCACGCTGACGGCCCTGGCGTCGGCGCACCCCTCCGTCTACGACGTCACCGGGAAGGTGGCGAGCTCCCCCGAGATCCAGACGATCACGATCGACGCCACCGGCGGGACCTTCGAGCCTTCGGCTGGGGCGACCGCGGTCGCGTTCGACGCTCCGGCGTACGCCGTGCAGGCGGCGCTCGGAGCCGATGCCGCCATCGGCAGGAACGCGACCAGCGGCCAGGCCAACGTGCTCGTCACCGGAGCCGACGGCGGCCCGTACACGCTGCGCTTCCAGGGCTCGCTCGCAACCATGGACGTGCCGCAGGTCGTTCCCGATCCGTCCGGCCTCACCGGCGGAGCCTCGTCGACGACCGTCGCGACCACGGTCGGCGGCGGCTCGCCCAACATCACGTTCACCGACGACCCGACCGGCGCGAGCCTGCCCGACGACGTTCCGCGAGCCGTGATCCCGAACGACGGCTACGTGATGACGTTCGTCGAGTCCAACGGCCTGGCCGAGAACGGCTGGCTCAACCTGCGCTTCATGCCGGGCGCCTACCGCGAGCCGATGACCGAGCCCGAGTGGCTCAACTGGCCGATGGCGCAGACGGGCATCCAGAGCCACGCGACCTGCCAGGGCGCTCCGGGGCTCAACACTGAGGAGAACATCCTCGCCGTCCAGTCGAACGACACGGACCCGTTCTGGAACTACGTCCCCTGGCAGAACACGTCCGCGCGGCTGGGCGACGAGCCCGAGCAGTGGATCCCCGTCGTCCTGGCCGCCGTGGGCGTCGACCTCAGCACGCTCACGACCGTGGACGAGTTCAGGACGGCCTGCGAGGGCGCGGGCGGCGTCTACGTGCCCGCCGACAGCCCCGCGTTCCCGGCCAACAACGCGATCGCGGACGCCGTCGAGCCGCTCAACGAGCAGATCGACGCGCTCACCAACCGCCCGCTCGACGTCGACCTCCAGGCCCAGAACCAGAGGAACAGGGTCGTGGCGATGGTGACCGGGCCGCTGGACCAGCAGGTCACCGTCAGGCTCCGCATCAGTCAGGCGCTCGCGGACAGGCTCCGCATTCCGCGCACGCTCGACACGGCGATGAGGCAGTTCGGGGCCGAGGGAGCCGCGCTCGTCACGCTCGTTCCGAGCGCCAACGCGGCCAATCGCCTGAGCCGCCTGAATCGAGCCGTCGACGTCGTCGTGGCGGCCAACTCCGGCGCGCTCGACGCATCGGCGGCCGGCAACCTGCGAGTAGGCTGAAAATCGATAGTGGGGTCGGGCGCCTCGGTGCCCGGCCCCACGCACTTCCAGGGAGGTTTCGAGGAACGATGAAGAAGGTGCTCATCACAGTGGTGGCGGTGACGCTGCTCGCCACCCTCTTCTACGCCGCACCCGCGTCCGCCCACGTGACGGTCACGGGCAGGAACCCCGGCAAGGGCGACACCGCCTCGACCAGCATCGGCCGCGCCTGGGTCAAGTTCAACCAGAACGTCCGCAGCGGCACGATCAGGGTCTACAAGGTCTCGAACGGGAACAAGGTCTCGAAGGGGACCGGAAGGCGCGATCCGCGCAACCTGGCGCGCGTCATCTGCCAGATGAAGAACAACCTCACCGCCGGCCGCTACGTCGCCCGCTGGACCGTGGTCGGCCCCGACGGCCATCACCAACGCGGATCGTGGCGATTCAGGCTCGCCTGATCCCGCTCCGATGACTCTCAGACGAATCGCCGTCGTCGCAGCCGTAGCCGCCGCCGGGATCCTCGGCGGCGGCTCGGCCGCCCACGCCCACATCCAGGTGCTCCCCGCGGTCGTCGCTCCCCTGGATGCCGTCAAGTTCACGATCATCGTGCCCGGCGAGAGCAACGCGCGTACGACGCGCGTCGAGCTCCAGCTCCCGCCGGACCTGCTTCCCTTCGCCTGGGAGGACGTCCCCGGCTGGAAGCGGCGGATCGTGCCGGGGAACGATCCCGCCTCGGTCGGAAACGTGATCTGGACCGGACGGCTGGCCACGGACGGGTTCGTGGAGTTCTCCTTCCTCGCGGGAACCCCCCAGAGCCCGGGCGAGATGTCGTGGAAGGCGATCCAGACCTACGACGACGGCACCGCCGTGCGCTGGGTCGGGCCTCCGGGCTCGGAGGAACCGGCGGCGGTGACGCTCGTCGAGGAGGATGCCCCCCGCCAGAACGCCGGCGGTGAGACCGGAGGTGGCGGGACGGAGACGACCCCGACCGAGACGACGGAGACGGTCCCGACCGAGACCGAGACGACGCCCACCGAGACCGAGACGACGGCGGCCGAGGAGCCGGCGGCCGAGGAGCACGGGGAGGCCGCCGCGTCGACGTCGGTCGAGGAGGGAGACGACTGGATCGCCCGCGGCCTCGCGCTCATCGCCGTCGTGACCGCCTTTGCGGCGATCGCGTTCGTCCTCCTGGCCCGGAGGCCCCGGAGCGGCGACAGCTCCTAGGCGGGCTCTAGCTCGAGGAGCGGCTCGAAGCGCCCAGGGTCGTCGAACGGCCCGATCAGCGCCAGGTTGAGCCGCTCCTCGCGGACGATGTCCTGCGCGACGCGGTGGACGTCGTCCAGCGTCACCCGGTCGAGGGCGGCGATGACCTCCTCCGGCTCGCGGGTGCGGCCCTCGAGGACCTCGTCGCGGAGCCCGAAGGAGATCGTGCCCTTGGGGTCCTCCAGCGAGAGGACGAGGCGGCCCTTGGCGAAGTTCCGCGCCTTCTCGAGCTCGTCCGCGTCGACCGGCTCGGCTGCGATGCGCCCGAACTCGCGCACGATCGTCGTGACCGCATCGTCGATTCGCTGGATGTCGACGCCGCCCTGCGCGAAGAGCGTGCCCGCGTCCGTGTAGCCCTGGTTGTAGCCGTAGATGTAGTAGGCGAGCCCGCGCCGCTCGCGCACCTCCGTGAAGAGGCGCGAGGACATCCCGCCGCCGAGAACCGTGGCGAGGAGCATCAGCGCGTAGCGGTCGGGGTGCCCGAGCGGGTAGCTGTGGACGCCCATGCGCACGTGGGCCTGGTCGGACGTCTTCGTGTGGAGCTTGACCCGCGGCGAGGCCTGCTCCCACTGCACGGGCTCGGGCGTGCCGGTCGTGCCGTCGGGGACGTCGCCGAGGAGCGAGGCGACCCGCTCGACGGCGTCGTCGCCGACCGCCCCGGCGAGGCCGGCGACCATGCGCGGCGCGCGGTACCAGCGGTCGAGGTAGTCGAGGAAGGTCTCTCGGGTCGCGGCCCGCACGGTCTCCTTCGTGCCGATGATGTCCCAGCCGAGCGGCTGGTCGCCGTAGAGGAGCTCGTCGTAGACGCCGTCGACGTAGTCGCGCGGCGTGTCGTAGTACATGTTCATCTCCTCGACGATCACGCCCTTCTCGCGCTCGATCTCCTCGGAGTCGAACTTCGAGTGGCGGAGCATGTCGACGAGCACGTCGAGCGCCGTGTCGCGGTGCTCGGCCGCGCACTTCACGTAGTAGCCCGTGTACTCCTTGCCGGTGAAGGCGTTGAACTCGCCGCCGATCGAGTCGATCTCGCCGGCGATGTCGCGGGCGGTCGGACGGTTCTCCGTCCCCTTGAAGAACATGTGCTCGGCGAAGTGCGCGATCCCGTTCGTCTCCTTCGTCTCGTAGCGCGAGCCGGCGGCGAGCATCACGAAGCAGGCGACCGACTTCGCCTGCGGCATCGCCGCCGTGACGACCCGGAGGCCGTTCGGGAGGGTGGTCTTCTCGAACGTGCTCACGTGACCAGTGGGCTCCTCTCTTCATAGGCGTCGAGGCGCGCGCGCCACCGCTCGGGAACGGGCATCGACGCGTTCGCCTCGTAGTCGTAGGCGACCAGGACGGAGGTGGCCTCGAGCACGAGGCGTCCGTCCCCTGCGCGAACCTCGTGCTCCATGTCGAAGCTCGTCGTGCCGAGGCGCGTGACGCGGGCGCCGACCTCGAGCGTCTCGGCGAACTGGGCCGGCGAGCGGAAGTCGACGGCGATCCTCGCGAGGATCAGGGCGATCTCGTTCGCGAACTCGGCGCCCAGCACCTCGATCAGGTACCGGATCCGCGCCGTCTCGAGGTAGGTGAGGTAGACGGCGTTGTTGACGTGGCCGGCCGCGTCGATGTCGCGAAACTCGACCTCGCGCGGCAGGACGAAGCGGTAGCCCTCCATCCCGGCATGGTACTTTCGCGGCCTCAGTGCCCGGTGAGCTCACGCGCAAGGCGGTCTTTGCCCAGCCCGAGTGGCTCCGGGATGTCCCCACGCGGGTCGGCGACCGGCGCCTCCCCGAGGGCCGGGTCGTCTTCACGGGCTGCGGCACCTCGTTTCACGCGGCCCAGACCGGCGGCGAGGCCGTTCAGGCGCTCGAGGCGGTGCTCGCGCCGCCGGAGGCCGACCTCCTCGTGGTCGTCAGCCACGAGGGCGGGACGTCGCTGGCGCTCGAGGCCGTGAGGGCGTTCTCGGGCCCGGTCTGGCTCGTGACCGGGAAGGAGGAGAGCCCGCTCGCCGAGGCCGCCGACGAGGTGCTCGTCGTCACGCCCGAGGTGGAGGAGTCGTACTGCCACACGGCGAGCTACACGGCCGCGGTCGCGGCGCTCGCCGTCCTCCGCGGCGAGGACGTCTCGGCGCTTCCCGCGTCGGTCGACCGCGTGCTCGCCGAGGAGCCGTTCCCGGTCTCCGCCCACGATCGCATCGCCGTCGTCGGCGCCGGCCGCGACCTGCCGACCGCCCGCGAGGCCACGCTCAAGCTCCGGGAGGGCGTCCACATCCCCACCGAGGCCCATCACAGCGAGCAGATCCTCCACGGTCACCTCGCCGCCATCGACGAGGCCGTGCGGGTCTTCGTCCTGGAGGGCGAAGGCCGTGCCGCCGAGCGCGCCCAGGACGTCCTCCGCGCGCTCGGCGAGATCGGCGCGGACACGACCCTCGTGCCGACGGAGCACCCGGTCGTCGACATCGTGCGCTTCCAGCTCCTCACGCTGGCGCTCGCCGAGGATCGCGGAATCGACCCGGACAAGATCCGCTGGGACGAGCCGCGCTGGGACGCCGCCCGGCAGTCCTACAGCTGAGCTCTCACTGCGAGAGCAGCCAGAGCCCGGCGAGGGTGTAGACGACCATCAGCGCCAGCATCGCGTACTGGCTGATCGCGGCCTTGCGCGGGGACTCGAAGAGCTCGACGGCCTTGTCGTGCGCGAGCACGAGGCCGGCGACGTGGCCGATGACGAGCGCCGCTACCTGCGTGTACCAGATCGTCTTCGGCGTCAGCCAGCCGAACTCGGGCCTCACCTCCGCGGTGCCGAAGAGGTCCCAGCCGAAGCCGAAGGGGTCGGAGGCGAACGGCACCACGTACTGCACCTCCCGGACGAAGAACGAGAAGTAGTGCGCGACGACGTAGGCCAGCGCGATGGGGACGAGGCTCCCGAGGAAGGCGCCCGTGAGGTCGCCGTCGTAGTGCACCGCGTAGGCGGCCGCCTTCATGGCGAGGACGTAGGCGAGGGCCACGAACGCGACCACGAGGAGCAGGCCCCCGGTCGCGAGCAACATCCCGACGGCGTCGGCGAGGTCCGGCGAGCGCTGGATGACCGAGCGCAGCCGCTCCTCGCGGAAGTCGACCCAGAGCTCCGTCTGGCTGAAGCCGTCGAAGGCGACCGAGCCGAGCATGACCGCCACGAACGCCAGCAGCCCCGGAGCGGACTCGAACCGGGCGAGGCCGGTGAACGGCCAGCGGACGACCAGCCTCCCGTCGTGCCCGCCGAACGGCGCGATGCGGGCGAGCAGGCCGAAGTAGACGGCGAACGCCTCGCCGTTCTCGATCCACCGCTCCCGGCCGTAGGCGAGCATCCCGAGCCAGGTGATCGTGCTGTAGAGGAGGATCGCGAGCGCGAGCGCGCGCGGGTCGGCCGGGTCCCAGTACGCAAGCTCGAGGGCGGCGAACGCGAAGAGGAGCACGGCCGCTGGCCAGCGGCCGAGGCGCGCCGGGTAGGCGAACGGCGTCACCCAGCGAAGGCCGCCGCGCGCCGAGACCCAGGCGGCCGCGTCGGCGGCGGCCCGCCACGGGCTCAGCACGCTCCAGACGTCGCCGAGCAGGACGCTGAGCGCGGGAACGCCGAGCCAGAAGACGACGAAGACGAAGCGCGGGGCGAGGTTCTCGTCGAGCGAGGTGTCGCCGATCGCGGCAGTCAACGTGACGAGGACGAGGAGCGCGAGCGAGGCGCCTCCGGCGACGACCCGGAGCGCCGTGCTGCGAAGCACGCGCTCGAGGCCTTCGGGAAGCGGCCGGCCCGCGCTCGCGCGGGCGAGCAGCGGTCGCTTCCAGAGCGCCCAGAGCGCGACGAAGGAGAGCACGAGGACGAGCGTGGCCCCGTAGTAGAAGAGCCACAGCGGGACCGGAAGGTCGCTGACCCCGCCGAGGCCGTGCGAGAGTGGAAGGCTCACCTCACGATGGCTTGACGGTCAGATCGCTCGGGTGCTCGCTGCTACGGCGCCGGAACTCCTACTGATGGGTGTTGCCGTCGCAGTTGACGAACGTGTCGTTGCCGGCACCACCCCAGGCCTCGTCGTCGTCGCCGTCGCCGCAGTCGATGAAGTCGTCTCCGGCCTGGCCGCGAATGTTGTCGCTGCCGTCCTGCCCGAAGAGCCTGTCGTCCCCGAGGCCGCCGAGGATGCGGTCGTGGCCCGAACCGCCCTCGACCCGGTCGGAGCCGGGGCCGCCGACGAGCCTGTCCGCGCCGTCCGAGCCCTCGACGCGATCGTCCCCGGCGCCGCCGAACACGTGGTCGTCGCCCTTCGAGCCCTTCAGGAGCGTGTCGTCGCCGAGGTACCCGAAGATCCGGTCGTCTCCGAACAGGCCCCGGAAGACGTCCGGAGTGTTCGCGCAGATCCTCGACCCGTAGATCGTGTCGGCGTGTTTGTGCCCGTCGGCGCGATGGCCCGAGCACGTCTGCCGGAAGTCGATGACGTCCGGATGCGCGTCAGCGCGCGCGACGAAAATCGTGGCGAGAAGGACGAGGCCGAAGCCAACGAGGAACAACACTGGGCGCCCCTTGTCGGCATGGCTGGCGTGGACGACCATGCAAACCTCCTTCGAGGGGAGGCCCAAGCCTAGCGTGCCCTTCTAGCTGACGGTCAGCTCAGCGATCGGGACGCCGAGGTCCTCGAGCTCTGCCTCGAACTCGCCGACCATGTTCGCCCGGAAGGTGATCCGGCCCGCCTGGCCGGGGGCGACGTTGGCGAAGATGTCGTACCCGTGGAGGTGCACCTCGTCGGTGACGTCGGCACGGACGACGAGAACGACCTGCGCGCCCTCCTCGATGTCCTCCCGCACGATGCCGCCGACGACCTCGCCGTTCCGAAACTCGACGTTGATGCGCTGAGGCTGGTCGGCCGGCGTGGTCGTGGTCGTCTGCACGGTCGTCGTGGCGACGGTCGTCGTCTCCTGGGTCGTGACCTCGGTGGTGGTCTGCACCGTCGTCGTCCGGGCCTCCGAGGTCGTGTCGGCGACCGGCTCGCTGTCGTCGGGCCGGAGAGCGACGAAGAGGATGATCGCGAGGACGACGACGCCGATGCCGACCCCGAGGTAGACCCAGAGGTTCCGAGATCCTGCGGTATCGGGCGGCTCGGGCCCGGAAGGGGGCGGCTGCGGCGCTTCGGTCATGGTGTGCCTCCAGGTCGGATCGAGAGCATCTTGCCAGCGTCCGTCAGCGGACGGCGACGCCGCCGTTCTCGGCAGCCCCGGCCAGGAACGCGAGCCAGTCGTGCCAGAGCCTCTCGTCGGCGAGCACCTTCGTCTCGGGCGAAGCCTGCGAGAGCGCGAAGTCGACCGCTCCCGGGGGCACGACCGTCCCCGGCTCGAGGCGATCGAGCTGGAGCCATCCGGACATGCCCTGCGCGGCCATCTCCTCCAGGAGCTGCTCCAGGTCCTCGAGCCCGAGGAAGACGTGACCGCCCAGCCCGTCGTTCTCCGCCCAGTAGAGCCGCAGCATCAGTCGCTCCGGACCAGCTCGTGGAGGGCGGCGAGAAGACGGTCGACCTCCTCGGCCGTGTTGTAGTGGATGATCCCGACGCGGACGGCTCCGTCGGGCAGGCCCAGCCGCCTCATCACCTCGACCGCGTAGTAGTCGCCGTGCCAGACCGCGATGTCCAGCTCGGCCAGCCGGGTCGCCGCCTGCTCGGGCGTCAGACCCGGCAGCGTGACGCCGAAGGTCCCCACCCGCCCCTCCATCGTCGGCGGGCCGTGGAGGCGGACCTGCTCGGGAAGGCCGGCGAGCAGCCGCGCTCCGAGCTCGTGCTCGTGGTCCAGGATCCCCTCCCAGCCGACGGACTCCACGTAGGCGACGGCGGCGACGAAGCCGGCGAGGGCCTCGTGCGGGAGCGTACCGGTCTCGAAGCGGGCGCCGACCGGCTCGTCGGGCGCCGGCCGCACCTTGTACGGGCGCCAGCTCTCGAGCAGCTCGCGGCGGCCGTAGGCGAGCCCGAGGTGCGGCCCGAAGAACTTGTACGGAGAGCAGAGGAGCACGTCGGCTCCCAGCTCGCGGACGTCGATGGGACGATGCGCCGCGTAGTGGACGGCGTCCACCCAGGCCAGGGCGCCGACGGCGTGCGCGAGCTCGACGATCCGGTGCGCGTCCGTGACCGTGCCGACCGCGTTCGAGGCCCAGGGAAACGCGACCACGCGGGTGCGGTCGCCCAGCTGCCGCTCGAGGTCTTCCATGTCGAGGGTGGCGTCGTCCTCGTTCAGGTCGACGAAGCGGACGACGAGGCCGAGGTCGTCGGCCAGGTGGAGCCAGGGCGAGATGTTGCCGTCATGGTCGAGCCGGGTGACGACGATCTCGTCGCCGGGACGGAGCTCGCGGCCGAGCGTGCGCGTGAGCGCGAAGTTCAGCGTGGTCATGTTCTGGCCGAAGCAGACCTCGTCGGCGTCGCAGCCGAGGAAGCGCGCGGCCGTGTGGTGAGCGGAAACGACGAGCGCGTCGCTCTCCCGGCTCGTCGCGAACGCCCCGCCGAGGTTCGCGTTCGACTCGCGCAGGTACGACGCCATCGCCTCGATCACGGAGTCCGGGGCCTGCGTCCCTCCGGGAGCGTCGAAGAACGCCGTCGGCCGGGCGAGGGCCGAGAAGCGGGCACGAACGGCGACGACGTCGAAGGCGACGACGCTCACGAGACGGCCTCCCCGTTCACCCGCCACGAGTAGCTCGGCTTCGCCGTCAGCGAGGCGCCGACGAAGCAGTCCCGCTCGGCGAGTGCGAGCAGCTCGGCCAGGTCTTCTCCCTCCGGCGCCGGCTCGAGCTCGACGTCCAGCACGCAGGCCACGTCGACGAAGGCGAAGCGCCCGTCGCTGTCGCGCCTGGTCACCACTGCCTCGGAGCTGGCGCTGCCGCGCGCGGAGACCCCCGACCGCTTTGCGTGGAAGGCGAGGCTCTTGAGCGTGCAGCGCATGAGGCCGGCGAGCACGAGGTGCTCGGGCGTCCAGGATTCGCCGGGCGCGAGCGGGTCGGCGCCGTCGGCGAGCAGGCGCCCGTCGGCCGCGAGCGCCGCCGCGTACTCGAACGATTTCGCCAAGCTCAGACCTTCGGCCAGCGGGTGATGACGACCTTCTTCTCGGTGTAGAACTCGATCCCGTCGCGGCCGTGCGCGTGCAGGTCGCCGAAGAACGATTCCTTCCAGCCCGTGAAGGGGAAGTACGACATCGGGGCCGCGACGCCGATGTTGACGCCGAGCATGCCCGCCTGCGCCTCGTAGCGGAACCTCCGCATCGCCCCGCCGCTCGTCGTGAAGATCGACGCGGCGTTGCCCTTCGTCGAGGAGTTGAGGATCTGGAGCGCCTCGCCGAGGTCGCCGGCCTTGAGGAGCGTGAGCACCGGGCCGAAGATCTCCTCCCGCGCGATCTCCGAGCCCGGCTCGGACTCGATGATCGTCGGGCCGATGAAGTTGCCGTCCTCGGTGCCCCGGCCGCGGCCGTCGAGCACGAGCTCGCCCTCGCTCGCGCCCTTCTCGATCCAGCCGAGGATGCGCTCCTGCGACGCTGCCGAGATCACCGGGCCGACCTCCGTCTCGGGGTCGGCACCGTCGCCGACGACCATGGCCCCGCCCTTCTCGGCGAGCCCGGCCTTGAGCGGCTCGTACGCGTCCCCCACCGCGATGCAGACGGAGTTCGCGAGGCACCGCTGCCCGGCGGCGTGGAACGCGGACGAGAGGACGCCGTCGACGGCGGTGTCGAGGTCGGCGTCGGGCATGACGATGACGTGGTTCTTCGCGCCTCCGAGCGCCTGCACGCGCTTTCCGTGCTTGGCCGCGGTCTCGTAGATGTAGTGCGCCACGGGCGTCGAGCCGACGAACGAGACGCCGTCGATCCCCGGATGCTCCAGGATCGCGTCCACCGCCGGCTTGCCGCCGTGGACGAGGTTGGCCACTCCGGGCGGGACGACGCCGTCGAGGAGCTCGAAGATCCGCTGCACGGCGAGCGGGTCCTGCTCGGAGGGCTTGCAGATGAACGCGTTCCCGCACGCGATGGCGAACGGCAGGAACCACATGGGGACCATGAAGGGGAAGTTGAACGGGGTGACGGCGGCGAAGACCCCGATCGGCTGGCGGATCATGTCGGAGTCGATCCCGCGCGAGACGTCCTCGAGGTTCGTGCCCTGCATGAGGGTCGGAATGCCGGTGGCGACCTCGACGCACTCGATCCCGCGCCGGACCTCGCCGGCCGCGTCCTTCAGCGCCTTGCCGTTGTCGACCGTAACGAGGAGCGCCAACTCGTCCAGCGCCTCCTCGAGCCTGTACTTGAGCTCGAAGCACGCGCGCGCGCGCACGATCGGCGGGGTCGAGCGCCAGCCGGGAAAGGCCTCGCGCGCCGCCCGGACGGCCTCGTCCACCTGGGCCGGCCCCGAGAGGGGCACCGCGCCGAGGAGCTCCCCGTTCGCCGGGTTGGTGAGGTCGAGGGTCTCGACCCCCTCGGCCTCCACCCACCGCCCGCCGATGTAGTTCTTCAGGGTCTTGGTGGCGACCCCGGGCTTGTCCTCTACCTGCGCCATCTCTTGCCTCCTTTTCGCTCTGCCGTAGGGTACCGCCGTGGCAGCGCCGTCGGCATCCGCCGTGCCCGACGTCCTGGCGCCCGGCCTGCGCTGCGTCTTCTGTGGGATCAACCCGGGCAGGCGCTCCTCCGCCGCCGGACACCACTTCGCCAACCCCCGGAACGACTTCTGGCGCCTGCTCGCCGACTCGGGTCTGACACCGCGCCAACTCGACCCGGGCGAGCAGTGGAGCCTCCCCGAGCTGGGCTACGGCCTCACCAACGCCGCCTACCGGACGACGAAGGGAAGCGCCGAGCTCCGCCGGGCCGACTTCGAGGGCGCGCGAGAGCGCCTGGAGCAGCTCGCCGCCGAGCTTCGCCCCGGGACAATCGCCTTCGTCGGCAAGGCGGCCTTCAAGGGCGTGTTCGGCGTCCCGCGCTGCGAGCTCGGGGAGCAGGAGCGCGCTCTGGGCGAGACGCGGCTGTTCGTCCTGCCCTCCACCTCGCCCGCGAACGCGGCCGTGCCGTACGCGGAACGCCTGCGTTGGTTCACCGCGCTGGCCGCCGCGCTGCAGCGACGGTAGCGAGCTTCCGGCACACGCGCGCGCCGATCTCGGCCCGATTCGCGTGCCACCCGCGCGTTTCTCGGCGGTACGCTGGAAAGCGGGTGGTGGGAGAGGGGTGCCCCGTGATTAACAAGGGGTTTGCGGGCGGGCGCGAGGCGGCCGGCTACCCGCGCCAGCGGTTCGTGATCGGGATGCGGCGGTCGCGGCCGAACGCCTTGGGCCGGAGCTTGACGCCGGGCGCCGCCTGGCGGCGCTTGTACTCCGCCCGGTCGATCATCGCCAGCGCCCGCTCCACGATCTCGGGGTCGAAGCCGTCCGAGGTCAGCTCCTCGCGGGAGCTGTCGAGCTCGACGTAGGCCTCCAGCACCTCGTCGAGCTTGGCGTAGGGCGGGAGCGAGTCCTCGTCGAGCTGACCGGGCCGGAGCTCGGCGCTCGGCGCCCGCTCGATCACCGACGCGGGGATGAGCTCGCGCCCGGCCCGCTCGTTGAGGTGGCGCGCCAGGCGGAAGACGTCGGTCTTGTACACGTCCTTGAGGAGCGCGAAGCCGCCGGCCATGTCTCCGTAGAGCGTGGCGTAGCCGACGGAGAGCTCGCTCTTGTTCCCCGTGGCGAGCGGGAGCCAGCCGAACTTGTTGGAGAGTGCCATGACGATGACGCCGCGCGCCCGGGACTGGACGTTCTCCTCGGCGATCCCGGGCTCGGTGCCCGCGAACGCCTCCGCGAGAGCTGCGCCGAACGCGTCCACGATCGGGTCGATCGGGATCTCGAGGAAGCGTGCGCCCAGCGACTCGGCGACCGCCCGTGCGTCCCGGCGGGTCTCTTCCGAGGAGAAGCGCGAGGGCATCGACACGCAGACGACGTGCTCCGCCGCGAGCGCCTCGGCGGCGAGCGCGGCCGTCAGCGCCGAGTCGATGCCGCCGGAGATGCCGAGCACGACGTCCGCGAAGCCGTTCTTGCCCGCGTAGTCCCTGAGGCCGAGCTCGATCGCGAGCCGCATCTCCTCGAGCTCGCCCAGCGGCTCCGCGACCGTCGGTTGCAGCGAGTGCCGGGAGCCTGCCTGCAGCGGGACCTCGACGACGCTCGGCTCGGGCAGGTCGCGCCGCGTCCGCGCCAGGGAGCGGCGCCGCGCGTCGCGCAACCGTCTCCCGACCGCCGTCGTCGGGTCCACGTCGACCAGGAGCAGCGCCTCCTCGAAGGCGGGCCCGCGGGCGACGACCTCCCCGTCCTCGTCGAGGACGAGGCTCTGGCCGTCGAAGATCAGCTCGTCCTGTGCCCCGACCGCGTTGACGAGCGCGATCCAGCACGAGTTGTCGCGCGCCCGGGTCGCCAGCATCTCCTCGCGCTCGGCGCCCTTCCCGACGTGGAACGGCGAGGCCGAGATGTTCGCGACGACGTGGGCGCCGGCGAGCGCGAGGTCCGTCGCGGGCGGGCCGGGCTGCCAGATGTCCTCGCACACGGTCGGGCCGACGAGCGTCTCGCCGCACCGCAGGAGGACGAGGCCGCGTCCGGGCTGGAAGTACCGGTCCTCGTCGAACACGCCGTAGTTCGGCAGGAACTGCTTTCGGTAGATCGCCTTCACCTCGCCGTCGACGCAGACCGCGCAGGCGTTGAACAGGTCCCGGTCGAGGTGCGGCGCGCCGACGAGCGCCGCGATCCCTCGGGTCGCGGCCGCGATCTCCTCGAGCGTCCGCGCCGCGGCCTTCAGGAACCCCGGGCGCAGCAAGAGGTCCTCGGGCGGATAGCCGGTGACGGCGAGCTCGGGGAAGAGGATGAGATCGGCGCCCTCGGCCCGCGCCTCCTCGAGCCGGTCGAGGATCCGGTCGCGGTTGCCGTCGAGATCGCCGACGACCGTGTCGATCTGGGCCAGCGCCAACCTCACGGCCCGAATTCTAGCTGTTTACGCCTGTGAAGCGAAAACTGCTAGAGCTCTACATATGATGGCCCGCTGACTGGGTGCGATGGGGGGTTCGAGGCAAGAACGCAGGGAGCGCTCATACCTGGAGAGGTATGGGCGCGACCGAGGACGCCGCCTCGGGCCGCCAGCGCGGCCAGGCGGCTGGCTCTTCAGTCAGGCCCGGCGCTCCTCCATGAACTTCTTGAGGCCGAGGAACGGCAGGATGAACGCCGCGAGGAGGGAGGCGACCCAGACGATCACCGTCGCCGCGATCCACGTCCCCACGCCCTCGATCGAGAGGCCGTCCGAGAGGAGGTCGGTGACGAGGAGGGCGACGAACGTTGCGATCAGCGACACGCCTCCGATCGCCGCGGAGTTTCTCCGCCGCAGCTGGCTGGCGAGGAACGGGGTCATGAGCGCGAAGATCACCGTGAAGATGATCAGCGCGAGGACGAAGCCGCCGGTATCGAGCTCCATGCCGTCGAGGAGCGCCGCCGCGACGAGCAGGCCGACGGCGTTCGCCGCAACCACGACCAGGAGCCTGACGAGCATGCGGATCATCGCGCGGGAGCCTACTAAGAGCTCGAACCAAAATGAAGCCTTGTGCCGTCGCGACGCCCTGGGCGGCGCGCTGCGGCGTCCTCGGTTGCGCCCGTAGCCTCCGGCTACGAGCGCGCCCTGCGTCCTTGCATCTCACTCACCCAGGACGCCGCGCCGACGAAGCGTCATTCTGGTTCGAGCTCTGGACCGCGGCGGACGGCCCAAGCGCTGCCGCGGCGAGCTCGACGTCCGTCTCGTCGTTGTAGAGGTGGAACGAGCAGGCGGACCGAGCCGCCGCGGGCCGAGCAGGCGACGCCCGCCTCGCGCAGGCGCTCGGCGGCGCTCTCGGCGTCCTCCACCTGGATCCGGACGATCGGCGAGGCGGCGTTGGGAAGGCCGAGCTCGCCCGTGAGCGTCCGGGCGAGGGCGAGGTTGTGCGCCGCGACACGCTCGACCCCGAGCGACGCGAAGAGCTCGAGGCTCGGGCGGCCCCCGGCGGCCGAGAACCAGGGCAACGAGACGTCGAGGCGGCGCCCGTCCGCGCTCAGCTCGGGGAGGCCGTAGTAGTCCTCGTACGGGTCGGTGCGCGACTTCCAGCCGGCGGTCCACGGCTCGATCTCGTCCCGCCGCTCCGGGCTGGCATAGAAGAACGCCAGACCGCGCGGGCAGAGCAGCCACTTGTAGCCGTGCGCGACGAGGTAGTCGATGCCCGCGACGTCGACGGGGTAGGTGCCGGCCGCCTGCGTCACGTCCAGCAGGATGCGGGCCCCCGTCGCGCGGAGGGCGTCGAGGTCGACGACTCGGCCCTCGGCCGACTGGACGAGGCTGACCGAGACGATCGCCGTCCGCTCGTCGATCGCCTCGGCGATCCGCTCGAGGGGCGCGAGGCGGAGCTCGACCCCGCGGGCGGCGAGGCCCTGCCAGGGGAGCATGGCCGAGGTGAAGTCGCGCTCGTAGAGCACGACGTTCGCCCCCGGCTCGACCGGCAGGCTCGCCGCGACGAGGCCCACGCCGACCGACGCGGCGGTGACGAGCGCGATGTCCTCGGACCGCGCGCCGACGATCCCGGCGAAGAGCGCGCGGCAGGCCTCCCCGTCCTCTTCCCAGTCGCGCCAGCGCCGGCCCGTGCGCCAGCCCGCGAGCGCCTCCTCCATCGCCGCGAGCGTCGAGCGCGGCGGGAGCCCGTAGGTGGCGGAGTCCAGGTAGCCGCGGGTCGGCGTGCCCTCGTACTCAGACGGCGCGAGCAATGGCCTCCAGCGCCTCCGGGTTCTCCACGGACGAGAGGTCGCCCGGATCCGTGCCGAGCGCCTTCGCACGGACTGCGCGGCGTACGATCTTCGCGCTCCTCGTCTTCGGGAGGGCGGGCACGAAGACGACGCGGTCGGGCCTGAACGCCTTCCCGAGCACGCCGGCGGCGGTCGCCGCGACCTCGGCGGCGAGCTCCTCGCTCGGGTCGAAGCCGGGCGCGGCGACGCAGAAGACCCACGCCACCTCGCCCTTGACGTCGTGGGGAATCCCGACCGCGGCCGCCTCGGAGACGGCGGGGTGCGCGACGGCGGCGGACTCGAGCTCGGCGGGGCCGATGCGCTTGCCTGCGATGTTGAGGGTGTCGTCGGAGCGGCCGTGCAGGAACCAGTAGCCGTCCTCGTCCACCGACGCCCAGTCGCCGTGCACCCAGACGCCCGGGAAGCGGCGCCAGTACGCGTCCAGGTAGCGCTCGGGGTCGCGCCAGAAGCCCCTCGTCATCCCGGGGAACGGACGGCGGCAGACCAGCTCCCCGACCTCGCCGGTGCCGATCAGCGACGCGCCCTCGGCGTCGACGACGTCCATCGCCATGCCGAGCGCCGGCCCGCCGAGCGAGCACTCCTTGATCGGGATCGCCGGCGTGGGCGAGAGGAAGCAGGCGGCGACCTCGGTGCCGCCCGAGCAGTTGATGATCGGCACGCGACCGCCGCCGACCCGCTCGAAGAGCCACCGGTAGGGGTCGGGGTTCCACGGCTCGCCGGTCGTCACGACGATCCGCAGCGAGGACAGGTCGGTCTCGGGCTCGCCGTGCGGGATGAGCGCCCGGACGAGCGTCGGCGAGAGTCCGAGCACCGAGACGCGCTCGTCCTCGACCAGGCGCCAGAGCCGGTCGGGAGGCCGGTCGGGCGCTCCCTCGGCAAAGACGAGCGTGCAACCGAGGGCGCCGCCCCCGACCACGGTCCACGGGCCCATGATCCAGCCCAGGTCCGTGGAGAAGTGGAGGACGTCGTCGGGGTGGACGTCGGCCTGGTAGGCGACCTCGCGCGTGATCGAGACGAGGAAGCCGCCCTGGACGTGGAGCACGCCCTTGGGCTTCCCGGTCGTCCCCGAGGTGTACGTGAGCAGGTACGGGTGCTCGCTCGCGACCTCGAGCGGCGGCAGCTCGCCGGGGCTCTCCTCCACGATCGCGCCCCAGCCGGCGTCCCGCTCCCACGTGACGACGTGCTCGACGGACGGCGCCTGACGTGCCGCCTCCTCCACCGTCTCGCGCATCGCGAGCCGGGCACCCCGCCGCAGCGAGTAGTCGGCGGTGATCACGACCTTCGCCTCGGAGTCCTGGAGCCGCTGCGCCACGGCGGGCGCGGCGAAGCCCGAGAAGAGCGGCACCTGCACGGCGCCGACGTGGGCGCAGGCATGGGACGCGACCGCGACCTCGGGGCACATCGGCAGGTAGATCGCCACGCGGTCGCCGGGCTCGACGCCGAGCCGCACGAGACCCTCGGCGAGCCGCGTCACGTCCCGCGACAGCTCGGCGAAGGTGAGCTCGCGCCGCGAGCCGTCCTCGCCGGCGAACACCGCACCGGTCCGCTCCGGGTCTCGCTCCGCCCAGCGGTGGACGCAGTTTCGCGCGATCGAGACGGTCGCGCCCGGGAACCAGGTCGTCCACTCGGGCCCGCGCGAGTCGTCGTAAACCCGCTCCCAGGGCCGGGAGAACTCGAGGCCGAGGTCCTCGACCGCCGCGGGCCAGAACCAGTCCGGCTCGTCCTGCGAGCGGCGGACGAGCTCCCAGTAGCTCTCGACGCCGTGCCGGCGCATCAGCCGGACGACGTTCGCGCGCTCGAGCGTCTCCTCGTCCGGCGTCCACACGACCTCGGCCATGGCGGGCGAAGTCTAGACTTCCTTGACACTGAGTGAACGCTCACCCATAATTGAGCGAGCGCTCACTCATGATGGAGACGATCGAGACCAGGCCCACGCTCCGGCGCCGCATCGTCGAGGCGGCCGACGCGCTCATCCGCGAGCACGGCCTGGCCGGGGCGACGACCCGTGAGATCGCCAAGGCGGCGGGCTGCGCGGAGGGTTCCATCTACGTGCATTTCGCGGACAAGATCGACCTCGTCATCGCGGTGGTCGTCGAGCGCGAGCCGTACTTCGCCGCGCTCCTCGAGCTGCCCTCGAAGGCCGGCGAGGGAACGGTCGAGGACAACCTCGTGCCCTGGGTCGAGGAGGTCGTGAGCCTCATCCGCGAGAACCAGCCGATCTTCTTCGCGCTGATGGGCGACCGAAACGTCTTCCAGCGCTTCAAGGCCAGGATTCGCGAGCGACAGACCGGTCTCGTCGCCGTCTTCAACGCCGCGTCCGACTACGTGCGTGCCGAGCAGGCGCTGGGCCGCATCGACGCGGGCGTCGAGTCCGGGGTCGTCGCCACGATTCTCATCGGAGCCGCCCGCGACCACACCTTCACACCCGCCCTCACGGACGCCGCGGCGGCGCCGGACGAGGGGTTTGCGCGGGCCCTCGTTCACACCGTCGTCCACGGCCTGGCGCCGGCAGCCGGTACCAGCGCCGAGGAGGAAGCCTCGTGAAAGCCCGCATCCTCGCCGACGAGAACCGCAAGTGGTGGACCCTGGGCGCGCTCGCGTTCGCGCTCTTCATGATCATGCTCGACAACACGGTCGTGAACGTCGCGCTCCCGTCGATCCAGCGGGACCTCGGCGTCGGCCTCTCGGAGCTCGAGTGGACCGTGAACGCCTACGCGCTGACGTTCGCCGTCTTCATGCTCACGGGCGGCAAGCTCGCGGACTTCTTCGGCAGGCGGCGGATCTTCCTGCTCGGGCTCGCGATCTTCACGCTCTCCTCGCTCGCCTGCGGGCTCGCGACCGGCGGCGAGATGCTGATCGGCGCCCGGACGGTTCAGGGCCTCGGCGCGGCGCTGATGCTGCCGGCAACGCTCTCGATCATCTCCGCCACCTTCCCGGCGCACCAGCGCGGGATGGCGATCGGCATCTGGGCGGGCGTCTCGGCGATGGCGCTGGCGATCGGGCCGCTCATCGGCGGCCTCATCACCGAGCACATCGACTGGAGCTGGATCTTCTTCGTCAACGTGCCGATCGGCGTCCTCGGCCTGCTCGTAGGCCGGATCGTGATCGACGAGTCGCGCGACACCTCGGCCGAGCAGCGGCTCGATTTCCCGGGCCTCGCCGCCTCCGGCATCGGCCTGTTCGCGCTCACGTTCGCACTGATCGAGGCGAACTCCTACGGCTGGGCCGATCCCGTGATCGTCGGCCTCTTCGTGCTCTCCGCCGTGTCGCTCGTGACCTTTGTCCTGCTCGAGCGCCATCAGCGCTCGCCCCTGCTCGACCTCTCGCTCTTCAGGAGCTCGACCTTCGCCGGGGCGAACGTCGTCGCGCTCCTCGTCACGCTCGCGATGTTCGGCGTCTTCTTCTTCATGTCGATCTACATGCAGAACATCCTCGGCTACTCGGCGACGAAGACCGGCGCCGCCTTTCTGCCGCTGACGATCCTGATCATCCTCATCGCCCCGATCGCGGGGAAGTCGTCCGACCGCATCGGCTCGCGGGCCCTCATGACCGCGGGAATGCTCTGCCTCGCCGCGTCCCTCGTCGTCTTCTCGCGGCTCGGGCTCGACTCCAGCTTCTGGGACATCTTCCCGGGCCTGATCGTGGGGGGCTTCGGCATGGCGCTCGTGATGACTCCGATGACGGCCGCCGCGCTCGGCTCGGTGCCGGTCGAGAAGTCGGGCGTCGGCTCCGGCGTCCTCAACACGTTCCGCCAGGTCGGTGGGGCGCTCGGGATCGCCGTCATGGGCGCGATCGTGGCCTCCTACGTCGACCTGAACGGCGGCCTGCCCGACCCGTCCTCGTTCATCGACGGCTTCCAGGCCGCGCTACGGGTCAGCGCCGGGTTCGCGCTGCTCGGCGCCGTGATCGCGTTCGCCACGATCCGCAAGCACCGCCACCTGGACGCCGGCGAGCTCGCAGAAGCTCCCGCCTAGTCAAGGACGGACCCCAGGTAGGCGAACGGTATGACCGCTCGGCGCGCGGTCAACGGGGTCCGAACGAGGGATGGACGAAACCGGCTCCGGAGCCGACGATTCGATCATGCTCGTTAAAGGCGACAACCCGGAGACTCCGGCTCTGCGGCCCAGCCGTGCCTCCGGGTTGGTGTCGCCGGGAATTGGCGCGCCTCCCGCACCCCTCTTGCCTGGCGTCTGGCAGAAGTGCGGAACGGTCTGACTATAGCCCAGTGGAACCGGAAGTCAAGTGGGCTTGTGAAGTAGTTTTTTGCTCGTATAGTTCACAGTAGGAGACCGTGCCCGAGTACGCCGCACTCACCCGCATCGCAGCGCCCGCCCGCCCGTCGCTCGGCGAGCGCGTGCGCCAGCTTCGCATCGCCCGGGGGCTGACCCAGACCGACCTCGCCGGCTCGCGGTTCTCGAAGGAGTACGTGAGCCAGATCGAGCGCGGAAAGACGCGGCCGACGGCGGAGACGGTCGAGTGGCTTGCCGCGCAGCTCGGCGTCGACTCGACGTTCCTCGAGACGGGGGTCTCCTCGAGCGAGCGCGAGCGCGTCGAGAGCGTGGTCGCGCGGGCCGAGGCCGCCATCGAGGCGAGCCAGTACGAGGACGCCGTCGCCGAGCTCGACCCGCTCGCTCCGACGCTCGCGAATCTCGCCGCGCCCGAGCTCGAGCTCCGCGCACTGCTCGCCGCGGCGTGGTCGCGTATGTACCTGGGCGAGATTCGGAAGGGGATCGAGATTCTCGATCACGCCCGCCGCATCGCCGACGAGCCGACGTTCACGGACGTCGACCGCGCGAACGTCCTCTACCACCTCGCCTGCTGCCGGTTCAAGCTCAACTCGATCTCGACGGCGCTGGCGCTCTACACGCAGGCGCTCGACCTCGTCGACCGCTCGCCGCTCCCCGCCGACCGGCTCCGCTCGCACATCTACGAGTGGCGCTCGCGCTGCTACCAGCGGCAGCGCGACTGGGCGGCCGCGCAGGAGGACGCCGAGCGGGCCCTCGAGTTGGCCGAGGCCCTCAACGACCGCCACACGATGGGCCACGTCTACTTCCAGTACTCGCTCATCGCCGAGCGGACCGGCAACTGGGTCCTCGCCCGCTCGTACGCGGAGAAGGCGAAGGCGATCTACGAGGAGTTCCGTGACCAGGCGAACGTCGGGAAGCTCCTGAACGAGATCGGCGCCCTCAACTTCCAGCTCGGGAAGCCCGAGGAGGCCATCGCCTACCTGAAGCAGTCGTTCAAGGTCCTCATCGACGTCGGCGACGACATCGACGCCGCCCGCGTCATCAACTCGCTCGCCCAGGTGCACCTCGGCACCGGCAAGGTCGACCTCGCCGAGGAGCAGTCGCGCCAGGCGCTCGAGATGCTCGAGGGCCGGGTCGACCATCTGGACGAGATCGGCAACGCCCAGCTCGTGCTCGGGCGCTCGCTCATGGAGCAGAACCGGCTCGACGAGGCGGACGAGCAGCTCGCCGCCGCCGAGCGGAGCTTCGACCAGCTTTCCTCAGCCAGCCACCGCGCCAGGGCCTGGATGGCCCAGGGAGACCTGGCCGGACGGCGTGGCGACGACCGCCGGGCGGCCAGGCTCTATCGCTGCGCGGCCGAAGCGCTCCAGGACTTCCACTTCTAGAAGGAGGTGAAGACGTGAAGGTGAAGGCTCTCCTGACGCTGACCGCTCTGGTCGCGTTCCTCGCACCGCTGGCCGGCTTCGGCCACTTCGGCGGCCGCTAGAAACCCGTCATCGACCGACGATCCAGGGAAAGGACGATTCGGGGCCCGCCCTCGATGCGTCCGCGGCCCTGCGGCGATGGCCTGTCGCCACGACGGCCAGGGAAGGATGGCTCGCTTCGGCGTCGAATCTCTCCGGCGCACGACCCGAGACACGCTTCGACTTCATGCACGAGCGTCCTTCCCTCCGTCCACTCGCACCGCTCCTCGGCGTTCTCGCGGCCATGTGGCTTGCCGCGCTCGCGCTCCTCGCCGAGCACGTCCTGTAGCGTTCCGGCCTGGACCGGCGGCCCGCCGCCGGCCGCAGGTAGTGTTTGCTTCACTTTCTGAAGCGAAGCGCGCGGAGGTGCGGAATGGCGGAAGACGGATACGCGAACGCCGTGCTCGTCACGACGGACTGGCTGGCGGAGCAGCTCGGCGAGGACGGGCTCGTCGTCGCCGAGGTCGACGAGAACCCCGACCTGTATGAGGAGGGCCACATTCCCGGAGCGGTCAAGCTGCACTGGCGGGACGACCTGCAGGACCCCGTCGAGCGGGACATCGTCGACCGTGAGACGTTCGAGCTCGTCCTCGGCGCCCGTGGGATCGGCAACTCGACGACGGTCGTCCTCTACGGCGACAAGAACAACTGGTTCGCGGCGTACGCGTACTGGTACCTGAAGGTCTACGGCCACGCCGACGTCCGCATCCTCGACGGTGGCCGCCAGAAGTGGATCGACGAGCAGCGGGAGCTGACCACCGACGTCCCGTCGCCCGCCGCTCAGACGTACTCGGCGAAGGAGCGCGACGAGACGATCAGGGCCTACCGTGACCAGGTCCGTGAGTGGCTCGAGGCCGGCGGCGTGTCGCTCGTCGACGTGCGCTCGCCGGGCGAGTACGCCGGCGAGCTGATCGCGCCGCCCGGCTACGAGCAGGAGGGCGCCCAGCGCGCCGGGCACATCCCCACGGCCGTCTCGATCCCGTGGGCGAGCGCCGTCCGGGACGACGGGACCTTCAAGGGCGCCGATGAGCTCCGCGAGCTCTACGAGACGCGGGGCGTGACCCCGGCGCAGCCCGTGACGGCCTACTGCCGGATCGGGGAGCGAAGCGCACACACGTGGTTCGTGCTCCGCGAGCTCCTCGGGTACGAGGACGTGCGCAACTACGACGGCTCGTGGACCGAGTGGGGGAACCTCGTCGACGTGCCGATCGAGAAGGGCTCGTAACCGTCCGCCCGTGTACCCTCGGCTCGTCGTCGAGCCCGGGGGTGCGCCGTGCTGAAGGAGTTCAAGGAGTTCCTCCTCCGCGGGAACCTGATCGAGATCGCGGTCGGGCTCGTGCTCGCGCTCGCCTTCACGGCGGTGGTGACCTCGCTCGTGGAGGATCTGATCACGCCGCTGATCGCGGCCGTCTTCGGCCAGCCCGACTTCTCCGGGCTCACGTTCGAGATCAACGACAGCGTGTTCCGCTACGGCGAGTTCCTCAACGCGGTTCTCGCCTTCGTGCTCGTCGCGGCCGTGCTCTTCTTCCTCGTCGTGAAGCCGACGAACGCGCTGGCCAAGCGACGGCCGGCCCCGGAGGAGGCGGCGACGCGCGAGTGCCCCGAGTGCCTCAGCGAGATTCCGGCGGCCGCGCGGCGCTGCGCCTTCTGCACGTCGGAGGTGGGATCGTCGGCTTGAGCGGCGGACCGGCGGTCGCGACGGTCGACTACCACACCGCCGGCGAGCCGTTCCGGATCGTCACCGGCGGCGTGCCGGCGCTCGAGGGCCGCTCGATCCTCGACAAGCGGCGCTTCGCGCTCGAGCGTCTGGACGGCGTTCGCAGGCTCCTCGTGCACGAGCCCCGGGGCCACGCGGACATGTACGGCTGCTTCGTGACGGAGCCGGAGGACGACGGCGCCGACCTCGGAGTCGTGTTCTTCCACAACGCGGGCTACTCGACCGCCTGCGGGCACGGGACGATCGCGCTCGTCACCTGGGCTCTCGACGAGGGGGTCCTGACCGCCGAGGAGCCGGAGACCCGGGTCGTGGTGGACGTGCCGTCGGGCCGCCTCGAGACGGTCGCCCGGGTGGAGGACGGCGCGGTGCGCTCCGTCCGCTTCCGCAACGTTCCCTCCTTCGTGGAGGCGGAGGGCCTGCTTGCGCAGGGCCTCCGGGCCGACGTCGCGTTCGGCGGCGCGTTCTACGCGTCGGTCGCCTCCCCGCTCCCGGTGCGGGCGCGGAACCTTCCGGAGCTGATCGAGCTCGGACGCGCCGTCAAGGCGGGGCTCGAGGCGCAGCGTTCCTTCGTCCATCCGGAGGAGCCGGAGCTCCGGGACGTCTACGGCGTCGTCTTCTGGGAGCGCGTGGACATGGGCCCGCCCCTCCGCCAGCGCAACGTCACCGTCTTCGCCGACGGCGAGGTCGACCGCTCCCCCTGCGGCAGCGGCACCTCCGCCCGCTTGGCGCTCCTCGAGCGCGCCGGCGAGCTGCCGCGCGGCGATGAGCTCGTCCACGAGGGCATCGTGGGCGCGGAGTTCCGGGCGCGCGTCATCGGCGACGCCGAGGTCGCCGGCCGGCCGGCGGTCATCACGGAGGTCGAAGGGAGCGCGTACCGCACGGGCGCGCACGAGTTCGTCCTCGACCCGAACGACCCGCTGGGCGAGGGCTTCCTCCTCCGTTGAGCCAGGTCCCCGCCGGCCACGACCGGGGCCTGACCCCGGTCGTGGCCCTTTCGGCGGGACATGCCTGGGGAGCGGATCTCATCCGCCCTGCACGCAGCGGCCGCGGCCGTCCACAGACGGCCGGCGCGGACATGGCCCAGTGCCTGGCACCGAGGCCTGGCCGCCGGGGACGGGGCTAGGCGCCGCGCAGGAGCGGGCGCGTGAGGCAGGTGGGGCCGCCGTCGCCGGGGCGCGAGATCTGCTCGCCCACGTAGACGCGAACGTCGACGCCGGCGCGCTCCAGGCGCCGGCGCGTCTCGTCGTTGCCGGCGAGCGCGAGCGCGACGCGCGGGCCGAGGGCGAGGACGTTCGGCCCCATCGACTCCAACTCCTCGTCCGGCACCTCGATCAGCTCGATTCCGCGCGCGTGGAGGAGCTCGACGAGCCGGACCGGCATGAGCGGCAGGTAGACGACGGCCAGGTCGACGTCCAGCGGGGACAGGAAGGACATGAGGTGCATGACCTCCCCGGGGCCGTGGTAGTGCGGCAGGTCGAACGCGACGACCTCGACGCCCGGGAGCAGCTCGCGGAGCGCCTCGATCCCAGCCGCATTCGTCCGGTACCCGTGGCCGACGAGCATCGTCCCCTCGTCGAGCCAGACGGTGTCGCCCCCCTCGGCCAGCGCGGGCGCCTCGAGCCGCCCCGCGATCGGGACGCCGGCCGCCACGAGGTCCACGCCCAGCTCGTCCGGCTCACCCCGGCGACCCTCCTTTCCGGGGCGGAGGAGGATCGCGCCGGCGTCGCCGACGATCGCCGGGTCGTACGTGTAGATGGCGTCGGGGTCGGGGCCCGAGGAGGACTCGGCGAGGACGACCTCCGCGCCGTCCGCGCCGAGGAGCTCGCGGAAGGCTTCGTGCTCGGCCGCCATGGCGCCGGGGTCCGGCTCGAAGCGCCAGCCGAATGCCTTCCAGAGGGCTGCGTCGTTCGGGCGGGGTGCACGCACGAGCACGCGCCGGAGGGGGGCGGTCATGCTCTGACAGCCGAACTGACGGGCGGTAACCTCCAACGAGTGGAGACTACAGCGCGCCTGACCGGTCTCGAAGCGGGAGGCGGCTGCGCGGCGAAGTACTCCGCGGCGCGCCTCGAAGAGCTGCTCGCCGGCTTTCTGCCGAGCTCGCCCGAGAACCTGCTCGTCGGCCTCGCCCCGGCGGACGACGCAGCCGTGTACAAGCTCGACGACGAGCGGGCCCTCATCTTCACGACCGACTTCTTCCCGCCGATGGTGGACGACCCCTCGCTGTTCGGCGCGGTGGCCGCTGCGAACGCCCTGAACGACGTCTTCGCCATGGGCGGCAGGCCACTCCTGGCGCTCTCGATCGCCGCGTTCCCGGAAGAGCTGCCTGTCGAGACCGTCCGTGCGATCTTCGACGCCGCGGCAGCCAAGGTCGAGGAGGCCGGCGCCGTCCTCGCAGGGGGCCACACGATCCGCGATGCCGAGGCGAAGTACGGCCTCGCCGTCGTGGGTACCGTGCACCCGGAGGCGCTCTGGCGGAAGAGCTCGGCACTGCCGGGCGACGAGGTCTTCCTGACGAAGCCGCTCGGGACCGGCCTGGTGCTCGCCGCCGCTGCCAAAAGCCTGCTCGGACCCGAGGAAGTCGCCGCGGCGACCCGCCTGATGACGGAGCTCAACGACCGCGCCGCGGAGGCCCTGCGTGGCTTCGAGCCGTCAGCCGTGACCGACGTGACGGGCTTCGGGCTCTTCGGCCACGCGCACGAGATGGCAGAGCGGAGCGGCGTCCGGATCGAGCTCGACTGGGACTCGCTGCCCGAGCTTCCGGGAGCCCTCGCGGCGGCCGCCCACGGAGTCCGCACCGGCGGCGACACGCGCAACCGCGACTTCGCGGGCCACGCCGTCGAGCTGAACGGCACGCCGGAGGACGTCGCCGCGCTCGGCTACGACCCGCAGACGGCGGGTGGCCTGCTCGCCACCCTGCCGGCCGAGAAGGCGGCCGTGCTCCGCGCTCACTTCGCCGCCGAGGGCCTCTTCCTCACCTGCATCGGCCGGGTCGTCGAGGGAAGCGGCGTGATGGTCTCCGCCTGATGGAGGCCGGCGCCCGCTCGGCACGGCTTCGGTCGCTCACGGTCTCGCCGGCGGCCTTCGAGTGGTTCGCCTACGCGGCGCTTGCCGCTCTCTTCCTCATCGTCGTCTCCGGCGCGACCGTCCGCCTCACCGGCTCCGGCCTCGGCTGCGAGAACTGGCCGAGCTGCGGCGACACGTTCCTGCCGCCGAAGGACTACAACGCCTACGTCGAGTTCGGGAACCGGGTCGCCGGCTTCGTCGTCGGCCTGACCACGCTCGCCGCGGCCGTCGCGGCCTTCCGCGTGCCGGGGATGCCGCGCTGGTTGGTCTGGAGCGCCGTCGCCCTGCCCTTCACGGTTCTCGCCCAGGGAGTGCTGGGCGGCGTCACGGTGATGCTCGAGCTCCACCCGCTCATCGTCATGGGCCACTTCCTGCTCTCTCTCGTGGCCCTCGCCGTCGCCGTCGTGGTCGTCCAGGGCGCACGCGATCTCGCCCGCAGCGCGGCGGCCGACGAGCCGATCGGCTCGGCCTGGCTCGCGCTCGCGCTCGTGCCGGCGGCCGCGGCGCTCGTCGTCTCGGGGACGCTCGTCACCGCGGCGGGCCCGCACTCCGGCGGCGAGGAGATCGTCCGCTTCGGGAACCTCGTCGAGGCGGTGCACATCCACATCGGCGCGACCGCAGTGTTCGGCGTCGCGTTCCTGGCTCTTCTCGGCCTCCTGGTCGTCGAGCGGCGGCGCGCGCGGGTCGAGCTTGGGCTCGCCGCGGCCGTGCTCGCCCTCTTGCTCGCGCAGATGGTGGTGGGCGAGATCCAGTGGCGGGAGGCGCTCCCCTGGGGCCTCGTGCTCCTGCACGTGACCCTCGCCACGGCCGTGTGGGTGCTGGTGGTGGTCCTCGCGGTCCGGATCGTGCTCAGGCGCCGAGCCCGCCTGTCGTAGACTGACCCCATCGCAGGGCATCTCCGCATCGAGAGCCGCCCGACGCTGCGCCGTCCCGTGCTCGTCGCCGCGTTTCGCGGGTGGAACGACGGCGCCCAGGGCGCGTCCCTGGCCGCGAGCTTTCTCGCCCAGAGCTGGAGTGCCGAGCGCTTCGCCGACGTCGACCCGGAGGAGTTCTACGACTTCCAGGCCGTCCGGCCGCACGTCCGCCTCGAGGAGGGCGTCACCAGGAAGATCGACTGGCCGGAGACGGCCTTCTACAGCGCGTCCGTGCCCGGTGCCGACCGGGACGCCGTCATCCTCCTCGGGATCGAGCCGAACACGCGCTGGCGGACGTTCTCCGAGGAGGTCACCGGGCTGGCGGTCGAGCTCGGCGTCGAGCTCTTCGTCACGCTCGGCGCCCTCCTGGCGGACGTTCCCCACACCCGCTCGGCGCCGGTGACGGGCTCCGCCAGCGACCCGGCGCTCGTCGAGGAGCTCGGCCTGACGTCGTCGCGCTACGAGGGGCCGACGGGAATCGTCGGCGTCCTCCACGACGCCTGCCGGGCAGCGGGGGTCCCCTCGGCGAGCCTGTGGGCGGCCGTGCCTCACTACGTCTCCCTCGCGGCGAGCCCGAAGGCTGCGCTCGCGCTCTCGGAGCGGCTTGCGGGGCTCCTCGGGATCACGCTCGACCTCGCCGATCTCGAGCGCGCGGCCGAGGCGTACGAGCTCCAGGTGAGCGCCGCCGTGGCCCAGGACGAGGAGACGGAGGCGTACGTCCGCGAGCTCGAGACCCGCCGCGACGCGCTCGGCGACGAGCTGGACGTTCCCTCGGGAGACACCCTCGCCGCCGAGCTCACCCGCTTCCTGAAGGAGCACGAGGAGCGGACTCGCGAGCTCGACGACGACGCCCAGAACCCCTAGAAGGGTCGGCACTCCTAGCCGAACGTGAAGGCGTAGGCCTCCGTCCCCGGCGAGAAGCTGAGGTCGAGGACGTGGGCGCGCTTCTCGCCCGGAATGCGGGCCAGGGTGTAGATGTCGTCCTGGGTGACCGTTGCCGCGCCGAGGCGCTCGCCGTCGAGCGTGACCTCGACCGTCTCCACGTCGCCGGCCGTTCCGAGCACGAGGAAGACGTCGCGCCCTCGGAAGTGAAGGCGGAGGCGGGCGTCGCGGCCGGCCAGGATCCGCTCGTCCTCGACAGTCCAGCGGCCGCCGTACGCGAGGCCGTGCAGCGGCACGAACTCGGGGATCGTGTACTCGGCCTCGCGGTTCGGCTCGATGCGGGAGCCGACGAAGCGGTCGATCCGCTCGTACCCGAGGTAGCTCTCGGGCGTCTGCGGCCCGCTCGGCGTCTCGTCCGCGATCTCCTGCGAGACGAGGCCCTCGTCGGTGTCCTCGGCGAGCAGCCGGCGGATGACGCGCTCGCTCTCCTCGTAGTCGCCTTCGCCGAAATGCGCGTAGCGCACGTGGCCGCGGCGGTCGACGAAGTACTTCGCCGGCCAGTAGCGGTTGAGCCACGCCTGCCAGGTGCCGTAGTCGGGGTCGAGCGCGACCGGATACTCGATCCCGTGGTCGCGAACGGCCCGGCGGACGTTGTCCGGCTCGCGCTCGAAGGCGAACTCCGGCGTGTGCACTCCCACGATCACGAGGCCGTCGTCCCGGTAGGCCTCGTCCCAGGCCCTCACATGCGGGAGCGTCCGCAAGCAGTTGATGCAGGAGTAGGTCCAGAAGTCGATCACCACGACCTTCCCGCGCAGGGCTTCCATCGTGAGCGGGCCCGAGTTGATCCAGCCTTCGATCGCCTGGAACTCGGGCGCGGGGCCGAAGTCGTCGAGCCGCGCCTCCTCGGCGAGCCCGGGGCCGCCGACGAGCTCCTCCAGCTCTCCGTCCGCTGCCGCGCTCTCCTCCAGACCCTGGAGCGCGCGCGTGTACTCCGGGACGCGCGTCTGCAGGCGCTTGTCGACCCCGTAGATCATGAGCACGGCGACCGCCAGGACGGCCACGCCGAGCGCCCGCCGGATCGCGGGCGCGTGCGCCCGGACCGGCCCGAGGCTCATCCCCCGCCGTGCGGCCAGGGCGACGCCGAGCAGCACGATCCCCGCGCCGAGCCCGTAGGCAAGCGTGATGGCGAAGGCCTCGACCGTGAGGCTCCGCGTCGCCGCGACCGTCGCCACGGCGGCGATCACCGGGCCCGCGCAGGGCGTGAACAGGAGCCCGAGGCTGAGCCCGAGCACGAAGCCGCCGCTCGTGTCGCTCGGCCGGCGCCTTGCGAGCACGTAGAAGGGGCGACCGAGCAGGTCGCCGAGCCGCGGCCAGATCAGCGAGAGGCCGACCAGGACGACGACCGCGATGGCGAGGTTGCGGAGGAGATCGTCGGGCAGCCCCAGCGCCGAGAGGAGCGCTGCGGCCGTCAGCGTGAAGACCGTGAAGCTGACCACGAGCCCGGCGACCACGGCGAACGGCCGCCGGGGCCCGCCGGTCGCGCCGCTGGCCAGGACGATCGGAAGCACGGGGAGGACGCACGGCGAGACGGCCGTGACGATCCCGGCGACGAACGCCACGCCGAGCAGGAGCAGCATCGGAATCGATGCTAGCCCGCGAATCTGAACGCAGGCTTACGCGCTCTCGGTGACCGGGGGCGGAGGCGCGACCGCACCCGGCTCGTCGGGCTTCCCGTTCGGCGAGGCCTGTCCGCCTTGCGCGGGCGCCGGGCCCTGCGCCACCCCGGTCTTGCGCTTCTTCTTGCGCCGGCGTCGGCGCGTCTTGCTCGACGGCTGCTTCGGAGCGGGGAGGTTGTCGGCGAGCGCGTTGGCCACCTCGTGCACCGTTCCGATCCGCTCGCGGACACCGTCGATCAGGCGCTGCGCCGTGGGGGTGTAGGCCTCGGCGGAGGCGAGCAGGGCCGCCGCGACGTGCGTGGGCTGCTCCAGGGCGACGTTGACGAGCCTCGCCGCGTTCTCCTCGTGCCGGTGACCGCGCGAGTTCGTGAGCGCGCCCAGGAGGCGCTTCGCCTCGGGCAGGTCAGCGCTCGCGCGGCGGTCCTGGATCTTGCGCGTGGCGCGGGCCAGGCGCCACGTCCACCGGGCGACGATGTCGGGAGGCGCCTCCACCTTCCCTTCGCCGATCGCGCGCAGGAGGATGCGGACACCCTGGACGCGGTCCTTCTCCCAGGTCGGTGCGGAGGTGACCATGGTGACGAGGTCGTCGAAGTCGGCGCGGTCGACCGACACCGCGACGCGGTCGCCGAGCGCGGAGAGGCGCAGGCGGCGATTGGGGTTCTCCGCGGCGCAGCTCAGCAGGAACGCCTCGCGGCACTCACGGCTCGCGCGGACGAGCTTCTCGGCGAAGGCCTGGCGCTCCTCGAAGCGAACCTGACGGCCGGCGATGCTGGCCCAGAGGTGCTGCTCGTCCTCGGCGAGGCGACCCGGGTCGACGCGCTCCCACTCGCGGGTGATGACGGTCACCCGCCGGCGCGGATCGGGAGTCACCGGCACCAGCCAGGCCGCGGGCGAGAGCTTCCGTTTCGCGCGCCGCTGGATGCGGCGGCGCGGGGCCGGGGTCACGCGCGCGCCGGGCCGGTAGAAGTCGGAGTCCAGCAGGCTGTGGATGGTGACCGTGCGGTCGTTGTGCGTGGCCGCGTCGTCGACGAAGTCGACGACGACGCCGGCCTCCTTGCGCGGGGCGAGCCGCATGATGCGGCCGATCCTCTGCTGGTAGACACGGCGGCTCGCCGTCGGCGCGAGGTGCATGCAGACGGTCGCCCGCGGCGAGTTCCATCCCTCGGCGAGGAGCTGAGCGTTGACGAGGACGTTGATGTCGCCGCGCTCGTAGGCCGCCAGCGTCTCGGCGAGGCGGACGGGAGGCGTCCGGCCGCTGACCGCCTCGGCCTTCAGCCCCGCCGCGCGAAACTCGCGCGCGAGGTTGTAGGCGTGGTCGACGCCGGCGGCGTAGACGATGCCGGGGGTCGCGTCGAAGCGGTCCCGGTAGAGGCTGGCGGCCGCCTGGTTGAAGATGTCCTGGTCGAGGACCTTGGCCAGGATCTCCTGGTCGTAGTCGCCGCCGACGATGGGGACCGACGAGATGGCCGCCGCCGGGCGGACGCGCAGCGAGCGCAGCGGCGCGATCAGCCCCCGCCGGGCGGCGTCCCCGAGCGGCAGGTCGTCGACGGACGCGGGAAAGACGTCCGAGACCTGCTTGGCGATCAGCTGCTCCGTGGCGGTCATGCCGATGTAGATCGGCTCGGGGAAACGGCGAATCGCCGCGCTGGTCTTCTCCCCGAGCGCCGTGTGCGCCTCGTCGCAGATGACGAGCTGGTACGCCGAGCGCGAGAGCGAGTCGACGTGCCGCGCGAACCAGGCGTAGGTCTGGATCGTGAGCGGGTTCTCGCGCAGCGGCTGCTGGCCCTGGAGCACCGCCGGGCGAAGCCGCTCGCCGTAGCCCTCGGCGGTCAGATCGCGCCGGAACTGGTCGACGAGCAGGCGCCGGTGGGTGAGGATGAGCACGCCCATCGTCCTCGCTGCCTCGACGAAGCCGCCCGCGGCGATCGTCTTGCCGGACGCGGTCGGATGCCGGAAGCGATAGCGGCGGACGGCGCCCGGGTCTTCGTGCATCCCGTACTCCTCGCCCTCGTCGCCGTTCTCGTCCTCGCCCTCGGCCTCCTCCTCGAGCTCGTCCTCGTCCTCCTCGACCCGGTCTTCGACGAGCTTGCCGTTCTCCGGGCCGTTGCCGTTCTCTGCCTCCTGCTCGTGACGCGCGATCAGCTCGGCGAGCATGCCCGCGAGCGCGTCGATCTGGTGGCGGCGGAGCTCGGTCCCGGAGGCCAGCCGCGAGGGCTTGTCGGTCAGCACGCGCTCGAGCCCCAGCATCAGGGCGTAGTCGACCTTCCAGTCCGGAGAGGGCGAGCGTCGGCCCGCGTCGAGCTCGACGAGCGCGGCGTCGAGCGCCCGTCGCCGAGCCCGTCCCTCGGCGAGCACGTCGGCGGGCTCCTCGCCCGGGTGGAGGAACGACTCGCCGGACCAGGCTTCCGCTCGGAGGGCGGCCGCCGTCAAGGCGTCCGGGTCCTCCGACTGGACAGTCGGATGGCCTATCGCTTCTTGCATGAACGCAGCGCTTCGGCGCTGCTTGCTTCCCAGAGAGTGAGCGCGAGTGAAACTCGCGCCAGCTCCGCGAATAGTACCGGATCGAGGGGCAGGACGTGCGCGTACCGGCGGGATCACAGGCGGTACGCTCCCGCCGGTGAACTGGGAGGAGCGCTCCGAGCGGGAGGAGGGACGCTACGCGGACGGACTGTCCCGGATGCCGTCGGATCCGGACGCGAGGCAGAGGCAGCTCGTGCGTGTGGCGATGGCGGCAACCGGCGCCGGACTTGCCTGCCTGATGCAGGGCCGGAGGGCCGAAGCCGCGGGCTGGTTCGCCCGCTCGGCCGAGCGCTTCCGGGAGAGCTACGCGGACGCGCCGCCGGACAGCTGGGGCCGGCTCATCGGCGCCCTGAAGGCGCGGGTGCTCGCGGGTGACTGGGACGGCGCCGCCGCAGACGCCGACTGGGCGCTCACCCAGGCGCCGGCCGAGTCGGACTCGCCCATCGGTCGCTATGCCGCCGTCCTCGCCTTCCTCGTGCTCGGCCGGGACGACGAGGCGCTGGCGCTCGCGGAGTCGTTGCGTGCCGAGCCGCCCGACGCCTTCCCGCGGCCCGTGGCTGATGCGCTGGGAGGTCTGGCCTCCCGTGACGCAGACGTCTACCGGGAAGGCGTCGGCAACGTGCTCGTCTCCTTCGAGGAGCGGGACGCCTACCTCGAGGACATTCCGGTCGCCGACACGGTGGTCGTGCTGGAGGCGCTCGCCGGCCAGCGCGGGCTGGCCGCGCACCCGGCGTCGCAGCTCTTGCCCGAGCGCTAGTCGTCTTCGCCGTCGTCGTCTCCGCGATGTCCACGGAGACGATGGTGTCGGGCTTGAGGAAGCGGCCGCTCACGTAGGGCCAATCGTCCTGGTCGGCCGTGGCCACCTGCATCATGATCGCCTTCGCCTCCTGCTTCGCGGTCGCCTCGTCCGGGAACTCACCCGCGTCGACCCGCTCGCCGTTCGTGAGCCGGATCGTCATCCGCCACGGCGCGCCTGCGGCCTCGGGCCCGGCGACCGGCGCGACAGCCGGCTCGGGCGCGGGCTCTGGCTCGGCGGCGGGCTGGGCGGCCGCGGGCGGGTACGGCGCCGGCGCAGGCGCGGGTGTCGGCTCGGGGAACGGGACGGGCTCGGCCGCCAGCGGCTCGGGACCGGGCGGCGGCTCCTCGGCGAGAGCGGGCGCAGGCTGAGGAGGTGCCTCCGCCTGGGGCGAGGGCTCGGGCGCGTAGGGCTCGGTGAGAGGCTCCGGCTCGGCGGGCGCCGCCGGCTCGGGCTCCGCAGTCGGCTGCTCGAGCACCGGCGGCTCCGGCGCCGCCGGGGGCTCCGGGACGGCCTCGACGGCAGGAGCCGTCTCGGCGGTGGGCTCGGGCCCCGGAGAGAGCTGGTGCTCGGGCGGAGACGGAGGCTCGGAGATCGAGACGGGCTCGGGCCCGGGCTCGGGCTCGGGCTCGGGCTCCGGTACCGTGACGGGCTCGGGCTCGAATACCTGCTCGGGCTCTGCGACCGGGACCTGGAAGGCGGGCGGCTCGGGCGCGACCGGCGTCTCGAGGACGATCTCCGCGCTCCCAGACGCGTGACCGTTCGCGTGCGCGGGGTCGAGGGCCTCGGGCTCGGTCGCGGCCTCGAGCGGCCTCGAGTAGACGTCCGCCGAGATCTCGGCGAGCTCGGTGCGGGCGGTGACGACGAAGCGCGCGTCCTCACGGCCGAGCGCCTCGCGGATGTTGCGGATGAGGACGTCGTCGGTCGGGTCGGCGATGGCGACGACGGGCAGCTCGCCGTCGAAGGCGTAGGGCAGGGCACGGAACAGGCGCGCCTGCTCCTCGGTGAAGAGGGCGGCGGCGGACGGCTCGACGATCTGCTCCCGTAGGATCACGAACTCGAGCCCCTTCTGGCCGGCCAGCAGCCGGGCCAGGTCGACCTCGGAGATGAGGCCGCGCTCGGTGAGGATCTCGCCGAGGCGCTTGCCGGTCTTCACGCCCTCTTCGAGGGCGCTCTCGATGGTCTCGGCAGGAAGGAGGCCGGCCCGGAAGATCAGCGTGCCGAGCGGCGCGTCGGGCCGTTCGCGGAGGGGAGTGCTCACAGGCTCTCCTTCGGGCCGCGGGATGCCGCGCGCGTCGCCAGGGGGTTGAATCGCTTCCACGTCATGAGCCGCAGAGGGGGCACGGTCGAGCCCCGTCTAGCTCTGAGTATCGTCGGATCCGCTGAGCCGGTTATCACCCTCACGAGTGATACCGGCGGCTCATACGAGGCTCCTACCCGACGAGCAGGCCGGTCGCGTACATGATCCCGAGCCCGGCGAGGAAGCCGCCGACCGCGTAGCCCGAGGTGAGGCCGCCCGGAGCGCGCCGCGCGACGTAGCGCACCACCTCGACGACCACCTGCAGCGCCGCTCCGGCAGCGACCGAGAAGAAGAGGACCGCGAGCACGTCGCTCGTCACGTAGCCCCCGATCCAGGCGCCCAGGATGGTGGGCGCGCCCGCGATCAGGACGAGCGCGGCGAGACGGCCGAAGCCCGCGCGGTCGCCCTCGGCCGCAGGCGCTGCGATGCCCAGCCCCTCGGTGACGTTATGGAGCATGAAGCCGACGATGAGGAACGTCCCCAGCGTCAGCTCGCCCAGCGCGAATGACGTCCCGACCGCGAGCCCCTCGCCGAGATTATGGACGCCGATGCCGATGGCCACGAGCATCGCCAGGGCAAGGCCGCCCAGCGCGCCGCTGTCCGGCCTGCTCTTCCTCCCGAGGCGCTGGGAGAGAAAGGTGAGCGCGAGGTAGCTCGCGGCGACGCCGAGGACGACGAGCCCGGTCCCGCCGAGGGCGCCGGGAAGCACGGCCTGCAGCTCGAGCGCCTCGGCGAGCGCCTCGACGGCGAGGAACGCCAGGAGCCCGGCGGTCAGGGCCATGAACGCGGCCAGCCACTCCGGGCGCGCGCGCCGGAGCGAGGGGAGCCAGAGCAGGCCGAGCGCGACGGGGACGATGCCGACCAGGGCGCCGATGATCGCGTAGCCGAGGAAGCCTCCGGGGGTCGGCTCCGGCGTCTCGACGGCCGCTGCGATCTCCTCGGTCGTCTGGACGCCCGTCGAGCTCGTGATGCCGACCGCGATCGGCTCGTCCTCGACCCAGTCGTAGGGCACGACGATCGTGGCAGAGCGCAGGCGGCCGAGGGTCGTCGGCCCGTCGACGGTGAAGGGGACGATCGCGTCGTCGACGGTGACCATGGCGATCGCCAGGTCCTCGCGCTGGGGGTTCGTCACCCGGATGGAGATCTCTCCGGGCGAGAACTCGACGCGGCGGACGTCGAACGCGTCCGCGGGGGGCGGGTTCTCGCCCACGAGCTCGAGCAGCGACCCCCCGCGCGCCGAGAAGAGCGAGACGACGGCCACGAGCAGGACGATGGGCACGAGCGCCCACAGCCGCCAGCGCAGGGGCTCGCGGCGGGGGCCGTCCTCGGCGACCGAGCGGGCTTCCAACTAGTCGCTCACCTCGAAGAAGCCCATCCAGCCGAGCTCCGCGAACTCGGACTGGTGTGCGTGGAACATGAAGCGGCCGGTGTTGGCGAAGTCGATCTCGATGATCCCGCGCTCGCCCTGGCAGAGCATGATCGTGTCCGTGTACTCGAAGCGGTCGCTCGTCCCCGTCGGGTAGTAGCGGAAGAAGTCGCCGTGGAGGTGGAACGAGTTGATCAGGTCGAACTCGGTCAGGTTGGCGATGTAGATCCGCACCGTCTGCGAGCGCTTCACCTTGATCGGATAGCGGGCGTAGTAGAACGCGGGGCCGTTGACCGCGTAGAAGTTGTTCTCGCCGTCGGCGTCGGTGTCGAACCCGTTCATGACCATGACGAGCTCCTGCGCCGGCGCGCGCGGCTCGGGCGGGTCGATGATGAAGGCGCCGTAGAGGCCCTTGTGGATGTGCTTCTTGAGCGGCGTCGCGTGGCAGTGGTACAGGTGCATCCCGTACGGCCGCGCGGGGAACTCGTACGTGAAGCTCCCGCCCGGCGGGACGACCTCGAAGACCCCGTCCATGTTCGCGGGGTGAATCCCGTGAAAGTGGATCGTGTGCGGGTGCTCGCCGCCGTTGCGGAAGTCGACGCGGAGGAGGTCGTCCTCGGTCGCCCGGACGACGGGGCCGGGGACGGTGCCGTTGTACGTCCAGGCCGGGTAGAAGACGCCCTTGGCGACCTCGATCTCCCGGTCCTGAGCGACGAGCGTGTACTCGCGGACCCGGCCGGGCTCGTACGGCAGCGCGGCGGGCGGATAGGTGAGCGCGTCGAGGTCGGAGGGGCCGCCGGGAGCGGGAACCTCGTCGCCGATCATCGCGGCGTGGCCCATGGCGGGATCGTGCTCCGAGCCCGAGGTGCGTGGCCTCGAGCTGGCCGTTGCGCGCGGCCAGCGCCATGCCGGCGAAGGGCGCGGCCGCGACGACCGGGGCGACGCCCGCGATCAGCTGGCGGCGGCTGAGGCCACGAGAGTTAGACACGTCTAAATCATAGTTTAGGTGCCCACCCTCCCGCAAGGGCGAGGGCCGGGTCGAAGCGACCCGGCCCTCGGCCGAACACCTGCTCTCAGGTGCGGCTCAGCGCACCTTGAACACCCAGAGGCCGGTGTTCATGTCGGACGCGACCGCGAAGCCCGGGCCGAGGTCGACGCCCCAGATCTCGACGAACTCCTCGCCGGGATAGAAGACGCCGAAGCGGATCCTCGGCCTTCTCGGGCGGGGTGAACTGCCCGATCTTCTTCGGGATTCGACGGGTCGGCGATGTTCCAGATGACGACGCCCTCCGTGTACCACGAGGTATAGAGCTTGTTGCCCTTGACCTTCGGGTCGTGGATGGTGAAGTCGCCGGGACCCGGCGGCGGGAACTGGCCCGTGCTCGGGAGCTTAAGCGTCGAGAGCTCCACCGGGTTCGCCTTGTCCGAGACGTCGTAGATGTGGCCGTAGCCCCAGCCGGTCTCGACGTCCGGGTTCGGCGTCGGGTCGAAGTCCTCGTCCGCCTGGATGAGGAGCTTCCCTCGCCGGGTCGTCCACGCCGAGTGGGCGTTCCCCTCGTCGCCCGCCCCGTACTCCGTGCGGCCCAGGAACACCGGGTTGGACGGATCGCGGACGTCGAGCATCACCGTGCCGAAGTCCCAGTACGAGACGTAGGCGACCTTGCGGTCGACGTAGACCGAGTGGACGAAGTTGACCGGGTCAGCGCCAAGCGCTTGGTCCGGCGTCACGCCCATGTCGCGCCAGGCGCTCCAGTCACCGACCTGCACAGGAGCGCGCGGGTTTGAGACGTCGATGATCCGAAACTCAGGGTTGACCTCATCTGGGTTTGCCCCCGAGAAGAACGCGTCGACCTCGGTAAACCACGCGGCCTCGTAGACGTAGGCCTTCCGTCCCCGCGCCTCGAGCCACAGCTCGTGGACGCCGAAGGTGCCGTCCTGGCGCAGCGAGAGCAGCTGTGGGTCGCTCGGGTCGCTGACGTCGTAGAGGCCGATGCCGGTGAAGCCTCCGGGCGCGCAGTCCTGGAAGCTGACGACGGCCAGGTCGCCCTGGAACGACGAGGTACGGACCTTCCGCACCTGCACCTTCTCAGTCCACGACTTGGCGAGCCTCGCGTCGGACGCGCCGTCCGCGAAGGTGGAGACGAGCTGCGGGTTCCTCGGGTCGGACAGGTCGTAGGTGCGGACGCCGAGCGCAGGGCAGAACGCGCCGCTGTCGTCGAAGAGGCCCCAGCTGCCCATGTAGGCGAAGCCCTTGTGCAGGAAGACGTCGCCGCTCGGCCCGCCGGGGTCATGGTGGCCGAGGACCTTGATGCGCACCGAGTCGCCGGAAGGCGTTCCTCGGCCGGGCTTTCCCGGCCTCGCCTCTGCGATCCCAGTGCAAGCCCTTCTTCTTGAGATGCCGCATCGCGTCGTCGGCGGTCGCGGAGGACACGCCCCGACGGTCAGCGCAGCGACGAGCGCAAGGATCCATACCCGAACGGATCTCATGTGACCTCCCGTCGGTCGTTGCCCCCATGTCCCGCGCAGGAGAGGCAACCTACCAGCGGAGATGGCCGGGGGAAGGATCGAGATCTGCGACGAGGCCAGCTTCGGCTTCGGGTGGATTGCCCCGGAGCCGGTGCTGCTCCAGCGCGCCGCGCACGCGCTCGCGGCAGGTGGGCGCTACTGGCTCGTCGATCCGGTGGACGTGCCCGGCCTGGACGACCGCCTGCGCCCGCTCGGCGAGCCTGCCGGCGTGCTCCAGCTCGTCGATCGCCACGCCGCGTGACTGCGCGACGCTCGCGGAGCGGCTGCGGCGTCCCGCACCACCGGCTGCCGTTCGGCGGCGTCCCCGGCTCGCCCTTCGAAGTGACGAAGGTTCTGAGCGTTCCGGGCTGGCGCGAGGTCGCGCTTTGGTGGGAGGCCGAGCGCGTGCTCGTCTGCACGGAGGCGCTCGGGACGGTTCCGTACTTCCGGGCGCGGGACGAGCCGCTCGGCGTCCATCCGTTCCTCCGCCTCTACCAGCCGCGGGGCCTCAGGGACATGGCCAAGTGCCTGGCACCGGGGCACGTCCTGGTTGGGCACGGTGAAGGCATCCACGGCGACGACGCGACGCCCGCGCTCCGCTGGGCCGTGCAAGGAGCGCGGCGCGCCGCGCCGCGCTGGCTCCGGGATCAGCTACGTCGAAAGGAGAAGCGATGAGAGACGACCTCGTCCCCGGCAACCCGTTCCCGGACCTCAAGCTGCCGGAGACCACCGGCCGCGAGACGGCGCTCAGCGAGATCGCGGGCGGCCAGCCACTCGTGCTCGCGTTCGTCCGCGGCTGGTGGTGTCCGAAGGAGCAGGTCCGCCTTCGTCTCCTGGTGGAGCTCCAGGACGAGCTGCAGCGCGAGTTCGGCAGGCTCGCGGCGATCACGGTCGACGAGCCCTACGTCAACGGCGCCTTCCGAGCCGGCCTCGGCGGCGCGTTTCCCTTCCTCTCGGACGTCGATCGGAAGGTCGCAGGGGAGCTCGACCTGCTCGAGCTGACCGACGAGACCCACCTGCCCTTTCTCCCGTTCACGTTCCTGCTCGACTCGCGCCTCGTGATCGCAAGGATCTGGTGCGGCTTCTGGTACTGGGGGAACCCGACCGCGGACGAGCTTCGGCTCGCGCTGCGCGAGATCGTCGCGGCCGAGCAGCCGAGCTACGACCCGCAGGCGATCTGGGAGGCGGGCGGCTCGGCGCCCCCGGACGCCGGCATCGACGCGCCGGCCGTCTGGATTCGCGAAAGCTCGAAGGGGCACGAGCTGTGGCGGGGCGTGCACGACGGCCCGATCCCCGAGGTCGGCGCCGAGCTGGGGCGGTCCCCGGTCGACGGCCGCCCGTGGGTCGTGCGCCGGATCGAGGAGGCGAACGGGCGCACCGCTATCCACCTGAGCAAGGAGGGCCCGACGGGCGATCCGCGCCTAGTGGGGCATCACGTGACCGCCGGTCCGCGCGTGCCGTAGAGTCGGCGGGTTGAAGAGCGGGGTTGTCGCCGTTCTCCGGTCGGTCGGAGGCTGCCTGGCGGCCGGCCTGGTCGTCGGCATCGTCGTCGCCGGGCTGGGCTCGCGCCTGGTCATGCGCCTGCTCGCGGTCGCGGACCCGGCCGCTCGCGGGATCATCACCGAGAACGGAAACGTCGTCGGCGACGTCACGTTCGGGGGAACGGCGGGGCTCGCCGTCTTCATCGGCATCCCGTCGGGGATCCTCGCCGGCCTGATCGTCTACCTGGTCAGGCGGTGGCTCCCGGCTCGCCTGCTCTGGCGCGGGCTCGCGCTCTCCGTCGTCCTGCTCGCGCTGCTCGGGCGGACGGTGATCGACCCGGAGAACGTCGACTTCCTCTTCCTCGACCCGGCCGGCCTTGCGGTCACCCTCTTCGGGGCGCTCTTCTTCGTCGCGGGGTTCGCGCTCGTGCCGCTCGCCGACCGCTGGGGACCGGGCGTGCCGCGGCTCTTCTACCGGCAGGAGGTGACGATCGTGGGCGGGATCGCGATCACGATCGCCGTCGTGCTCGGCCTGCTCGAGCTGGGCAGCGACATCGCCGAACTGGTCTAAGAACTGGCGAGTCGCTCGATCGTCTTGGTCGCCAGGCGGTCGAGGGCCTGCACCGAGAGCTCCAGGTGCTCCGGCGTCGTGTCCTCGAGCTTCGTGTGCGAGAGGCCGCGCAGGCTCTGGACGAAGAGCATCACGGTCGGAACCCCGGCTCGGGCGACCTCGGCCGCGTCGTGGAGCGGGCCGCTCGGCAGCCGGTGCGTCTGCCCGGCCACCTCGGTGACGGCCTCGTCGGCGAGCTCGATCAGCTCCGGGTCGAACAGGATCGGGTCGATGCGCCAGACGCGCTCCCACTCGACCTCTACGTCCTCCTCGCGCGCGAAGCGCTCGCTCGCGTCCTTCGCCTCGGCGAGCATCGCCGCGAGCCTCGCGCCGTCGAGGTGGCGCTGGTCGAGGAGCACCGTGGCCGTCTCGACGACCGACGTGACGATCCCCGGCTTCGTCACGCAGCTCCCCATCGTGCAGACGGCGCCGTCGCCCGCGCGCGCTGCGATGCCGCGGATCTCGAGGGCGAGCTTCGCGGCGGCGGCAAGCGCGTCGCGTCGCCTGTCCATCGGGGTCGAGCCGGCGTGGGCCGCCTGGCCGCGGAAAGTGATCTGATGGCGCTCGACCCCGAACGTCCCGAGCACGACGCCGAGCGGAAGCTCGAGCCCCTCGAGCACCGGCCCCTGCTCGATGTGGAGCTCGAGGTAGGCGGCGGCGCCCTCGAGCTGCCGTCTGGCCTCGAGCGCACGGTCGAGGTCGACGCCGTGCGCGGCCAGCGCCTCCTCCCAGCGCACGCCGTCGGCGTCGCGGCGCTCCCTGAGCTCGTCCTGGTCGGCCATGGTGCCCGAGGCCGCGCTCGAGCCGAAGAGCGAGCGACCGAAGCGCGCCCCCTCCTCGTCCGCCCAGCTGACGAGCCTGACGGTGACCGGTGGGGTCCCCTCCTCGGCGATGCGGCGGAGCACTTCCACGCCGGCGACGACGTTGAGCGCGCCGTCGAGCCACCCGCCGTTCGGGACCGAGTCGATGTGCCCGCCGATCAGCAGGGCCTGGTCGGACTCGCCCTCGAGCGTGAACCACTGGTTGCCGGCCTCGTCGACCTCTTCCGCGGCGCCCGTCGGCGCCACCTTGGCGGAGAGCCACCGCTTGGCTTCGACCCACGTGTCGGTCCACGCCACGCGCTGCGCGCCGTCCTCGTTCCCCGTCAGCTCCCTGAGCTCACGAAGCTCGTCCACCGTGCGGCCTGGGTCGAGCGGCACGGAGGGAATGTATAGAGTCTCCAGCCTCATGGGACGCGGCTCCAGGCCGATCAAGCGCTGGCGAAAGGACCGCCAGCGGAAGAAGAAGGGACGCGAGCAGCGGCGTGCGGCGGAGGGGGCGGCGCGCGGAAAGGCGAAGCCGGCCGCGACGTGAGCCTCGTAACGGCCGTTCACCTCTACGTCACCGACCTCGACCGCTCGATCGACTGGTACACGCGCCTGCTCGGGCGCGGGCCGGCCGCGGCCTACGACGAAGGCGAGAACGCCCACAGCGCGTTCTTCGTCCTCGAAGGGCAGACGTTTCTCGTCCTGACCTGGGATCCGGAGCGGGGCCGTGAGATCGGCGGCTCGGCCCGGCTCGAGCTCGCCGGGGACGACATCCAGGCCGAGATCACGAGGCTCGACCGGCAGGGGATCCAGGGCGGCCGGGTCACGAGGACGCGGTTCGGCACGGAGGTCTACGACCTCGCCGACCCGGACGGCCATCTCGTCCGTATCGGCCCTGCGTGGACGCTCCACGCCATCGAAGGCGCCGTCTAGACCGCAGGCCTGACGCGAACGACGTCGCCGGGGAGGAGCCCGACGCGGCCGCACTCGCCCGCGCGCAGCTCGATCACCGACTTCGCGCCTTTGCAGCCTGCGATCCGCCAGGGGCGGAGGTGCTCGGCGACGCGGAGGACTCGCCCTTCCCGGTCGAGAAACGCCGCGTCGATGGCGAAGCGCATGAACCACATGTGAATGGAGGAAGCGGGGCGAAGGAGGATCCCCTCGCCCCGCTCGAGCCCGGCACGTCCGAGGAGGCCCCGGAGCCGGGAGAGCGGTGTCTCCGCGAGGAGACACCGCTCACACACCAGGCTGCCGTCGTCTCGTTCCAGGGAGACGAGCGACTTAGTACCCCACGTGAATGTGGTCGTCGTGGTTGGCCAGCGGGAAGGACGGCCCGCCGAGCCCGAAGAGCGAGATGACCTGCTTCGCCTGCAGCTCCGCGGGGAGGAGCAGGACGTTCTTGACAGCCCGCTCGGTGATCCCGCCGGGCTGCTGGTTGCCGTAGATCGACGTGTTGTTGAGCGCGGCGATGTCGACGGCGAGGCCGTAGACGTGCGCCGAGATCACGCCCGGCCGGGCGTAGAGCCCATGGCCGGTGGTGAGGCTCGAGACGGTGACCTGCCCATGGGCCTCGGCCAGGTAGCGCAGGAGCACGATGACGCGGACGTCCGTCCGGCCGAGCGCGACGTCGAGCCGGCCGCCCGGGTAGATGTCCACGCGCTTGTCGCGCAGCAGCGTGCGCTGCAGGCGGGGCTTCGCGGCCTCGAGACCCTCGACGAGGGAGCGGAGACCGACCGCCCGGTTGTAGTTGCGGAGGGCGAACGCCTCCTTGGCGAAGGAGTCGCCGCCGTAGGCCCTGAGCGTGCCCATCGGGCTCCGGCGACCGTCACGAAGGTCGGCGAGCTGGCGAGCGGTCGCCCGCACGGGCGCGAGGCTCATCGAGCTCGAGTCGAACCCGCGGGCGCGGAGGACGCCGAGCACCAGAGCCCAGTCGACCTTGGCCTGCGCCGCCTCGCGTGCGAGGGCTGCCGCGAAGGCCGGCTTCAAGCGCTTGGCCGGCGGAGTCGGGTCGGGCAGCGGACGGTGTAGCCAGATGGTGGCGAAGAAGCCGTCCGCGTCGACCTCGGGATCGAGGTATGCGGGGCTCCGCGTCTGCTTGTCGATCACGGGCAGGTCGCCCGGGGACGGGGGGTTGCCGTGGTCGTCGCCGACGCCCGGGTCGGGCGCGGGCGGGTTGTCGGGCGTCCCGTCTCCGCCGTCCGGAAGCGGAGGCGGAGGCGCTCCGTCGCCGGATCCCTGGCCGTCGTCGGGCTCCTCGCCGGGAAGCGGGGGAGGCTCGGTGGGATCGGCCGGTGGGTCGCCCTCGCCGGGCTGCCCATCGCCGTCACCGCCGGCATCCTCGCCGGACTCGCCGGATCCTTCGGCCGAGCCCTCGCCGCCTTCGGCGGGGTCTTCGCCCTCGGCGGGCTCCTCGCCCTCGCCGGCCTCGCCGTCCTCGCCACCCTCGCCGCCGTCCTCGGCCTCCTCCTCGGCGGCCGACCCGTTCTCGGCGGCCTCCTCGTCGGAGCTGACCTCGGTCGTGGCGTCGCCTTCGATCGCCTCGACCACGACGTCACCGGCACCCGCCGAGAAGGCGGCGCCGCCGAAGAACAGCGTGGCGAAGGCGAGGCTCGTGGCGAGCCGGCGCTTGCTCCACGTCGCGCGCGTGCGCGCGGGACGGGAGGAGCTCGTGCCGGTTGCGGGTGGGCTCTCGGTGTCGCCGTCCGGCGACGCGGACGCCGTCGGCTCGTTGCGCCCGAGCGCCCAAAGCGCCCAACCGGCAAGTGTGAACAGGACGAGAGGCGCGATGTACCGCCTCGACTTCTTCTGCTGTGGCATGAGCCTGGTGCTCCCGTAGGTCGGGCGCCGAGGCCGCCACATCGGCGCGGAAACGTCCTTGGTCCGATCCGCGAAGCCGCTCACGCGGTCGTGCTCGGACTATCGGGTTTCGGCGCGAGCGCGATCTTCCCCCGAAAGGGTCAACTGGCCGCCAAACCCCTCCGCCGGGGGATTCTCGGAGGCTTCCCGGTGCCCGATGGTGCGGGGCAGATTGAGCCAAACGGCGGAGCGGTCACGCCGAGCAGCTCGAGGAGCCTCGGGAGGTCTTTCAACACCGTGACCATGCTTTCCGCCCGATCGAACAGCCGGCTCTCACGGCACGACCTCGTGCCATCTCCCCGTTCGGCCCGTTTTCCGTTCAGCGCGCCGACGTGCGTGCCCGCAGTAGGGAAGGGAGGTGAATCGAGAATGTTCAACAAGCCCCTCGTTGCACTGAGGCGGGAGGACGGCCAGACCATGGCGGAGTACGGCGTGGTCCTCGCCGTCATCACGCTCACCATCGTCGTCGCTCTCGCTGCCCTCTCGGGCGCCATCGGCGACGCAATCAACGCTGTCACCGGAGTCCTCTAGAGAAGGACGCCGGTCGAAGGGGCGGGCCCTTCCGCGCCCCGCAGGACAGGGCCCGCCTCTCTCGCAGGAAGGTAATCGACTTGCTCACAAAGCTTTCACCGCACAGGAGATCGAGGAATGGACAGGAGGGCCAGACGCTCACCGAGTTCGCCATGGTCCTGCCGCTGCTCGCGCTGCTCCTGTTCGGGATCATCCAGTTCGGGATCGTCTTCCACCAGTACGTGACGCTGACGGACTCCGTCCGCGCCGGGGGAAGGCAGGGCGCGGTCAGCCGCGACCTCTCCAACCCCCAGGCAGTCGTCATCGACCGGGTGCGCCGCTCGGCGGCGGACCTCGATCCCGCAAAGCTCGGCGTGTCGGTCAGCTCCACCTTCGTCCAGGGGGACGACGTGACCGTGACGGCGACGTACCCGTACGACATCAGCCTGCTCGGGGTCGTCGTCAAGTCGGGAACCCTGTCAGCCTCGACCACGGAGCGCGTGGAATGAGCGATCGCGGCCGCTCTCGCGGCGCGTTCAGCCAATGAGCACTCAGCTCATGGGCCGAGGACGCCGATAAGGCACTCAATCCGAGTTCAGAAAGACGTGGTGCAATGACGTATCGACTCCGCAATCTCGGGCTCGCGATCGCGCTCGCCGCCGTCGCAGTCCTGCTCGTCTTCTATTACGTCTCCCAAGAGCGGGGTCGGCTCCAGGAGGACCAGGAGCTCGTCCCGGTCTGGGTGGCGGCACAGGACATCCCGATCGGGACCTCGGGCGCAGAGCTCGAGGCCGGCGGGTACCTCGCCCAGTCCGAGGTCGAGCGCGGCCAGGTCGCGCCCGGCGCGCTCCTCGACCCGGCGGACGTCGCCACCAAGGTCGTCGCCGCCCAGATCTACAAGGGCGAGCAGGTAAGCCAGCTGCGCTTCAAGTCGGAGGCGGAGCGGGGCATTCGCGCCCAGCTCACCGGCACCCTCCGTGCCGTCCAGCTTCCAGGCAACGAGCATCAGCTCCTCGCCGGAACGCTGCAGTCCGGCGACCGTGTCGACGTCGTCGGCACCTGGAACGTGCCCGAGAGCGCAAACAGGCACGTCAGCCGCACGATCCTGCGCGACATCCTCGTGCTCGAGGCCGCGGTGAAGGCCGACGTGCAGACGAAGATCACCGAGGACGCGGACAAGGGCCTCTCGGTGAAGCTCGCCCTGACCGACGCGCAGGAGCAGAAGCTCTTCTGGGTGGCGCAGAACGGCGCCTGGACGTTCACCCTCCGGCCGCCGAACGATGCTGCCGACAGCCCCGACGCCGCCGAGTCGTATTGGACGCTGCTCGAAGACGGTCTCAAGCTGCAGCAGCTCGACGAACTGTGGAGTGAGGAGGCGATCTTCAGTGAGTAGCGAGACTCCAGTCGCAACGCGCGAGAAGACGCGGATCTTCGTCACCGGGTCGTGCGACGGGCTCGACCAGCTCCGCGACGCGCTCGAGCGTCACGGGGAGATCGAGCTCGTGGGCACCAGCGTGGCGGTCACCGAGTCCGCCGGCGTCCTGACCGGCGGGCACCTCGAGGTGATCCTCCACGGGACGAGGAGCTCGACGCTCCCCCGGGACGAGATCGCCACGATCCGCGAGCACACGCGCACGCCGATCATCCTGCTCGCCTCGGGCGAGGCGTCGGTCCTGCTCGAGGAGGCGCTGGACTCGGACGTGTCCGACGTCCTTCTCCTCCCGCAGATGACCGAGAACGTCGTCTTCGCCATCCGCAAGGCGGGACGGTCGAACCTGCGGCCGGCGCCGTCGGCCGCGCCGACCCGGCGAGGGCGCATCGTGACCGTGTTCTCGCCCAAGGGCGGGACCGGAAAGACCGTCACCTCCACCAACCTCGCGGCGGCCTTCGCGAAGTTCGAGGGCAAGCGGACGCTGCTCCTCGACCTCGACCTGCAGTTCGGAGACGCCGCGATCATGCTCGGCCTCGAGCCCGAGAAGACGATCTACGACCTCGTCGTCGCCCCGGGCGAGCTCGACTCCGAGAAGCTCGCGGGCTACACGACCCGGCACCCGTCGGGCCTCGACATCCTCCCGGCGCCGGTGCGCCCGGAGGACGCCGAGCTCGTGACCGAGACGAAGCTCTCGCGCCTCCTCGAGGTCGCGCGGGAGTCCTACGACGTCATCGTGGTGGACACGTCGCCGTTCTTCCACGGGCCGATGCTCGCCACGCTCGACCGCACCGACGAGCTCCTGCTCGTGTGCGGGCTCGACGTTCCCACGCTCAAGAACGTCAGGCTCGCGCTCCAGACCCTCGAGCTCCTCGCCTTCCCCCAGAACCGCATCCGTGTCGTCCTGAACCGCGCGAACTCCAAGGTCGGGATGAAGCGGAGCGAGGTCGAAGGCGCGCTCGAGGTGAAGGTGCGCTTCGAGGTGCCGAGCGACCGGGCGGTGCCCATCGCCGTCAACCGCGGGAACCCCGCCGTCCTCGCCGAGTCCGGCGCGGACTACTCGAAGGCCATCCGCGAGATGGCGAAGGGGCTGCAGCCGGTGGAGGCGAAGGGGCAGAAGCGCGGCCTCTTCAAGCGAGGCTAGCGATGGGTCTCCACGATCGTCTCACCAGAGGCAGCGGGAACGGCGGGGCCGCCGAAACGGTCGCGCGCATCGAGACCGTCGCGCGCGACGCGCAGCCGGAGGCCCGGTCCGTCGATCCCTACGCCGAGCTCAAGACCCGGATCCACCACGCGTGCATCGCCAAGCTGGGCCCGGAGCTCTTCTCGAGCTCGTCCAACGAAGACCTGACGGATCGCGTCCTGCGGGTCGTCACCGAGCAGCTCGCGCTCGACCAGACGCCGCTCACGCGGGAGGAGCGCCGGCAGGTCGTGCGGGAGATCACCGACGACATCCTGGGCTACGGCCCGCTCGAGCCCCTGCTCCGCGAGGACGCGATCAGCGAGGTCATGGTCAACGGGCCGGACCGCATCTACGTGGAGCGCGCGGGCAAGATCGAGCTCTCGAAGTCGACCTTCGTCGACGACGCTCACCTCCTGCGCATCATCGACAAGATCGTCTCCCAGGTCGGCCGCCGGGTCGACGAGTCGTCGCCGATGGTGGACGCGCGCCTGCCGGACGGGAGCCGCGTGAACGCCATCATCCCCCCGCTCTCCCTGCGAGGGCCGGTGCTGACGATCCGGAAGTTCTCGCGCGACCCGTACACGATGGACGACCTGATCAACTTCGGCTCGGTCACGTCGAAGGCGGCGCACTTCCTGGCCGCCTGCGTGCAGGGGAAGCTCAACGTCCTCATCTCCGGCGGAACGGGCACCGGTAAGACGACGACGCTGAACGCCCTCTCGGCCTTCGTGCCCGGCGACGAGCGCATCGTCACCATCGAGGACGCGGCCGAGCTCCAGCTCCAGCAGGATCACGTGATCCCGCTCGAGTCCCGGCCGGCCAACATCGAGGGTCAGGGCGAGGTCAAGATCCGCGAGCTCGTCAGGAACGCCCTGCGCATGCGTCCCGACCGCATCATCGTCGGCGAGGTCCGCGGCGCCGAGACGCTCGACATGCTCCAGGCCATGAACACGGGCCACGAGGGCTCGCTGACCACGATCCACGCCAACTCCCCTCGCGACGCGCTGGCTCGTCTCGAGACGCTGGTGCTGACCGCGGGCGTCGAGCTGCCGCACCGGGCGATCCGCGAGCAGATCTCGAGCGCCTTCGACCTGCTCGTCCAGATCACCCGCCTCGTCGACGGCTCGCGCCGGCTCTCGCACATCACCGAGGTGCTGCGCATGGAGTCGGACGTGATCACCCTTCAGGACATCTTCCTCGCCAAGCCGCCGGACGAGGACTCGGCCGCCCCCGGGGCGACCCGGCTCCTCTCGACGCTCAAGTGCACGGGGCTCAAGCCCCACTTCCTGGAGCAGATGGCCGCCAACGGCGTCACCTTGCCGCCGAACTTCTTCCAGCAGGACTCGGACGACCAGGTTCGGACGACGTTCCAGGCGGCCAGCTTCGGCGGTCTCCAGCGATGAGACACGCCGCGCTGGCCTGGCTGGCCGTCCTGGCCGCTCTCGTCGTGCCTGCGGGCGCGCTCTCGGCGAAGATCGAGGCGGACGCGAGCGACTACCCCGTGGTGAGGGCGATCGTCGTCACCGACAGGACGACGTTCTCGGCGCCGTCCCTGACGGAGAACGGCGACGAGGTGACAGGCCTCGTCGCCACCAACCTCGGCCGGGCGAAGAGCATCGTGCTGGCCGTCGACCGCTCGCGGTCGATGGAGGGCCAGCCGCTCGAGGACGCGGTCGCCGCGGCCCGTGCGTTCGTCGCGGCGAAGCCGCTCGAGGACCGCATCTCCGTGCTCACGTACGCGACCGAGCCGATCGTCCTCACCGGGTTCCAGACCTCGACCACCGATGCCGACTCCGCTCTTCGCTCGATCTCTCTCGACCCGGTGAGCGGGACGACGCTCTACGACGGGCTCGTGCTGGCGTCGAACTCGCTCGCGTCGGAGACGAACCAGGGCCGCGTGATCATCATCGTCACTGACGGCAACGAGACCAGGAGCGAGGCGACCATCGAAGAGACGATCGCCGCTGCGCAGAACGCCGGGGCGTCGGTCTACGTCGTCGGCATCGAGAGCAAGCTGTTCAACCCGCGGCCGCTCCAGCAGATCGCGGAGGAGACCGGTGGGAACTACTACGGCGCTGCGGACACCGCCGCGCTCACCGAGGTCTACACGTCGATTGCCGACGAGCTCTCGCGCACGTGGCGGCTCGAGTACGTCACGTCCGCGCTCCCGAGCGAGGCGATCGACCTGACGGCCACGGCCGGAGGCGAGTCGGCTTCGGTGAAGGTCGTCGCTCCGGGTGCGTCGGTCGTCACGCGCAAGCCTCAGATCGAGGGCCGGCTCCCGGAGCAGTTCTTCGGGACGTTCTGGGGCCAGGCGGCCTTCGCAGCGGTCGTCGGGCTCATCATCTTCCTCGCCGCGGCGTTCGTCTTCGCCTCACCGCGGAGCGCCTGGCTGAAGGGTCGCCTGCAGCCGCATCTCGCCACCCAGCGTCGAGTGAAGCAGAGCGGCCGCGAGCGGCTGAAGATCGCCGCCGGCCTCTTCCACGCCACCGAGAACGCTCTCGGGAAGTTCAAGCCGTGGCGGCGGCTCCAGCGCATCCTCGAGCGGGCCGACCTGCCGCTGCGGACGGTGGAGTTCGTCTACCTCATGCTTGGCTCGGCGCTGCTGGTCGGCCTGGTCGCGGCAGGGATGACCCGCTCGATTCCACTGATCGCGCTCGGCCTCCTCGGCGGAGCTGCGGTGCCGTATCTGTTCGTGTCCTTCAAGGCGAAGCAGCGGGTGAGGGCTTTCGAGAACCAGCTTCCCGACCTCCTCGTGACGATGGCGGCGGGGCTGAAGGCCGGGCACAGCTTCCGGCAGGCGCTGCAGAGCGTCGTCGACGAGGACCAGCCGCCTGCGTCGAAGGAGCTCAAGCGCGTGCTCACGGAGACCCGGCTCGGTCGCCCGATGGACGAGGCGCTCGCCGACATGGCGCAGCGCATCGGCTCGAAGAACTTCGAGTTCGTGATCACGGCCGTCACGATCCAGCGGCAGGTCGGGGGCAGCCTGGCGAGCCTCTTCGACATGGTCGCGGACACGGTGCGCAACCGGCAGCAGTTCGCGAAGAAGATCAAGGGCCTGACCGCCATGGGCCGTGCGTCGGCGTACGTGCTGATCGGCCTCCCGTTCTTCGTCGCGGCCATGCTGACGCTCCTGAACAGCGAGTACATGAGCCCGCTCTGGCACACGGGCACCGGGCACAAGCTGATCATCACGATGTTCGTGATGATCGGGATCGGCTCGCTCATCCTCCGCAAAATCGTCAACTTCAGGTACTGACATGATCTGGCCTCTCATCATCGCCGGCGGCGCAGTCGCCCTCGCGTTCTTCCTCCTCATGGACCTCGCCACCCTGCCCGCGCGCGAGCGGATGGGCTCGATTCGCCGCGCGGCCGGCTACGGCCGGACGCGGGTGGTCTCGAGCTCGAGCGTGCTGGACGACGGCACGTTCAAGGACCGCGCGCTCATGCCCATGAAGACCGGCCTCGCCCGGGCCGTTTTGCGGATCACCCCGCGGGCCAGCGTCGAGTCGGTCACGAACAAGCTCATCGCCGCGGGCCTGAACCGCAAGGTCACGCCGACGACCTACCTGGCCTCGAAGGCGATTCTCGGCTTCTTCGGCTTCGTCGGCGGTCAGGTGGTCGCCAGCCTCGCGGGCGTCCTCGCCTCCAAGACGCTCCTGCTCGGGATCGCTTTCGCCTTCGTCGGCTTCATGCTCCCCGACGTCGTCCTCACCTTGAGGACGCGCGGCCGCAAGGAGGTCCTCCGGGCCGAGCTGCCCGACGCTCTCGATCTGCTCGCCGTCTCGGTCGAGGCCGGCCTCGGCTTCGACGGCGCGATCTCGAAGCTGACGGAGCACATGGACGGTCCTCTCGCCGATGAGTTTGCGCTGGCGCTCGGCGAGATGCGCATCGGCGAGAGCCGGCAGAACGCGCTCACGAAGATGATGAAGCGCGTCGGCACGCCCGAGTTCTCGTCGTTCGTCCGCGCGATCATCCAGGCGGACCAGCTCGGGATCTCGCTCGGGCGAATCCTCAAGCTGCAGGCGTCCGACACCCGCAACCGGCGTCAGCTGGCCGCGGAGGAGCGGGCGATGAAGGCGCCGATCAAGATGCTCTTCCCGACGGTGATCTTCATCTTCCCGGCCATGTTCATCGTCATCCTCGGACCGGCTTTCATGAACCTCTCGGAGCTGTTCTAGGGGGGCGCCCCGAACGTGGCTGCGAGCGAGGAGACCACCAAGGAATCCGGCAAGGTCGAGGCCGAGACCGGCTTCGGCACCGGCCTGCGCGGGAAGCTCAAGAAGCGCCAGGAGCCCGCCGCGCCCGAGACCAACGGCGCGCCGCCTCCCCCGCAGCCGGAGGAGCAGGCGCCGGAGGCGGCCGCTCCCGAGCTGCCTGCGCCTGTCGCGCCCGTCGTCGACGCCGCCGAAAACGACGCCCTCCGGGCCGAGCTGACGGCCGCTCTCGAGCGCGAGCGCGACCTGCGGATCGAGCTGGCGGCCTCGTTCTCGGCGCGGGACGATACGAGCGCCATCGAGAGCGACTACGCGGCGCGGTCGGCCGAGCTCGACCTGCGCGCCGCGAAGGTCGCCTCCGCCGAGCAGGAGATCGAGCTGCGCGAGGCCCGGCTGACGGAGCAGCTCCAGACGTTCCGGGAGGAGCGCGAGCGCCTCTCGGAGCTCGAGACGAGGTTGACCGCCACCGAGGCCCTCACGGGCGAGCGCAGCGAGCAGGTCGACTCGAAGCTGCGGGAGCTGCGCGACGCCGACCGCGAGCGCGAGAAGCTCGCCTCGGAGCTCGCGAAGCAAGCGCAGACGCTGAACTCGCAGGAGACGAAGCTCGTGCGCCGCGAGCAGGCCGTGACCAGCCGCGAGGCAGAGATGAAGGCGAGGCAGGAAGCGCGTGACCGCGCGCTCGCCGAGCGGGAGACCGCGCTACGCGAGCACGAGAAGGGCGCTTCCAAGCGGGAGCAGGCCCTCGCCGCCCGCGAGCGCGAGCTGGCGAAGGAGCACTCGCGCCTCCAGGCCAAGGACGAGGCGCTCGAGGAGCGTGAGGCGGACCTCCGTGCCAAGCACGATCGCCTGCGCCTCGACGCGGAGCGGCTCGAGCGCGGGGCATCCGGGCACGACCGGACCGCCCAGGAGGCGGTCGCCCGTCTCGCCGAGGTGGATCGCCGCGAGGCCGAGCTGGTCGCGCGCGAGGCGGAACTGCACCAGCGCGAGACGCACATGGCCCGGGTGGAGTCCGAGACGTCCAAGATCCTCGACGTCGAGGCTCTGCAGGAGCGGCTCAAGGAAAGGGAGCGAGAGCTCGCCGAGCGCGAGGCCGAGTTCTCGAACACCGAGGACGTCGTCGAGTCCCAGCGCAAGCGTCTGGAACGGCGCGAGAAGCGGCTCACCGAGACCGAGTCCTCCCTGCGCGAGCGGCTGCACGAGCTCGACGGCCGCGAGTCCGAGCTCGAGGCTCGCGAGGCGCGCACCGAAGCCGACATCGAGATCCGCGAGGACAAGCTGGAGCGACGTGAGCGCGAGCTCTCCGACCTCCAGGAGCGGCTGGGCCAGAAGGAGAACGAGCTCGCCAGCTACGTCGCCCAGGTGCAGGGCGAGCTGAAGCGCCGCGAGGACGACTGGTGGGAGAAGGTCACCGGCGGCGAGGGCCCCGACGAGGGCCGCTAGCTACCAGGTAACAGGCTGTTACTTCGGCACGGGCTCCGAGGCGGGCGCCTCGCGGGCGCGCCACTGCTCGAGCGCCTCCCAGGAGGCCACCGTGTCCGCGGAGACCTGGGCGCCCAGGTCGTCCGGCGAGGCCGCCCAGAAGAGCTCGGCGACCTTCACCGAGTCCGGCTCGGGCTCGGCTCCCTGGCGGAGCCGTGCGTGGTAGACGACGAGCGCGGACCCCGTGTCGTCGCTGACCACCACCGCGACCGGCGTGAAGTCCAGAAGGTCCTCGTCTCCGAGCCCGATCTCCTCGGCGGCGTCGGCGAGCACGGCGTCTCGCGGGTGCTCGGCGTGACCCAGCCCTCCCGAGGCCGAGGCGGTCCACAGGAGCGGGTCGCGCCCGATCGACGGTCCGCGCTGCTGGAAGAGCGTCACACCTTCCGCTCGCTCGACGAACAGCTGGACGCCCAGCGCGAAGCCCAGCCTGTAGGCCTGGCTCGGCTCGGTGAAGACGACCATCGCCTCGGCGTAGCGCCCGTGCCGCCGCACGATCGCGCCGTCCCGTGACACGCCGTGGCAGAACGAGATCGGGCCGTCGAAGCGGCCTTTCGTCCGCGAGAGGACGAGAGCGGCGTCGTCCACCGCGCGGCGCACGGGGCCCTCGAGCGGAGGCGCGAAGGGAAAGGGCCGGAAGCGGGGCTCGCCGTCGAGGGGCACGATCGCGCGCACGCTCGAAGTCTGGCGCACGCGGCGGCGCGTACGCGCCAGTCGACCGTCCAGCGTCGCCGGCACGGTGTCGTCGGGCGACGTCGGTCGCCTAGCCGAGGCGCAGCGACTCGGGCGGGAGAGCCAGCGGCTCGGCCTCGGCTTCCGGCGGGAGCTCGGCGACCGGCGGAGCGGCTCGGGTCCCCGACTGGATGAGGTTTCGAACCTCCCGGAGCGCCACCGACAGCGTCTCCAGGCTCGACAGCCCTCCCATCCGGATGTCCGAGAGCACCTGGAGGGCGCGGTCGACGCCCGCACGGCTCTGCGCGTGCCAGGCCTCGGCCCGCGCCTCGGCGTCGAGCCCAGGCGGCCCGGTCTCGAGTGCCTCGCGGGCGAGGGCGCTGTGGACCCCGTACAGCTCGTCGCGCAGCGCCGCCCGCGCCAGGGTCTGCCAGCGGTTGTCGCGCGGCAGCGCCGTGATCTCGTCGCGGAGCCACTGGAGCTGGAGGCTCGCTCCGATCGCGTGGTAGACGGCGGCGACCTCCTCCAGGGGCGCCCCCGTCGCGCCGGCGACCTCGACGATGTCGAGCGCCGAGAACAGCGCGCCCAGGCCGGCGACCCGCGTCGCCAGCTCCTCGGGGACCCCCGCGCGCACGTACCGGGCGGCCCGCTGCTCGAGCGCGGTCTGGTCGGCGCCGTGCAGCACGTCCTGGAGCGTCTCGGCCAGCAGCGCGGCGCCGGGGGCGAAGCGCTCGGTCTCCGCCGCGATGTCGAGCGGCCGCGGGCGGCTGCGAACGAGCCAGCGGGTCGCCCGCTCGACGAGCTTCCGCCCCTCGAGCAGCATGTCCAGCTGGACGTCGGCGGCGACGGACGAGTCGAGCGCCTCGATCGCGGTCCAGAGCGCGCGGAGGCGGAAGACCTCACGGGCGACCATGTAGGCCCTGGCGATGTCGGCGGCCGCCGCGCCGGTCTCCTCGGCAAGGCGGAAGGCGAACGTGATTCCCGCCCTGTTGACGAGGCTGTTGGTGACGTAGGTGGCGATCAGCTCCCTGCGCAGGCGGTGCGCGTCCATCTCGGCGCGGAAGCGCTCGGAGAGGACGCGCGGGAAGTAGCGGACGAGCTCCTCCGCGGTGAACTCGTCGTCGGGCAGGTCCGAGGCCACGAGCGCGTCGAAGAGCTCGATCTTGGCGTAGGCGAGCAGGACGGCGAGCTCGGGCGCGACCAACCCGCCGGCCGCCGCGCCACGCTCCGAGAGAACCTCGTCGCTCGGGAGGGACTCCAGCTCGCGGCTGATCCGGCCGCTCTGCTCGAGGTGCTGGATCAGCCGTGCATGGACGCCGAGCATCGAGGGCGCCTGGCGCACGGCGAGGCTGAGCGCCTGCGTCTGGCGGTAGTTGTTGCGCAGGACGAGGCGGGCGACGTCGTCGGTCATCTGCGCGAGCAGCTCGTTCCGCTGCTTCCGGGTCATGTCTCCCGCGGCGACGACGGCGTCGAGGAGGATCTTGATGTTCACCTCGTGGTCGGAGCAGTCGACGCCCGCCGAGTTGTCGATCGCGTCCGTGAAGATGCGACCGCCCGCGAGCGCGTACTCGATCCTGCCCTTCTGCGTGAAGCCGAGGTTGCCGCCCTCGCCGACCACACGGGCGCGAACGTCGCGGCCGTCCACCCGCAGCGCATCGTTCGCCTTGTCGCCGACGTCGAGGTGGGACTCGGTCGATGCCCTCACGAACGTGCCGATGCCCCCGTTCCAGAGCAGGTCGACCTCGGCGGTGAGGATCGCCCTGATCAGCTCGTTCGGCGTCAGGGTCTCCGCCTCGATACCCAGAGCGGTCCGTGCCTGCGGGGAGAGCTCGATCGACTTCGCGGTGCGCGAGAAGACGCCGCCGCCCTCGGAGACCTTCGCGGGGTCGTAGTCCGCCCAGCTCGAGCGCGGGAGCGCGAAGAGGCGCTCGCGCTCGAGGTAGCTCGCCTCGGGGTCCGGGTCGGGGTCGAGGAAGACGTGCTCGTGGTTGAAAGCGGCGACGAGCTTCAGATGGCGGGAGAGGAGCATGCCGTTGCCGAAGACGTCGCCGGCCATGTCGCCGATCCCGACCGCCGTAACGTCCGTCGTCTGGACGTCGACGCCGAGCTCGCGGAAGTGGCGCTTGACCGACTCCCACGCTCCGCGCGCCGTGATGCCCATGGCCTTGTGGTCGTAGCCGGCCGAGCCGCCCGAGGCGAACGCGTCTCCCAGCCAGAACCCGTACTCGGCGGCGATCGCGTTCGCCGCGTCGGAGAACGTCGCCGTGCCCTTGTCCGCGGCCACCACGAGGTAGGGGTCGTCGTCGTCGTAGCGGACGACGTCGGGAGGCGGGACGATCTCGCCTCCGACGATGTTGTCGGTGAGGTCGAGCAGCCCGCGCATGAGCGTCGAATAGCAATCGACGCACTCGCCCCTGAGCGCCTCGCGGTCGGCCGGCGGGCGCTTGACGACGAACCCGCCCTTGGCTCCGACGGGAACGATGACCGCGTTCTTCACCATCTGCGCCTTCATCAGCCCGAGCACCTCCGTGCGGAAGTCCTCGCGGCGATCGGACCAGCGGATCCCGCCCCGAGCCACTTTGCCCCCGCGCAGGTGCACACCCTCGGTCCGCGGCGAGTACACCCAGATCTCGTACTCCGGCCTCGGCGGCGGCAGATCGGGCACGAGCGCCGGGTCGAGCTTGAAGGAGAGGTACGGCTTCGGGCGGCCGTCGGCGTCGACCTGGAAGTAGTTCGTCCGTAGCGTCGCCTGCAGCAGCCGGAGAAAGCCGCGCAGGATGCGGTCCTCGTCGAGGCTCGGCACCGCGTCGATCTCCTGCTCGATCATCCTCGCGAGGCCCTCGGCGTCGGCCGCGCGCGCGTCGGCGCGCGCGGGGTCGAAGCGGATCCGGAAGAGCTCGACGAGCTTGCGGACGACGGCCGGGTGGTTGCCCAGCGTCTCCTCCATGTACCGCTGGCTGAACGTGGTGCCCGTCTGGCGCATGTACTTCGCGAAGGCGCGCAGCATGGCCGCCTCCCGCCACGTCAGCCCCGCTCGAAGCACGAGGCGGTTGAAGTCGTCGACCTCGATCTCGCCGCGCCAGGCCCGGCTGAAGGCGTCCTTGAACGCCTCGCCGACCTCGTCCAGGTCGATCGGGCCGTCCTCGCTCGTGAGCCCGAAGTCGTAGATCCAGGCGTCGACGGGCCCGATCCTGTCGATCTCGTAGGGCCTCTCGTCGTAGACCTTCACCCCCAGGTCCTCGAGCAGGGGGAGCACGTCGGAGAGGAGGATCGGCTGGCCCGAGCGAAGGAGCTTCAGGACGAAGAAGTCGTCGGCCGCCTCGAGCGGGCGGTAGAGCGCGAGCTCGAGGTCGCCGGCAGGGTCGAGGCGCTCCATGCGCTGGATGTCGAGCACTGCCGCGGCAGGGGTGAAGTCGTCCCGGTAGCCGGCGGGGAACGCGTCGCGGTACCCGGCGAAGAGCTCGGTGCCCTGCTCCTCCCCGAGCTGCTCCACGAGCGCGTCCAGGAGATCGTCGACCCACGAGCGCGTCGCCTCCACCAGCCGCGCTTCGATCTCGCGGACGTCGTAGTCGGGCACCTCCTCGCCGGGATCGGTGTGAATCACGTAGTGGAGCCTCGCCAGCACGGACTCGGACAGGCGCACGTCGTAGAAGGCGCAGGCGCCGTTGAACGCCTCCTGAAGGACGTCCTGGACGCGCTCCCTGACCTGCGTGTTGAAGCGGTCGCGAGGCACGTACACGAGGCAGGACAGGAAGCGCCCGAACCGGTCCCGGCGGACGAAGAGGCGAACCCGCTGGCGCTCGCCGAGATGGAGGATGCCCATGGCGGTCTCGAACAGCTCGTCGTCCGAGATCTGGAAGAGCTCGTCCCGCGGGTAGGTCTCGAGAATCTCGATGAGCGCCTTGTCGGCGTGGCTCCCCGGCGGGAGGCCGGAGCGCTCGCGCACCTTGCGGACCTTGCGGCGCAGCAGCGGGATCTCCTCGGGCCTGGCGCTGTATGCGGTCGACGTGTAGAGCCCGAGGAAGCGGCGTTCGCCGACGACCTCACCGGACTCGTCGAAGCGTTTCACGCCGACGTAGTCCAGGAACGACGGCCGGTGTACCGTCGCGCGAGAGTTCGCCTTCGTGAGGACGAGGATGGTCTTCTCGCGCGCGAGCTCTCGCGCACCGGGGCCGAGCTTGACGACTCCGGGGTCCGGGTCGCTGTCGCGGAGGATCCCGAGCCCGGTGCCGGGCACGCGCCGGAGCGCGTCCTCGCCGTGCTCGGTGACGAGGTCGTACTCGTGGAAGCCGAGGAAGGTGAAGTGGTGGTCGAGGCTCCACTCGAGAAGCGCCGTCGCCTCCGCCAACTCCTCGGCGTCGACGGGAGGAGGATGCTCGACGAGGTCGGCGATGACCTCGCGCCCGCGTGCGACCATCGCCGGCCAGTCCTCCACCGCGGCCCTGACGTCCGCGAGGACGCGCTCGAGCCCGGTGCGAACCTGCTCGAGGTGCGCCGGATCGGTCTCCCTGACGATCTCCGCGTGGATGAAGGACTCGAGCCCGCAGTTCACCGCCTCGGCGTCGTGCGGGAGAACCTCGAGCAGGCGTCCCTCGTCGTCCCGCCGCACCCTGACGACCGGGTGGATGATGAGGTGGACGCCGCTCCCGAGCCGGTTCAGCTCCATGCTCACCGAGTCCACGAGGAAGGGCATGTCGTCGTTGACGATCTCGACCACGGTGTGCGTCGACGTCCAGCCGTGCTCCTCGAGCTGCGGCGTATAGACGCGCACCTTCGGCGTCCCCGGCGTCCGCCGCGAGCCGAAGTTCAGGTGCCCGAGGGCGGCGCCGTAGAGGTCGGCGACGCTGCGTTCGAGCAGATCGTCCGCCGCTACGGCGCCGTAGTAGATGCGGATGAAGGCCTCGAGCCGCTCCGCCTGCTCGGCTGGGAGCTTCGCGCGCGCGTGCTCGACCGTCTTCTCGATCAGACCGGCCTTCGCCTCGTCGGGCTTCGACTTGAAGCTCATCGGGTCTCACCCGACAGTCTGTCCGAGGCGGGGCGGTCTGTCGACCGCCTAGTCGGTGACGACCACGGTTCCCTTCATCCCAGGGTGGAGCGCGCAAATCGCCGCCACCATGGAGCGGTGCATGGCGTGCGCAGCAGGGCTACGCGCAACTCGCCGGAGGGATGAGCTCCGTCTGGCGCTGGGCCTCGTCCCGGATCGCCGTCCGGATTGTGGTCGCCATCAGCGCGGCGCCCTCGGGGTTGAGGTGGATGGCGTCGTACGTGAGGCCGCGGCGGTCGGAGACGAGGTCCCAGCGGGCGAGCACGAGGTCGTCGCGCGTCCGGTCGAGGCGGCGCAGGCGCTCGTTGACGTACGGGAAGTACCACGCGTAGCGGTCGTGCTGCCAGAGCGCCGATGCGGGAATGACCGAGCGGCGCGCGTCCCGGAGGGTCACCCAGACGAACTGGCGGGCGCCCTTCTCGCGGAGCGTTGCCAGGAGCGCCCTCGCCTCGGAGCTGAACTTCCGCGCCCACGTCGAGTAGTTCCGGCGCCGCCGCTCCCAGATCGAGTTGTAGCCGACGCCGAGCACGACGAGGCGCGCGACGCCATGCCGCTCGGCGATGCGCTCCTCCAGGGCGGGCAGCATGATCGCCGGCTCCCCCAGGAAGCGAAGCCTCCAGGCGCCGAAGGTCTCGCGCAGCGCCGCCTTGCCGCCGAGCAGGACGGAGTCCACCAGCACGGTCTGGCGGCGTGCGGTCCACCATCTCGGCCTGACCACCTCCGGTGGCTCCGCCGGCTCGCAGACCGTGGACGAGCCGAGCCGTTCCTGCTCCGAGGCATGGACGGAGTCGCCGCCGAAGACGAAGCCGGCGAGGAGCGCTCCCACGGCGACCAGCCCCGCGAGGACCGCGGCGAGCGCCGTCAGGCGCCGCCGGCGGTAGCGACGGCGGAGCTGGGCGCGCCGCGCCGCCCGCTCCTCGGATGTTCGCGGTTGCTCGGCCATTCGCGTGCGTGTCCCCGCTGTCCGCCGGAGGGCGGTCCACCTTAGCGCCGGAGCCGAACGACCGTCAGACTTCGATCTCGTGAACGTCTTCCGATTCGTGCCCGGCTACGAGACCTCGGTCTACGAGGCCGGGCGGGAGCCGATCTTCGTCGCGCTCCTCGCGTTCCTCATCTGTTTCGCCATCACGCGCGGGTACACGCGGATCGCGAGGATCCGCGGGTGGGGCAGCGGGAGCGTCCACGGCGTCCACCTGCACCACATCGTGGTCGGCATCGTCCTCGCCCTCGTCTCGGGCACGCTGATCATCGGCTTCGAGCCGGTCGACAACATCCTCGAGCTCCTCCTGTGCGCCGTCTTCGGCTCGGGCGCCGCCCTCGTTCTCGACGAGTTCGCCCTCGTCTTCCGGCTGGAGGACGTGTACTGGTCGGAGGAAGGCAGAGCGTCGATCGACGCGGTCATCGTCGCGATCACCGTCGGCGTCCTCGTCCTCCTCCACATCGTCCCGTTCGACCAGAAGACGAGCGAGGACGGCGGCCGCTGGACGCTGATGGCGATCATCGCGATCCACATCGCGCTGGTGGTCGTCGCCCTGCTCAAGGGGAAGATCTGGTTCGGGCTCCTCGGCATCTTCATCGTCTTCGTCGCCCTGGTGTGCGCCGTCAGGCTCGCCAAGCCGGGCTCGCCCTGGGCGCGGCGCTTCTACAAGCCCGGAAGCAAGCGCCTGCGCCGAGCGGAGGAGCGCCGGCGGCGCCACGACGAGCGCTGGGGCGCGAAGACGAAGAGGCTGCTCGACCTGATCGGCGGCGCGCCGAGCGCGCCCGAAACGGACTAGGAGGGCTTGGCGGAACGTCGCTCGTCGCCGGGGTGCGATGGTCGTTCCGAAACAAGGACGCAGGGAGCGTTCGTAGCCGGAGGCTACGGGCGCGACTGAGGACGCAGTCTTCGGGGCGAGCAGCGCGACCCGGCGGCACAGACTGCGTTTCGTCGAGCCCTCCTAGGTTAGGCTCGCGGCGTGCGGATCCTCTACGGCGCCGTCGGGGAAGGGCTCGGGCACGCGACCCGCTCGCGCGTGGTCGCCTCGCACCTGCTCGAGCAGGGACACGAGGTGAAGATGGCCGCCTCGGGGAGGGCTCTCCCCTACCTGCGCGAGCACCTGCCCGACGTCGAGGAGATCTGGGGCACCTCGTTCGTCCTGGAGCAGGGGACCGTCAACACCTGGAAGACGCTGAGCGCGAACGTCCGTGGTGGGCTCCGCGGCATCCCGGACGACTGGCATCGCGGCTCCGCGATCGCCCGCACGTTCGGGCCGGACGTGGTGATCACCGACTTCGACGGGTTCGCCTACCTCTTCGCGAAGTCGCACCGAAGGCCCGTGATCTCGGTCGACAACATCCAGATGGTCGACCGGTGCGCCCACGACGCGGACATCAGGCGCGGAGTGGAGCGGGACTACCTCGCGGCGCGCGCCTTCGTCGGCGCGAAGATCGCCCGGGCCGACCGCTATCTGATCACGACGTTCTTCGAGCCGCCGGTGCGGAAGAAGCGAACGACGCTCATCCCCTCGCTCCTCCGGCCCGAGATCCTCGCGGCGAGGGCGGAGCGCGGCGACCACCTGCTCGTGTACGGGCGGATCTCCGAGGCTTCGATCGCGGCGCTCGAGGCGAGTGGCGTCTCCTGCCACGTGTACGGGGCGCGGGACGGGCTCACGGCCGAGGTGCGCGAGGGCCACCTCAGCTACCGCCCGTTCGCGAACGAGGCCTTCATCGAGGACCTGCGCACGGCCCGCGGCGTCGTCGGCTCGGCCGGCTACTCGCTGATGAGCGAGGCCGTCTACCTGCGGAAGCCGATGCTCGCGCTTCCGCTCGCCGGCCAGTTCGAGCAGGAGATGAACGCCCGGTACCTCGAGCGGCTCGGTTTCGGCACCGGCGCGGCAGCCCTGGACGAGCCGGCGCTCGAACGCTTCCTCGAGCGCGAGCCCGTCCACGAGGAGGCGCTGGCGGGCTACGAGCAGGACGGGAACCGAGATGCGCTCGCCACGGTCGACGAGCTCGTGGAAGAGCTGGGCGCCGGGCGGCGGCGGTGAGCGAGCTCGAGCTCGGGCGCACGCTCCTCCTCTTCGCCTGGGCCTTCGGCCTGGCGGCGATCGAGCTCGAGATCGAGGGAGGCTGGGGCTGGGCCGAGCGCCTGCCCACCTGGTGGCGGAGCCGAGGGCTCGTGGGACGTGTCTACGGCGTGGCGATGGGGAGGCGGCCGCTCACCGGCTATCACGTCTGGGCGTTCACGATCCCGCTGCTCGTGCTGCATCTTCCCTATGTCATGGGCGTCGAGTGGACGCTGGCCGGCGAGCTGCGCACGCTGGCGACGTTCTTCGCCCTCGCCGTCGCGTGGGACTACCTCTGGTTCGTGCTCAATCCCGCCTACACGGCGAAGCGCTTCGAGCGGGGCAAGGTCTGGTGGTTCGAGGTGCCCTGGCTCTGGCGCTTCCCGCTCGACTACTACGCCGGCATCGCCTTGTCGGTCGGCCTGGCCGGGCTCTCCGCCTGGGCTGCGGGGGACGTCGAGCCGCTTCGGCGCCACCTCTGGATGATCGCCGGGCTCGCGATTCTCGTCGGCCTCACGGTGGTCGCAGCCCCGCTCTACCACCGCTGGTACCGGCACATGCGCCGGCCCGGGGCCGACGACCGGGGCGCCGTTCGCACGTATCCGCCTCCGGCCCCCGGAGAGGCCTGGGCCGGAGGGATTCCCGACCTGCACCTCGACGACGAAGGGAGAACGAGATGAGGAAGTGGCCACTGGCGTTCGGCGCGGCCGCGGGCGCGGCCGGGTGGGGGATCTACAACGGGATCTCCCCGACGGCGCAGGGCTTCGGCAAGGGCTTCGTGGGGACGCCCGGCCGGGGGAAGCTGATGGCCCTCACCTTCGACGACGGCCCGAACACCGCCTGGACGCCCCAGCTCCTCGAGCTGCTGGACAAGCACGGCGTCAAGGCGACGTTCTTCTCCATCGGCCACTACGCGCGCGAGCAGCCCTCCCTGCTTCGCGAGGTAGCAGCCGCCGGCCACGCCGTCGGGAACCACACGTACACGCACGTGACGATGCCGCTGCACACCGACGAGACGATCCGGCGGGAGCTCCGCGACACGACCACCGCGATCGAGGAGGCCGGCGTCGAGATGGCGCGGGTGAACGGCCATCGCCTGATGCGACCTCCGTATGGGCGGCGGCGCCCCGGCACGCTGCGCGTCCTCTGGGAGGAGGGCTACGTCCCCATCCTCTGGTCGGTGACGCTGTGGGACTGGAGCAAGGGAGTCACGACCGAGAAGATCATGCGCAAGGCCGAGAAGCAGATCAAAGGCGGCGACGTGGTCCTCCTGCACGACGGGTGCGACGTCGCCATGGGGTGGGACCGCAGCCACTCGGTGCGCTCGGCCGAGCTGATCCTGCAGCAGTGGAAGGAGCAGGAGGGCTACGAGTTCGTGACCGTTCCCGAGATGATCGAGCGCACCGGGTTCACGGTCGAGCCATGAGGATCTTCGTCTGGCACGGCTACCTGCTCGGCGGCACGGGCTCGAACATCTACGCTCGCCAGCTCTCCCGCGAGTGGAGCCGCGAGGGCCACGACGTCGTCGTGTTCTCGCAGGAGCCGCACCCCGAGCGGTTCGACCTCGGCGGCGCGGAGACGGTGCGCCCCGACGTCGGCGGCTTCCTGCCGGTCTTCGTCATCGACGAGTACGACGGGTACGAGGTCAAGCGCGTCCAGGACTCGACGCGCGCCGAGCTGGACGCGTGGGTCGAGGCGAACGCCGCCTCGATGCGCGAGCACCTGCCGGCCGACCTCGTCTTCGTCAATCACGTGATCCTGGGCGGTCCGGTGGGCGAGGCGGTCGGGCGGCCGCTACGTCGTCAAGGCGCACGGCTCCGAGCTCGAGTACTCGATGCGCGGGAACGCCGAGCTCTCTGCCTGGGGCAGGAGGCGCTCGCGGGCGCCGTCGCGACGATCGTCGGCTCGGAGCACATCCGCGAGGTCCTCGCCGACGTCTGCGGGCAGACCGAGCACGTCCACGAGGTGCCGCCGGGCGTCGACGTCGAGCTCTGGCGTCCGGCGCCGAAGGAGGAGGCGCTGACGGCGCTGGTCGCAGAGTCTCGGAAGGACCCGCCGAACCCGGGCAACGCGAACGAGCGGCTTCCCGACGAGGGCAACGCCGAGCGCCTGGAGGCGTTCCTCGCCGGCGACCGGCCGACCGTCGTCTACTTCGGGAAGCTGATCGAGAACAAGGGGGTGCAGGTTCTCTTCGAGGCGCTGCGGGGACTCGATGCGCGACGGTCGTGGTCGGCTTCGGCGACTACCGGGCGGAGCTCGAGCGCCTGGCAGAGGGCCTCGACGTCCTCTTCACCGGCCCGCTCGAGCACCGTCACCTCGTCCACCTGCTCGCGCTCGCCGATGCGGCGGTCGTGCCCTCGATCTTCCCCGAGGCCTTCGGGATGGTCGCCGCCGAGGCGGCCGCGGCCGGCTGCCCGCCGATCGTGGCGAACCACTCGGGGCTCGCGGAGATCGCGCAGGGCCTCGAGCGCCACTACCCGCCCGAGCTGCGCCACCTCCCGAGCTTCCCGAACGGCGACTCGGGCGAGCTGCAGAAGCGGCTCGGGAACAGCTCGCCCTCGGGCCGACGAGCGCGAGGCGCTCCGCGCGGCGGCACGGGAGGCGAGTGTCAGCCTCTGGAGCTGGACGAGCGTGGCGCGGCGGATCCTGGAGGCGGCGGCCCGACCTTGAGGGAGGCGGGGCGGCCGACGACTCCGGCCGCCCGTTCCCCTTGCGCTACGGCGTGGTGGTGGCCACGTTCGAAGCGCCTCGCGTCAGGGTCGTCGTGAAGACCCAGTCGGCGGCGGCGTCATTCGTGTCCGCCCCGTCGGGGATGCGGCTGAGGGAGCCGGCCTCGGTGTTCGAGTCGGCGACCGTCGCCGACAGCATCGTCCCCTCCACGAGGTTGTACGTCGTCCCGGAGACGAGGGCGGCGGTGATCCCGCCCTCGTACGAGAGCGCGTCGAGAAGCGCGCCGTCGTCGGTGTCGATCAGGGCGAGCCCGTCCGGCGCGCCGTTCTGCGCGTCGACCGCGACGACGTGGTAAGCGCCCGGATCGAGCGTTCCGGTCAGGGCCTCCCGGTCGTACTCCTCCGCGTCGGACCCGTCGACGAAGACGAGCGCTATGCCGGCGAGGTCGAGGGCGGTCGAGCCGGTGTTCTTGACCTCGACGAAGCCGTCGCCGTCCGTGCCGACCTGGTCGTAGTCGACCTCGTTGAGGACGAGCCCGGACGTCGGCGGGGTGGAGGAGGCGGCGGTGGTGGCGGAGGCGGCGGCGGCGGCGATCCGTCCGCGACGCAGCGGAAGAGCACCGTGTCGTCACCGGCGAAGTCGAGCTCGACCTTGCCCGCCTCGCCTTCGTCGGTCGTGCAGACGATTCCGGCTATGTCTCCGAGCTTCGTCAGCCCGGCGCCCGGGTCGCCCTTCGGCCCTGGAGGGCCCGCCGGCCCCGGCTCGCCCGCCGGCCCGGCGACGTTCCAGGACAGGGCCTGCTCGCGGGCGCGACACGCGCTCGCGGCGGAGACGATCCGCACCCAGCCTCCGTTGGGGTGGCGGCAGGCGTTGATGACCTCGTCGGCCGCGATCTCCGCGGCAGCCGCCGTGGCGCTCGTCTGTACCGCGAGCGCCCCGCCGGCCGCGAGCGCGACCGCTCCGAGCGCGACGAGCGCGGCCAGCGCTCTCATTCGTGTGATCCTCATGTGGCTCCTTCCCGTCGGGTGACGCGACGGGAGATACCGCCCCGGGCAGGGAGCTCACCAGTGGCTCCGAGGGGCATGTCTCGAGCGAAGCCGCATGAACGCTGGGCGCTGTGGAGAGACCGACGCTGACTCGGCGCTACTCGGGCTCGCGTGGGAGCCGCGACCGGCGCCGCTCGGACGGATCGGCGACGATGCGAATATCGACCCCCGGCAGGGCGCGTACCAGCCGCATCACGAGCGAGCTCTTGAGCACCTCCTCCCGTCGGCGGCTGTCCGGCGTGCCGATGAAGACGTAGGTCGTGCCGCGGTCGGCGGCGACTCCCCGCACCGCCTCGACGAAGTCGTCCGACTCCTCCTCGAGGAAGTGCGCGCCGAGAACCACGCCGAGGCGGCGGAGCGCCGCGAGCTGCTCCCGGTCGGCCTCCGTCAGGCGCTGGTCCGGCCGGCGGACCCAGAGGACGTCGAGGTCAGCGCTCAACCGCTGGGCAGACCGCCAGGCGCGGCGCAAGAGGCGCTGCGATCGCTCCTGCGGCGTGATGAGGGCGAGGATTCGCTCGGCGACAGGCTTCTCGCCGGTGGGGTCGAGCGCAGACGGGTGGCGGCGGGCCTCGACGTCCTCGGCGACCTCGCGGAGCGCGAGCTCGCGCAGGGCGGCGAGGTTCTCGTGCTTGAAGAAGTTCATCAGGGCCCGCTCGACCTCGCGGCCCGGGTAGACCTTGCCCGCCCGCAGGCGGAGCTGGAGCTCCTCGGGCGTCAGGTCGACCAGCACGACCTGGTCGGCCTCGTCGAGCACGCGGTCCGGGAAGGTCTCCCGCACCCGGATCCCGGTCAGCTCGTAGACGAGGTCGTTGAGGCTCTCCAGGTGCTGGACGTTGACCGTCGAGATGACGTCGATGCCGGCGTCGAGCACCTCGTCGATGTCCTCGTAGCGCTTGGGATTCTTCGAGCCGGGCGCGTTCGTGTGCGCGAGCTCGTCGATCAGCGCCACCTGCGGCGCGCGCCTGATGACGGCGTCCGTGTCGAGCTCGTCTAGCGTGAGCCCGCCGTGGTGCACCTGCCGACGGGGTACCACCTCGAGGCCCTCGGCTTGCGCGGCTGTCTCGGGCCGGGCGTGGGGCTCGAGGTAGCCGATGACGACGTCTGTCCCCTCGGCCTTTGCCTGCTGCCCCTCCTGCAGCATCCGGAACGTCTTGCCGACCCCGGCCGTGGCTCCGAGGAGGATGCGGTAGCGCCCGCGCACGCTTCGAATCTAGTGCCTCGGCACTAGGCGCCGAGGAGGTTGTGCACCACGAGGTCGATCAGCTTGATCCCGATGAACGGCAGAAGCACGCCGCCGAGGCCGTAGATGAGGAGGTTTCGGCGCAGAAGCGCAGTGGCGCCGATCGCCCGGTAGCGGACGCCGTGCAGGGCGAGCGGCACGAGCGCGGGGATGATCAGGGCGTTGAAGATGATCGCGGAGATGATCGCGCTCTGGGGTGACCCCAGGCTCATGACGTTGAGCCGCTCAAGCGGGCCCTCGTCTCCGCCCACGGCATAGGTCGCGGCGAAGATCGCCGGGATGATGGCGAAGTACTTGGCGACGTCGTTGGCGATCGAGAAGGTGGTCAGCGCGCCGCGCGTGATCAGCTGTTGCTTCGCTACCTCGACGATCTCGATCAGCTTCGTCGGGTTGGAGTCGAGGTCGACCATGTTCCCGGCTTCCTTCGCAGCCTGCGTGCCGGTGTTCATGGCGACACCGACGTCCGACTGGGCGAGCGCGGGCGCGTCGTTCGTCCCGTCCCCTGTCATGGCGACGAGCCGGCCCTTCGCCTGCTCGTCCTTGATCAGCTCCATCTTCGCCTCGGGCGTCGCCTCGGCGAGGAAGTCGTCGACCCCCGACTCCTCCGCGATCACGGCTGCCGTCACCGGGTTGTCCCCGGTGATCATGATCGAGCGGATGCCCATGCGACGGAGCTCGACGAACCGCTCCTCCATGCCGCCCTTCACGATGTCCCTGAGGTTGACCGCCCCAAGTGCCCAGTTGTCCCTGGCAACGAGCAGGGGCGTGCCGCCGCTCTCGGCGATCCGCTGCACCGCGGCCTGAAGCTCCTCCGGAACGCGGCCCCCGTTCGCATCGACGAAGGCCTTGATCGCATCCGGGGCGCCCTTGCGGATCTGGTGCCCGTCGAGGTCGACCCCGCTCATGCGGGTCATGGCGGTGAACGGGATGAACTCGGCGTCGACCTCGGTCAACGCTCGCTCGCGGATGCCGTACTGCTTGGCGAGAACGACGATGGAACGGCCCTCCGGAGTCTCGTCGGCGAGCGACGCCAGCTGCGCGGTGTCCGCGAGCTCGCGCTGCTCCACGCCGTCGGCTGGAACGAGCTCGCTGGCCTGCCGGTTCCCGAGCGTGATCGTGCCGGTCTTGTCCAGGAGGAGCACGTCGACGTCGCCGGCCGCCTCCACCGCGCGGCCCGACATCGCGAGCACGTTGCGGCGGACGAGCCTGTCCATCCCCGCGATCCCAATTGCTGACAGGAGGCCGCCGATCGTCGTCGGGATCAAGGCGACGAGCAGCGCGATCAAGACCGGCATGGAGAGCTCCGTCCCGGCGTAGAGGGCGTACGGATACAGCGTGACGACCGCGGCGAGGAACGTGATCGTCAGCCCCGCGAGCAGGATGTTCAGCGCGACCTCGTTCGGCGTCTTCCGTCGCTCGGCTCCCTCGACGAGGGCGATCATGCGGTCGAGGAACGAGTGCCCCGGCTCCTGCGTCACCTCGACGACGAGGCGGTCGGAGAGGAGGCGCGTTCCGCCGGTGACGCCGGAGCGGTCGCCTCCCGCCTCCCGGATCACGGGCGCCGACTCGCCTGTGATCGCCGATTCGTCGACAGAGCCGACGCCCTCGACGATCTCGCCGTCGGCGGGAATCACCTCGCCGCCGGCGACGACTACGAGGTCGCCCGGGCGGAGGTCCGGCGCCGGGACGTCCTCGATGCCACCGCTCGGCAGCTGCCGATGGGCGATAGTGGTCGTTCGCGTCGCGCGGAGCGCCCGCGCCTGGGCCTTCCCGCGGCCCTCTGCCATCGCTTCGGCAAAGTTGGCGAAGAGGACGGTCAGCCAGAGCCAGATCGCGATCGTCCCTGTGAACCAGAGCGCCTCCTGTCCCTCGTCTCCGCGAACGGCGTCGATGACGAAGACCGCCGAGGTGATGATGCTGCCGAGCTCGACGATGAAGATGACCGGGTTGCGGATCTGAGTACGCGGGTCGAGCTTCCGGAAGGAGTCGCCGATCGCGTTCAGGACGATCTCGCCGGTGAAGAGCTTCTCGGCGCGGGCGGTCATCGCGCGCTCTCCTCGTCGAGCGCGAGGTTGAGCTCCAGCACGTTCACGCCGGGCTCGCCGAAGAAGCCGATGAAGCGGCCGTCGGTGGCGTCGTCGATCAGCTCCTCGACGCGCTCGAGCGGCAGCCCGCGGACTTCGGCGACCCGCGCCGCTTGCAGCTCCGCGTACGCGGGCGAGATGTGCGGGTCGATGCCGGAGCCCGAAGTCGTGACTGCGTCCACCGGGATGTCGCCGACCCCGAGGCCCGGGTTGTAGGGGCTCTCGAGCTCCAGGATCGCCTGTGCCTGCTCGTCGACTGCCGCGGCCAGGTCGGGATTCGTCGGCCCGAGGTTGGCGAAGCTTGTCCCGGCCGCGTTGTACTCCACGGCGGAGGGCCGGGGGTGGAAATACTCCGGTGCCGTGAATGCCTGCGCCGCCAGGGACGAGCCGACCACCTCGCCGTCCCGCTCGATGAGGCTGCCATCGGCCTTCTCCGGGAACGCGACCTGCGCGAAGCCCGTCATCAGCGCGGGATAGGCAAAGCCGAACACCGCCGTGAAGAGGACGGCCGCCAGGACCGACGTCATGAGCGCGCGCGTCACGAGAGCGCCTCCACCAGGGGGCCGAGCGCGAGCGCCGGGAAGATCATCAGGCCCGCCGTCAGCGCGATCACCGCGACCAGCAGGACCGAGAACGTGGGGCCGTCCGTGCGGAAGGTCCCGGCCGAGGCAGGAACGATCGTCTTCTGGACGAGCGCACCAGCGAGGGCGAGCGCGGCGATGAGCGGGACGAAGCGTCCGAGGTAGAGCGCGACGGTCCCGAACCGCGTCGAGAAGTCCGTCGCTCCGTAGCCGGCGAACGCGCTCCCGTTGTTGTTCCCCTGCGAGTCGTAGGCGTAGAAGGCCTCGGAGAAGCCGTGTGCGCCCGGGTTGAAGACGGAGGCGAGGCCGACGTCGGTGACGATCGCGACCGCGACCATCGTGAGCACCATCGTCGGCACGAAGAGCGCGCCGACCGCTGCGAGCTTCACCTCGCGCGCCTCGATCTTCTTGCCGAGGTACTCGGGCGTGCGCCCGACCATGAGCCCGGCCACGAAGACGGCGATGACGATGTAGAAGACCATTCCGTAGAGGCCGGAGCCGACCCCGCCGAAGATCACCTCGCCGGTGAACATGTTCACGATGGGCACAGCTCCGCCGCCGGCGGTGAGAGCGTCATGCCCGCCGCTGACCGACCCATTGGAGGCGTTCGTCGTCGCCACCGCCCAGAGCGAGGTGTTGGCTATACCGAAGCGCACCTCCTTGTCGGCCATGTTCCCGCCGCTCTGGCCGTCCCCAGCGCCGAGATCGACGCCTGATGCTTGGAGCACCTGTGAGCCCTGCTGCTCGAGCGGCGTGATCACGGCGACGCCGATGAGGAACATGGCGAACATGGCCGCGAAGACGGCGTAGCCCTGCTTCCGCGCGCCGACCAGCTTCCCGAACATGAAGACGAGCCCGGCCGGGATGAGCAGGATCGAGAGCATCTCGAGGAAGTTCGTGAGGCCGTTCGGATTCTCGAACGGCACGGCCGAGTTCGAGTTGTAGAAGCCGCCGCCGTTCGTTCCGAGCTGCTTGATCGCGATCTGGGACGCCACCGGCCCGCGCGCGATCGACTGCTCGGCGCCCTCGAGCGTGGTTGCGGTTGCGGCGCCGTCGAAGGTCTGCGGCACGCCCTGGGAGATGAGCGCGACCGAGAGGAGGAGCGAGAGGGGGAGCAGGACGTAGGCAACCGACCGGTAGAGGTCCTGCCAGAAGTTCCCGAGCGTCGCCGCCGACCTGCGCGTGAAGCCGCGGATGACCGCCACCAGGACGGCGATGCCTACTCCCGCGGACACGAAGTTCTGCACGGCGAGCCCGGCCATCTGGCTCAGGTACGACATCGTGTATCTCGCCGCCGTAGTACTGCCAGTTCGTGTTCGTCACGAAGCTCGCCGTCGTGTTCAGCGAGATGTGCGATGGCACCGCGGGCAGCCCGTCCGGGTTGAGGAAGAGGGCGTCCTGGAGCCGGAGGAGCAGGTAGAGAATGAGGGTGAAGACGGCGCTGAAGATGACGACCGACTTCGCGTAGCTCTTCCAGTCCTGCTCTTTGGCTGGATCCGTGCGAACGACCCGGTAGAAGCCACGCTCGACCGCCCCGAGGCCGAACCGCCGCGTGAACACGCTGCCCTCCGCGGCAAAAACGCGCGCCATGTAGAGGCCGAGCGGTATTCCGAGCGCGACCAGGACGATCGCGTAGAGGACAATCTGCGCGACGGAGACCGCTTGCATCTAGAGCTTCTCCCCGCGGAAGAGCGCGTAGCAGAGGTAGGCAAAGACCGCTAGGGAGACCGCGAGGCCGAAGATCTCGGTCGCGGTCATCAGACGCGGTCGAGCAGGTAGATGAAGCCGAACGCGACCACCAGGCAGGCTGCTGCGATCGCGAGCGACGCGACGTCGAACATCAACTGCTCCTTTCCGGCTTCTGACGGCCGACGGTGAAGACGCTCGCGTGAGCGAGACGCCGCACGCGCTGCGCGAGCCGCCGGCCACGGAGGCGGGCCCGAAGCCCCTCTCCAGACGGCTCGACCAGCACGACCGTAGCGTGGTGACGGTGCGACGCTTCCGCGATCGCCTCCGCTTCGTCGGCGGCGGCGAGCAGCTCGGTCGCCACGTGGACACCGCTCTCGCGGCCTGCGGCGACCGCGTACTCCAGTCGAGGATCCGTGCTCTCGGGCGTGAGTCGGTACGGGCCGAGATACGAGAGCGGCCCGAGGTCGCGCGGAACGCGCGGGTCGGTCAACGGGATGACGCGGACGGCGACCAGATCGGCATTGAGCCGGCGCGCCAAGGCGACCGCCTCGTGGTCGGCGACCGAGTCGTCCCGCGGATCGCCTTGAAGGGCCACGATCACGGTCGGCACAGCCTTACGCGGCGACGCGCTCCGCGACCGGGGGCCGCGCCACGAGCACGGGGCGAGTCGAGTTGCGCGCGACCCACCGTGCGACGGTCAGCCCGAAGCGCCGCCTTCGCTGGCGTTCGCCCACGACGACGAGGTCGGCGTCGATCGCGTCCGCATAGGCCACGATCGACTCGTGGACGTCGCCTGACACCAGCTCCCGGTGGGAGCGGACGCCGAGCTCGTCAGCGGCCAGAGCCGCGGCGTCGAGGGCCTCGTCTCCGACGCTTCGGAGCAGCCGTGGTGCGGCGTGCAGCGACATGCGGCCGGCGACGAACTCGACAGGTGGCACGACGTGCAGGAAGGTCAGCTCGGCACCCTCCGCCGAGGCCAGCTCGCCTCCGAGCGCGACGGCGTACCGCGACGAGTCGCTCCCGTTCGTGGCGACGAGGATTCGGTTGATTCTCTTGCTCTCGTTCATTTCGTTCCCTTCACGAGGTTGGCGACGCTCGGCTGCCACGGCGGGTCTCCCCCCGGTAGGCGCACGATGCGTTGAAGTCAGTGCTTCGATGCTAGGCCCGGCCGCCTGAAGGAGGGCGTAAGGGTCCTGGATCGGGGCTTAGCCGCCCTTAAAGATCGGGCCTGACGAACCGGTAGCCGGCGCCTGGTTCGGTGACGATGTAGCGGGGGCGAGTGGGGTCGCCCTCGAGCTTGCGCCGCAGGTGCGAGACGTAGACGTGGAGGTAGTTCGACTCGGTCTGGTAGGCGGGGCCCCAGACGGCGCGAAGGATCATCCGGTGCGTCAGCAGCTTGCCCTCGTTCTCGACGAAGAAGCGGAGCATGGCAAACTCGTGCGGCGTGAGATGAACGGGCTCGCCGGCGCGGCTGACGGTGTGCTTCTCGAGGTCGATCGCGATGTCGCCCACGGTGACCGTCGGCTCGCCGATCGGCCCCGCGCGGCGCAGCGCGGCGCGCAGCCGCGCGAGCAGCTCCTCGACGCCGAAGGGCTTCGTCACGTAGTCGTCCGCGCCGGCGTCGAGAGCCGCGACCTTCTGCGCCTCCTCGCCGACGGCCGAGAGGATGAGGATCGGTGACTTCGACCAGCTGCGAAGCTCTCGGCAGACCTCGATCCCGCTGCGATCGGGGAGGACGAGGTCGAGGATGACCGCCTCGGGAGGATGCGCCGCGGCCCGGGCCAGCGCGGCCTCGCCGGTCGCCACCGCCTCCACCTCATAGCCCGCCCCGCGGAGCGTCGTCTGCAGAGCGTGCAGGATCTGCGGCTCGTCGTCGACGACGAGGATCCTCGCCCCGCTCACGCCGGCGTTCCGGCCGGAACCTCGGCGAGCGGCAGGGCGAGGACGAAGGAGGCTCCCTGGCCGTGGCGGGACTCTGCCCATACTCGACCCCCGTTGCCCTCGGCGAAGCCCCTGGCAATCGCGAGCCCGAGGCCGCTGCCGCCGCGCTCCTCGCCGGCAGGCGCTCGTCCGAACGGCTCGAAGATGCGCTCGAGGTCTTCCTCGGCGATGCCGGGGCCTCGGTCGACGATCCGCGTCAGCACCTCGCTTCGAGTCGTGGTCACCCGGATGTGAACGGTCTCGCTGGAGGAGGAGAACTTCAGCGCGTTGTCGAGAAGGTTGACGAGCACGCGCTCGACCTGGACCGCGTCGACCTCGACGACCGGCGTGTCTGCCGGAAGGGTGAGCTCGACCCGCTGCGCCTCGGGACCGAGCTGGTCGAGAGCCTGCGAAAGGAGCTCGTCCAGGGTCCAGAGCTCGCGGTTCGGCTCGGCCGTGCCGGCCTGGAGTCGGGACAGGTCGAGCAGGTTCCCGACCACGCGCTCCAAACGGTCGACTTCGAGCCGGACAGTTTCGAGCAGGCTGGCCCGGTCCGTCTCGTCGAGCGAGAGCGCAGGGTTTCCCAAGCTCTCGGCGGACACCTTGATCGCGGTGAGCGGGGACCGCAGGTCGTGGCTCACTGCCTGGAGCACGGCCGTCTTGATCGTGTCGCTCCGGCGTAACGCGTCGGTCTCCACCGCTTCGCGCGCGAGCCGCTCGCGGTCGATCGCCACCGCGACGAGGGAGGCGAGCGCAGGCAGGAAACGGCGGCGGATGGCCAGGTTCGACTCGGCGCCTTCGCGGACGAAGAGGGTGCCGAGCCGGCGTCCGCCGGCGTTCAGCTCCAGTGGCGATTCTCCCGGCGGCGGCTCTGACGCCTGGCCGAGGACGATACGTGCGCTCTCCGCATGCAGGACGTCTGCGATGACGGGCGAGAATCGCTTCAGCTCAGCGGCTGCGCTCTCGGCCTGGAGGAACGCCGCCGCCATCTGGGCGAGCAGAGCCTCCTCGCGCTCGCGCTGCTCCGCTTCGCTCGCGCGCTGGCGCGCGCGCACCGCCAGGTCGCTGACGACGATGCCGACGACGAGGTACACGGCCAGCGAGAACCAGTGTTCCCGGTTCGCCAAGCGAAAGGTGTAGAGCGGCGGCAAGAAGAGGAAGTTGAAGAGCGCCGCGCTGGCGAGCGCGACCGCCACGGAGTAGGCGCGACCGTAGAGGGCCGCGACCGGGAGCACGGCGAAGAGGTAGAGGACGCCGAGGCTGAGGACGGGGACGAATCCCTTGAAGACGTAGATCGCACCCGTGACGAGCGCGAGCGCGCCGAAACTGACCAGGGCACCGGCGCCGGGCCGCCCGAGCAACCGGCCGAGACGGTCGCGCGTGCTCACCGGCTCACTGTAGATGCGAAGCGGGACGGCCCGAAAGGGGTCCCGCAGCGGCGCTCACGCCCGGGTCGGCCGCGCGCGGGTTGGGGCCTCGGAGCGAGGGGAGAGTGTGGTGGTGGCCGTCCGGCTAGGCGCCGCCCGGAGGAAGTCCTTGTGATCCGCCGGCCTCGCGCGCTGCGAGTGGGCGACGGCGCGCGAGCGGGATGAGTCCTCCGTGCGCGGCGTGCAAGCGCTCCAGCCCCAGAGCATTCGTCAGGCCTCGGCTCGCTCGAACTCCATCACCCAGTTCGTCTCCCAGGTCTTGCCGCCGTCGGCGGAGAAGGCCTGCTCCCAGAGCGGCGACGGGGTCGTGACGCGCGACCAGTCGAAGCGCATGAGGATCGGCCTTCCGCCCAGCGTGTCGGCGCCCTCGAACCTGCCGATCTCCCCGTTGAAGGCGCCGTACACGGGCGGGTCGAGCTTGCCGGCGCGCCGGCTGTCGGCCCAGTAGATCGACCAATTCCTCGTCTCCGGGTCGAAGAAGCGAAACGACATCCCGACGAAGCCGCCGTCGTGGTCCGTGCGGAACTCGTCCTCGTTCCCGAGCACGCCCGGGAGCGGTCGCGCCGTGACCGTCGCCTCGAACTCGACCCATTCGTCCGAGCCCTTGAGTCGCTTCAGCAGGCAGCGGTTGCGCACCTTCCAGACTCCCATCCAGAAGTCGAAGTCGTTCCGACCGTCGTCCATCGCGAGCCTCCTCGGCGTCGGTGAGCTTCGAGGCTAACTGACAAATAGGGCGCTTTCTGCCCTCTATCTGTGCTTCACTGCGGTCGTGCCCTCGCCGACGTCGCGCCTTCTCGCTCTCCTCGAGAGCCTCCAGACGCAGCCCGTCGTCACCGGCAGGGAGCTCGCCGAGCGCCTCGGGATCGACGTCCGCACGCTTCGGCGCTACGTCGCCGCCCTGCAGGAGCTCGGTATTCCCGTGGAGGGCCAGCGAGGGGTCGGCGGCGGTTACCGGATGCGGCCCGGATACCGGCTGCCGCCGCTGATGCTGAGCGACGACGAGGCGGTCGTGGTCGTCCTGGGCCTCGCCGCGGCGCGGCGGCTCGGCCTCGACACGGAGAGCGCGGCGGCCGACGGGGCGCTCACGAAGATCCACCGTGTCCTTCCGGACCGCCTGCGCGGCCGGGTCGAGGCGCTCGAGGCCAGCCTGGGGTTCGTCGAGCCCGCGTCCGGCGCCGCCCCGGTCCCGGGCGAGACCGTCCTCCTGCTGGCGGAGGCCGTGCGCCGGCGGAAGCGCGTCCGCACCCGCTACCGGTCGTTCTCCGGCGCCCTCTCCGAGCGGGAGCTCAGCCCCCACGGGCTGGTCGTCAACGCCGGCCGCTGGTATCTGGCGGCGCACGACCACGGCCGGGCGGAGCTCAGGACCTTCCGCGTCGACCGCATGCTCGGGCCGGTCCTCGAGGAGGCTGCCGCCCTCGACCCCCCGAAGGGATTCGACCCGGTCGCGTACGTGACGAGCTCGCTGGCGAGCGTGCCCTGGACGTGGGAGGTCGAGGTGGAGCTCGACCTCCCGCTGGACCGGGCCGCGGAGCGCATCCCGGCGACGCTCGCGCAGCTTGCCGCAGAGGGTGGGGCGACGATTCTCCTCATGAACGTCGAGTCCCTCGACTGGACGGCGAGCTTCCTCGCCGGCCTGGGCTGCGGCTTCACTATTCGACGCCCCGACGAGCTCCGCGCGAGCGTCCGCAACCTGGCCGCCCGCCTGGCGACCGTGTGAGGCGACGTACGATGGCGGGGTGGGGGAAACCCGGTCCGAGTGGCTGACGCGGAGGCCGACGGCGGCGCTGACACCGTTCGTCGAGCGGTACGTCGGCTACCGGCTCGAGGGCTTTCCACCCGGCGTCCACCGAGGCCTCCCCTCGCGGCACCTGACGTTCATCGTCAGCATCGGGCCGGAGATCGACGTGGTCGCGCAGACCGATCCTGTGCAGGCTCCGCGCACGTACCGAGCCGTGGTCGGCGGCCTGCAGGCCTCGCCGGCGCTGATCGCCCACCACGGCTACCAGGAGGGCGTCGCGTTCGAGCTGACGCCGCTCGGCTGCCGCTCGCTGCTCGGCCCGCCCGCGCGCGAGATCTGGAACAGCTCCCTCGAGCTGGACGAGCTGACGGGCCCGGTGGGAGCCGAGCTGTGGGAGCGCCTCCAGCCGGCGGCGGGGTGGCCCGAGCGCTTCGCGATCTGCGACGAGGTGCTCGCCCGGCTCGCGTCCGATCGCCGGGTCGAGCCGGCGCTCGACCGCTCCTGGCGACTCCTGACGGAATCCGCCGGCACCGTGCCGGTGGCCGACCTCGCCCGCACCGTGGGCTGGACGCGCCAGCACTTCGCCCGCCGCTTCGCCGGCGAGTTCGGGCTCTCCCCGAAGCTCGCCGCCCGCGTCGTGCGCTTCGACCGCGCGCGGAGGATGCTGCGGGCGCCATTCCTCTCGATCGCGCAGGTCGCGCACGCTTGCGGCTACTACGACCAGGCCCACCTCACGCGGGACTTCCGCGAGCTCGCCGGCGTCTCGCCCGCCCGGTTGCTCGCCGACGATCTTCCATCCGTCCAAGACGGCGAGGACCGCTCGGGGTGAAGATGGGCGCATGACCGACACGACCACATCCGTCTGGCCCGTCCTCTCCTACCGGGACGCCCCCGCCGGGATCGCGTTCCTCACCAGCGCGTTCGGATTCGAGGAACGAGCCGTGTTCAGCCGCGACGGCGATCCCGCGGTCGTCGAGCACGCAGAGCTCGGCTGGCCGCTCGGCGGCGGCGTCATGCTCGGCACCGCCGGCAAGGACGACTCGGCGTTCGGGGCGCGGCTCCCGGGCACCGACTCCGTCTACGTCGTCTGCGACGACCCCGACGGGCTCTTCGCGCGGGCGACCGCCGCCGGCGCCGAGGTCGTGCGCGGCCTCGCCGACGAGGACTACGGCTCCCGCGGCTTCACCGTCAGGGATCCCGAGGGCAACCTCTGGAGCTTCGGGACATACGCGGGCGAATAGGCATGCTCGACCACGTCGTCATCAACGTCTCGGACTATGAGCGGAGCCGCGAGTTCTACGCGCGGGCGCTCGCCCCGCTCGGGCTCTCGCTCCAGATGGAGCCCGAGCCGCGCAGGGGCGGCTTCGGCGCCGACGGGAAGCCCTGGTTCTGGATCACCGACCTGCGCGAGCCGACGACCGAGAACGTCCACGTCGCGTTCGCCGCGTCCGACCGGGCGACGGTCGACGCGTTCCACGCCGCCGCGCTCGCCGCGGGCGGAGCCGACAACGGCCCGCCCGGGGTGAGGGAGATCTACCACCCGACGTACTACGGGGCGTTCGTGCTCGACCCGGACGGCAACAACATCGAGGCGGTCTGTCACCGCTAGAGCGCGAGCAACGCTCTGCAGGCCTGCGCGGAGCTCGTCGACCTGGCCGGCGTCCAGGCGGCCTCGGACGAGCTCGTCGAGCTCCGCGAGCGCCCGCGCGGCCACGGGCTCGAAGGCTCTGCCGCGCTCGGTCAGGTAGATGACCGAGGCGCGTCCGTCGCTCGGGTCGGCGCGCCGCTCGACGAGCCCGTCGCGCTCGAGCCGGCGGATCAGCTCGGTCATCGCCTGCTTGCTCAGGCGCGCCCGCCGCCCGAGCTCGCCCAGGCGCAGCCCGTCCTCCTCGAAGAGCGGCACGAGCACCGAGCCGTAGGCGGGGCTGACGTCGTCCCAGCCGGCGGCGGCGAAGCGCTCAGCGAGGAGCTCGTTCCAGCGCTGCGCCGCCTTGGCCAGCAGGAAGCCGAGGTCGTCCCGGCCGATCACGCAGAAGGTGCTGCGGAATGTTGTCGAACTCGCGGAGAAGCGACTGGTACTGCGACTCGAAGAGCTCGTCCGGCATCCCCGGCCCCTTGAACATCGTGAAGCTGTAGGCGCTCCGCCCGTCGGCCAGCTCGACGACCCGGGTGGGGAAGAGGGCGAGCTGGTCCTCGGCCGGGCCGGCGAACATGTCGATCACGCCCGTCTCGGGGTCCGCCTCGATCGTGAAGTAGAACTCGCCGAGCCCGTTCACCACCTTGGCCTTGCCGTCCTCGAACTTCAGCTCGCGTGCGAACTCCGTCGCCCAGTCCGGCAGGTTCTCGATCCGCGAGAGGTAGTCGAACACCTGCGCCTTCGGCGCGTCGAGCACCGTGGTGACAGTCCGAGAGTTCATCCCGTTCCTCCCTTAGTCCGCTAGAGTACTATTTAGTACGGTAGCAGACCTTTTCTACGAGCCGGCGAGCACCTCGTCGACGAAGGCGAGCACCACCGGGTGGGCCGGATTGACTAGGTGGCCGCCCTCGACCCACTCGACCGTGGCCGACGGCAACGCGGCGGCCATGGCGCTCGTCACCTCGTCGAATCCAGGCTGCAGGGATTCCTCGGCGGCGACGAGCAAAGCGGGCTGGTCGATGGTGGCGAGCTGCTCCGCGCTGAGCTCGGGATAGCCGGCGCGGACTTCGGCGACGAGCGCCGGGCCGTTACCTGTGAGCAGCTCGCGCAGCTGCTCGGGCAATCCCTCCCACGCTCCGGGCCCCGCGACGGCTCCGATGACCGTCTCGGCGACGCTGCTCATGTCCTTCTCGGCGGCGGCCTGGACCTGCTCCGTGACGTCGGCGAGCCAGCGCGTTGCCTCCCGGCTGAACGAGGGTGCGTCGCCCTCGAGCAACACGAGCGCCCGGACTCTGTCCGGATAGCGCAGCGCGAGGTCGATCGCCACCGCGCCGCCGTAGCTGCGTCCGATCACGATCGCCGGCGCCGCGCCGAGAGCGTCGATGAGCGCCGCGGCATCGTCGGCCTGCTCGTGCACGTTGGTGGCGTATGGCTCGGGTCGCTCGCTACGGGAGTGACCGCGTCGGTCGTAGGCGATGGTGCGGCCGTGCTTCGCGAGCTCGGCCACCGCGTCGCTCCAGACGGCAGCCGAGCTGCCGGCCCCGTGGAGGCAGACGATCGGCTCGCCGGTCCCGTGCTCCTCGTAGTAGAGGGAGACGCCGTTGACGCGAGCCTCGGGCATGGCCTATGCAGTATCCCGCAGCGCCGGAACGATCTCCCCGGCGAAGCGCTCGAGCTGGGCTCCGGGATCCTCGCTCGGCCAGAAGACGAAGGTGTCGAAGCCGAGCTCGGTCGCGAACTCGGTCAGTGTCTCGACCCAGTGCTCCGGCGGCCCCTCGAGCAGCCCACGGGTCGGGCCGTCGACGATCGCGCCCGAGACGTTGTAGACGCGCCGGACCGCGGACGGTTCGCGCCCGGCGGCGACCGCGGCCTCGTCGATCTGGGCAGCTAGCGCGGGGACGAGCTCGGGCGTCGCCCAGGAGAGCGAAGGCACCCAGCCGTCGGCAAGCCGTCCCGTGAGCGCGAGGCCGCGCGGCTTGCCCACGCCGAGCCAGATCTCGATCGGGTGCACCGGGGGCGGGCCCGGATGGAGGCCGCGCACCCGGTAGTGCTCGCCTTCGAACGCGATCGTGCGCTCGCCGCTCCAGAAGGCGCGGATCAGGCCGATCGCCTCCTCGAGCGCGCGCAGCGCCTCGCCTGCCGAGCGGACGGGCCCGCCCATCGCCCCGATCGCCTCCCAGAAGGCCCCCGCCCCCAGCCCCAGCTCGAACCGGCCTCCGGAGAGCACGTCGAGGCTCGCCGCCTGCTTCGCAAGGATGGCCGGCGGCCGAAGCGGGAGGCTGGCGACGTCCGGAAAGAGACGCACGCGCTCCGTGCGCGCGAGCAGGTCGCCGATCAATGCCCACGTGTCGAGAAAGCGCCACTGGTACGGGTGGTCCTGGATCCCGATCAGGTCGAGCCCGAGCTCGTCGGCGCGGGCGGCGACCTGGCGGTGAACGGCGAGATCGGCGCTCGTCGGGACGAGCGAGAGCCCGAACTCCAGCGGGCGCCCGTAGCGGGAGGTCACGGCGCCGAGTATGCACGGTGCGGGACGATGAGTCCCCGGCTCGCCGTGGGTCTATACCTCGACGCGACGACGAAGGGAGACCAATGCGACTCACCCTGACGACCTTCATCACCCTGGACGGAGTCGTGCAGGCTCCCGGCGGGCCGGACGAGGACACGAGCGGCGGGTTCGAGCACGGTGGGTGGCTGGTCCCGTACCTGGACGACGACATGGGCCAGGCGATGGACGGCTTCTTCGCCGAGGCAGACGCCTTCCTGCTCGGCCGCCGGACGTACGAGATCTTCGCCGCGTCGTGGCCGAAGATGAACGATCCGAACGACCCGGTCGCGAGTGCCCTGAACACGCTGCCGAAGTACGTGGCCTCGCGGACGCTCCAGCAGGTCTCGTGGGAGGGCTCCTCGCTGCTCCAGGGCGACCTCGCGACCGAGGTCGCCGAGCTGAAGCGCGGGTCCGGGCGAGAGCTCCAGATACACGGGAGCGGTGGCATGGCCCGGACGTTGATCGAGCACGGTCTGATCGACGAGTACAGGCTCCTGACGTATCCGGTCGTGCTCGGCGCCGGCAAGCGCCTGTTCGGCGAGGGCGCGAAGCCGTCTGCGCTCGAGCACGTTGACCACAGGCCGACGAGCACGGGCGGGAGCATCGACGTCGTATGCGCTGGCGGGCGAGCCCACGTATGGCGCCGTCGGGCCCGAGTACGAGCAGCGATAGTAGAGGCGTGACCGAGCAGCCGACGATCGCCCTCCGGGATGGCCGAGCTATCCCGCAGCTCGGCTTCGGCGTGTTCCAGGTCCCGCCCGGCGAGCCGACGCGCGAGGCGGTCGCGGCGGCCCTGGCCACGGGCTACCGCCACGTCGACACAGCCGCCGTCTACCGGAACGAGGCCGACGTCGGGGCGGCCATCCGGGCGAGCGGGCTTCCGCCGGGATCTGTGTGGGTGACGACGAAGCTCGCGAACGCAGACCAGGGTGCGGCGACCGCCCGCCGCGCCTTCGAGACGTCCCTGGAACGGCTCGGCCTCGAGGCGGTGGACCTCTACATCCTCCACTGGCCGCACGAGCTGCGGCTCGAGAGCTGGCGCGTGCTCGAGCAGCTGCACGCGGAAGGCCTCGCTCGCTCGATCGGAGTCTCGAACTTCCTCGCGGGCCATCTCGACGAGCTGCTCGCGCACGCCTCCGTGCCTCCCGCCGTCAACCAGATCGAGTTGAGCCCGTTCCTCCACCGGACGCGCGAGGACACGCTCCGGCGCTGCGCCGAGGAGGGGATCGCCGTCGAGGCCTACAGCCCCCTGACCAAGGGCCGGCGTCTGGACGACTCGACGGTGACGGCGATCGCGGCCGAGCTGGGCCGGGCGCCGGCGCAAGTGCTCATCCGCTGGTCGCTGCAGAAGGGGTTCATCGTGCTTCCGCGCTCGGGGAACCCCGGCCGCATCGCCGAGAACGCCGCCGTCTTCGACTTCTCGCTCGACGACGCCCAGATGGCCGCGCTCGATGCCCTCGACGAGGGCCTGACGACGGGTTGGGATCCGGCGACACAGGCCTGAGGGGAGGGCCATCGCTCCGATGAGTTTCGCAGCGAGCCACGGTCTCTAGGAGCATGAGCAAGCCAAGGGTTCACATCACGATGACAACCGAGCAGCAAGCATCGGAAGCGGCCATCCGCGCGCGGATCGAAAGCTGGGCGACGGCGGTCCAGGCTGGAGACCTGGACGGTGTGCTCGCCGACCACTCCGACGACATCCAGATGTTCGACGTGCCCCCGCCGAACGAGCTGCGCGGCATGGAGGCCTACCGCGAGTCGTGGCCTCCGTTCTTCGACTGGCTCGAGCAAGGGGGCGTGTTCGAGATCGTCTCGCTCGACGTCACCGCCGGCGCCGACGTGGCCTTCGCGACCGCCCTGCTCCGCTGCGGGTCCGAGGAGGGGCTGAGGAAGGATCCGGACACCCGCCTGCGGCTGACGGTCGGACTGCGGAAGGAGGGCGGTCGCTGGGTCGTCTCGCACGAGCACCATTCATTTCCCACCGGGGATTGACGGGTGAGTACCAGTCAGCTGCCTCGACGGTCGCCGATGAGTTTCGGCCCCAGGAGGGATCTCAACTGCTGTGACGTCGATCGGGCTCGACCGACATCTGATCGCCGCGGCGACGAGCGGCGACGCCGCCGCGTTCTCGAAGCTCGTCGAACGGCATCGCGCCGAGCTCCAGGTGCACGCCTACCGGATGCTCGGCTCGCTCGAGGACGCCCAGGACGCCGTCCAGGACGCCCTCCTCCGCGCCTGGCGCAGCCGCGAGACGTACGACGGGCGCTCGACGTTCCGCGCCTGGCTCTATCGGATCACGACCAACGCCTGCCTCAGAATCCTCGAGCGCCGGCCTCGGCGGCTCGCGCCCTACGAAGTCGGCCCCGCAGCCGAGGTCGGCGCCCGCCCGTTGCCGCCGGAGGACCTCCCCTGGCTGCAGCCGTACCCCGACCTCCTGCTCGACGAGGGCCCCGAGCCCGATGATGCGGTCGTCGCGCGCGAGACGATCGAGCTCGCGTTCCTCGCCGCGATCCAGCATCTGCCGCCGCGCCAGCGCGCGGTCCTGATCCTGCGCGACGCGCTCGACTGGTCGGCGGACGAGACCGCCGCGGTGCTCGAGATGAGCGTCGCCGCCGTGAACAGCGCGCTGCAGCGGGCCCGGGCAACGATGAAGGACCGGCTCCCGGCGAGACGGCTCGAGTGGGCGACAGCCACCGGCGCCGAGGACGCCGAGCGGTCGCTCCTCCAGACCTACATGGAGGCATTCGAGCGACACGACGCGTCTCGGCTCGTCGCGCTCCTTCGCGAGGACGTGCGGCTGGCGATGCCGCCGCACCCGACCTGGTACGAGGGACGCGAAGCGGTCGCCGCGTTCCTCGCCGGCGTCGCGTTCAGGCCCGGATCAGAAGCGCACCGGTTCGTGCCGACGCGCGCGAACAGGCAGCCGGCGTTCGGGGTCTATCGGGGCGAGGGCGCCGACGCGAGACCCTTCGCGATCAACGTGGTGCAGATCGAGTCCGGCCTGGTCGTGGACATGCACTTCTTCAAGTACCCCGAGCTCTTCCCGGCCTTCGGCCTCCCCGACTCGCTTCGATGACCGCCGACGAGAGCGCCTGCGACGCGCTCTTACACGGTCCCCTCCCGGAGGGCTTCAGCAGGTGCGTCTTCCGGATTGCGCCGGGGCTCGCGCTCGACATGGGGTGGTTTCGCCTGCCCGACGCCATTCTGGTGGTCGAGCAGGGAGGGCTCGAGATCGAGTGCCGGGCCGGGACGTGCCGGCGCTTCGGGCGCGGCTCGATGATCCCGATCGCGCGGCTCCCCGTTGCCGGCCTCCGCAGCGTCGGCCCCTCCCCGCTCGTCCTCGTGGCCGTCTCGCGAGCGCCTGCCGAAACGGACCGATGAGTTCTTGCGCTTCGCCGGATCGTACGGCGACGGCTCAAACGAATCGGAAGGTAACGATGGACGCACTCCCTGACACCTCGGAATCCCCCGCACCGGTCGCGTCGCGCCTGGCGCCCGCGCCGGATCCTCGCCGCTGGTGGGCGCTCGCGCTTCTCTGCGGCGCGTTCTTCATGGTCATCCTCGACGCGGCGATCGTGACCGTCGCGCTCCCCTCGATCCAGGAGGAGCTCGGGTTCTCGGCGCAGGGGCTGCAGTGGGTGGTGAGCGCCTATGCCCTCACCTTCGCGGGCCTTCTCTTGCTCGGAGGGCGGGCCGCCGACCTGCTCGGGCGGCGGCGGGTGTTCATGGTCGGCCTCGTCCTCTTCACGATCGCCTCGCTTCTCTGCGGGCTCGCCTGGTCGGGCGGGGCGCTGATCGGAGCCCGCGCGCTCCAGGGCGTCGGCGCCGCGGTCATGACGCCCACGGCGCTCTCGATCATCACGACGCTGTTCGAGGAGGGAGCCGAGCGCAACAAGGCGCTCGGTATCTGGGGAGCGCTCGGCGGCTTCGGGGCGACGACGGCGTGGCTGATCGGCGGTCCCCTCGTCGACGGCTTCGGCTGGGAATGGATCTTCTTCATCAACATCCCCGTCGGGCTCGGCGCGCTCGCGCTCTGCCCGCTCCTCCTGCGCGAGAGTCGGGCGACGACGCAGAGGAGAAGCTACGACCCCGCCGGGGCGCTGACGATCACCGGCGCGCTCGTCCTGCTCGTCTACGCCGTCGTCGAAGCGCCCGAAGCCGGCTGGACGTCCGCACAGACGCTTCTCCTCTTCGCAGGCTCGGCGGCGTTGCTCGCGGCCTTCGCCGCGATCGAGTCGCGCCATCCGGCGCCGCTCGTTCCGCTGCGAATCCTCCGCTCGCGCACTCTGGTCGGCGCGAACGCCGTGATGCTCCTCTTCGCGACGGTCGCCTTCGGCATGCCGTTCACCTTGACGCTCTATGCGCAGCAGGTGCTGGGCTACTCCGCGGTCAAGTTCGGCCTGACCTCGGTCGTCTTCCCCGCCATGGCCGCCGTCGGCTCGATCGTCGGCCAGGCGGCAGTGCTTCGGATCGGCTTCCGTCCCGTGGCGGCCACCGGCCTGGCACTGATGGGCGCCGGCTCCCTGCTGCTGACCCAGGTCTCGGTCGGCGGCAGCTACTGGGGCGACATCTTCCTCGGGCTGCTCGTCTTCGGGCCCGGCATCGGCCTCGCATTCGTGACCGCCACGGTCGCGGCGCTGGCGGGCGTCGCCGAGCATGAGTCCGGGCTCGCGTCCGGCCTCAGCAATACCGCCTTTCAGATGGGCGCCGCCATCGGGACCGCCATCGTCGCCACGGTGGCCGTCTCCCAGACGAAGGACCATCTGGCGGCCGATGCCGACGCGAGTCCGCTCGTCGCTCTGACCGAGGGCTTCCAGTCGGCCTTCCTCGCCTCGGCCCTTCTCGCCGGGGTCGGCGTGGTACTCGCGCTCCTGCTGCTCGGGCGCCCGCGCGGCTGCGGTGCCGAAGCAGGTCGAGCTCGAGCCGGCCCCGGCGCCCGCGGCCGACTGAACGACCCCACGACACAAAGGAGAAGACGATGACCCAGCACGAGATCGCAACCCGTGAGGAATGGCTCGCCGCCCGCGAGCGGCTGCTCGTCCGCGAGAAGGAGCACACCAGGCTGGGCGACGAGCTCGCGCAGCAGCGACGCGAGCTGCCGTGGGTGCGGGTGGAGAAGGAGTACCGCTTCGACACGGACGACGGCGAGAAGGGGCTCGTCGAGCTTTTCGAGGAGCGATCCCAGCTGCTCGTCTACCACTTCATGTTCGGCCCGAGCTACGAGGCAGGATGCCCGGTTAACTCGTCGATCGCCGACGCCGTCGACGGCGTGCTCCCGCACCTGCACGCTCGCGACGTGACGTTCCTCTTCGTCTCACAGGCGCCGCTCGAGAAGCTGCAGGCCTACAAGCGCCGCATGGGCTGGAGCTTTCCCTGGGTCTCGTCGGCGCCAACCGACTTCAACTTCGACCTCGGCTTCTCGCACACGGAGGAGCAGGGCCGCGAGACTGTGGCGCAGATGATGGGCGGAGACGGGCTCCCGCCAATCGTCGAGCAGAACGCCACCTCGTCGGGAACCGACGTCGCCGGTTACATGACCGAGAGCCCCGGGTTCAGCAGCTTCGTACGCGACGACGGCACTGTCTACCACGTCTACTCGACGACCTGGCGTGGATTGGAGTTTCTCATGGGCTACTACCCGATCCTCGACCGCGCACCGAATGGCCGCGACGAGGGCGAGGCGTGGCAGCTCTGGATCCGCCGGCACGACGAGTACGAGCGCGCACGCGTGAGGGGAGCGGTCTGACCGTTTATCGAAGTGACGGGGGCGACGCGACCCCCAACTCTCTACCAGGGAGGGCTGCTCCAGCTGCGCCTGGTGTCCGTGACCTCCCAGCTCTCCACGGCCTTCCCGTCGGAGAAGCGTGTGAAGACCATCTCCGGCCACACGGCCGGCTCGCCGGTCGGCGCATGGGTTCCGCGGAAGGTCACGCGCACGGCGACCAGGTCACCCTCCGCCACGATGGACTCGATCTCGACGTGGATATCGGGGAACTCCTCGTGAAGGCCCGCAAATGCCTGCTTCATCCCCTCGGGACCGCGCCCGACTCCCGCGTCAGGGTGCAGCTCGTGCTCTGGGGAGTACAGCTCGTCGGCCAGATCCAGGCGCTTCCGATTGATGACCTCGTCGAAGATTCGCTCCAGGACGGCCCTGTTCTCCGCGGTTCCCAATGAGCATCCTCCTCGCGAACGGGAGGCCGGTGGTCGTCAGCGCCTCGTCGGGCAACAGAATACGACGATTCGCAGACTCTCTCGGGGATGAACGGGAGCGACGGGACTCGAACCCGCGACCTCCGGCGTGACAGGCCGAGCAAGGGCAAACACGATCCTCCACGCAAGGCCCCGGAAGAGCCGATTAGCAGGGACTTCTAGCGAGTCGTCAGCTGATGCTTCCTCGGCCTTCCATGGGGTTTCCGGAGGGTTCCCGCACCATCCACACCCCATCGTGATGTCGCCTCCCGTGACAACCGTCCTACGCCCAGTCCCGGCGCAGCCAGGTGTCCGGCAAGAACGCGCAGGAAACGGCCACGAACGCGGTCTGGAGCGCCACTGGCCCCGGGGCGGGACTGCGGGGCATCATTCGCGGTTCAGCGTGACCGCGACTGCTCCCTATCTGGTCGGCAGGGACGACGAGCTGAACGCCGTCGTCGCATTCCTCGAGTCGACGGAGTCGCTCCCGGGAGCGCTCCTGCTCGAAGGCGAGGCTGGGATCGGCAAGACGACGCTCCTGCACGCGGGCGTCGCGGCCGCCTCCGGGGCGGATTTCCGAGTTCTCTCGGCGCGCCCGGTCGAGGCGGAGTCACGCCTCTCCTTCGTCGTGCTCGGCGATCTCCTCGAGGAGCGGTTGGACGAAGTTCGGGACGCGTTGCCCGGCCCGCAGCGGCGGGCGCTCGAGGTCGCCCTCCTCGTTCGCGAGCCCGAAGACGGACCTCCCGATCGACGGGCCGTGGCCAGCGCAGTCCTCGGCGGATTGCGCGCGCTCGCCGAGGCCGGCCCGCTGCTCGTCGCCGTCGACGACCTGCAGTGGCTCGACCGCGGGACGTCGACAGTGCTGCAGTTCGCGCTACGGCGCCTTCAGAACGAGCCGATCGGATTGCTGGCTGCGTGCCGGGAAGGGCTGCGGCCCATGCCGCTCGAGCCGGCGCAGGCCTTGCCGGCCGAGCGACTGCAGCGCGTGCGCGTCGGGCCGCTCAGCCTGGGGGCGCTCGGCCGGCTGCTTCGTGACCGTCTCGGGACCGCCTTCGCCAGGCCGACGCTGCGGCGGATCCACGAGAGCTCGGGCGGCAATCCCTTTTTCGCGCTCGAGCTCGCCCGCACGCTCGAGCTCCGCGGCCGGCAGCTGGAGCCGGGCGAGCGGCTGCCGGTGCCTGCGGAGCTGCACGAGCTCGCGGGAGGTCGGCTCGCCTCCCTGCCTCCGAAGACCGTCGCCGCCCTCGAGGCGGCCGCGGCTCTTTCCCAGCCGACGCTCGTGCTCGTCTCGGCCGCGACGGGAGCAGGTCCCGACGTCCTCGAACCGGCCGTCGAGGCACAGGTGGTCGAGCTCGACCGCGACTACGTGCGCTTCACCCACCCCCTCCTCGCCGCGGCCGCCTGCGGCAGCCCGGAGAGTCGCCGCCAACTCCACGGCCGCCTGGCGGAGATCGTCGTCGACCCGGAACAGCGGGCGCGCCACCTCGCGCTGGCCGCGCTCGGGCCTGATCCCTCCGCGGCCGGCGCGCTCGAGGAGGCGGCGCGGGCAGCGGCGGTGCGCGGCTCCCCCGCGGCCGCGGCCGAGCTGGCCGAGCAGGCCGCCCGCATGACGCCGCTCGACCGCGCAGAAGACGCGCGGCGGCGGACCGCGGACGCCGCCTACTACCACTTCGAGTCGGGAGACAGCCGGCGCGCGCGCACGATGCTCGTGCGCCTCGCGTCGGAGCTGCCTCCTGGGCCTGAGCGCGCCGGCGTTCTCGTCCGGCTCGCGCTCACCCGCGCGTACGACGACGACGTCAACGCGGCGACCGATCTCAACCGACAAGCGCTCGAGGAAGCTGAGGCAGGCTCGCTCACGCGAGTCCAGGCTCTGACGAGCCTCGCGGCGACGCTCTTCCGACGGCGCGAGCAGCTTGCGGAGGCGGTCGAGTGCGCAAAGGAAGCATTCGAGCTCGCGACCGACCTCGGCGACCTCGCGCTCGTCGGCGACGCCCTCGGCGTGCAGCTCATGGCCGAGGCCACTCTCGGCCGTGCCGAGGCGGCCGCCACGCTCGAGCGGCTGCTCCGAGTCAAACCGGCCGGTGGGCACATTCGCCTTCAAGCCGAGCCGAGCTGGCACGCGGCCATCGCCTGGATGTGGTGGGAAGAGCGGGAGCGGGCCGGGCACGCCTTCGCCGAACTGATCAGACGAGGCCACGAGAGCGGCGACGAATCGTTCCTTCCCTACGTGTACGTCCTCTCCGCGCAGAACGAGTGCCTCCAGGGACACTTCGACCGTGCGGCCTCGTATGCGGCCGAAGGTCGGGAGATCGCCGAGCAGGTGGGACAGGAGGCGCTCGCCGGCTATGCGCTGGCAGTCCATGCCCTCGTCGACGCTCACCGTGGCCGCGTCGACGAGGCACGGCGGGACGGCGAGTGCTCGGTCAAGCTCGCCCGGCGTACGCGGAGCACGCCCACCTGGCACTTCGCGACCTCGGCGCTCGGTCTTCTCGAGCTCTCCATCGCCCGCCCTGCCGCGGCGGCCGACCGGCTTGCACCGCTCGTCGAGTTCGCGCGCGCCGAGCAGATGTGCGAACCCTCCCTCACGCGATTCACCCTCGACTACGTCGAGGCGGCGATCGGAGTCGGAAGGCTCGAGGAGGCCGGGGCCGTCTGCGATTGGTACGAGTCCAACGCAGCGAGGCTGGGCCGTCGCGGCGCGCTCGCCTCCTTGTGGCGCTGCCGCGGGCTGCTGCTCGCCGCCCACGCCGACCTCGAGGAGGCCCGCGTCACGCTCGAGCGGGCGCTCGCCGAGCACGACCGCGTGCCGATGCCCTTCGAGCGCGCGCGAACGCTGCTCGCGCTGGGCTCGGTGCTGCGCCGCGCGCGGCAGCGGCGGGCCGCGCGCGAGGTGCTCCAGCAGGCGCGTGCGGCCTTCGCAGAGCTCGGGGCCGCGCTCTGGGCGGAGCAGGCGGGCGTGGAGCTGGCACGGGTCGGTGGGCGCACCGCTGTGCCGGGCGAGCTGACTCCGGCCGAGCGGCGGACCGCCGAGCTCGTCGCCCAGGGCCGCTCGAACAAGGAGGTCGCGGCCGAGCTCGTCGTCACCGTACGCACCGTCGAATCGAACCTGACCCGCGTTTACCGCAAGCTCGGCGTGCGCTCGCGCACCGAGCTCGTGCGCCGACTGAGCGCAAGCGACCCAGACGAGTCGACGTAGCGTTCGAGCAAACACTGTGGATTTCCACGTTTCCGCGCGGCGCGAGCCGGCGTAGCGTCGGACGCTATGCAAGCCGAAAGAGGCCCGGCCCCGGCGGCAGCGTCGCGGCGGATCCGGGCCGGGAAGGGAGGAACGATGACCAAGAGGAGACTGACGATCGCGTGCCTGCTCGCGGCAGTCGTCGCCGCGTTCTCGATCGCGCCGCTGGCAGCGTCAGCCGAACGCGACCGGCAGCTGGTCGCGGGCGTGCGCCTCGACTTCACGAGCTCGACCCACGCAGAGGGAACCTTCGCGGTCTGCTGCGTCATCACCGACAGCGGCGCCGCGCGAGCCGACGTCACCGCGTTCACCCCGCAGCCGAACAACAGGGCGACCTTCGAGGCCACCGAGACGCTCGTGGGCTCGAAGGGCGACATCGTCCTCGCCCTCCAGGGAACGACCGGGCCCTTGGACAGCGACGTCCACGTCGCGCGGGGACGGTGGAAGGTCGTCGGCGGCACGGGAGCGTACGAGGACCTGAGGGGACGCGGGAGCTTCACGGCGGTCACCGACCAGACGACGGGCGCCCTCACCGCCGTCAACGAGGGGAAGGCGAGCGGCGCGCGGGGCTAGGGGCTCGCCCCGGGGCTCGGCGCGCTCCTCGCGCGCCGAGCCCTGCCCCGCGCTCCCCGAGCTTCGTCGCGATGCCGGCCTATGTCGTCGAGGTCTACCTGTCCAGGGGCCGCGCCGCGTCGCTAGACGAGCTTTCCGTTCGGCTCCGAGAAACGTCCGAAGAGCTCGCGCGAGCCGGCACGCCGGTCGTCTACGTCTGCTCAGTCTTCCTTCCCGAGGACGAGACGTGCTTCCACTTCTTCGAGGCGGCGTCGCTCGAAGCGATGGAGGAGAGCTGCAGTCGTCTCGGCCTGGCGAGCCCGCGAATCACGAGCGCGATCGGCGTCGAATGAGGGACGACCTACGGCACGCGGTCGCCCGATTCCCTGGGTCTTGACTCGGCGCGATAGCTCAGCCGCGACGTAGTACTCATCGCGCGAACGCGCCGAAGACCACGCCGAAAGGAAAAGTCCCTGCGAGCAGGGACTCCGAGAACGGGAGCGACGGGACTCGAACCCGCGACCTCCGGCGTGACAGGCCGGCGTTCTAACCAACTGAACTACGCCCCCGGGCGCCGGATAATCTTAGCCGCGGGCGGGGCGCGTCGGGTGGTCTGGACGTTTGCCCCGCGGGTCGAAGCCTGACGGTCAAGCCCTCGGGGCCGGCAACTTGCCGGCCCCGAGGGTCAGCGTGCCCGTCATTCGTCGCGCTGCAATCCAGAGCTACAGACAGTCCTCCGGTGCCTCGCCCGGAATGAGCAATGATCCCTCGGCGGGCGCGTCGTAGAAGGTGGCGACCAGGACCGTCTCCTCGTCGGTCGGGTTGAAGGCGCTGTGAACGTGACCCTGCCCGGGGTCGACGAAGGCCTTGCCTGCGGGGTAGGGCCGCTCCGTGCAGGTCATGGCGTCGACGTACACGAGCTCGCCCTCGACCACGTTGACGACGACCGGCCCCGCGTGGCTGTGCCAGGGGAACTGCGCGCCGGGCTGCACGGTGAACCGTGCGACAACAGTGGTCGACGGGTCGTTCACCCGTACGACCTGGGTCGACTTCTTGTCCCACCTGATCCTGAACTTCATGTGCACGGCGTCTGTGAAGACGGCGCGGCCGCTCAGGAACTCCGTCGCAATGGGGGGCGGCGGCGGCTCTTGCGCCGCCGACGGAAGCACGTTGACGCTGACGACGAGGACGACGACGAGAAACGTCGCCACCGCAGCTCCTCGCTTCCTGCTCATGCTTGGCTCCTTTCTTCGGCTTGCTACGAGTTCACGGCCTTCTCCCGTTGAAGTCCGCGAGCCCGATCGTGATAGTGGGACGTGTGACTATCCGTGTGACGGCCGGAGGTACTACGTGGGCTTGACGATCCAGCTCCTGGGGCCGCCGCGACTAGAGCGAGACGGCGTCGCCGTCGAGCCCCCGCGTGGCCACAAGGCGTGGGGGCTTCTGGCGTACTTGCTTCGCAGCCGGGTCGCGCCTTCGCGGGAGCGGCTGGCGAGCCTGCTCTGCCCGGAGGCGGACGACCCCCTGGGAGCGCTCCGCTGGACGCTCTCGGCCCTGCGCCGCCAGCTCGGAAGCGGTGAGCTCGGCGGTGATCCCGTGCGCCTGACGCTTCCGCCGGGCACCCTCGTCGACGTCGAGGTTCTCAGCAGGGGCTCCTGGCCGGAGGCGGTCGCGCTGCCCGGGCTCGGCCACGAGCTGCTGGACGGGCTGGGGTTCCGATCGAGCCCCGGGTTCGAGATGTGGCTCGAGAACGAGCGCCGCCACGTCGCCGGGACGACGAGCGCAGTTCTCCACCAGGCGGCGCTCGCCCGGCTCGCGCGCGGCGAGGTCAGCGAGGCCACGCAGCACGCCTCGGAGCTCGTTCGGCTCAACCCCTACGAGGAGAACGCGCACGTCCTCCTCGTGCGCTGCCTCCGGGCGGCGGGTGACCTCGAGGGCGCGGCCCTGCGGGTCGAGGCGTGCACGCAGCTTTTTCGGCGTGAGCTCGGGATCGATCCGACTCCCGCGCTGCGCGCGGCCGCCTCCGCCTATCAGGTGCCCGCGGAGGCACGCGTCTCCGGGCGGGCGGCGACGCTTGCCCAGGTCGAAGCCGGAGAAGCGGCGATCGCAGCCGGGGCGGGCGAGGCCGGTCTCCAGAGGCTACGCGGCGCCGTCGCATCCGCCCGGGACGCAGACGATCCGGCGCTCCTGGCGCGGGCGCTGGTTGCTCTGGGCGGAGCGCTGGTCCACGCCCCCGTTCACGGCGCGGACGAGGAAGGCGCGGCGGCGCTCCACGAGGGCACGCTGCTCGCGGAGGACGTCGGTCAGTCGGACCTGGCGGCGACCGGCTGGCGGGAGATCAGCTGGGTGCAGTTCCTGCGCGCGCAGTACGACCGCGCGGAGGAGTCGCTGGCCCGCACCGCCGAGCTCGCCGACGGGAACGAGAGCGAGCTTGCGTGGGTGGCGCTCGTTCGCGGCGCAGCAGCCCACGACGTCGGCGACCACGCGACCGCCGGCGAGCTCCTGCCCTCGGCTGTTGAGCGCTCGGAGCGGCTGCCGTCGGGCCAGCCGCTCGGCCTCGCGCTCACGTTCCTGGGGCGCTTCCATCTTCTCCGCGGCGAGATCGACGACGCGCGGCAGATCCTCGACCGGGCTCTCGACGAAGCCGAGACACGAGGCATGACCGCCTTCGTTCCCTGGCCGGAGTGCTTTCGCGCCGAGCTCGACCTTCTCTGCGGTGAGGTGGAGCGTGCGGAGGAACGGTTCGAGCACGCCTTCGCCCTCGGGTGCCAGGTCGGCGACCCTTGCTGGGAGAGTGCGGCCATCCGCGGTCTCGGGCTCGCCGCGGCCGCGCGCGGGGACCTCACGCGCGCGCTCGAGCTCCTCCTCGACGCGCCGAGGGTCTGCCGCCGGCTCCCGGACACGTACCTCTGGATCGAGGCCTACGGTCTCGACGCCCTCTGCGCCGTCGCCGTCGAGCACGGCGCGGAGGCCGCGCCGCGCTGGATCAACGAGCTGGAGGCGACGGCCTCCCGCCGAGGGATGCGCGAGCTGCTCCTGCATGCCGCGCTGTACCGAGCCCGCCTCGGCGAGCCCGGCGCGCTCGACGTCGCTCGGTCGCTGGCCGCCCAGATCGACAATCCAGCGATGCCGGCGCTCCTCGAAGCGGAACCGCTCAGCCCGGTCTGACCGCGTCCGCCGGGCGGGCCCAGGCGACAAGCCCGTCGCTCCAGTAGGGAGCGAGGCGGCTGATGCGGACGAACGCGGCCCGGCCTCCGCGGACGAGCGTCCCGGCCACGCCGGCGAGGTCCGGCGCCGGGTTCTGGTAGTAGGCGGCGCCCTCGAGCTCCCAGCCGCTCCGCGCGAGCAGGGTCGCCAGCGTGTGCGGGCTGTGCCAGGCAGTATGGTCGGGGTGGACGAGCTCGACCCCGCCGACGGGCGCGAGGAAGTTCAGGAGCCGGTAGGCGTTCGGGGTCGTGACGACGAGCAGGCCGTTCGGGCGGACGAGCTGCCTGAGCGACCGGAAGAAGGGGCCGGGCGCGTCCAGGTGCTCCACGACTTCGCCCGCGATCGCGACGTCGGCGGGCTCGAGCCCGAGCGCCGCGACGGCCTCAGGTGACTGGGCGTCGACCGCGTACGCCTCGAACCCGTGCTCGGTCGCCCAGCGGACGCCCTCCTCCTCGACGTCCAGGCCGACGAGCGCCGATGCGGCCTCGGCGAGCCGCGCGTGGAGCCACGTCCCTTGCCGGCGCTTCGCCTCGAGCCGGTGCTCGTCGACGAAGCCGACGTGGATCACGCGCTTCCCGCGTGCGAACTCGACGAGCATCTGCTCGCGGTCGTACGGCCCGCGGCGCGGAAGGCGGTGGCGCCAGCGGGCGCCGGAGAGGGGTTCCCAGCCGTGCTCGGAGACGAGCGCATGGTAGTCGCCGCGGATGCCGGATCGAGGCGCCGCCGGAGTGCGGCGGCGCCTCGATCGGCCGCGCCTCAGGAGGCCGACGTCGCGTCCGCGTACATGAGCGAGCCGGGCGTGGTCAGCCGCTCCCCCGTCTCCAGCAGCGTCTTCAGGCCGGAGAGGATCATCGGCCAGCCGCCGTAGAGCTCGTCGTTCGCGCCCTCGCGCAGCTGGTCGTGGGTGACGGTCAGCCGGCAGGAGTCCTCGATCTGCTGGATCTCCCAGGTCACCCGCGAAGTGCCCTCGGCCTTGACCTCGTCGCTCCAGAGCGCGTTCATGCTCTGCACGAGCCTGTGCGGCGGGTCGACCTCGAGGTTCTCGCCCTCGGCGATGGCGACGCCGGCCGCGGCGTGAGCCGCCTCGTAGCGGGAGCCGGGCTTCCAGTCCGAGTTGACACCGACGCCGAACGAGTACTGCGAGCGCAGCTCGGGGTCCGTGATCGCCTCCCAGAGGCGTTCCGGCGTGGTCTTGATGTAGATCTCGAACACCTTCTCCATGGTCTCCTCCAGTCGTTTCTTGAGCCCCGTGAGCGTCGCCGCCCAGGGCTCCGCGTACTTGCTCACCCAGCGGTCGTGGACGAGCCTGATCGGGACGGGGTTCAGGAAGTGGAGCTTCTCGCGCCCGCGCCGCTTGGTCGTGAGGAGGCCGGCCTCCTCGAGCACCCGCAGGTGCTTCATGACCCCGATGCGCGTCATCGGCAGCCGCCGCTCAAGCGCGGTCAGCGACTGCCCGTCCTCCCGGTAGAGCTCGTCGAGGAGGCTTCGTCGCGTGGGGTCCGCGAGCGCCTTGAAAACCTCGTCCATGGCGCGGAATGTTACGTAACCAAATGGTTACGTGTCAAGGTGTCGTTTCGGCCGGCCTGCAGAAGGGGACGCCCTGGGCATGAGCCGGTCCGCGCTCGCTCGGCGGCTTCTCCTCGTCGCCCTCGCGGCGGCGCTCGTCGGATGCGGAGCCAAGGGCGACGGGAGCCGGTCCCCGATCACGACCGTCGAGTCGCCCACGGAGGTCGAGACGCAGGACTTTCGCGACTTCGACGCCGACCACGAGGACGAAGGCGACGACGACGACGGCGAGGGTCACGGCAAGGACAAAGGCAAGCCGCCCGGGCACGTGAAGAAGGAAGACGACTAGCGCGTCGGGCGGAGTGGGCGGTGCTGGGCTCGAACCAGCGACCTCCTGCGTGTAAGGCAGGCGCTCTCCCAGCTGAGCTAACCGCCCGATCTCCCGCAGGGTAGCCGGGTCAGGCGCCGGCGGCCGCGGGCGGCGGCCCGAGTTCCTCGACGCGGTAGCCGTTCGGGTACGTCCGGCGGGACAGCCCGGTCCGCAGGCGCGGCTGCCGGCGCGGCGGGAAGAGCCGGAGGGCGCGGGCCCGCAGTCTCAGCGCGCCCTCGACCGCTCGACGCTCGGCGGCTGTCGGCCTCGGGAGGTCGAGCGCGGCGAGCAGCGGCTCGTCGAGGAGCGCGCAGACTCCGCGCGTGCCCAGGCCCTTCGGGAGCCCGGGAAGCTTGCCGACGAACATGTCGATCATGGCGACCGCGACCCGATGCCCCGCGTCCGTGTGGGCGAACCGGGAGCGCTCGAACTCGGCGTTGAAGCGCTCCATCTCCACGTAGGTCTCCGGGATGTCCCCGATGTTCATCAGCCGGCCGACGGCGCGCCAGAAATGGAGCTGCGCGAGCCGCTCGACCTCGAGCGCCCGTCGCCAGCCGAAGCGCTCGTTCCAGCGGAAGGGCTCGACGACGAAGGTCGAGAGGACGTAGACGAAGTCCTCGTTGGCGATCGCGAAGCGGCCGTGAATCTGGTTCATGCGGCGGATCGCGGCGCGGCCGAGGGGCGTACTGTGGCCGTGCTCGGCGAAGGAGCTGATGAGCAGGTCGGTGTCGTCGTAACGCTTGCGCGAGCGCTCCACGAACTCGCCGGTCGAGTCGAGCAGCTCGGCGATCGAGGGCACGGCGAAGGTCCGGAAGAAGGCGAGCTCGAGCGAGCGCGTGAGGTCGAACGGGAACTCGAAGCAGGTGTCGAGATAGACGATGCGCTCCGCGTCGCGCACCGGATCGAGCTGCCTGATCTCGCGGAGGTAGCGCGACTCCCGCATGGCAGTGCCCCCAGCGGGATTCGAACCCGCGCTACGGCCTTGAAAGGGCCGTGACCTGGGCCGCTAGTCGATGGGGGCCAGGCGGGCCAAGGATAGCGGCCGCCCGCGGCTACACTCGCTGCGCGGGCCGGTAGCTCAGCTGGTAGAGCAGGGGACTTTTAATCCCAAGGTCGCTGGTTCGAATCCAGCCCGGCCCATCCGGGAGTGTCCCAGGTTCTGTCCCAGATATTCGGGGCGAGGGCGTCGGGACGGTCGTCGCCGTGTCACTTGGTTTCAAACATGCGTTCTGCGTATCTGCTTGAGTGCAGCCGTTCAGATTGCGGGAATGCTGGAACGCGAGCCCGCGCGTTACCCGGTTCGCTGGCCACGAATCTGGTAGCGGTTCAGCGCCACGCCATTCTCGAATGTAGCGTGCTCAAGCAGGTCACACTCCAGCGGTTCGGAGACCTCGTCGAACAGAGGTCGGCCCGATCCCAGGATCGCCGGGTGGGTGTAGAGCAGAAGCTCATCGAGCAGCCCGTGTTGCAGGAGCTGCGTTGCGAGGGTGGCGCCTCCGACTGCGATTGTGCCGTCCGTCTCGTCGCGAATGGCGGCGAGTTGGGTGATGGCGTCGGCGCCACCGACGATGCGCGTGTTGTGGCTGGCGGTGGTGCGTGAGTTGGAGACAAGGATCTTCGGTGCGGCCGTCCAGATTTTGCCCCACTCCCGCAGGTGGTCGGGCAGCGACTCGTCCTGTGCAGCTGAGGGCCAGACGGTTTCCATCATCTCGTAGATGATTCGGCCCTCGACGAACAGCGCCATGCCCCGAGCGCGTTCGTTGAACTCACGATGGAGCTGCTCATCAATGCGCACCCACTCGCCGCCCTCCTCGTCAGCAACGTGGTCGCCGGCAGACCGCTCGATGCGAAGATCGAGCGACACATTCATCCAGTACGTCATGCGCCCCATGCACGGAATCTACCCGCATCACGCTTTCGAGCGGACGGAGCCTCGGCCGAGATGTGGCGGGCGGGCTCGTCGGCCACGGCTCAGCCCCGATTGTGGTTGACGACCTCGACGTTGTGCCCGTCCGGGTCGAGCACGAACGCGCCGTAGTAGCCCGGGTGGTAGACCGCGCGCTCGCCCGGCGCGCCGTGGTCCTCGTAGCCCGCCGCGAGCGCGGCGGCGTGGAAGGCGCGCACCGCGGCGTCCTCGCGCGCGGGGAACGCGAGGTGGACGTGCTCCGTGAGCGGCCGCTCGTCCCGGACGAGCGAGAAGCTGTAGTCCGGGCCGGACAGCTGCACGCGGCCGGGCTCGTCGTGCGCCAGGCGGAGCCCGGCGTGCGGGGCGATCGTCGTGTAGAAGCGCCGGGAGGCCTGCGGGTCGCGGACGCGGAGCCACAGGTGGTCGACGCGGCCGTCGGGCACGGCGTCCTCGCGGTCGGCGTGGACCGCCTCGACGCTGTTGCCGTCGGGGTCGAGCAGGAACCCGCCGTAGTACGTCGGGCCGTACTGCGTGCGCGGCCCCGGCGCACCGTCATCGGGGTACCCCGCGTCGACGCCCGCCTGCCAGAACGCGTCGACCTGCGCGCGGTCGCGGGCGCGGAAGCCGACGTGGAGCCCGCGGGTCACCGGGTGCTCGCGGTCCGTTGGCCCGATGGCCCAGTCGTCCCACTCGACCAGCTCGGCGTCCGCATGACTGGGCTCGACGCCCAGGACGCTCAGCACGGTGCGGTAGAAGCGCTCGGAGGACGCGAGGTCCGAGACGGCGATGCCGACGTGGTCGAACACCCGGCCGAGGCTACCGTTGCCGGCATGCTCGATGTACGTCACCTGCGGCGGATGCTGTGCGCCTTCGGCGACGATAGCCCGGTCGTCTCCACCTTCGAGGACTGGGAGCCCGAGCATGAACCAGGAAGAGCAGGTCCCTCAAGCGAGACCCCCAACGGCACCCGTGGACGCTGAAGAAACTCCAGTTCAGAAGCTCGAAGGCCTGGGAGTTCGCGGAATCCTCTGGCAACTTGCCCGCGATGGCCAGCTCATCGACGTGCGTTGCGAGATGCCCCAGTGCTACTGCTTCCGGGGTCGTAGGTACTTCGACCCGAGATCGGCGCGTTCCGATTGGGAGCCGACGGCCGACCACTATCCGAGACTGAAGATGCACGGTGGCCACCTCACCCCGGACAACGTCCGGCTTGCGCATCGGCTCTGCAACCGCCGTGACTACCACTGGCGGAAGAAGATCAACGCGCTGCTCGGGAAGCGGATGTCGCTGGAGGAGATCGCCGAGAAGCTGAGCGCGGAGAAGGTTCCAACGATTCACGGCACGAACAGATGGACAGCTGCATCTGTTCGGAAGGCATTCGTTTCCTAGAAGCGGCGCAGTCGCCCCGGCCCGGTCGCGAGCGAGGTTCTCGGCGGCACTGGCGAGTGCCTATTTCAAGTTTGTGCCTTCTGATACTTTCACTGCTGAGTGCGTGAATTACGCCCAATCGTCGGCAACGGGCATTTCGGCAGCCAGAGTGGGCTCGCGGTATTTCTGGGACACTCCCATCCGCTCATCCCTGCTCGTTCCGAGCCAGGCGCTCCGCTCGCTCCTTGATGCCGAGCAGCATCTTCCGCTCCATGACGAGGGAGGCCGGCTCCATCGGGATCATGCCCAGGCGGGCGGCGAGCGTCGGGAGCCGGAAGCGGTTGCGGCTGATCAGGCGCGTGGAGCCTTCGCGGGGCTCGAGGACGAAGGTCCACACCCAGTTGCCATCCTCGGAGCGCCAGGCGAGCGCGCGCTCGGGCTCCACCAGCTCGACGCGCATCCGATTCGATCCGTACCCGAGCGTGTCGCCGACCTGCGGCTGCTGGAACTCCGGCAGGACGCGATCGACGCTGTGCATGCCGAGGCCCAGGAGGTTCTCGATCCAGTCGTAGGTGTACGCGCCGCCGCGAGGCGACGGGCCCATCTGCGCGATCCAGGGCCAGACCGCGCTCGGAGAAGCGTCGATCTCGACGGCGCGGGTCGCGACCCCGTCGGCGTCCTCGAGCAGCTCGTCGCCCGGTAGCCGGGCGTCTGCCTCCTCGTCGGTGGCGCCCCACGTGAGGATCGGCTTCCGCAGGAAGCGCAGGTAGAGGAATCCCAGGGCCACGGCCGCGAGAACGCGAGGCACCGCCATGCCGGCAGTCTGCCTCGTCAGCCGCGTCGCGGCCGCAGTCTCCAGAGGATCGCCAGGAAGAGCAGCGTGCTTCCGAGCCCGGCTGCGAGAGCGACCCCCCAGCCGCCGGCGTCGAGCGCGATGTCCGCCGCGCCGAGACCCACGCTGAGGGCAATCCCGACGACCGCGAGCCGCAGCTCCGCGAGCCAGCGTTCGGTTCCGGTGCCGATCGTCTCGGCGAGCTCCTGCTCGTACGCCTGGCCGGGCGGCTCGCGACCTCGCACGCACCCGAGGATAGGGAGCGCCGCCGACGGCCTAGACTGCCGCGTCGATGTCGCCGTTGAGAACCCTGTCGTCGTCGCTCGTCGTCACCGGTGCTCTCGTCACTGCCTCGTGCGGCGGGGAAGACGGGTCCGAGTCGGGAAGCGCCGCGCCTCCGGGCGGCCACGCCGCGAGCCACGCGGTGTCGCACCTCCAGGAGGAGCTCGCCGATCTCGGCTACTACGAAGGTCCGCACGACGGCGTCTTCGGCGACGAGACACAGGACGCGCTCGAGCAGCTTCAGGCCGACGAAGGCCTGGAGTCCACCGGCGAGCTCGACCGGTCCACGCGGGCGGTGCTCGGCGCGCTCGCCGGCAGGAGCGACGCGCTCTCGGTCAAGGCGATGCAGACGGCCCTCGCCGAGCTCGGCCTCTACGACGGCCTCATCGACGGCGACTACGGCCCGGCTACGGAGGGGGCGATCGAGGAGGTGCAGCGCGAGGCAGGCATCGAGGTCGACGGCGCGTACGGCCAGGAAACCGCCGCCGCTCTGAACGAGCTCTACCAGGAAGAGGTCCTCGACGAGAAGCCGGTGGAGCACGTCGGCGACACGTCCGCCGACCAGGGCGACGACGGCGAGGTGCTCAGGCCGGGCTCGCGAGGACCTGCGGTCAGAGAGCTGCAGAGGCGGCTCGCCCAGCTCGGCTACCGGCCCGGCAGCGCGGACGGCGCCTACGGCGCCCAGACGGCGTCCGCCGTCATGGCCTTCGAGAAGCACGAGGGGCTGGGTCGCGACGGCGTCGCCGGGCCGCAGGTGCGTGGAGGGCTCCGAGATCCTCAGGGAGCCGGGCCGCGAAGGAAAGAGCCGCGGCCAAGCATCGAGGTCGACCTCGACCGGCAGATCGCCTTCGTCGTCTCCCGCAACGGAAGGGTCGCGATCCTGAACGTCTCGACCGGCTCGGGCGAGACGTACGACGTGCCCGGGGGTGGGACCGCCGTCGCCTACACGCCCACCGGGCGCTTCACCGTCTACCGCAAGGTGGACGGAATCGTCGAGGCGCCACTCGGCAGCCTCTACAAGCCGCTCTACTTCGACGAGGGCTGGGCCGTTCACGGCGCGGCCAGCGTTCCGGGCTACCCCGCCAGCCACGGGTGCGTGCGGACGAGCGACGCCGACCAGGACTTCGTCACGCGAGCGCTCTCGAAAGGCTCGGCCGTGTTCGTCTACGGGAAGAGCCTCGGCGAGCCCGGCCAGGGCCGGCCGGGGTTCTGAGCTGAGGGGACGACCGTGATCCTGCGTGAGCCGGCCACCGCTCTCGACCCGCGGGTTCGGACGCTGTGGCTCCTGGAGAACCTGATGGCGACCGGGGTCGCCGCAGCGCTCGTGATCGGCGGTGCCGTCGCGGCCGCGATGCTCGGTGCCACGACGGTCGCCTGGCTCGTCGGCGGGATCGGCGCGCTCGTCGTCGCCGGCCTCGTCGTGCTCTCGTTCGTCTCGGCCGGCCTCGACTACCGCCACTTCCGCTACGAGGTCACCGACCTCGGGCTCTACGTCGCCCGCGGCTGGCTCTGGCGGCGCTACCAGGTCGTCCCCCACGCGCGCGTGCAGACCGTCGACACGACGGCCGGGCCGCTCATGCGTGCGCTCGGACTCGTCGCCGTGTTCGTGCGGACGGCCTCGGCCGCGGGCGGAACCTCCGTCCCGGGACTGACGCCCGAGGTCGCCGACCGGCTCGTGGAGGAGCTCGCACGCCGGGCCGGCCTCGAGGAGGGAACCTGACGTGTCGCCGCCGGCGGAGCTCGAGGGTCGCCTCCATCCGCTCGGCCTCGTCGTCGTCGCCCGCCGCTTCGTGGGCGCAAGCCTCATTCCCGCGCTCGCGCTTTTCCTGTCCGCGGGAACCCGGGTCGTCGTCCCGGCCGTGCTGCTGGCGTTGCTCATCGGCCTCCCGCTGGCGCTTCTCTCCTGGTGGCGCTTCCGCTACCGCGTGAGCGGCGGCCGCCTCGAGCTGCACTCGGGCGTTCTCAGCCGCTCGGTGCGGACGATCCCGCTGGAGCGCGTGCGCGGGATCCGCGTCACCGAGCCCTTCCTGCACCGTCTTCTCGGGCTCGTGCGCGTCGACGTGGAGGCGGCGGCCGGCGGCGGGCAGAGCGCGGAGCTCTCGCTGCCTGCGGTCACGCGTCGGCAGGCAGACGAGCTTCGGGAGGGGCTCCTTGCTGCCTCGCCCGGCCCCGAGTTCGCCGAGCCGCCTGTTCTGTATCGCGCCACGCCCGGCCGCCTCGCGGCCGCCGGGGTGACGAGCCTGAGCTACCTCTTCGCCCCGGCGGCCATCGTCGGCGTCGCGCTCAACCTTGCCGACGACCTACCGGGGGGATACGTCGAGCGTGCCGTCGAGGCCGCCGCGGATCGTTTCCCGACCGATGCCATGGGCCTCGTGCTGGTCGGACTGGTTGCCGCCGCGCTGGTCCTGGTCTCCGCCGCAATCGGGTCGCTGCTCGTGGACTGGGACTTCACGCTCCGCGACGAGGGCGAGCGGTTGACGGCGGCGCGCGGTCTCCTCACCCGCCGCGTCGTCCATCTCGACCGCGACCGGATCCGCGGAGCGGACGTGCGGGACACCCCGCTTCGGCGGCCGTTCGGCCTCGCCGCGGTGACCGCGATCGCAGCCGGGGTCGGCGGCCGCGACGGCGGCACGACGCTCGCTCCGGTGCTTCGGCGGGAAGAGCTGGGGGCCTTGCTCTCGGCCGTGGACGAGCACGCCCCCAGCCCGCACGCTCCGCTCGCGTCCCATCCGACGAGTGCGCGCTCGCGCCGCCTCGTCCGCGCGGCGGCGGTCCCCCTCGTCCTCTTCGCGCTCTTCGCTGCGCTCGGCGCCGTCTGGGCGGCCGCCGTCGCGCTCGTCGCGCTCGCCGCCGCCGTTCCGCTCGCCCTCGACCGCTACCGCCAGCTCGGGCACGCCTTCGACGGGCGCCGACTCGCGCTTCGCGAGGGCAGCCTGCGCCGGCGCTGGTCCGAGCTCGATCCGGACGCGGCCGTCAGCTTCGAGCTCCGGAGCTCGCCGGGCCAGCGGCGCGCAGGTGTGGCGACGCTCACCGTCCACCTCGGCCAAGGCGCCGGCTCGCGGCGGGCGCTCGACATCGGCGAGAAGCAGGCGGCCGAGCTCCTCCGACGCGTCCGACCGCAGCTTTTCGAGCGCCGCCCCTCGGTGGGCGGCATTGACAAGTCGAAGAGTGATTGCAACTCTCTCGGGGCACCGCACTGAAGATGACCGTCATGCTTGGTGTTCCGGCCGATCGACCAATAGACCTGGCTGCACTGGCCCGGCGAGTCGGCGTGCTCGCTGCCCTCGGTTTCCTCTGGCTCGGGGTTCCGGTCGATGCGTTCGCCTCCGACGTCGCCGCCGAAGCCGCCGAGGCGACCGCCGTCCTCGAAGAGACGTCCTCCGACGCGACGGCCACCGAGGCCGCTGCGGATCCGACGGCGGCCGAGTCGGTCGCGGACGGGGCCACCGCCGAGTCTCCGGCTGCGGACCCCGCGCCTCCGGCTGAGGCTCCGCCGGCGCCCGACCCCTCGCCGGCGCCCGACCCCTCACCGGTGCCCGAGCCCTCGCCTGCGCCCGAGCCGCCGCCGGCTGCGGTCGAGCCCCCGCCGGCTGCGCCCGAGCCGGCGCCCCCCGCTCCCGAGGCTCCGCCTCCCGAGCCGGCGCCACCCGGAACGGCGACACCCTCGAGCCCGCCCGGCCCGCCCGCCGGTCAGACTCCGTCAATCGTGCTCCTTCCACAGTCGCCCCCGGCCGGCTCCGAGATCGTGCCGGGGCTCGCCCCGCCGTTCGTCCAGCTCGCCGGGGATCCGAGGACCGGAAGCCGCGCCCGGCAGGGCAGCGGTGCCGACGAATCCGGACTCCCTCTGCGAGAGGCAGAGCAGCCCTCCGAGCTCGCTCCACTCTCGCTGGCGGGCGACAACGGTCATGCGCCGGTCCCCGGTTCCTTCGGGGGAGCGACCGGCGGGACGTCGGGCGCGTCCTCGGCCGGCTTCGACATCGCGCTCGCCTTCATCGTCGCTCTCGCTCTGCTGGGGAGCGGCAGGCTGCTCCTGCTGTTGGTGGCGCAGCTTCGGCCCTTCGCTCTCGTCTCGCAGCTGAACCGCCCCGGCTAGCCCGCTGCCGGTTGACCCAGCCGCCGGGCGCCTCGTCCGGCGGGGGCAGGTTCTGAGAGCCGAGAAGGGAGGTCCAACATGTTCAGCTTCATCCGTACACAAGCGAAGGATCGCAAGAGGGTGCCCAATAACTCCCCGCCTACCGCGCGCCTGGCGCCGCCAGTCCGGCGCGGGACTGTGGACGCGCGGCAGCGTGCCCATCCGCACGGACTCGCTGCCAGGCCCGTCTCGTTCGAGGACTTCCGTCTCGAGCTCGAGCGCAGCCGGCGCTTCGGTCACTCCTTCTTCCTCGCCCGATTCGCCTGCGGCCAGGCCGACGAGGGGCGCTTCGAGCGAAGCGACAAGGTCGCGTGCGCCGTTCGCTCACTGGTCCGAACGGTCGACCTGGTCTGGGCGGAAGGCCGGAACGTCTATGTGCTCCTCCCCGAGTGCGACCGGGAGATGGGGGAGGCGGCGCTCGCGCGGATTCGCCAGGCGCTCGCCGGGTTCTCCTCCGACGAGCAGAGGATCGAGGCGGGGTGGGCCGTCTTCCCCGAAGACGGGATCACGGGTGGTGCCCTGCTCGACGCGCTCTGCGGCGATCGTGCTGCGATCAGCGATGCCCCTCCGGGGCCGCCAAGCACGGGTCCCGTGGCGGTGCCCGCGGGGGGACCACAGGCTCGGCCGAGCGAGATGAACCCACGTGTTGCCTGAGGCGCCTCGAGGGAGTCCGGACGAGCTAGGAGACGCCGGCCGGCTTCGGGAGCGGCTCGATGGCCTGGAGCGCGCGGGCGATCTCGTCCTCCGGGAGCTCGAAGTCCTCGAGCTGGCCGTGGAGGTACGCGTCGTAGGCGCCCAGGTCGAAGTGGCCGTGGCCGGAGAGGTTGAAGAGGATCGTGCGCTCGCGCCCCTCCTGGTCCGCGGCAGCCGCCGCCTGGACGACACCGTGGATCGCGTGGGCGGACTCCGGCGCCGGGATGATCCCCTCACAGCGTGCGAAGCGCACCGCGGAGGCGAAGACGTCGGTCTGTCCATAGGCCTCGGCGCGGACGAGCCCGTCCAGCACGAGCTGGGAGACGAGCGGCGCCACGCCGTGGTAGCGGAGGCCGCCCGCGTGGATGCCCGGCGGGACGAAGTCGTGGCCGAGCGTGTGCATGGGGACGAGCGGCGTGAGCTGGCTCGTGTCCCCGAAGTCGTACGCGAAGGGGCCGCGGGTGAGCGTCGGGCATGCGGCCGGCTCACAGGCGAGCACGTCGACGTCGCGGCCGCCGATCTTCTCGCGCAGGAACGGGAACGCCAACCCGGCGAAGTTGGAGCCGCCGCCGACGCAGCCCACGACGAGGTCGGGGAAGGCGCCCGCGATCTCCATCTGCGCCAGCGCCTCCTGGCCGATCACCGTCTGGTGCATGAGGACGTGGTTGAGCACGCTGCCGAGCGAGTAGGCGGTGTCCTCTCGCTGGGCCGCGTCCTCGACCGCCTCCGAGATCGCGATGCCGAGGCTGCCGGGCGAGTCGGGGTCGGCCTCGAGCACCGCTCGCCCCGAGTTGGTGTCCTCCGAGGGACTGGCGACGACGCTCGCGCCCCAGGTCTCCATCATCGAGCGGCGGTACGGCTTCTGCTGGTACGAGACCTTGACCATGTAGACCTTGCACTCGAGCCCGAAGAGCTGCGCGGCTAGCGCGACCGCGCTCCCCCACTGGCCGGCGCCCGTCTCCGTGGCGATCCGTGTCCGGCCCGACTCCTTCACGTAGTAGGCCTGGGCGATCGCCGTGTTCGGCTTGTGGCTTCCGGCGGGGCTCGTGCCCTCGTACTTGTAGAAGATGCGGGAGCGGGTGCCGAGCGCCGCCTCGAGGCGATGTGCGCGGTAGAGCGGCGTCGGGCGCCAGAGGCGGTAGATCTCGCGGATCGGCGCAGGGATCCCGATCTCCGCGTCCTGCGAGACCTCCTGGAGAATGAGGTCCATCGGGAAGAGCGGGGCGAGGTCGTCGGGGCCGACGGGCTCCCCGGTGCCGGGGTGCAGAACCGGCTGCGCCGGGTTCGGCATGTCGGCCTGGATGTTGTACCAGCGCTCGGGGATCGCGCTCTCGGGCAGGGTGATCTTCGTCTCGGTCATGATCGGCGAGGATACTCCTACGGCGTCTCGCCCGCGAGGATCGCGGCGAGCACGCCGGAGTCGATGTTTCCGCCGGAGACGATCGCCACGAGCTTGCGTCCGGGCACGCTTCCCGACAGGGCCGCGGCGACCGCGAGCGCGCCGGCGCCTTCGGCGACGAGCCGGACGCGCTCGGCGAGCAGCCGCACGGCGGCCGCCGTCTCCTCGAGCGAGACGACGACGGTGCCGTCGACGAGCGGGCGGCCGAGGCGCCACATCTTCGGCAGCAACGCCCGGGCGCCGGCCCCGTCCACCCAGGTCGTCCGGTAGTCGATCTCGCGCGGTTCCCCGGCCGCGAGCGAAGCGGTCAGCGGCGCCGCCGTCTCGAGCTCCACCGCCAGCACCCGGATGTCGGGCCGGTGCACCTTGACCGCGCTCGCGATCCCGACGAGGAGCCCGCCGCCTCCCCAGGGGACGATCACGGTGTCGGCGTCGGGCAGGTCCTCGATGAGCTCGAGGCCGATCGTCCCGTTCCCCGCCATCACCGGCTCGTCCTCGACCGGGTGGACGAAGAAGCCCTGGACGCCCGGGAAGCTCCGCTCCTCCAGAACCCGCCACCAGCGATCGAAGGGAACCTCGATGTGGACGGCGCCGAGGCGCTCGATCGCCGCGAGCTTCGTCGCCGGCGCATGGTCCGGGACGATCACCGTGCACGGGATGCCCAGCTCGCGCGCCGCCCAGGCGACTCCCTGCGCCATGTTCCCGGCGCTGGCCGTCACGACCCCGGCGGCCAGGCGGTCGCGCGGCGCCTCGGCCATCGCGTTGTAGGCGCCGCGGATCTTGAAGGAGCCGATCGGCTGGAGCGTCTCCGGCTTGAGGTGGATCTCGGCGGGCCCCTCGACGTGGAGCCGAAGGAGCGGCGTGCGGACGGCGGTGCCGGCGATCGTCTCGCGGGCCCGGCGGATTTGCTCGAGCGGGATCACAGATCGACCTCGACGCCCGCGCCGGTCTCGCGCGCGCGGCGGTAGACGTGCTCGACGGCGGCGAGGTCCTCGACGGCGAGGCCGAGCGACTTGAAGACCGTCAGCTCGGCGGCGGAGCGCCGACCTTCCGTCTCCCCCGTGAGGAGCTCGCCCAGCTCGGCGCGGATGTGCTCCGGGCCGATCGCCCGCTCCTGCGTCGCGAAGAGGAAGTCGCCGGCCTCGTTCACAGTCGATTCCCGGCGGTCGACGAAGAGCGCGGCCGCGGCCATCGTCTCCGTGTCGAGCTCGCGGGCCGTCGGGATGCTCGAGCCGACGGCGTTCACGTGCGCGCCGGGGGCGAGCCAGCCACGCCGGACGACCGGCTCGGGCGACGAGGTCGTCGTACAGACGACGTCGGCGCCGTCCAGGGCTTCCTCGGCGCTCGCGGCGGTGACGACCGGGAAGGGCGTCCCCGCCTCCGCCGCGGCCGCGGCTGCGCGCTCGGGCGTCCGGCTCCAGATCCTCGCGTGCTCGAAGCCGCGGACGACCGCCATCGCCCGGAGGTGGGAGCGCGCCTGCACGCCCGCTCCGAGGATCGCGAGAACCCGGGCGTCCGCGCGGGCGAGAAGCCTCGTCGCGACCGCGGAGACGGCCGCAGTGCGGATCGCGGTGATGGCCGAGGCGTTGACGGCCGCCCGGAGCACGCCGGTCTCGCCGTCGTAGAGGAGGACGGCACCCTGGTGTGCGTCGAGACCTCGCGCGGGGTTCCCGGGGAAGACGCAGACGGCCTTCAGCCCGTAGGCCGGCTCCGGGCGGGCGCGATAGGCCGGCATTAGCCCCATGAGGCCTGCGGCCCCCGCCGGCCGGACGACGAACCTGAGCGGCTGCTCCATGTCGCCGCGCTGGAGGGCCGCGAGCGCCTCGGCCATCACCTCGACGCACTCCTCCATCGGGAGGAGGTGCTCGACGTCCGCTTCGCCGAGGACGAGGGCCATCAGGCGAACAGCGCCCCGATCCGCTCGCGCTCGCCGGGCGATAGCTCGAGCGCGTCGGCGGCGAGCGCCGGGTCGAGGTGCGAGGGCCGCCGCGGGCCGACGACGACCGACGTCACCCGCGAGTCCCCGAGTACCCAGGCGAGGGCGAGCGTGGCCATGTCGACCCCGCGGGCGCCGGCCAGCTCGCCGAGCGCCGCCAGGCGGTCGAACGTCCGCTCCTCGGCGATCGCGCGGTAGGGCTCCGGCCGGAGGGTCATGCGCGAGCCTTCAGGGTACGGCTCCCCGCGCCTGTACTTCCCGGTCAGCCACCCGCCCGCCAGGGGGCTGAACGGCGTGTAGCCGAGCCCGTGACGTGCGCAGACCGGAAGCAGTGCGGCCTCGTCGCCGCGCTCGAGCAGGCTGAAGGCGTTCTGCACCCACTCGAACCGGGTGAGCCCGCGCTCTTCGCTCGCCGCGAGCGCCTCCTCCAGCTCCGCGGCGGTCACGTTGCTCGCTCCGATCGCCCCTACCGTGCCGGCCCTGACGAGCTCGTCGAGAGCTCCGAGCGTCTCGCCGACTGGGGTCTCCGGGTCGGGCTCGTGGATCAGGTAGAGATCGATCCGCTCGACGCCGAGGCGGGCAAGGCTTCCCTCGACCTGGCGGCGGACCCGTGCAGGCGCAAGGCCGCGGTCGGCCGGGTCGCCTTCGACGGAGTGGAAGACCTTCGTCGCGACGACGACGCGCTCGCGGGCCTCCGGGCCGCGGCTCGCGAGCCAGCGGCCGACCGCGCGCTCACTGCGCCCGCCGCCGTAGGCATCGGCGGTGTCGAAGAGCGTGATGCCGCGCTCGAAGGCCGCGTCCATGAGCACGAAGGCCTCCTTCTCGGTCTCCCCCTGCCCGAAGAAGGCGGGCGCCGAGCCGATCCCGCCGAAGTTCCCGCAGCCGAGCGCGACGCGGGAGACCTCGACGCCAGTGTGACCCAGCCGGCCGTAGTCCATGGAGCGGGAAGTATCCTGCACGCCATGAGCGAGCACGTGACCGAGGACGAGTTCGCGCCGATCCTGCCCGGCCCGGGCGCGAGCGACTACGAGCGCTACCTGCGGACCGACGAGCTGCTCGCCCTCCAGAAGTCACCCGAGGAGATGGCCCACCGGGACGAGCTCCTCTTCCAGACGACCCACCAGTCCTCGGAGCTCTGGCTCAAGCTCGCCTGCTTCGAGGTCGAGACGGCCACGGAGCACATGCAGAAGCACGAGCTCGCCGCTGCGATCCGCCTGCTGCGCCGCGCCGTCCTCTGCATCGAGCTGATCACGGCCCAGATCCACATGCTCGAGCACATGTCGCCCTGGGAGTACCAGGAGATGCGACGCGTGCTCGGCCACGGCAGCGGCTTCGACTCGCCCGGGTTCAACGCCGTGCGCCGCGTAACGCCGCCGCTCGGCGCCGCCTTCCACGAGCTCCTGCGCGAGCAGGGCCTCACCGTCGTCGAGCTGTACCGCCGCGGCCGGGAGCTCGAGGAGCTCTACCAGCTCGGGGAGCTCCTGATCGAGTGGGACGAGCGGATCATCCTCTGGCGCGCGCACCACTTCAAGCTCGTGGAGCGCGTGATCGGCGGCGAGGTCGTCGGGACGCAGGGAACTCCGGTCGAGGTGCTCGGCCGGCTCGTGGCCAAGAGCCGCTTCCCCGAGCTCTGGCGGGCCCGCAGCGAGCTGACCGAGCTGGCGAAGCTCGAGGACTAAGTGCCCCGACGGGGCACTATCAGGCCAGGAGGCCGCGGTGGCGGGCGAGGGCCGCGAGCAGGGCGTCGACGTCGTCGCTCGAGTTGTAGCCGTGGAACGAGAGCCTGAGGTTCCCGTCGCGGGAGGAGGTGACGACCCCGTCGGCGCCGAGTGCCGCGACGAGCGCGTGCTCGTCCGTCGAGGCGACGGCGACGAGCGGGCCGCGCCGATCCGGGTCGCGCGGGGTGACCGTCGTCGCTCCGAGCTCGTCGAGGCCGTCCAGCAGCCGGGAGGTCAGCCCGCGCACGTGCTCCTCGGCGGCGGCAACGCCGATCTCGTCCACGAGCTCGAGCCCGGCGAGGCCGGCGTAGATGTTCGGGATCGGCGGGGTGCCGAACTCGAAGCGCCGCGCGCTCGCCGAGGGGGAGTAGTCGTGGATGTCCATCTGAAAGATGTCCTCGTCGGCGAACCAGCCGGTGCTCGTCGGGCGGATGCGCTCGACGAGGTCGGCCCGGCAGTAGAGGAAGGCGAGGCCCGCCGAGCCGAGGAGGTACTTCACCGTGCCCGCGGCGAGGAAGTCGACGCCGAGCGCCCGGACGTCGAGGGGGATGATGCCGGCGGCCTGGTAGGCGTCCAGGAGGACGAGCGCCCCGCGCTCGTGCGCCAGGCGCACGACGCCCTCCACGTCCACCCGGCTGCCGTTCCGGTAGCAGACGTGCGTCACCGCCACCAGGGCCGTGTGCTCGTCGATCGCCGCGTCGAAGTGCTCCAGCGGGATCGTGGCGTCCCCGGCCTCTGGGACGTGTACCACCCGCCGGCCGCGGAGCTCCTGCGCGTGCGCGATCTGCCCGACCGTGGGGAACTCGAAGTCGCTGATCACGATCGTCGTCCGCTCGCCCTCGAAGCGGAGCCCCGAGAAGAGCGCGCTCACGCCCGCGGAGAGCGACGTCGTCACGGCGACCTCGTCCGCGGCGGCGCCCACGAGGGAGGCGAAGGCGCTCCGTGCGGCCTCGGCGCGCTCTACCCAGTACTCCCACGGCGATCCCTGCTCGTCCCAGTCGCGCAGATAGTCCTGGTAGGCGGCCCTCACGACGTCGGAGAGCGCGCCCTGGGAGCAGCTGTTCACGTACGTGAGCCGCTCGAGGATGGGGAAGCGGTGGCGAACGCGGCCGGGTAGCGCCGTCGACTGCGCCCTAGCGACCAAGGTAGGCCTTCTTCAGTTCCTCGTTCTCGAGCAGCGCGTCCGCCCGGTCGGCGAGGACGACGTTCCCGGTCTGCAGGACGTAGCCGCGGTCGGCGATCGAGAGGGAGACGTTCGCGTTCTGCTCGACGACCAGGACGGAAACGCCCGCCTCGTGAACCTGCTTGATGATCTCGAAGTTCTGCTCGACGAGGATGGGCGCGAGGCCCATCGACGGCTCGTCCATGAGCAGGAGGCGGGGCTGCGACATGAGCGCCCGGCCCATGGCAAGCATCTGCTGCTCGCCCCCGGAGAGCGTCCCGGCCAGCTGCGAGCGGCGGTCGTAGAGGTGCGGGAAGAGGTCGTAGACGCGCGCGAAGTCGTCGGACACGTCGTCCTTCCGCAGGTAGGCGCCCATCTCGAGGTTCTCGAGCACGGTCATGGGCGCGAACACCCGCCGGTTCTCGGGGACGATCGCCATCCCTCGCGCGATCCGGTAGCTCGTCGAGCGCCCGGTGACGTCCTCGCTCTCGAAGACGACCCGGCCGCTCCGCGGGGTGACGATGCCGAGGATCGTCTTCAACGTCGTCGACTTCCCGGAGGCGTTGCCTCCCAGCAGGCAGACGAGCTCGCCCGGGCGCACCTCGAGCGAGACGCCCTGGAGGATGTGGATCTGTCCGTAGTAGGTGTTCACGTCGTCGAGCAGGAGCAGCGGCTCCTCGGCGCGCTGGGGCTGCGCGCTCACTGACCCGCCTCCGCGGCGCGGGCGCCCAGGTAGGCCTCGACAACGCGCGGATCGGTAGCCACGTGCTCGAACGACCCCTCGGCGATCTTCTCCCCGTGATCGAGCGCGACGACCCGGTCGGAGATCCCCTCGACGACGTGCATGTCGTGCTCGATCACGAGGATCGTGTAGCCACCCACGTCGCGCAGGCGAGCGATCAGCTCGGTGATCTCGTGGGTCTCCGCCGGGTTCATCCCCGCGGCGGGCTCGTCGAGGAGGAGCAGGCGGGGCGATGTTCCGGTGGCGCGCGCGATCTCCAGGCGGCGGCGGTTCGCGTAGGAGAGGCTGTACGCCGGCTGCTCCATCCGGTAGCCGACGAGGCGCTTGCCGAAGAACGCCAGCCGCTCCTCGGCGAGCGCGTCGACCTCCTTCTCCTCCCGTCGAGCGGCGGGCGTCCGCAATGCCGACTGCCAGAAGCGCGCCTTCGTGTTGCCGTAGGTGGCCGCCTTGACGTTCTCCTTCACGGTCATGTTGAGGAAGAGGCGCAGCGTCTGGAAGGTGCGGGCGATTCCGAGCTGCGCGATCCGGTGCGGCTCGAGTCCGACGATGTTCTTCCCGTCGAAGAGGATCTCGCCGTGGTCGGGGCGGTAGATCCCCGTCACGAGGTTGAAGAACGTCGTCTTGCCGGCGCCGTTCGGGCCGATGACGCTGACGACCTCCCTCTCGGCCACGGTCAGGTCGAGCCTGCCGATCACGGCGAGGCCGCCGAAGGACTTGCTCACGTCGCGCAGCTCGAGCAGCGGGGAGGCCATCAGATTGGATTCTCCACCCGCGGGGAGCCGAGCAGGCCCTGGGGGCGCATCGTCATCATCGCGACGAGGATCGCCCCGAAGAGAAGCTGGCGCGTGACGCTCGGCTGCTCGATGAGTCGGGTCTCCCAGACGAATGCGGCCAGGTAGATGGTCGGTATGAGGAGGATGGTGCGCGCGTCGCCGCGGAGCTGCGTGAGCGTGAGCGCGGCCGCGACCAGGAGCACGAAGGCGAGGTTCCCCAGCAGCTCCTGGTTTTCCACCGGGAGGATGACCCAGGAGTCGAGCAGCCCGCCGAGCGTGCCTCCCGCCGGCTCGCCCTCCACGCCGGCGGGCCAGATCCACGCGACGAGCCCGTGCACGACGAAGCCGAAGGCGACGATCGCGCCCGCGACGACTGCGAGGCGCCGCCACGGCCTCACGGTCGCCAGGAGCACGGCCACGAGCGCGCCGTAGAAGAGCCACCTGGCGTTCTCGGGCGTGCGCAGGATCTCGGGAACGGCCGCAACGATGATCGCGCCGAGGACGGCTCCCGAGATGGAGCCGGCGCCGCCGAGGATGAGGGCGGCGTAGATCATGATCAGCAGGACGACCTCGAAGTTCTGCGGGAAGACGCCCGTCTGCACCGCGGCGAAGATCGAGCCGGTGAGTCCGGCGATGGCGGCGCCCATGGCGAAGGCAAGGAGCTTGAGCCGGTTGACCGGCGTCGTCATCAGCTCGGCCGCCAGGGGATCCTCGCGGGACGCGCGCCAGCCGCGGCCGGTGCGCGAGTCGTTCAGGTAGAAGAGCCCGACGGCGATGAGCGCGAGCAGGATCAGGAGCAGGAAGTAGTAGTCGCGCACGTCGCTGAGCTCGAGGCCGAAGATCTCCATGCGGTCGATCCCTGGGATCCCGTTCGGCCCGCCGGTCAGGTCCAGCGGCTCGTCGCGCCACGGCACGTTGATGCGGTCGAGGTTGAGCGCGAGCTCGACGAAGATCTGCGCGAAGAAGAGGGTCGTGATCGCGAGGTAGTCGCCGACGAGGCGCCACGACGGCAGGCCGAGCAGGAGCCCGAGCAGGGCCGAGGCGGCGACGACGAGGGGGATCGCGAGCTCCGTCGGCAGGTGGATGTCGAACTGGTCCGACGAGACCCAGGCGTACATGTAGGCGCCGAAGCCGTAGAAGGCCACGTAGCCGAGGTCGAGCAGGCCGGCCCAGCCGACCACGATGTTGAGGCCGAGGGTGAGGAGCGCGAAGAGCAGCACGTTCACGCCGATGCGGATGTGGAACGCCGAGTCGGTGAGGAAGGGGAAGAGCGCGCAGATCCCCAGGAAGGCGAAGAAGCGCGGCCCCGGCCCGACGCGGTCGAAGGCGCGGCGCGCCGGGGCGGTCAGCCCTGTGTAGTACTCGGTGCGCAGCTCCTGCTCGGAGACCCACTCGTCGGTGCCGATGCGAGGCATCAGTCCTAGACCTTGGTTAGCACCGGTGAGCCGAGGATCCCCGTGGGCCGGACGAGCATGACCACGATGAGGATCCCGAAGACGATGAGGTTCTGGAAGGTGGAGGAGATGTAGCTGGCGGTGAACGCCTCCGCGAGGCCGATCACGAGCCCGCCCAGCATCGCTCCGGGGATGTTCCCGATGCCGCCGATGACCGCGGCGGTGAAGCCCTTGAGCCCGGCGATGAAGCCCATGAAGTGGAAGACGCGCTCGAAGACGAGCCCGACCATCACGCCGGCCGCGCCCGCGAGCACCGAGCCGATGAGGAACGTCGCCACGATGACGCGGTCGACGTCGACCCCCATCATCGCTGCCGCCTCGCGGTCGTAGGAGGTTGCGCGCATCGCCTTTCCGAGCCGCGTCCTGCTGACGAGCAGCGTGAGCGCGATCATGAGGAAGACGGCGGAGCCGATCACGAGGATCCTGACGAGCGAGATGCGAAGGGGACCCCACTCGATGCCGGTCGAGAACGGGATCAGCTGCGGGGTGTCGTACGTGCGAAACTGCGCCGAGAAGAGGAGCAGAGCCGAGGCCTGGAGGAAGAACGAGACGCCGATCGCGCTGATCAGCGGCGCGATGCGCGGCGCGTTTCGCAGGGGCCGGTAGGCGAAGCGCTCGATCACGACGCCCAGGAGGCCCGCGCCGAGCATCCCCGCGAGGAACACGAGGATCAGGAGCGGCGCCACCGGGAGCATCGGCGAGTCGGCGCCCCCGAGCGCGGTCAGGACGAAGTACCCGATGAAGGCGCCGAACATGTAGACCTCGCCGTGGGCGAAGTTCAGCAGCTTGAGGATCCCGTAGACCATGGAGTACCCCAGGGCGATGAGCGCGTAGACGCTCCCCAGGGTGACGCCGTTCACCAACTGCTGAACGAAGAAGTCCATCCGCTGCCTTCGGACCCGGGTCGGCCGTGCGGCTCCCGCGGGAGCCGCACGGCCCTGTCTCACGTGATCTTCCTACTTACTGGAGGAGCTGGTAGCTCCCGTCGTCCTGCACCTGGAAGATGAAGAACGTCGCATCCTGGATGTCGCCGTCCTCCGTGAAGGCGATCGGCTGGCCGAGGATCGACTCCGGCAGGTTGGTCTGGCCCATCTGCTCGAGGATGGCCTCGCGCGTGGGCTCGCCGCCGTCCTGGCACACGGCCATGGCCGCCTCCATGACGACGGTCGTCGCCGCGAAGGTCGGAGGCCCGAACGTGCCGAAGTCGCCGTACTCGGCCTCGAAGGCCGTCACGAGCTCCTGGATCGCCGGATCCTCGAGCCCGGTGATGTCGGGTGCGAATGCCGATACGTAGGAGCCCGCGATCGAGAAGTCGTCCGGCGAGAAGAGACCGTCGGACCCGAAGATCACGACGTCCTTGCCCTGCTCCTCGAGCTGGTTGCCGAAGAGCTGCGCGTTGGCCGCCACCTGCCACGGCAGGAAGACGACGTCGGTGTCGTCGGAGACCGCCGAGACGAGACCCGAGAAGTCCGTCTGGTCCGCGCTCACCGACTCCCGGGTGACCGTGGCGCCGCCGGCTTCGAGGGCCTCGGTGGTCGAGTCCGCCAGACCGGTGGAGTACGAGCTCTGGTCGTCGATGATGAGCACGTTCGCCGCGCCGAGCTCGTCGAGCATGTACGTCGCGTCGGTGGGGCCCTGGTCGGCGTCCGTCGGAACCACGCGGAAGAAGGTCGCGTAGTCCGTCAGATTGGTCGCCGTCGCCGAAGCCGAGATGAACGCCATGCCGGCGTCGCCGTAAATGGCCTCGACCGCATCGACCTCCTGGCTGCCTGCCGGCCCGACGACCGCGACGATGTCCGCGTTGGAGACGAACTGGGGCGCGACCGTGGCTGCCTGGGCCGGGTCGAGCTGCGTGTCGCCCTCGACGAGCGTGAACGTCGTGCCGTGCATCTCGTTGAACTGGTCGACCGCGAACTTCGCCCAGTTCAGCTGCTCCTGGCCGATCGCGGCCACGTCGCCGGTGAACGGGCCCATGATCCCGATCGAGGCCGTGCAGTCGACCGCCTCCATGTCCCCGTCCGTGGCGGCCGTCGTGTCCTCTCCGGCCGGCTCGTCGTCATCGTCTCCGCCGCAGCCGGCTGCCACGATCGCGAGCGCGGCGACCAGCGCGAGCAGGATCCAGTAGCGGGACTTCCTCATGCGCGCCTCTCCTCTCCTTGGGCCTCTGGGACGTTGTATGCCATCGAGGGGTCGCCGGCCGGATGGAAGACGCCGAGGACCCTGAGCGTCCCCGAGCCGACGTTCTCGAGAATGTGCGGCTCCTGCGGCGGAAAGTGAATGCAGGAGCCCGGCCGCACGCTCGAGCTCTCGCCGCCCATGTGGAGCACGCCCTCTCCGCCGAGGATGTACGCCACCTCCTCGTACATGTGGTAGTGGACCTTCGCGCGCCCCGGAGGGATCGAGCCGACGAACTGGGTGACGGTCCGACAGCCGAGCTCCTCGTTGGCGACGTAGCGGAACTCGCGATCCTTCCCGGCCGGGTGGGCGGGCTGGTCCGCGACCCGGATCGGTCCCGGCGGGCCGCTCGCCTCCGCGCCGGCCTCCGGCTCGAGGCCGAGCACCGAGACGAGGACGAGCTCGCTGGGGCCGGGGTTCTCGACCTCGTAGGTCGACCCCGGGGGGACGAGGAGGCCTGTCTCCGGCTCGACGGCGTGGTCGGTGCCGTCGAGGCTGACGGTCCCGGTCCCCGCCACCGCGAAGAGCAGCTCCTCCCGCTCCGAGGCGCCCCGCCGCTGCGAGCGCCCGGCCGCGAAGCGGATCACGCGCTGCTCGAGGGCGTCGCAACCGAAGTCCGAGCCGATCGTCACCCGTGTCGTGGCCGTGTCGCCCTCGTCTCGGCGGGCCTCGGCCGAGGCCTCGTCGGTCACGTACCGCACCGACTACGCCCCGGGGGCGGGGCCGGGGCCGTTCGCGTGAGCCGTGACCTCGAGCATGGGCCTCACTTCACTCCTTCTGACGCCGCTCCGGCGGCGTGGTTAGGCGCGCCCGTCCCGCTGGGGACGACGTACCCTACACCGGCCGCGGAGTCCAGACGGGGTGTCGGGGGCGCGCGCCCTTCCGACGCGCGACCCTTGACGGGTGAAGGATCGGGTTCGTTAGGATCGCCGAATGCTGCTGAGCGAGGTCGGGTACGCGCGACCTTCCAGCGTTGACGAGGCCGTGCGGCTCCTGGCGGAGAACGACGGCGCGAGGCCGCTCGCGGGGGGCCAGACGATCGTCAACGTGATGAAGTCGCGCGCTGCGGCGCCCGACGTCCTCGTCGATCTCGCCGACCTCGCCGACCTGCGGACGATCGCGGTCACCACGGGCGGCTCGCTGGAGCTCGGGGCGCTCGCGACCTACGCCCAGGTGATCGCCTCCTCCGAGGTGAAGGCGGCCCGCCCGGTGGTCGCGGAGGTCGCCGCGCAGATCGCGGACGTCCAGGTGCGAAACCGCGGGACCGTCGGCGGCAACGTCTGCTCCAACGACCCCACGAACCACCTGCCGCCCGTGTTCGTGGCCGCCGGCGCCTCCATGACGCTCGTCGGTCCGGACGGAGAGCGCATCGTCCCGGCCGAGGAGTTCTTCCTCGGCGTCTACATGACGGCAGTCGGCCCGGGAGAGCTCCTCACGAAGGTCGTCGTCCCGGCTCGGGACGGCGCGGGCGACGGCTTCAGCGCGATCGCGATCGGTGCGGACGGCACGTGCATCGTCAATGCCGCCGCGACCGTCGCCGGCGACGAGGCCCGCGTCGTCCTCGGCTGCGTCGCCGCCACGCCGGTCCTGCTCACGGCGGCCGCGGACGCGGGCGCCGTCCGCGAGGCCGTGCGTACCGCCGGGCTCGACCCTCCGTCGGACGTGCACGGCCCCGCCGAGTATCGTCGCCACCTCGCCGAAGTGGTCGCCGAGCGGGCCGTCGCCGCCGCCCAGGAGGCCGTCTAGATGGCTCCCGTGACGAGCATGCGCGTCTCGGTCACGGTCAACGGCGAGGTCTATGAGCGCGAGGTCGAGGCGCGCCGGCTGCTCGTCCACCTGATCCGCGACGACCTCGATCTGACGGGCACCCACATCGGCTGCGACACAGGGAACTGCGGCGCGTGCACCGTCATCCTCGACGGCCTCGCCGTCAAGTCCTGCATGCTCCTCGCCGTCCAGGCCGACGGCGCCTCGATCGAGACGATCGAGTCGCTCGCCGGATCGGACGGGGCGCTTCATCCGCTCCAGCAGGCCTTCTCCGATCGTCATGCCCTCCAGTGCGGCTACTGCACGCCCGGGATGCTGATGAGCGCGAAGCACCTGCTCGACCACAACGCGGAGCCGACGGAGAACGAGATCCGGCGCGCGATCCAGGGCAACATCTGCCGCTGCACCGGCTACGTCAACATCGTCGAAGCGATCGGCGCCGCGGCGAAAGGGGAGGTGTCTGCGTGACCACGACGGCGCCCGAGCAGGTCGAGGCTCCGCAGAAGGGATTCGCGGGCACGAGCATCCCGCGCAAGGAGGACAAGCGCCTCGTGCAGGGCGAGGGCGTCTTCTTCGACGACGTCAAGCGCCACGGGATGGGCTACGTCCACTTCGTCCGGTCGCCGTATGCCCACGCGGGCATCGTCTCGATCGACGTGTCCGCCGCCGAGGCGGTCGAGGGCGTGTACGGGACGCTCATCGGCGAGGAGGTGGCTGCGCAGACCGACCCGTTCTTCGAGATGTCGACGCCGCCCGGAAGCGAGATCCGCGACTACGCGCTCGCCGTGGGGAAGGTCCGCTTCGCGGGCGAGCCGGTGGCGGCAGTGGTCGCCAAGACGCGGGAGCTGGCGCGCGACGCTGCCGAGCTCGTCGAGGTCGAGTACGAGCCTCTCGAGCCGGTCCTCGACGCAGTCGCGGCCGCCGAGCCCGGCGCCCCCATCCTGCACGACGAGGCCGGGTCGAACGTCGTCTGGTCGGGGACCTTCGAATGGGGCGACTTCGACGAGGCGCTGGCCGAGGCCGATCGCGTCGTCAAGATCGACCGCCTCTACTTCCACCGTTTCGCGTCCACGCCGCTCGAGTGCGCAGGCGCGCTCGTCGAGTACGACCGCGGCACTACGCAGTGGACGCTGCACTGCAACCACCAGATGCCGGGCATCGGGATCGTCTGGATGGCCCCGGCGCTGCGGGTCGGCACCGACAAACTCCGCATCGTCACGCAGGACATCGGCGGCGGCTTCGGCAACAAGATCACGCTCGCACCCGTACTTCGTGGCCCTGTGCCTGTTGGCGCGCAAGCTCAACCGGCCGGTGCAGTGGACGGAGTGGCGGACGGACCAGCACACCGCGAACACGCACGGGAACGAGCGGACCTTCCTCGACGTCGAGGTGCCGGTGCGCTCCGACGGGACCATGCTCGGCTTCAGGGTCAAGGCGTTCGACGACGCAGGCGCCTTTCCACGCTACGAGCCGCTCGGCTGCATCATCTGGGCGCAGGTGACGCCCGGCTGCTACCGCTGGCGCCACGTGAAGGTCGACTTCACGCAGACATGCACGAACAAGTCGCCGACGGCGCCCAACCGCGGCTACTCGCGCATGCAGCAGCTCTGGTTCACGGAGCGGGTGGTCGACGTCGTCGCGCACGAGCTCGGGCTCGACCCCGTGGAGGTGCGCAAGCGCAACTACATCCGCAGCGACGAGATGCCCTACGAGACGCCGAACGGCTGCGTCTACGACTCCGGCGACTACGCGCGCTGCCTCGACATCGCGCTCGACCTGGTCGGCTACGACGCCCTCGAGGAGCGGCGGAAGGACGCCGAGTCCCGGGGCAAGCTGCTCGGGCTGGGCATCGGCTCGACGCTCGACTCGGGGACGAACAACTTCGGGCAGTCGCAGATCTTGAACCCGGAGCTCCAGTTCTCCGGGAACAACGAGGTCGCCACCGTGCGGCTCGACATCTTCGGGGAGATCGTCGTCACGCTCGGCACCACGCCTCAGGGCCAGAGCCACGAGACCGTGGCCTCGCAGGTGGTCGCGGACCTCCTCGGCGTGACGCCGGACGACGTCCACGTACGCGCGGGCCACGACAGCTACTGGAACTCCCACGCCGGCTTCTCGGGCACGTACGCGAGTCAGTTTGCGGTCACCGGCCTCGAGGCCGTGAAGGGGGCCACACTCGCTCTCGCCGACCAGATCCGCCGGCTCGCCGCCGTCATCCTCGGCGCCGACGGGCCGGACGACATCGTGCTCGAGGAGGGCATGGCCAAGCGGCGCGACATGCCGGAAGCGGCGCTGCCGTTCATGGCGTGCGGCGCCATCATCAACGTGAACAACGCCGGTCTGCCGCCGGAGCTCGACGACGTCACGCTCAACTGCCGCTACGTGTACCGGCCGCCGTTCCAGGCTCCCGACACGGAGCGAAAGTTCGGGAATCTGACGCTCACGTACGCGACGCAGATCCACGCGTGCGTCCTCGAGGTCGATCCCGAGACAGGCGTGTACGAGATCGTCGACTACGCGGCCGTGGACGATTGCGGCACGCGCATCCACCCCCAGATCGTCGAGGGCCAGGTGCACGGCGCGACGGCGCACGCGCTCGGCGCCGCGACGTTCGAGACGTTCCCGTACGACGAGGACGGGACGCTGCTCGCGAGCAACTTCTACGACTACCACGTGCCCCACGCCCTCGACATGCCGCCCCTGAAGACGGGGTTCATCGAATCGCCGTCGCCCTTCAACTCCCTCGGCACCAAGGGCATGGGGGAGGGCGGAGGCGCCGGCATCCACGCCGTCTGCGCCGCTCTCCAGGACGCGCTCCGCCCGGTCGGCAGCCCGATCGTGACCGAGAGCCACAACCCGTACCACCGGGTGTGGGAGCTGATCAAGGACCCGGCGGCCAGCCGCGCCGGCGTCGAGGTCTCGGACAGGTGAAGGTCGAAGGGGTTCGGCGCTACGAGGCGCCGAGGGATCGCGTCTGGGAGGTCCTCAACGACCCGGCCGAGATGGCGGGCTTGATGCCCGGAGTGGAGAGCTTCGAGATCGTCGACGACACGCACTGGAAGGCCAAGGTGAAGGTGCCGCTCGGACTCGGGAGCATGAAGATGTCGATCGACTTCGAGCAGACCGAGTCGCGGCCGCCGGAGCACGCGGGGCTCCACGCGAAGGGGAAGGGGGTCGGCGCGATCATGAGCATGGAGACCCAGTTCGACCTCACCGAGGACGGCGGCGCGACCGACATGCGCTGGCAGGCGGACGTCCGCATCCTCGGCCAGGTCGCGAGCATGGGCCAGCGCGTCGTCCAGCCGATCGTCAACCAGCAGGTCGAGCAGGTGCTGACGGCGCTCGACAAGCGCGTCGCCGTCAAGGCCGGCGAGGCGTAGCGCCCGCCGGGGCCTCGACGGCATGGGCCAGCCGTTTCGCATCGGCGTCATGCAGCTGACGATGGAGCCGCTCGAGGAGATGCTCGAGACGGCCGCCGTGATGGACCGTGTCGGCATGGACACGATCTGGCTCGCGGAGGCCTACCCCTGGTGGCGGAAGCACGGGATGGAGGCGCGCTCCTCCACGGTCGCCTCGGCTCTCATCGCCGACCGCACGGAGCGCATCGCCGTCGGCTGGGGGATCATCTCGCCCTTCACGCGCCATCCGGTGCAGGCGGCGATGGACGCGCGCGTCGTGCAGGAGGCGGCCGGTCCCGGGCGCTTTCTGCTCGGCTTCGGCACCTCGAAGATCTTCCTCAACAATGCCGTGATGCAGACCAAGAAGACGCTCGGGCCGATGCGCGACGCGGTGGCGATCGTCCGCGGCGTCCTCGCCGGCGGGGCCTTCGAGTACGAGGGCGAGACCTGGAGCGCCTCCGTGCCGGCGCTCGCCCCGGAAGCCGAGTCGCCCCGCGAGGTCCCGCCCGTCTACGTGGCCGCAACCGCGCCGAGGATGCAGGCGCTCGCGGGCGAGGTCGGCGACGGCTGCCTGACCCCGTCGATCACGACCCCCGCCTTCGTCCGCTATACACGCGAGAACGTGAAGGCCGACATCGACATCGGCTGCACGATCGTCGCCTCGATCCACGAGTCCGACCGGGAGGCGGGGCGCGACGGCGCGCGTGAGATCGCCGCGATGTACCTCGCCAACAAGTTCCAGAACATCAAGGGCTCCGCCGATACGCTCCTCGAGCTGGCGGAGATCGAGATGGAGGAGCTCGCGCCGGTCGCGGAGGCGATGGAACGGGGTGGCCGCCTCGCGGCGAAAGAGCAGGTGACCGACTCCCTGCTCGACCGCTGCAAGCCAATCGCCGGCACCCCCGAGGACTGCGTGGCCGCGATCGAGGAGTACCGGGAGGCGGGCTGCACCCACGTCATGCTCGAGCTCTGGGGCGAGGACCGCCACCACCAGCTCGAGGTCTTCGGGGAGCGCGTCCTCCCGCAGGTCCGATGATCGACGAGCGCCGCCTCGTCGACCTGGCGCTCCGGCTCGTCTCCACGCCCTCGTTCACCGGCTCGGAGCAGGCGGCGGCGGAGCTCGTGCGGGACGAGCTCGAGTCGATCGGCCTCCAGGCGCAGTGGCAGCAGGTCGAGGACGGCCGCGCCAACGTGCTCGGAACCTGGTCGGGGACCGGCGGCGGCCCGACGCTCATGTTCAACGGGCACCTCGACACCTCGTACTCGGGCCGCGAGCCCTGGCTCCAGGGCATCCCCGGCTTCCAGCCCGAAGGCTTCGAGCGGGACGGCCGGATCTACGGCCTGGGGATCTCCAACATGAAGGGCGCGCTGGCGGGCTACGTCGAGGCGGTGCGGTCGCTGCTCGAGGACGGTGTGCGTCTGCGCGGCGACGTCATGATCGCCGCCGTCGCCGGCGAGATCGAGAAGACCCAGGAGGGCGACGCGCAGGGCGCCGAGTACCGGGGCTACGCGGCCGGGTCGCGCCACCTGGTCGGGCACGGCGGCGCCGCCGACATGTGCGTCCTCGGCGAGCCGACCGAGAACAAGGTCGTCCTCGCGCACTTCGGGACGCTCTGGCTCCGGCTGCGGACGCGCGGCCCGTTCATCCACACGGCGTTCAGCGCGGGGCGGCAGGAGGAGAACTCGATCGTGCGCATGCGCGCCGTGCTCGACGGCGTGCTCGCCTGGCTTCCGACCTGGGAGGAGGAGATGAGCTACGGGGACGAGCGCGGCGTGGCGAACGTCGGCGCCGTCCGCGGCGGCTTCGGGTGGCGCGTCTCGCGTACGCCGCACGAGACCGATCTCTTCCTCGACCTGCGCGTGCCGCCCTCCGTGCCCATGGCCGAGGCGCGGCGGCGGGCGCTCGAGTTCGCGCGCAGCCTGGAGGGCGTCGAGGCCGAGGTGTACGTGACGGCGCCCGGCGCCGAGATCGAGGAGGGGCACCCGCTCGTGGCCGCACTGGACGCGGCGCACGCGGAGGTCTTCGGCTCGCTGCCGGAGCGCGACGTGACGCGCTGGTTCTCCGACGCCTCGGTGCTCACGCGCTACGGCATCGCTACGGTGAACTACGGCACCTCGAGCGGGCTACCGGATCCGGAGCTGGGGGAGAATCTCGAGATCGAGGGACTTGTGAAGACGGCAGACGTGTACGCGCGGGTGGCCAAGGCGGTGTGCGGAGTGACCTAATGTCCCATCAGGCAATGCCCATCTGCTTCTGCCCCGCGATCACGCGGCGCCTGAGCACGCCCTCGCCCTCGTCAAGGCTTCTAGCCTTGGCTGCGGACGAGTGCGAACTCATGCTTGGTGCTCGCGACGCAGAAGCTAGCCAGCATTACCTGAAGGGACACTCATGAAGCTCGTCACGTTCGACGTGGGCCGCGTGGGAGCGCTGGACGGGGAGGAGATCGCCGTTCTCGACGTCCCGGACATGCGCACCTACTTCGAGCGCGGCGGCGCCGGCGAGACCGGTGAGCGTGTCCCGCTCGACGGCGTGCGCCTCCGGGCGCCCATAGTCCCGAAGAAGTTCCTCCACACGGCCGGCAACTTTCGCGAGCACGAGGAGGAGTCGAAGCGGGTCGCCTGGTCGCACGAGATCGCGCCGTGGATCGTCTTCTTCCAGAACGTTGACGCGATCGTCGGCCCGGACGAGCCAGTCGTCTACCCGGAGCACCTGACGGAGGAGCTCGACTACGAGCTCGAGCTCGCCGTCGTCATCGGGAAGCCGGGAAAGTGGTTCGGGCCCGAGGAGGCCGCCGACTACATCGGCGGCTACGTGATCTTCAACGACGTGACCGCCCGCGACATCCAGCGGCGCGAGATGCGCTCGGGAGTCTTCTCCTTCTGCAAGGCGATCGACACGTTCTGCCCGCTCGGCCCGTGGATCGTCACGCCCGACGAGATTGCGGACCCGCACAACCTGGCGATGGAGCTGCGCGTGAACGGCGAGGCGCGGCAGGTCTCGCACTCGAGCCGCATGTCGGTGACGATCCCGGAGATCATCGCGCACTACTCCGCCCTCGGGTACAGCGCCGGCGACGTCGTCTCCACCGGCACGGTCTCTGGCGTCGCCGGCTTCAGCGAGGACGCCGCCTCCCTGTACCTGCGGCCGGGCGACGTCATGGAGGGCGAGATCGAGCGAATCGGCGTCCTGCGCAACCCGGTCGTCTCGTGGGAGGCCGCCCACGGGGAGCCCGCCCCGCCGCGGGTGCGCTGGTAATGCGCGCGCGCCGCGGCCCCACGCGCGGCCCTCACGTGATGACGGGAGACCCACCTCCCGCCCCTTATGGCACGAGCCTAACCGTCGAATCCGCGCCGGTGGGTGACGGAATCGGGCCGGAAGCGTGTCGATGAGCTGGCCGGTCGATTCGGCCAAGCTCGACCGCGTCCGCGGGCTCATGGCCGAGCGGGAGCTGGACGCGATCGTCGTCCGCGCGCCGGACAACGTCCTCTACCTCACGAACTACTGGTGCATGAAGGGGTACGACCTCGTGGTCTTTCCACGGGAGGGCGACCCGACGCTCGTCGTCCTCGAGCCCCAGCAGGAGGACGCCGAGCGCACCGCCTGGACCTCCGACGTTCGCCTCTTCAGGGGCTACGACGAGCGCGACCCGCGCCCGCCGACGGCTCGGTCGCTCGAGCTCGCGCAGGCGGTCGTGCGCGAGTCCGGCTACGAGCGGGTCGGCCTGGAGCTCACGCTCGGGACGCAGGCGTCCGACCGTATGGTCGGAGAGCCGACGACGTACACCCACGAGTTCTTCCACGCCTTCGGCTCCGCCGATGACGCGACGCCCCTGCTGGTCGAGGCACGCGCGGTCAAGACCGATCAGGAGCTCGAGCGGATGCGGCTCGCCAACGAGCTCTCGGCCCTGGCGATGGAGCACGTCGCCCGCGAGCTGCGCCCGGGGATGAAGGAGAGCGAGGCCGGGGCCCTCTGGGAAGGCTTCGTCCACGGCGAGGGGACCGGCTACCGGGGCAAGGTGGAGCTCGCGCGCGGCTTCGCGCTCGTCTGGTCGGGCCCGGGCATCCGCACCTTCACGGCGACCGGCGACCGTCCGGTGCAGGAGCATGAGCCCACCCTCTTCGAGATCTGGGTGTGCGTCGACGGGTACTGGTGCGACCACACGAAGAACGTCTGCCCGGGCACGCTGACCCCCGCGTACGAGCGGCTGCTCGAAAGCCTGCTCGCGGTGTACGAGGCTGCCATCGACCACGTGCGGCCGGGAGCCGGCCTCGCCGAGCTGGACAGGCTCGTCCGCGACGGCATCGCCGAGGCCGGCTACCCGGGGCAGCCCTCGCATCCCGTCGCGCACGGCGTGGGGGCGCGCGCCCACGAGCCGCCCTACGCGCACCAGGCCGGAGACGGCATCATCCAGGAGAGCATGGTGCTGGCGATCGAGCCGGGTGCGTACTGGGGCGGAGGCGGCGGGCTTCGCCTGGAGGACAACTTCCTCGTCACCGCTGGGGGAGCCGAGCGGCTCTCGTCCTTTCCCGACGACTTTCGCGTGACGTGATCGACCGCGAGCAGATCTGGACAGGCTCGGTGAACGAGCCGTACCGGCGCGGCGGGTCGGTCGGTCTCTACGACACGACCCTGCGCGACGGCGAGCAGACGGTCGGCGTCGTGCTCTCCCCCGAGGACAAGCTGGAGATCGCCCGCGCGCTCGACGAGCTGGGCATCGAGCGGATCGAGGCCGGCTTCCCGCGCGTCTCCGAAGACGACCGCCGCGCGATCGAGCTGATCCTCGCGGACGGGCTCGCGGCCGAGATCTGGGGCTTCTCGCGGGCCGTCCCTGCGGACGTCGAGGCCCTGGTCGAGCTGGGCGTGACCGCGTCGGTCGTGGAGTCGCCGATCTCCGACCTGAAGCTGGACGCTCTCGGCGTGAGCCGCGAGAAGATGCTCGAGCGCATTCGCTCGGCCGTTTCCTTCGCCGCCGGAGAGGGCGTGACGGTCGCGTACTTCGGCGTCGACTCGACCCGGGCCGACCCGGGCTTCTTCGACCAAGCCTACTCGGCAGCGGTCGAGGCCGGGGCGCGGGAGGTCGTGGTCGTCGACACCATCGGTGTCGCCTCGCCGGAGGCGGTCGCGGAGCTCGTCGGGCGCACGGTCGAGCTCGTCGGGCCGGACGTCCCGGTGCACTTCCACGGCCACAACGACTTCGGGCTCGCGACGGCCGCCGCGGTCGCCGCTGCGCAGGCCGGAGCCCGGTGGATCCAGGGGACGATCAACGGCATGGGCGAGCGTGCCGGAAACGCGAACCTGCTCGAGGTGGCGCTCGCGCTCGACGCGCTCTACAGCGTGGAGACAAAGCTGCGCCTGGAGCTGGCTCGGAAGGTCTCCGAGCGCGTGCGGGAGCTCTCCGGCTACGCGCTCGAGCCCTGGAAGCCCATCGTGGGGGAGACGCTCTTCCGGCGCGAGAGCGGCGCGGTCGCGAGCCAGTTCCACGACCCGCCGTCGATCGAGCCCTACTCGGCCGACGTGGTCGCCGCCGAGCGCGCGATCGTGCTCGGGAAGAAGAGCGGTATCGACTCCATCCGGATCAAGGCCGCGGAGCTCGGGCTCGAGCTCACCGAGGAGGACGAGCGCGCCCTGCTCGACGCCGTCAAGGCCCGCGGCGCGCAGAAGCGGGGCCTCGTCACGGACGAGGAGCTCGCCGATCTCGCCCGCGGCCTCCACGAGTAGCGAAGGAGGTCACGTGCCACGTCAGGACGTCAACCCGAGCGCGCTCCACCCGGCTCCCGGCTTCAGCCACGTCAGCGTCGCCGGTGGGAGCCGCCTCGTCTACTTCGCCGGCCAGCTCGCCCTCGACCCCGAGTTCGGGATCGTCGGCGGCGACGACCTCGGCGAGCAGACGAAGGCCGCGATGCGGAACCTCGAGACGGCGATGCGCGAGGTCGGCGTCGGGTGGGAGGACGTCGTCCGCCGGACGATCTACACGCTCCAGCCCACCGAGTACGAGGTGATCACGGCCGCGATCGACGAGGTCACGGGGGGCGCGCCCCACCCCGCGCAGACGATCGTCGGCATCACCGGCCTCGCCGTCCCGGGCTGCCTGATCGAGATCGAGTGCACTGCCGCCGTCGACTGAGCCCGCCCCCGGGCGAAGCGTTTGACATCTGATCAAATGCGCGGGACGATGGCGCTCGTGAGGTCCACGGCGCTCGCCCAGGGGAGCAGGCGGCATCAGACGATGGCCGAGGCGGCGGTCGCGGAGCTCCAGGAAGCGATCCTCGCGGGCGACCTGCCGCCGGGCTCGCCGCTCCGTCTCGAGGAGCTCGCCCGCTCGCTCGGGATGAGCATCTCCCCGGTGCGCGAGGCCGTCCGGCAGCTCGAGGGGCTCGGCCTGGCCGTGCACGTCCCGCACCGGGGCGCCCGCGTCAGCGAGCTGGCGATCGAGGACCTGCACGACGCCTACGAGGCGAGGCTCGCCCTCGAGCCTCTGGCCGTGCACAGGGCGGCGGTGCGCTTCACGGACGAGGACGAGGAGCGCGGACGTGCGGCCCTGGACGCGTACGCCGACGCCAGCCGGCGCGGTGACGCGCGCGCGGCGCGCCGCACGCACGCGGACTTTCACCTCTCGCTCTACGCCGCCTCCGGCTCGGGTTGGCTCGTGCGCCTGATCCGGCCCGCCTGGGAGAACTGCGAGCGCTACCGGGCGCTCTCCCTCTCGGGGCGGTCGCTCCGCCAGCGTCGCGAGGAGCACGAGGCCATCCTCGTGGCCTGCGCCCGACACGAGCCCGAGGAGGCCGCCGAGCGCCTGCGGCTCCACCTCTCCCTCACCGCCAACCTCGTCGCCCGCCGCATGGGCGCGGGCGATCTCTTCTAGGCTCGTGAGCGTCCCTCGCCTTCGGCTCGCTCCCGTGGGTGAAACCATGTTTCTCGGCGCGGGGGAAACCATGCTTCCCCCGCGGGCCCCCTTCTTCCCGTTCTTTGAGGAGGGGGTTCCCCCATGAGTAAACCTCCCGGTTCCCTCACACACCCTCCTCACGCTCACAGGCCAAGGATTGGCCCGTGAGCGACTACGCCGAGTTCGCCCCCGACCCCCGCGTCCTCGTCGGCGGCTACATCGAGGTGGACCCCACGTTCTCTCCCCGGCGGCCGGCGCTCGTGGACGAGGAGACGTTCAAGTCCGCCATGCGCTTGCTCGCCGCCGGAGTCGTCATGGTCGTGGCGCGCAAGGACGAGCGGCTCTGGGGGCTGACCATCAGCGCCTGCTGCTCGATCTCGGCGAGCCCGCCGCGCGTGCTCATCTCGCTCGCCGACGACGCGAGCTGCCTCGACGCGATCCTCGAAACCCGGCGCTTCGGGCTTTCCGTCCTCCGCGACGACCAGAAGCATCTGGCCGAGCTCGGCGCCGTTCCCGGCAGCCCCAAATACGTGGACGCATTCTGCGAGGACGCCGGCGGGGAGCGGACGACGACCATGATCGCTGGCGCGCTCCTGCACGTCGAGTGTTCGGTCGAGCGGGTCTTCTCGGTGAGCGACCACACGCTCCTGATCGGCGACGTCGAGGCAGTCGTCGCGCCGGACCGCGAGGGCGGGCCGCTCCTCTACTTCGACCGCACCTTCCACTCCCTCGGCGAGCCGCTGCCGTGAACGGGGGCGGCCGATGAGCGAGCGCTACGACGTCGTCTTCGTCGGCAGCGGCATCAACTCGCTGGCAGGCGCCGCCCTGCTCGCCCGCGGCGGGAAGCGGGTGCTCGTGCTCGAGCGGAACGACTACCTCGGCGGCGCCATCCGCACCGAGGAGATCACGGAGCCGGGCTTCCTCCACGAGGTCTTCTCGTCGTGGCACCCGCTGTTCGTCGGCTCCGCCGCCTACGCCGAGCTGAGCGAGGACCTCGCCGCGCGCGGCCTCGAGTACCTCCACACGGAGCTGCCGACCGCCTCGCTCTTCCCGGACGGGACGAGCGCGTTCCTCACCACCTCGCACGAGGCGAACGCCGAGGAGTTCGAGCGCCACTCATCCGGCGACGGAGAGGCCTGGCGGCGCGTGGTCGCGGAGTTCATGCCCAACGCCGACCTCGCGTTCGGCGTCCTCGGGACCGAGCTCTGGTCCTCGGCCGGTGCGGGGCTCGGGCTCAGGGCCTACCGCCGCCTCGGCCGGCGCGGCCTGGTCGGCTTCACGGGGTCGCTGCTCGCCTCCTGCCGGGACTGGGTGAGCGAGACGTTCGCGTCGCCCCGGGTGCACGGCCTGCTCGCGCCCTGGGTGCTGCACACGGGCGTCGGGCCGGACGCCGCGTCCTCCGGGTTCATGACCCGGGTGATCGCCGTGGCGGTCGAGCTCGGCGGCATGCCCGTGCCGCGGGGCGGGGGCGTTCGGCTCGTCGAGGCGCTCGCGGGGATCGTGCGCGACGCCGGCGGAGCCTGCGAGACCGGTCGCGACGTGGGGCGCGTCCTCGTCCGCGAGGGTCGGGCGGCCGGTGTCGCGGTCGACGGGGGCGAGACGATCGAGGCGACGGAGGCAGTCATCGCGAACGTCACGCCGACGCAGCTCTACGGGCGCCTGCTCGACGCCGCTCCGGTGCCGGCGGAGGCGGCGGAGGCGGCGCGACGCTTCCGCTACGGCCGAGCGGGGATGCAGATCCACATGGCGCTCTCGGAGCCGCCGCGGTGGGCGGGCGACGAGCGACTCGGCCGGACGGCGATCGTCCACCTCACCCCGGGGCTCGACGGCGTCTCGCGCGCGGTCAACGAGGCCGAGCGGGGCCTGCTTCCCGCCGAGGCGACGATCGTCTGCGGGCAGCCGACGACCGTGGACCCTGCCCGCGCCCCCGAGGGCGCCTCGATCCTCTGGATCCAGCTCCAGGAGCTGCCGGCGCGAGTGCGCGGGGACGCCGCGGGCGAGCTGGACGTGGGCGACGGCACCTGGACGGAAGACCTGCGGGAGCGGTACGCCGACCGGATCCAGGCCCGGCTCGCGCGCCAGATCGAGAACCTCGACTCGGCGCTCATGAAGCGGGTCGTCCTCTCGCCGGCGGACATCGAGGCGGCGAACCCGAACATGGTCGGCGGCGACATCTACAGCGGCTCCTGCAGCCTCGACCAGAACCTCGTCTGGCGTCCGCGCCCCGAGCTGCCCGGGCATTCGACCCCGGTCGAGCGCCTCTACCACATCGGCGCGAGCACGCATCCGGGGCCCGGCCTGGGCGCCGGCTCGGGCACGCTCGTGGCGAAGGAGCTGCTCAGGCCCGCGCTCCCGCGGCGCGCGCTGGGGCGACTGGACGCGCTCAGGAAGCGGATTTGACACTTGATAAAACATGGTTCAGAGTCGCGGCGGCACGGGCGTCGCGACGCCTGGATCCGACCGGGAGGTAGCGCATGAGGTTCAGCCTGTACTCGGAGATCCAGCACTGGCCGGGGAAGTCGCCGGGCCGGCTCTACGAGGAGGTGGTGGAGCAGGTCGTCAACGCCGACCGGCTCGGCTACCACGCCTACGCCGTCATCGAGCACTTCTTCTTCCCCAAGTTCTCGATCTCGGCGAACCCGTTCGCGCTCTGGGGCCTCTGCGCCGCGCGGACGGAGCAGATCAGGTTCAGGACGCTCGGCCACGTCCTCCCGTACCACAATCCGACGATCCTCGCCTCGCAGATCGCCGCGGCCGACATCCTCTTCGGCGGCCGCTACGAGTTCGGGGCTCTCCGTGGTCACGGGTGGATCCCGCTCAAGGCCGGCGTCCCGATCGCCGAGACGCGCGACCGCTACGAGGAGTCGCTCGACATCCTCTTCACCGCGCTGGAGCAGGAGCGCTTCTCCTACGACGGCAGCTTCTTCAAGATCGACGACTCCCACGTCGTGCCGCGGCCCGACGGCCGCTTCCGCGTCTTCCTCGGCGGGACGAGCGACCGCACGTACGAGCTCGCCGCCGAGCGCGGGTGGGCCGTCGTCGTGCCCCCGCTCCTGCCCTACGCGGCGCTCGAGGAGCAGCTGGATCTCTACCGCGCGAAGTGCGCCGAGCACGGGACCGAGCCGGACATCGTGTGGATCCACGCCTGCTACCTCGACGAGGACCGCGACACGGCCCGCCGCGAGGCCGAGCAGGGCATGAAGCAGTTCCTCGCGGGGAACGCGTCGCCGCTCACGGAGGGCGACGAGCTGCCGCCGGCCGAGGAGCTCCAGGCTGCGGGCTACGGGTTCTACGCGGCCGGCATCCTCGAGCAGCTTGCCGAGACGCCGTACGACGAGATGATCGACGGCGACGTCATCTGGGTCGGAACGCCGGAGGACGTGATCGAGCGGATCGAGGCCGTGCGGGACGTGTGCGAGGGCCTCACGGAGATCTCGATCACGGTCAACGCCGGCGGCTTCGAGCACTGGCAGGCGATCAAGGCACAGGAGCTCTTCGCCTCCAGGGTGATGCCGCACTTTGCCGGCGAGGGGGCGGTCGAGGCCGCGGCCGACCGGGCACGGGCCTGAGCGGAGCCGCCGGTGAGCCCGTCCCACCCTTCGTTCGCCGTCTGTGAGTTCACGACGCTCCGGGCGAGCTTCGAGGAGGACCTTGCGGCCTACCGAGAGGCCGGCGTGGACGGCATCGGCATCTGCGAGCTCAAGCTCGAGGAGGGCCGCGATCCCGAGCTTCTCGCCGCATTCCGGGCGAGCGGGCTGGCGGCGGCTAGCTGCATTCCCGCAGTGCCCTCGATCCTGCCGCTTCCCCTCTTTCCGGGCCCCGAAGCGCCCGCCGACCGGGTCGAGGCGTTGCGGGCGAGCGTCCGCCGCCTCGCGCCGTTCGAGCCCTCGGCCTTCGTCTGCCTGACAGGCCCGGCCGGGGCGCTAGGCGACGAGGAAGCGCGGCGGACGATCGTCGCCGGCCTCGCAGCCGTCGCGGAGGAGGCGGCCGTCGCAGGCATTCCCGTCGGGGTCGAGCCCATGTCCGCGCGCTTTCAGGACGACTGGACGACGATCACGACGCTCGGCGAGGCCGCCGAGCTCTGCGAGGAGGTCGGCTCTCCGAACGTCGGCATCCTCTTCGACACCTGGCACGTCTGGGACGTCCCCGACGTGTTCGAAGAGATCGAGCGGTACGGGCACCTGATCGTGGGCGTGCACGTGAACGACTGGCGTGCGGAGACGCGGGGCTGGTGCGACCGCGTGCTGCCCGGGGACGGCGTGGCCGAACTCCCGGCGATCCTCGGCGCCCTCGTCGACGCCGGCTGGCAGGGCGCCTACGAGCTCGAGGTGTTCTCCGACGACGGGACCTTCGGGTCGGCCTACCCCGACTCGCTCTGGCTCGAGGACGCCGGCGAGCTCGCGCGCCGCGGCCACGAGGCCTTCCGCCAACTGTGGGCACGTACCGGCGTCCATATGAAAACGTGAGCGAGCGCGTCTGCATCGTCGGGGGCGGGGTGATCGGCAGCCTCTACGCCGCCCACCTGGCCTCCGTCGCCGACGTCTGGGTGTTGACGCGGCGTGAGGAGCACGCGGCCGCGCTCGAGGCGGAGGGGCTCCGCGTCTCCGGGAAGCACGACTTCACGGCGCGGCTGCGGGCGACCGCCGATCCGGAAGAGCTCCCCGAGATCGATCTCGTCGTCCTGGCGACGAAGGCGACCCAGCTCGAGGAGGCCGCGGCCGCGCTCGCGGGGCGTGTTCCGGGCGCGACGGTGATGACCGTCCAGAACGGCCTCGGCGCCGAAGAGATCGTCCGCCGCCACGGCGACTGGCCGCTCGTCTCCGCCGTCACGTTCATGAGCGGCGAGCGGCACGCCGACACGCACGTCGAGTACGAGCTCGACACGGCGACGTGGCTCGGGCCCTACGCCGGGACGGCGACGCCGCTCGAACGGGTCGTCGCGATCGAGCAGCTTCTGCACGCCGGCGGCCTCGAGGCGGAGGCGTTCCCGGATCTCCTGCCGGCGCAGTGGTCGAAGCTCGTCTTCAACGCGACGGTGAACACGGTGGCCGCGCTCACCTGCCTCGGGCACGTCGACCTGTTCGCCCGCGAGGAGGAGCCGACCGACCTCGGCCACCTCGTCCACGCTCTCATGGTCGAGGGGGTCCGTGTCGCCACGGCGGCCGGGGTCCAGCTGCACGAGGATCCCTGGGAGATGAACGTGCTCGCCGTGCGCCGGGGGGAGACGCAGCGGAGCGACTACGCGCACGTGCCGTCGATGCTCGCGGACGTTCGCGCGGCGAGGCCCACGGAGGTGGACTTCATCACCGGCGCGCTCGTCCGCGAGGCCGAGCGGCTCGGGGTCGAGGCCCCGCTCCACACTGCGATGTATCGCCTGGTCAAAGGGCGGGAGGCGGCGTTTCCGCCGCCAGAGAGCCGGGCTGCGGGGGTGTCTGGTCAATGGAAAACGGTCGAGAGGAGTTCGGCATGAGAGGAACGACGAGATGGAGCCTGCTGCTCGCGCTCGTGCTGGCGTTCGGGCTCGCAGTCGCGGCTTGCGGCGGCGACGACGACGATGGCGAGCCGGCGGCCGACACGGCCCCGGCCGAGGACGGCGAGGCGGCGGGCGAGCCCATCGTCATCGGCGCGGCGGTGGATCTCACGAACCAGATGGCGCCCTTCGACGGGCCCGCCGTGACCGCGGCGCAGATCCAGGTCGACGCGATCAACGCGGCGGGGGGCGTCGACGGGCGGCAGCTGGAGCTGCGCGTCGTCGACCACCAGCTCGACCCCGAGCGGACGAAGTCCGCCGCCATCGAGCTGATCGACGGCGGCGCGGAGGTCCTGCTCGTGACGTGTGACGTCGACTTCGCGACGCCAGCGGTGCAGGAGGCGATCACCCGCGGCATCCTGGCCGTGGCGCCCTGCATCGGGACGGACCAGATGGGCCCGGAGCGGTTCGGCGACGCGGGCAAGCTCGCGTTCTCGATCGGGAACGTGGCCCAGGACGAGGGCGCCGCCATGGCCGAGTTCGCCTACGACCAGGGCTGGACGAACGCCGCGACGGTGACGGACAATCTCCTCGTCTACTTCCAGGACGTCGTCAAGGCGTTCACCGCCCGCTTCGAGGAGCTCGGGGGCGAGGTCTCGGTCGAGGAGTCGTGGACGCAGGGCGACGGGACGATCCAGAACGTCGTCAGCTCGCTCGACAAGGCGAACGTGGACGTGATCGCCACGTCGACCGCCTTCGACGACATGCCCGCCCTCGTGGGCGGCCTCCGCAGCCTCGACAACGACACGCCGATCATCTGCAGCTGGGCGTGCGACGGCAACTACTGGCTGCCGGAGGGGACCGGCAACTTCTACACGGTCACCTACGCGTCCGTGTTCGGCGACGATCCGAGCGAGGACGTGCAAGCGCTGATCGCGGAAATGGAGGCGCAGGACCAGGCGCCCGGCACCGGGGGCTTCGTCACCGGCGCCGCGGCCATCGACGCCATCGCCGCGGCGATCGAGGAGACCGGAGGCACCGAGGGCGAGTCCCTCGCCGAGGCGTTCGAGGGCTTCTCCGGCCTCGAGACGATCTCGGGGGCGATCAGCTTCTCGGAGGACTTCCACTCGGTCTTCGGCCGCGAGTACCGCGTGATGGAGGTGCAGAACAGCCAGCCCGCGTTCGTCGAGCTGAGGGCGGCGAGCTCGCCCGCCGAGATCGAATGATCGCCGTGTGACCGACACGGTCCCGGAAACCCGCCGCTGGCCCGGAGAGACCCTCCGGGCCAGCGGCATCTCGCGCTCCTTCGAGGGCGTGCGCGCGCTCGCCGGTGTGACTCTCGAGCTCCATCGGCACGAGGTCGTCGGCCTGATCGGGCCTAACGGAGCCGGCAAGACGACGCTCGTCAACATCGTGACGGGCTTCGACCAGCCGACCCAAGGCAGCGTCGAGCTGGCGGGCGAAGCGATCACCTCGTGGGCGCCGCACCGCCGGGCGCGGGCCGGCCTTGCCCGCACCTATCAGCACGGGCGGCTCTTCTCCGGGCTCTTGGTGCGGGAGAACGTCGAGGTCGCCGCGCTCGGCGTCGGCGCCTCGCCCCGTGAGGCGCGTCGGCGGGCCGACGAGCTCCTCGACCTGCTCGGCCTCGAGCCCCGCGCCGACGACCCGGCCGCCGTCCTCCCGCACGGCGAGGCCCGCAAGCTCGGGGTCGCGCGCGCGCTGGCGACGAGCCCCCGCTTCGTCCTCATGGACGAGCCGGCGGCAGGGCTTTCGGAGGCCGAGGTGCCCGGGCTGGCCGAGGTCGTCCGGACCGTGCGCGAGAGCCGCGAGGCCGGCGTGCTCCTGATCGACCACAACGTCGGGCTCATCCTCGACGTCTGCGACCGCATCCAGGTTCTGGACGAAGGGCGCACGCTCGCCGAAGGCACGCCCGACGAGATCCGCCGGAACATCGACGTCACCGCCGCCTACCTCGGCCGGGCGCGTGCCTGACGCCCTGCTCGAGATCCGTGGGCTCGAGCTCCGCTACGCGGGCGTCCCGGCCGTTCGTGGGCTCGACCTCCGGGTCGGGCGCGGCGAGGTTGTCGGCCTCGTCGGCCCGAACGGCGCCGGAAAGACGTCGACGCTGCTCGCGATCATGGGTGTCGTCGCCCCGTACCGGGGAGAGATCCTGCACGGCGGCCGCTCGCTGGGCGGCCTGCCCACGGACGCGATCGTCCGCTCCGGCGTGGCGCTCGTCCCCGAGGGGCGCCACATCTTCCCGGAGCTCACGGTCGACGAGAATCTCCGGCTCGGGCTCGTCGGCCGCCGGTCGCGAGACGGAGCGGACGAGGACGTCGCCCGTGTCGCCGAGCTCTTCCCCGTCGTCCGCGAGGACCGCCACCGGCCCGCGGGCCTGCTCTCCGGGGGGCAGCAGCAGCAGCTGGCGATCGCGCGGGCGCTCGTCGCGCAGCCCGACCTGCTCCTTCTCGACGAGCCCTCGCTGGGGCTCGCCCCGTCGGTGGTCGACGATGTCTTCGACGCGCTCGCGGAGATCAAGGAGAGCGGGGTCACGATCCTGCTGGTCGAGCAGCGGGCGCAGTTCGCCGTCGGCTTCGCCGATCGCACGCACGTGCTCGCCAACGGCGAGCTCCGGCTCACGCTCACGCCCGCCGACGCGCACGACACCGCGCGGATCACGGCGGCCTACTTCGGATCGTGACGAGCGCCCTCCAGACTCTGATCGACGCGACCGCGCTCGGCTCGATCTACGCGCTCGTGGCGATGGGCATCGGCCTCGTGTTCGGCGTCATGCGGCTCGTCAACTTCGCCCACGGCGAGCTGATCACGGCCGGTGCCTACGCGCTCGCGCTCACCAACCACCTCCCTCTGGCCGTGAGCCTGGTCGCGTGCTTCGCGGTCGTCGTCGCGCTCGTGCTGGCGATGGACGTCGCCTACCGGCCCCTGCGCACGACGACGCCCACGACCATGCTCGTGACCACGTTCGCGGTCTCCTTCCTCCTCCAGGCGGTCGCGCTTCTCGCCTTCGGCGCTCGAGGCCAGAACGTCGGGGTGCTGCCCGAGCTGAACCGCGCCGTCTCGATCGGGGACGTTCGCGTCCGCTGGGTGACGCTCGTCTCCATCGCCGTCGGCGCCGTGCTCCTGGGGGCGACGGCCGCCGTGCTCGGGCGCACGGACATCGGGTTGCAGATGCGCGCAGCCGCGATGGACGCCCAGACGGCACAGCTGCTCGGAGTCCGCGCCTCGACGGTCATCCGCTTCGCCTTCGTCATGGCCGGGATCCTCGCCGCCTCGGCGACCGTGCTGCTGACCGTGCAGCGTCCGCTCGTAACCCCGAGCTACGGCTTCCAGCTCGTCATCCCCGCCCTCGTCGGCGTCGTCGTCGGCGGCATGGACCGGCTCGTGAGCGCGACGCTCGGCGGCTTCGCGATCGGCTTCGCCGCCGCGGTGCTCGGCGACGTCCTCCCCGCCGACAGCCGGGTGTTCCTCGACACCGCGCTCTTCCTCCTCGTCATCCTCGTCCTGCTGGTGCGGCCGAGCGGGCTCTTCAGCCGGTCGCGGGCGGCATGGGAGCGGCTCTGACAACGCGCCTGGCCACCGGCTCTCAGCTGCTTGCGCCGGTTCTGCTGCTGGCGCTCGTCGGCGTGCTCGGAAGCTTCACCTCGCGCTCCGTGCAGTTCCAGTTCCGCTTCGCACTCGTCATGGCCACGATCGTGATCGCGCTCTACGTCTTCATCGGGAACTCCGGCGTCGTCTCCTTCGGGCAGGTGAGCTTCGTCGCGGTCGGGGCCTTCGCCGCCGGGCTCACGACGGTCCCGGAGGCGCTCAAGCTCTCGCTCAGCCCCGACCTCTTCCCGCTGATCGCGGGCGCGGAGGTCGGGAACGCCGTCTCGCTCGTGCTGGCCGCCGTCGTCGGCGGCGTCTTCGCCTTCGTCGTCGGCGTCCCGCTCATGCGCCTCTCGGGGCTCTCGGCCGGCATCGCCACGTTCGCCGTGCTCGTGATCACGAACAACGTCCTCCGCAACTGGGAGGCGGTCGGCCCGGGCGCGCGGACGCTGTCGCTCGTTCCCGAGACGACGAGCTTCCTGCAGGCGACCTGCGGGGCGATCGCGGTCGCAGTGATCGCGTTCGCCTACCAGCGGAGCCGCTTCGGCCGCGTCCTGCGGGCTTCGAGCGACGATGCGGCGGCCGCGCAGGGCACCGGGATCGAGATCCACCGCCAGCGCCTCCTCGCCTTCACGCTCTCGGGGACTCTCGCCGGCTTCGCGGGCGGCCTGCTCGTGCACCTGCTCGGCAGCATCACGACGCAGCAGGTCTACCTCGACCTCGCGTTCGTGACGCTCGCCATGCTCGTGATCGGCGGCGTTCGCAGCCTCTGGGGCGCGGTCGTCGGCGCCCTGCTCGTGAGCGGGGTCAACTCCCTCCTCCTCACCGCCGAGAGCGGGCTCGGCCTCGGCTTCGGCGAGCTGGACCTCCCCACGGGCACGCGGCTGGTTACGCTGGGCGTCGTCATGGCGCTGATCCTCCTTTTCCGGCCGCGCGGGCTGACAGGCGGCCGTGAGGTCACGTTGAGGCTTCCGCGTTGAGGGTCTGCGTCGTCGGCTGCGGCGCCGTCGGCTCCCTCTTCGCGGCGTCGCTGGCCCAGCTCGACGACGTCGAGGTCTGGGCCTTCGACCTCGACGCCGAGCACGTCGGTGCGATCCGGGAGCGCGGCCTCCGCCTCTCCGGCGCCCGCGACCTGGTCGGCCGGCCGCGGGCGACGACGGACGCCTCGGAGCTTCCTCCCTGCGAGCTCGCGATCGTGGCGACGAAGAGCATGCACACGGACGCCGCGCTGGCCTCGGTCGCGCACGCGCTCGGGGACGGCGCCGTCTGCTCCGTCCAGAACGGACTCGGGAACGAGGAGGCGATCGCCGAGCACGTGCCCCGCGTGATCCGCGGGACGACCTTCCCGGCCGGCCACGTCGTCGAGCCCGGCCACGTCCAGTGGGACGTCGAGGGCGACACGACCATCGGCCCGTTCGAGCCGCAGCCCCGCCTCGAGCGAGGAGGTCGAGCGGCTCGCGGAGGCGTGTACCCGCGCCGGGATGCCGACCTCCGCGGTCGCCGACGCCCGCGGCCCGCAGTGGCGCAAGGTGATCTTCAACGCCGCCACAAATCCCGGTCGGCGCCCTCACCGGGCTGACCCACGGCCGCGTCTGCGAGGACGAGGCGCTGCGCCGCCTCGTCAGCGGCCTCGTCGACGAGGGGAAGGCGGTGGCGGCGGCGGAGGGCATCGTCCTGGACGCCGACCCGGAGGAGCTGATCGACTACGCCGCCCGGCCCGACGTCGCCTACGACCACAAGGCGAGCATGCTCCAGGACGTCGAGGCGCGGCGGCAGACGGAGGTCGACTACCTGAACGGCGGTATCGTCCGCTTCGGGCAGGCGCGCGGAGTGCCCACGCCTCTGAACGCGGCGGTGCGTCGCGCTGATCAAGGGACTGGAGGCATCGTGGCAACGGTGAGCGCGGACGTCGAGCGCCGCTACCGGAACGTCCGCGGAGGCGCTCGCGCGAAACGACCTGGACGCGGCCGTCGTCGCGGGCAGCGAGTACTCGGGCTTCGAGGGCGCGGTGACGTACCTCTCGGGCTTCGTCATCGTCCACCGGTACGCGTACGTGCTCCTGCCGCTCGAGGGCGAGCCGGCGATCGTCTTCCCGAGCGAGGCGCGCTACGTCGGGGAGCACGGGACGACGTGGATCGAGGAGCAGGTCTTCGTCGACACGCCCGGCGCCTGGCTTCGCGAGCGGGCAAGGGAGCGCGGCTGGAAGCGGCTCGGCGTGTACGGGCTCGACTACGTCATGCCCGTCCGTGACTACCGGGCGCTCGTCGACGGAGGGCCGAGCTCGTCGCCTTCGACGTCGAGTTCGACCACGCCCGGGCGGTCAAGTGCGACGAGGAGCTCGCCTCGGTGCGCGACAGCGTCCGGATCAACACCGAGGGCTTCTGGCTCTTCCTCGAGGAGTTCGCGCCCGGGAGGACCGAGGCCGAGCTGCTCGCCCCCTGCGAGCGCTACTTCGTCGAGCAGGGCTGCGGCCGGTTGACGATGGACATGGTGCTCGTCGGCGAGGGCGGGGCCGCCGAGCCGGAGTTCCGCATCGCGAGCGGCGAGCGGCGCGTCCAGGCGGGAGACCTCGTCCTCCCCTCGCTCGAGATCGCCGGGCCCGGCGGCCACTGGGTCGAGGTCTCGCGCGCGATCGCCGACGGGGAGCCCCGCGACGACGCGAAGCTGATGCTCGACGCCTACGAGGAGTACTACGAGGCCGCCAGGTCGGCCATGCGCCCGGGCGCGTCCGCGCACGACGTCCACCGGGCGGTCTCGCGCGGCTTCGTCGAGCGGGGCTTCGCCCTGGGGCACGTCACCGGGCACTCGATCGGGATGACCATGATCGAGTTCCCGAAGATCGGCGAGGGGGTCGAGACGGAGCTGGCCGAGAACATGGTCTTCTCGATGCACCCCCACGCGATCGCGGAGGACGGAAGGGCGTGCCTCTACATGCAGGACACATGGCTGGTCACGGCCGGGGGCGGCGAGCCGCTCGCGGGCCTGCCGATGCGGATCTTCGCCGGCGACGAGCGCCGCCCGGCGTAGCTCTCAGCCCTCTTCGGGCGGCTCGCAGTCGCCGTCGATCTCGGCGGCGGCGCCCGGGAGGCGGGCGAGCAGGGAGGAGAGCGTTCGCCGCTCGTCGTCCGTGAAGCGCCGATGAAGAGCGACTCGATGCCGGCGACGTGCGTGCGCGAGGCCTGGCGGAGCTTCTCGTAGCCGTCGGCCGTGAGCTTCGCGTAGACGACGCGGCGGTCGGACTCGCACAGGACCCGCTCGACGAGGCCGGCGCGCTCCAGCCCCTCGAGCAGGCGCGTGATGCCCGAGGCCGTCAGGAGGACGGACTCGGCGAGGTCGACCCGTCGCATTCGCTTCTCCGGGGCGCGCGCGAGGTGGAGGAGGACCTCGTAGTCGTTGATCGTGAGCCCGTGCTCGGCGACGAGCTCGGCCGAGAGCTCCCGCGTCAGCGCCGCGTGCGCGCGCAGGAAGCGAATCCACGCCTCGAGCCTCGCCGTGTCGGGCAGCGCCTGTGCGCCGACGGTCATTGTCGGACTGTAGTGATCTCGTCAGCGAGCGCGCGGCGGAGGATGTCCCGCAGCGCCCTCTGGTCCGCCGCGGGGAGCGCCGCGAGGGCGGCCGGCGGCTCGCTCAGGAGCTCGATGACGCGGGCGCGGACCTCGGCGCCCTCGGGAGTCAGGACGAGCGTCTTCACGCGCCGGTCCTCGGCTCCCGGGGTGCCGTTCGACGAGGCCGCGCGACTCGAGGCGGTCGACGATCCCGGTGACGTTGGAGGCGTGGCAGTAGAGCGCCTCGGCAAGCGCGCTCATCGCGAGCGGCTCGTCCGGGTCGAGCCGCCGGAGGGCGTGGGCCTGGACCGGGGTGAGGTCGAGGCCCGCCAGGCTGGAGCTGAGGACTCCGTGCTTCGCCCTCGCCACTCTGAAGAGCAGCTCCCACGCCTCACGTGCGACGTCCGTCGCCGGCTCCGCCGTGACCGACATGGATCCGATGGTACTTGATGAGGTAGATGCTTGACAAGGTCAAGTTTCTCGCTAGCCTGGCCCCATGCGCGACGAGCACGGAATCCAGGCAGAAGGCCTTGCGCGCGAGTTCAAGGGAGGGATCCGCGCCGTCGACGGGATCGACCTCGTCGTGGCGCCCGGTGAGATCTACGGCTTCCTCGGGCCGAACGGTGCCGGGAAGTCGACGACCGTGCACATGCTGACGACGCTCTTGCCGCCCACAGCAGGTGTCGCGCGCGTGGCCGGCTTCGACGTCGTGCACGAGGGCGCACAGGTGCGGGCCGCGATTGGCGCCGCTCTCCAGGAGGCTGCGCTCGACCCACTCCTCAGCGGGCGGGAGCACCTGCGCCTGCAGACGGCGCTGCACGGCATGCCCAAGGCGCGACGGCGCGGCCGGAGCGAGGAGCTGCTCGAGCGTGTCGGCCTGACCGAAGCTGCCGACCGCAAGGTGAAGACGTACTCCGGCGGCATGAAGCGACGGCTCGATCTCGCGCTCGCCCTCGTCCACGAGCCGAGCATCCTCTTCCTCGACGAGCCGACGACCGGTCTGGATCCGCAGAGCCGAAACGCCCTCTGGGCGGAGGTGGCCCGGCTCGCGCGCGACGAGGGCGTCACCGTCTTCCTGACGACCCAGTACCTCGAGGAGGCCGACGTCCTCGCCGACCGGGTCGGGATCATCGACCACGGTCGCATCGTCGCCTCGGGCACTCCGGGGGCGCTCAAGGCCGAGATCGGCCGGCCGAGCGTCGAGGCCATTCCCGCCGACCCCGCCGAGCTGGGCGCGGTCGCGCGGACGCTCGAGCGCTTCGGCGACCCGGTCCCAGGCTCGCCGAAGGGCGCGTCGGTCCGGCTCGACGGCGGGGAGGAGGCGCTGGCCGACGTCGTGCGGGCGCTCGATGCCGAGGGGCTCCACCTGCAGCACCTCCAGCTCCACGCGCCGACGCTCGACGACGTCTTCCTTGCCAAGACGGGGCGTTCGCTCGAGGGCGCCGGCGACGACGTCGAGCCGGAGCCCGAACCGGAACCGGCTCCGACGGCGGCGTGACCGTCGCTCGCCTTCGGCTCGCTCCCGTGGGGGAAACCGAGTTTCCCCCACGTGCCCCCTTCTTTGATGCAGTGAGGGAACCTCCCGGTTCCCTCACACACCATCCAAACGCTCACGGGCCGTGCCCGTGAGCGGCAGCCCGCTCCTCCTCCAGGTCGGCTATCTTGCGCGCCGCTCCGTCTTGCGGACCCTGCGGCAGCCGATGAACGTGGTGCCGTCGTTCGTCTTCCCCCTGATCCTGCTCGCCGTCAACGTCGGCGGGCTCGAGTCGGCGGCCCGCATCCCGGGCTTCCCGGCCGACTCGTACCTCGACTTCGCCCTGGCGTTCACCTTCATGCAGGGCGCGCTCTTCGCGACGACGAACGCGGGCACCGATCTCGCGCGCGACATCCAGACCGGTTTCCTCAACCGCCTGGCGCTCACGCCGATGCGGAGCGCGGCGCTCCTGCTCGGCCAGCTCGCCGGCGTGATCGCGCTCGCGCTGATCCAGGCGACGCTCTACCTCACGGTCGGGCTGCTGGCGGGCGTGCGTCCCGAGAGCGGCCTCCTGGGCGTGTTCGTGATCGTCTTCCTCGGCCTCCTCATCGCGCTGGCGTTCGGCGCGATCGGCGTCTTCCTCGCGCTTCGCACCGGCTCGGGCGAGGCGATCCAGGCGCTCTTTCCGCTCTTCTTCGTCTTCCTCTTCCTCTCGTCCATGAACCTGCCGCGGAACCTGATCGAGATCGGGTGGTTTCGCACCGTGGCGACCGTCAACCCGGTCTCGTACCTGATCGAGGGCATCAGGAGCCTGATCATCACGGGCTGGGACGCCCAGGCGCTCGCGCTCGGGTTCGGCCTGGCTGCCGGGATCGCCGCCCTGGCCCTGGCGGCGGCCAGCGTCTCGTTGAAGGGCAGGCTGGCGCGGTCGTGAGGGCCTTCGTCGCCGTCGCGCTCGCGGTCGCCTGGCGCGGGATTCACAACGCGTTCACGAACCCGTCCATCTTCGTGCCGTCGCTCCTCTTCCCGCTCTTCTTCTTCACCGCGTTCGCCGGCGGGCTCTCCCGTGTCTCCGACGTTCCCGGCTTCGACTTCCCGGCCGGCTACACGGCCTTCCAGTTCGTCTTCGTCTTCCTCCAGTCGGCGGCCTTCGGCGGGATCTTCAACGGCTTCGCCATCGCGCGGGACTTCGAGAGCGGGTTCGCGCGCCGGCTCCTGCTCGCGGCGCCGAGGCGGACCGGGATCATCGCCGGCTATGCCCTCGTCGCGCTCGTCCGCTGGGCTGCGACGGCCTCGGTCGTCTTCGTCGTGGCGCTCATCTCGGGGATGGAGGTGCTCGGCGACCCGGCCGAGCTCTTCGCGCTCGTCCTCCTCGGCCTCCTCGTCAACGTCGCGGCCGTGCTCTGGGCATCGGGGATCGCGATGCGCTTCCGTACCCTCCAGTCCGGCCCGCTCATGCAGGTGCCGGTTTTCCTGACGCTCTTCCTCGCCCCGGTCTACGTCCCGCTCGAGCTGCTCGACGGCTGGATCCATACGGTTGCGTCTGTCAACCCGGCGACCTTCCTGCTGGAGGCCGGCCGCGGCCTCTTCGCCGGCGAGCCCACGGAGGTGGGCGCCGCCTTCGCCATCGCGCTAGGCGCCGTCGGGCTGCTGACCCTGTGGGCGCTCCGGGGCCTCCGGAGCGCCGAGTCGGCCGGCTAAACCGAGCGGCGGGACGTGGCTCCCTAGGCGATGCCCTTGCGGCGGAGCTCGTCCAGCGCGGCCTCGGTCTTCCCGAGCTCGGTCAGGCCCATGGCGCGCAGAACCTCGGGAGCCTTCGTGAACTGGACCTCCCGGTAGTCGACCACCTGGATTCGGTTTCCCCAGGGGTCGCGGAAGTCGAGGCCTCGGCCGGGGAGGATCTCGACGCCGGCTTCCGCCAGGGCCCGCCGCACGGCCTCCGTGTCGTCGACCACGAGACCGAGGTGCCGGTGCTCGTCGGGCGGCTGCGTCCGGCCCTCGCCGAGAGCGAGGAACTGGTCGCCCATGTCGACGAACGCCATGCCGGGCGCCCGTCCGCGCAGCTCGATGTCGAAGATGCCGCCGTAGAACGCGAGCGCCTCCTGGACGTCGCCGACCTCGAGCGCGACGTGGTTGATGCCCACCGGGCGTGGGCGAGCGCTCATACGGGTAGCGTGGGAAGGGACTGGCCCAAATCGCCCGAAACCCTAACCACTCGGCTTCGTGAGGATTTGATGAAAACTCTCTTGCCCCGGCGCATGCCCACCGATTAGCTCCTACAGTGGTTGAGTTGTCGACCATCGCCCGGATCGTCGTCGGCCTCGTTCTCCTCTGGGCCGCGGCTGCCAAGCTGCGCCGGCGGGAGGACCTGCCCGACTGGCTGACCGCGTACGGACTGCCCGCGCGCTACGCCCGCCCGGCCGCCTGGGGCGTCGTGGCGGCGGAGGCGGTCGTCGGCGTTCTCCTCCTCGTCGGCGTCGGCATGCCGGCGAGCGCCTACGCTGCGGTCGCGCTCGGCGTCGGCTTCCTCGCGGCGCTGGGTTGGGCGCGCCTCCGCGGCGTCGAGCGGCTGCGGTGCGGCTGCTTCGGCGCCTCCGAAGGGCGCACCACGCACCTCCTGATCCGCGCGGGCGCGTTCACGGCGCTCGCCCTGGTGGCGGCGTTCGGCGGCAGCCTCGACCTCTCCGTCTCCGCCGACTCAGTGGTCGCCGTGATGCTCGTGCTCCTCTCGGGCGCGGTCGTCCTGCTGTCGCTGCTCGTCCTCGCGCTCTACCGCCAGGTGGGCGTGCTCACGCTCCGGATCGGCCCGAGGGTCCCGTTCGAGCTGGCCGAGGAGGGGCCCCAGCTCGGCCAGGCCGCTCCCGAGCTCGACGGTCTCCGCGGCCGCAGGTCCGAGGTGGTTTTCTTCTTCTCGTCCACGTGCCGGATCTGCCGCCAGCTCAGCGCCGGCGTCGCGGCGCTCGCCCGCCGGGGCCTCGCCGTGCGCGTCGTCGAGGAAGAGCTCGAGGAGGACGCCTTCGCGCGCTGGAACGTGCCGGGGACGCCGTTCGTCGTCCACCTCGTCGACGGCGTCGTCGCCGCCAAGGGAACCGTGAACACGCTGGAGGAGCTCGAAACGCTTCTCGACACGGGCAGAGCCCGGGTTCATGCAGCCGCCTGAACGCGGGGCCTCCGCTCTCGACCGGCGGGCGGAGAAGCTCTCGGCGAAGCTCGCCGAGTCGACGACGCGCCTCTCCTTCCTCGGGCGCCTGGGCACCGCCGCTCTGGCCGTCGCCGGCGGTTCCGCGGTCGCGGCCGCGGTCAAGCCCGACGAAGCCGAGGCCTTCCACTTCTGCGGCCACATCTGGACGACCGGCTCGTGCCCGAGCCCGTACCCGCCGCTCGCCCGCATCGACCGCAAGGGCTTTCCGCTCCATCCGCAGAGCGGCAGGCCGATCGACAACCTCGGCCGGATCGTCGACTCGGCCGGCTACGCGCTCGACGGCAACGGCAACCGCCTCCGCGGCCCGGACGGCGAGGTGTTGGCGCCCGCGCCCCGGACGCGCATCTGCGAGGACTGGACAGCCGAGGTCAAGGGGCTGAAGGACCTCCGCGTCCAGGGAGCCTGGTTCCGCTGCTGCGGCGGGCAGATCCGCAAGCTCGTGGACTGCTGCTCGCGCAGCCGGCGCCGGATCAACGGCGACGCGTCGCTCGTCGGCTACTGCTGGGGCGGACGCCGCGTCTACTGCGTCATGTACTACGACACGGGGCTGCCATGCTGATCGAGATCGGGGTCGCGCTCGCCGCGCTCGTCGCGGGAGTCTCGGGCGCCTGGTCGCCCTGAGGGCTCTCGATGCTGGAGACTTTCACTCCCGCCGTGTGCGGGAGCCGCAAGCGCCAGATCGTCGCCCAGGCCCTCTTCGCGGTGGCCGCGATCGCGGCCGCCGCGGCCCTCGGCCTCGCGCTCGGGTTCGCCGGGAGCCGGCTCGGCGCCCGGGAGGCGGTGCTCGCGGCCGCCGCGCTCGCGCTCGTCGCGGCGGCGCGAGAGGCCGGACTGGTGCGTTTCCCGCTTCCGCAGGCGCGCCGCCAGGTGCCCGACCGCTGGCGCTTCGAGCTGCCGCTGCCGGTCTGGGCGACCGGGTACGGCGCCGGCCTCGGCGCCGGCTTCTTCACCTTCCAGCCCGTGTCGACGTTCTGGGTCGCCTGCGCCGGTGCTCTCGCGCTCGCGCGGCCGCTGCCGGCGGCGCTCTGCTTCTCGCTCTACGGAGCCGGCCGCGCGGCGATGGTGGTCTGGCCGCGGCGACCGGCCGAGGATCCCACCGCCGCCGTGGAGCGGCTCACCCGGCGACGCGGGGCCCTCCTGCGGGCCAATGCAGTCGCGCTGGTCGCCTGCGCCGTCCTGCTCGCCCTCGCCCCTGCTGCCGGCGGGGCGACCCTGGTCGCCGGCTCGGCGCTCGATCCGACCGTCAGCGGCGGCGTTATCGCCTTCGAGACGAAGGGCGGGGATGTCGTGGTGCGACCTCCTGCCGAGCCGGACGTGGTCTTTCCGGATGCAGGGCAGCCGGCGCTCTCGGGCGAGTACCTCGCCTACGTCGACGCGGGCGGCATCCGCGTGGTTCGGTGGCGGGACCGGTCGGACGTGACCAGAATCGACGGCCCCGGCGTCTCGCGGCCCGCGCTCGACTGGCCCAACCTCGCGTTCGTGTCCGTCGACGCCGATTCCAAGCGCCTGCTCGTGCGCGACCTCGAGAGCGGCACGACGAAGTCCCCGGCCAACGTCGCGCGGAGCGCCGATCTGGGGCGTCCGTCCCTGCGCAACGGGAGGCTGGCGTGGCACGTCGTGACACGAAACCGGTCCCGGATCTTCGTTCGGACGCTCGCGACCAACGCGAGGCGCGTGTTTGCCCGGACGGAGATCGGAAGGCTCAGCAACCCGTCGCTCAGCGGACGACGGCTGATCTGGGTGGACGCGCGCTCGGGCGTCACCTACCTCCGGCAGGGGCGGCTCGACTCGAAGAGCCGACGGGTGCTGGCCAGGATCAGGGGGCGCTCGGCGAGCTACTGGACGACGAGCCTCGCGCCCGGGGCCGCGTACATGACGCGCTGGACGATCGCTTCGGGAGCGGCGGCCGTCTACAAGGTCTCAACGTAGCGCCCTGCCTCCCCCACTTGAGGGAATGCAAACTCGCGGACTGCCCGTATAGTCCGGTCTGATGGGCGTTCCGGCGCCCTTCGGGTAGAGGTTCGACAGGGAGAAGAGCTTGCGGCCAGCAGTATCCATGCGTACCTTCGTGCTTGCGCTTGCGGGCGTGCTCGCGCTGGCACTGGCCGCTCCGGCGGCGGCGGAGCGCTACGTCGTGCTCTACCCGGAGCACGGCTGGGGCGTGTGGGGCGCCAAGCACGACGTCGCGAGGGCCGGCGGCTCGGTCGCCGCCGCGTACCCGCAGGTCGGCGTCGTCATCGCCGAGTCCGACGATCCGGTCTTCGCGGAGACGCTCGACCGGAATCGCCGCATCGAGGGCGTCGCCCCTGTCGGCAGCGTCGTCGCGACGGCGACCGGCTGGGGCTGGGCGGGCCACGGGCTGCCGAGCTCGCCGGTCGTGGACGCGGACACCTTCTCTCCGCTCCAGTGGTACTCGCAGCGGATCGACGCGCCCGCGGCGCACGCGATCACGGGCGGGAGCCCGAAGGCGCTCGTCGGCGTGATCGACACCGGCGTCGACGCGACCCACATCGACCTGAGGGACAACGTCGATCCTTCGCGCAGCGTCTCCTGCGTCGGCGGCGTGCCGAACCAGGATCCGGCCGCGTGGAACGACGACTCGGGCCACGGGACGAACGTCGCCGGCGTCGTCGGCGCCGCGGCGAACGGCTACGGCATCGTCGGCATCGCTCCGAACGTCAGGCTCGCGGTGATCAAGGCGAGCGTTCAGAGCGGCGCGAGCGACATCTTCCTCGCCGACGCGGTCATCTGCTCCTACGTGTGGGCCGCGGAGCATGGCGTCGACGTGGCGAACTCGAGCTTCTCGGTGGACAGCGCCCTCAGCGGCGGGACGACGACGTTCTGCAAGAACGACCCCGCGCAGCGCACGATCATCAAGGCGGTCAAGCGCGCCGTCGACTACGCGCACCGCCGCGACGTCTCGATCGTCGCCTCGGCCGGGAACAACGGGCTCGACATGTCCGACCCCGCGCTCGAGGGCTGCAGCCGGCTGCCGAGCGGGCTGCCCCACGTGCTCACCGTCTCCTCGATCGGCCTGAACGACGGGCTCGCGGCCGGGCCCCCCTCCAACTACGGCCTCGGCTTCGTCGACCTGACGGCTCCCGGCGGCGACTTCCTCCAGGGCGTTCCCCCGGCCGGCCTTGTGCTCGGCCCCTGGCCGGCCGCCTTCCAGGTGCCGCGGCTCCTCTGCGACCCGTGCAGCGGCCCGGACGCCTCCTACTACCGCTACTTTGCGGGCACGTCCCAGGCGGCCGCGCAGGTGAGCGGCGCGGCGGCGCTCGTCGTCAGCCAGTTCGGACGGAAGAGCTGGTGGTGGGGCGGGAAGATGGATCCAGACCGCGTTTCCGTCCTCCTGCGCCAGACGGCGGACCCGCTGCCCTGCCCGGCCGCCGATGCCCGCTGCGTGACCGACGGCAAGCGGACGGGCTTCTTCGGCTGGGGCGTCGTCGACGCTCTCCGCGCCGTGACGCGCGACAAGCGGAATCCCTAGGCGGCTTTGACGGCGGCGACGAGCTGCTCGACCGACGCCTTGGCGTCGCCGAAGAGCATCGCCGTGTTCGCCCGGTAGAAGAGGTCGTTGTCGATCCCCGCGAAGCCGGGGCTCATGCTCCGCTTGAGGACGACGACGTTCGCCGAGGCGTCGACGTTCAGGATCGGCATTCCATACAAGGGGCTTTCCGGGTCGTCGCGCGCGGCCGGGTTGGTGACGTCGTTCGCGCCGATGACGAGCGCGACGTCCGTCCGCGGGAACTCCGGGTTGATGTCCTCCATGTCGTACAGCTGGGGATAGGGGACGTTCGCCTCGGCGAGGAGCACGTTCATGTGCCCCGGCATCCGGCCCGCGACCGGGTGGATGGCGTACTTCACGTCCACTCCGCGCTTCTCCAGGAGCTCGGCCAGCTCGCGCACGTTGTGCTGCGCCTGAGCGACGGCGAGCCCGTAGCCGGGGACGACGACGACCCTGCTCGCGTAGGCGAGCATGACGGCGCAGTCCTCGGCCGACACCTCGCGATAGCTCTTCGCCTCGGCGTCGGTGACCGCAACCTCCTCGGCGGGCGCGCCGCCACCGAAGGCACCGAAGAGGACGTTCGCGAGCGAGCGGTTCATCGCCCGGCCCATCAGGATTGTGAGCAGGGTCCCGGACGCGCCGACGAGCGTCCCGCCGATGATCAACGCGGTGTTCTCGAGCACGAAACCCGTCGAGGCGGCCGCCAGGCCGGTGAACGCGTTCAGGAGCGAGATCACCACGGGCATGTCCGCGCCGCCGATGGGGAGGACGAGCAGGACGCCGAAGAGGAGCGCCCCGGCGACGAGCACGATGGCCCAGATGCCGGCCTCGGTCGCGCCCGCGAGCACGCCGACGGCCAGAAGCACCGCGAAGAGCAGCCCGTTGACGATCTGCTGCCCGGCGAAGACGATGGGCCTTCCGGGGAGCAGCTCCTGCAGCTTCCCGAACGCGACCAGGCTCCCCGAGAAGCTGATCGAGCCGATCAGGGCCGAGAAGAGCATCGCGCCCATGTACTCCGGGAGCACGTGCCCGGAGGCCGGGCTGAGCCGGTGGAACTCCGCCGCCGCGATCAGGGCCGCCGCGCCGCCGCCGACGCCGTTGAACAGCGCCACCATCTGCGGCATCGCCGTCATCTTCACCAGGCGCGCAGACGCGACTCCGATCACGGTGCCCACCGCGACTCCCACGATGATCAGCCAGTAGGAGTCGATCTCCGGGCTGAGCAGCGTGAAGACGATCGCGATTGCCATCCCGATCGCCGCGACCACGTTCCCAGACCGCGCGGTCGCCGGCGAGGAGAGGCGCTTGATCCCGATGATGAGACAGACGCCCGCGGCCAGGTAGGCGAGGTTGATCGTCGTCTGCGAGATCGCCAGCGTCACTCGGGCTCCTCGGGCCGGTCGGGCCGGCGCTTGAACATCTCCAGCATCCGGTCGGTGACGAGGAAGCCGCCGACGACGTTGATGGTCGCGAACACGACAGCGACGAACGCGAGCACCTGCTCGAGCGTCGAGTCGGCCGAGCCCGCGATCAGCATCGCGCCGACGAGCACGATGCCGTGGATCGCGTTGGTCCCCGACATCAGCGGGGTGTGGAGAAGCGCGGGGACGCGGGAGATCAGCTCGATGCCGAGGAAGACCGCGAGCACAAAGACGGTGATGCTGTTCAGGAGCGCTTGGCTCAAGCGGGCTCCCTCACCACCTTGCCGCCGTGCGCCACGCACGTTTCGCGCACGATCTGGTCCTCGAAGTCGAGCACGAGCGCGCCGTCCAGGACGATCAGCCCGAGGAAGGCCTGCACGTTCCGCGAGTACATCTGGCTCGCGTGCACTGGCATCGTCGCCGGGACGTTCGTGAGGCCGACGACGGTCACGCCGTCGACGACGACGGTCTCGCCGGGCCGGGTCACGGCACAGTTGCCGCCGGCCTCGGCGGCGAGGTCGACGATCACCGAGCCTGCGCGCATTCCGCGCACGGCGCCCTCGGTGATCAGCTCCGGGGCTGGCCGGCCGGGGATCAGCGCCGTTGTGATCACCGCGTCGGACTCGGCAGCGTGGTGGGCGATCAGCTGCTGCTCCCGCTCGTGCTGGTCCTCCGCGAGCGCGACCGCGTAGCCCCCGACTCCCTCCGCTCCTTCGACGTCGAGCTCGAGGAAAGTCGCGCCGAGGCTCTCCACCTGCTCCTTCACGACCGGGCGCACGTCGAAGGCCGAGACGACCGCGCCGAGGCGCCGGGCCGTGGCGAGTGCCTGCAGGCCCGCGACGCCGGCGCCGAGGACGAGGATCTTGGCGGGGGGGATCGTGCCGGCCGCGGTGGTGAGCATGGGAAAGAACTTCCCCAGGTGCTCCGCGGCGAGGATGGCCGCCTTGTAGCCCGCGACCGTGCTCTGCGACGAGAGCGCGTCCATCGGCTGCGCCCTCGTCACGCGCGGGATCGAGTCGAGGGAGAAGGCCGTGACGCCGCGCTCGGCCAGCGCGCGGGCGAGGTCCGCGTCGACCAGCGGCTGCAGGAGGGCGACCAGCACCTGTCCCTCCCGCAGGCGCTCGACCTCGTCGGGGGAGGGCTTGCGGACCTTGCAGAGGACGTCGGCCTCCGCGTAGAGCTCCTCGCCGTCGACGACGCGGGCGCCCGCCTCCTCGTAGGCGGCGTCGGAGAAGGTCGCGCTGTCGCCGGCCCCCCGCTCCACGAGCACGTCGACGCCGTCGCCGACGAGCCGCCGCGCCGTGTCCGGCACGACGGCCACCCGGGTTTCCCCGGGAGCCGACTCCCTCGCGACACCTACCTTCATGCGTCGGGCAAGAGTCTAAGCTGCCCCCATGGACGGATGGCTGGAGGAGGCGCGGGCGAAGCTCGCCGACGCCGTCGGCGAGGATGCCTCGGCCTACGATCTCTCCCGCGCCGAGATGGACGAGCTGCTCGAGCTCGCGCGCGTGGCCGCGCACGAGAGCGGCGAGCGCACGAACGCCCCGCTGCTCTGCTACCTCGTGGGTCTCGCGCACGGACGGCACGGCCGGGAGCTCGCCGACCTCGTCGACGCGACCGTCGGCTCCACGTAGTCTCCCGCGATGGGCGCGTTGGAGGGCAGGACGGCGATCGTCACCGGCGCCTCGAGCGGGATCGGGCTGACGACCGCCCGCGCGCTCGCGGCCGAGGGGGCGCGCGTCGCCCTCGGAGCGCGGCGCACGGAGAGACTCGCCGAGGCGGTTCGGACCCTGCGGGGAGAGGGCCACGTCGTCGGCCCGCTCGATGTGACGGATGACGTGAGCAGCCGATCCTTTGTGGAGCTCGTCGTAGACGAGTTCCACAGAATCGACATCCTGGTCAACAACGCGGGCCTCGCGCTCGGCCGCACCCTGATCGCAGAGGGCTCGGACGAGGACGACAGGGTCATGGTCGAGACGAACGTCCTCGGCCTCCTCCGCATCACCCGGCTCGTGCTCCCGCACATGGAGGACTGGCGCGGCCACATCGTCAACCTCGGGTCGTGGGCCGGGCGCGAAGCCTATGCAGGCGGCGGCATGTACGTCGGCACGAAGACCGCCGTCCGCGCTCTCACCGAGGTGCTGCGGAAGGAGCTCGTGGGCCGCATCCGCGTCACCACTGTCGACCCCGGCATGGTCGGCGACACCGAGTTCTCCGACGTCAGGTTCCGCGGCGACAGCGAGAAGAAGGCTTCGGTCTACCGGGGCGTGCGGTACCTGACCCCGGACGACGTCACCGACTGCATCCTCTGGGCCGTGACCCGGCCCGAGCACATGGTCGTCGACGAGATCGTCGTCAAGCCGCTCCAGCAGGCGAGTCAGGACGCGATCGTCAGGGAGGACTAGGTGGCGCTGACGATCCTCGAGGGCTCCACCTTCTGCGTCTCCGACGAGCTCGGGGACATCAGCGAGCCGACGATGGGGCTCTTCGCCCACGACACGCGCTTTCTCTCGCGCTGGGTGCTGACCATCAACGGAGCCCGACCGCTCATGCTCTCGTCCCGGAAGGTGGAGTACTACTCGGCCGCCTTCTTCCTGCGCAACCCGGTCGTGGACGACCTCGCGCACGACGAGATCTCGATCGCGCGTGAGCGCTTCATCGGCGACTCGATGCAGGAGCAGCTCGTCGTCTCGAATCACGCGCCGCGGCGGGTGGCGTTCGACCTCTCGCTCGAGATCGGGAACGACTTCGCGGACATCTTCGCCGTGAAGGCGTACGACTTCGCACTCGGCGACCCCGACCGCGCGGAGCCCCTTCCGGCAGCCGTGCCGGCCGTGTACGAGGCCGAGGACAACCAGTTCGTGTTCTCGGCGAGCGAGAACGGCTTCCACGGCCTGACGCAGGTCGTCCTCTCCGAGCGGGGCGTCGCGGAGGACTCGAAGGTGACCTACCGCATCGAGCTCGGGCCGCGGGAGACGTGGCGCCTGCGGGCCGACGTGATCCCGGCGACCGACGGGCATCGCACCGCGGTGCAGCTCGCGGAGCGACGGTTCGGCGACGAGCTCGCCCGCGTTCGCGCCTCGCTTGCGGCCTGGCGGCTCCGTGTCCCGCAGCTCCGTGGTTCCTGGGACGACCTCGCGCACTCGTTCCGGCAGTCGGTGGCCGACCTCTCCTCGCTGCGGATGGACGAGGACACGCGCGTTCCGGGGCAGCTTCCGGCGGCGGGGATGCCGTGGTTCATGACGGTGTTCGGCCGCGACACGCTGATCACGTGCCTGCAGACGCTCCTCTTCGGGCCGGAACTGGCGCAGAACGCGCTCGCCGTGCTCGCCGAGCTGCAGGCGCGCGACGACGACCCGGAGGCGGACGCCGAGCCGGGGAAGATCGTCCACGAGGTCCGCCACGGCAGGAGCGCCGAGGCCTGGTTCCCGCGGTACTACGGCACCGTGGACGCGACGCCGCTCTACCTCGTCCTCCTCTCCGAGGTGTGGCGCTGGACGGACGACGCCGGCCTCGTGCGCGACCTGCGCGAGCCGGCGATGCGCGCGCTCGAATGGATCGACCGTTACGGCGACCTCGACGGCGACGGCTTCGTCGAGTACCGTCGACGCTCGTCGCGGGGGCTCGTGAACCAGTCCTGGAAGGACTCGGGCGATTCCCAGCTCTTCCACGACGGCCGGCACGCCCAGGCCCCGATCGCGCCCTGCGAGGTGCAGGGCTACGTCTACGACGCCAAGCTGCGTCTCGCCGAGCTGGCGCGCGACGTCTGGCGCGAGCGCGAGCTGGCCGAGCGGCTCGAGCGCGAGGCCGCCGAGCTGCGCCGGCGCTTCGACGACGCCTTCTGGTGCGAGGCCCGCGGAGGCTATTACGCGCTGGCCCTCGACGCCGACAAGCAGCGGGTCGATTCCCTCACCTCCAACGTCGGCCACCTGCTCTGGAGCGGGATCGTGCCCCCTGAGCGCGTGGATGTGATCGTCGACCAGCTGATGGGCGAGGAGTTGTGGTCGGGCTGGGGCGTCCGGACGATGTCCGTCGGCGACGGGGGGTTCAACCCGCTCGCGTACCACAACGGCACGGTGTGGCCGCACGACAACTCCCTGATCGCCTGGGGCCTCGCGCGCTACGGCCGCTGGCCCGAGGCCCAGCGCATCGTCAGGCGGCTCCTGAACGCGTCGTCGTACTTCGACCACCAGCTTCCCGAGGTCTTCGCGGGCTTCTCGCGCACGGAGACTCCGTTCCCGATCCCCTATCCGACCGCTGCGCGCCCGCAGGCGTGGGCGGCGGGAGCGCCGGTGCTCCTGCTGCAGCTTCTGCTCGGGCTCGAGCCCGACCGACGGCGCCACGTCCTCGGTACGACCGCTCCCGACGACATTCCCTCGTGGGCCGGCTCGCTCCGGCTCACCGGAGTGCGGGCGTTCGACAAGGCCTGGGACGTGCACCTGCAGGACGGGCGTGTCACGATCGAGCCGGCGTGAGGATCGCCATCATCTCCCCGGTGTGGTTCCCGGTGCCGCCGTCCGGCTACGGCGGCATCGAGTGGATCGTCGCGCTGCTCGCGGATGGCCTCGCCGAAGCCGGTCACGAGGTCACGCTCTTCGCCTCGGGCGACTCGTCCACGAAGGCCGAGCTCGTCGCCGCGTACCCGGAGGCGCCCTCGGCGGACATCGGCAAGACGACGCCCGAGCTGCGCCACGCGCTCGCCTGTTACGAGCGCGCCGCTGAGTTCGACATCGTCAACGACCACTCGGGGCCGCTGGGGGCGGTGCTCGGCGCCGCTGTGGAGACCCCGGTTGTTCACACCGTGCACGGGCCACTGGTCGGCGAGGACGGCGAGCTCTACGTCGTTCTCGCCCGAGTCGCTCCTGAGGTCGGCCTGATCTCGGTGTCGCTCAACCAGCGGAAGCCACAGCCCGACCTCCCCTGGGTCGCGAACTGCCACAACGCTCTCGACCTGGACGCGTACCCGGTGCACACCGACCGCGGGGAGTACCTGCTCTTCCTCGGGCGGATGAGCGCGGACAAGGGCTGTCACCGGGCCGTCGAGGTCGCCCGGGAGGCCGGGCTTGCCGCTCAGGATCGCCGGGAAGATGCGGGAGCCCGCCGAGCGCGAGTATTTCGAGACGTACGTGGCCCCGTACCTCGGCGACGGGATCGAGTACCTCGGCGAGACCAGCCACGGCAAGAAGGTGGCCCTGCTCCAGAACGCCCGCGCGACGCTCTTCCCGATCGAGTGGGAGGAGCCGTTCGGCCTCGTCATGATCGAGTCGATGGCCTGCGGGACGCCCGTGATCGCCACCCGCTGGGGCGCCGCTCCCGAGGTGATCGAGCACGGCCGCTCAGGGGTGCTGGTGGATGACTACCGCAAGATGGCGGGCGCGCTCGCCGCGGCGGACAGGCTCGAGCCGCTCGAGTGCCGCCGCTGGGTCGAGGAGCACTTCTCCGCGACCCGCATGATCGAGGACTATGTGGCCGCCTACGAGGCGGTCGTCTCGCGCGCCGCGGCCTGAGACCCGGCGAGTGCCTGCTCGAGGTCGGCCACGAGGTCGGCGGCCGACTCGAGCCCGACCGAGAGGCGGACGAGGTTCCCCGGCGTGGCGAAGGAGGCCTCGCTGGTCGAGGCGTGCGTCATGCGGGCGGGAACCTCGATGAGGCTCTCGATGCCGCCGAGGCTCTCGGCCAGCTTCCAGACCTTCGTGCGCGTGACGAGCGCCTCGGCCTCCTCCACGGAGCCGGCCAGGAACGAGATCATGCCGCCGAAGTCCCGCATCTGACTCGCCGCGATCTCATGGCCGGGATGGTCGGGGAGGCCCGGGTAGAGGACCCGCTCGACCGCGGGATTCTCCGAGAGGAAGGCCGCGACCGCCCGAGCGTTCTCGCAGTGGCGCTCCATCCTGATCGCCAAGGTCTTCAGGCCGCGGAGGACGAGCCAGCAGTCGAAAGGCCCGGGGACGGCCCCCAGCGACTTCTGCAGGAACTTCAGGCGCTCCGCGACGGTGGGGTCGTTCGTGGCGACGAAGCCGCCGATCACGTCCGAGTGGCCGCCGAGGTACTTCGTCGTCGAGTGGACGACGACGTCGGCCCCGAGCTCCAGCGGGCGCTGGAGGAACGGCGTGGCGAAGGTGCTGTCGACGACGACGAGGGCGCCGGCCGCGTGGGCGGCCTGGGCCGCCTTCTCGATGTCGATCAGGTTCAGGAGCGGGTTCGTCGGCGTCTCGAGCCAGACGATGCGGGTCTGCTCGTCCAGGTGCGGCTCCAGGCCGGCGTCGATCTCCTCGGCGGAGAGGTAGGCGAAGCGGTAGCCCTTCGGCTCGTAGACCTGGGAGAACATCCGGTAGACGCCGCCGTAGACGTCGTTCACGCAGACGACGCGGTCGCCGGGGTTCACCAGGTGCATGATCGTCGTCGTCGCTCCGAGCCCCGAGGCGTACGCGAGCCCGTGGTCGGCTCCCTCCAGGGAGGCGAGGCAGGTCTCGAGCGCCGTCCGCGTCGGGTTCCCCGACCGGGAGTAGTCGTAGCCCTTGTTCACGCCGACGGCGTCCTGGACGAAGGTCGACGTCTGGTAGATCGGCGGGATCATCGCCCCGGTCGCCGGATCCGGCTCCTGCCCGTCGTGGATGGCCCGCGTCTCGAAGTCCACGGCCTCAGTCTACGCGCGCCGTCGCCGGCAGCCACGTCCCGGTGCCAGGCACTTGGCCGTGGCCGGAGGGGACGCTAGGCGCCGCCGGCGGCGGCTCGGCCGTGGGCGAGGTACTCGAGGAGATCGGCGCGGGTGAGGACGCCGACCGGCTTGCCGCTCCGGGCGACGACCACCGCCGGGTTCCCGGCGGAGAGGTCGGCGAAGACGGTGTCCACCGACTCGTCGATCTCCACCGCCGGCAGGGGCGGCTCCATCGCTACCGCCACCTCCTCGCCGAGGGCGTCGTGGCTGCGGAAGACGCGGTCGAGGAGCCCGCGCTCGCGAATTGACCCGACCACGTCGGCGAGCGACTCGACGCCGTCGTGGCGCACGACCGGGATCTGGGAGATGGAGTAGCGCCGCATGAGGTCGATCGCCTCGCCGACCTTCTGGTGCGACTCGACCGTGACGAGCTCCGGCATCTCGGGCTCCTCCTGACGCTTGAACGCGAGCACTTGCTCGATCGTCGGCGCCGGCGCCTCCCGCTCGAGGAAGCCGTGCTCCATGAGCCAGTTGTCGTCGTAGACCTTGGAGAGGTAGCCGCGGCCGGAGTCCGGGATCAGCGTCACGAGCGTCGCCTCCGGCCCGAACCGCCGGGCGACCTCGAGCATCGCCCACACGGCCGTTCCGCCCGAACCGCCCACGAGCAGCCCCTCCTCCCGCGCCAGCCGCCGGGCCGTCCGGAACGACTCGCCGGTCGGAGACCCTCACGTACTCGTCCACGAGGGAGGGGTCGAAGGTCGTCGGCCAGAAGTCCTCGCCGATACCCTCGACGAGGTACGGATGGACGTTGTCCGGCTGGAGAAGATCGAGCCTTCCGGGTCGGCCCCGACGACGAGCAGGCCGGGCTTCTGCTCGCGGAGGTAGCGCGCGGTCCCCGGTGATCGTCCCGCCGGTCCCGACGGAGAAGACGATCGCGTCGACCTCGCCGCCGGTCTGCTCCCAGATCTCCGGGCCGGTCGTCTCGTAATGGGCCTCGGGGTTCGCCTGGTTCGAGTACTGGTCCGGCTTGAAGGCACCCGGGATCTCCTCCGCCAGGCGGTTCGACACCGAGTAGTAGCTCTCGGGGGACTCCGGCGGTACTGCCGTGGGGCAGATGACGACCTCGGCGCCGTAGCCGCGCAGGAGCGCGCGCTTCTCCTCGGCGATCTTGTCGGGCATGACGAAGACGCAGCGGTAGCCCTTGATCGCGGCAGCGATGGCGAGCCCGACGCCGGTGTTCCCGCTCGTCGGCTCGACGATCGTCCCGCCCGTGCCGGAGCTTCCCCTCCCGCTCGGCATCCTCGATCATGCGGAGCCCGATCCGGTCCTTGACGCTCCCGCCCGGGCTGATGTACTCGAGCTTGGCGAGGAGCGTCGGGCCCAGCTCGACCCCGACTCGCTGCAGCCGCACCAGCGGCGTCCCGCCGACGAGATCCAGCACGGTCGGGTACTCGCGGGCCACGGCCGTAGCCTAGTGCCGGAAGTGGCGACGGCGAGGCGAAGACCATCACCCCGCCCGCCTCCTCGACCGCCGCGACGACCTCGTCGTCACGCTTCGACCCGCCGGGCTGGACGATCGCCGCGCACGCCCGCGTCGAGCGCGAGCTGCGGACCGTCCGTGAAGGGGAAGAAGGCGTCGGAGGCGAGCGCGGCCCCGGCGAGGTCGTGCCCGTGCTCGGCGCGCCTTCTCGAGCGCGAGACGGACCGCGTCGACCCGGCTCGTCTGGCCTGCGCCGATGCCGATCGACCTGCAGGTCAGTGGCGATCACGATGGCGTTCGAGGCCACGTGCTTGGCGACCCGCCAGGCGAACAGGAGGTCGCCCCAGCCGGTCTCGTCCGGGATGCACGTCGGTGACGACCTTCATGCCCTCGCGGTCGTCCACCTCGGCGTCGGTGTCCTGGACGAGGAAGCCGCCGAGCACGCGGCGGTAGTCGCGGTCGCCCGGGCTCGCACCGCGACGCTCGCGGTCCCGGAGGATCCGCAGAGCCTCCTTCTTCCGCAGCGTCGCCAGCGCCTCGTCGTCGTACTCCGGCGCGATCAGGACCTCGACGAACTGCTCGCCGAGCCGGGCGGCGAGCTCCGGCGAGACCTTGCGGTTCAGCGCCACGATGCCGCCGTAGGCAGAGACGGGGTCGGACGCGAGCGCCTTCGCGTACGCCTCCTCGATCGTGGCCGCGACCGCGGCTCCGCACGGGTTCGCGTGCTTGACGATCACGCAGGCCGGAAGGGCGAACTCCCGCAGCACCGCCCGTGCGGCGTCGAGATCGCCCAGGTTGTTGAACGAGAGCTCGTTCCCGCCGAGCCGGTCGACTCGGGAGAGAAGGTGGCGGCGCACCCCCGCCTCCGCGTAGTACGCCGCCCGCTGGTGCGGGTTCTCTCCGTAGGCGAGCTCGCCCTCGCGCTCGAGCGAGAGGAGGAGCCGCGGCGGGAAGGTCTCGATGTCGGCGAACCAGGCGGCGATCGACGTCTCGTAGGCGGCCGTGTGCGCGAAGGCCTCGGCCGCGAGCTTGCGGCGGGTGTCGAGGTGGATTCCTCCGGCCCTGAGCTCCCCGAGGATCTCCTCGTAGCGCGTCGCCTCGCAGACGGGCACGACGTCGACGAAGTTCTTCGCCGCCGCGCGCAGGAGCGCCGGCCCGCCGATGTCGATCATCTCGACCGCGTCCTCCTCACGGACGTTCCGCCGCGAGGTCACGCTCTGGAACGGATAGAGGTTCACGCAGCACGAGATCGAACGTCCGGATCTCGTGCTCCCGCAGCTCGTCGAGGTCGGCCTCGAGTCGTCGCCGCGCGAGGATGCCCGCGTGGATCCGAGGGTGGAGCGTCTTCACGCGCCCGCCGAGCAGCTCCGGCACGTCGGTGAGCTCCTCGACCGGGACGACGTCGATGCCGAGCTCGGCGATGTAGGCAGCCGTGCCCCCGCTCGCGACGATCTCGACCCCGAGGTCGGAGAGCCCGCGGGCGAAGACATCCAGCCCGGTCTTGTCGAAGACCGACATGAGGGCGCGCCCCACCTGCATGCGTGACTCAGGAGCGTAAAGCGCCGGCCAGATAGAGGCGAGCCGCCTCGGGGAGCAGCCGGTGCTCGACCTCGTGGAGACGCTCGCGCAAGGTCTCGGGGGTGTCCCCGGCCAGGATGGGCACCGGCTCCTGGAAGATCGCGGGGCCGGTGTCCACCCCCTCGTCCACGAAGTGGACCGTGACCCCCGTCTCGGCGACGTCCGCCGCGAGAGCCTCCTCGATCGGCGTCGTGCCGGGGAAGTCGGGCAGGAGCGAGGGGTGGACGTTGATCGCCGTCTGCCGCTCGAGGAAGGCGGGCGTGAGCAGGTGCATGTAGCCGGCGCAGACGACCAGCTCGACGGCGTGCTCCTCGAGCCAGTCGGCCATCGCCAGGTCGCGCTCCTCACGGCTCTGGTACTCCTCCAGGGGGAAGACCGCGGTGGGGATCCCGGCGGCCTCCGCCCGCGCCAGTGCTCCCGCCCCGGCGACGTTCGAGGCGACGGCGGCGAGCGGGAGCCTCTGGTCGATGAGCGCCTGCAGGTTCGACCCCCGCCCGGAGACGAGCACGCCGATCACGGTGCGTCCGCCCAGGCCACTCCCGCGAGCCCCTCCTCGAGCCGGCCGATGACCGGGAGGCCGGCCCGCTCGGCCTCGGCGGCGGGCACGACGGCGCAGAAGCCGACGCCGAGGTTGAAGACCCGCCGCTGCTCCTCCTCCGGCACGCCGTGGTCGTCGAGCCAGGCGAACACGGGCGGGCGCTGCCAGCTTGCAGGGTCGAGGCGCGCGCCGAGCCTCTCGGGCAGCGCGCGGGGGAGGTTCCCGGGCAGGCCGCCGCCGGTCACGTGGGCGAGCGCGCGCACGTCGCAGGTCGCCCGCAGGCGCCGCACGTCCCCGAGGTAGAGGCGGGTCGGCGGAAGCAGCAGGTCGGCGTCGAAGTCCTCGTCTCCGAGGAGGCTGCGGACGAGCGTGAACCCGTTCGCGTGCAGGCCGCTCGACGGCAGTCCCAGCACGATGTCACCCGGCTTGCAGCGGGAACCGTCGACGAGGTCGGCGTGGTGCACGAGCCCCACCATCGTCCCCGCGAAGTCGAGCTCGTCCTCGCGGTAGATCCCCGGGAGCTCCGCCGTCTCGCCGCCGAGGATGGCGCAGCCCGCCTCCCTGCAGACGGACGCCGCTCCGGTGACCAGCTCGGCCACCTCCGCCAGGTCGAGCGACGCTGCCGCCGCATAGTCGAGGAAGAACAGCGGCTCGGCGCCGACCGTGAGCAGGTCGTTGGCGCAGTGCGCGGCGAGGTCGGCGCCCGCGTCGAAGAGGCGGCCCGCGCGGCGCGAGAGGATGAGCTTCGTCCCGACGCCGTCGGTCGTCGCCGCCAGCAGGCGGTTGTCGTCGAGCGCGAAGAGCCCGGCGAAGCTCCCGAGCGAGCTCGCGACGCGCTCCGTCCGCGTCGACTCGACGGCGGCGCGCAGCCGCTCCACGACCTCCTCCGCCTTTGCCAGCGAGACACCCACCTCTCCGTAGGAGCTCACAGCAGGACCTCGGCGACGAGCTCCGGCCGGCCCTCGGGCCCGTCCCCCTGGAAGCGGACGAGCGTGTCGCCGACGAGGACGTCGGAGTCGAGCCGGTCGACGCCGAGGATCTCGGAGAGCGCGACGGCCTTCTCCTCCGGGTCGTGCGCGCGGAGGTGGAGCTCGCCGAGCCGGAGCTCGTCATCGTGGGCGACGAGCTCGTCGATCCAGTCGCGGGGCGGATGCACCTCGAGCCGGTAGCCCGCCTCGGTGGCGATGAAGGTGCGCTTGCCCGGGTGATCCTGGATCTTGAGGCCGAGGTCGGCGGCGCGCTCGAGGGCCTCCGTGTAGCCGTCCTCGTCGAGAGCGACGCCCAGATGGTCGACGCGCGGGTGCTCCCAGTGGCCCGGTTGGAGGACGACGTTCACCGCGCCGCGCGCGAGCTCGACCAGGCGGAGCCTGAAGCCGATCGCGTCCAGCTCCTCCCAGGATGTGCCCGGCTCGAACCACTCGGAGGTCTCCCCGCGCCAGCCGTACCTGCCCAGGAGCCCGAAGCCGAGCTTTCCGAGGTAGCGAGCTTCCAGGAGCCGGACCTTGCTCGTGACGAGGTGGTAGTGGAAGAGCTGCACCCGCGTCGCCATCGTAACCGGGAGCCCCGCCGTGATACGACTCGCGCCGAGCACCATGCGCCGATTCCTCACCTGGGGGCTCATCGCCGCCGTTGCCGGCCTCGCGCTCGCCGCAGGCATCGATGCGCTGAGAGGCGGCTCCGGGGCCGAGAACCTGGCTGCGACCGACGGCGAGCCGCCGGCGACGACCGAGCCTGCCGAGCCGTCCGATGATCCGTTCGTCGCGGCGCGGGCCGAGCTTCAGGCTGCGGGCGTTCCCGAGGGACGGCTCACCTACGCAGGCGAGGGCTGTCGGAATCAGGTCGTGACGATGCCCGACCTCGGGCAGGACGGCCTTCCGCTTGGCTACGCCGGCATCTGCCGCTATCACGCCGTCTTCGGCGGCCTAGTCGAGACCGCCGACGCATTGCGCTCGCCGGACTGGGATCTGCGCGTGGAGTGCAAGGGTGGCCGGCTTTTCCTGTGGAGGGACATCTTCGGCAACCCCAAGCCCGAGCTGAACGCCCGCGCACGCGGGTGCGGCGCCGCGTGGAAGCCCAGCGGGACGATCACCTTCATCCGCGACGGCGAAGTCCGGCGTTTCGTGCGCTGCCCCGGAGACGCCTTCGGCGCGATCCCCCTGCGCTGCTCGACGATCGTGCTCTCCCGCGCCGACCTCGACCGGCAGCTGCCGGGAGCGCGCTCGAGCGGTCTCGAGCTCGAGATCGAGGAGCTCCATTGGCTCACCAATGCGCGCTTCGCGGCGATCGTGACTCGCTCAGGGGACGAGCGAGAGGAGTACCTGGTCATCTTCGAGCGAGGTCGGATCGTCCGCCGGCCGTCCTTCGCCTATGCGGACCTGAGCGGGATCCGCCCGAGCCCGTCGGGGCGTTTCGTGGCCGCCTACGTCGGCGGGCGAGGCGGCATCGTCGTCGTCGATGCCGCGGGTGCGCCGGTGCGGCTCGCCCTGGCCCACGGCAACGGAATCGCATGGTCGCCGGACGAGCGCTGGATCGCCGAGGCGACGGAGGGCGGCATCGTCGTGTTCCGGACGAACGAGGAGCCCCCGGAGCTGATCCGGATCCCCGTCGTCGCCAGCGACCTGCTCTGGGAAAACGTGCCCTGACGGTCCAGCACACCGGGTGGGCGCGAGCATCTACGATGCCCGGCGACCGCCCGAGGAAGGAGAACGTCCGATGTCCAGCACGCCGCCGCCTCCGCCGCCCCCGCCGCCGGCGAGCGGCTACGAGCGCCAGTACTACCCCATGCCCTCCATGCCGGCGCCCCCGGCCGAGCTGATCGTCTTCCTGCTCGCGTGGGTGGTGACCCTCATCGTCACCGTGGCCGCCGACGACGTCGGCTGGGGCCACTTCCTGACGGCGACGACGATCATCTCGGCGGCCTTCATCATCTCGCGCGGCATCGCCAAAGCCGGCAAGGTCTTCGAGAGCCGCTAGCGGCTCCGCACGTCGGCGTATGGGGAATGGGTGCCAGGGCGAGGAGCCGTTTCCAGACTTCTACTACCTCTCGCTCTCGCCATCGATCCCCGAGCCCGCGTTTGACGCGCCGGACGAGCAGGGGCGGGTCTGGGGCCGCATGTGGGGCTCCTTCGACGAGGTGGGACCGCTTCGAGGAAGCGGGGCCCGCGGCAGGTGCGCAACCCGCCCGATGTCGCTCGGTACTATCACCGCCCGTTTCCCGTGAGCAAGGAGGCGAGCTGCTCGAAGCGCTCCTCAGCCCGCTGCGCGTAGGGCCTGTCGAGCTCCCGAACCGGATCGTCTCGACGGCCCACCAGACGACACTCGTCCACGAGAGCCTTCCCACCGAGGACTTCCTCGCCTACCACGAGGCCCGCGCGCGGGGTGGCGTGGGGCTCATCGTCCTCGAGGCCACGGCCGTGCACCCTTCGGGGCTCCTCACAGCGCATACGCTGGGCGGCTACCGCGAGGAGATCGTGCCGGAGCTCGCGCGCGTCGCCCAGGCCGTGCAGGCGCACGGGACGCGCCTCTTCGTGCAGCTCTTCCACGGTGGGCGGGAGCAGATCTCCGACCCGCCGCGGCCGCCGGCGCTCGCGCCCTCTCCGATTCCCAGCCTTCGCTTCCACGTGGAGCCGCGCGCGCTGACCGCGGGCGAGATCGAGGAGGTCGTCGCAGGCTACGCGCGGAGCGCCGCACTGGCAGCGCAGGCCGGGTTGGACGGGGTCGAGGTTTCGGCCGCGCACGAGTACCTGGCCGCGCAGTTCTTCACACCTGGACTCAACCGACGCGAGGACGAGTGGGCCGAGCCGGCTCGTTTCCTGCTCGCGGTGCTCGACGCGGTGCGCGAGGCGGTCCCGGGTCTCGCTCTGGGCGTTCGTCTCTCGGCCGACTCGGAGTCGGCGCAGGATGTCGTCGGCAGGGTCGCCGCTCACGTCGACTACGTGAGCGTCGCCCTCGGGGCCTCCTCGACCTATCGCGGCTCGAGCGGCATCGTCCCGCCCCCGCCCATGCTGGAGAACGCGATCGCCGGCCTGACTTCGCCGTTCAGCGTCGGCCCGCCTCTCGTGGCCACGTCGCGGGTCGTCGACCCCGCCGAGGCCGATCGGCTCGTCGATGAGGGACGCTGCGACGCCGTGGGGATGACCCGTGCGCTCATCGCCGATCCGGACCTGCCGCGCAAGGCGCGCGAGGGACGGCTCGACGACGTCCTCCGCTGCATCGGCTGCAATACCTGCATCGCGCACTACCACGCGGGCACCCCTATCGCGTGCGCGCAGAACCCGCGCACCGGCCGGGAGCTGACGTTCGGCACGCCGGCGCGCGCCGCTTCCCCGCGGCGTGTGGTCATCGTGGGCGGAGGGCCGGCGGGTCTCGCCGCGGCCGCCGAGGCGGGTGCGGCGGGTCACGAGGTCGTACTGCTCGAGCGCAGCGGCAGGCTCGGCGGGCAGGTGGCGCTGGCAGGGGCGGCGCCGATGCACGCCGAGCTGGCGCGGACGCTCGCCCGCAACTACGACCGGCTGTTCGGGGCTGCCGGAGTCGAGGTGCGCCTGGAGACGGAGGCCGATCCCGGGACGGTCGCCGCGATTGCGCCCGACGCGGTCGTCGTCGCCACCGGAGCGGCGCCGTACGAGCCCGATCTCCCGCTTGCGGGAGTCGAGGTCGTCCAGGCCTGGGACGTGCTCCGCGGCCCGCGGCCCAGCGGCAGGCGCGTGGTCGTCGCCGACTGGGGTGGAGACGCGTCGGGCCTCGCGTGCGCCGATCTCCTCGACTCGGCCGGGAACTACGTGACTGTCGCGGTTGGCTCGGCCGCCGTCGCCGAGACGCTTCACCAGTACCAGCGGAACCTGTACGCGGCCCGCCTCTACCGCGCCGGCGTCCGGCTCGAGCACCACCTGGAGCTCACCGGCGCAGAGCAGGGGCGCGTTCTCGTCCGCAACCTGTTCGCCCCGGAACTCGAGTCCGAGCTCCGCGCGGACTTGCTCGTCCTCGCGCTGGGCCGCGTCCCCGAGCGTGCCCTGGTCGCGGCGCTTGCCGGGGTGCGCCTCGAGGTGCACGAGGCGGGCGACTGCCTCGGCCCGCGTGGTCTGGAGGAGGCGATTCTCGAGGGGACGCTCGCCGCTCAGACGGTGGGCACGCTCTCCTAGTCCAGCCGGTAGAGCTCGGGGCGGTCGCCGAAGACGTGGTTCCGCTCGTTCCAGGCCTTCTCGCGGGCATCCGCAAGCTCGCACTCGGCGACGACGAGCACGGGCCCGCTTTCGGCGGGCGGGCCGGCGAGCAGCCAGCCATACGAGTCGCAGACGACGCTTAGTGGCCTCGATGGGGCGCTCGCCCTCCGGAGGGGTCTGAAGAACAGGGAAGTTCGCCGGCAGCGCCAGCAGGGCGGCGCCGGCGAGGGCGAGGCCGCGGGCGAGCTCCGGGAAGTTGAGGTCGTAGCAGACACCCACGCCGATCCTCCCGACGGCCGTGTCGACGAGAGGGGCGGGCTCGGAGCCCGGCTCGAAGAAGACCCGCTCCTGGTCCCAGAGGTGAATCTTCCGGTACACCGCGAGGACGCCGCTCCGGTGCGACCACGGCTGCTGAGTTGTAGAGGTGGTCGTCCGCGTCGAGCTCGCAGAACCCGCCGACTACGACCGCGTCTCCGCCCGCCGCTTCCTCCGACCAACCGCGGAGGGTCGGGCCGTCGGCAGGCTCGGCACACGACCTCGCTCGGGCACGGATTCGAAGACGTCGCCGGATGTGACCAGCTCGGGGAGGACGATCACGCGTGCTTCCGCCGCCATCGCCTCGCGTATCGCTTCCCGCACGAGCCGCCGGTTTCCTTCGAGGTCACCGACCGTCAGCGCGACCTGGGCGCAGGCGACTCGGACGACCGTCATGCTGCCGCCTCGAGGTGCTCGCGGGTGAGCCGCAGCGGCCTCACAACGCCCAGTATGGAGCGAGCGCCGCCTTGACGGCCGCGACCTCGGCGTCCGCGTGGGCCGGGTCGTCGGGCATGTAGGCGCAGGGATCCTCGAGCCCGCTCTCGACGCCGAGCACGCCGGCGAGCGTGGCGTGCAGGCAGAAGGCCGAGTACGTGCGCGCGTAGCCGCCCTCCTGCGCGAGAACGACCCGCCCGCCGGTGTGGCGCTCGGCCAGGGCCCGGGTCGCCTCGCCGAGGCGGCGGAAGCCCTCCATGGACACGCACTGCCTGCCGTTCGGGTCGAACTGGTTCGCGTCCTGGCCGCAGGCGACGAGCAAAAGGCCGGGCCGGAAGCGGTCGACCACCGGCGCGACGATCTCCTCGAAGGCGCGCAGGTAGCCGGCGTCCCCGGTTCCGGGCGGGAGCTCGACGTTGACGTTGAAGCCTGCGCCGGCGCCCTCGCCGACCTCGTCCGGCGCGCCGGTCTGAGGATGCGCGTCGCTCCACGCGCCGTGGCGCATGTGGAGCGAGACGGTGAGGACGTCGTCCCGCTCGTAGAAGCACTCCTGCGTGCCGTTGCCGTGGTGGACGTCCCAGTCGAGGACGGCGATGCGGTCGACCCCGCTGCGCCGGGCGTGCTCCGCCGCGAGCGCGATGTTGTTGAAGAGGCAGTAGCCGTCCGCCTGGGCCGGTTGCGCGTGGTGCCCGGGCGGGCGGACGAGCGCGTAGGCGACCTCGGCCTCGTCGGCGAGGACTCCCGTGCAGGCGGCCAGCGTCGTCCCCGCGGCCGCGAGCGCCGCGTCCCAGGAGCCGGCCGAGACCGGGGTCGACCACGTCAGGACGCCGCCGCCCTCGACGCAGAACTCCCGGATCGACTCGACGTACGCAGCGTCGTGCACGAGCCGGAGCTCCTCGGGGTCGGCGTGCCGTCCAGCGCGGGGTCGGACGTGCGCGGCGAGCGGGCCGCGCTCGAGGATCGCCTTCATGTTGCGGATCCGCACCGCGTTCTCCGGGTGCAGCTCCGGCTCGTCGAGGAGGGGCGAGGGCGGTTGCTCGAAGAGCCCGCTTCCGGTGTCGTGCCGGAGGGCGTCGTCGTGCCAGAAAAGGTCCATCGTCACGCGGATCCGGTCTCCGGGGCGGCCCTGCTTCCGAACACGGCGAGCTGGACCGCCGCGAGCGTCCCTAGGCAGATCGCGGCGGCGAGCAGGTAGGCGGCGGCCTCGCCCGCGGCTTCGGCGAGCACGCCGGAGAGTGCCGCACCGACCACGTTCGCGGGCGCCCACGCGAAGTTCAGGAGCGCGAAGCCGAAGCCCTGGTCGAGGCCCGCCTTCTCGGAGCCGTCCGAGAGAAGCGCCGTGCCAGGCACCCAGTTCACCCCGTAGGCGACGCCCGCGCAGATCACGAGCACAAGGTACGGCCAGGGAAGGTCGATCCAGGGGAGCACGAGCGAGACGCCGATCGCCGCCACGAGCCCGGTGCGGACGGGTGCGAGGCGGCCGTGCTTGTCGGACCAGCGACCGAGGACAGGGCTCAACGCGGCCTCGATCCCCGCCGAGATCAGGAACGCCGCGCTGATCCCGAGCGCGCCCCAGCCGAGCTCGTCGAGGCCGAGGGGCGCCACCACCGAGATCGTGCCGAGGAGGAACGCCGCCACCGAGACCAACCAGAAGCCGGACACGACCTCGCGCACGCGTGCGGCACGGCGCAGAGCGCTCAGCGGCTGTGGCTCCTCTGCCGGTTGGGCCGCAGGCGTGGCCCAGGCCCAGGCCCCCAACCCGACGCCCGCGGCGGCCACGGCCGCGAAGGCGATTCCCGGCCCGACGACGGACGCAAACCCTCCCAGCACCGGGCCGAGGAGCGCGCCGAAGATAGCCCAGCCCATGGCGATGCCGATCAGCTCGCCCCGGCGCTCCCTCGGAGCCGCGGCGACGAGCCAGGCGAGGCCGCCCGTCCAGGCGAAAGCGCTACCCACCCCTTGCCCGAAGCGCGCGACGTAGAGAACCCAGGCGCTCTCGGCGAGCCCGAACGCGACGCTGGTCGCCACGATGATCGCGAGGCCGGTGAGCACGGTCGTCTTGACGCCCGCCCGGACGGCGAGCAGGCCGCTCGGGAGGGCGCCGACGAAGCCGCCCAGGGCGTAGACGGCCGAGAGGGCGCCTAGGGCCGACGTCGAGAGCCCGAACTCGTCCTCGTAGTAGGGCAGCAGCGGCGCGAGGACCCCGAAGAACGTCGACTCCAGGAGGACGGTGGCGCTGACCAGGGTGAGGAGGCGGCGCACGAGAGCGAATCTACTCTGATTGAATCCGCTGAACTCCATGGCGACCACTACGACCGACCACCTCTGGCGCCACTTCACGCCGGCCGGCGCCGGCCGGGTCGTCATCGAGCGCGGCGAGGGCTGCTACATCTGGGACTCCGAGGGCAAGCGCTACCTCGACGCCCTCTCGGCCCTCTATTGCGTCAACATCGGCTACGGGCCGTGGCCCGAGATCGCCGAGGCGGCGAAGCGCCAGGTCGAGGAGCTGCCGTTCTTCTCGAACTGGGTCGGCTTCGCGCACGAGCCGGCCCTCGCGCTCTCGGAGAAGCTCAGCGAGCTGCTGCCGATCGACGTCGGGAGGATCTTCTTCGTCGGCGGCGGCTCGGAGGCGATCGAGTCGGCGCTCAAGATCGCGCGGCAGTACCACCGACTGCGCGGGGAGCCGACGCGCACGAAGTTCGTCACGCGGCGGAGCGCCTACCACGGGACGACGCTCGGGGCGCTCTCCATCAACGGGAGCCCGGCCCTGCGCTCGCAGTTCGAGCCGCTGCTCCCGGGCTGCTTCCGGGCGCCGATGCCGTACCGCTACCGCTGCCCGTACTGCGCGGAGAAGGCGGGGTGCACGCTCCAGTGCGCCGACGAGATCGACGGGATCGTCCAGAACGAGGGCCCCGAGACGGTCGCCGCGGTCATCCTCGAGCCGGTGCAGAACTCGGGCGGCTCGATCGTCCCGCCGGAGGGCTACTTCGACCGGGTCCGGGAGATCTGCGACGCGAACGGGCTCCTGCTCGTCGCCGACGAGGTGATCTGCGGCTTCGGCCGCGTCGGGGACTGGTTCGGATCGACCCGCTACGGGATCGAGCCCGACCTGATGACGCTGGCGAAGGGAATCACGTCGGCCTACGCGCCGCTCGGCGCCGTCGTCGCCTCGGCGAAGGCGATCGAGCCGTTCTTCTCCGAGCCCCAGAGCGTCTTCACGCACGGGATCACGTTTGGCGGCCATCCGCTCTCATGCGCGATCGCGCTCGCGAACATCGAGGTCTACGAGCGGGAGGGGTTGATCCAGCGGGTCCGCGAGCTGGGGCCAGAGCTGCGCGCCCGCTGCGAGCAGCTCCTCGTCGAGCATCCGATGGTCGGCGACGTGCGGGGCGACGGCTACTTCTACTCGCTCGAGCTCGTGAAGGACAAGGACACGAAGGAGACGTTCGCCCCGGCCGAGCGCGACCAGCTCATCAAGGGCTTCCTGACGCCGCGCATGCGCGAGCTCGGCGTCTACACGCGCTTCGACGACCGGGGGGAGACGTGCGCCCAGTTCGCGCCGCCGTTCGTGGCCGGCCCGGACGAGTTCGACGAGATGGTCGGAGCATTGCGGGAGACGCTCGATGAGGCCTGGGAGCGCATCAACGCCTAGGCCGGCATGGGCTGGAAGGTAGCCAGAAGTCGCGTACAAGAGGTTGACGCCGAGCACGGGCTTGGTGCCAGCGCGGACGAGATCGCGGCGGCCGAGGCGCAGCTCGGCCCCCTTCCGGAGGACTATCGGAGCTTCCTTCTCGAGTTCGGTTGGCTTGCAATCGGATCCGACGAGATCTACGGACTCGGTGCCGATGTCCCGTTCCACCTCGACGTACGGCGCTTGGCCAAGTCGGAGCGCGAGGAGGCCGGTAGACCGCTTCCATCGTTCCTCGTCCCGATGCGAAATGATGGCGCCGGGAATCTGGACTGCATCGACACGAGACCAACGGCCGGCGACCGAGACGCTCCGATCGTCACCTGGTATCACGATGGAGGTCCTGATCACGAGCTTCATGTGATTGCGGCGAGTTTCTCGGATTGGCTACTCGAGCGGATCGACAAACAGGAGGATTTGATATGGCGGTCACGGTGAGGACCCTGCAGAACTTCATCGGGGGGGACTGGGTCGACGCGACGAGCGACGACGCGCGCGAGATCGTCTCGCCGGTCACAGGCGAGAAGCTCGCAGACGCTCCCAACGCGAGCGAGGAGGACGTCGCGCGCGCCGCGAAGGCGGCCCGCGAGGCGCAGCCGAAGTGGGCGGCGCTCTCGGCCTGGGACCGGGCCGAGGTCTGCCACAAGATCGCCGACCTGATCCTGGAGCGGCGTGACGAGTTCGCCCGCGAACTCTCGCTCGAGCAGGGCAAGCCGTTCACAGCCGAGGCGATCCCGGACATCGACGAGACTGCCGAGAACTTCCGCCTCGCCGCCGAGGACGTGAAGCGGATGGAGACGGCGATCATCCCCTCGCAGGACGTCAACAAGCGCATCCTCACGTTTCGCAAGCCGAACGGCGTCTACGCGTCGATTACGCCGTGGAACTTCCCGACGCTGATCCCTGTGGAGCTGATCGCGCCGGGGATCGCGGCCGGCAACACCATGATCTGCAAGCCGTCCGAGTGGACGCCGATCGCGATGGCGAACTTCATGCAGATCATGGCCGACGCCGGGCTCCCCGAGGGCGTCGTCAACGTCATCTACGGGGACGGCAGGGTGGGCGAGCGGCTGATCACCGACGAGAACGTGGACTGCGTCGGCTTCATCGGCTCGCACACGACCGCCGAGAAGATCGTCCGCGCCGCCGGCCTCAAGCGCTCGCTGATCGAGGCGAGCGGCAACGGGCCGGTCGTGGTCTGCGCCGACGCCGATCTCGAGGCCGCGGCCAAGGGCGCCGTCTTCGGCGGCTTCTTCTGCGCCGGCCAGGTCTGCTGCGCCACGGAGCGCGTGCTCGTGGACAAGCGCGTGCACGACGACTTCCTCGCCGCGGTCGTCGAGGAGGCCGAGGGCTGGAAGCTCGGCGACCCGTTCGACGACGCGACCCTCGTCGGCCCGATGAACAACGAGCCGACGGCGAAGAAGATGGACGCGCACCTCGAGGACGCCGTGGCCAAAGGCGCCGAGATCGTCGCTCGGCGGCTCCCGCGAGGGCGATCGCCCGACCGACCTCTACTACCAGCCGACGGTCGTCGACGGCGTCGGCGTCGACACGCTCATCAACCGCGACGAGACGTTCGGGCCGATCGTCCCGCTCATCACCGTCGCGGACGACGACGAGGCCCTCGCGGTGGCCAACGACTCGCACCTGGGCCTCCAGGCCGCGGTGTACACGCGCAGCCTCAAGCGCGCGTTTCGCTACCTGGACAACCTCCAGGTGGGGAACGTCGTCGTCAACGACTCGACTGACTACTGGGAGGCGCACGAGCCGTTCGGCGGCGCGTCGGGCACCCGCACCGGCTGGGGCCGGATCGGCGGCCGCTACACGATGCTCGACATGACCGACCTGAAGACGGCCGTCCTCGACGTCGGCGGCCTGGAGTAGCGCCGGCGCACCGTCTCTTCCGGCCACGTCAGGGGTCTGACCCCTGACGTGGCCGCAGAGGACACGCTTTCCCGGTCGGTTTGGCCGGGGTCACAGCCTGTGTCGCCTGTCTCCAAGCCGCAGCGGTTGTCCACAGCTTTGGCCGTCTTCCGCTGTCCGCGGGAGCCCCGCTCCGGGGTCGGACCCGGCCGCGGCCGGACTAGACAGGCGTGCGCTCGAAGCGGAGCTTTGCCAGGCGGAGGTTCTCGGGGATCCTCGTCGGGTAGCTCTTCGTGAGGCACGCGCGGCAGAAGGAGTCCGCCGGGCGGCGCGTCGCCTCCTGGAGGCCGTCGAGCGAGAGATAGGCGAGGCTGGTCGCGCCGATCTCCTCCCGCACGTCCTCGACGTCGCGGCCGGCGGCGATCAGCTCGTCCTCTCCGGCCATGTCGATGCCGTAGAAGCACGGTGAGACGATCGGCGGCGAGGAGATACGCACGTGCACCTCGGTCGCCCCGGACTCGAAGAGCATCGCCACGATCTGCCGCGTGGTCGAGCCGCGGACGATCGAGTCGTCGACGACGACGACACGCTTCCCGCGCACCTCGGCGAGGGGGTTGAACTTCATCCGGATCCCGTGCTCCCTCAGCGCCTGGTCGGGCTGGATGAACGTGCGCCCGACGTAGCGGTTCTTGATCAGCCCCTCCTGGAAGGGGATGCCGCTCGCGCGCGCGAAGCCGATCGCCGCCGGCGTGCCCGAGTCCGGAATCGCCATCACCAGGTGGGCCTCCACCGGCGCCTCCGCTGCCAGGCGCTCGCCCATGCGGACGCGGGCGCCGTGAAGCTCCACTCCGCGCAGGGTCGAGTCCGGTCGTGCGAAGTAGATGAACTCGAAGATGCAGAGCGCCCCGCCCTCACGTGGCTCGACCGCTTGGTCGACGTGCACACCGTCCGGTCCGACGACGACGAGCTCGCCCGGCTGCAGCTCGCGCACGGGCTCGGCGCCGAGGAGATCGAACGCGCACCCCTCGGAGGCGAGGAGGTGGTCGCCGTCCAAGCGCCCGAGTACGAGCGGCCGGATCCCGTCCGGGTCGCGGAACCCGACTAGCTTCCCCTCCGAGAGGAGCACGGCGGCGAAGGCACCCTCGATCCGTGCCATCGCGGCCGCGACCGCCTCCTCGAGCGGCCGCTCGTCGTGGGCCACGAGGGCGGCGATCACCTCGGTGTCGGACGTCGACGAGAGCCGAACACCTCGCTCGACGAGCTCGGACCGGAGCTCCTCGGTGTTCGTGAGGTTGCCGTTGTGGGCGAGCGCGACCGTCCGCGCGGGGCCGTGCTGGACGATCGGCTGCGCGTTGCTCCAGTGCGCGGAGCCGGTCGTCGAGTAGCGGCAGTGCCCGATCGCCGTCTGCCCGCGGAGTCCCCGGAGCTTCTGCTCCGAGAAGACCTGCGTCACCAGGCCCATGTCCCTGAGGACGGTGAGGCGCCCTTCGTCAGAGACCGCGATGCCCGCCGACTCCTGGCCGCGGTGCTGGAGCGCGAAGAGCCCGAAGTACGAGAGGCGCGCGACATCGCGCCCCGGTGCGTGGATGCCGACGATCCCGCACATCAGCCGCTCCCCTCGTGCGCGGCGCGGAGCGCGGCGAGCCTGACGCCGAGGAGCCTCTCGCCGCCGACGGTCCCGAGCCGGCGCAGGGAAATCCCCTCGAGGGCGTCCGCGCGCTCGGGCGAGCACGCGACCACGGCACGACCGCCGCCCTCGCCGAACCACTCGAGGGCCTCGCGCTCGAGCTCGATCTGCGCGCCGAGGCCGGAGTGCAGCGCCAGCTCGGCGAGCGCGACCGCCAGGCCTCCGTCGGACACGTCGTGCGCGGCGCTCAACACGGGCGCCGAGCGCCACAGGAAGTGGACGAGCGCCGCCTCCGCGACGTAGTCGGGCGGGGGCGGGCGTCCCGCCAGGCCGTCCAGCAGCAACGACTGGAACTCGGACCCGTCGAGGGCGAGGTCGGCGCCACCGGCGAGCAGGACTGCGTCGCCCTCGCGCCAGGCCCCGGGCACGGCTCTCACGTCGGCGACGAGGCCGACGCAGCCGACGACGGGCGTGGGCGGGATCGACCGGCCGTCCGTCTCGTTGTAGAGCGAGACGTTCCCCGACACGACCGGGATGCCGAGCACCTCGCACGCCCGCGCCATCCCCTCGATTGCCTCGGCGAGCTGCCACGCGATCTCCGGTTTCTCGGGATTGCCGAAGTTGAGGCAGTCCGTGATCGCCAGCGGCCGTCCGCCGGCGCACGCGACGTTGCGCGCCACCTCGAACACGGCGCGCGCACCCGCACCGCGCGGGTCGAGTGCAGCCCCGCGTGCGGGCCCGTCGAGGGAGACGGCGAGGCCGCGCAGGGATGGCCGGAGGCGAAGCACCGCGGCGTCCAGCCCCGGCCTGCGCACGGTCCGCGAGCCGACGAGGTGGTCATAGCGCTCGAAAACGCGGCGGCGGCTGCGGACGTTGGGAGAGCCCAGGACCGCCAGCAGCTCGTCGCGTCCCACCCGGTTCGGCTCGCGCACGAGCGGCGGGGCCAGATCCCGCGTGACGGTCTCCAGGGCGTAGCGCGGCGTCTCCTCGGTGAGGTGAGCGACTGGAATCGCCCCAACCTCCTCGCCGTCGAAGTAGGCGCGCAGCTCGCCGGAGTCGGTTACCTCGCCGACGACGGCGAACTGGAGCTCCCATTTGCGGCACACCGCCTCGACGGCGACGAGCTCGGCGGGCGCCACGACGGCGACCATCCGCTCCTGGCTCTCCGAGAGCATGATCTCGACGGGCGCGAGGTCCGGCTCTCGCAGAGGGACGCAGTCGAGATGCACGTCGAGCCCGGTGCCGCCGCGGGCTGCCATCTCGGCGAGCGAGGAGGCGAGGCCGGCGGCGCCGAGGTCCTGGAGCGACTCGACCAGCCTCTCCTCGGTCAGCTCCACGCTCGCCTCGATCAGCTTCTTCCCGGTGAATGGATCGCCGATCTGCACGGTCGGGCGCTTGTCCTCGTCCGCTTCGGAGAGCTCCTGGCTGGCGAGGACGCTGGCTCCGCCGATGCCGTCGCGCCCGGTGGTGGCGCCGTAGAGGACGACGAGGTTGCCGGGGCCGGCCGCACGCGCGCGCGTGACGTGCTCGGCCGGGAGAAGGCCGACGCACATGGCGTTGACGAGCGGGTTGTGCCGGTAGGCAGGGTCGAACACCGCTTCGCCGCCAACCGTCGGGACGCCGACGCAGTTGCCGTAGTGCCCGATGCCAGCGACGGCTCGATCGAAGGAGAAGTCGTCCGCGCCGAAGCGCAGGCCGTCGAGGAGCGCGACAGGGCGCGCGCCCATGGCGATGATGTCCCGGAGGATGCCGCCGACGCCCGTGGCCGCGCCCTGGAAGGGCTCGACGGCGGACGGATGGTTGTGGCTCTCCACCTTGAAGGCGCACGCGACGCCCTCGCCGAGGTCGATGACGCCGGCATTCTCGCCCGGTCCCTGCAACACCGCCGGACCGTCCGTGGGGAACCGCCTCAGCAGTCGGGCCGAGTGCTTGTAGCCGCAGTGCTCGGACCAGAGAAGCGAGAAGACGCCGACCTCGAAGTCGTTCGGGTCACGCCCGAGCAGGCCTCGGATACGGTCGAACTCCCCGTCGGTCAGGCCGAGCGCGCGGTGGAGCGGCTGTTCCGCCACGGAGCTCAAGAGAGATGCTCACTCTATCGCCCGGGCCGGAGCGCCACCGCCCGCAGCTAGCCTCTCAGAGTGCTCCGCGGCTACGTCCCCTTGCTCGCGATCGTCGCCGCGATCTGGGGCGCCTCCTACCTCTTCATCAAGGTGGCGGTGGACGAGGTCGAGCCGACGGCGATGATGTTCTTCCGCCTGGTGCTGGCGAGCGCCGTGCTGATCCCCGTGCTCGCGTGGCGCATGGGGGCGGACAGAGCGGTGGCCGAGGTGCGCGGCACCGGTTGGAGAGCGTTCGCCGTCGGGTTCCTGAACGCCGCGTTTCCGTTCGTGCTGATCGCCTGGGGCGAGAAGTACGTCGATTCCGGCGTGGCCGCGATCGCCAACGCGACCGTGCCGATCTTCGTCGTCCTGCTGGCGCTCAGGTTCAACCCGAGCGAGCGCGTGCGCGGCGTCCGGCTGGCAGGGATCCTCGTCGGCCTCGGCGGCGTCGCCATCCTCGCCGGCCTCCACCCGGAGGGCGGCTGGTGGGCCGTTGCAGGCACGCTGGCGATCGTCGTCGCCTCGCTCTCCTACGCGGGCGCGAACCACTTCGTCCAGCACAACTACAGCAGCACGGCGCCTCTCGTGATCGCCACCGTTTCGTGCGGGACCGCCGCGCTGATCCTCTTCCCCTTTGCGCTCGTCCAGTGGCCGGCCGAGCTGCCGAGCTGGGAGGCGATCGGCTCGATCGTCGCCCTCGGCATCCTCGGGACGGCGGTGGCCCTGCTCTTCTTCTACCGGCTCCTCAACCGCTACGGGGCTGCCCGCGCGTCCCTCGTCACCTATCTGCTCCCGCCGGTCGCGCTCGTCTACGGCGCCCTGATCCTCGACGAGCAGGTGACTCTCAACGCCGCGCTCGGCCTCGTGCTCATCCTCGCCGGCGTCGCCCTTGGATCGGGCGCCGACAGCCTCTTGCGCCGCCGCCGACGCGCTGCTGAGCCGGAGATCGAGCCCGCCTGCCCGCCCGCGTGAGCGTCGTGCTCGAAGGCGAGGGCTTCCGCGTCCGGCGCGCGACGGGTGCGGACGTGGAATTCATGGCTGCTCTTGCCCTCCACGACGAGGTGGAGCCGTTCATGGCCGCCGTCTCCCCGCGCGAGCGCGACGAGCTGCAGGACGAGGTCCGCCGCTCGGAGGAAGAGCCGGCGCTCCACGGCAGGTTCGTGCTCGAGGTCGCCGGGGAGCCTGCGGGGGTCCTGGCCTTCGAGGTCGCTAACCGCCGCAGCCGGATCGCCTACCTGCACGCGGTCATGCTCGACCCCTCCTACCGCGGGCGGGGCCTCGCCACCGCGGCGACGCAGCTGCTCGTCCATCACCTCGTCTTCGACCTCGACTACCACAGAGTCCAGCTCGAGGTCTACGGCTTCAACGAGCCCGCGCTGCGCCACTTCGAGCGGGCAGGATTCCGGCGAGAAGGCGTGCGCCGATGCGCCTACTGGCGGCACGATCGGTGGGTGGACGGGATCCTCTTCGGGCTCGTGCGCGAGGATCTCGAGGCAGGATCCTAGGGTCGCGAGCCCCGGTTCGGAGCTCGCCCTGCGAGCGCCCCGGTTTCGGCACGCTCCCGCTCAAGTTCCGCCACAGAGCGCGCGCCACGCGCGCGACGTTCCGCTGTACGCTCGGAAGCGGGTGGTGGGACGGGGTGCCCCAGGAGAGTTAGGGAGCGCGGCTGACGACGGAGGAGTGTCGCGAAGACGACTCCGTGCCCGCTACCCTCGCCGTCGTGGCGCATTCTCCGGAGGAGATCGAGTGGTCGCTCGTCGGCGGCTCGGGTCAGACTCTCCTGCTCGGCGGCGGGCGCGCCTCGGGCTCGGGCGGCTGCAATCGCTTTGCGGGTGACTACGAGCTCGATGGCGAGCGGCTCTCGTTTCGGCCCCTGGCCTCGACGCGCATGGCCTGCGACCCCGAAGCCATGCAAGCAGAGTCCGACTACTTCCTCGCCCTCGGCCGGGTCGCGCGGCTGCTGCTCACGGACGAAGAGCTGATCTTGTCCGACGACGCCGGCACCAAGTTGCTCCGGTTCTCCCGAGCTTCCGTCCCGCCACGAGAGGAGCCCGTCATGGAGCTGATCCACACCTGCTACCGCATCACCGATCCCGACCGCTCGGTCGCCTTCTATGAGGCGCTCGGATTCGAACAGCGTCGGCGCCTGCCGATCAAGGACGAGGCGATCAACATCTTCATGGGCCTGCCGGGCGACGGCGACCGGCTTGAGCTCACGTACAACTTCGGCATCGACTCGTACGAGCTCGGCACCGGATATGGGCACATCGCCCTCACGGTCGACGACATCCACGGCGCTCTCGAGCGCCTCGCCGCGCAGGGCATCGAACCGGAGCGCCCGCCCTATACCGTGCGCGAGGGAGGGTCGCTGCTCTGCTTCGTCCGCGATCCGGATGGCTACCGCGTCGAGCTGATCGAGCGGGGAGGCTCGTAGCGGCTCGTTCAGCACCGAGCTGTTCGACCAAGCAGACGCTTAGGTCGGTACCGGTTCCATGCAACCGACCTCGACGCGGATGCCGTCAGGGTCGAAGACGAACAGCTCGTAGTAGTCGGGCAGGTCGCGGTCCTGCTCGGGCGGGAAGTGGACGCGTGCGTCCATCGCAAGACTTCTCTCGTACGCCTGATCGACCTCGGCCCGCGTGTCGACGTAGAAGGCGATGTGCTCGATGCCGACCTCGTAGTATCGGTGCTCGCCTCCATCCGCGGCGCGCAGGCCCAGGAACTGATCCCCGTAACGGAGGTACACGACTTCCTCGGTGCCGCGGTAGGTTACGTAGCGCGCGTCCTCTTCGAGGCCGAGCGGCCCGAGCAACCCGAGGTAGAAGGCGACCGACCGCTCAACGTCACGAACGGCGAGATCGATGTGGTGAATACCTCGTGCCGGCATCTCGACTCCTTTGTTGGAGGTGACCGCGGAGTCTATGAGCGCGAAGCGGTGGCCTTGCGACAGCAAGAACAGCGGGAGGCGCCGGTCGGGCGCCTCCCGCTGCCACGCTCGGGCTAGTCCACGACGCCGCAGGCGGCCCGGGCGCCGGCGTCGCCCGTGGCAAGGGTCGCCGAGTCGGGACCGAAGACTCCCTTGTCGTCAAGCGGAGTTTTCTGATCGCTCGTGACGATCTCGTATCGAAGCGGCACACACCCTTGCGCATTCGCCGGCTACGGTCGTCGCATGCCGAAGACGGTCAGGGCGCCCAAGCCGACGACGGTCGCCACACCGTGGGGCCGGGCGACGGTGCTCGAGGAGCTGCGAGTCGCCCAACGCGTCGGCGACCGCCGCTTCGAGACGATCGTCCAGCTGCTCGAAGACGCGAAAGGAGGTGATCTCGTCCGCTTCGCCTACTCCACCGGCGGCCCGGTCCGCCGAGGCCCGGTCACCTTGCGGGCGCGGGATCTCGAGCGTCTCCGCACCGAGCTCCGCTCACGTCCTCGGTTAGCCGAGGTACTCGGCCTGGCGCCGGCGTAGTCGCCAACAACAACCGAATAGCGCGGCATCCGGAGCGCGGCGTGCAGCGGGTCAGGCCCGTGCGTACGATCGCTCGCGTGCGGCGTCGACCAACGCAGCCAGGATCAGGCTCCCGTCTCCCGATCCGAGCAGCGTGTCCACAGCGTGCTCCGGGTGGGGCATGAGGCCGAGGACGTTGCCTTCGGCGTTGATCACGCCTGCGATGTCGTCGTCCGAGCCGTTCGGGTTCTCACCCGGCGCGTAGCGCAGGACGACCTGGCCGGCCGGAAGCCCGGCAGGGGCCTGGTAGCAGCCGTCTCCGTGCTTGACCGGGATCACCAGCGTCTGACCGGGCTCGCACCGGGCTGTGAAGAGGGTCTCCGCCGATTCGACGACGAGGGACACGTCCCGACAGACGAACGACAGCGACGCGTTCGGACGCAGGACACCGGGAAGCAGTCCGGCCTCGCAGAGGATCTGAAATCCGTTGCAGATGCCGAGAACCGGTCCGCCCTCAAGGGCGAACTCGGCGACCGCGGACAGGGCGGGCGCGAAGCGGGCGATCGCTCCAGCGCGAAGGTAGTCGCCGTACGAGAAGCCTCCCGGCAGGACGACGGCGTCGACCGGCGGCAACTCGGGCTCGGCATGCCACACGAGCTGAGGCTCTGCCCCCAGTGCGGTGAGAGCCCAGGCCGCGTCGCCGTCGTCGTTGGACCCTGGGAAGACGAGCACCCCGATGCGCGGACGCCGCTCGGTCACTCGCGACCCTCGAGCTCGATCTCGTAACTCTCGATGAGGGGGTTTGCGAGCAGGCTGTCGCACATCTTCTCGACCTCAGCCCGGGCCTCGGCGACGTTCGTGGCGTCCACCTCGAGGTCGATGACGCGGCCCACGCGCGCGTCGCCGACGGAAAATCCCAGCTGCCGGAGCGCCCGCTCGACCGCTTCGCCCTGGGGGTCGAGGATGCCGCCCTTGGGTCGGACGAGAACCGTCGCCCTCACCGAAGCACCACGGTCGGGTCGGCGAGGTAGGACTCGAACGACACCCCGGTCAGGCGCTCGAAAGCTTCCACGTACCGCGCGCGCGTCCCGTCGACGACATGTCCGGGCAGCTCCGGGCCCGGCGCCGTCTTGTCCCAGCCGAGCGACTCGCAGTAGTCGCGGACGTACTGCTTGTCGAACGACGGCTGGCCGTGTCCGGGCTCGTAGTCCGTGGCGGGCCAGAAGCGTGACGAGTCCGGCGTGAGCGCCTCGTCCCCGAGTGTGAGGACGCCGTCCGCGTCGAGGCCGAACTCGAACTTCGTGTCGGCGATGACGATCCCCCGCTCGCGGGCATGGGCAGCCGCATGTTCGTAGAGCTCGAGCGAGACGCGTTCGGCCCGGTTGAAAAGCTCCTCGCCGACGAGCTCGGCCGCGCGGGCCCGGTCGATGTTCTCGTCGTGCCCCTCGTGCGCCTTCGTCGCCGGGGTGAAGATGGGCGTCGGGAGCCGATCCGACTCCCGCAGGCCGGCCGGCAACCGGTGACCGCAGACCTCGCCTCGCGCCAGGTAGTCCTTCCAGCCCGATCCGGCGAGGTAGCCGCGGACCACGCACTCGATCGGGAGCATGGTCAGCCGTCGCGCCTCGGTCGAGCGGGCGTCGGGGCGCAGGCCGATGAGGTGGCTGGGAACGATCTCGCGCGTGCGCGCGAACCAGAAGCCCGATAGCCCGGTGAGCACGCGACCCTTGTCAGGGATCTCGGTGGGAAGGACGACGTCGAACGTAGAGATCCGATCGCTTGCCACTAGCAGCAGGGTCTCGTCGTCTACCTCGTAGATCTCGCGCACCTTGCCGCTCGCGACATGCACCGCTTCAGGCATGGACGGCTTCCTCCTTTCGCTCACGGGCCTTCTCGGCGAGCGCGCCGAGACGGTCGAAGATGACGTCGACGTGTCGGAGCGCGTCGCTGAGCTCGAACGCGCGCGCCAGGGCGTCCGGATCCAGGCGCGTCGTGATCTCGGAGTCGGACGCGACGAACTCACGGAAGTCGCGCTGCTCGTCCCAGGCGGCGAGCGCGTTCCGCTGGACCAGCCGGTACGCCTCGTCGCGGGAGAGGCCCTCGCCGACGAGAGCCAGCAGCACCCGCTGGCTGAAGACGACGCCGTGGGAGGCGTCGAGGTTCGCCCGCATGCGCTCGGGGTCGACGACGAGCCCCTCGATCAGCCACGCAAACCGGTCGAGCATGTAGTCGAGCGCGAGGAAGCCGTCGGGCAGGACGACCCGCTCGGCGCTCGAGTGCGAGATGTCCCGCTCGTGCCAGAGAGCGACGTTCTCGAGCCCGACGCCGGCGCCAGCACGCACGATCCTCGCGAGGCCCGAGATGCGCTCCGCGACCACGGGGTTGCGCTTGTGGGGCATGGCGGACGAGCCTTTCTGGCCGCTTCGAAACGGCTCTTGCACCTCTTGCAGCTCGGTACGCGCGAGGTGGCGGATCTCCGTGGCGAAGCGGTCGAGCGAGGCCGCGCAAAGCGCGAGTGCCGAGAGGAGCTCCGCATGACGGTCGCGCGGGATCACCTGAGTGGCCACCGACTCCGGCACGAGGCCGAGGCGCTCGCAGGCAAGGCGCTCCACCTCAGGGTCGCCCCCGCCGTATGTTCCGACGGCGCCGGCGAGCTTGCCGACCCGCATCCGCTCCAGGGCGGCGTCGAGTCGCTCCCGGTCGCGCTCGAGCTCGAACGCCCAGCCGGCGAGCTTGGCGCCGAAGGTGATCGGCTCGGCGTGGACACCATGCGTACGACCGGCCATGACCGTGTCTCGGTGCTCGTCGGCGCGCCGGATGACCGCCTCCTGGGCGCGGTCGATGCCGTCGAGAACGAGCGCGCCCGCCTCGCGCACCTGCAGCGCGGTGGCGGTGTCGAGCACGTCCGAGGACGTCAGCCCGTAGTGGAACCAGCGTCCGGCCGGGCCGACCTTTTCGGCGACGGCGTCGACGAAGGCGGCGAGGTCGTGCTGCGTCCGCTCTTCGATCTCGGCGACGCGCTCAGGCGTCGGCGTGACAGCGCGCTGCCGCACCTCCGTTGCCGCCTCGGCCGGCACCGCTCCGATCTCGGCCCAGGCGTCGAGCGTTGCGAGCTCCACCTCGAGCCAGCGGGCGAACCTGCTCTCCTCCGACCAGACGCGCTTCATTGCCGGTCGGGAGTAGCGGTCGATCACACCGGCAAGTCTAGTGAGCGCCCAGGCCGACTACTTCAGCTCCCAGGGGCCCCAGCCCGGCAGCTCGAGGCGAGAGGCCCGTAGCGTGCGCGAGCTTCGGGCCGCGATGGCGACGAGCGGGCACACCTGAGATACGCCTCGGGTCCCGACTGCGCTTCCCGCTAGCGCTCGGCCGTGGGCCGGCCCGGGGTTCCGGGGTAGCCGCCGCCCTGCGCCAGGATCTTTGCCGCCAGGATTGCGGCGTTGCGTGCGCCGTTCACCGAGACGCAGGCGACCGGGACGCCCGGAGGCATCTGCACGATCGAGAGGAGCGCGTCGAGGCCGCCCATGACGCTCTTCGAGGACGTGAGGGGCACCCCGATAACGGGGAGGTCGCTGTACGACGCGGCCACGCCTGGAAGCGCGGCCGCCATGCCCGCCCCGGCGATGAGCACCCTCGTCCCGCGGAGCGCCGCAGTCGATGTGTACTCGGCAACGCCGCGCGGATCGCGATGCGCGGAGAGGACCTTCAGCTCCCAGGAGATGCCGCGCTCGTCGAGCTCGACGCAGGCCGGCTCGATGGCCTCTCTGTCGGACTCGGAGCCGATGAGGATGCCGACGAGCGGGCCGACCCCTTCGAACTCCTCGATCACGGTGAGTGGGAGCGGGCTTTCCTCAGGCACTGGCGTGAACTGCTGCAAGCGCGATGTCGTGACGGTACTGGACTCCGGGCAGCTCGATGCGCTCCACCGCCCGGTACGCCCGGTCGCGTGCCTCCGCAACCGAGTCGCCGAGCGCCGTCACGGCCAGCACGCGCCCGCCCGCACTCACGAGAGACCTACCGTGGAAGGCCGTGCCCGCGTGGAACACCAGAGCGCCTTCGAGCTCGGCCGCAGCGATCCCGTCGATCGGGTCGCCCGATCTCGGCGCATGCGGATAGCCGGACGCGCCGAGCACGACCGTCACCGCCGCCTCATCCCTCGCGGCGAGCTCGGCGCCGGCGAGCGAGCCCTCGGCGACGCCCGCCAGAGCCTCCAGCAGATCGCCTTCGAGGCGCGGCAGGATCGCCTGTGTCTCGGGATCGCCGAAGCGGCAGTTGAACTCGAGCACGCGCGGCCCGTCCTCCGTGAGCATGAGGCCGGCGTAGAGGAGGCCCCGGAACGGAGCCCCGCGCGCGGCCAGCTCGCGCAGCACCGGCTCGTGGACGGTCTCCACCAGCGCCTCGACCTCGTCCTCGGCGAGCCAGGGCACGGGAGAGTAGCTGCCCATACCGCCCGTGTTCGGCCCCCGGTCGTCGTCGAGCAGACGCTTGAAGTCCTGCGCGGGGGCAAGCGGGACGGCCGTTCGGCCGTCGCAGAGGGCGAAGAGCGAGACCTCGCGACCTTCGAGGAGCTCCTCGACCACGATCGTGCCGCCGAGCGCCCTGGCTCGAGGCAGGGCGGCTGCCAGCTCGGCCTCCGTCTCGCAGACGAACACGCCCTTGCCCGCGGCCAGGCCGTCGGCCTTGACCACGCAGGGCGCCCTCGGCTCGTCCAGCTCCTCGGCGGTCGGCACGCCGGCCGCGCGGAGTACCTCCTTGGAGAACGACTTCGAGCCCTCGATGCGCGCCGCGGCCGCGCTCGGCCCGAAGACGGCGACCCCCGCACTGTGCAGCTCGTCGGCGAGTCCGGCCACGAGCGGCGCCTCGGGGCCGACGACGACGAGGTCGATCGCGAGCCGCCCACAGGCGTCGAGCAGGCCTTCGGTGTCGTCGGCCTGGATCGGATGACAGGTGCCGAGCTCCGCGACCCCTGGGTTCCCGGGAGCGGCGTGGAGCGTGCCGAGAGCCGAGCTCTGCGCGATCTTCCACGCCAACGCGTGCTCTCGCCCGCCGCCGCCGACGATGAGGACGTCCACGCAGCGAGTCTAGTGGGGTCGCCGGGCGTCCCGAGCCGCCGCGGAGCGCCGAGACGCTCCGTCACGGTCTTGGCACGATTCGTCACCCACCGGAGCGAAGTTCGGCGTTAGGCTCGAAGCGGAGGGAGGCCCGCGGCCGGCCCCTCCGCGGGCGCGCGTGTAACCAACCGAGGCGAGTAAGCGAGGCAAGCGAGGGCCGGCGATCGAGATTGGCGCCTGGGCGTCCTCGCGCGGGAGAGAGGGTAGATCTAGAGCCGCGTCCCGGCCGGCACTAGTATCTTGCGCGTCCACCGGCGGCCTCGCGCCGCACGTCGAGATTGAGGAGGGAAACGCGTGCCGACCGACCTGGAAGCCTTCGTCAAAGCGAAGGGGCGCAAGGCGAAGATCGCCGAGGTCCGCAAGAAGATCGACGAGCTCGGGATCACGTACGTCTACTACCAGTTCCCCTCCGTCACCGGCCGGATCATGGGCAAGGGCGTCCCGGCTCCGCACTGGGAGACGCTCGCCGAGAAGGGCTTTCAGCTGGTCTACGGCGCGACCGCGAATCTCTTCACGGACCGGCACGGCAACTACATCGGCTACGGGGCCGAGGCCCCGGAGCTCGTCGGCGTCCCGGAGCCAGAGACCTTCATGCCGCTCCCCTGGGACGACCGCGTTGCCCGCGTGTGGGTGACGTGCTTCCGCAACCGGGAGGAGCGCGAGGACCCTGGCGCCTTCCTCACGTCGGACAGCCGGGGCAACCTGAAGCGGCTCCAGGCCGAGTTCGAGAAGTCGACCGGCCTCCACCTCAGGGCCGGCACCGAGCCGGAGATGATGTGGCTCAAGCTGGACGAGCAGGGCGAGCCGTCGGTCGAGGGCAAGACGAAGCCCTACTGCTACCACATCGATCAGTTCTCGGAGCTCCAGCCGATCATCCACAAGGTGATCGAGTACGGGCAGAAGCTCGGGCTCGACATGATCCAGGGCGACCACGAGGACGCCCCGGGGCAGATCGAGCTGAACTTCGGCTTCGACCGGGCGGAGCGGACGGCCGACAACCTCTCGACCTTCCGGCAGATCTGCAAGCAGGTGGGTCGGGAGCTCGACGCCTTCCCCTGCTTCATGCCGAAGCCGTTCATGGGCGTCTCGGCCAACGGGTGTCACCACAACATCTCGCTCTGGCAGGGCGACGAGAACGCCTTCATGCCCGACACGAAGGATCTCCAGAAGCCGAGCAAGATCGGGCTCTGGGCGATCGGCGGGATCATGGCCCACCAGCCCGCTCTCACCGCGCTGACCTGCCCGACCGTCAACTCGTACCGCCGCCTCTGGGACACGGGCTTCTGGGCGCCGGTCTTCGCCGACTGGGGCTACCAGAACCGGACGACCGCGCTTCGCGTCTCCGCGCCGGGCCGTTTCGAGTACCGCTCGGCCGACTCGGCCGTCAACCCCTACCTGTCGCTCGCCGGCCTGATCGCCGCGATGCGGGACGGCATCGAGCGAAAGATCGACCCGGGCGAGCCGGAGGAGCGGAACATCTACGAGGCGATGCAGGCAGGCAAGGAGGTCAAGCGGCTGCCGATGACTTTCGGCGCGGCGCTCGAGGCGCTCGAGGCCGACGACGTCGTCAGGTCTGCGCTGCCCGGCGATATGTACCGTGTGTTCATGCACTACAAGCGCGACGAGTGGGAGCGGTACTGCGCGCAGGTCAGCGACTGGGACGTCACCGAGTACCTCGACGTCCTTCCGTAGGAAAGCGAGCTCGAAATGTGCGGAATTGCAGGGATCATCTATCGGGACGGCACCCACGAGATCGGGCGCGACATGACCCGGATGCTCCAGTCCATGAAGCACCGCGGCCCCGACTCGACCGGCTATGCGCTGTACCGGCCACACGACCACCAGCTGGTCATGCGCTACAAGCTTGCGGACGCGAACACGCCGCGGGACTTCGAGTTCTCCGACCGCCTCGACCGGCACCAGGATCAGGTAGTCCGGCGCCTGAAGGCGATGGACGCCGACATCCACGACGTCGAGGAGGAGACCGAGTACGCCTACCGGGTCGCGTTCACGCTCCCGAACGGAAACATGAAGGAGCTCGCCGACCGGATCGAGGACATTCCGGACGCCGAGGTGCTCTCGCTCGGCCACTCGCTCGAGATCATCAAGGACCTGGGGGATGCCGAGGAGGTGGCCGAGCAGTACGACCTCAAGGGCTTCACGGGGACGCACGCGATCGGCCACGTCCGCATGGCGACAGAGTCCGACGTCGACATCTCGGGCGCCCATCCCTACTGGGCGTACCCGTTCACCGACGTCGCCGTCGTCCACAACGGCCAGCTCACGAACTACTTCCAGTGGAAGCGGCGGCTCGAGCGCAACGGCCACCGCTTCCAGTCCGAGTGCGACTCCGAGATCATCGCCGTCTACCTCGCGGAGAAGATGAGCGAGGGCGCGAGCCTCGAGGACGCCATGCGCCACTCCCTGGAGGAGCTCGACGGCGTGTTCACCTACATCGCCGTCACCGAGGACGCGCTCGGGGTCTGCAAGGACGAGATGGCCGCGAAGCCGCTCGTGCTCTACGAAGCCGACGACCTCGTTGCGCTCGCCTCCGAGGAGATCGCCATCCGGGCGGTCGTCGACCACGAGATCGATACCCACGATCCGTACGAGGGCGAGGTGCTGGTGTGGCAGCGGTAGGCGAATCCCGGATCACGTACGACGCGCGCGGGCTCGCCGAGCCGTTCGCGGAGGCGCCCGGAACAGCGGAGATCGAGGACGGCAAGGCGACCTTCGACGCGCACGAGCTCTCCACGCGCCAGATCAACCTCGAGCTTCGGCGCCTGCTCTACGAGGATGGCATCGAGGACGTCACCGTTCTCAATCCCGGCTCCAAGCACTCGCTCGGCGTCGGCATCCTCACCCGCTGCCGGATCACGTTCGGCGGCAGCCTCGGCTACTTCGGCTGCGGGCTGATCGACGGCCCCGAGATCCACGTCACCGGCCGGGTCGGCTGGTCGGCCTGCGAGAACATGATGTCGGGCGTCGTGATCGTCGACGGCAACGCCGGCTCGCTCACGGCCGCGGCGATCCGCGGCGGCGACGTCGTCGTCAAGGGGAAGGTCGGCGCGCGCACCGGGATCGACCAGAAGGGCGGGACCGTGATCGTCCAGGGCGACGCGGGCTCGATGACCGGCTTCATGATGCAGCGCGGCCGCCAGATCATCTGCGGCGACGTCGGGCCTGGCCTGGGCGACTCGATGTACGACGGGACGATCTACGTCGGAGGGAAGGTCAAGTCGCTTGGCATCGACTGCGTCCCGGGGGAGTGGACTGACGCCGACACGGAGCTGATCGAGCGCAAGTTCGGGATCTACGGCCTCGGAGACCCGCCCGAGTTCCAGAAGTTCGTCTGCGGCAAGAAGCTCTACAACTACGACAACCTCGAGCCCTCGGAACGAAAGATGGTGTTGTGATGGCGGACAAGCGGGAGAAGAGCGACCCCACGGTCCTCGGGCAGAGCCGGATCTTCACGCAGGACGTCATCAACGACATCCACATGAAGGCCGAGCTCGGCCGCTACCGGATGCGCGGCTTCTCGATGTTCAAGCCGATCCCGCACTGGGACGAGCTCATGTTCATGCCGGGCACGCTCACCCGGTTCGTGATCGAGGGCTACCGGGAGAAGTGCCTGACGAAGACCGTGCTCGGCGCCCGCTTCGCCAAGAAGCCGATCGAGCTCGACATCCCGATCTACATCACCGGGATGAGCTTCGGCGCCCTCTCGCTCGAGGCGAAGATGGCGCTCGCGAAGGGCGCCTCCATGGCCGGCACGGCCACGTGCTCGGGCGAGGGCGGGATGATCCCGCCCGAGCGCGACCTCTCGACGAAGTGGTACTACCAGTGCATCCAGAGCCGGTACGGGTTCAACCCGCACCACCTGATGCTCGCTGACGCGGTCGAGTTCTTCATCGGCCAGGGCTGCAAGGTCGGCCTCGGCGGCCACCTGATGGGTCAGAAGGTGACCGAGCAGGTGGCCGAGATGCGCTCGCTCCCGCCTGGGATCGATCAGCGCTCGCCGGCGCGGCATCCTGACTGGCTCGGCCCGGACGATCTCTCACTGAAGATCCAGGAGGTCCGCGAGGCCACCGACTACCAGATCCCGATCCAGCTGAAGCTCGGCGCGGCGCGCGTCTACGACGACGTCCGCATGGCCGCCAAGTGCGGGCCGGACATCATCTACCTGGACGGGGCGGAGGGTGGGACCGGCGCCGGGCCGCACATCGCCACCGAGGAGACCGGCATTCCGCTGATGGCGGCGATCCCCGAGGCACGGCGCGCGCTCGAGGACGTCGGCCTCGCGGACGAGATCGACCTCGTCGTCGCCGGCGGGATCCGAAACGGCGGCGACGTCGCCAAGGCGCTCTCGCTCGGCGCGAAGGCGGTCGCGCTCGGCCATTCAGCGCTGATGGCGCTCAACTGCAACAAGGAGATCCCGGGCGTCACCGACTACGAGGGAACGATCGGCGTCCCGGCCGGCCAGTGCTACCACTGCCACACCGGCCGCTGCCCCGTCGGGATCACGACGCAGGACCCGGAGCTCCGCAAGCGCCTCGTCGTCGACGAGGCAGCCGAGCGGGTCTACAACTTCCTGCACACGCTCACGCTCGAGGTGCAGATGCTCGCGCGGGCGTGCGGCAAGACGAACGTGCACTCGCTCGAGCCCGAGGACCTCTGCGCGCTCACCGTCGAGGCGGCCGCGATGGCGAAGGTGCCGCTGGCGGGGACGGACTACGTGCCGGGCGTCAGCGAGGAGCGCGCGCTCGCCGAGATCAAGCGGCTGCTCGAGAAGCACATCGAGTATCCCGTCGACTACCTCCCGGGCGAGCCGGCCGAGTACGCGGGCGCCGAGGACTGATGACCAAAGAGCCCGAGAAGATCAAGTCGATCGACGCCGAGTACCTCTCCGGCCACCGCTTCCCCTACCAGGAGGACATCGCGGAGGTCGAGGAGGTCGACCTGCTCGCGGCGACGCCCGGGGAGGACCTCAACTGGCTCGAGGACGTCGAGCTCCTGGAGGAGGAGGGGACTCCGGCCGTCTTCGACCGCTACTCCAACGCCTTCATAAAGATCTACTTCCCGGTCCCCGAGGGGCGCGAGGACGAGATCGCGCGCAAGGTGCTCGTCAAGCACCTCCAGTCGGGCAACTCCTACGGCATCCAGCTGAAGGAAAAGCACACGAAGTTTCCCCAGCCCGAGCTCGGCCCGTGGGTCTCGGGCTCGCGGACGGTCGGGACTGACTGGAAGCCGTCCGTGCTCGAGGGCTGGGAGCCGCCGGAAGGCCACTAGGAGCTCCTGGCGCACTAGGAGTCGAAGGGGCGGGCGCCGGGCGGGCCCACCCCTTCGGAGTTCCGGAATCGAGCGTCCGCCCTCGACCGAGCGGCGCGGTGCGCCCCGTCGAGGACAGGTCTCTCCCTCGAACCCGGTGCTTCTGTCTACGGCCGGACACGCTCGACGGATTGCCCTAGAGTCCTGCCGGACGTGGACCCTGCGCTGATCGAGGACTTCCGCCGCGACGGCGCGGTGTGCGTTCGCGCCGCGTTCTCGCCGGAAGAGGTCGCGCTCGTCGAGCGGGGGATCGAGCGGAACCTCGCGGCACCGAGCGCGCGGGCCCTCGTGGCGAGCCGGCCTGACGATCCTGGGCGCTTCGTCGAGGATTTCTGCAACTGGCAGGCGATCCCCGAGTACGAGGAGTTCATCCGCGACTCGGACGCGGCCGCGATCGCCGGAGAGCTCATGGGCAGCGATTCTGTCCGCCTCTTCCACGACCACCTGCTCGTGAAGGAGCCGGGCACGTCGCAGCGGACGCCCTGGCACCAGGACCAGCCCTACTACAACGTCGAGGGCACGCAGGTCGCCAGCATGTGGATGCCGGTCGACCCGGTCGCGCGGGAGGCGACGCCGGAGTTCGTCGCCGGCTCCCACCGCGGCCCGTGGCTGATGCCGCGGACGTTCATGGACGAGGAGGCGAAGTGGTTCCCGGAAGGCAGTCTCGAGGAGCTGCCCGACATCGACGCGGACCCGGAGCGGTTCCGCATCCTCGGCTGGGCGCTCGAGCCGGGCGACGCCGTCTTCTTTCACATGCTCACGCTCCACGCCGCCGGAGGCGTCCCCCTCGGGAGCCGGCGGCGCGCCTTTTCGGTGCGCTTCCTCGGCGACGACGCCAGGCACGCACCGCGGCCCTGGAAGACGTCCCCCGACTTCCCCGGACTCGCGGACGAGCTCCCCGCCGGGGCGCCGATGGACCACCCGCTCTTCCCGATCCTCTGGGAGCGTGATCGCTCGCGGCGATGACCGTGAACGGCTTGGAAGGCCGGCACGGTTCGTGCCCGTGGCGGCCGGCGGGTACCTCGCGACCTCGCCGTCCTCGCCGGGCTCCGCGCGATCGGCACCCCGTACGTCGCGGCCGCGATCCTCTCCTACCTCGTGGCGTACGCCCTCATCTACCTCGGCAACCGCTTAGGCCCATCGCCGGCCCGACCGCCCGCCTCGCAAGACTAGGCGGATGCCCGCTTCGGCCTTCCTGCTCGCGCTCGGCGCTGCGTTCGTGCACGCGCTCTGGAACCTGCTGCTCGCCCGCGCGCGCGACCCGGAAGCGGCCGCGGCGGTGGCGCTCGTCACGGCGGTGGTGCTGCTCGCGCCCGTGGCGGCGCTTCGGTGGGAGCTCGAGCCCGAGGCGTGGCCGTACGTCGCTGCCAGCGCGGCGCTCGAGCTCGTGTACTTCGCGCTCCTGGGCGCCGCGTATCGGCGCGCGGAGCTCTCGGTCGTGTACCCACTCGCGCGCGGCGTGGCGCCGGTGCTCGTTCTCGTCGTCGGGGTGCTCGCCCTCGGCGCAGAGACGAGCGCCGCGCAGGCCCTCGGCGTCTGCCTCGTCGGCCTCGGCGTCCTGCTCGTCCGCGGTCTGCGCCTCCCGGCGGGCTCGGCCGGCGTCCTCTTCGGGCTGGCCATCGCCTGCTCGATCGCCGCGTACACGCTCGTGGACGACGAGGGGATCCGGTACGCAAACGCGCTCACGTACCTCGAGCTGGTGCTCGTCTTTCCGGCGATCGGCTATGCCCTCGGAATCGCCTGGCTCAAGGGCCGCTCGGCGCTCCGCGACGAGCTGAGCCCGTCCACGGTCGTCGCCGGCCTCGGCATGTGCGTCGCCTACGGGCTCGTCCTCGCCGCGCTGGCGCGAGCCGAGGCTGCGCCGGTGGCCGCCGTCCGCGAGACCAGCGTCGTCATCGCGGCGGTCGGGGCGGCGCTCTTCCTCGGGGAGCGCGTCGGCCTCTTCCGGCTCGCGGGCGCCGTCCTCGTCGCCGTCGGCGTCGCGCTGCTCGGCTTCTAGCGGGCGGTGCCCCAGGCCGGTGCTTCCTGGTTCCCGGGACCGGAGATCAGCGGCTCGGGCTCCCCCGGCTCTCCTTCGTTCCAGGGCACGATGAAGACGTCGGTCTGCTCGCCGGCCTCCGAGTCGAAGGCGATGAGCTTGCCGTCCGGCGACCACGACGGGCGGTGGTCGTCCTCGCTGTTGTTCGTCACTCGAGTGAGCTCCCGGGTCGCGACGTCGATCGCGTAGATGTCAGCGTCCGAGTCCTCGCCGCCGGGATTGCTGCGGTAGGCGATCAGTTGGCCGTCGAAGGACCAGTCGGGGAAGAGGTCGTGCCACTCGTTGTCGGTGACCCGTTCGACGTCGGTCTCCAGCCCCGCCGGGTCCAGTGTGTAGATCTCGTAGTCGTGGTCGTCGCGATCTGACTCGAATGCGAGGCGATTCGTGCGCGACCAGTCGGGAGCGTCGTCGTCGGCAGGGTCGTCGGTCACCTGTCGAAGCTCCTCGCTCCGGACGTCCACGACCCAGATGTCCTTGTGCTCTTCGCCGGGCTCCCCGCGACCGAAGGCGATCTCGGTCCCGTCCGGGGACCAGTCCGGCGCGCCGTCGTCCTCGGGGCCGCTCGTCAGGCGCCTGGTGGTTTCATCCTCCGTGTCGAGGATCCACAGGTCGAAGTTTCCGGGGTCGTTGCCCGAATCCGATGCGAAGGCGACCTGCGTGCCGTCGTGGTTCCAGTCGGGGCGGCGCACCTCGGCGAAGTCCTGCGTGAGCGGGCGAGCACCGCTTCCGTTCGGACGGACGCTCCAGAGCTCCTCATCGTCGAGGAACGCGATCCGTCCGTTGACCCCCGGCGGGGGGAGGGCCTGTGTCTCGGTCGGGGTCTGCGGCGTCGGCGCCGGGGGCGTGGGGTCCTCCGACCCGGAGAAGAGCATCACTCCGCCGACCACGAGCGCCAGGAGGACGACGGCGGCAACGGCCCCGATCATGAGTCGAGGCTGTGCCGTCAGCCGTTGTCGCCAGCCCGGAGCTCCCGTTGGCTCCGGCGGCTTCTTCCGTTCCAGGCGAGCCCGCTCCTCCGCCGCCCGAGCCTCGGCGAGCGCGCGCTCGAGGACGGTGAGGAGCTTGCTCGTGTCGGAGCTGAAGCGGGCGGGGCTGAGCTCGAGGGCCTGGCGGCGGGCGAGCGGCGTCAGGCTCGGCGGCAGCTGCTCCTCGCTCGGCATGCTCGCACCCTCGACGAGGAGGGGAATCACGCGTACCTTGCGCCGCAGCGCCGCCTCGATCTCCAGGCGGACGAAATCCTCAGGGTCGTCGAGCCGGCGGCCCCCCTGCTCGTCGGCGACCGCCAGCCACTTCTCACCGATGAGGGCGAGCAGCACGTCGGCCTTGCCCACGGCCGCGCCGATCTCCTCGACGAAGTCCTCCCCCAGCTCGATCGAGTCCACGTCCTTGAAGATCTGCTCGCCGCCGAAGCGCTCGGCGAGGCGGTCGTAGAGCCAGCCGGCCGGGTAGGCGGAGTCCTCCCGCCGGTAGCTGATGAAGATGCGACCGCGGACGTCTGTGGGCGACTCGGCCACGTGCCGATGGTAACTCGCCGGTTCCCGGTCAGCCCTGGAGCCAGAGAGCGAGCGTGGCCAGGGAGTTCGCGTCCGAGAGCTCTCCGATCACGCCTCTGAGCGGCAGGCGTTCCATGACGAGGTCGTCGCCTTCCTCGCGCTCCCCGACGCCCACGTCGACGAGCTCCGTGGCCTCGAAGGCGTGGACGTACTCCGTCGCGTAGTCGGGCGCGGCCCAGAACTCGCCGAGCTTTCGCCACGAGCCCGCCGTGAGCCCGCACTCCTCCACGAGCTCGCGCGCTGCGCACTCCTCCGGAGACTCGCCCTCCTCGATCGACCCCGCGGGGAGCTCGAGCGTGCGCTCGCCCGCTCCGGCCCGCGTCTGCCGCACGACCACTATCTGTCCGCCGTCGACCGCGACGATGCAGACCGAGTCCGGCCGCTGCAGCACCTCCATCCGGCGGAGTCTAGGCTGCGACCGTGGCGAGGCCGCGTGCGAGGGAGCTCGGGATCCGGATCGGGACGCTGCCCACCGGCGAGCTGAACGCGATCACCGACGTTCCGGGCGTTCGGGTAGGCCACGCGACGATTGTCGAGGGCGACTCGATCCGCACGGGGGTCACCGTCGTCTTCCCGCACGAGGGCAATCCCTGGGAGGAGCCGGTCTTCGCCGGCCCGCACCGTCTGAACGGGAACGGAGAGCTGACCGGGCTCGAGTGGATCCGGGACTGTGGCATGCTCACGTCCCCGGTCGGGCTGACGAACACGCACTCGGTGGGCGTCGTCCACGACGCCCTCATCGCGGCGGAGGTCGAGCGCCGCGGCGACGGGGGCGACTTCTGGAGCCTTCCCGTCGTCGGCGAGACGTGGGACGGCCCGCTCAACGACATCAACGGCATGCACGTGAAGCCGGAGCACGTGCGCGCGGCGCTCGCTGCTGCGGCGCCCGGGCCGGTGGCCGAGGGGAACGTGGGCGGCGGCACCGGGATGATCTGTCACGAGTTCAAGGGCGGCATCGGGACAGCGTCTCGCGTGGTCGAGGGCTACGCCGTCGGCGTGCTCGTCCAGGCGAACTACGGCCGGCGCGAGCGCCTCCGCGTCGACGGCGTGCCGGTCGGCCTCGACATCCCCGCGGACGTCGTCCCGCTTCCGAGGGTCCCCGGAGCGCAGCCGGGCGGGTCGATCATCGTCCTGGTGGCCACGAACGCACCGCTGCTTCCGGGCCAGTGCGAGCGGCTCGCCCAGCGTGCCGGACTCGGGATCGCCCGCGCCGGCGGCGTCGGCGAAAACTCGAGCGGCGACCTCTTCCTCTGCTTCGCCACGGGCAACCGGGGCCTGCCCGCCGGCGACCTCGCGGCCGAGAATCCTCCGAGGGTGGCGCTCGAGATGGTCCCCAACGGGCGCATCACGCCCTTCTTCGACGCCGTGGTCGAGGCGACCGAGGAGGCGATCCTGAACGCTCTCTGCACGGCCGAGACAATGGCGGGCCACAACGGGACAGTCGTCCACGAGCTGCCGTCCGACCTCCTCGTCGACGCGCTGGCTCGCCGGGGTGCGCTCCGGGAGTAGATTTTCGACAGCGTGTCGAACCGCCTGAGGGTGGTTAGGCCCGCGTTTCGGGCTTGTTGCGGAACGCACCGGGGGCTACGCTGGCCCAAGCGTCGAAAACGGAGGTTGGTGGAGATGAGCGTTGCCGTGTCCCAGCAGAAGAACTTCGTGGGAGGTGAGTGGGTCGACGCCGTTGAAGGCGGGACGGCGGAGATCCTCAATCCCGCAACCGGAGAGACGATCGCCGAGGTCCCGAACGGGACCCAGGCCGACGTCGACCGCGCCGTCGAGGCGGCGAAGGCCGCCCTGCCCGAGTGGCTCGAGACCACTCCGGGAGACCGCTCCGGCATGCTCCTGAAGCTCGCGGACGCGCTCGAGGCGCATGCTGACGAGCTCTGCTCCGTCGAGTCCACCAATGTTGGCAAGCCGATGGGAATCGTCGTCGACGAGGTTCCGGTCGCGGCTGACAACCTCCGCTACTTCGCGGGCGCCGCCCGCAATCTCGAGGGCAAGGCCGCCGGCGAGTACATGGCCGGCTACACGTCGATGATCCGCCGCGAGCCCGTGGGGGTCGTCGGCCAGATCGCGCCCTGGAACTACCCACTGATGATGGGCGTCTGGAAGATCGGGCCCGCGCTCGCCGCCGGCAACGTCATCGTCCTCAAGCCGTCCGAGCAGACGCCGCTCTCGACCCTGATGATGGCCGAGTACATCGCCGACATCTTCCCGCCCGGGGTCGTGAACGTCATCACCGGCGACGGCGAGCCGGTCGGCGCAGGCATCGTCCGCCATCCGGACGTGCGCATGGTCTCGCTCACCGGCGATGTCGCCACCGGCAAGGAGATCGCCAGGACCGCGTCCGAGACGCTGAAGCGCGTCCACCTGGAGCTCGGCGGGAAGGCGCCGGTCGTCGTCTTCGACGACGCCGACCCCGAGGCCGTCGCCGACGGGATCAGGATCGCCGGCTACTGGAACTCCGGACAGGACTGCACCGCGGCCTCGCGCATCGTCGCCGGCCCCAAGATCTACGACAAGCTCCTCGAAGACCTCGTCCCGAAGATCGAGTCCCTCAAGGTGGGCGACCCCGCCGAGGGCGAGGACATCGAGATGGGCCCGGTGATCTCCAAGTCCCAGCAGGAGCGCGTGCTCGGCTTCCTAGAGCGCGCGTCGGGCGGCAAGGCAAAGGTGCTCGTCGGCGGCGACACGAACGGTGACCGCGGCTTCTTCGTGCAGCCGACCGTGGTCGTGGACGTCGACCAGGGCGACGAGATCGTCCAGCGTGAGGTGTTCGGCCCGGTCGTGACCGTCCAGCGCTTTGCCGACGACGACCAGGCGATCGCCTGGGCCAATGACGTCAACTACGGGCTCGCAGCCTCGGTCTGGACGCGTGACGTCGGCCGGGCCTTGAACGCCGCCCGGAAGCTCCAGTACGGGACCGTCTGGATCAACGACCACATCCCGCTCGTCTCGGAGATGCCGCACGGCGGCTACAAGCAGTCGGGCTACGGCAAGGATCTCTCGATGTACTCGGTGGAGGAGTACACGCAGGTCAAGCACGTCATGGCGAAGATCGACTAAGCCGCCGGCGTCCGAGATGGCTGTCGCTGCTGCGGAGCGCTCCCCGACGGAGGGCGAGCAGGCAGGGCTGAAGGCGAACGCGATCGGGTTCGTCGGGGCCCTCGTCATCGGGCTCGCCTCGACGGCCCCTGCGTACTCGCTCGCGGCGGTCCTGGGCACGCTGGTGGTCATCGTCGGCGTGCAGGCCCCGGCCGCGCTGCTGGCGTCGTTCGTGCCGATGTTCTTCATTGCCGCGGCGTTCTACTACATGAACCGCGCCGATCCGGATGCGGGCACCACGTTTTCCTGGGTGACTCGTGCGCTCGGGCCCTACCCCGGCTGGATCGGCGGCTGGGCCGTCTGTGTGACGGGGATTCTGGTCGTGGGCTCGCTGGCCGACGTCGGCGCGCGCTACACGTACCTCCTCTTCGGCTGGGACGCGGCGGCCGCATCGAAGCCTGCCGTCACGGCGCTTGCGGTCACGTACATCGTCGTCCTCACGGCGGTCTGCATCATCGGCACGGAGCTCTCGGCCCGGGTCCAGAACGTCATGATCCTGGCCCAGGTCGGCGCGCTCCTCCTGCTTGCCGGCGTGGCGCTCGGAAAGGTCTACGCCGGCGACGCGACTCCGGAGTCGATCGAGCCCGCGCTTTCCTGGTTCAACCCGTTCGACATCGAGAGCCGGGAGGTGCTCGTCTCCTCCTTGCTCATCGGCGTGTTCATCTACTGGGGCTGGGAGAGTGCCGTCAACCTCGCCGAGGAGACGAAGGATTCCCGCACGACATCGGGCCTGGCGGCTCTGACGAGCACGATCATCCTCCTCGTCACCTATGTGGCGGTTGCGGCGGCCGTCGTTGCGTTTGCCGGCGTCGCATTGCTCGAGGAGTTCGACGACGACGACGCCGTCCTCGGGACGATCGCCGGCGGCGTGCTCGGCTCGCCGTGGGACAAGCTCGTGATCCTCGCCATCGTCACGTCGGCGGTGGCGTCCACTCAGACGACCATCATTCCTGCATCGCGCACGTCGTTCTCCATGGCCCGCTCGGACGCACTGCCCCGGGGGCTGGCCTCCATCCACCCGCGGTTCCAGACTCCCCATGTGTCCACGGCCGTCGTTGCTGCGCTCGCCGTTGCCTGGTACGTCCCGGCGAACTTCATCTCGGAGAACTTCCTCTTCGACACGATCTCGGCGCTTGCGCTCATGATCGCGTTCTACTACGCCCTCAGCGGCCTCGCCTGCGTCGTCTACTACCGACGCGAGCTCACCAAGTCGGTCTCGAACTTCCTCTTCATCGGCGTCGCGCCGCTTCTCGGCGCCGCGCTGCTGGCGTTCCTCTTCTTTCAGTCGGTGCGGGACTTTGCCGACCCGAGCGCGTCGTACACCGGAGAGTCGTTCCTGGGCCTCGGCGTCCCACTCGTGATCGGGCTCGGGTTCCTGCTTCTCGGGTTCGTGTTCATGATTCTCTGGCGCCTCGGCGGCCACCAGAGGTTCTTCGGCCGCAAGGCGCTGGAAGCCGTCCACCCGGGCGTTGCCGCCGGCCATGTCGCGGTCATGGAGACGGAGGGTCTCGAAAAGAAGGACAAGGAGGGCTAGATGGCCGGGACGATCGTGCTCGGGTTCGACGGATCGGAGTGCTCGGGCTCCGCGCTGGACACCGCGATCGACCTCGCGCGGCGCTTCGAAGACCGGCTCGTGGTCGTCTTCGCGGTCGAGCCGCCCGTGCGCAGCGTCGGCGAGGAGTTCCGCGAGCACGAGAAGGCGCTCGAGGAGGTCGGCAAGCGCGTCGCCGCGTCCGCGCTCGAGCGGGCGCAGGCAGCCGGAGTCGACGCCGAGATCGAGCTCGTCCCGGAGCGCCCGGCGCCGGCGATCCTCGACGTCGCGAGAGAACGGGACGCACACATGATCGTCATCGGGACGCACAGCGAGAGCCCGATTCGCGGCGCAATCCTCGGGTCGGTGCCGCACAAGCTCCTGCACGTGTCCGACCGGCCGGTCGTGGTCGTGCCGATCGACATGGAGGCGAGACGTGGCAGTTGACGAACAGGTCGAGCGCGGGCCGGAGGCCGACGCCCCCGTGCCCGACGTCCGTCTCGAGCGCGTGACGAAGGTCTTCGACGACGTCACCGCCGTCGACGATGTCTCGCTCGAGATCCCCCGCGGGAGCTTCTTCGCGCTCCTCGGCCCGTCCGGCTGCGGCAAGACGACGAGCCTGCGGATGATCGGCGGCTTCGAGGAGCCGAACCAGGGGGTCATCTACCTTGGCGACCGCGACGTCACCGGGCTCCCGCCGTACAAGCGCGACGTGAACACGGTGTTCCAGAGCTACGCGCTCTTCCCCCATCTCTCGATTTACGACAACGTGGCCTTCGGCCTCAAGCGGCGCGGCGTCAAGGGCGCCGACCTGCAGACGAGGGTCGCCGAGGCGCTCGAGCTCGTGGCCCTCAAGGGCTTCGAGCGACGCAAGCCGCGGCAGCTCTCCGGCGGCCAGCAGCAGCGTGTCGCGCTCGCGCGGGCGCTCGTCAACCGGCCGCGTGTGCTCCTGCTCGACGAGCCGCTCGGCGCGCTCGACCTCAAGCTCCGCAAGCAGATGCAGCTCGAGCTGAAGCGGATCCAGCACGAGGTGGGGATCACGTTCGTGCACGTCACCCACGACCAGGAAGAGGCCATGACCATGGCCGACACGATCGCGGTCATGAACGCGGGCAAGATCGACCAGCTCGGCGCGCCGACCGAGCTGTACGAGACGCCGCGCACCGCCTTCGTCGCCGGCTTCCTGGGGATCTCGAACCTCCTGCCGGGGACGGTGCAAGGAGACGGGACGGTGCGGCTCGAGGACGGTTCGGTCGTCCGCGTTCCGGCCGCGGCCGGCCGCAGCGGCGCCGTCTCGATCGGCATCCGTCCGGAGAAGGTGCGGCTCGGGACGCAGGAGGAGAACCGCCTCACCGGCGAGGTGCGGGAGAGCGCGTACATCGGCGTCTCCACCCAGTACATCGTCGACACACGCGCCGGCGCGATCACGCTCTACGTCCAGAACGCCGAGGCAGGGGCGCCCTCGGTGCAGCCTGGCAACCAGGTCACGCTCAGCTGGAGCCCCAACGCGACCTTCGTAGTGGAGTCACAGGAGGAGAAGCACCGATGAAGCACCCGTTCGAGCGCATGAACCGTCCGATGACCCGCGAGCAGCTCCTGCGTCGGGCGGCCGCGGGCGGGATCACCCTGTCCGTGCCCGGCCTCCTGGCGGCCTGCGGCGGCGGCGGGGGCATCGAGGGCCAGCAGCCGGCGGAGACCGGCGCCACGACCGTCGAGCAGGTGCTCGCCGACGAGATTACGGTCTCGAACTGGCCGTACTACATCGACCAGAACGACGACGCGACCTCGTTCCCGACGCTCGACAAGTTCACCGAGGCGACCGGGGTCAAGGTCAACTACCTCGAGGACATCAATTCCAACGAGGAGTTCTTCGGCGAGATCCAGGCCCCGCTCTCGCGCGGCCAGTCCATCGACCGGGACATCATCGTCCCGACCGCGTGGCTCGCCGCCCGCCTGCTCGACTTGGGCTACCTGCAGAAGCTCGACAAGAGTGCGATCCCGAACATGGTCAACCTCGAGGACGCGCTCGCGAGCCCGCCTTGGGACCCGAACCGCGACTACAGCCTGCCCTGGCAGTCCTACATCACCGGCATCGGCTACGACCCCGAGAAGGTCGGAGGCGAGCTCACGTCGGTCGAGCAGCTGCTCGACCCCGCGCTCAAGGGGAAGATCACGATGCTCGACTCGATGGAGGACACGGCGGCGCTCTTCCTGCTCGAGATGGGCGGCGATCCGGCCAACCCGGACGAGGCCCAGTTCAACGAGATCTGCGAGAAGCTCAAGCGGGCCGTCGACGACGGGCAGATCCGCCAGTTCACGGGGAACGACTATACGGGCCTGCTCGCCGGCGGCGACGCGTGGGCGTCGATCGCCTGGTCGGGGGACATCATCATCCTCCAGCCGGACAACCCGAACCTCGAGTTCAGGATCCCCGACGCGGGCGGCATCTCCTCGGTCGACACGATGGTGATCCCGACCGGCGGCGACGTCTACACGGCGTCCACGTTCATGAACTTCTTCTACGACCCGGAGATCGCCGCGGAGGTCGCCGCCTACGTGAACTACATCACCCCGGTCAAGGGGACGAAGGAGGCGATCACCGAGATCGACCCGGCGTTCGCCGAGAACCCGCTCATCTTCCCGCCGCCCGAGGTGCTCGAGAACCTGCACGAGTTCAGCCCCGAGGCGATCGAGAACCCCGAGTACCAGGAGCAGTGGCAGTCGGTGATCGGCGTGTAGCCCTCACGGCGGCGGCATGAGCTTCCTCCACCGACACGGCTGGCTCACCCCGTACCTGCTCCTGGCGCCGGGGATCGCCTTCCTGCTCCTCTTCTTCGTCGTCCCGCTCTACTACCTCGGGTACACGTCGCTGCAGGAAGGCACGGTCCAGGTCGGCTACACGTTCACCTGGGCCTGGGACAACTACAGGGAGGCGATCAGCACCTACCAGACGCAGTTCTTCCGCTCGCTCCAGTACGCGGGGATCGCCACGGTCCTCGCGCTGCTCATCTCCTATCCGCTCACGTACTGGATCGCCTTCCGCGGCGGGCGTTGGAAGAACCTGCTCCTCCTCTTCATCATCGCGCCCTTCTTCGTCACGTACCTGATCCGGACGCTCGCGTGGCAGAACATCCTCGCGGACGACGGCTTCGTCGTCGGCGTCTTCCAGACCCTCGGGCTGGTTTCCGACGACGGCCGGCTGCTCGCCACGTCGACCGCCGTGATCGCTGGCATCACCTACAACTTCCTGCCCTTCATGGCCCTGCCGCTCTACGTCAGCCTGGAGCAGATCGACAAGAACCTGATCGAGGCGGCCAAGGACCTCTACGCCTCGAGCACGAAGGCGTTCCTGCGCGTCACGCTGCCACTCTCGGCGCCGGGGGTGATCGCAGGGACGCTCCTGACGTTCATCCCGGCGGCCGGAGACTTCATCAACGCGGAGCTCCTGGGGACGCCGAACCAGGCGATGATCGGCAACGTCATCCAGTCGAAGTTCCTCGAGATCACCGACTACGGCCAGGCGGCGGCGCTCTCGGTCATCCTCATGGCGGTCATCCTCGTCCTGATCGCCATCTACACCCGGATCCTGGGGACGGAGAGGATGGCAGGATGACCGCCGCCGCCGAGCCGCTGCCGCGTCACCGCGGCAGTGCCGCGTCCCGTGCCTGGGCCTTCGTCCGCCGGCACACGCTCACCCTGTTCGGGATCCTCGCGCTCGCCTACCTGATGCTCCCGATCCTGGTCGTGATCGTGTTCTCGTTCAACGACCCGGCGGGGCGGTACAACTACACATGGGAAGGCTTCACCCTCGACCACTGGCGAAACCCGTTCGGCCCGCCCTTCCTCGGTGACGCGGTGAGGTCGAGCATCCAGGTCGCCCTGATCGCCACCCTCGTCGCGACCGTCCTCGGCACTCTCATCGCCATGGCGCTTGTCCGCTACCACTTCCGCGGCCGAGGCGCGACCAACTTCCTCATCTTCGTGCCCCTGACCGCCCCGGAGATCGTGCTCGGCGCCTCCCTCCTCACGCTCTTCCTCAACCTCGGGGCGGTGCTGGGGTTCTGGACGATCGTTATCGCGCACATCATGTTCTGCATCAGCTTCGTCGTCGTGACCGTGCGGGCCCGCCTCGTCGGCTTCGACCGCCACGTCGAGGAAGCGGCGATGGACCTCGGCGCCAACGAGTACGTCACGTTCTTCCGCATCACGCTGCCGCTGATCGCGCCCGGGATCCTCGCCGGGGCGCTGCTCGCCTTCTCCCTTTCGATCGACGACTTCGTGATCACCAACTTCAACTCCGGCACGACGACGACCTTCCCGCTCTACGTCTGGAGCGCCGCCCAGCGTGGCGTCCCGGCCGAGGTGAACGTCATCGGCACGATGATCTTCGGGGTGGCGATCGTCCTGATGCTGGCCAACGTCCTCTGGCAGTACCGACGCACCCCGAAAGGAGCTGCATGAGCGTTCCCGTGACAGGCCTTTCCGCCGACGAGCTGCAGAAGGCAGCGCGCGACCACCTCTGGCTGCACTTCACCCGCATGGCGGGCTTCGAGCGCGAAGAGGTGCCCATCATCGTGCGCGGCGACGGCTGTTACCTGGAGGACATCAACGGGAAGCGCTACCTGGACGCCCTCGCGGGGCTGTTCGCCGTCAACATCGGCTACAGCTTCGGCGACGAGGTGGGGGAGGCCGCGGCCGCGCAGCTGCGCGAGCTGCCCTTCTACACGAACTGGAACTACGCCCACCCGCGGGCGATCGAGCTCGCCGCCGAGGTCGCCTCGGTGGCGCCGGGCGACCTGAACCGCGTCTTCTTCTGCTCCGGAGGCTCGGAGGCGGTCGAGTCGGCCTGGAAGCTCGCGCGCCAGTACCACGCCGCGCGCGGCGAGCGTCGCTGGAAGGCGATCGCGCAGGCGGATCGCCTACCACGGGACGACGATGGGCGCGCTCTCCATCAACGGCATCGCCGCGCTGAAGACGCCGTTCGAGCCGCTCGTCCCGGACACGCTCCACGTCCACAACACGAACCGCTACCACCGCCCGCCCGAGGAGACGGAGTCCGAGTTCACCGCCTTCCTGCTCGACGACCTCGAGTCCATGATCGAGCACGCCGGGCCCGACACGGTGGCCATGGTGATCATGGAGCCCGTGCAGAACGCCGGCGGCGCGTACACGCCGCCCGAGGGGTACTGGCAGGGGGTCCGCGAGATCTGCGACCGCTACGGGATCCTCCTCTGCGCCGACGAGGTCATCACCGGCTTCGGCCGCGTCGCCGCCTGGTTCGGATCAGAGCGCTACGACATCCGTCCGGACCTCATCACCTCGGCGAAGGGGCTGTCCTCGGCCCACGCGTCGATCGGCGCGGTGATCGCCACCGATCGTGTGATGGAGCCGTTCCTCGAGGGTCATGCGATGTACATGCACGGCATCACCTTCGGTGGCCATCCCGTGCAGGCGGCGATCGCGCTCAAGAACATCGAGATCATGCGCCGCGAGCGGCTCGTCGAGCACGTGGTGGCCGAACAGGACGCTTTCCGCGCCACGCTCGCGCAGCTGCTCGACCTTCCGATCGTCGGCGACCTGCGCGGAACGGGCTTCTTCTACGCGCTCGAGCTCGTCAAGGACAAGGAGACCCGCGAGACCTTCTCCGAGGACGAGTGCGAGACGCTCCTCCGCGACTTCCTCTCGCCGCGCCTCTTCGAGGCGGGGCTCATCTGCCGAGCCGACGACCGTGGCGACCCGGTCGTGCAGATCTCGCCCCCGCTCGTCGCCGAGCAGGCGCAGTTCGACGAGATCGTCGGCATCCTTGGCGACGTGCTCTCGGAGGCGTCGGAAGAGATGGCACGCTCGGCCGCTCCCGGCCGCGAAGGCGCGGTTCGCCGAGACCCCCGCTAGGTCGATGCAGGCCATGGTGCTCGACTCCCCGGGGACGTCCCTCCGGGAGGCCGAGCTGCCCCCGCCGGAGCCTGGCCCGGGGCAAGTCGTGGTCGCGGTCGACGCCTGCGGCGTCTGCCGCACCGACCTCCACGTCGTCGACGGCGAGCTGCCGGACCCGAAGCTCCCCCTGATCCCCGGTCACCAGGTGGTCGGACGCGTCGTCGAGCCGGGCGAGCGCTTCGCAGCTGGTGCGCGTGTCGGCATCCCCTGGCTCGGCTGGACCTGCGGCGAGTGCCGCTACTGCCTCAGCGGGCGCGAGAACCTCTGCGACCGCGCCCGCTTCACCGGCTACCAGCTCGACGGCGGCTACGCCGAGCTCGTCGCCGCCGACGAGCGCTTCTGCCTCCCGATGCCGGAGGGGTACGACGATCGCCAGGCGGCGCCGCTCCTCTGTGCCGGGCTGATCGGCTACCGGGCGCTGCGTCTCGCGGGTGGCGCCGAGCGGCTCGGGCTCTACGGCTTCGGCGCGAGCGCGCACATCGTCACCCAGGTCGCCCTCCACGAGGGCCGGCGCGTGTTCGCGTTCACGCGCGCCGGCGACGACGGGACGCAGGCCTTCGCGCGCGAGCTGGGCGCCGAGTGGGCCGGGGATGCGCTCGGCCCACCGCCGGAGGAGCTCGACGCGGCGATCGTCTTCGCGCCGGTCGGCGAGCTTGTTCCGGCGGCGCTCGCTGCGGTCGCCAAGGGAGGCGCCGTCGTCTGCGCGGGGATCCACATGAGCGACATCCCCTCGTTCCCGTACGAGCTCCTGTGGGGCGAGCGCGTCGTCCGCTCCGTGGCCAACCTGACGAGGCGCGACGGGGAGGAGTTCCTGGAGCTGGCGCCGCGCGTGCCTGTCCGCACCGAGGTGGAGGCCTTCCGGCTGGCGGAGGCCAACGAGGCGCTCGGCCGGCTTCGGGCAGGCGAGATCCGCGGCGCGGCCGTGCTGGAGGTCGGGGCCTCGGCGGACTAGTCTTTCCGCGTGCGTCGGGCCCTGGCTCTCGCCCTTCCGGTCGCGGTCGTCCTGGCGGCGTGCGGCGGTGACGACTCCGAGCCCTCTCCGACCGACGACGAGATTTCGGCGCCCGCGGGTGCCCTCGCTTTCACCGGCGGCGACGTCGTCACGGGTGAGCCGATCGACCCGGTGCACACCTGCGACGGGGACAACATCTCCCCCGCCCTCGACTGGGCGGGCGTGCCCGAGGGCGTCGCCGAGCTGGCGCTGATCATGGACGACCCCGACGCCCCCGGCGGCACCTTCACGCACTGGGTCGCCTACGCGATCCCGCCCGACTACGAGGGCCTGGGCACCGGTATCCCGCCGGGTCCCGCGCTGTCGGGTGACCTCACCCTGCGTCAGGGCCCGACCGACGGCTCCGATACGCCGGGCTACGTCGGCCCCTGCCCGCCCGCGGGCGAGACCCACGGCTACGTGTTCACGCTGTACGCGCTCGACGAGGAGACGGGCCTCGAGCCCGGCGCGAGCGTCGACGACCTCCGCGCGGCGATCGAAGGCCATGTGATCGCCGAGGCGAGCCTCACGGCGCCCTACAGGCGTTCCTAGAGAAGCTCGGCGATCCTGGCGGCCGCTCTGGCGGCGCCGTCGGTCTCGACCGGGAGGTAGTCGACTTCCCTGCCGATCTCCTCGGCGATCGCCTGCGCGATCACGGCGGGCGTTGCCGTCTCGAAGTCGAGCGCCCGGCCGGCGTGGTAGCGCTCGAGCCGGTGGCGGACGTGGAAGTTCTGCTCGAAGTGGTGACGGAGCGGGAAGTAGAGGAACGGCCGGCGGTTTGCGGTGAGCTCCATCGCCGTCGTGAGGCCGCCCTGGACGACCGCGAGGTCGCAGGCGGCAAGGTGACGGTAGAGGTTGTGCACGTAGGCGTGCGCTTCGAGCCCGTCGTGGTCCGGGAAGGCGGCCGGGTCGATGCGGGGCCCGGCTACGACGACCATCCGCAATTCCGGCACGAGATCCTTGGCCTCCGGGAAGGCGTCGACGACCCGCCGCAGCAGATGGCCGCCGACCCCGGAGCCGCCCACGGTGACGACGCAGACGAGCTCCCCGGGACGGTAGCCCAGCTCGGCGCGCAGCTTCTCCCGGTCGGCGAACGCGGCGGGATCGAACCCGGTCACGTACCCCGCGAAGTCGAAGTGCTCCTCCGTCCAGTCGCGGATCAGCGGCAGGTCGGGCCCGAAGGAGTCGGGGACGACGTCGTCGGGGTTGCCGACGTAGAGCGCCCGGTCGCGCACGCGCGGGAAGCGGGCGATGTGCTCGATCATCTCGGCGTTGTAGTCGGCGGTCAGGAACGCCTCGCGCTCGCCGCCGTCCGGCATCGGCAGCCAGCCGATGAAGTCGGTCAGCCAGACATACGCCGCGCGCTTCTCCTCGGGGTTCTCGTGCAGGTAGTAGTCGAGCTCCCAGGCCTCGTCCCCGATCCAGAGGTCGTACGGCTCCTCCCGGACGACGTCGTGGAAGACCATGAAGTTGGCGAGGAGGATCTCGTCCATCCGCCGCCAGGCCTGGAAGCAGTGGAGGTCGTGCTCGGCGGACTCGGACTCGATGTGCCCCGACTCGTTCGCCAGCTCGGCGCTCATCGGATGGATGCGCTCGCCCTCCGCCTGCAGGACGGCCGTCACGGGATGCTGGGCGAGCCAGTCGATCTCGAGGTCGGGAACGAGCTGTCGCAGCTCCCGGGCGACGGCCACGTCACGCTGGGCGTGGCCGAGGCCGATCGGCGAGCAGATGAAGAGCGCACGCCGCCGGCGGCTGCGCCCGCGCGTCCAGCGCACGCTCACGCCGTCCTCCCCGGGAGCGACTCGACGAAGTCGCGGATGAGCAGGTTGACCTTGACGGGGTCGCGGACGTGCGGGCAGTGGCCGGAGCCTTCTAGTGTCACGAGCGTGCCGCCGGTGGCCTCGGCAAGCGCGGCCCCCTGCGCCGGAGGCCTGATCGCGTCCTCGTCGCCGTGCAGCACGAGCACCGGGCAGCCCACTCGGGCGCAGATGTCGCGGAAGCTCTCGAGGCCGCAGAGCTCGAGGGCGTCCTGGGCGTCGATCAGCGTCTCGGGGGACATCTCGAGGCCCCAGCCGACGCAGTCCTCGATCTGCTTCGTGGAATGGGGCTCGGTGAAGATCCGGCCGAAGAAGTACTCGAGGAACTCCTCGTAGTGCTCCAACCAGTAGTGGCGGTTGTACTTCGCCCAGCCTTCGTCGGTGTCGAGGCGATCCTGGAAGGAGTGGACGTTGCGCTCCGGATGCCCGGGGGCGAGTGGGACGGCGGGCCCGATGAAGACCGCGCCCGCGATGCGGTCCGGGTGGTCGGCGGCGAGGAGCGTCCCCCACAGCGCGCCGCAGGAGAGGCCGACGACGATCGCCGACTCCGTCCCGGTCGCGTTCATCACCGCGAGCGAGTCGTCGGTGAACTCCCGCTCGGTGTAGGCGGCGATCCCGCTCGGGCGGTCGGCCTTCCCGTTCCCGCGGCCGTCGAAGGTGAGCACCCGGAAATGGCGGGCCAGGTACGGGATCTGCATCTTCCAGTGGCGCGAGTGGATGATCGACCAGGTGGGGAGCAGGAACACGGTCGGCTCACCCCGCCCGTAGACCTCGTAGAAGACGCGGACGCCGTCGCGCTCCACGTAGCCCTCCGAGTCCGGGTAGCAGGCGCGGGTTTGCTCTCGCTGGGCTTCGAGCAGACTCATGCGACCGACTCCACGAACGCCCGGAGCATCAGGTTGAACCGGACCGGGTCCCGCACGTGCAGGCAGTGGCCGGAGCCTTCGAACGTGGCGAGTCGCCCGCCCGTCGCTTCGGCGAGCGCGACTGCCTCGACGTAGGGGACGATCGCATCCTCGTCGCCGTGGACGACGAGCACCGGGCAGGTGAGCCGTGCGCAGAGCTCGTGGGCCTCGGCCGGCTCGAGCGTCGGCGCTTCCTCCGTGAGCAGCATGGTCTCGGGCGTCGTCTCGAGCCCCCAGCCGACGGCGTCTTCGATCTGCTTCGTCGAGTGGGGCTCCGTGAAGCATTGCGAGAAGAACCACTCGACGTAGCCCGGCCAGTCTCGGAGCCAGTAGTGCCGGTTCTCCTTCGCCCAGGCCTCGTCGGTGTCCAGCTCCTCGTCGAACGGGTACTCCTCGTAGGGGAACGCCTGGCCGGAGAGCCCCGGTCCCGCGCCCAGGAAGCACACGGCCCTGACGCGCTCAGGGTGCTCGGCGGCCAGGATCAGGCTCCACTGGCCTCCCCAGGAGAAGCCGACCACGACCGCCTGCTCGGTGCCGGTCACGTCGAGGACGGCGAGCGCGTCTGCCGCCTGCTCGTGCTCGCCATAGGCGTTGGCGGTATCAGGGCGATCCGACTTCCCGTTGCCGCGACCGTCGTAGGCCACGACGCGGAAGTGCCGCGCGAGGTACGGGATCTGCATCTTCCAGATGCGCGAGTGCACGATCGCCCACGGCGGCGGCAGGAGGATCGTCGGCTCCTTCTGCCCGTAGACCTCGTAGAAGACCTGGACGCCGTCGCGTTCGACGTAGCCCTCGTCGTCCGGGTAGCGCGCACGCGTCTGCTCGGCCGGTGCGGCGACCGCGGTCGTCATCCGCTCCCCTTCTCCTCGAGCCAGCTGTCGATCCATTCCAGCAGTTCCCGGTGACCCACCGTGATCCCCTGTGCCCGCTCGAGGATGATGCCTTCGTTGAAGGTCATCACGAGCGAGACCAGCGCCTCGAGCGGAATCTCGATCCCGTAGCGCTCGCGCGGCTCGGCGAAGGCCTCGGTGAGCACGCGGCGCCACTCCCCGTTCACCTGGGCGACGCGATCGCGCAGCTCCGGATGATTCCAGGCGAGCGCCTGCAGCTCGAGCCAGATCTTCTCGTACTCGACGTCCTCGCCAACGAGGTAGCGCATCGCCTGCCTCCACTTCTCCAGGAAGGGCACGTCGGGATCGGCATACATCGCCCGCTGGCGGGCGACCAACCGTGCGGTGAAGCGCTCGAGCACCCGTAGGAGCAGGTTCTCCACGGAGCCGAAGTAGTAGTGGACGAGCCCGTGGTTGAGGCCCGCTTCGGCGGCCACGCGCCGGGTCGTGACGCCCGGGTAGCCGAGCTCGAGGAGGAGGCGTTCGGCCGCGTCGAGGAACGCCTCCTCCTGAGTCCGGACTACTTGCGGCTCAGCCACCGCACGACCGCGTCGAGCTTGGCCCGGCCGAAGAGGAGGATCCCGGTCGCAGCGGTCGTCCCGCCTGCCGCGAGCGAGCCGAGCAGGATCTCCTCGCCGAACCCGTGATGCCCGAAGATCACTGGAAGATCTCCGTCGTGCAGTCGCCTCCCTGGAGCCGCACCTCGTGCGCGCGGGCGGGACCGTCCGGCCGGTTGTGGAAGTCGACGAAGAAGTTCTCGTCCACCTCCATGGAGCCGTCGTCGGCGATGTCGACTTTCAGGAGCCACGAGCGCAGCTCAGGATAGAACTGGTTGTCCCACGTCGAGTAGAGCGAGTTCGTCACGTAGAGGCGCTTTCCGTCGAGCGAGAGCTGGAGCATCTGCGGTCCACCGTTCAGCTCGCGCCCGGCGTCGCTCGGCTTCCCGAGCAGGCCGCCGAGCCAGAGCCGGCCGGTCAGCTTCGGGTTGGCCGGGTCGGAGACGTCGTAGCGGCGCAGGTCGCCGTGGAGCCAGTTCGAGAAGTAGAGCGCCTTGTCGTCCATCGAGAGGACGAGGTCGGTGATCAGCGAGGGGACGGGGAACGGCCAGCCCTCGAGCTCGACCGGGTCGGTCGTGATCACCGGCTCGGCCGACCACGTCCCGTTGCGGGCGAAGCGCCAGATGTTGCTGGAGAGCGCGACGCCGACGAAGCCCTCCGCGGCGTCGGGGTCGTGCAGGAACCTGATCTCCAGGGGGACGAGGCCCTGCGCGCCCAGGTCGATCGTCTGCTCGAGCGTCCGGTCCGCGAGGTTCCAGAAGTGGAGCCGCTGCCCGTAGCGGCCTGCCTCGACGTCCGCGAGGTCGAAGCCCGGCTCGAACGCGTTCGGCTCGCCGAACTCGGAGGAGACGAAGGCGTTGCCGCGAGGCTGGTACCAGAAGTCGTAGTTCATGGGTGGGCGCGGCCCGCCGTTCTCCCAGCGGCCCTTGATCTCGAACGTCTTCGAGTCGAGCACGGCGAAGCCGCCGGCGGCATTGCCGTCGGCGTCGCCGAGCATGGCGATCACGACGTTGTCGCCAGGCATGCAGTGGACCGTGTGCGGCCGCGAGAGGCCGGTCTGCCCGATCAGCTCCGCCGGCTCGATCACCTTCTCGATCGTCGGCCGGCGCGGGTCGTCGGCGACGTTCAGGACGTGGATTCGAGAAGAGCGGAAGCCGGGCATGATCAAGTGCGAGCGGTCGGGGCCGTGGCAGGCGGACGAGCAGCGGTTCCAACCGTAGTGGTGGAGCTCGTCGCCGATGTTCGGCATCGGCGTCTCGTGGATGATGCGGCCGTCCTCGGCGTCGACGACGGCAAGGAAGTCGGGGGCCTCGACGCCGGTGCCCTCGTGCAGGCAGGCGACGTAGAGGAACTCCTCGGGAGGCGCCTGCATGGCCTCCTGGGGCGAGGAATGGAGCGTGCTTCGGTGGGTCATGGCAGTCTCCTTAGTCAAGTGACTTAGGCATTTGACTAAATCTCGGCCGAGTTGTCAAGCCCCTGCGATGCTCTCGGGCTACGACTTGTGCGAGAGGAGGCTGCGGGCCGTCTCGTGGACGGCCTCGTCGTGCGTGCGCCAGAGTGCCTCCGCGAGCGCCGCGAGCACGTCGCGGATGCCCGCGATGCCGAGGACGTTCTCACCCTCGACGACCGGCAGATGCCGGATTCCACGCTCGTCCATCAGGCGCGCTGCGGCGAGGAGGTCGGCGTCCGGCGAGATTGTGACGACCTCACGCGTCATCGCGTCGCCGACGCGAACGCCGTCGAGGTCGACCCCGTCGCTCGCGAGCCGAAGCACGTCCCGCTCGGTGAGGATCCCCACGAGCCGGGCTCCGTCACACACGGTGACCGAGCCGACGCCGGAGGCCACCATCCGCCGGCTGGCGGCGCGCACGCTCTCGTCAGGCTCGGCCTGGACGAGGCGGGTGCTCATCACGTCGGCGATCGGCACGGGAGCTCGGACGAACTCTACCCACTCGTGCCGAAAATCACACGCGCGCCTCGGCTAGCTCTCCTTGGCCCGCTTGCGCTCCGGGTCGTAGACGGGATGGCTGACGATCTCGCCCTCGACCTGGTCGTCGCCGACCTGCGCGACGACGTCCTGCCCGGGCCGGTTGAGGTCCTTCCGGATCTTGCCGAGCCCGAGCGTGCGGCCGCCGAGGTAGGGCGAGACGACCGCCTGCGTGACGAGCCCGACCTCCTCGTCGCCGACCCAGAGGGGAGCGCCGCTCGCCTCGTCGCCGCCGCGCTCGAGCACGACGCTCGTCAAGCGCAGGTTCGTCGTCTTTTCGTCGCGCGCGAGGGCCTGCCTCCCCTGGAACTCGCCCTTCGCCAGCTCCACGGACCAGCCGAGGCCGCACTCGTAGGGCGAGACGGTCGCGTCGTACTCGATGCCGCCGATGATGAAGCCTCCCTCGATGCGGAAGAGGTCGAGCGCGATCATCCCGATCAGCTTCATGCCCTGCGGCTCGCCCGCCTCGAGGAGCGCGTCCCAGAGCTCGAAGGCGCGTTCCCGGCCGACCCAGAGCTCGTAGCCGAGCTCGGCCGTGTAGCCGAGGCGCGTCATGAAGACCGGGACGCCCGCGATGTCGACCCCCTCCTTGAAGGTGTAGTACGGGAACGCGGCGTTGGAGAGGTCCGAGCTCGTCAGGCCCTGGAGGATCTCGCGGCTCTTGGGACCCTGAAGGCAGAGGTGCGGCGTGGCGTCCGTGTGCTCCCGCACACGGATGTCCGAGCCCTCCGCCGCGGCGCTGAAGATCTCGTAGTCGCGGTCGTTCGCCCCGCAGAACCGGACGCTGTCGTGCGCCCGCATCATCGTCGTGCAGTCGTCGACCATCTTTCCGTCGTCGTCGGTCAGCGCGCCGTAGGCGATGCGTCCCGGGGTGAGCTTCGAGACGTCCCGCGTCACGATCGAGTTGACGAGGTCGAGCGCGCCCGGACCGTCGAGGCTGACCTTCCGCAGCATCGTGAAGTCCATCAGCCCGGCGGCCTCGCGGACGGCGCGGTACTCCTCCCCGGTGTCGGTCACGACCGTCGGCGCCCAGTAGCCGAAGAGGTCCATCCACTCGTCGGTCAGGGCTTGCAGGCGGGGGTAGAAGGCGGTCTCCTTGCTCACGGGTCTCCTCTCGTCGGCGTCCCGCGGATTCTGACTTGCCCGCGGCGCCTCGGTCGAGTCTCCCTGCGCCCGTGAGCGAGGCGGCTTGCCGGCGGGCCGCACGCGGGGCCGGGTGCGGCGGCCCGGCCCCGCGCGCCGGCTCTACCCCGCTAGGAGACGCGGGTTAGAAGCTTTCGCACTGATCCTCCTTGTTGCCGCCGACCTTGTTGCCCGCCCCGGTCGGGGGAGGGTCGTTCTCCTTGCATTGGAGGTTGCCGTCGACGACGTTCCGGAAGATCGCCGCCCCGCCGAAGTTGCCGACGACCTGGATGCTGCCGCCGACGACGTTGTCGTTGGCCTTCAACCTCCCCGCGTTCGCGTCGTACTGGATGTCCCCGTTGACGCGTGACGAGAGGACCGCGGCGGATCCGCCTTGCTTCACCTGGACGCTGCCGCCGATGCGTGACCGCTTCTTGACGATCACCCTGAGCGCGTCCTCGGCCTGGACGTTGCCGATCACGCGGACGCCGCGGGCGACCAGCGTGGCGTCGGTCTCGACCTTGATGGTGCCCTTGACCTTCGTCCCGTTGAGCCTGCACGTAGCGTTGTCGGGGACCCGGAGATTGTCCACGGTCACCGCACCGAGCGTGCCTCGGCAGGTGCGTTCCTCGGCGGCCGCCGGTGAGGCGGCAACGGTCGCCAACAGCACGACGACGCCGGCAAGGGCGAGCCTCTGGGCGAGCCGTGTCCTGGACATGTGCCGCTCCTTTCCTCGGTGGGAAATCGACGGGATTGTCACCGTGCTCGATTAGACGCCTGTGAGAGTGGCATGAGAACGCGTTCACGCGACCTCGAGCAGCTTGTGGACAGGCCTCATCCGAACCTGATCACGAGCTGCGGCGGGTTGTCGGTGCCCTTCTCTCGGCTGTGGAATCCCTGCTCGATGCCGTTGCCGCCCTCTGTGCTGTCCCGCACCAGGAAGCCGTGGTTGGCCCCGTACATGTTCTGAACCTGGCTACCGACGCTCCACTGCACGTAGCCTCCGGTGGACGGAGCGGTCGCTGCCGCTCCCGTGGGGGCGGGTTGATTGCTCCAGGAGACGCTCTGCTCCGTCCAGCCCGCCCCGAGTCGTAGCGCCTGGAGCGTGCGCCCGGCCTTGTGCGACGACGCGTAGAGGCGCAGCTGGGCGTCGACCACCTGACATCCGGCGGGAATCGCCGGCAGCGCGAACCTGACCAGGACGCGCGCGTTGGCCCCGGCCTTGGTGTCGAGCGACTGCGTTCGGGACGCGACCGAGGTGAGCGCGTGCCTGCAACCGCGCTCAGGGCCGGGAGTGGCCCACGCCTTCCGTCTCGTGAGGTTTCGGATCGGGTCGGGCGGCTCTCTTCCGCGCCATGAGAAGCCTCCTTCCGCAGCGGCGGCCCGGGTTCGAGCCGTCTTCGCGATGCATGCGGCACAAGTCTCCCGCCCGCCCATGAGATCGGGATAAGCCGCTTGTGAGGCCGCGATAAGCGTCAGGTGAGGACCGTTCTCATGGAACGGCGCTGGAGGCGGTTCGGATAAAGAAAGCCGGATCGCCGGCGTCCGACGGCTGGTCCATCCCGGCGCCTTTGAGCCGGCCGTCGGGCAGGACGATCAGGCGGACTCGGCCGGCTTGTAGGCGCGCCAGCTCGCTCGCGGCGTGCCGGACGATCTCGAACCTGATCCGCGTGCCGTCTACCAGCCTCAGCATCCCGGTTCCGCCCTCTCCGAGCGGCATCTTGCCGGTGGCTCCCAGGCCGGCGGGGGAAGCGCCGCTGAGAGCCCCGTCGGGCGACACGGTCAGCTCATAGAGGCCGGCGGAGCCGGGCGGCGCGCTCGCCTCGAAGCTGACGGTGTGGCCGTCCAGGAGCTCGACCGTGCCCGCCGCCGACCCGCCTCGCAGCCTGACCGTGGCCTCGCGGTCGCCGTCGCCGGCCTTCGCGACGAAGTTGTTGCCCGACGCCGATCCGGAGAACGACTCGCTGAGGCGTCTGCCGTCGGCCACGTACACCTCGATCGCGCGCGAGCTCTGCCCGTCCCCGGCGGGCGCGGCGACGACGGCCACGAAGACCTTCGTTCCCGGGGCAGAGCCCACGAAGCTGCCGGCGACGGCCTCCGTATCCCGCGCGTTCTCGACGGCGACTGCGCCTTCGTCCTCATCGGCATTGCCGGTGCAGGCGGCGACGAGGGCGAGCAGGAGCACGACTGCCGCGAACCCAGGCCCGGTGCTCGTCCACCTGAGCATGCGCGGTTCCATGGCTCGAGCTCAGCCGGTGAGCTCCGGGCGTGGCTCGCTCACGGTGCCGGCTTGAACGTGAGGACGAGCTGGGGCTGGTCCTGACTGTTCTCGCGGCTCCTGAACTGCTGCTCGGCGTCCTGACCCTCGGTGGCGTCCTTGATCAGGAAGCCGTTGTTCGTTCCGCTGGAGTACATCGCCTGGACGAGCGTGTGAACGAGCCACTCGCGGTAGCCGCTGCCCGACGTCGTCGTGACGGCGGAGCCGGCCGTCGACGGCTGGTTCGCCCAGGTGACGCCGCCCTCGGTCCATGACGTGCCGTTCACGCGGAAGGCCTGGAGGGTTCGCGTGCCCGACGAGTTCGAGGCCGCGAAGAGGCGGAGCTTGGCTGTGTCGAGGACGCAGCCCTGCGGGATCGCCGGCAGGTTGAACCGGACGAGGGCGCGCAGGTTCGCGTTCCCGCTCTTCGACATCACCTTGAGGATCGAGTCCGTGCCCTTGTTCGAGGACGGGCTGCTCTGGTCGATCCAGGCGTCGGCGTTGGCGGAGATCGTCTGCGCGGAGCCGCAGTTCACGGGCGGTCCACCCGACTGGATCGTCCACGGGTGGCTGGCGGGCGACTGGTCGACGTTGCCGGCCGCGTCGGTGGCCCGCACCTGGAACGTGTGCTGGCCCACTGCGAGGTTCGAGTACGTCTTCGGCGAGGCGCAGGCGGCGAACGGTGCGGAGTCGAGCTTGCACTCGAACGTCGAGCCGGTCTCGGGCGAGACGAACTCGAACGTCGCGCTTGTGTTGGTGGTCGTGGCCTGCGGGCCGGAGTTGATGACCGTCTGGGGCGCCGTCTGGTCGATCGTCCACGTGTACTCGGCCGGGGTCTGGTCGACGTTGCCGGCGGCGTCCTTCGCCCGCACGCGGAAGGTGTGTGAGCCGGTGGCCAGGGACGAGTGGGCCTGCGGGCTCGTGCACGCCGCCCACGACGAGCCGTCGAGCTGGCACTCGAAGGTGAGACTGCCGGCCGGGGTGACGTTGTCCACTCCGCCGAAGGTGAAGGTCGCCGTCGCGCTCGAGGTGGCAGCCTGCGGCTGGCCCGTGATGGTCGTGTCCGGGGCAATCGTGTCGTTCCCGCCCGGCGGCGGCGGCGGCGCGCCGTTCCAGAGCTTGAGGACGAGCTGCGGTCGGTTGGTGCTCTCCTCGCGGCTGTGGAACTGCTGCTCGGCGTCCTGGTCCTCGGTCGCGTCGCGGATGAGGAAGCCGTCGTTCGTGCTCAGGTACATCGCCTGGACGAAGCCGGCGACGTTCCACTCGCGGTAGCCGACGGCGGAGGTCGTCGTCACGGCGCTGCCGGTCGTCTGCGGCTGGTTCGCCCAGGTGACGGCGCCCTCGCTCCACGAGCCGGCGAGCTGGAAGGCCTGGAGGGTGCGGCCGCTCGCCGCCGACTTCGAGTAGATGCGGAGCGTCGCGCTCTCGACGGAGCAGCCCTGCGGCATCGTCGGCAGGTTGAAGCGGACGAGTGCACGGAGGTTCCCGCCGCTCTTCGACATGACCTTCAGGATCGAGTCGGAGCCCATGTTGGCCGTCGTGCTGCCGGAGTTGATCCAGGCATCGGCCGTTGCGGTCAGCGTCTGCTGCGTGCCGCAGTCCACTGCGCTCTGCACCGTCCACGTGTAGCTCGCCGCGGACTGATCGGTGTTCCCCGCCGCGTCGGTCGCGCGCGCCTGGAAGGTGTGCGAGCCGACGGCCAGGCCGGTGTAGTCGCGCGGCGAGGTGCACGTTGCGAAGGCGGCCGAGTCGAGCGAGCATTCGAAGGTCGAGCCGGTCTCCGACGAGGCGAAGGAGAACGAGGCGTTGGTCAGCGTCGTCGTCGCCGGCGGCTGCGCGGTGATCGTCGTGTCCGGGGCCGTGGTGTCGGCCGGCGCCTGGATCGTCCAGGTGTAGCTTGCGGGCGACTGGTCGATGTTGCCGGCGACGTCGAGCGCGCGCACCTGGAAGGTATGGCTGCCGACGCTGAGGCCCGTGTACGCGTGCGGGGACGAGCACGGTGCGAACGGCCCCGAGTCGAGCGTGCACTGGAAGGTCAGGCCGGCGGCTGCGGTCACGTTGTCGCTGCCCGTGAAGGTGAAGCTCGCGTCGGTGTTCGTGGTCGTGGCGGCCGGCTGGCCCGTGATGCTGGTGTCGGGCGCCGTGGTGTCGAGCACCGTCCACGTGTAGCTCGCGGGCGACTGGTCGGCGTTGCCGGCTGCGTCGGTGGCCCGGACCTGGAAGGTGTGGGAGCCCGGCGTGAGGCCCGCGTAGTCCTTCGGCGACGAGCAGGTCGCGAAGGCTGCGGAGTCGAGCGAGCACTCGAAGGTCGAGCCGGTCTCGGACGACGAGAACGAGAACGAGGCACTTGTCTCGGCCGTCGAGGCCGGCGGCTGCGCGGTGATGGTCGTCTCGGGCGCGGTCCCGTCGGCCGGCGCCTCGACCGTCCAGGAGTAGCTGGCGGGCGTCTGGTCGACGTTCCCGGCCGTGTCGATCGCGCGCACCTGGAAGGTGTGCGAGCCCAGGCTCAGACCTGTGTACGCGTGCGGGGACGAGCACGGTGCGAACGGCCCGGAGTCGAGCGTGCACTCGAACGTCAGGCCGGAGGCGGCGGTCACGTTGTCGCTGCCGGTGAAGGTGAAGCTCGCGTCGGCGTTCGTGGTCGTCGCGGCCGGCTGGCCCGTGATGCTGGTGTCAGGCGCCGTCGTGTCGAGCACCGTCCACGTGTAGCTCGCAGGCGACTGGTCGGCGTTGCCGGCCTCGTCGAGCGCGCGCACCTGGAAGGTGTGCTCGCCGACGCTCAGGTCGGTGTACGTCTTGGGGCTCGCGCAAGGCCCGTAGCCAGCGCCGTCGAGGCGGCACTCGAAGTCGAGCTCGGAGACCGGGCTGTGGTTGTCGCTGCCGGTGAAGTGGAAGATGATCGAGCCGGGCTCGACGCTCGTGATCGACGTCTGCGGTGCCTCGACGTCGAGGACCTCCCAGACGTGGCCGGCCTGTCCGACGTTGCCGGCGCCGTCGGTCGTGCGGACGTCGAACGTGTAGACGCCCGGCGTCAGGCCGGTGTACGCCTGCGGGCTCGAGCAGGCTTCCCAGACCGTCCCGTCGAAGCGGCACTCGAAGTGGAGGGAGGACGTCGGCGTGTGGTTGTCGGTCGCGCTGAACGTGAATGTCGCCGAGCTCTCGGCCGTCGTGGCGGGCGGGCTCGTCTGGATGGTGACGCTCGGCCCTCCGGAGTCGACGACCGTCCAGGTGTAGGCCGCAGCTTCGGTCTCGATGTTCTCGTTCTCGGAGGTGTCCGTCGCCAGGACCCGGAACTCGTGGGTGCCGAGGCCGAGGCCGGTGAACGTGGTGCCCGAAGCGCAGGCGGAAGGCAGGCCGTCGAGCCAGCACTCGAACGTCGCCGGCTCGTTCGCCGAGAAGGTGAAGGTCGCGGACGTCGCCGAGGTCGGGTCGGTCGGGCCCGAGTCGATGGTCGTGTTCGGCGGGGTCAGGTCGGCGACCGTCCACTCGTACTGCGCCGGCAGGAGATCCGCGTGACCGTCGGCGTTGACGGCGTAGACCTCGAACTCGTACTCCTCGGGAGCGAGGTTGGTGTACGTCTTCGGCGAAGTGCAGGTGCCCCACGACTGGTCGCCGACGGCGTCGCCGAGGAGCCGGCACTGGAAGGTGCCGCCGGCCTGATCCGAGCTGAACTCGAACGTGGCCGTCGAGCTCTCGGTCTGGATCCCGGGCTCGGCGGGCGCCTCGTCGACCGGCCCGGCCGAGATCGTCGTCTCGGGCCGCGGCAGGATCGTCCACTGGTAGCGCGCGGGGCTGTGGTCGAGATAGCCGGCCGCGTTCTTCGCCCGTGCGAGCAGCTCGTGCGGGCCGACGGTCAGAGCGTTGAACGTGGCCGGGTTCTCGCAGGAGCTCCAGCCGTCGCCGTCGAGCGAGCACTCGAACTCGGCGAGCAGGTCGCTCGACGAGAACGAGAACGTGCGCGTCGGTCTCGATCGTCGGGTTCGCCGGGCTCGACTCGATCGTCGTCGTCGGGGCGAGCTCGGGCGCGCCTCGGCGAGCGCGAACGGCGACAGGCTGCTCACGATGCCGCAGACGATCCCGTTCGCCGGGTCGATGCTCGTGGTCACGTCGATCCACTCGCCGCCCTCGTTGTGGAGCATGTGCGGCTCCTCGAGCGCGCCGGTGTCGTACGGGAGGCAGACAGTGGCGTTACCCGTGAACGTCGCCGTCGTCGAGACGTCGAAGTACAGAGCGCCCGAGGCGAAGTAGCCCACGGGCAGCGCGGGCGCGCCGCTCAGCGTGGCGAGACGAGGTGATGCCCGCGCCGGTGACGTTCTCGAAGGTCACCGAGGCGCCGCCGCCGAGGTCGACGGAGACGTTCGCGCCCGCGGGAGTGTTGTTCGTGCCGGCCTCGATCGTCCACGAGTGGCTGGCGGGAGAGGCGTCGACGTTCGGGGTGGCCGCCGTGTCGGACGCGCGGACCTCGAACGTGTGCGTCGCCGACCGACAGGCCGGCGAAGGCGATGCCGCTCTCGCAGTCGACCCAGTCGAGGTCGGACGTGCTGTCGAGCGCGGCACTCGAAGGTGAGGTCGATCGGCGCGGTCAGGTTGTCGGTGCCGCTGAAGATGAAGGTCGCGGACGTGCTCGTCGTCGAGGTCGGCGGGACCGAGGTCGATGCTCGTGTTCGGTGCGGTCGTGTCCGCGGCGTCGATCGTCCACTCGTAGCTCGGCAGGCGGAGTCTCGACCGTGCGGATCCCGTTCAGCAGCGGTGCCGTCGCGCGAACCTCGAACGCGATGCGCGCCGTTGGTCAGGTCCGTGTAGCGTCACGCCGGAGCACGCACGTCTCGAACGGCGTCGGGATGGGCTCCTCGACCGGGTCGAGGCGGCACTCGTAGGTCGAGCCGGGCTGGTCGAAGAACGTGAAGGTCGCGTCGGCGCTCGTGCTCAGCTCGGCCGGCGCGGTCAGGATCGTCGTTGCCGGCGGCGCGACGACGTTCCAGGTGTACGACGCCGGCGTGGCATCGGTGAGCGGCACCTGGTCGATTGCGCGCACCTCGAACGTGTGCTCGCCGCCGGTGAGAGCCGAGACCGGGTACGGCGAGTCGCAGCCGGCCCACGGGTCGACGCCGTCGAGCCTGCACTCGAACTCGAGATTCGCCGTGGTCGTGGCGTTGTCGGTGCCGGTGAACACGAACTCGACGTCGGTGCCGCTCGGGTTCGTGCGGCAGCGGAGCGAGGAGCTGCGTCTCGGGCTCGCCGGCGTCCGCGATCGTCCACTCGTGCGTCGCCGGGACGCCCTCGACGAGGAGGTTCGCCTTCGTCGCGACGACCTCGAAGGTGTGCGGGTTCTGCTCGCCGGCGAGGAGGCCGGTGTACTCCTGCGGCGAGGCGCACGGCCACCGGCGGCGCTCCGTCGAGCGAGCAGATGAACGTGGCGGCCGGGTCGGTCGAGCTGAACTCGAAGGTGGCCGTCGTCGCCGTCGGTCTCCGGTCGCCGGCGCGCTCGTGATCGTCACGTCGGGCGGCGTCAGGAAGCCGCTCTCCCACTCGAACTCGGCCGGCGACTGGTCGCGGGTGCCGAGCGGTGCGACAGCCTGCACCCTGAACAGGTGGGTCCCGTACGGCACGCCCGTGTACTCCGCGGGGGACGTGCACGGGCGTGAACGTCACGGAGTCGAGCGCGCACTCGAACGAGACGCCGGTGCCGGAGAACGTGAACGTCACGGCCGTCGCCTCGGTCTGGAAGTCGGGAGCCATGTCCGGGACGACCGTGGCGATCGTCGTCTCGGGCTCGGCCTCGACCGGGAACGTGTAGGCGGGCTCGGGCGCCGGGGACGCGTCCGCGTTGCCGACGACGTCGAGCGCGCGCACCTGGAACGTGTACGGGCCGGGGGCGAGATCCTCGAACACGATGTCGTGCTGGAAGGTGTCGTCGGCTGCGGGCTCCCCGCACTCCTCCCAGACCGGCGCGTCCGCGTCGGCCGTGTTGTCGAACGCGCACTCGAACGTCAGGTTGAACGAGGACGCGAGGTCGTCGTCGCCCCGGAAGGTGAACCGGAGGCTGGGCTCGAGGAGCTGCTCGGGGCCGATCGCGACCGCGCCGAGGAACTCGGTGTCGGGCGGCACGACGTCCTGCACCGACCACGAGTACGTGGCGGGCGAGAGGTCCATGATCTGCTCGCCGTCGACGTTGCGGTACTGGTTGACGGCGCGCACCTCGAACTCGTGCTCCGAAGCTGCTCCCTCCTCGTCCGGGACGAAGGGGCCGACGACGTACGGCGAGGTGCAGTTGACGTACGGCGAGCCGTCGGTCGAGCACTGGAACGTCGCGCCTGCCTGGTTGCTCGTGAACTCGAACGTCGCGCTGAACTCGCCGCTCGGGTCGGGCGGGCCGGCGGTGATCGTCGTGTCGGGCTCGCCGACGGTGGTCCAGGTGAACGGCTGCTCGCCGGGCGCCGGCGTCGGGTCGACGTTCGGCGGCTCGGCCAGGTCGATGGCGCGGACCCAGAGCGTGTGCTGCCCGGAGGCGAGGCCCTCGAGCATCCACACGGCCTCGCACGGCTGCCAGGTCGCCGTTGCGAGCGACGGCTGGTCGAGCGCGCACTCGAACTCCTCGACGTGCTCGTCGGCGGCGAAGCCGAAGATGACGTCGGGGCCGGAGTTGTCCACGGGCGGGATGGACGACGATGAACGTGTCGGGCGGCGTCGTGTCGGGCGGCCCGATGATCAGCCACTCGTAGAAGGCGGGCGAGATGTCGGCGTTGCCGGCGAGGTCGATCGCGCGCTGACCTGGAAGACGTGCGGTCCGCCCGCGAGCGGCCCTGCGATCGTGTGCGGCGAGGTGCACGCTGCGAACTCGGCGCCGTCGAGCGAGCACTCGAACTGGTTCACGGCTTCGCCGGAGATCTCCTCGAAGCCCTCGAACGTGAAGGTGGCGCTCGTCTCGGTCGTCTCGCTCCTCGGGGCCGGTCAGGACCTCGGTGTCGGGCGGCGACATGTCGACGACCGTCCAGTTGCGCGTTGCCGGCGTCGGGTCGACGTTGCCGGCCTCGTCGATGGCGGCGACCTCGAACGTGTGCGGCCCGGCCGTCAGCACCTCGATCTCCGCCAGGCGGCTCGCAGTTGCCGAGGTCCACGCCGTCGAGGACGCACACGAAGTCGAGGTCGAGCGGGATCGTCTGGTTGTCGGTGCCCGTCGAACTCGAAGACGCGTGATGTAGTTCGGGCGTCGACGAGCCTTCGGGCGGGCCGTTGGTGATCGACGGTGTCGGGCGGCGTCGTGTCGGGCCCGAGGACGATCTCCCACTCGTAGAGCGCGGGCGTCAGGTCCAGCCAGCCGAACTCGTTGACGGCCTGCACCATGAACTCGTTGCTCGCCCGGCTCGAGCGGCCCGACCGTGAACGGCGACGCGCACGGAACGAACGGCTGCGCCGTCGATGGAGCACTGCGTGATCGCGTCGGGCTGGTCGGCCCAGAACTCGAACGTCGCCATGTTGCTCGTGCTCGTGACCGGGAGGCCCTCGGCGTTCAGCGGGCCGGTCGGGCCGGAGAGGATCGACGTCTCGGGCGTCATCCCCGACGAGGCGAGCGCGAGCGCGAACAGCCGAGAAGCCCTCGGCCAGGCCGCAGATGCGCGCCGGGGAGACGAACGGGTTGTTGATCGATCGTGATGTCGAGCCAGAGCTCGCCGTCGAAGTGGAGGAGGCGCACCGACGGCGTCGGCCCGCCGTAGTCGGCCGGGTCGTAGTTGAGGCAGACGCGTGACCGGCTCGCCGAACTCGGCCGTCGTCGAGAAGTCGAAGATCGGCATGCCGCGGCCGCCGTAGCCGTCGGGCAGGGACGGGCCGCCGCCGAGGACGTCGAGCGTCGTCGTGCCGGCGGTGTCGACCTCGAAGAACGTGACGGTGGCGTTCCCGCGCCGCCGGGCAGCGGCAGCGTGACGACGACGTTCGTGCCCGACCGGCGTGTTCGGCCGGGCCGGTGGGCGCCGCGATCGTCCACTGGTGGACGCGACGGGCGTCGGGTCGACGTTGCCGGACGGGTCGGTGGCGACGGCGGTGAACGTGTGCGGCCCGAGCGGCGAGGTCGGTGAGCTCGGCCACGACGCCGGGCTCGCACTCGGCGGACTGCGCCGTCGAGCGTGCACTCGATCGTGGCGGTCGGGTCGTCGGAGCTGACGCCGATGTAGGCGCTGATGCTCGTCGTCGTGGCCGGCGGCCCGAAGTCGATGGATCGTGTCGGGCGCCTCGAGGTCGACGACCGTCCACGTGTGGCGTCACGGGCACGGGGTCGAACTCGAGCGGCTGACCCATCCAGTCGACGCCGGTGAACACGGTCTGCACCTGGAACGTGTGCGGGCCCGGCCAGAGGTGCGTGTAGGTCTTCGGCGAGGCGCAGAACCCGAACGGCGCGCCGTCGAGCGAGCAGTAGAACGTCGGCGTCCGGATCGAGCGGCTCGCTCGTGAACTCGAACGTCGGCCGTGGTGCCGGTGCCGCTCGCCGGCGCCGACGTGAGGACCGCCTGGGCGGGAGGACGACGGAACTCCGAGTCCTCCCACACGCCCGAGGTTGCCGAACTCGTCGACGGCGCGCACCGCGAACAGGTGGTCGCCGAGGCCGAGGTTCTCGATAGGTCACGCCGGAGGCGCAGCCTGTGCCTGCGGCGGGTTGAACTGCCCGTCGAGCCAGCACTCGAACGTCGCGCCCGGAGCGTCGCTCGAGAACGTGAAGGTGGCCGTCCGGCTGGTCGACTCCTCCTGCGTCGACGCCGGGCCCGGACAGGATCGTCGCGAGCGGCGGCGCCACGACCATCCACGTGTAGACATCCGGGCGTCGACTCGATGTTGCCGGCCGCGTCGATCGCGCGGACGCGGAAGGTGTGCTCGCCGCGGGTGAGGTCGGAGAACTGCTCCGGCGACGTGCAGGAGTTCCACTCGGTCGTCGAGTCGAGCGCGCACTCGAACGTGAGGTCGGCGGCGAGAGTCCGGTTGTCGGTGCCGGTGAAGCGTGAAGATCGCTTCCTGCGAGCAGCGTCCCGTTCTCGGGCCCGGAGATGATCGTCGAGTTCGGCTCGGTGACGTCGGGGCCGAGCTCGCACCGTCCACTCGTAGACGGTCTCCTCGCCGACGATGAGCTGCGGGTTGGTCGCGCGGACCGCGAACTCGTGCGTGCCGCTCTCGACGACCCAGGCCGCGTGCGTCCACGGCTCGCGTGAGGCCGCCGCACGGGCACGAAGTCGGCGCCGTCGACCGAGCACTCGAACGTCGAGCCGGGCTGGTCGGCGGCGAACGTGAACACTGCGCTCTCGGTGGAGCTGAAGCGGCAGCGACGGCTCGCCGGTGGTCGGGTCGATGCGGCCGTGCGGGCCCGGAGAGGATCGTCACGACGGGCGCCGCCGCGACGGTGAACGTGCGCGTCGCGGCGCGGGCCTGCGTTGCCCGCCAGGTCGACCGCGCGGACGGCGAACGTGTACGTCGCCCGGGCTCAGGCCTCCGGCGGAGAACGGCGACGAGCACGGCTGCCAGTCGAGCGCCGTCGACCCGAGGTCCACCGGCGCGAGCTCGACGATGCACTCGAACTCGAGCTGGAGCGCCGGCGTCGCGTTGTCGAGGCCGAAGAACTCGAACGGGACCTCGAGCTCAGCCGACGACGGCGCCGTTCGCCGGCCCGGCGGAGATCGTCGTCGACGGCGCGCGCGTGTCGGGCACCGGCGTCCACGTGTGAACGATGCGGGCGTCGGATCGGGGTTGCCCTCGAAGCCCGGCTGCTGCGGGTTCGGGAACTCCGGATCGGCGAGGTCGACCGCGCGCACGTAGAACGTGAGCTGGTCCCGACACCGACAGCGGCGGGTCCGCGTAGCGTGTACGACGTCGAGCAGGTTGAACGGGCTGAAGCAGGCGACCCAGTCGTTCTCGTTCGGCAGCGCGGTCGCCGTTGGTGACCTGGCACTCGAACGTGAGCAGGAACGCCGGCGTCAGGTTGTCGGTGCCGGTGAACTCGAAGATCGGTCGAGCTCAGGTCGGACGGGCCCGGGCGCGCGCTCGATCGAGGTCTCCGGCGGCACCGTGTCGAGCGTCTCGACGACCTCCCACTCGTACACGGCGGCTCGAGCTCGGCGCCGCCGAGGACGGTCTCCGACTCCGCGAAGACCTCGAGGACGTGCTCGCCCATCGTCAGGCCAGCTCGGCCGATGAACGGCGAGGTCGCAGGGCACGAACGGATCGCCGAGCTGACGCCGTCGAGGCGGCAGAAGAACTCGACGTCGGCGACGTTGGCCTCGAACTGGATCTCGGCCGGTCGTGCTCAGCGTCGGGCCGCCGGTCGCCGGGATCGCCGCCGGGGCCGCCGCTGGCGGGCGTGAAGCCGGGCCCGTCGGTGAACACGACGGTGATGCCGAGCAGCGTCCATGTGTAGCGTCGCGGGCTCGCCGACGTTGCCCTCGAAGTCGATGGCGCGCACGTAGAAGGTGTGCGGGCCGACGTCGGTCTCCTCGACCTGCGGCCTCGTACGCGCCCTGGCTCATGAACGTGGCGCCCTCGAACCCGCACGGCTCCCAGCCGCAGGAGTCGACCCTGCACTGGAACGTGACGTCGGGCTCGTGCGAGTGGAAGGTGAAGATGGCTTCGGGCAGCCACGTCTCGGCCGGCGGCGACGACGTCGAGGATCGGCGGCGGCGGCGCGACGCCCGACGGGCAGCGGCACGTAGCGTCCACGTGAAGCGTCGCCGGCGTCGGGTCGGCGAGGCCCTGGCCCAGCATGTCGATGGCGCGCACCTCGAACGTGTGCTCGCCGGGGCTCAGGTTCAGGTACTCGGCCGGGTACTCGCAGTCCTCCCAGGCGAGCGGGTTCGTGGAGTCGATGCGGCACTCGAACACGAGGTCGGTGAGCGGTGTAGGTCTCGTCGACGCCCATGTAGGTGAAGCTCGCGTTGCGGCTGTTCGCACTGGACTGCCGGCGAGGCCGGTGTCGATGTCGGCCGGGCCTTCGACGATCCACGTGTCGGGGGCGCCCGGAACCGACGCCGAAGCGTGCACGACGACGCCGAAGCACTGCGTCGGGCTCCATGTTGCCGGCGGCGAAGTTCCCGCCGCCGTCGGTCGCCGCCGACGGCGTAGATGCCCCAGCCGCCGTTCAGCTGGGCGACGTTGTCGCGGATCGTGTGGCCGACGCCCTCGACGTAGATGCCGTCGCCGCCGTTGGAGTCGGCGGTGTTGCCGCTCGATGACGTTGCCCTGGCCGAAGACCGACGAGTCGCGAGACCTCGATGCCGTCGCCGCCGTTCCCGCTCGCGGTGTTGTTGCGCACGACGTTGGCCGTCGAGAGCTCGCCGATCTCGATGCCGGCGCCGAGCGTGCCGCTGGCGTTGTTCGCCTCGATCGATGTTGTTCGAGCCCTCGCTGACCACGACGCCGGCCGCGCTTCCGCCGAAGCTCGTTCCCGCGGACGACGTTGTTGCTGGCGAGCTCGAGCACGACGCCGGGCCCGGTGGTGCCCGTCACGTCGTTGTTGAGACCTGGTTGCCGTTGCCGCCGACCGATGACGCCGCCTGGCCGCCGTCTCGATCGTGTTGCGCAGGACGACGTTGTCGTTCGACTGGAGCAGCTCCTCGCCCGCCGTGATCGCGAAGCCGCCGCTGCTCCTTGATGGCGTTCTCGATGACGGTGTTGCCGCCGCCGCCGACGCATGTGGACGCCGCTGCCGCCCGTGCATCGCGATCTGGTTCCCCTCGATGCAGGTTGTCGCTCGCGAACTCGCGCGAAGATGGCGCCCTCGCCGGTGGTCGCGGCGAGGGTGTTGTCGCGGATGACCGCGTGCCGGGTGCCGCTGTAGAGCGCGATGCCCGAGCTCGTTCCCGATGAGCATGTTGTCGCGGATCGTGTTGCCCTGTGCCGTCCTGGTCGGCGTCGGCAAGCGCGATCGCCGCCTCCCCGGCCAGCTCGATCCGCAGGTCGTGGACGACGTTGCCGCGCCGTGCCGGGGTTCAGCTGCACGCCGTAGAGGAACTCGTGGACGAAGCCGTTCTTGATGGTGACGTCGTCGTGGCCGTTGTTGAGGATGCCGGCGTCGAGACCCATGCCGTCGACGATGTGGCCGTCGAGGTCGATCGTGATGCCCGGGGCGCCGACGATCAGGCCGTAGCCCGCCGCAGTTGATGAGGTCGTTCGCGAGCCGCGTGCTCTGCGTCAGGAGCTGGCCGCACGTCACCGCGCCGGCGACCGGAGCCGGGCCGATCGTCCACGTGTACATCGCGGTGTCGGGCGTGCTGTCCGAGTCGCGTCGCGCGGACGCGGAACTCGTAGTCGCCGGGCGCGAGCCGCCGTGTAGGTCTTGGGCGACGTGCAGGCCGCCCAGACCGGGTCTCGCCCGGCGAGGTTGAGCGCGCACTCGAAGGTGACGCCGTGCTCTTGTTGGCCGAGAACTCGAACGTCGCGCTCGGTGCTGACCGTGATCTCGTCGGCGCCGAGTCGATCGACGCGGTCGAGCGTGCCCGGGCACGATCGTCCACGTGTGCGTCGCCGGCGTCGGGTCGGCGTTGCCGGAGATGTCGACGGCGCGCACCTCGAAGGTGTGCTCGCCGAGGCCGAGGGTGTAGGTCGCCGGGCTCTGGCAGGCGCTCCAGAGCGGCTGGCCGCCGCCGTCCACGGCTGTCGATGCGGCACTCGAACGTGACCGGGCTCGCGTTGTCGGCGCCCGAGAACCGGAACAGCGCGACGTCGTCGGTGCTCGGGTCGAACGGGCGCCTCGAGGATGCGTCGTGTTCGGCGCGATCTGGTCGCCGCCGCCGGGGCCGCCGATGCAGGGGATGTTGTAGCACTGCTGCGGCTTCAGATCGATGCCGAGCGGTCCGTCGGTTGCCCTGGGCGATGTTGCCGCCGCCGTCGATGTTGGCGCGCCCGTTCGAGGGGTCGCCCGCCCAGATGCCCCAGCTCTCGTTGTCGAACGCGACGTTGTCGTTGAAGACGTGGCTCGGCTTCGACGCCTGGATGCCCGATGCCGATGTTGCCGTTCGTCGTGTTCCCCTGCGACGAGCGTGCCCTGGCCGGCCGGGGTCTCGTCGCCGATGTAGATGCCGCCGCCGCCGTTGTCGCTCGAGTTGTTCCCGAGCACCACGTTGCTGAACGACTGCGACTCGAGCGCGATGCCGGTCGCGTCGGAGTCGCTCGCGTCGTTCGCCCTCGATCAGGTTGCCGGTCGAGTTCTTGAGCGAGATCCCGCCCTTGTTGCCGCTGACGTCGTTGCCGCGTGACGACGTTGTCGTCGGCGAGGTAGAGCTCGATCGCGTACGCAGTTCGTCAGCGTCCCGACGTTGTCGACAGGTCGTTGCCGGTCGACTCGCTCGATCTCGACGGCGGGGCCGCTGCTGTCCGAGATCGTGTTGCCCTCGACGAGGTTGCCCGTCGACTGGATGCCCGTCGTGCCGGTCGTCGTCGCGCCGATGTAGGACGCCGGTGCCGACGTCGACGATCGAGTTGCCGACGATCGTGTTGTCGACCGCGCCCTCGAGCAGGACGCCGGCGCCGCTCGAGACCTGGATGTCGTTGCCCTCGACGCGGTTCTTGCGCGGCGCGCTCGATCCAGACCGCGTCCTCGCTCGGCTGCGCCGATGAGGTTCCCGCGGACGACGTTGTCGAACGCCTCGTTGTTGATCCAGACGCCGCGCTTGTTCGACGACGATCGTGTTCGACCGGAGCGTGTTGCCTTCCACCTGCGACTGGACGCCGGGCGGAGGATCCTCGGGGACGTTCGGCGCGTTCGGGTCATCGGGCGCGTGCGGCTGGCCGAGGGAGACTCCGGCCTCCTGGTTCAGCTGCGCCGTGACGCCCTCGACGATGTTGAGCTTCGTGCCCTTGTTCAGCATGACGCCGAAGTCGAAGTCCGTGAGCACGCCGTTCTTGATCGTCACGGAGTCGAAGCCGTTGTTGAGGATCGCGGCGCCGAGCGACTTGCCGTCGATCGTCTTGCCGTTCAGGTCGATCGTGATCCCGTTGGCCCCGATGATCAGGCCGTGGCCGAGGCAGTCGGCGAGGCTGTTGTTGAGCCTGACGCTCTGCGTGATCTTCTCGCCGCAGAAGACCGTCCTCGCGACGGGAGCGGCCCCGACCGTCCAGACGTAGGCCGCCGGCGTCGGGTCGACGTTGCCCGTCGCGTCCACCGCGCGGACCTGGAGCACGTGATTCGGATGGGGCGCCAGGCCGCTGACGAGGTGCGGCGTCGAGCAGGTCACGAAGGCTCCGCCGTCGAGCGCGCACTGGAACGTGAGCTCCTCGACCGGCGTCTGGTTGTCCGTGCCGGAGAACTCGAACGTGCCGCTCGTGAGCACGGTCGTCGGGTCCGGGCCGGAGTCGATCGCCGTCTCGGGCTCGACCGTGTCCGGCGGCGGCGGATGGATCCACCACGAGTGCCAGGCCGGCGAGACGTCCGCGTTGCCTGCGCGGTCGATCGACCGCACCTCGAAGAGGTGGCCGCCGTAGAGGAGGCGAGCCGGGTTGTCCGGGTCGACGCCTGCAGGCACCGGGTCGCCCGGCTGCCAGCCGGCGGGCAGCAGGGCTGCCGGATAGGTCGTCGGCGAGGCGCACGGCTCGAACGGGAGCAGCGCCTCGGACGGCATGTCCGCCTGCGTGAGGTCCGGGTCGTGCTCGTTGTAGAGGTGGCGGCACTCGTAGATGAGGTTGTTGCCGGCCGTCTGGTTGTCGCTGCCGACGTAGCGGAAGGTCACGGTGCGATTGCTCGTGGCGAGGTAGACGACCGGGTCGCCGTTCACGTCCAGGAGCGGCTCGCCGTCGGCGTTCCGGAGCTCGGTCATCTCGCCGGGCGCCGCCGTGATCCTGGTCTCCGGCGGAACGGGCGGGCTCTCGAACAGGTCGCTGTCGTCGGCGCCGAGATGGATCTCCCACTCGTAGACCGCGGGCGTCAGGTCGAAGTTGTCGCTGAGGTCGACCGCGCGCACCTCGAACTTGTGGACACCGGGCTCGAGGCCGAGATACGTGTGCGGGCTGACGCACTCGCCCCAGTTCTCGCCCTCGGGAGGCTCCGGCAATGTCCGGCGGCTCGTTCGGGTCCGGCGGCTCGAGGTCCGGCTCCTCGGGCGGCACCGGCGGATCCGGCGGCGCGTCGAGGCGGCACTCGAAGGTGAGCGCGGTCGGCCGCCGTGCCGGTCGGGCCGTCGTCGGCCGTGAACTCGAAGACCGCGGTCTCGCTGGCGGTCATCATCCCGGGAGCCGGGTCGGGTCCGACCGGCCCGGACGTGATCTCGGTCTCGGGCGCCGTCAGGTCGATCGGCGAGATCGGGAGCGTGTCGCCCTCGTCGCAGACGACGCCGAGGCACTGGACGAGCCCGGGCAGGCCGGGCGCGACGCCGAGGTCGGCGTGGTTGCCGCTCGCGCGGTTGCCGCCGCCGTCGATGTTCGCAGCCGGGTTCGGCGGCTCGCCCGGGGTCAGCTCCTCGCCGGCCTCGATGCCGTAGAACGGCGTTGTTGTTCGCGGTGTTGCCGCGGATCGTGTGCCCTCCGTCGGCGATCGTGAGACCGCTCTCCGCGTTCTCGTTGGTGGTGTTGCCCTCGATCAGGGCGCCGCCGACGGCCGCCCCGTTGGCGTCGAACGCGCCGCCCTCGAGCGAGATGCCGGAGCCGCCGCTCAGGTTGGCGACGTTGTCGAGCACGACCATGCCGATGCCGTTGCCCAGCTCGATCCCGGCCTGCAGAGCAGTTCGAGGCGTCGTTGCCCTCGACCCGGAGGCCGTTGGTGTCCGAGGCGGAGATGCCCGACGGGTTGTAGCGCAGGTCGTTGTCGATGATGAAGCTCGAGCTCGAGTTCCCGATCACGACGCCACCGTCGGACTGCCCGTGGGAGACGATGCCGGTGATGTAGGCGCGGTCGGAGTCCTCGACGATGACGCCCGCGTCGCCGTTCCGGACGAGGACGCCGCCCTCGACCCGGTTGTCGTGCGATCCCTGGTGGATGCGCAGGCCGGCGTCGCCGGTGTCACGGACGTCGTTGTTCAGGAGCGCGTTGTGCCTGGAGGAGTTCTCGAGGACGATGCCGGCGTCCGAGTCGAGGAGCGGGTCGATGATGATCCCGCTGATGTCGTTGTTCGGGACCGTGTTCCCGCGCGCGTCGTTCAGGAGGACCGACGTGCCGTTCTGCCGGAACGTGTTGTTCTCGACCGTGCTGCCCTCGGTGCCGCCGAAGAGCGGGACGCCGGCCTCCCCGTTCGCCTCGATCAGGTTGTTGCGGACCGTGTTCCCGTTGCGCCCGTCGTCGGCGTCGAAGAGGTGCACGCCCGCGAGCGCGTTCCCGAAGAGCGTCAGCCTCTCGACGACGTTGTGCGTGGCCCCGGGGCCGAGCAGCACGCCGTAGCCGAAGCCCCTGACGGTGCCCGACGGCGTCAGGCACGCCGAGCTCGGGTCGGACGGATCCGTCGGCGTGCAGCCGCGGATGACGACGTTCGGCCTCGCGCTGCGGATGCCCGGAGTGAGCGCGTCCTCCTCGCCCGGCTCGAGGATGAGCCCGCTCTGGACCGTCTTGCCGTTGAGGTCGAGCACGATGTCCGAGGCGCCGATGACGATGCCCTCGCCGAGGCAGCCGGTGACGTCGTTCGCGAGCTTCGTGCTGACCGTGATCACCTGGCCGCAGTGCACGTCAACGGGCGCGCCGGGCTCGGGCGGCGCCGGCGGCGGCGGAGTCGTGGTCGCCTCGAACCGGAGCTCGAGCTCCGGCAGCGTCACGTCCGGCGGGTCCTGCGGCTCCTCTCTCGACGTGAAGCTCTGCTCCCCGCCGGGCCCCGGCTCACCGGCGAGATCTCGGTCTCGCTCGCATCCCTGATGACCCAGCCGTGGGTCGGCAGCGCGCCGGACATCATCGCCTCGACGTGCGCCAGGACGTTCCACTCGCGGTAGAGGTCGCCCGACTCGGTCGTCGCGGCGGTCGCGCCCGGGAACGGATCGGGCTGGTTGGCCCAGGTCAGCGTGCTCTCGCGCCACGTGTCCTCGAGCGGCACGGCTTCGAGCGTGCGCCCTTCGGTGCTCGAGCCGGCGTGGAGGCGGAGGGTGGCGGACTCGAGCTCGCAGTCCGGCGCGTCGTTCGGAACGGCGAACCGGAAGAACGCGCGCGCGTTCGCGCCGATCGTCTCGCCGCTCGGCCCGGTGGCCGTGTCGGAGCGGACGCTGAGCTCCGTCTCGAAGAGGTAGTTCTCGAGCGGGTTGACCTGGTCGGCCCAGCCGTCGGCCGTCGCCGTCAGCGTGATGTTGGCCTGGTCGCAGTTGAACGGCGGCGCGTCGGGATCGTCCGGGTCCGGCCCGATACGCCACGTGTAGCGCGCGGGCGTCGGGTCGATGTTCTCGTTGCCGTCGACGGCGCGGACGTGGATCGTGTGCAGGCCGCTCGCCAGGTCGGAGAACATGGTCGGGTTCAGGCACTCGAGCCAGAGCTCGGGGTCGTTGTTGTCGAGCCGGCACTCGAACTCGAGGAACTGCGGAGGCGTGAGGTCGTCCGTGCCCGTGAACGTGAAGAGCGCGGAGCGGCTGTTCGTCTGCAGCGGAGGCTTCTCCGCGATGATCGTGTCGGGCGGGTTCAGGTTCAGGCCCGAGATGTGCTGGATGTGCGGCGTCGGGTCGGTGTTGTCGGCGAGGTCGATTGCCCGCACCTCGAACGTGAAGAGCCCTTCCTCGATCAGCGGCACCGACCAGGGGCTCGAGCACCCGTTCCACATGAGCTCGGGCAGCGGCGGCTCCCACGGCGCGGGCAGCTCGGGCGGCTCGGTGAGCTCGTGCTCGATCAACCGGCACTCGAAGTTGAGCTTGTCGGCCGGAGTTGCGTTGGCCGGATTCTCCGCGGTGTCCTCGCCGCCGAACCTGAACGCCATCGTCTCGATGCGAGTCCTGGATCGGCCCGTCGATGAAGAACGTGTCGGGCGCGATGGTGTCTACGGGCGGCGGCGGGCCGACGAACTCGAAGGCGCCCGCGTCGCAGCGCCCGTTCTGCGGCCGCGCGACGCCGCGCTGGTCGACGGGCGAGCAGGGGACCTGGCTCGAGTCGATGGCGAGGCTCCCGTACTGGAGCGCGTGCGTCATCGTCGCCCCGCCGTTGTCGGCGATCGCCCACAGCTCGGGGTCGCCGCGGCGATCGCGGACGCCGAGCTCGATCGGGTTCTGGGCGGTCTCCGCGGTGACGGCGAGGAAGCAGGTCTTCCCCGTGTCGACGTTCCCGCCCTCGGACCGCACGTACCAGTCGCAGCTGCCGCCCTCGACGCTGCCGCCGACGATCGAGTTCTTGACGACGACCGCCGCATTCGTCTTCGGCGGGATCTCCGGCACGAAGTCGGACTCGACGACGCCGATCGCGCCGCCGCTCGTTCGCCGAGTTGCGCCAGATCGTCAGGTGGACGAGCCGGAGCTCGCCGTCCGCGTCGTGGAAGAGGCCGCCGCCGGCGACCGCCGCCTTGTTGCCGGAGATCGTCGTGTTCTCGATCAGCGAGTCGCCGTCGGCGAAGCTCATGATGCCGCCGCCCTTGCCGGCGGCCTCGTCGATCTCGCCGTCCTCGGTGAAGCCGATTCGCGCCGAGTTGTTCAGGAAGAGGGAGCCGCGGACGATCAGGTCGTTGTCCGGCGCGTTCGCGAGGCCGCCGCCCATGATGGCGTTGTTCTCGCGGACGGTGGTGTCGAGGATGCGGAACTCGCCGCTCGACGTGTTGTAGATGCCGCCGCCGTGGACCTGGGCCCGGTTGCGCGAGATCGTCAGCCGCTCGAACGTGACGCGCGTGGCGCTGTTCTCGATGCCGCCGCCGTCCAGCGCGCGGTTGTTCGTGATGAGACTGTCGGAGATCGTGACGTCGCCGGCGTTGTCCATGCTGATGCCGCCGCCCTCGTCGGTGGCGCTGTTGCCGTCGAACGTCGAGCCGGACGATGTTGAGCGGGCCGCCCGACGCGTTGAGGCCGCCGCCGCCGGCGACGTCGTCGCTCGGGACGCCGTCGTCCTCGATGATCGGGACGCCGGCCTTGTTCCCGGTGAACGTCGAGTCGGCGATCGACTGCAGTCGCTCGCTCGCCGTCCACACGCCGCCGCCCTCTCCGTTCGACTCGTTCTCGACGACCTGGACGCGAGTGAGCGTCATGTTCGCCCGGTCGGAGCTCGAGATGCCCGCGCCGTGGTCGGTCGAGCGGTTCTTCGTGAAAGTCGAGTCGGTGACGGTGAGCTGGCCTTCTCCTCCGTTGTAGAGCCCGCCGCCCGATTCGGCGATGTTTTCCGAGAGCTGCGAGTTCCTGACGGTAAATGCTCCGCGCAATCCGAACGCCGTGGGATGGCCTCCGCTGTAGAGGCCGCCGCCGTTCGCAGCCTGATTCTTCGAGATCGTGCTGTCGAGGACGCTGACCGTGCCGCCGTCGGTGTAGAGGCCGCCGCCCTCGGCGGCGGACCGGTTCTGCGTGAGGATCGAGTTTTCGACGGTGACGATGCTGTCGCCCCAGTTGGCGATCCCGGCGCCGCTCCCTTCCGCTGCGTTCAGCGAGACGACGGAGTTGACGATCTTGATCGTGCCGACACCGTCCCACCGGGACTGGTTGGCGATCGCGCTGGCGGCGATCGGATAGTCGGACGGATCGACGAGCATGAACTCTTCCGGGTCGAGCGGATTCGGCATGATCGGTCCCGGGTTGAGCGTGATAACGCTCCCCGCGGAGATCGTGATCGTTCCGCCGGAGACGTTGTTGATGGCGCCGCCGCTGCCGCCGCCCGACCCGTTGCCGGTGAACGTCGAACCCTTGATTTCGACTCGACCGTGTGGGAGGAGGTCGAGATTCGGCGGCTCGGTCGTCCACGCATAGTCGTGGAGGTCGGCGTTGTTGAGACCGCCGCCCGCCTCGGAGGCGTAGCTGTCCTTGACGGTGACTCCCTCGAGGGTGAGCTTGCCGAGCGACCAGTTCTGAATCGCCCCGCCCTCTTCGGGGTGGAAGCCGTTCCTGAGGATGAGGTTGCGGAGGGTGACGTCGCCGGCGCCGGGGTGGACCTCGAAGATCCGGTCGAGGCCCCGCTGCTCGGGCGGAGATCCCGGAAGCGGATTGCCGCCCTCGATGATGACGTCGCCGAGGAGGCCGGGGCCCTTCTCGATGATCACCGAGTCGGCGATCTCGAAGTCGCCGACGTTGGAAGCGTTCTCGTTCAGCGGAGGGATCGTGATCGCGTACGTGCCGGGCTGGATCTGGATGACATCCGGGCCGGGTTGCGCATTCGCCTCCTGGGTGGCCGCGCGCAGCGTGCACGCGCCGGCTGACGTCCTGCACAGGCCGTCGCCGGGGTTGGCGTCGACGGCGTCGACCGTGCTGTTGACGACGAAGGTCAGCCCGGCGGCACCTGCGAAGCTCGCGGCCTTGAGGCCTAGGACTGCAACGAGGGCGACGACGAGCGCGACGCCAAGTTTCGCGCGTGCGCGAGGGCGCTTGCCTGCGTCGTCGGTCGATCGACGTGCGGATCCCGAAACCGTCCCTCGAAGCGAGGGCCTCTGCGTGAACCACCCGAGCCGCGTTCTCATCCTGTGCCGCACTCCTTCCGGAAGGGCGAGGTTCCCGATCGCCCGCGGACAGTGTCCGCCTCCTTGGTAAAGGAGCCATCAAAGGCAAATGAAGAGTTCCTTTATGGAGCGCGCCGCCGCCGGCCGGGCGACCGGCCGGCGGCGCTTCCTCCCGTCCTGGTCGCGAGCTCGGCGGCCGGCCAGGAGCTGAGGCTGAAGCTGAGGTTGAGCACATGCAGGTGCTTTCGATCGCATATGCCACGTTGAGATTGTCTCTCGTGAATGCGAGAGACTTGGCAAAAAAAGCTGAATATCCCAGCTGAGAATTATTCCATGACATAGCCACACATACGGCTACCGTCAGTGGTGGCAGCCGCAAAATTGTGCTCGCCCTTTAGCGCCCGCGGGGCCGGGTGCGGCGGCCCGACCCCGGGGCTGTTGTGCCCGCTGGAAGACGCGGGCTGGGAGAACAAGGAACTCCTGGGCTCCCACCAGTGTCGGCTCGCTGAATCAGTAACCGGTTAGCTGCAGGTGAAGGGCTCTTAACCGAGCTCTTATCGTCGTGGCGACTCGCCGGCTTGATCACTCACGCGGCACGGCAAGACGATCGTGAACGTCGCCCCGTCACCGGGCGTGCTCTCGAGCTCGACCCGCCCCCCATGGGTCTCGGCGATCTCCTTGACGATCGGCAGCCCGAGCCCGCTCCCGCGGTAGCGGCGGTGGGCATCGGCTCCGCGGGTGAAGTAGTCGAAGAGAACAGCCTGGTCGGCGGCCGCGATACCGCACCCGGTGTCCCGCACCCAGAGGCGCGCTTCGTCCTCGTCCAGAGACGACCCGACGGCGACGGTCTCGGATGGCCGAGTGTGCTCGACTGCGTTGCGAGCGAGCCGCAGCAGCGCCTCGGACAGGAGGTACTCGTCGGCGACGATCGTTCCCTCGGCGGCCGCGTCCAGAGCCCAGCGCCGCGGACCGAGCTCGCTCGCCTGCGCGGCGATCTCGTAGGTGAAGGGCGCCAGGTGGATCGGGGCGGGTCGCAGGAAGTCGTCTCCCCCTGACTCCGCAAGCACCTGAAGGTCGTCGACGATCCGGCCCATCCTGTCGAGCTCGGTCAGGACGAGGGCGATCGTCTTGCGCTGCTCCTCCCGGTCATCGTCCGTCTCGATGAGCTCCAGGTGGCCGCGACACATCGTGATCGGATCGCGAAGCCTGTGGCTCGCGTCGTGGGCGAACTCGACCTGGGCGGGCGTGAGTCCCACGCCAGCAGTATTCCCGTCGTTGATGAACTTTCGGTGAAGCCAGGATGAGGACGATTCTTATCGTCCGCGGAGCCGGTAGCCGACCCCCCGCACCGTCTCGATGACGTCGTCGCCGAGCTTCTTGCGCAGCGAGTTGACGTAGACGTTGACGAGATTCGTGTTCGGATCGAAGAAGTAGCCCCAGACCTGCGACAGGAGCTGCTCACGGCTGAGGACCTGGTCCGCATGGCGGAGGAAGGCCTCGAGCAGGGAGAACTCGCGGGCGGTGAGGTTGACGGTCCGGTCGCCGACTGTCGCCCGCCGGGTCTTCAGGTCGAGCCGGACTCCGCCTGCGGCGAGGATGTTCGACTCTTCGGTGCCCGTCCGCCGCAGCCTGGTCTTCACGCGCGCGAGTAGCTCGTCGAACTGGAACGGCTTCCGCATGTAGTCGTCGGCGCCGCTCTCCAGACACATGACGACGTCCCGCTCGCCGCGCCCGGTGAGCACGAGCACGGGCAGCGTCTTCCCGCGCGAGCGGAGCTCCTGGAGGACGTGGAAGCCGTCCCGCTCGGGCAGCCCCATGTCGAGGATGAGCAAATCGAACTCGTCAGTCAGGCCGAGTCTCTGCGCCTTCTCGCCGTCGTCGGCGACCGTGGTGCTGAAGCCGTTGGCGCGCAGGCCCTTCTCGAGGAACGAGCTGATGTGCGGGTCGTCCTCGGCGATCAGGATCCGAGCCATTGCCCCCTCACGTGGTCCGTTCCTGGGGGATGACGATCGTGAACGTCGACCCCACGCCCAGGCGGCTGTCGAGCTCGACGCGCCCGGCGTGGGCCTCGGCGATCGCCTTCACGATCGCCAGGCCGAGCCCTCCTCCTCGGTAGCGCCGGTGGGCGCCGGTGCCGCGCTTGAAGCGGTCGAAGACGATCTCCTGATCGGCGACGGTGATGCCCGTCCCGGTGTCCCGCACCCAGATGCGCACCTCGCCCTCGGCAACCGAGGTTCCGAGCGCGATCGTCTCGTCCGGGACCGTGTGCTGCACAGCGTTGTGCGCGAGGTTCATCACCGCTTCCGTGAGGCGGTGACGGTCGCCGAAGAACGAGCCCTCGCCGGTGGCGTCGAGGGCCCAGTTCCGCGACGCGAGCGCCTGGCACTTGGCGTGGAGCTCGCTCGTGAACTGCGCCAGGTCGGCCCAGTCCGGCCGGATGAAGTCCGGTTGCTCGACCTCCGCGAGTAGCGACAGGTCGTCGACGATGCGACCCATCCGGTCGAGCTCGTCCACGACGAGCGCAACCGTCTGACGCTGCTCCTCCGGATCCGTGCCGAGCAGCTCGAGGTGCCCACGGCAGATCGTCAGCGGGTCGCGCAGCTCGTGGCTCGCGTCCTGAACGAAGGACCGCTGGTCGCGGAAAAGGGTCTCGAGACGGTCGAGCATCCCGTTGAAGCTCCGCGCCATGTCGGCTGCGTCGCCGCTTCCGCTAACGTCGACCCGCCGCGTCAGGTCGGACTCCGAGATTGCGTGCGCGGTCTCGGTCAGGTTCTGCACAGGCGCGAGGATCCGGCCGGCGATGAGCCAGGCGAGCGCCGACGCCACGACCAGCAGGCCGAGCGTCGCGGCGATGCCGTACGCCTGGAGCTCCCTGATCTCCGCGCGCTCGGCCTCCGGAAGAATCGTGACGACGAACGAGCCGGTATCGCCGCGGAAGACGACCCTCGTCGCCCGGAAGCGCGCCTCCCCGAGAGGGGTGCCGAACGATCCCTCGGCGTTGTGCGCGGCGCCGACCGCGGGGCTGGAGAGATCCCGCCAGTCCGTGGTGACGTCGTCCGGGAGCCGGTCGAGCGGGAAGCGGGCCAGCGTCGAGCGGTAAGGCTGCCCGTCGACGTAGGCGAGCATCGCCTCCTCCTGCGAAGGCACGTTGCGTGCGAAGTAGATGTCGAACAGCGCCTCCAGCGATGCGAAGGGCAGGCCCGTCTCCGGGTCGCGCCCGTCGACGAGCAGCCGGTCGAGCTCGAGCACCTCCTGCTCGAGCGCGTCGTCGACCTGGTCGTCGAGGCGGATGCCGAGCGACTCGCGCAGGGCGACGATCGAGATCACCGCCGACACCGCGAGGATGAGCACGTAGGAGACGAGGATCCGGGTGCGGATGTTCCGCGCGCCGCCCAGCCACCGCCGGCGGCCTCGACGCTCCGGCTCGGCCCCGGGAGGTTCGACCGGCGGCGTGGGAGGAGCCGCGGGCCTGGAGATCCCGGTTGCGGCCGGGTCGTTTGCTCGGGAGGCAGGCGTCGACATCACATCACGTGCCGAAGCTGCCCGTTCGTCCATGTCCGCGACGCAACCCGATGCGAATCGCGGGGATCGAGAGGGTGCCGCACACCCACCTCCGTCTTGACCGCAGTGCCTTGCCTGCCAGAGTGTGATCTTTTCTCGCGCTTCGTGCAACTAGCGTCCGGTGGTCGCGTGAAGTCCCTCGGAGGTTGACCGCCGTCTTGACCAACGCGCGCTGTCGCTGTTGTGTTAACGAAGGCCTGAGTCTGAGAGAGGTTGCGGCGCGACGTGACGAGCGAGACCGAGAAGGTCGACCCGCCGTGGAGCGGCCAACGCCGGCTGGCGTCCGACGTGCAGGTGCTGATCGGGGTTGGGGCCCTGCTCGCGCTGCTCGCCGTCGCGGTGACCATCGCGGTCGTCCTGATCGTCTCGCTCGAGGACGACGCGAACGAGCTCTCCCGGCGGCACGTCCTCTACGCGACCGCGATCCACGAGGCGGCGCTCAGCGCCAAGGGGATCGCGAACGATCAGCGCGGATACCTGCTGAGCGGCCGGTCCGTGTACCTCGACGAGATCCGCTCGCGCACGGACGAGGCGCGTTCGGCCTTCGACGAGGCCGCGAGCAACGCCGTGGGCACGGCGCAGGTGGAAGCGGTCGAGGAGTCACGGGCCGGTTTCGAGCGCTGGCTGCAAGCGCTGAACGCCGACATCGGTGCCTACCAGGCCGGCGAGAGGGAGCAGGCGATCCGAGGCATCGCTCGGCTCGACGCGCGAGCTGCGGAAGACGTACGAGCAGTCGCTCGCGGATGCCTACTCGCTCGGAGTGCGCTCGATCGACTCGGCCACGAGCTCGATCTCGTCCTCGGCGTCCCGCTCGGTCACCATCCTGCTCGCGTACCTCGCGCTCGCGCTGATCGTCGGCGTCGCAATCGCGCTCTGGGTCGTGCGCACGGTCTTGAAGCCCGCCTTCCTCCTCAGTCGGAACGCAGTGGAGGTGTTGAGTCGTGCCCGGGTCCTCGTCGAGGAGGACGCCCAGGGAAGCCACCACGGCGTTGCGGTGGAGGTTCCCATCGAGGTGGTCAACGCTCTCGCCGAGAGCGCGCTCGAGGCACAGAAGGGCCTGCGCCCCGAAGGCAGCAAGCCGAGCGCCTAGGGAAGGCCGGGGGCCAGGGACTCGAGCACGAGCTCGGATAGCTCCCGCAGCTCGATCTGGCCCTGGTGGCCCGACGTCTTGATCGCGTCTTCGTACATGGTCACGTCCTTCGGGCACGCGACCACGAAGTAGTCGATCCCCGCGAGCTCGACCGCCTCGTCGATGCGGTTCTCGCTCGGGCGCTGGGCGTCCTCCGACTTGAGCTCCTTCATCCAGATGCGCCCGCCACCGGCGCCGCAGCAGAAGGAGTTGTCGCGATTCCGCGGCATCTCGACCAGCTCGCAGCCGACGTGGGCGAGCACCTCCCGCGGCTCGTCGTAGACGCCGTTGTAGCGCCCGAGCGTGCACGGGTCGTGGTAGGTGACGCGGTAGCCGAGCCCCTTCCGCGGTCGCAGGCGGCCGGCTTCGAGCAGCTCGAGCAGAAGCTGCGAGTGGTGCACGACCGTCCAGCTCCCGCCGAGCTGCGGGTACTCGTTCTTGAGCGTGTTGAAGGTGTGCGGGTCGGAGGTGAGGATGCGGCTGAAGCGGCAGCCCGAGATCGTCTCGACGTTCTCCTCGGCGAGCGAGGACCAGAGGCCCTCTTCGCCGGCACGCCGCACGTCGTTCCCGGCTGTCCTCTCGCCGTCGTAGAGGATCCCGAAGTCGACCCCCGCCTCTCGCAGGACGCGGGCGAGCGCCTGGCTGATGCGCTGGTTGCGGGGGTCGAAGGACGCGTAGTCGCCGACGAACCAGAGGATCTCCGCGGGCTCCTTGCGCGCGTCCTTCACGTCGAAGTCGAGGTCCTTCGCCCAGCGGCCGCGCTTGCGCTTCGCCTCGCCGAACGAGTTGCCCGACGTGTAGATCGTCTCCAACGTCTGCTGCAGCTGCCCGTCCATCTCGCCGCGCTCGACGAGCGCGCGCCGCATCTGGTTGATGATCGGAACGTGCTCGATGCCGACCGGACAGATCTCGACGCACGCCATGCACTGCATGCACGACCACAGCGTCTCCGGCTTGATCGTCCCGAGGATCTCGGCGTGCTCGGGGAAGCGCGGCGGGATGCCGAGCGCCGCCCGGTTCCCCATGGCGCCCTCCGCGACCTCGCGCAGGTCGAGCACGAGGTCGCGCGGCGAGAGCGGGTAGCCGCTCGCGGTAGCCGGGCAGGCGGCGTGGCACTTGCCGCACTTCGTGCAGGCGTCCAGGTCGAGAAGGTGCTTGGGCGCGAGCGCGTCGATGGTGGCGTAGCCGACCTCCTCCGGCTTGGCGTTCACTGGGAGCGGCGCGAGGGCGTTCCCGGCGCGATCGTCCTTGACCGCCACGCCGGCGGGCCCGGCCAGCATGTGCACCGCCTTCGTGAACGGGATCGAGGAGACCCAGAAGAGCGCGAAGACGCCGTGTACCCACCAGGTCGTCGCCCTCGCGGACTCGGCGGCCCCGCCGTCGAACCCGAGGGCGATGAACGCCTGCCCGACGAGCCAACCGAACGGTGCCCACACCTCGAAGCTCGGGTCGTCCGCGGCGATGCGGAACGCCTCGAGGAGGAAGCCGGTGAGCGCGAGGAAGAGGAGGCTCCCGAGGAAGATCCAGTCGCCGAGCCGGTAGCGGCTGGCCTCGTCCGCGAGCGGGGGCGCCGGCTCGACCGGGCGCCAGTAGGAGAGGCGGAACGGCCGCAGCACGCCCCGCTTCACCGCGAAGACGCTGAGCCCGACGATCAGCGCGACGCCGAAGACGTCCAGGAAGAGCGAATAGCCCAGGTAGAACCAGCCGTGCCAGAAGTCGAAGCCGAGGACAGGCTCGGCGAAGTCGTCCTGGAAGGCCAGGATCGCCGTCCCGATGAAGAGGACGACGAAGCCGTAGAAGACGAGCAGGTGCCCCAGTCCCGCAAGCGGGTCCCGCCGGCGGATCCAGGCGTGCGTGGCCACGACCTTCGCCGTTCGCACGGCCCGCTCGCGGAGGTTGCCGACCGGCGCCCTCGTGCGCCCGCGGCGGTACTTGAGGACGAGGCGGCCCGCGCCGAAGAGGAAGATCGCAACGGAGACGGCGATGAGGACGTACCAGAGGACGATCTGCCAGGTCTCGAGGCCGGCGAAGGTCTCACGCGTCTCCTCGGCGCCCAGCAGGACGGGCTCTCTCAATACAGCTTCTCGAGCTCCTCTGCGACCTCGAAGAGGTCAGCCACCGCCCCGTAGTCGGCGACGTTGAAGATCGCGGCCTCAGGATCGGTGTTGACGGCGATGATCGTCCCGCTCGTCTTCATGCCGGCGAGGTGCTGGACCGCTCCGGAGATCCCGAGCGCGAGGTACACCTTCGGCTTGACCGTCTTGCCGGACTGGCCGACCTGGCGCGCGCTCGACATCCAGCCGGCGTCGACAAGCGGACGCGAGGAGGAGAGCGTCGCGCCCATCGCTTGCGCCAGCTGCTCGAACTGCTCGAGGTTCTCCTTGTCGCCGATCCCGCGGCCTACCGAGAGCAGGAAGTCGGCGGTGGTGATGTCGACGTCGCCGGCCTGCACCTCCACCCAGTCAGTGTGACGCGCCCGCGACGCGACGGGCTCGATGCTTACCTCGGTGACGCTCGCGGAGCCGGCGCCCTCGGCCGGCGGCCACGCCGTCGCGCGGGCGAGCAGGACGACCCGCTCGTGCCCGGGGAAGTCGACCTCCCCGTTCACCTTGGCGCCGTAGAAGGACCGCTCCGCGACGATCTCGCCGCCCTCCTCGCGCAGCCCGAACACGTCCGATGCGAATCCCGTGCCCAGCTTGGCGGCGAGTGCCGGCCCGTAGCCCATCGAATTGACCGTGAAGCCGAGCAGCACGACTCGCGGCTCGCGCTCGGCGATCAGCTGCTCGACCGCCTGCTGGTAGTCGTCGTTCTCGAACTCGTCCCGGTCGACCTTGACGGCGAGGATCTCGTCGACTCCCTCCACGTCGAGGGCGCCGGTGAACGCCGAGGGGTCGGAGCCGATCACCGCCACCTCGACCGGCCCCCCGAGGCTCCTCGCGGCGGTGACGAGCTCGAGGCTGATCGGCCGGAGCTCGCCGCGGACGTGCTCGGCGACGACGAGGGTCTTCATCCTTCACGCCTCGTTGCAGACCCGGCACGATCCGCGCACCACGCGCGCGGTTTTCGTCGATAGGCTCGCAGCGGGTGGTGGGCCGGGGTGCCCCACGAGGTCGCGTGTATATGAGAAGGGGGCCTCATGCCTTCAGCCGCTCGTCGACGATCTCCTTGATGCGGCTCGCGATCGCTGTGGGGTCGCCGTCGAGGATCTCGGCACCCTCGCCCTTCGGCGGAACGAACATCCGCCGCACGCGCGCGGCCGGTACTCCGAGATCGCCGGGCTCGCGCATGTCGATCTCCTGTTGCTCCGCCTGCTTGATGGCACGCAGCGTCGCGTAGCGCGGCTCGTTGATCCCGGTCTGGATCGTCAGCAACGCCGGCGTGTCGACCTCGACGACGTCCACGAGCCCGCCCTCGAGCTCCCGATGGACCGTCGCCGTGCCGTTGCCGAGCTCGAGCTTCGTCACGACGGCGGCCCGCGGCAGGTCGAGCACCTCGGCGAGGGCGGTTCCCGTCGCCGCCTGGACCGCGTCGCTCGACTGCACGCCGGTGAGGACGAGGTCGGGGCTCTCGTCGCGCACCACGCCGGCGAGCGCCCGCGCGACCGTGATCGGGTCGGCCCCGGCAAGCTCGTCGGACCACACGCGGACGCCGCGGTCGACGCCCATGGCGAGCGCACGGCGCATCGCGTCCTCCGCGTCCTCGTCGCCGACCGTGACGGCGACGACCTCGCCGCCCCCGGCCGCGTCGCGCAGGCGAAGCGCCTCCTCGGTCGCGTACGAATCCCACTCGTTGAGGGCGTAGTCGAGGTAGTCGGGGTCGACGTCGCGTTCGTCGTCCGTGAACTCGACTTCGTCTCCCAGCGACCCGACCTGCTTGACGCAGACGACGACCTTCATCGGCACGGGTGCCGCTCCAGGTGATGCTGCTGTGCTTCTGCGTCGCGGGGCGGAAGTGCCGCGTGCATTGCCTGGGTCGGCACCTTAGGCGAGGACGGCCTCGCGCTCCACGACTCTCCGCTCGCGCTTGAAGGGCAGCGGCACCTCCGGGTTGTCGGTGTCGATCTCACGCGCCAGCCGGTGGCCGGAGAAGACCGCGTCGGCGGTGAGCCGCGGCGCCTCGCAGTCGCCGATCCGGTAGAAGCCGGTGATGCCCTCGGCCTGGAGGGCGTCGATCCCAACAGAGTCCTTCAGCTCGCGGTAGAGCGCCTCGTCGGAGCGCCGCTGCGTCACGAGCACGACCGCGTCGGTCGGGAACTCGTGCTCGTGCGCCTCGTCGTCGTAGACGTGGGCGGCGAGGACGCGGCCCTCCTCCAGCTTCGTCGGCATGTGGTAGGTGACGATCTCGACGCCGAGCTTGTGCAGGATCCGGTGCTGGTTCGGCGCCTCGAGCGTGAAGTGCATGTAGGGCGCGATGTGGCCGAGGTGCGTCATCAGGGTGACCTTCTTGCCGTCCCGCGCCAGCTTTTCGGCGAGGGAGACGCCCATGAAGTAGCCGTCGTTGTCCACGATGAGCACGCTCTCACCCGGCACGTCCTTGCCCTCGAACATGACCTGCTCCGGGGTGAGCTGCCAGGGGACGCTCGCGTCGGCGCCCGGGATCGTGTCGTGCGTGCAGCCGTTGAGCCCGTCGGTCGCCCAGTAGGCGCCGGTGGCGATGACGACGATCTCGGCGCCGTACTCCTTGACGCCCTGCGCGTCGAGCCTCTTGTTCGGGACGAACTCGACGTTCTTGAGCTTGTCGATTTGGATCCTGCGGTAGTTGACGACGCGGGCCCATTCGCCCAGGCCGGGCAGCTGCGGGATCCAGCGCATTCCGCCGCCCATGTCGTCGCCCGCCTCGACCAGGTGCACGCGGCGCATGCCGCGCTTGCCGAGGATCATGGCGCACTCCATCCCGGCGGGGCCGGCGCCGACGACCAGGACGTCGTTGTCGGCGTTCTTCGCCGGCTCGAACTTCTCCGGGTGCCAGCCGCGCCGGTACTCCTCGCCGGCGGTCGCGTTCTGCGTGCAGATGAGCGGCGGGCCGCCGATCTCCCAGCGGGAGATGCAGATGTTGCAGCCGATGCACTCGCGGATGTCGTCGAGGCGCCCCTCGTCGATCTTCCGCGGCAGCCACGGGTCCGAGATCGAGGGCCGGCAGGTGGCGATGATGTCGAGCGATCCCGACTCGATCGCCTCGACCATCAGGTCGGGGTTGGTGAAGCGCCCGACGCCGAGCACCGGCTTCTTCGCGACGCCCTTGACCGCCTTCTGCCACGGCAGCAGACGGCCGGACTCGTAGAAGCGGGACGGGGTCGCGTCCTCGCCCCACTCGGAGATGCCGGAGACGTTGATGTCCCAGACGTCGACGATCTCGTCGCAGAGCTCGACGAACGGGAGACAGTCGCGTTCGAGCTGCGTGCCTGCCTCGCCCATGAACATGTCGGTGGACATGCGCACGGCGATCGCGCAGTCGTCGCCGACCGCGTCCCGCACCTGCTCGATCGTCTCGCGCCAAAACCGGGCCCGGTTCTCGAAGGAGCCGCCGTACTCGTCCGTGCGCCGGTTGTAGTACGGCGTCAGGAACTGCTGCGGTAGGTAGGAATGGGAGCCGTAGACGTAGACGATGTCGAAGCCGGCCTCCCGGGCGCGCTTGGCCGCCTCGACGTAGAAGCCCTGCACGTCCCGGATGTCGTCCTTGTCCATCTCCTTCGGGTAGGTGAGGTGCTCGAAGTCGCTGGGGATCTGCGACGGTGCGCGCGGGACGCAGCGGGTCTCCATGCAGGGAGCGTGCGGGCCGCCGTACCAGAGCTCGGCCGCGGCGAGCGCGCCGTGTTCGTGGAGCATGTCGCACATGAGCGAGAGGTTCTTGATGTCGTCGTCGTCCCAGAGGCGCGCGGAGACGCGATGCGTGTCGTCCGACTCGGGGTGGATCGAGCAGTACTCGGTGCAGACCGCCGCATAGCCTCCCTCCGCCTTCATGGCGCGGAAGTGCGCCTGGCTCAGGGGCTTCTCGGAGCCGAAGCCGTTGCAGTGCGGGATCTGGTAGAAGCGGTTCTTCATTGTCTTCGGGCCGATCTCGATCGGCTCGAAGAGGATGTCGTGCTTGGGGTCGCGCGCCATCTCGCGATACCTCCTTCGGGGCGAACCTGGGAACCGACATTCTCCCAGCGGTCACGGCAGCCTTGCAAGCGGGAGGCGTTACGAGAGCCGGGGCTACTCGTTCACCCAGACGAGGCAGGGGGCGTCGGCGCGGATGCGCTTGACCGCCTTCTTGAACGAGCGCTTGCCTATGTCCTTCCGGCTCGCCCCGAAGACGAGTAGGCCGATCCGCTCGGTCCGCGCCACCTCCAGCGCGGTCTTCACCGGATTCCGGTTGTGAAAGGCGAGCTGGCTCGTCGTGACGCCGAGGTCGCGGGCGCGGCGGGCAACCTCGGTGAGATGCTTTCGGATCAGCTGCTCGGAGTACTGCCGAGCGACGTGGCCGACGTAGTTGCGGTACTCGAGCGGGATCGCGTCGCAGATGTAGAGCTCGGCTCCCGTCTGCGCCGCCGTCTCGATCGCGAAGGCGATCGCCAGCTCCTCGAGCTCGACGTTCAGCGTCAGCAGCATCACGGGCTTGACGCGCCGGCCGGTGGTCGCCGCGGTCGGCGGCGCAACCCGGTCGAGCGTCCCGCCCGTCATTCGCGCGTCGCCTCGAGCTCGAGCGTCGGCAGCTCACCCGGGGAGGGCACGAACCTCCGCATGAACCAGCGCCTGATGTACCAGAACCAGAGCATGCCGGCGATGGGCACGGTGACCGCCGCGCCCCAGAGGCCCCAGAGGAAGAAGGAGACGACCCCGGTCACGATGAGGAAGATCGCCCCCACGCGCACGTAGAGCCTCGCCTTGGCCTGGTGCGCCCGCACCTGGGGGAAGTTGCTCTCGGAGACCTGCGACGTGTCGTAGCTACGGCCGCACGAGCACTCGACCGTCTCCCCGAGCTTCGCCGAGTGGGTCTCGCCGCACTCGCATTGAACGGTGATTGGAATCGCCACGTGGCTCTCCGCCGATTCTAGACCCCGGGCGCGGAGAGGGCGGGTTTCCCCGCCCTCTCCAGGTCGATTGGCGTTTTGGCTAGCGGGCGCGGGCGGCGGCGACGGCGGCCGCGCCGTCGATCGCCTCCTGCGTCGGCTGCTCGTCGCTTGGATCCTTCCAGCGCACCGGCTTGCCCCACTGCTTCTGGGCGATGATGTAGCCGAGGACGCCGGCAACCAGCACGATGACGCCGACGATGATGATCCAGGGCACGCGCTCCGTCGGGCTGGCCGTGCCCTCGGCGTACTCGGGGCTCAGGTAGTCGAAGCCGTAGCCCGTGTACTTGAGCCCGTACACCCCGAAGATAATGAAGATCGCGTTTGCGGCGCAGAAGATCCCCGCCAGCCACATCCAGACCTTTCCCAGCTTGATCGGACGGGGCCAGTTGGAACGGTCTCGTCGCAACAGGAGCACGCCTGACAGGGCAATCACGTGCGAGAGCATGTATCCGAGGTTGCCGGCCGCGAGGATGAAGTAGATGTTCTGGAACATGAGAAGCAGGAAGATGTTCAGCAGCATGTCGACGGTCATCGCCCGGCCGGGCACGTTGTGCCTGTTGAGGGTGCCGAGCTGCTTGATCGTCATCTTCTCCTCGGAGAGCGCGTAGAGCGCCCGCGAGCCGTCCATCGTGGCCGTGTTCATGGAGAGCAGCAGGCCACCGCAGAGACAGACGACGAGGAACTTCCCGAACCCTTCGCCGGCGATCGAGTTGACGACCTCGGTGAGCCAGACGACACCGGTCGTGTCGGCGAAGAGGGTGTCGTAGCCGATCGTCCCGAGCACAACGATCGGGAGCAGGATCGACAGGAAGACGTTGAGCGCTCCCACGGAGGCAAGCGCCTTCCGGGTGTCGTTGGCCGTGTCCTTGTACTCGGGCGCGAACGTCGCTCCGGCCTCTGGCCCGTAGGTCGACCAGCCCAGGATGTACATCCAGACCATGACCATCACGAACTGGTTGAAGAACGTCGGTGAGTCACCGTAGAACTCGACGTTCGCCGCGATGAAGTTCGAGTTGATCTCGTGGTTCTGGAAGTCGCCGGTGACGAAGCCGCCGATGGCGATCACGAGGATCGGGAAGATCATCAGGGCCCCGACGACGTAGCTGAGCCCGACGGCCGGACGCATGCCGCGGATGTTGAAGATCCAGCAGAGCACGATGCAGGCGACGCCGATCAGCTGTGGCCAGCCGAGCGGGGAGTAGATGATCGGCGGGTCCCAGGTCGTGGTTGCGAAGTAGCTGTCGGCGCCGAACTCGGCGATGAGCAGGTACCCGATCAGGCTGCCGTAGATCGCGAGCACGCTCGACCACGCAAACCAGTAGCCGAAGACTGCGATCGGTCCCGCGAAGGAGAAGTGCTTTCGCCAGCCCTCGCGTGCGTAGACCGACAGCCCTCCCGGCTTGTCCGGGAACATGGCGGCCGGCTCGCAGTAGATGTAGGCCTGGAGCGCGCCGATGAGGGCCGAGATGATCCAGAGGATGATCGCGGGCGTGCCTCCGAGCGCGAGGATCGAGCCCCAGAGGCCGATGAGCAGGAAGCCCGGATTGGCGAGACCGATGACGAAGCCGTCCCACCAGCGGATCGTCTTGAGGAGACGTCGTTCGTCTACTGCTACTTCAGCCATGCACCCTCCTCTGAATCGAGAGACGCCCTAGCCGCCCGCGACTCTAATCGGCACATCGGATTGCTCGCGGCCGGCATCTCGCCTTCATGGGATGCGCGACGTTAACACTCGGACGAAGCGACTTCAATGGCCGAATGGACATGCGAGACTGTCTGCGACTGTACGGAAGGAGAGGACATGGCGATTGCGATCCGTCAGGACGCATACATCGGCGGCGAGTGGATTCCCGGCGACGGCGAGGAGATCGAGGTCACGAGCCCGGCCTCCGGCGAGCTCCTGGGAACGGTTGGGGCCTCGTCGCCGGCGCAGGTCGACGCGGCGGTGGCCGCCGCCGCCGAGGCGTTCCGGAGCTGGCGCAAGGTCTCGCTCCTCGACCGCGTGGAGCTTTGCCGGGCCGCGTTCGCGATCTGCATGGAGCGCTCCGACGAGATCGCCGAGATGATCACCCGCGAGGTCGGCAAGACGATCAGGGAGTCCCGGGAGGAAATGGTCGAGTACACGGCCGACCACTTCCGCCGCGCCTCCGAAGACGTGCTCCGCTACGCCGGCAAGGTCCTCCCCTCGACGCAGGAGCGCACGAACGACAAGAGGATCGTCGTCGTCCAGGAGCCGATCGGGGTCGTGGCGGCGGTCACGCCGTGGAACTTCCCCGTCGACATCGCCGGCATCCCGATCGTCTACGGCCTGGCGATCGGCTGCACGGCGGTCTGGAAGCCGTCGGAGCACGCGCCGCTCTGCGCCAACATGTTCGCGGAGGTCGTCCACGACGCCGGCTTCCCGGCCGGGACGCTGAACGTCGTGCACGGTCGCGGTGACGTCGGGTCGGCCCTCGTCCGCCATCCGGACGTCGGCGCCGTCGTCTTCACCGGCTCGTCGCGCACCGGCGAGCAGGTCGCCCGCGACGCCGCGCTCAAGAGTCGTGTCCTCGAGCTCGGGGGCAACGGGCCGCAGATCGTCCTCGCCGACGCCGACATCGACAAGGCCGCGGACGCTGCCATCGTGGGCTGCTTCTACCTCGCCGGCCAGTGCTGCACCGCCGCAGAGCGGATCCTCGTCCACGAGTCGGTCAAGGACGCCTTCGTCGACGCGCTCACTGGGCGGACGAAGGCCCTCCGGGTGGGCGACCCGCTCGACGAGGAGACCGACATGGGCCCGCTCTGCACGCCCGAGGTGCTCGCGCGGACGCAGGAGCATCTCGACGACGCCGTCGGCAAGGGCGCGCGTGTCGTGCTCGGCGGCGGCCACGAGGGTCAGTTCTTCGAGCCGACGATCGTCGACGGCGTCACGAGCGACATGCGGATCGCCCGGGAGGAGACCTTCGGGCCGGTGGCGCCGATCATCTCCTTCTCGACGCTCGACGAGGCGCTCGCGATCGCCAACGAGACGGAGTACGGACTGACCGCGTCAGTCTTCACGCGCTCGCTCCACGACGCCTGGCACGCCGCCGAGGAGCTGCGCCACGGCACCGTGCACATCAACGAGACGACGAACTACTGGGACCAGCTCGCCCCGTTCGGCGGCGCGAAGAAGTCGGGCACGGGCCGGGAGCTCGCAGGCTGGATGCTCGACGCCCTGACGGAGACGAAGCAGATCACGTTCGATCTCGGCGACTGAGCTAAGGAGCCACCGGTTGCAGGCGGGCGCGTTCGATCAGGCGCTCGGTGCAGCGGAGCGAGTTGGCGCAGATCGTCGACGTCGGCGCCATCGGGCCCGACGTCGGGAAGACCGCGCCGTCCATGACGTAGAGGTTGGGAACGTCGTGTGAGGCGCACCAGCGGTCGACGACCGACGTGGCGGGGTCGTCACCCATCCGCGTCGTCCCGAGCAGGTGCCAGCCCCACTGCGACCAGTCGGCGACGATCGTTTTCGCGGCCCCGGCGGCCTCGTGCGCCTCCTGCGCGCGCGCGAGCTGGAACTCGAGGTTCGCGCGCATCTCGTCGTCGATCGTGAACGTGATCTTCGGCGCCGGGATCCCGTCGGAGTCGGTCAGCTTCGGGTCGAGCGTGACCGTGTTCGACTCGTGCGGAAGGTCTTCGATCCCGACGCCCCAGTCGAAGGCGTGCCCGAGCGTCGACTCCGTCAGGTCGTGAATCGCCGAGCCCCAGCGCTCGCCGAAGGGGAGGTCGTCGTAGCGGAAGAGGCTGAAGAGCGGCCCGCCGAGCGGCATCACGTCCCACTGCGCGCCGAGCGGAAAGCCGTGCGACTCGTCGTGGTCGGCGAATTCGAGCGAGAGGAGCTGCGTCCCCCAGGGGCCGAGCCAGCCCTCGAGGTCGTCCTCGTAGATCCCGAGGACGCTCATGTACGGGTGGAGCATGAGCCGCTTGCCGACGAGCCCGGAGGAGTTGGCGAGCCCGTCCTCGCCGCCCGAGAGCAGGAGGAGGCGCGCCGTGCCGACGCCGTTCCCGGCGACGATGACGACGTCCGCCCTCTGGTGATGCTCGATCCCGTCGCGGTCGACGTAGATCGCGCCGGTGGCGAGCCCGTTCCCGTTCGTCGTGATCTCGCGGACGCGCGCACCGGTGACGAGCTTCGCCCCGTGCTCGAGCGCCTGCGGCCACATGGTCGTGTCCGTGGAGCTCTTGGCGCCCTTCGGGCACCCCCACATGCAGGTGCCCGTGCGCTCGCACCCGGCGAGGCTTCCGACCTCCTGCGAGCGGATCGCGTGCGCCGCCGGCCACCAGTGCCAGTTGAGCTCGTTCATCCCCTCGGCGGCCCGGCGCCCGATCGAGCCGATGGGGAGCGGGGGGAGAAGCGGAGGGGGGCCGGGAGGGTAGTTCGGGTCGCCGGCCATGCCGGAGATCTGCATCTCCTGGTCGATCCGTTCGTAGAACGGCTTCATCTCGTCGTAGGAGATGGGCCAGTCGTCGGCGATCCCGTGGAGCGTGCGCAGCTTGTAGTCCTGCGGGCGCAGCCGCACCCACTGCGCGCAGAAGTGGATCGTGCTGCCGCCGACCGCGTTGTACATGACCGGCGTGATCGGCGAGCTCGAGCACTCGAGCGGACAGTCGGACGGGTGCTGCCGGGTGTTCGGGTTCGGGCTCCACTGCGCGTCCGCGACCAGCTCCCACTCGAGCTTGTCGCCGGGGAAGTCGGACGCGTTCTCCCAGCCGCCCTGTTCCAGGCAGACGACCTTGAAGCCGGCCTCGGCGAGGTGGCGGGCAGCGACCGAGCCGCCCGCACCGGCCCCGATGACGACGACGTCGGCCTTCTCCTCGCCGCCGTTTCCCGAGATCGAGAACGAGAGCGGCTCGGCCGGGGCGACCGGCTCAGGCGGAGGGGCCGCGACGGTGCTGACGGGGCCGCGGGCGAACACGGGGTCGAGAAGCCCGTCGCGCAGGTCGTACTCCGCCTCGTCGGGGAAGGGGATCCGCTTGCCCTGCCCCGGGTAGCCGATCCGCTTGCGGACCTTGAGGTTCATGTAGTAGCCGCCCGAGGCGATCTGGGCCAGGGCGGAGAATCCGTCCGGATCGTCCGCGTGGAGCCGCCGGGCCTCGTCCACCGGATCGCGCCCGGCCGCCGCGTCGAGCACGGCGGCCAGCGCGGGCACCAGGTCGGGCCGGGCCTCGAGAGCCCGGTCGAGCCACTTCTCTGCCGAGCCGGCCTCGCTGGCCGAGGGCATCTCGTCCGTGGCCGGTATGAGGACGTCCGCGAGCGCCCAGAAGGTCGTGCGCTGCTCCGAGGTCAGCTGGTGCTCGCTCGTGACCGCCATGACACTCCTAGCCGGCCACTCCCGCCGTGCTGAACGCGGGCATCACCTCGTCCGCGATGAGCTGGAGCTGGCCCTGGACGTCCGGGACGTCGACGTCTCTCTGGGCGAACAGCTTCAGGATGTAGGGGTCGGTGATGCAGAGGATCATGTGGTTGACGCCCGCCGACTCGATCTCCTTGATCTGCTCGGCGCACTCCTCGGGCGTCCCCGCGATCGAGAGCTTGTCGGCGATCTCGGGCGTCGTCATCTCGTACGCCTTCTCAAGGTCGCCGCTACCAAGGACCGCGACGATCTCTTTCACCTCGTCAGGGTCGATGCCGTGCGCCTCGAACTGCTCGTCCGGCTGGGAGGAGAGGTAGAAGGTGACGATGGCGCGCGCCGCCGTCTTCGCCTTCTCCGAGTCGGGCCCGCAGGTGACGACGCACCAGGCGCCGATGTCGAGCGTCTTCCAGTCGCGGCCGGCGCTCTCGGCGCCGATCTTCACGTTCTCGACGACGTAGTCGTACCAGGCCTTGTTGTAGCCGAGCGCGCTGTGGACGCCGTCGGAGACCTCGCCCGCGAGCTGCATCGACTTCGGGCCGCGCATGGCGCCGATGTAGAGCGGAAGCCGCTCCTGCACGGGTCGCGCGAAGGTGAAGAGCCCGTTGTAGCGGTGGAACTGGCCCTCGTACGTGATCGCCCCGTTGTCGAGGAAGGTGCGCATCACCTCGTGCGCTTCCTTGACCCGCGAGAACGGCTTGATCGTCTTCCAGTCGACGCCGTACTGCGCGAGCATCCCGAAGTTGCCGCAGGAGATGACGCCTTCCGCGCGGCCGCCCGTCAGCTCGTCGAGGGTGGCGAGCGCCTGGCAGATGAGCGTCGGCTCGCGGAGATAGACGCTCGAGAGGTTCGGCCCGAAGCGCACGTTCTTCGTCTTGTCGGCGGCCGCCGCGTAGAGCAGCCAGAGGTCCTTGTGCCAGGTCTCGTCGGCTGCATAGCACGCGTAGTAGCCCAGCTCGTCGGCCTTCTTGATGTGCTCGAGCGAATCCGCGAGCGGGTAGTCGAGCAGCGTCGTGTAGCTGAACTTCATGCCTCTCCTCCTTTGGCGATCCCGGCGCGATCATCTCGCCTGACGCTCCCGACCGCAAGGTCTCGCGCGGAAGGAATCGAGGGCTGGTCAAGCGAAGTGGCAGGGGTTACGATCGCCCGCGTCAAAGTCAAGGTCTGAAGGAATCGGCGAGGCATGAAGTTCAGCTACACGACGCTGCTCGACTACCCGCTCGCCGACTCGCTGGAGCACATCAAGACGGCCGACGAGCTCGGGTACTACGCCTGCTACGCGGCCGACGAGACCTGGCACAAGGATCTCTGGCTGCTGTATGCGGCGGCCGCCGACAAGACGAAGAACGTCCGCTTCGGGCCCAACCTCTCCAGCGTGTACCTGCGCGAGCCGACGCTCATCTGCCAGGCGCTCGCCACCCTCGACGAGCTCACCGGCGGCCGCGCGGAGGGCGTCATCTCCTGCGGCAACTTCGGGATGCTCTCGCAGTACGGCGTCGACTGGAAGGCGATCAAGCCGTTCTCCCGGGTCAAGGAGGCGCACGAGGTCATGCGCACCTTCCTCGACAACGGGGCGATCACGTACGAGGGCCAGTTCCACCAGTACGCCGGCCTCTTCACCTTCGCGCGGCCCGTGCAGGAGCGCCTGCCCCTCTACATCGGCGCCATGCGCGGCCCGAAGTCGATGCAGCTCGCCGGCGAGGTCTCCGACGGCGTCCACAGCGCGCTGGGCTACAACAAGGCGTGGTACGAGTACGTCGTCGAGAACGTCAAGATCGGCGCCGAGAGCGCCGGCCGCGACTGGAAGACGCTCGACATCGGCGCCTGGTGCGTCGTCACCTGCGGGCCCGACTCGGAGAAGGCGAAGACCGCGGCGCGGGCCATCGTCACCTTCTACCTCTCCTCCCAGCCGGACGAGCAGTTCGAGGCGCACGGCATCGACCCGGCCGAGACGAAGGCGATCGTCGAGGTCCTCGGCACCGGCGACCTCGAGAAGGCGTACGAGATGACGACGCCCGAGATCGCCGACAAGCTCTCGATCGCCGGCACGCCGGAGGAGTGCGTGGCCAAGATCAAGGAGATGGAGTCGGCGGGGGTCAACCACATGATCCTCTGCATCACCGACCCCTACATCCTCAAGCTGTTCGCCCAGCGGGACGTGGACGTGCCGGACGTCAACGGCCAGCTCCGGCTCATCGCCGAAGAGGTCATGCCCGGCGTTCAACGGGGTGGGCGAGTGTTGGGTAGGAGACGTGCTGACCGCCGAGCAGCGCGCGACCTTCTGGGCGCTCGCCGACGTCCTCATCCCGGCGACGGAGGAGATGCCCGCGGCCAGCGAGGCGGGCGCGGCCGAGAAGTGGCTCGACCGGGCGCTGGAGGCCCGGCCCGACCTCGTCGAGCCGCTCACGGCCGTCCTCGACGCCGCGGCCGGGCGCGAGCCGGAGGCGAGGCGAGGCGGCTGCACGCCGAGGATCCCGACGGCTTCTCCGCGCTCGCCCAGATCGCCTCGGGCGGCTACTACATGAACCTCAAGGTCCGGAAGCGCATCGGCTACCCGGGCCAGGGCAAGCGGCCGCCGTTCTCCGACGAGGCCGAGTACGACCTGCGCGACGGCCTCCTCGACCCGGTCTACGCGCGCGGGCCGATCAACACGACCGCGCCGCCCCCGCCGGAGACGATCGAGCCGGCGGCACCGCTCTCGTTTTCGCTGTCGGGCAACGGCGGCGACTCGAAGGCCGACGTCCTGATCGTCGGCGCGGGCGCGGGCGGCTCGGTGGCCGCGCGCCACCTCGCCGAGGCCGGCTTCAAGGTCGTCTGCCTGGAGCAGGGCGGCTGGGAGAACGCCTCCGACTTCCCGGGCGACAAGCTCGAGTGGGAGCTCGTCGCCGACGCGCAGTGGAGCCCGAACCCGAACACGCGGCAGCACCCGGCCGACTACCCGCTCGAGGTCTCGGGCTCGCCGATCACGCCGGTGATGTACAACGCGGTCGGCGGCAGCACGATCCACTTCTGCGCGCAGTGGGTGCGGCTGCGGCCGCAGGACTACAAGCTCCGCACGCTGCACGGGATCGCCGACGACTGGCCCGTCTCCTACGAGGAGATGAAGCCGTACTACGAGCGGATCGACCAGGAGATGCAGATCTCCGGCATGGCCGGCGACCCCAACTACCCGCCCGGGCCGCCGCCGCTTCTGCCCCCGCTCCCGATCGGCCCGATCGGGCGGCGGGCGGCCGAGGGGATGAACGAGCTCAACTGGCACTGGTGGCCGGCCGCGCACGCGATCCGCTCCGAGGCCGTCGACAACCTCGCCGGCTGCGAGCGCACGGGGACGTGCATGTGGGGCTGCCCGAAGGGCGCCAAGAGCTCGACCGACACGACGATGTGGCCGCAGGCGCTCGCCCACGGCGCGAAGCTCGTCACCGGAGCGCGCGTCCGCGAGATCACGACGAACGGGAACGGCCTCGCCACCGGCGCGATCTACGTCGACCGCGACGGGAACGAGCAGCGCCAGGAGGCCGACGTCGTCGTCGTCGCGGGGAACGGCGTCGGCACCGCCCGCCTGCTCCTCCTCTCGGGCGGCCCGGACGGCCTCGCCAACTCCTCGGGGCTGGTCGGCAAGCGGCTGATGCTGCACCCGTACATGAGCGTGCTCGGGATCTACGAGGACGACCTCGAGGGCTGGCTCGGGCCGTGGGGGACGCAGCTCCTCTCGCTCGAGTTCGCCGACCACGACGAGTCGCGCGGCTTCCCGCTCGGCGCGCAGTGGGACGTGATGCCGCTCGGCGGGCCGCTCTTCACGCTCTTCCGCTACGACGAGCTGCCCTTCGACGAGCGCTGGGGCGCGGCCGTCCACGACCTCACCGAGTCGACGCTCGGCCACGCCTTCGACTGGGGCGTCGGGATCGAGGACCTGCCGCACGAGTCGAACACGGTCACGCTCGACCCGGAGCTGACCGACGCGGACGGCATCCCGGCGCCGAAGATCACCTTCACGATCGACGACGAGATGCGCGCCAACCTCGAGTTCCAGCTCGCGCGGGCGAAGGAGGCGCACGAGGCGGCCGGCGCGGTGAAGACGATCGTCGCCGACTGGTCGCAGTGGGGCTGGCACCTGCTCGGGACGACGCGCATGGGCGACGACCCGGCGACGTCGGTCGTCGACCGCTGGTGCGCGGCCCACGACGTGCCGAACCTCTACGTGCTGGACGGCGCCGTCTTCCCCACCTCGGGCCCGATGGCGCCGACGTCGACGATCTGCGCGAACTCCCTGCGCTGCACCGACCGCCTGATCGAGCGCGCCCGGCTGCAGCCGACGCCCGCCTAGGGCTCCTCCGGCGCGCAGCCCGATCTCGTTCGTCGTGCCGTCGCGGCGGTGGAGCACGATTCGTTCCTGGTCGTCCTCGTGGGTGTCGTCGAGCCGGAGCCCGAACCCGTTCTCGCCCATGACGGCCGCGTGCGTCACGCCGGCGACGACGAGGTCGACGGACTCCACCCAGTCGGCGACGACGCCGTGGATGACGAGGTCGCCGGTCTCGAGCTGACTGGTCTGCAGGATGAGCCCGTCCGGGCCCGGCCGGCCGGAGCCGCCGCCGCCGTTGGGGAGCACCGCGACGACGAGGCGGTCGACGCCGAGGGGGGCGGCGTAGATCAGGTCCAGCTCGCCGCCGAGACCGGCCAGGAGCACGCGTCCCTCGTCCATGGCGATCTCGGCGCCCCAGGGGATGCCGCTCCAGGACACGGCCGCGAGCGGCTCGACCCGCCGGTCGGCGTCCGTCGGCGGACGGCGGAAGACGCCGTAGAGCTCCCGGACCGGAGCCGGCTCGTCGTCGGCCGAGCGACGACACCTGAGCCACGAGCGAGCCGGGCACTAGTCGGCCAGGTCGAACGTGATCTGCTTCGTCTCCGTGAGGGCGTCGATGATCCAGCCGGCGAGCTCGCGGCCGGCACCCGAGGACTTCGCGCCGCCGAACGGGGCGAGCTGGTCCCAGTAGTTCGTCGTCTCGTTGATGTGGACCGTGCCGTGGTGGAGCTCCTCGGCGGCACGCCAGGCGTCGTGGAGCGAGCGCGTGAAGACGGAGGCGGTGAGGCCGAACTCCGTCTCGTTGGCGATCTCGAGCGCCTCGTCCAGCGTGGAGAAGGTCATGATCGGCGCGACCGGCCCGAACGTCTCCTCCTGCGCGATCCGCATGTCGCTGGTGACGCCGTCGACGATCGTCGGCTCGTGGAACTGGCCGTCGTGGCCGCCGCCGAGGACGATGGTCGCGCCCTTGGCGATCGCGTCGTCGAGGTGCTCCTGCGTGCGCGTCGAGCACCTCGGGCGTGCACATCGGGCCCATGTCGGTCTCCTCGTCGAGCGGGTCGCCGACGCGGAGCGCCTTGGTGCGCTCGGCCAGCGCCTCGACGAAGGCGTCCTTCACGGACTCGTGCACGAGGATGCGCTCGGCCGCCGTGCAGCACTGCCCGGCGAGGTAGAAGCAGCCGACGATGGCGGCGTCCGCGGCCTTCTCGATGTTCGCGTCGGCAAGGACGATCTGCGGCCCGTTGCCGCCCAGCTCGAGCACGCGGTTCTTGAGGGCGGCGTCGCGGGCGACCTGCTCGCCGGTGCGCGTCGAGCCGGTGAAGACGACGGCGCCGACGTCCGGGTGGCGCACGAGCTGCGACCCGACCTCGCCGCGCCCGTGGACGACGTTGAGCGTCCCGGCCGGGAAGCCGGCGTCGTGGATGACCTCGGCGAACATGTTGGCGCAGAGCGGCGCATGCTCGGACGGCTTCCAGACCGTGGTGCAGCCGACCGCGAGGCCGTAGACGATCGGGATCCCGGCGATGTCGACGGGGAAGTTCCACGGCGTCACGGCCGCGACGACGCCGACGGGCTCCTGCGTGACGATGATCCGCTTGGCGTTCGAGCGCTCCTGCGTGGAGGGGAGCACCTGGCCGGCGTGGCGGAGGACGTCCTCGGACGCGCGCCGGAAGTGGTCGGCCGTGTACTCGACCATCTCCTCGCGCGACTCGCGGATGGTCTTCCCGACCTCCCTCGTGATCATCTCGGCGATCTCGTCGGCGCGCTCCATGCAGATGGCGAACGCCGCGCGGCAGAGCTCGACCCGCTCGAGCAGCGAGACCTTGCGCCAGGCCGGGAAGGCCTCGGCGGCGGCCGCCACGGCCGCGTCGACCTGGGCCGGCGAGGAGGCCGCGACCGTCCCCAGCAGCTCGCCGGTGGCCGGGCTCCGGACCTCGATCTCCTCCCCGTCGCCGGGGATCCACTCGCCGCCGATGAAGGCGTCCTGCCGGGTCGCTATCGCCATGTCCTCTCCCTTCGCTCGCCGTCGGTCCAGTGTCGCATGCCCGCCTGGCCTGTTGAAAGTCCACCCCGCCGAGTGGTACCGTCGCGCATCCCGATGCCGCCGACATGCCGCTCAGGGCGCACAGCGCCCGTCCACTGGCAGTCCGACGTGCCGTCTACAGTCCCGGACCGGCTAGGGCGTCTCTCGAATCCGAGGAGGGTGCATGGCTGAAGTTGCAGTAGACGAACGACGTCTCCTGAAGACGATCCGCTGGTGGGACGGCTTCGTCATCGGTCTCGCCAACCCGGGCTTCCTGCTCATCGGCCTCTGGGGCTCGATCCTCGCGCTCGGAGGCACGCCCGCGATCATCCTCTGGATCATCTCGGCCCTCATCGGCGCGCTTCAGGCCTACATCTACTGCGAGCCCGCCGCGATGTTCCCGGACAAGCCGGGAGGGCTGTCGGTCTACGCGCGCGAGGGCTGGCGCAAGCACTTCTCCTTCGCGGGCCCGATCGCGGTCTTCGGCTACTGGTTTGCGTGGTCGAGCGTGCTCGCGATCTACGGCAGCCTGATCGGGTACCTGCTCATCGCCGAGTTCGGCGCCGACACCTGCTTCGCGACCACACCTGGGGCCCGCCGATCATCCATCGCCGCTCGGCTGGCCGCAAATGATCGGCGTCGCCTGCATCGTGCTCTGCTGGATCTTCAACGTCCGCGGGATGCGGCCGGCCGTCGGGCTCAGCTACGTCGTCGGGGCCCTGATGATCTTCCCGATCCTCGTGATCGCCATCGGCGGCTTCGTCACCGGCGACTTCCAGAACCACGAGATCAACTCGAACTTCATCGCGGCGAACGTCGAGTTCTACGGCGACTCACCGACGTTCTTCAACCAGTTCGTGATGGTCATGGTCTGGATGTACATCCTCGGCTGGTCGACCTACGGGCCAGAGGCCGGAGCGACGTTCGCGCCCGAGTACAAGGACACGGCCAACGACACCCGGAAGGCGCTTGCCTCCGTGGGGGCGCTCAACGTCTTCCTGTCGATCCTGCTCCCGATCGTCGTGCTCGGGACGATCGGCTACGACGCTCTGTTGGCCGACACGACCGGTGTCGTCTGGCTGACCGACGTCGTCAACTCGATCGCCGGCGAAGGGCTTCGGGAAGTTCCTCGTCGTCTGTCTCTGCGCCGGCCTGCTGCTCTCGATGAACACGGCGACGATGGACGGCTCGCGGGCGCTCTACGCGCTCTCCGAGGAGAAGATGACGATCAAGCAGCTCGGCACCCTCAACAAGCACAACGTGCCCGGCCGGGCGATGACCGTCGACATGCTCCTGAACATCTTCCTGCTCCTCTTCTTCCGGAACATCTACTTCATCCTCGCGGCGGGCAACCTCGGGTACATGCTCTCGCACGTGATTGCCCTGTCAGGCGTGCTCCTGTTGCGACGAGACCGTCCCAACTGGCCCCGTCCGATCAAGTTGGGCAAGGTCTGGATGTGGCTGGCAGGACTCTTCTGCGCCCTGAACGCGATCTTCATCATCTTCGGGGTGTACGGGCTCAAGTACACGGGCTACGGCTTCGACTACCTGAGCCCCGAATACGCCGAGGGCACGGCCAGCCCGACGGAGCGCGTGCCCTGGATCATCATCGTCGGCGTCATCGTGCTGGTTGCCGGCGTCCTCGGCTACATCATCGCCCAGAAGCAGTGGGGCAAGCCGGTGCGCTGGAAGGATCCAAGCGACGAGCAGCCGACGCAGGAGGCGATCGACGGCGCAGCCGCCGTCGCCGCCGCCCGCGCCCGCTAGCCGAAACGCCAATCGACCTGGAGAGGGCGGGGAAACCCGCCCTCTCCGCGTCCGGGGTCTAGAATCGGCGGAGAGGCGCGTGGCGATTCCAATCACCGTCAATGCGAGTGCGGCGAGACACACTCGGCGAAGCTCGGGGAGACGGTCGAGTGCTCGTGCGGCCGTAGCTACGACACGTCGCAGGTCTCCGAGAGCAACTTCCCCCAGGTGCGGGCGCACCAGGCCAAGGCGAGGCTCTACGTGCGCGTGGGGGCGATCTTCCTCATCGTGATCGGAGTCGTCTCGTTCTTCCTCTGGGGCATCTGGGGCGCGGCGGTCACCGTGCCCATCGCCGGCATGCTCTGGTTCTGGTACATCAGGCGCTGGTTCATGCGGCGGTACGTGGTCTCCCCCGGCGAGCTGCCGACGCTCGAGCTCGAGGCGACCCGGGAATGACGGGCGGGACGCTCGACCGGGTCGCGCCGCCGCCCGCGGCGACCACCGGCCGGCGCGTCAAGCCCGTGATGCTGCTGACGCTGAACGTCGAGCTCGAAGAGCCGGCGGTCACATTCGCGATCGAGTCGGCCGGGCAGACCGGCGCCGAGCTCTA
>CAVZIL010000002.1:0-20301 GCA_963775505.1 uncultured Actinomycetes bacterium
AACAGGCTCCCTGATCCGCCTGACCCTTGCGGCAGCGCCTCGCGCGGAGCGATACTCAGTGAGGCGATGATGACGACCGTCGAGAGCATTCCTGCGAGAGTGCGTGTCCTGCGTCGGAGCCGGGAGGACGCGATCAGCGGCGGTGTCTGCGGCGGGCTCGGCCGCTACGCGGGGCGCGACCCCTACTGGTTCCGAGTGCTCTTCGTCCTCGCCTTCTTCGGAGGCTTCGGCGCCTTCGCGTACGTGGGCCTGTGGCTGGCGATCCCGATCGAGCAGCCCGGCGACGAGCTCGGTCCGCCGACACCGGGGATGCGCGCGCGAGCCCGCCGCGAGGAGTCGCGGAGGAAGCACGGCGGCGGCTACGGCCACCGGCTCGGGCGCTTCCTGCGCGGGCTGTTCGTCCGCTAGCGGCCGGGGCTACTAGCCACGTCACCGCGTTCCGTGGTCCCGCGTCCTTCCGGCGCAGCCTCAGAGCTCGAGGCGGCCTAGGATGCCGCATGACCGCCGCGCTCGTCGGCCTGATCTGCGTGGCGGCGTCCGGCGTCATCCTGATCACGCTGCATTTCTTGCCGACCGGGCTCAATCCGATCCGCTACGCGGTCAGCGACTACGGGTGGACCTCGTACCAGCTGGGCTACCGCACGATGGTCGTGCTGCAGGGCGTCGGGGCGATCCTCATCGCGGTCGGGCTGGGGCAGCAGACCGATGTGAAGTCCCTCGGCTGGCTCTACGTCTACGGCGTCGTCCGGCTCCTCGTCTCAGGGTTCATGACCGATCGCGAGCCGGAAGGTCTTCGCTCGCTCACGCGTACCGGTCGCATCCACATGCTTCTCGCCGGGACGGCCTTTGCCTCGATCGCCGTCGCGGCGTCACATCTCGACTGGACGGGCAAGCCCGCCGTTCTCGGCCCGCTCGGATGGGTCGTGACGGCAACGGCGATCGCGACCGGAACCGCGCTCGCGGTTCCACCGATTCGACGTGCCGCGCTCGGACTGATCGAGCGAACGCACTACGCCTCTGCCATCACCTGGCTGATCGTCGTCTCTGCCTCGATCATCTAGGTGGCACGCGCACGGCGGGTTTCCGCCTGGCTAGCGGCGGGGGTGGGATTCGAACCCACGAAACGGCTCAGCACCGTCTAGCGGTTTTCAAGACGCCGGGAATCTCCCGTTTGCAGGGGTTCTGATCTGGCGCGGGTGGCGCGCCCTCCTCTGCCCGTTCAGCTGAGGCCTATCGCCGTTTCGCAGGAGAACCGCCGCTCGGCCGAGCAGGTGTCGCGGCCCTGACCGCCGTGCGCCGTGTCCCGACCGGTGCCGCCGCGCAGCAGATCCGGCCCGGCCCGGCCGTTGAGCATGTCGTCGCCGCCGAGTCCGAACAGGAGATCGGCATCCTCGGACCCCAGCAGGTCATCCGCCCACTGCGACCCGTGGAACTCGTCTATTTGGGCGAAGAAGATCTCGCCCCTGCCCACCTCCCAGGTGGCTGTCCGGGTCCGCACATCGATCTGCACCTGATACTCGTTGCGGGCGAACGTGAGCCGGTCCTTGCCAGCGCCACCCCGCAGGTGGATGGAGGCCCCGCTGCTTCCGCTTGGGAACGACTCGGGGACGTCGAACACGTCGTTGCCGGGGCCGCCCAAAACAGTGCTGTTACGGATGGCGCCGAGCAGGGCCCGGTCGGCCCCGCGTCCCAGGTCCACGCTCAGGCCGTCACCCTCCTCCTCCGGGGCGAGGAAGGTGTCCCGTCCACTCCCGCCGATGATCGTGCCGCTTGTCGCGGTGAGCTGGTCGTTGCCCCCCCGACCGTTCACGAGGTCGTCTCCATAGCTGCCCCCGAGGTCGTCGGCACCGGACGATCCCCTGAGGACGTCGGCGTACTCGCTGCCCCGGTATCTCTCCAGGCCGCTGAGAGTGTCCACCGCGTCGCCGGTGGCGGTACCCGCGGCCACGTCGATCGTGACGCTGCGCCCGCCGCCGAGGTAAAAGCTGATGATGTCGGTCCCCTCACCGCCTTCGATCACGTCCGCCCCGGTGCCGGCCTCGCCACCGATGTGGTCGCTCCCCTCGTCGCCGTACACCCGGTCGGCACCGTCGAAGTCGGTGCCCGACGGGTCGAAGTCGTCGCCGCGAACGGAGTCGCCGCCCGCGCCGCCGTGCACCACGTCCTCCCCCGCCCCGCCGTAAACGTCGTCGGGACCACCGCCGCCGTTCAGCCAGTCGTTGCCGGCCTCACCCACGAGCACGTCCTGTCCAGGCCCGCCGCAGACGACGTCGTTCCCCGCGCCGCCGTGCCAGAACTGGTCGAACCCGGCGCCGAGCGAGACCACGTCATCCCCATCGGTGCCGGTCAGGTTGTCGTCGCCGTCCGTCCCGACGATGGTCGCGGCCTGCCCCGCGCAGGTCAGGGGTGGCGTCTGCGCCGCCGCAGGCACCACGAGTGCTCCCAGCATCACGAGTACGGCTCCGCCCATCGCTCCGGCTCCGTACGATTTCACACGCATCAGCTTTCTCATCTCTTCCTTTTTCAGTCAGGTTTCCCCCGGCACTCGAAAGGTCCAGGGTTCGTTACACGTTCAGGTGGTGGGCCCCGTAGCTTGAGTGGCCCGGCCGGTTCGAGCACGCCGTTAGGGTGCGCTCGCGGCCGAGGCCCATTCTAGCTGGCGCCAGGCATCCGCCGAGCGGGTACCCGCAGTCCCTGACTGGGGCGACCGCCGCGAACGGACGCGGTTGGCAATCTCGGCGACGGCGGGGGTGGGATTCGAACCCACGAAACGGCTCAGCACCGTCTAGCGGTTTTCAAGACCGCCCCTTTCGACCGCTCGGGCACCCCGCCCGCGGGCCAGTCTAGCCCGCGCTCGGCGGAGCCATCAGGTCCGCGAGCAGGCTCGCGGGCGAGCCGACGGCGAGCTCGCGCGGCGTCGCCGTGAAGTCGTGCTCCGTGCGCAGCTCGTACATGCAGCGAAGGCTGGTCGACTCGATCACGGTGTCTATCCGGTCGTGGCGGACGCTCTCCGCCGGCGCGACCGTCGGCAGACTCTCCCTCAGCGCCTCGGCGCTCACGTCCACGAAGCCGATGGAGACGATGTCGCGTGGGTCGTCCAGGCTCTGGGCGTTGAACACCCTGGTGGGCACGCCGAAGCCGACGTCGGCCTCCCACTCCTCGACGAACTCCGCGAACGTCCTGCCCTCCTTCAACCGGCGGACGAAGACGCTGACGATCACGTCAGTCGCCCGGCTCGATGCGGGCAGGGGCGCCGAAGCCGGCGAGGACGTCGGGGACGGCGACCGCGCCGCCCTCGTCCTGGAAGTTCTCGAGGAGGGCGATCATCGTCCGTGCCGTCACGGCGGTGCCGTTCAGCGTGTGGACGAACTCGAGCCCGCCCTCGGCGCGGAAGCGGACGTCGAGGCGGCGCGACTGGTAGTCGGTCGTGTTCGACGTCGACGTCAGCTCGCGGTAGCGGCCCTGGCCGGGGAACCACCCTTCGATGTCGTACTTCTTGCAGGGCGCGGCGCCGAGGTCGCCGGCCGCGATGTTGACGACGCGATACGGGAGCCCGAGCTCGGCGAGGAGCGACTCCTCCATCGCCAGGAGACGGTCGTGCTCGGACGGCGAGTCTTCCGGGGGGCAGAAGACGAACATCTCGACCTTGTCGAACTGGTGCACCCGGAACATCCCGCGCGTGTCCTTGCCGGCCGCGCCGGCCTCGCGGCGGAAGCACGTCGAGTACCCGGCGTAGCGAAGCGGGAGGGAATCGGCCTCCAGCACCTCCCCGCCGTGCATGGAGGCCAGGGCCACCTCGGAGGTCCCGGTGAGGTAGAGCTCGTCGCGCTCGACGCGATAGAGGTTCACCTCTTCGGTGGGGAGAAAGCCGGTCCCGTACATCGCTTCCTCGCGCACGAGCACCGGCGGGAGCACCGTCGTGAAGCCGGCCGCCGTGATCCGGTCGAGCGCGAAGCGGTAGAGGGCGAGCTCGAGCAGCGCCGCGGCGCCGACGCGATAGACGAAGCGCGACCCCGAGACCTTGGCGCCGCGCTCGGTGTCGATCCGGGCCAGCTCCAGATGGTCGCGCGGCTCGAAGTCGAAGGCTGGCGGGTCGCCGACGCGGCGGAGCTCGACGGCGTCGTTCTCCGTGAACCCGTTGGGAGCGCTCGGGTCGGGAGGGGAGGGGACGCGGTCGAGCAGCTCGGCGCGGCGCCCCTCCGCAGCGGCCAGCGCCTCCTCGACCTGCTGGAGCTCGGCCTTCACGCCCTTCAGCTCCTCGATCTGCTCCGGCGTCGGCTTGCCCTTCAGCTTCGTCTTCGCTCGCAGCTCGTCGGCCTGCGGGACGAGCGCCAGCCACGCCCGGTCGGCCTCCATGAGGGCGTCGAACTCCTCGGCCGCGCCCTTGCGCGCCAAAGCGGTGCGGTACGTGTCCAGCTCTGCTCGCGCGGCCCGGATGTCGATCATGGCCGGGAGTCTAAGACCGCCTCCATCACCTGAGCCACTCCCTCCACCTCGGCGGACGGACAGACCCAGTCCGCCGCTGCGAGGACGCGTGGATGCGCGTTGGCGACCGCCACGCCGAAGCCGGCCCACTCGAGGAGCTCGACGTCGTTCTCGCCGTCTCCGAAGGCGACCGTGCGCCCGGCCGTGAAGCCCAGATGCTCGGCCAGGAAGGCGAGCCCGGAGGCCTTCGTCACGTCGGGGCTCGCGAACTCGAGGAAGAAGGGCAGAGACTTCGAGATGTAGAGGCGGCCGGCGAAGCGCTCTTTCATGCGCGCCTCGAGCCCATCCAGGATCTCCGGCTCGTCGATCGCGACGAGCTTCGTCGGCGGCTCGGCGAGCCAGGTCACGAGGTCGCCGACCGCGTGGAGCGGAAGGCTCTGGAAGCCCGCATACCGCTCCGCCTCCGGCGTCACCTCGGTGACGTACAGCTCGTCGTTGACGTAGCAGTTGACGTGAAAGCCGTCCTCCTGGAGCGCGGCGATCGTCTCCCGTGCCAACTCCAGCGGGATCGGCTCGTGACGAAGGAGCGTGCCGGTGAGCGGCTCGACGACGGCCGCGCCCTGGTAGCAGATGACCGGGTCGTCGATGCCCGCCTGCTCGAGGTAGGGGCGGACGGAGCGGAACATCCGGCCGGTGACGACGAGGACGCGCAGGCCGGCCGTACGGGCGCGCTCGATGGCGGCCAGCGTCCGCGGGCGCAGCGCGCCGTCCTCCCAGATCAGCGTCCGGTCGAGGTCGCAGGCGAGGACGTCGACCTCGCGCGGGAACTCGGGCGGCAGGATCAGCCGCGGGCCGTGACGACGTAGGCGGCCACGTTGGCGATCTCCTCTTCGCTCAGCGTGCCGCTGTAGGCCTGCATGCCGCCGCCGCCGTTCGTGATCTGCGTGACCGCGCCGTCGAAGTCGATGCTGGAGTCGTCCAGGTTCGGCCCGACGTTGCCGCTCGAACCGGCGTCCGTGAGCGTGTGGCAGCTGCCGCAGCCGTTGGACGCGAAGACCTCCGCACCGGCGGCCGCGTCGCCCTCGACCTCTCCGTCTCCGCTCCCGCCGCTTTCCTCGGTCGGGACTCCCCCGATCACGGTCTCGGGCGTAGGCGTGGTCTCCTCGCTGCCGCCGCAGGCGGCGACGAGGACCAGAGCACCGAGGGTGAGGAGGAGCGCGACGACGCGGGCCATGGGGCCCGAAGCATACCGACCGCCAAGGCGGCATAACCCGTCAGGCCGACGAGCAGGATGTCGGTCGGGGAGTCGTTGACGACGAGCGACACGGCGATCGCGGCCGCGAAGGCGAGAGGGACGGCCAGCTCCTCGAGAGGCTCCGGGCTGCGGAACGTTCTCAGCACCAGGCCGGCGAGGATCACCAGCAGGGCGACGACGGCGAGGCTGACCCACCAGGAGGAGGTGGCGCGCTCCCAGGAGAGCTCGATTCGCTCGACGAGGTCGCCGCCGAGCCCGAGCGGGCCGTCCTCGATCGCCGACGTGACGTGGCTCGACCCGCCCGTCGCGGCGTCCAGGCCGATCAGCCCGAGCGCGACCGCGAGCGAGGCGGCCACGGCGAAGGCGAGTGCCCGCCTGCCTCCGCCGGCGAGCAGCACCGCCAGCACCGCGAAGCCGGCCGCCAGGACGATCGCGCCCCCGCCGTCCGCCCCGAAGCGGTTGCCGGCGACCGTGGCGAAGACGAGCAGCGCGGTCCCTGCGAACGCCGCCCACCCGAGCACGCCGTAGAGGAGGGCCGCGCCTGCGAGGCCAGGCACGAGCAGCATCGTCTCCAGGAGGTTCGAGAGCCCGTAGTAGCGGGAGTTCTGGGTCGGGCCGAACGGGGACAGCGCCACCGTCGCGCCGTCGATCCCGAGGGCGAGCAGGTAGGCGGCGATCACCGCTACGAGAAAGACGCCGAGGGCGAGCGGCGAGCGGAGAAGCGCCGTGAGCAGCGGGCCGCCGAGCGCAACGGACAGGCCGAGGACGACGAGGACGACCCAGAAGCCCGAGACGCCGACGATCCCGAGCGCGAGGTTGGCGAGGAGCGCGGCGGCGAAGCCGGGCACGGCCGCAGCCGGCGCCACGAGCGCGAGCACGAGGACGAGCGCGCAGACGAGCAGCGTCGCCGGCAGCCGGACGCCGTTGTTTTCGTCGATCCGCTCGTCGAGGTCGAGGAGCGTGGCGGCAGCGTTCTCCGCCGGCTCGGAGCCGAGCGCATCTTCGCGCCCGAGCGCAGTGGGCAGCACGTCGACGATCGAGACGAGCCCGGGAATCCGCGTCGACTCAGATGTGAGCAGCCCCTCGTAGCCGGGGCCGACGACGAGGATCGGATAGCGGCGGTCGTTTGGCTGACGCCCGCCCTCCGGCAGGCCGACGTAGATCGCCGAGCCTGCCTCGCTTCCGAGAGCTCCCTCGAGCGGGAAGAGCAAAGCAAGGGTCGAGGGAAAGCCGCCGCGGAGCGAATTGCGCACCTCGCCTCTGACGAGCGCGGCCTCTGCGAGCTCCCGGCTCGTCTCCGGCCCGGCGCCGGGATTGAGGAGCCCCACGGCACCGAGCCTCTGGGCTTCATCCAGGTCGTCGAGGCCGAAGTCCGGCACCACGACCACCTCGAAGTCCGTAGCCTGCGCCGGGCCGGCCATGAGCGCGAGCACTGCCAGAGCCACGACCGCCGTCCGCGCCATGCCGGGAACTCTAGGGGCTGCCGCGATCGCGCTCGCGGTCGGGCTCGCGCTCCTGGTGTTCGGGCCGCCGCCGGGCGACCTGCCTGCCCATCTCTACCGCGCCGAGCTCGTCCGGGACGGCGTCCTCGTCTGGGACACGTTCTGGTACGCGGGCCACTACCCGCTGCTCGGCTACAGCCTGCTTTACTACTTCCCGGCCGCGCTCGTCGGGAACGACGTCGTGGCGCTGGTCTCAGTCGTCGCGGCGGCCGCGCTCTTCGCGTCGCTCGCCGAGCGGGAGTGGGGAGAGGCGGCTCGCTGGCCGGCGCGCGTGTTCGCGGTCGTCGCGTGCGGTCCGCTCTTCACCGGGACCTACCCGTACGCGGCCGGCCTGGCGGCGGCGCTCGGCTCCCTCAAGGCGCTTCAGCTGGGGCGGCGGTGGACGGCCGTCGCGCTGGCCGTGCTCACGCTCGGGCTCTCGCCGCTGGCCTTCCTCTATCTCTGCCTCGCGGTTGTGGCCGTGTTCCTCGCCAGGCGGCCGCGGCTCGACCGTACGGTCCTCGCCGTCGGAGGTGCCCTGCTTCTGCTCGGCCTCCTCCAGGGAGCGCTGCTCCTCCTCTACCCGGAGGAGGCGGAGTACCCGTTCTTCCGCTTCTCCGAGCTGCTCGCGGTCGTCGTGCTCGCCGGCCTGTGCGTGACGCTTGCGCTCCGCGCCGAGCGGGGGCGGGTACTTGCGGCAGTCTTCGCGCTCTGGGCGCTCGCCGCAGTCCTCGCCTTCGTCGTGCCCTCGCCGCTCGGCGAAAACGTCACCCGCTTGCGCGGCGTCGTTCTCCCGCTGGCTCTGCTCGCGGCCGTCCTCGCGTCCTGGCGTCCGCGGGGGGTGGCAGGGATCGCGGTGGCAGGAGCGCTGGTATTCACGCTCGTCCCCTATGTCGGCGCAGCGCTCCACCGGACGGACACGCGCTCCGCCGAGGCGGCCTTCTGGCAGCCGGCGCTCGACTTTCTGGCGGAACGTGGAAGCCCGGACCATCGCGTCGAGGTCGTCCCGACCGGGGATCACTGGGAGGCGTACTGGCTGCCCCGGGCCGGGATCCCGCTCGCGCGCGGCTGGTACCGCCAGCTCGACATCGCCCAGAATCCGCTCTTCTACGACGAGCCGCTCGAGCCCGAGGCCTACCGCGCCTGGCTGGACGGGCTCGGCGTTCGCTGGGTGCTCCTGCCGGAGACCCAGCTCGGCCGGATCGGGGAGGAGCGCGAGGCGGAGCTGCTCCGCTCCGGCGCCGCCGGCCTGCCGGAGGTCGCCCGCGCCGGCGGCGTCACCATCTACGAGGTCCCGGGCGCGACCGCGATGCTGACCGGCCCCGGGGAGGCTCGGCTGACGGCCTTCGGGCACGATCGAATCGAGGGCGAGGTCGGCGCGGCCGGCACGTACAGGCTGGCCGTCCGCTGGACACCCACCTGGCGCGTCGATGCCGGCGACGTCTGTCTCCAGGAGGCCGCCGACGGGATGACGGAGGTCGTCGCGCGCGGCCCGGGCGCGTTCGTCCTCGGCGTCTCGCCGCTCCCGAGGGCGCCCGGTTGCCCTCGCTCACCTGGCTAGACTTCAAGCATGAGACGCTCGCCTTTCGGGCGCGACTTCGGGCTCTCCTCCCGCATGTTTCTGACCATGTTCCTGCTGGGGGCGCTGTACGTCGTCTTCTTCGTCGTGCTGGTGCAGTACTTCCAGTTCGGAATCCTCCCGATGGTGGTCCTGCTGGGTGCGCTCGCGTTCTTCCAGTACTACACCTCCGACAAGATCGCGCTCGCGGCGTCAGGGGCGAAGGTCGTCACGCCCGACCAGGCCCCCGAGCTGCACGCCATGGTCGACCGCCTCTGCGCGATGTCCGACCTGCCCAAGCCGCGCGTGGCGATCATCCCGACGGACATGCCCAACGCGTTCGCCACCGGGCGGAGCCCGAAGCACGCCGCCGTCGCGGTCACGCAGGGCCTCTGGGACCGGCTCGAGCCGCGCGAGGTCGAGGGCGTGCTCGCGCACGAGCTCTCCCACATCGCCAACCGCGACGTCGCCGTGATGACGATCGCCAGCTTCTTCGCCATGCTGGCCGCGTTCCTCATGCGCATGGGGATGTGGACGGGGATGATGGGCGGCGGCCGCCGCGACCAAAACGGCGCCCCGGCCTTCCTGATCATGCTCGTCGTCTCGCTCGTCACCTACGTGCTCAGCTTCCTCCTCATCCGCATGATCTCGCGCTACCGCGAGTACGCCGCCGACCGCGGCGCCGCGGTCATCACCGGCGCGCCCGAGTACCTCATGAGCGCGCTGCAGAAGATCGCGAGCGACATGACCCGCATCCCGCAGCGCGACCTGCGCCAGCTGGAGGGCATGAACGCGTTCTTCATCATCCCGACGAACGTGAAGCGGTCGGTCGTCGAGCTCTTCGCGACGCACCCGCCGCTCGAGAAGCGCCTCGCCCGGCTTGCGGAAATCTCGGCCGAGATGGGCCGTCCCGTCGCCGCGTAGGGCGCCTCGTTGGGCCTCGGCGACGTCCTCTTCGGGCGCAAGAAGCTCAAGGGCGCGAAGCTCGACCGGCTCTTCGCGCTCTCGACGGCGCAGATCTCGCTCGAGACCGAGCTCGAGCTGCGACCTGCCGGCGTGGCCGGCGTCGTCTTCAAGCCCCTCTCGGCCGGCGAGTTCCTGCGCGCGGAGCAGCAGATCGACGAGCTGCTCGGCGTCGTCGCGCAGACCTCGGGCTCCGAGGTGCGGCGCCGCCAGGACAGCCTCGGCTACCAGTGGCTCGTCGTCCGCGACCGCGACTTCGAGGACCTCGTCACCGGCGTCCACCTGGTCGCGGGCGAGCTCGTCGCGCACGGCTTCGGCGAGCAGCTCCTCGCTGCGCTCTTCCGGTTCGAGCGCCGCGACTCGGAGCGCCCGACCTACCTCGTCTACGGCTTCAAGCGCGGAGCCTTCTGGCCCTTCGTCCCCACCGGCGAGAATCAAGAGCGCGACAACGCCGAGGAGCTGCGCCTCAGGAACGAGCTCCAGGGCGAGCTTCCGTTCGAGGAGGACCTGAGCCGCTGGCTCGGCCTCTACGACGCGCCGCTGGACTAGACGAAGGCTCTCTGGACGCGGCGCCTTTGGCCACGGACGGGGCCTGACCCCGGACGTGGCCGTTTGGGCGGGACATGCCTGGGGAGCGGTTCTCATTCGTCCTGCATGTCCGCGGATCCGCCGTCAACAGGCGCTCGTCCAGCCTTGTCCCCGCCGCCCGCTCGACGACCTGTAGTCCGGGCTAGGCCGGCAGATCCGGGATCAGGCCCTCGTCGGAGAAGAGGCGCTTCGTCTCCTCCAGGGTGAGGTCGCTGGGCGGGATGACGACGTCCGAGGCGCTCAGGTCGTCGTCCGCCAGGCGCTCACCCTCGGCCTGCACCAGCTGCCACATCTCGTCGAGCACCCGGTCTAGCTCGGGCTCGTTGCCGGCGTCCGCTGCGGCCTGGGCCTGGTCGTCGAGCCCGTTCAGCCGGCCGAGCAGGTCGTCGCTCGCCCGGAACTGCCCTTCGCCCATCAGCCTGACGATCACGACTTCTCCTCCAGCTCCTTCGCCGCTCCCCCGGCGGCCAGCTCGCCCTTGAGCTTCGCCAGCTCCTCGTCGACCTGGCTCTGGGCCGAGATCTGCGCGAGCTCGCGGTCGAGAGACGTCTCGCCGCTCGTGAAGTCCTCGAGCGTGCCCGACTCGACGAGCTCGTCGACCGCGGACGCACGCGCCTGCATCTGCTCGGTCTTGTCCTGCGCTCGCTGGATGGCGAGGCCGGTGTCGGCCATCTCCTCGCCGATGCCGGTCGCCGCCTCGCCGATCTTCACCTGCGCCTCGGCCGCCGAGTACTGCGCCTTGATGACCTCCTTCTGGCTGCGGAACGCCTCGACCTTGGCCGAGAGGCGCTTCTCGTTCGCGATCAGCTTCTCCTGCTGGGCCTCGAGCCCGGCGATCTGCGTGTCGAGCCCCTGGAGCTGCGACTGGGCGACCGTCTTGCGCTCGAGCGCGGCGCGGGCGAGATCCTCGCGGCCGGCTGCGAGCGCCTTGCGCGCCTGGTCGTCGAGCTTGGGGAGCTCCTGCTCGAGCTTGCCCGTCTGCAGCTCGAGGCGCTTCTTGGCGGTGACGACGTCGGCGACGCCGCGCTTGACGTCCTGCAGCATCTCGAGCTGCTTCTCGTACGAGTAGTCGAGGGTCACCGACGGATCCTCGGCGCGGTCGAGCAGCTTCGAGATCCACGCCTTCACGACGTTCGAGGTTCGGCTCATCAGGCCGGCCATGTGCGAATCATCCTCCCGGTCCGGGTTCGACCGGCATGCTACCCGCGTCATGACGGGAATCGGGAGGCGCTTGCTCGTGGCCGTGTCGGCGGTCGCGGTGCTGGCCGGGCCGGCCGCCGCGGGCGCGCAGACCGCGGCGGAGCGGGAGCTGGCGAGGCGGTACTCGCCGATCATGATGTTCAAGGAGAATCCCGACCCGCCCTGCTCGCGGAAGGGCGAGCAGTACCGCCTCGCGCCCGTCGGCATCACGCTCGGGAACCCCGAGGTGCAGCTCCTGCGCCGGCGATCCGGGGGCAGCTTCCGGCAGACCAACGAGCTCGGCACTGCGCCGTCCGCGTCCGATCTCGCGGGGCTCGGGCCCGACTACTACCTCGACCTGCCCGGCCACCCGCGGCGGCCGGGCTGCCGCTACGCCCGTGACTCGGCCCGGCTCATGCAGGGGCGCTCCTCGGTCACCTACGCCCACGTCGCCCGCGAGCCCGGCGTGCGGGGGATCGCGGTCCAGTACTGGTTCTACTACTGGTTCAACCAGTTCAACGACCTGCACGAGAGCGACTGGGAGATGATCCAGGTCGCCTTCGACGCCGCCACGGTCGAGGAGGCACTCGCCAAGGGCCCGTCCGAGCTCGCCTACGCGCAGCACAACGGGGGTGAACGGCGGGCCTGGGACGACTCCAGAGTCGAGAAGGAGGGAACGCACCCGGTCGTCTACGCCTCGTCGGGGTCGCACGCGAGCCAGTACTGGTCGGCGCTCTTCCTCGGCAACGGCAAGCATGGATCGGGGCTCGGCTGCGACGACACCCGTGGGCCGTCGACGCGCGTCGAGCCGACGCCGCTGCTCGTCCCGACGTACCCGGGCTTCGAGGGCGAGCACGCCTGGCTCGCGTACCAGGGCCATTGGGGCCAGCACGAGCCCGGGGTCTCGAACGGGCCGACCGGCCCGAACATGAAGCACCAGTGGCTGGAGCCGTTCCGGTGGATGAGTGGCCTGCGAACGTCCTCGCCGACGGTGCCGACCAACGAGACGCTCGGCGAGCCCGTGACCGGCTTCTTCTGCGGCGCCGTGAGCTCGACGTCCAGCCTCCTGAACGACACGTCCTCGAGCCCGCTGACGGCGCTCCTCGTCTTCGCCACGATCGCAGCGGCCTTTGCGATCCCCGCGCTGCGGACGCAGTGGCGCCCGGTCGTCTCCAAACCGGTTCGGCAGCGACGCGCCGGCGGCCAGATCGTCGATGCCGCGGCCCGGGTCTTCTGGGACGACCTCCACGTGCTCGTGCCCGTCGGGCTCGTCGCGGTGCCGCTCGGCGGCCTGACCGTGGCGGCGCAGCTGGCGCTCTTCCACTCGACCGGCCTGCGCCGCGCCTTCGACGCGCTCGAGGACGACAAGGTCGAGGGTGTGGTCGCGGTGTTCGTGGGCAGTCTGGCCCACGCGCTCGCGCCCATTCTCGTGGGAGCCGCGACCGTCCTCGTCCTCAGGGAGGTCGACCGGGGCGGGGACGCGAGCCTCCGCGTCGTGCTCCGCGGTTTGCACGGCGAGCTCTGGCGCCTCGTGGCGATCGGTTTCGTCGGGCTGATCGCGGTCGTCCTCCTCGTCCTGACGGTGATCGGGATCCCGTACGCGGTGAAGAAGGCGGTGGACTGGGCGTTCGTCCAGCAGGTTTCGGGGTTCGAGGGGTTGCGCGGCCGCGACGCCTTTCGCGGGAGCAGAAGGCTCGTCCGGGGGCACTGGTGGAGGGTGGCCCTGATCACGTCCGTGCTGCTGCTCGTGCTCGTCGTGACCGGGCCCTTCCTGGGCGTCCTGGTCATCTTCGTGACGGATGCCCCCCTCTCCACCATCAACTTCTTCGGGACGCTGCTCTTCGCGCTCGTGCTCCCGCTCACGTCCGTCGCGCTCACGCTCCTGTACCTGGACCTCGCCGTTCGCCGCGACTCGGAGGAGACGTCCACTGGCATGCTTCCCTCCTCATGATCGTCGAGCGGAGCATGGACCCCCGGTGGCTCTCGAATGCGTACCTGGTCGCGGACCACGCGGGCGGGACGGCCGTCTTCGTCGACTCCGGCGCCCCCGTCGAGCCGCTTCTCGCCGCGGTCGAGCGGCTCGAGGTGCATCCCACGCTTCTGCTGACGACGCACGCCCACGAGGACCACGTCGCCAATCACCGCCTGCTCGAGGAGCGCTACGGGCTGCGCGTGCTCGCCTCGCCGGAAGAGGAGGTCGACGGCGCCGAGCCGCTCGGGCACGGCGAGATCGTCGAAGCAGGCGACCTCAGCATCGAGGCCTTGCGAACGCCCGGCCACACGCGCGGGATGCTCTCGTTCGTCGTCGACCGGGAGGCCGTCTTCACCGGCGACACCCTGTTCACGGGCTCGATCGGCGGCACCCAGGACGCCTTGGACGACCTGCGGCGTTCGGTCATGGACGTCCTCATGGGGCTGCCGCACGAGCTCGTCGTCTACCCGGGCCACAGCGAGGAGACGACGATCGGGCGCGAGTGGGACGAGAACCCGTTCGTCCGCGTCTGGCGCGGTGTCGAGCCGGAGGGCACCGAGCGCTGCCACGTCGGCGGAGCCGAGGCGACGCTCATCGCCTGGAGCAACGACTACGACGGCGGCGGGAAGGCCTGGGTCCGCCTCGCCGACGGCCGCGACACGATCGTGGGCGGCTCCCGCGTGAGCCGCTAGGGCATGGTCTTCATCGTCTCCGAGGAGATCGAGCGCTACGCCGAGGCGCACACGACGCCGCCCTCGGAGCTGCAGCGCCGCCTCGCCGAGGAGACGCAGGAGACCCTCCGTTCGCCGCAGATGCTCACGGGCGTCGTCGAGGGCCGCCTGCTCGAGTTCCTCGTCTTCGCCCTGCGGCCACAGCGTGTGCTCGAGCTCGGCACGTACAGCGGCTATTCCTCGCTCTCGATGGCAGCCGTGCTGCCGCCCGGTGGGCACATCGACTCCTGCGAGCTCGAGGAGACGCACGCCGCGGTGGCGCGGCGGTACCTGGACGAAGCCGGGCTCGGCGACCGTGTCACGGTCCACCTGGGGCCGGCGCTCGACACCGTCGAGCGACTCGAGGGCGAGTGGGACCTGGTCTTCATCGACGCCGACAAGGCCAACTACCCGGCCTACTACGAGGCCCTCGTGCCCCGCCTCTCGACGAACGGGCTGATGGTGCTCGACAACACGCTCTGGTCGGGCCTGGTCGCCGAGCCCGACGACTCGCCCCAGGCGCAGATGTTCGCCGAGCTCAACGCCCGCATCGCCGCCGATTCCCGGGTCGTGGCGGTGGTGCTCACCGTGCGCGACGGCATCACCCTCGTCCGTCGCCGCGTCTAGGGAAGGACTGCGGCCTTCAACAGGTCCGGCGGCGGGTCGGCGAAGAGGCCCGCGACCTCTTCCAGCGTGACTTGGTGCGTGACGAGCCTCTCCCACGGGTAGGCGTCGCTCGCCAGGAACGCGAGCGCCGCGCGCACGTGCCGCGGGGTGTGGTGGAAGGAGCCGCGGAGCGTCAGCTCCTCGTAGTGGAGTCGAAACGTGTCGACCGCAAGCTCCCGGCCGCCGAAGAAGACGACGGTCCCGCCGGGGCGCACGAGCTTCAGCGCGTCCTGCCAGGCCTGGGCCGAGCCGACCGCCTCGATGACGACGTCGGCGCCCTGTCCGTCGCCGGGCACGGCGCCGAACTCATGCGCGAGCTCGCGGCGCTGAGGCCGGCCTCCGACGGCCGTCACGTGCGCCCCGGCGTCCCTCGCGGCCGCGCAGAGCATGAGTCCGATCGGGCCGGGCCCGAGCACGGCGACCGTCTCCCCGCCTTCGATGCCGGCGCGCTCGATCCCGTGCAGGCAGCAGGCGAGCGGCTCCACCATCGCGGCGACCTCGGGAGCGAGACCGGGCGGGACCGGGAGCAGGTTTCGCTCCGCGATCCGCGCCGGCACGAGCAGGTACTCGGCGTACGCGCCGTTCAGGAATGGTTGGAGGTTCTCGCACAGCGTTTCCTCGCCGCGCCGGCACGGCGGACACGCCCCGCACGGCGCTGAGTTCGCCGCCACGACCCGGCGGCCGCTCGCGACGTCGATCCCGCAGAACTCGTGCCCGAACGGGCTCGGCAGGTCGGCGAGGAGGAGTGGATGGCCGCGCTGGAACGCCTTCGCGTCGGTTCCGTCCGTGAGCGCCACGTCCACCTGGACGAGAACGTCTCCCGGCGCCGGCTCCGGCCGCGGCACCTCCTCGACCCTGAGGTCGCCGGGGCAGTGGTAGCGGAGCGCCCTCACGGCGCGAAGACGACCTTGAGAGCCTCGTGGGAGCGGTACAGCTCGAGCCCCTCGGCAAAGCGCTCGAGCGGCAGCGTCACCGTCGGGATCGGGTCGAGGCCGGGGAGGAGGGCGACCGCCTCACGCATCGCGGCCGGGGTCGCCGAGCAGGAGCCGGCCAGGGTGAGCTCGCGGCGGAGCAGCTGCTCGAAGTCGATCGGCAGCGGATCGGCCAGCCAGGAGAAGACGAGCAGCGTGCCTCCCGGCTCTAGCGCGGCGAGCGCGCCGTCGAGGCCCGCGTGGGCGCAGAGGACGGCCGCATCCACGGGCCCGTTCGCCGGCTCGGCGCCGTAGCCGAGGGCGAGCTCCAGGCGGTGCGGGAGCGGATCGGCCGCGAGGACGTCGTCACCGCGGCGCACGAGCGCCTGGACGAAGAGCAGGCCGGCGAAGCCGCAGCCGACCACGAGGACACGGCCGCGCGGGATGCGGTCGAGCGCTCGGAGAACGCAGGCGAGCGGCTCGGCAAAGGTGCCGGTCGCGTCGTCGACGCCGTCCGGGAGCGAAATCGTCTGCGCGGCCCGGACGCGCTCGGCGAAGCCACCGGGCACGATCGTCGGCTCGCGGAAGCGCTCGCAGGTCGTCTCGTGCCCCGCGCGACAGCGCTCACAATCGCCGCACGGCAAGTGGTGGACGAGCGCGACGCGCCGCCCGGCCTCGTCCCGGGCAACGACCTCGTGCCCGAGCACGGTGCCGGCGGCGCCGCGCCCGAGCTTCTGCACGTCGGTTCCGCAGAGCCCGGTCGTGCGCACGGAGACGAGCTCGCCGGCGCCGTCCGGCTCCGGCACGTCCGTGAGCGCCGGCAGGCCGGCGCCGTCGAGCACGACCGCTCTCATCGCGGGAATCGTAGGGCGCGGAGGCGAGGCCGGCAGCCCCGCCTCCGCGCCTGCGCAGCCTCCCTAGCGAGCGGCGAGGCCGACGGTGCCGGCGGGGAGCCCGCCGACCGACCCAAGCGGGTCGAGGCTTCCGTCGCCGTTCACGACGAAGCCCTGGATCTCGGGCACGCCGCCGTTGAGCGAATAGAGAAGCCTGCTCTTCTTGGCGAGCGCCAGGTCGAGCGGCCCTGCGCCGGTGGTCGCGGTCTTCCCGTCCGCGTCGAGCAGCGTCAGAGCGCCGTCGGACGCGATTCGGAAGCCGGAGATCGAGTTGCTCCCGGTGTTCGTCGTGTACGTGAAGCGGCCGTTCCTCGTGACGACGACCCAGCACGCGGCCGTCTCCGTCGTGGCCACGTTCGCGGTGATCGGCGTGATCGTGCCGTTCCTCGCGAGATCGTACGACGAGAGCACGCTGGCGTCCGGAGCGCCGCCGAAGGCCTCCGAGACGATCAGGAGCCCGCGCTTGTCGAACGCGAACCCGAAGGGCGTGACGCCCGCCGATGGCTGCGCGTTCGGCGCACCGGCGCGGCCCTGCCGCACCTTGTAGGTGACGATCAGGTTCGTCGCCTTCTCGGTCACGACGAGCTGCTTGCCGTTCGGGCTGAACTCGATCTGGGCCGGACCGGGTGCCGCCGTGCTCAGCGGTTGGCTCGACCCGCCCAGCGGGACGAGGTTGCCCCAGAGCGCGAGGAACCCGTGGATGTTGGCGGCATGGGTCGCGTCGCCCTGGTTGACGACGTAGACGACCTTCCCGTGGACGGTGACGCTGATCGGCCCGACGCCCCTGGAGGGCTCGACGTCGGCGAGCACCGGCTTGCCGCGGTGGTTCATGTGCAGAAGTGAGAGCGTGTTGCTGCCGGCGTTGACCGCGAGCAGCCGGTTTCCGTCCAGGACGATCGCGCTTTGCGAGCCGAGCCCGGCGCCCGTCCCGTTTCCGCCCGTGGCGACCGTCCCGGCGGGCGTCAGCGAGCCGTCGTTCGCGCGGTCGAAGACCGCGACCGCGTTCCCGGAAGCCGCGTTCGTGAGCGTGTAAAGGGCCTTCCCGCCTCCCGAGGCCATGGTCGGCCCGGCCAGGGCAAGAGCGGCCGCGGCGAGCGCGGCGGCAACGATGAGCGTTCGAAGTCTGTGCATCCCGCTTCTCCTTTCGATTGGAGCCCGCGGGACGCTACGAGGCAAAGCTTGCGCTCCGGTTGCGCCGCCCTTAGAAGACGCTTAACGCTGCGGCAGGGTGAACGAGACCCGCGCGCCGCCGCCGGTGCGGTTCTCGGCCCAGATCCGGCCGCCCTGCGCCTCGACCAGGGCGTGGGCGATGGCCAGCCCGAGCCCGGCGCCGCCGGTCTCGCTCGCGCGTGCGCGGTCCCCGCGCCAGAAGTGCTCGAAGACGCGCCGGGACGAGTCCGCCGGGATGCCCTCGCCGGTGTCCTCGACGCTGACGCGCACCTCGCCGTCGAGCGGCTCGACGATCACGGCCACCGACCCGTCGGAAGGCGTGTGCCTGATCGCGTTGGTGAGGAGGTTCAGGAGCACCCGCTCGACCTTGTCGGGGGCGCAGACCGCCGTCGGGTCGCCGTCGATGCGCGCGGCCAGGGCCACGTGCCGCGTCTGCGCCTCGGCCTCGAGCCCGTCGAGCGCCGAGCGGACGACGCCGGCGAGCGGCGCCTCTCGCAGTTCCAGGGAGAGGACGCCCGCGTCGATCCGCGCGAGCTCGAAGAGGTCGTCCACGAGCAGCCTCAGCGCCTCCACCTGCTGCAGCAGCGCGGGAACGTAGCGCTCCGGCTCGACAAGGCCGTCCTCGACCGCCTCGAGCATCGCCTGCATCGACGCCAGCGGTGTCCGCAGGTCGTGACTCGCCCACGCGACGAGCTGCCGGCGCGCGTCGAAGAGCTCCTCGATGCTGGCCGCCATCTCGTTGAAGGAGGCGCCGAGCTCGGCCAGCTCGGCCGGGCCGTCCTCGGGTGCGCGGGCCGAGAGGTCGCCGCCGGCGACGGCGGCCGAGGCCCGGCGGACGCGCTCCAGCGCGCGCAGGATCGAGCCGCCGAGGAGGAGAGCGGCTCCGAACGCCGCGGTCGAGCACGCCGCGGCCACGAGCAGGATCGTCAGGTCGTGGCCCGAGTCGAACATGACCACTCCCGAGAGCAGCACGGCGGCGAGGGGCAGGGCGACGGCGAGCAGGCCGAGCCCGGCGAGCTGCAGGCGGATGGTCGGCAGCCGCCGGAGCGCCAGGGCTGCGACCAGTCCGGCTGCGAGCGTGCCGAGCGCGACGATGACCGCGAAGACGATCACGGGCAGAACCGGTAGCCGACGCCCCAGACCGTCTGCAGGAAGCGAGGCTGAGCCGGCTCCTGCTCGATCTTCTCGCGCAGGCGGCGGATGTGCACCGTCACCGTGCCCGTGTCCAGCGCCGCTGCGTAGCCCCAGACGCGGTCCATCAACTGGTCGCGGGAGAACACGTGCTTCGGGTGGCTGGCCAGGAACCAGAGGAGGTCGAACTCCTTGGCCGTGAGCCGGAGCGGCTCGCCGTCCCGCGTCACCTCGCGCGTGCGCGCGTCGATCTCGAGCTCGTCGAACGAGAGCCGCTCGGCCTTGCCGACGTGCGGCGTCGAGCGGCGGAGCACGGTTCGGACGCGCGCCGCCAGCTCGCGGGGGAGAAGGGCTTCGTCACGTAGTCGTCGGCGCCGAGCTCGAGGCCGACGATCCGGTCGGCCTCCTCGCCCCTGGCGGTGAGGAGGATGACGGGCAGGTCCGAGCGCGCCCGGATCCAGCGGCAGAGCTCGAGCCCGTCCACGCCGGGGAGCATGATGTCGAGGATCACGAGCCCGGGCCTCTCGCTTTCGAGCAGCCGGCGCGCCGTATCGCCGTCCCCGGCTTCGAGCGTGCGGTACCCGTCGCGCTCGAGGTAGCGCAGCACGACCTCGCGGACGATCGGCTCGTCGTCGACGACGAGCACGGTGGTGCTCATCCCGACATTGTGGGCGAGATCTCTTACAGAGGAATGAACACCGGGCCGTGATGCCCGAAGCGAGCTACAGTCGAAGCTCGTGCCGTCCTTCGCCGACAAGGTAGTCCTCATCACCGGGACCGCACGCGGCTGCGGCGCAGTCCTCGCCGCGGCCTTCGCAAACGACGGGGCGATAGTGGTGGGCTGCGATGTAGACGCCCAGGCGGGCGAGGCGGCCGTCGACAAGGTGAGGGCGGCCGGCGGCCGTATGGACTTCTCGGCGGTCGATGTCTCCCGCGAGGAGGAGGTGGAGGCCCTCGTCGCGCGCACGCTCCGTGAGCACGGCCGCCTGAGCTGCGCGATCAACAACGCGGGGACCGAGGAGTTGAGCGAGATCGCGGAGGGGACCGAGAGCGCCTTCGACAGCCTGATCGCGACGGATCTGAAGGGCCTCTTCTTCTGCCTCAAGCACGAGATCCGGGCGATGCGCAAGGGCGACGGTGGCGGCGCCATCCTCAACATGTCCTCGGTGACGAGCAGCATCACCGCCGCCCCGGCGAACGGGCTCTATGCGGCCACCAAGGGCGGCGTCAACGGTCTCACGAAGGCGGCCGCGATCGAGGTCGGCAAGGACAACATCAGCGTCAATGCGCTCGCCTTCGCCGCGATCGACATCCCCGGCAGCATGATCTGGCGCTACCTCGAGGAGCAGAAGGTTCCCAAGGAGGCGCTCATGCAGGCCTTCCCGGTGGGGCGCATGGG
>CAVZIL010000003.1:0-74924 GCA_963775505.1 uncultured Actinomycetes bacterium
CGCTGTCGCTCCTGGGAGCCGGGTCGGTGAACGGCGACGCCGCCCGCGAGACGCTCGGCGCCGCCGTGAAGAACCGCGAGGACCAGGCCCGGGTCGAGGCGGCCTGGGGCGAGCTCGTCGACTCAGGACCCCGTCTGGTGATGCCGTATCGCCTGATGGGGCACTAGTGCGGATCTGGGTCGTCGGCCTCGGCACCGTCGGCCGGTGGCTGCTGCGCACGCTCGACTCTCAGAGAGAGCAGCTCGAGCGGCGGTACGGGCTCGCCCCGGTGGTCGTGGGCGTCGCGAACGCCCGCCACGGCTTCATTCACCGACCTGACGGCCTCGACCTTCCCACCATCCTCGCCCTGGCCGAGGACGGTCGACCGCTGACCGAGCATCCCGGTGTGAGCCACTGGCGGGACGCGCTTGCCGGCCTCCAGGAGACCGAGGCGGACGTCCTCGTCGAGGTGACGCAGAGCCCGCCGACCGACGGCGAGCCGGGCTACGCGCACATGCGCGAGGCGCTTGGCCGCGGGCTCCCGGTCGCAACCTCCAACAAGTGGCCGGTGGCGCGGCACGGCGTCGAGCTGCTCGAGCTCGCCGAGGCGAATGGCGCAGCGTTCCGGGCCGAGTCCACGGTGATGTCCGGAACCCCCGTGCTCAGCACGCTGACGGGCGGTCTGGCCGGAGCGAGGCCGCTCGCCCTACGCGGGAGCCTCAACGCGACCGCGAACGTCGTCCTCTCCGACATGGCAGCCGGCACGTCGTACGAAGACGCGCTTGTCGCGGCTCAGGAAGCTGGTCTCGCGGAGCGCGATCCCGCCGCGGACGTCGAGGGACACGACACGGTTGCGAAGACGATGATCCTTGCCGCCCTCGTCTTCGGCATCCAGCTGCGCCCGGAACAGGTCGCCCGTCGAGGGATCACGGACGTCGGAGACGAGGTGCGCGAGGCGGCTGCGACCGGCCTGAAGGTCAGGCTCGTGGCCACGCTGGAGCCCTCGCGCCCGGGCGAGCTCGCCGCCCGTGTGGAGCCGATCGCATTGGCTGGGGACGACCCGCTGGCGAATGTCGAGGGCGTCATGAACGCGGTCGTCTGCCGGGCCGACCCGATCGGACAGGTTGTCGTCATCGGCCCCGGAGCCGGACCGGAGCTCGCCGGTCAGGGCGTCCTGAGCGACCTCATCGCGCACGCCGGTCGCCTGGCCGGACCCCGCTAGACCCGTCTGAACTCGTCTCAAAATGAAGCCTTGTGCCGCCGGGCCGCGCTGCTCGCCCCGAGAGCGGCGTCCTCGGTCGCGCCCGTACTTAACGCTCCGCGTCCTTGTCTCGGAACGACCATCGCACCCCGACGGCGAAGCATCATTCTGAGACGAGTTCTTAGACCGACGTCGCGCGCGCGGCCGCGAACGCCGCGATCGTGCGCTCGACGTCCTTCTCGCTCGTCTGCCAGTTCGAGACCGAGAAGCGGATCGCCTTGCGGCCGTTCCGGGTCGTGCCGCTCGTCCACGCCTCGCCGCTCGCCTGCACGGCGCTGAGGACGGCGTCGGTGCTCGCATCGTCCTCGAAGCGGATCAGAACCTGATTCAGCACGACGTCGTTCAGGACCTCGCAGCCGGGGAGCTCCGCGAGACCCTGGGCGAGCGAGCGCGCCCGGGAGCAGCTGCGCTCGACGAGATCCACGACGCCGGCCCGACCGAGCGAGCGGAGGGTCGCGTAGATCGGGAGCCCTCGGGCTCGGCGCGAGTGCTCGGGCCCGAAGTCCATCGCGTCGCGCGCGGAGTCGGCGTCGGCGTGCACGAGGTACGCGGACCTGACGCAGAGGGCGGTGCGATGCGATTCCGGGTGAGCGCAGAACGCGATTCCGGAGTCGAACGGGACGTTCAGCAGCTTGTGCGCGTCGGTCGCCCAGGAATCGGCGCGTTCGATGCCGGCTACGAGGTGACGCAGCGACGGACTGGCCGCCGCCCAGAGGCCGATCGCGCCGTCGACGTGGAGCCACGCGCCGGCCGCCGCGGACGCGTCCGCCGCAGCGTGAAAGTCGTCGAAGGCGCCTGTGTTGATGTCGCCCGCCTGCACGCAGACGATCGTCGGCCCATCCGCCCGGCCGAGCTCGTCCCGGAGCGCTTCCATGACCATCCGGCCTTGCTCGTCCGCCTGGACCTCGCGGACGGACGCAGTGCCCATTCCGAGGAACCGGAGCGCCCGGTCGACCGTCGCATGCCGGTTCGCTCCGGCGACGACGCGGATGGGCGGCGCGCCGTTCAGGCCGTCACGTCCGACATCCCAGCCGGCACCGGCAAGGAGGTGCTGACGTGCGGCCGCCAGACAGGTGAAATGAGCCATCTGGCCGCCGGTGACGAATCCGAACGAGGCGTCGTCGGGCAGTCCGAGCAACTCCTTGACCCAGGCCCCGGCCACCTCCTCGACGACGCCGGTCGCCGGCATGGGAAGCGTCAGACCGGAGTTCTGATCCCAGGCCGACGTGAGCCAGTCGGCCGCGATCGCCTCCGGAAAGGTCCCGCCGATGACGAAGCCGAAGAACCGACCGCTCGGCGTGGCCATGAGGCCCGGCTCGACGTCTCGGGCCAGCTTCTCGATCACCTCGAGCGGGTCGGAAGGCTGCTCGGGCAGCGGTCCGCCGAGCGCCGCGCGCAGCTCGTCGACCGTCGCCTCCGGCCCAACCGGCCGCTCGTCGAGCGAGTCCAGGAAGTCGGCTGCGATCTCCGCCGTGCGCTGAAGCAGGTCCCGCGTGCTCATGATCGGGAGACGCTATCGACACTCTTGCGACAATGCGGGCAGTCGTGTCCGCGACCCTCTCCGCCGGCGATCCCGTCGAGGCGCTCGTCCGCTTCGGGCGCGCGCTCCGGGCTGCCGGTCTGCCCGTCGGGCCCGACCGGGTGGCCTCCTTCTCGCGCGCGGCCGTGCTCCTGCCTCCTGGCGAGCTCTACTGGGCCGGGCGGGCGACGCTGCTCTCCCGGCCCGACCAGATCGAGGTCTACGACGCGCTCTTCGCGGCGTTCTTCGGGCCGCCGACGCCCGCGCCCGGGCCGCCGATCCGGGTCCGCGTCGAGATGGAGGCCGAGGCAGACATGGGGCTCGCCAGCGCGGTCGAGATGCTGAAGGACAAGAGCTTCTCGCGCTGCTCGCGGGAGGAGCTCTCCCAGCTCGCCGAGCTGATGGACCGCATCGAGCTCTCGGTTCCGCGCCGGCGAACGCGGCGCCGCGAGACCGCCCGCGCCGGGACGCCCGACCTGCGCCGGACGCTACGGCGGTCGTTCAGAACGGGCGGAGAGCCGCTCGAGCGCGCCTGGCGCCGGCGGCGGAAGCGGCCGCGGCGCCTCGTCCTTCTGCTCGACGTCTCCGGCTCGATGGACGCCTACTCGCGCGCGCTCGTCATGTTCGCGCACGCGGCGCTCCGCTCCGACCGGCGCTGGGAGGCCTTCTGCTTCGGCACGCGGCTGACCCGCGTCACCCGCCAGCTCGACGGCGCCGACGCCGACGCGGCACTGGCCCGCGCCGCCGCCGAGGTGGTCGACTGGGACGGCGGCACCCGCATCGGCGAGTCGCTGAAGCGCTTCCTGGACGAGTACGGCCACTCGGGGCTTGCCCGCGGCGCGGTGGTCGTCCTCTGCTCGGACGGCCTCGAGGTCGGGGACCCCGACCTCCTCGCCGAGCAGATGGCGCGGCTCCACCGGCTGGCCTATCGCGTCGTCTGGCTCAACCCTCTCCAGGAAGACCCCGCGTACGAGCCGCTCGCGCGCGGCATGAAGGCCGCCCTCCCCCACGTCGACCACTTCGCCAGCGGCCACAGCCTGGCCAGCCTGGAGGAGGTCGGCGCCGCGCTGTCCCGCTGGTAGTCACGGAGCCCTCACCGCCCAGGTGCCCATGGTCGAGAACGAGCCTGAGCCAGCCGAGGTCACTCGCAGCACGGCGCCCCAGCGGGACGCAGTGTTCGGGACGCCCGTCGTCGGTCCGACTATCGAGTAGGCGGCGATGTTGGAAAACGCCGACTCGTAGAGGCAGAGGTGTCCGACCGCGGCCTGCGGGTTCGAGGGGCTTCCGGGACACGAAGCCGTCGGCGGGTCGCCGGCCTCGAGGAGATGCGGCGTCGGAGCCGAGCGGAGCGTGAATGGGAAGGAGACGTTCGCAGCCGAGAGACTCGCCGCCGGGGCGAGGTCTCTGATCACGTAGCTGCCGCGCATCGTCCGCCCGCGGGGCAGGTTCCCGCCCGGGAGGTAGCGCGCGTCCGCTTTCGGACGGATGTGCTGCTTCCAGTTGTGCGCCCACCCCGCCACGTGACCCGCGGCCGGCGTCGCGGCCATCACGACGCCGATCGCGATGCCGGCGGCGAGCAGCACGACGAGCCTCCACCTGCGTTCTCCCCGCTCCATGATCCTGACCTCCTCGTTGTCGGCAGAAGGCCTCATGGTCGCGCAGCGTGGCGATTGCTACAAGAGCTACCCGGTATTCCTGAGCGCCGCCGAGATTCCGGCGATCGAGCGGAGGAGCGGGCGCTTCACGTCCTCGTCGCCGGTCTCGCGCCAGCGGCGGAGGAGCTCGACCTGGATCGCGTTCATCGGGTCGACGTACGGGTTGCGGAGGCGAATCGAGCGCTGGATCACCGGGTGGCGGTCGAGGAGCTCGCGGGCCTCGACGATCTCGAGCACGGCCGCGGCCGTGCGCTCGTGCTCGGCGCGGATCGGCTCGTACAGGCTCGCGTCCTCGACGAGAGAGAGGTAGCCGGCGGCGATCTCCAGGCTCGACTTGGCCAGGGTCATCTCGAGGTTCTCGACGAGCGAGCGGAAGAAGGCCCAGCTGCGGTAGAGGCGCCGCAGCTCGGCGACGTCGGCGCCCGCGAACGCCGTGCCGCAGCCGAACCACGCAGGAAGAATGCAGCGGTTCTGCGTCCAGGCGAAGACCCACGGGATGGCGCGGAGTGAGGCCAGGAGCTCTCCACCCTCGGGTCGCCGGGCCGGCCGCGAGCCGATCTCGAGGAGCGCCAGCTCCTCGATCGGCGTGAAGCGGCGGAAGAACTCGGCGAAGCGCTCGTCCTCCCAGACGAGGCCGCGGTAGGAGGCGAACGCGGTCTCCGAGAGCACCTCGATCGTCTCGCGCGCGCCCTCGGGAGGGCGTGACCCCGCCACCTCCGGAAAGGCGGCCAAAGCGTGGCGGCCAGGGCCGCCTCGAGGTTCCGGTACGCGAGCCCGGGGAGGCCGTACTTGAAGGAGACCGTCTCCCCCTGCTCGGTGAGCTTGAGGCGGCCTGGCGGATGGCCCGCCGGCTGCGCGAGGATCGCGGCGTGGGTCGGCCCGCCGCCCCGCCCGGTGGAGCCGCCGCGCCCGTGGAAGATCGTCAGCTCGACCTCCCGCTCGGCGGCGAGCGCGGCGAGGCGCTCCTGCGCCCTGAAGATCTCCCACTGCGCGGTGAGGTAGCCGCCGTCCTTCCCCGAGTCCGAGTAGCCGACCATGACCTCGAGCCGGCGGCCGCGCTGCTCGACGAGGCGGGCGAGATGGGGCTCGTCCAGCAGGGCCTCGACGATCGCGGGCGCCTCGCGGAGGTCGCGGATCGTCTCGAAGAGAGGAACCGGCGAGACGCGGGCGCCCGCCTCGGCGGCCAGGTCGACGAGATGGACAACGTCCTCGGCCGACCCCGTCCCGGAGACGATCACCGTGTCGACCGCTCCGTCGCCGTACTGCTCCTGCGCGGCGGCGACGGCATGGAGCGCGCTTCGCACTCGCGGCGAGGGATCGCGAAGCTCGGCCGCATGGAAGCGGGCGTCGAGCTTGGCGACGTGGAAGCCGAAGAGCTCGACCCGCCGGCGAAGACCGGCCAGACGCCCGTCCGCGATCCGGCCGCCCCCGTGCGCGCGCAGGCTGCGGTCGATGACGTCGAGATCGGCCTGCAGCTCCTCGACCCGTCCGTAGCCCTCGTTGCCGAGCCGCCACCAGACGAAGCTCAGCTTGCGGCGGTAGGGCTCGTCGCGGTTCTGCTCGCCGATCTGCTCCGCGTAGGCGGGCAGCGTCGCGCTCGTCGCGGCCGATCGACTCCAGGAGCTCCTCGGAGACGCCGACGAGCGTCAGCGTCAGCCCCAGAGCCGCCGCCAGCTCGCGGACATCGGCGCGGTAGCGCGCGAGCGCCAGCGCGCGGGCCCGCTCGAGCGCCTCCTGGATCGTCTCCGGGCCGGCGTGCGGATTCCCGTCCATGTCGCCACCGATCCACGTCCCGAACGAGAGCGGGAGCGGAGCGCCCGGGACCGAGCCTCTGTAGGCGCCGACCAGCTCCTCGGCGGCGTCGAGCAGGCTGTGCTCGAAGAACCAGAGCCCGTGGCGGATCTCGTCGACGACCCGAGGTCGCTGCGGACGTACCTCGTCCGTCTGCCAGAGGACGGTGATCTCCTCGGCGGCGCGCTCCGCCACGTCCGCGCCCGCGTCGAGCTCGGCCAGGAGCCCGCCCAGCCTGGCCTGCGCCTGGAGGATGGTGCGGCGCGTCGCCTCCGTCGGGTGGGCCGTGAGGACGAGCTCGAGGGACACGTGGCGCGCCGCGCGCGCAAGCGCGTCGTCGTCGATCCCGGCCTCCCGCAGCCGCCTGAACGCCTCGGCGAGCGACTCGCGCGGCACGCCGGCCTCCCGCTCGATGTCCCGGCGGCGCCGAATGCGGTGCTGCTGCTCGGCGATGTTGGCGAGCTGGAAGAAGAGCGCGAACGCGCGCAGGATCTTCGTCTGCTCCGCGAGGTCGAGCTCGCCAACTTCCCGGGCGAGCTCCGCGCGGACCTCGGGATCACCGGTCTCGCGCGCACGCCGCGAGATCTGCCGGATCTCCTCCTCGCGCTCGAGCAGGTTCTCGCCCTCCTGCTCGACCATGACGCGCCCGAGCAGGTCGCCGAGCAGGCGGACGTCCCGGCGGAGCGGCGCGTCGGTCGCCATGGCATGAGAGATTACGCGCCGTGAGGACGCTGTTCTCGAACGCGTACGTCGTCACCATGGACGACGCCGGCACCGAGATCGAGAACGCCTGGATCCTGGTCGAGGACGGCTTCGTCGTCGAGGTCGGCGAGGGCTCCCCGCCGTTCGCACAGCACTTCGAGAACCTCGGCGGCGCGCTCGTCACGCCCGGCCTCGTCAATACGCACCACCACCTGTACCAGACGCTGACGCGCACCCGCGCCCAGCAGGCGGACCTCTTCAGCTGGCTCCGCGCCCTCTATCCGCTCTGGGCGCGCGTGGACGCCGAGGCCGAGTACGCGGCGGCGCGAACCGGCCTGGCGGAGCTCGTGCTCGCGGGGTGCACCACCGTCTTCGACCACCACTACGTCTTCCCGCCGGGCCGTGCGGGACTCGTCGAGGCCGAGATCCAGGCAGCGCGCGAGCTCGGAGTGCGGATCGTGGCGTCGCGGGGCTCGATGGACGTGGGCGAGTCGGAAGGGGGCCTCCCGCCGGACGATCTCGTGGAGGACATGGACGCGGTGCTGGCCGACACCGAAGGCCTGTTCGCGCTCCACGAGGAAGGGCCCGGGGCGTGGACGCAGATCGTGGTCGCGCCGTGCTCGCCGTTCTCCGTCTCGAAGCGGCTGATGACCGAGTCCGCGGCGCTCGCGCGGCGGCTCGGCCTGCGGCTGCACACGCACCTGGCGGAGACCGTCGAGGAGGAGGACTACTGCCGGGGGCTCTTCGGGTGCCGTCCGGTCGAGTACCTCGAGCAGCTCGGCTGGCTCGCCGGCGACGTCTGGTGCGCGCATTGCGTCCACCTCTCGGACGAGGACGTGCGGGCGTTCGGCTCCGCGGGAGCCGGAGTCGCCCACTGCCCCACGTCGAACCTACGGCTCGGGGCCGGGGTGGCGCCCGTGCGGGCGATGATCGACGCCGGCGTCCCGGTCGGCCTCGGCGTTGACGGCTCGGCCTCGAACGAGCGCAGCGACCTCTCCGCGGAGGTCAAGCAGGCGCTCCTGGTCGCCCGCGGGCGCGACGGCCCCGAGGCTCTGACGGTGCGGGAAGCCCTCTGGCTCGGCACGCGCGGGGGCGCCGACGTCCTCGGCCGCCGCGACCTCGGCTCGCTCGAGCCCGGCAAGTGCGCCGATTTCGCCGTCTGGAGCATGGAGGGGCTCGAGTTCGGCGGCGCCGACGACGTCGTCGCGGCGCTCGTCCTCTCGGGCCCGCACCGGGCGGAACGGGTCTACGTGGGCGGGGAGCCGGCCGTCCTCAACGGACAGCTCGCGCTCGCCGACGAGCGCGAGATCGCCGCCGCCCACCGCGTGCAGGCGGCCCGCTTCCTCTCCTGAGCCAAGTCCCCCGCGGACACGCCCGGGGCCTGACCCCGGACATGGCCGTTCGGGCGGGACATGCCGGGGAGCGGATCTCATCCGCCCTGCAAAGCGCCCGCACGGCCGTCCCCAGGCGGCTGCTTCGGCCGCGTCCAGGTGCCTGGCACCGGGACGCGGCTCAGAGGGACATGCCCGCCGGGGGGTGTTACGACGCTTCGGGCTCGGGCAAGTCGTCCCCGTCGGCCGGGACTCCGCCCTCGCCTGCCTCGACCGCCTTCTCCGCCGCCGCGGCCTGCTTCCGCGCTTCCTTCTTCTCCCGCTTGCGCTCGCGCTTCTCTTGCAGCGCGCGCTCCCGCGCCAGCTTGGCCATGGTCGTCTGTCGCTTCGAGCTCGAACCCATGCCCTGAACGGTACCCGGACCGGCGGCCGGCGCGCCTCAGGCGACGGCCGGCTAGGCCGGAGCGGGCTCGCGGACGGCCCGGAGGGACGCGTCCATGATCTCGACCGCGAGGTCGATCTCGTCCTCGGTGACGGTCAGCGGCGGCGCGATGCGGAAGCAGTTCGCGTGCGCCTGCGAGCGGACGATGTTCATGGAGAGGCCGCGCTCGTAGCACTCACGCGTGACCGCGGCGCCGAGGGCGTCGGCCGGGCGGCGGCTCTCGCGGTCCTCCACGAGCTCGAGCCCGACGAGGAGCCCGCGGCCGCGCACGTCGCCGATCGGCTCGTGCCGGGCCTGGAGCTCGCGCAGGCGGGCCAGCATGTACTCGCCGCGGGCGGCGGCGCGCTCGACGAGGCCCTCCTCGGCGATCACGTCGAGGACGGCGAGCCCGGCGGCGGCCGGCAGCGGGTCGGAGACGTGCGAGGTGACGTGGAGGAATCCCTTGTCGTAGCAGTCCTGCTCGATCGCCGCCGACGTGATCGTCGCGGCCAGCGGCAGCCCGCCGCCGAGCGTCTTCGAGACCCCGACGAAGTCCGGCACGATGCCGTCGTGCTCGAAGCCGAACATCGTCCCGAGGCGCCCGAAGCCGGTCTGCGCCTCGTCCAGGACGAGCACCATCCCGCGCTCCTCGAGCAGCTCGCGCACGCGGCGGAAGTAGCCGTCCGGCGGGACGATGATCCCGCCCGCGGAGAGCACCGGCTCCACGACGAGCGCGCACAACGCGCCCACGGACTGCTGGTCGACGAGCTCGAACCCGACCTCGAGGCAGGTGCAGTCGCAGGCGCCGTCGCAGTGGCGCACAGGGCAGCGGTAGGCGTACGGCGCCGGAATCGCGTAGGAGCCCGGCAGCACGGGCCCGTAGCCGGCATGCGCCATCGAGAAGTTCACCGAGGCGATCCCCGAGAGGAGCCCGTGGAAGCTCCGCGTCAGGCCGACGACCTCCCAGCGGCCCGTGTGCATCTTCGCCATCTTCAAGGCGACCTCGTTCGCCTCGGTGCCGGTGTTGAGGAGCAGGACGCGGTCGAGCGGCTGCGGGAAGAGCCCCGCCAGCCGCTCCCCGAGCGCGAGCACCGGCTCGGAGAGCATCCAGGAGTTCAGGTGGACGACCTCGTCGAGCGCCGAGCGGACGGCAGCGGCGATGCGCGGGTGGTTGTGCCCGAGCGTGGAGCAGATCTGGCCGGAGGTGAAGTCGAGAATCCGCTTGCCGCTCGCCGTCTCGACCCAGGCACCCTCCGCACGCACGATCGGCTCGGGCGCGAAGGAGCCCGCGTAGCGGATGAGGAAGCGCTCGCGCTCGTCCACGAGGCAAGAATACGATGCCGTCGTGGCCACGAGCATCTCCACCCACGTCCTCGACACCGAGCGCGGCGAGCCGGGCCGCGGGATCCGGGTCGAGCTCTTCCGCGGCGATCTCCTGCTGGCGGTGCGGGAGACGGACCAGGACGGACGGATCCCGGACCTGGGAGGGGTCGAGCTCCCGCCCGACGTCTACAAGCTCGTCTTCCACCCGCGCTCGCCCTTCTTCCGCGGCATCGAGGTCGAGGTCGAGCTCGGCGAGGGCCACCACCACGTCCCCCTGCTCCTCTCCCCCTACTCGTGCGCGATCTACCGCGGCAGCTGAGCGTGGGCGAGCTCGCCGACCTCTTCCAGGCCCGCAGCCGCTTCGTGGAGGCGCTGGCCGAGGAGGAGGATCCGCTGGGGCGGGCACGAGAGGTGCTGGCGGCACTCCCGGAGGAGGACCGGGTCGAGGCGCTCGCCCACCATCCCCGGATCGGCGAGGTGCGGCTGAGCGGACGGTCGGCGGCCGAGCAGGGTGACCCGACCGCGGAGGACTCCGCGGTGCTCGCCGAGCTGGCCGAGCTCAACGCCGCCTACGAGGAGCGCTTCGGCTTCCGCTTCGTCGTCTTCGTCAACCGTCGCCCGCGCGCCGAGATCGTCCCCGTGCTGCGCGAGCGGCTCGCGCGATCCCGCGAGGAGGAGCTCGAGACCGGCTGCGACGAGCTCGTCGCCATAGCGGTGGACCGGTGGCAGAGCTCTTGAGAATCGGCTACGGCAAGGAGGCCGTGTCCGTCTACCGGACGGACGGCGTCAGCTCGCTCTTCGCCGCCGAGATCGGTATGACGCTGCGCGGGGAGGCGTTCGGCCCCTCGTACACGGAGGGCGACAACACGCTCGTCGTCGCCACCGACTCCATGAAGAACTTCATCCAGGTCACCGCACTCGGGTACGAGGGGACCTCGCTCGAAGAGTTCGTCGAGCTCCTGGCCCGCCGTTTCCTCGACACGTACGGGCAGGTCGACAGGATCGAGCTCACGGCCCGCGAGGTGCCGTTCGCCAGGCGCAGCGAGCAGTCGTTCCAGGGCGTCGGCGGCGATCGCGCCGTCGCCGAGCTCGCGCTGGACCGTGATGGGACGCTCGAGCACCGCTCCGGCCGCGAGGGCCTGCGCCTCATGAAGCTGACGGGGAGCTCGTTCGAGGGCTTCGTCCGCGACGAGTACACGACCCTCGCCGAATCGCGCGACCGGCCGCTCTTCATCCACCTCGACGTCCACTGGCGGAACCGCGACTTCGCCACCCGTGCGGACGGCGAGGCCGTGCGGGACTCCGTGGCGGCGACCTTCGCCGGCTTCGACTCCGCCTCGATCCAGGAGCTCGTGCACGAGATGGGAGTGCGCTTGCTCGACAGCTTCCAGGAGCTCGCCGAGGTCTCCTTCGCCGGCGAGAACCGCCTCTGGGACACGGCGCAGGTCGACGGCGCGGATCAGCGGGTGCGGGTGTACACGGACCCGCGCCCCCCGTACGGCCGGATCGAGCTCACGCTCGGGCGATGATCGTCCCCGGCCGCTACAACGGCCCGCCCGACTCGGCGAACGGCGGCTACGCGTGCGGGCTCGTCGCCGGGATCCTCGGCGGCGTTGCCGAGGTGACGCTCCGCCTGCCGCCGCCGCTCGACCGCGAGCTCGACGTCGTGCGCGCCGACGGCCGGATCGAGATCCGCGACGGGGACGCGCTCGTCGCCGAGGCCGAGCGCGTCGAGTTGGACGTGGAGGTCCCGGAGCCCGTCTCGGTCAAGGCTGCCGAGCATGCCTCGACGCGCTACGAGGGGTTCGTCCACCACGCCTACAACACGTGCTTCGTCTGCGGGCCGAAGCGGGAGGACGGCCTGGGCGTGTACGCCGGGCCGGTCGAGGGCAGGCCGGGCCTGCTCGCCGCACCGTGGATGCCCGGCGAGGACGTGACGCCCGAGCTCGTCTGGGCCGCGCTCGACTGCCCGAGCGGCTGGGCGGTGGACGACTTCCAGCGCGAAGGCGTTCTCCTCGGGCGGATGGCGGCGGAGATCGACCGCCTGCCCGCGCTTGGCGAGCCGCACGTCGTCCTCGGCTGGCGAATCGGCGAGGACGGGCGCAAGCGCTACGCGGGCTCGGCCCTCGTGACCGCCGACGGCGAGGTGCTGGCCCGGGCCCGCTCGACCTGGATCGTCCCGGCGTCGTGATCGCGAGGATCTGGAGAGGCTGGACGAGCCGCGAGGACGCGGAGGCCTACGTCCGCTACATGCGGGAGGTCGCCGCCCCGGACTCGCTCGGCACGCCGGGAAACCGCGGCTTCTCCGTCCTCCACCGCCCCGACGGCGACCGCGAGGAGTTTCTCACCATCTCGATCTGGGAGTCGCTGGACGTCATCAAGGCCTTCGCAGGAGAGGACATCGAGCAGGCGGTCTTCTACCCGGAGGACGAGCGCTACCTCGTCGAGCGCGAGCTCACCGTCTCGCATTTCGAGGTCGCTACGGGAAGAGGTCCCGTTCCGGAGGCATGACGAGCTCGCGCGCGCTTCCCTCGCCCGGCGGAGCCGCATAGCCGCGGATCAGCGCAGCCGGGACGCCGCTCGCCTTCCCCATCACGAGCTCGGCGGCGCCGGCCAGCTCGTCGGCGACGGCGATCAGCGTCGCCTCGAGCGGACGGCCGCGTGCGTCCTTTTCCCCGCGCAGGTCGAGGAGCGGCCTCATGCCGGCGACGCCGATCGCGACGTCGGTCGTGCCCTGGCGCCAGGCCCGGCCGAAGGAGTCCGTGACGATCACCGCCGGCTCTGCGCCGAAGCGCGCGGCGAGCGCCTCTCGGAGCCCCGCAGCGGACGCGTCGGGATCGCGTGGGAGCAGCACCACCCAGCCCTCGCCGGGGGTGTTCGACCGGTCGACGCCGGCGCTGGCGCAGACGAAGCCGTGCTCGGTCTCGGCGACGACGAAGTCGCCACGACGGCGGCGCACGGCGCGCGCCTCGCGCAGGATCACCTCGACGTGGTCGTCGGTCCGCTCGACCCGCCCCTCGGCCTTGGAGACGACCTTCTGGGACACGACGACCACGTCTCCCTGCCGCAGCCCGCCGGCCCGCTCGAGCGCGTCGCCGACGAGGGCTGCGAGGTCGTCCCCCTGCCGCACCTCCGGGATCCCCTCGAGCGGAAGGACCTCGATCACTCGGGGAGCCCGGTCACCCTCACGCCCGCGTTCGTCTTGTAGCGGCGGTTGACGTTCAGGAGGACCGCGGTCAGGGTCTCCAGCCAGCGGGCGACCTCGAGGCGGCCGCAGTCCACGGCCCGACCCTGAACCAATCGCTCCGCCAGCCCTGCGACGACGGCCTTCGCCTCCGCGTCCTCCCCGGCGAGGAGCACGTCCTCGTCGAGAGGCACGTCGGGGTCGGCGAGGGCCTTCGCGCTGACGGTGTGGAAGCCGGCGACGACGCGCGCCCCGGGCGCCGCGGCCGCGGTGACCTCGGCGAGCGAGAGCTCGCCCGGGGCGGCTCCGGGCTGGCCGTCCCGGAAGACGATCGGCGCCGCGACGCTGACCACGATCCGGCCGGCGAGCTCGTTCCGGAGCCCGTGGGACATGTCGGCGACGCCGCCCGGAGGCACCGACAGAAAGACGATCTCCGAGGCGAGGCAGGCCTCGGGGTTGGACACGAACTCGTCGCGCGGGGTGCGCGAGCCGATGATCACCTCCTCGCCGATGCGACGCAGGCGCTCGGCCAGGCCCTGGCCGAAGCCTCCGCTGCCGCCGACGATCCCGATCACCCGAGCGCCTCCAGCACCGCCCTCCCCACCTCCGCTCTCGACTCCGGCGCAACCATAACGATGGGCGCGACCAGGGCCCCGGGCAGCTCCCCGGCGTCGACCGGGTCGACGACGACGTCCGTGGCGAGACCCTCGTAGAGCGCGGCGATCCCGCGTACGCCCGGGTCGTGGCCGAGCGAGGCCATCATCCTCGCGAGCGGCCCGCGCAGGGCCTGGCCGGCGACGAGCGGCGAGACGGCGACGACGCGCTTCCCGGCGAGCGCCTCGCGGATGCCGGGCACGGCGAGGATCGGCCCGATGGAGACGAATGGGTTCGAGGGCGCGAGGAAGACGATCTCGGCGCCGGCGATCGCCTCCAGCACGCCGGGCGCCGGCCGCGCGGCCTCCGCGCCGCCGTAGCGGACGGCGGTCACCTTGTCGGCGTGCTGGCGGCGGACGAACCAGGTCTGGAAGTCGAGCTCCCCGTCCGGCGTCGTCACGAAGGTGCGCACCGGATCGTCCGAGGCGGGCAGGAGGCGCACGGCCACGCCGAGCATGCCCACGAGACGGCGCGTGACCTCCGAGAGCGGCACGCCGTCCCGCAGCAGGCGCGAGCGGACGAGGTGGAGGCCGATGTCCCGGTCTCCCAGGATGAACCAGAGCTCCTCTCCGAGCCGCTCCGCCGTCTGGAGGGCGTTCGTCGTCTCGTCGCGAACGCCCCAGCCGCGCACCTCGTCGAGCAGGCCGGAGAGCGTGTAGAGCACGGTGTCGAGGTCCGGCGAGACGTGGAGGCCGAGGACCTCGACGTCGTCGCCGACGTTGACGATCGCCGTGACCTGCTCTGGCCCGGCCGCGCGCGCGAGCGCGTCCACGAAGCGGGAGCCGCCTAGGCCGCCGCAGAGAACGGCGTAGGGACGCGGCTGTATGCTCACCGCGTGCTCGCGATCGTGCCTGTCAAGGGCCTCGACGGCGCGAAGACACGCCTCGCGCCGCGGCTCTCCGCGGCCGAGCGCGCGGGGCTCGTGATCGACATGCTCGAGCGGGTGCTCCGCGCGTGTGCCGAGGCGGATGCCATCGAGCGAACGCTACTGGTCACGCCCGATCCGGGCCTCGCGCCCCAAGGCGTCGACGTGCTCGTGGACGCCGGCACCGGTCACGCGGACGCGGTCGCGCTCGGCCTGGCCGACCCGCGCGCGGCCGCAGGAGCGCTCGTCGTCATGGGGGACTGCCCGCTCGTCACGGCTGCGTCCCTCGATCGGCTGGCGCGCGAGGCTCGCCCGCTCGCGCTCGCCCCTGCCCGGGACGGCGGCGTCAACGCGCTCGCGCTGGCGGAGGTGAACGGCTTCCTGCCCCGCTTCGGCGTTCCCATGGAGACGACCGTGGCAGAAGCGCACGCGGCCGGCCTGGAGCCGGCGGTCATCGACGACCCCGCGCTCGCGCTCGACGTCGACCGCCCCGAGGACTACGAGCTGCTGCTCGCCTCGAGATGAACGGCGTCGTCACCTACTCGCCGAAGGTCTTCATCCCACTGACGAAGCTTTGCCGCGATGTCTGCCACTACTGCACGTTCGCCCGGCCGCCGCGCCGGGGCGAGCGGGCGTACATGACGGCGGACGAGGTGCTCGCGGTCGCGCGGTCAGGCGCCGAGGCGGGCTGCCACGAGGCGCTCTTCACCCTCGGGGACAAGCCGGAGCTCCGCTACCGCGCGGCGCGCGAGGAGCTGGCGGCGCTCGGCTGCGAGACGACCATCGAGTACCTGGCCCGTATGGCCGACTTCGTGCTCTCCGAAGCCGGGCTCCTCCCCCACCTGAATCCGGGCGTCATGACCCGCGAGGATCTCGAGCTGCTGCGTCCGGTCTCAGCGTCGATGGGGCTGATGCTGGAGTCGACGTCCCTCCGGCTCATGGAGAAGGGAATGCCCCACCACGGCTCGCCGGACAAGCTCCCGGAGGCTCGGCTGGAGACGATCCGGCTCGCCGGCGAGCTGGCGGTGCCGTTCACGACCGGGATCCTGATCGGGATCGGGGAGACGCGGGAGGAGCGGCTGGAGGCGCTGCGGGCGATCGCCGCGCTCCACGAGCGCTACGAGCACGTCCAGGAGGTGATCGTCCAGAACTTCCGCGCCAAGCCGGGGACGAAGATGGCAGGGTGCCCGGAGCCCTCGCTCGACGAGCTGATCTGGACGGCGCGTGCAGCCCGGGAGCTTCTCCCCGCCGAGGTGCACCTGCAGGTGCCGCCGAACCTCTCCTACGAGGACTTTCCGCGGCTCCTGGAGTCGGGGATCGACGACTGGGGCGGCGTCTCGCCGGTGACGATCGACCACGTCAACCCGGAGGCGCCGTGGCCCGAGATCGACCGGCTGCGCGCGGCCACCGAGGCGCACGGCTTCGAGCTGGCGCCGCGGCTCCCGATCTATCCCCAGTTCGTGGCCGATCTGGAGCGGTGGGCCGACCCACGGGTCGCCGCCGAGATCCTGCGACACGCGGACGCGTCCGGGCTCGCGCGCGAGGAGCGCTGGGCCGCCGGGGCTCCGGGAGCCGCTCCCCGGCTCCGGGCAGCCGGCGCTCGAGCCGTGTCCGGGCCGGTTGCCTCGGCGCTGGCGCAGGTCGGGGCGGGAGCCGAGCTCGACGAGGACGCGGTCACCGCGCTCTTCGAGGCCCGAGGCGCCGACCTAGGCGCGGTGCTGGACGCCGCCGACGAGCTACGCCGCGAGATCTGCGGCGACGAGGTCAGCTACGTCGTCACACGCAACGTGAACTACACGAACGTCTGCTACTTCCGCTGCGGCTTCTGCGCCTTCTCGAAGGGAAAGCTGGCCGCGAACCTACGCGGGAAGCCCTACGTCGTGCCGCTCGAGGAGATCGTGCGCCGCGCGAAGGAGGCGTGGGACCGCGGCGCGGTGGAGCTCTGCCTCCAGGGCGGCATCCACCCCGCCTTCACCGGCGAGACCTACCTCGAGATCTGCGCGGCGGTCAAGGAGGCGCTCCCCGACCTCCACGTCCACGCCTTCTCGGCCCTCGAGGTCTGGCAGGGCGCGGCCACGCTGGGGCTCCCGCTGGACGACTACCTGGAGCGGCTCAGGGACGTGGGCCTCGCCTCACTGCCGGGCACGGCGGCGGAGATCCTCGACGACGAGGTGCGCCGGACGCTCTGCCCGGACAAGGTCACGACCGGCCAGTGGTTGGAGGTCCACGACGCCGCGCACCGCGCCGGGCTCCGCTCGACGACGACGATCATGTACGGCTCCGTCGAGGGCCCGCGCTCCTGGGCGCGCCACCTCTTGGAGCTGCGCGAGCAGCAGAAGCGCACCGGTGGGTTCACCGAGTTCGTCCCGCTCCCGTTCGTCCACATGGAGGCGCCGATCTACCTCAAGGGCCGTGCGCGGCCGGGGCCCACGTTCCGGGAGGCCGTGCTCATGCATGCGGTTGGCCGCCTCGCGCTCCACCCCTGGATCACGAACGTCCAGGCCTCCTGGGTGAAGCTCGGGATCGAGGGCGCGCAGGCGGCGCTGCGGGCCGGGGCGAACGACCTGGGCGGGACGCTGATGAACGAGTCGATCTCCCGCGCCGCCGGCGCCGCGCACGGCCAGGAGATGCCGCCGGAGCGCATGGAGGAGGCGATCCGCGCCATCGGCCGCGTCCCGCGGCCGCGGACGACCCTCTACGGCATGCCGCCGGCCGAGCGCACCGAACGCTCGTACGGCGCCCCGCCGCTCGCGGAGCCCGTCAACCCGAGCGTCAACGACGCGGGCCTCGAGCGCCCGAAGCACCTGATCCGCCCGGGCCTGGCCGCAGCCAGCTGACCCTCGTCAGTGAAGCCCAGCGCGGCAAGGTCGTCCTTACCGTGTCAGCCGCGGCCTGAAGCGCGTCCTCAGTACCACTTGCCGCGGGCGAACCCTCCGAACGCCAGGAGACCCACCAGGGCGACGATGAGGCCGATCCAGAGGCTCCAGACGAACATCAGCACGATGCCCACGATGACGACGATCCCGCCGACCGAGATGCCGAACACCGCTCCTCCTCTCGCTAGGCGGCCGCGCCGGCGGCCGCGGTGAGCTGCTCCCCGAACCGCAGACGGAACGATCTCTGGTCCTCGGCGAACACGTCAGCGACGTGGTCGTCCGCCGCCGTGACGACCCGCTCTCTCTTGATCAGAACCGACATGCGCTGCACTCCCTCGGAGTCGACGCGGGAAGTATCGCTCACGCGAACCCCGCACGAAGGAGGCGCAGACCGGGCGCCCCCCGAACGACGAACGGGTGCCAGTCGCGGTTCGGAAGCTCGACGCGGATCGTCGTCCGGCCCTCGACGACGACCGGCTCGACCGGCGCGGGCGTCCGCGTACACGGTCACGGCGGTCGGCGCGGGCGCCTCGAGCTCGAGCTCGGCCACGCCCTGACCGTAGAGCCAGAGCGCGCCCTCCTGCAGGGTCAGCTCGCCGTCCACCCACGCGTCGCAGAGCAGCGGCTCGTCGCGGTCGGGCTCGTCCGGAGGGACGTCCGCGCCGAGCCCCTCCTCCCAGAGGAACACCGGAGGCGTGCCGGCGACGACCCCGCGTCCGCCGCGGCGCAGCCCCTCCCACCCGAACCAGGCGCCCGGCGTCTCCGACTGCCGGTAGAGCCCGCCGTGCCAGACGAGGTAGGCGACGCCAAGACGCTCGAGCTCGGCGGTGTCGCCCTGCAGCCAGGCCCCGCAGTCGAGCCTGTTGAAGCGCTCCGTGAACTCGTAGACCTCCTCGGGCGCGAGGGCGTAGCCCGTCGGACGCTCCCTGGGCGCCTGCTGCGTGTAGTACTGGTAGACGCTCCCGAAGTGGCCCCTGCCCTCCTGGAAGATCGGGAGCTCGAGGACGCGGCCCGGGCCCGACTCGCCGAGCGCCGCGTAGGCGGCGTTCCCCGGGTCGGCGTCGCTCGACCCGAGCGGGAAGACGAGCAGGTCGGCGGCGACGAGCGCGAGGGCGGCGGCACCGATCGCAACCCGGCGTCGCCCCTCGAGGCGCGCGAGGACGACGGCGACGGCGACCGCGGCGAGCGCAGCGAGGGCCAGGTTCGCCAGCGGCAGGAAGCGCCCGGGAACGCGCGGGTAGCGCAGCGGCGGAAACACGTCGCGCACGGTCTCGTAGAGCGGCAGGTTCGTCCCGAGCGCGAGCAGGGCCGGCACGACCGCGGCGATCCCGAGGAGGATCGCCAGCCCGCGCCGGCGGCGGGCGAGGAGCACGAGGCCGGCGATCGCGAGGACCGGCAGGAGCCAGCCGAGGTAGACGAAACGCTCGGGGCCGTGCAGCCGCCAGCGGCTGAGGAAGTCGAGCGGATCGGCCGAGTACGAGGCGACCTCCGCGAGGGTCCGGCCTTCGGACTCGGTCGAGCCGGCGATGACCACCGCCTCCGCGATGAGCCCTGCGGCAGCCCCCGCCACCGCCCCGGCCCACGCCCAGATGGAGGCGGCGCGCGCGTAGCGGACGGCCGCGTAGGCGGCGACGAACGGCAGAGCGCCGAGCGCCAGGTGGAGCTGGCCCGAGAGCGGGATCGAGACGATGCCCGCGGCGGAGAGGGCGCCCCAGAGGTGGACGGCGCGGGCGACTGTCCGCCCGGCGGGAGCGTTCGAAGGCCCACAGGGCCAGCGGCAGGAAGACGGCGGCCCAGCCGAGCAGGTGCCCGCCGCTCTGGAGGAGCCGGTACGGAGCCAGCTCGAACGCGAGCCCCCCGAGCGCGGCCGCGAGCGGCGGCAGCTCCAGCTCGCGGAGCCAGAGGTAGGCGAAGAGCCCGGCCGCGAACGTGACGAGCAGGAGGAGCAGGTTCCAGGCGGCGATCGGCCCGAAGAGCGCGTCGAGCGGCCAGTAGGGCACCCCGTAGGGCCAGCCGCCGAGGACCACCTGCGGCTCGACGAGCGGCTGGAAGCTGTAGGGGTCGACCCAGGGCGCGTCGCCGCGCTCGAGCTGGTGGCCGACGAGCCAGAACCGGTAGGACGTCTGGAGGTGGTCGCCCGAGGCCGCCTCGCCGTACCCGGGCTGGCCTCCCTCCGTCATGAACTCGGTGCGCAGCCCGGTGACGGCCGGAAGGGTCGCGACGACGGCCGCGACCGCGAAGAGCGCCAGTAGAGCCCACCGCCCGCTCCCAGTCGTCATGCTGACGGACTATGCCGAACGCGGTAGCGGGCAGAAGCGGCACGCGCCGCGCCACGGTCGGCATCGCGGTCGGCGTGGCGGCGCTTGCCGCCGCGTCAACGCTCCCCGGGGCGATCGATCTGCCGCTCTGGCAGGACGAGGTCGCCTCGGCGCGCGTCCTGCTCGAGGAGTCGCCGGCCGGGGTCGTCGACCACGTCGCCCGCACCGAGTCGACGCCGCCCGGCTGGTACCTGCTCGCCTGGCTTCTCCGCGAAGGGGGGATCTCGATCGAGGGGCTCCGCTTCGTGTCGGTCGCGCTCGCGGCCGCGCTGGCAGGGCTCACCGTCGTCTACGCCGGCCGGTTCTTGCCTCCCTGGATCGCCGGCGTGGCGGGAGTCCTCACAGCCCTCGCCTGGCAGACGGTCGTGCACGGGAGCGAGGTGCGGGCCTACGCTCTCCTCGCCCTCCTGACGCTCGTCTTCGCGCTGCTCCTCGAGCGCGCGGCGGCGCGGCCCTCGTTGGGGCGGCTCGCGGCGCTCGCGGCCTGCGCCGCCGCCGGCGCGTACACGCACTACTTCTTCCTGCTCGCGGCCGTCGCGGGGCTCGTCTGGCTCGCCGTCGAGCGGGAGCTCCGCCCCGCCGCCGTCCGTGCCGGCGCGGCGATCGTCCTCGGCTCGGCAACCCTCCTCGCGTGGCTCCCCGGCCTCGCCGACCAGGTCGGCGCCGAACGGTTCGGGTGGATCGACGTCTTCGACCCGGTCAAGTTCGCCGGCCTTCCGTCGGCGCTCTTCTGGAACCCGGGATCGATGTACGCGGAGCTCGGCACCGACCCGGGCTTCTGGGAAGCCGCGGGTCGGGTGACGATCCTCGCGGGCGTCCTCGCCGGGTGCGCCGTCCTTCGGCGCCTCGGCTCTTCCGCCCGGCTCTGCGCGCTCCTCGTCCTCGTGCCGGTCGGCGTCTCCGGAATCGCCTGGCTGGCAGGGCTCCGCATCGTCACGGGGAGGAACCTGATCGGCGTGACCGCGTTTGCAGCCGTGGCACTTGCCGCCGTCCTCTGCCCTTTGCCGCGCCGCGCGGCGCTCGCGGCCGCGGCGGCGGGCATCGCGCTCGCCGTCGCCGCCTACGTCCGCACTCCCATGGCCGAGCGCCCCGACTTCGACCGGGTGGCCGACGCGCTGGTCGCGGAGGGATGGGAACGCGGCGATCCCATCCTCGTCATCGGCTCGCTGCCCGACTTCCGCTCTCCGCTCGAGTGGTATCTGCCAGGCGGCGTCACGCTCGCGGAAGCCGAGCCGGCAGAACGTGCGCTCGGCTCTTCCTGGTCACGGACGTCCCGGACGGGCACGATCTCCTCGACAGGGCCGGGCCGGCGAGCACCGTCGACGTTCACGCGGTGGAGGTCGCGCGCCTTCCCTGGAGCAGCCGCCTCGCCGCGGAGGCCGCTCGTGTCGGCGGCAGCTTTCTCGACTCGGCGGGCGGGGAGGGCTGCCTCAGGCCGATCGAAGAACGGCGCCTGACCTAGCGGCGGAAGATCCCGGCGCTCGGGTTCTAGGATAGGCGCGCCCGACGTGAGCATTCCCGTCTTCACAGCCAGGCACGTGTACGCGGCCGTCGACCCCTCCGACGCCGTCGACGCCGTCCGCGAGGCGTTCGTCGCGCACGCGCGCGGGGAGTGGCTGATGCCGTCCAAGGTCTACGTGCCGGCGCCGCCCGACGGGGACTTCCGCGCCATGCCGGCGCGCGGAGGCGGCTACTCGGTGCTGAAGTGGGTCACGTCCTTCCCGCGCAATCCCGAGCGGGGACTGCCGACCGTGAGCGGCATCGCCCTCCTCTCCGACGCGACCGACGGACGCCTGCTCGCGGAGCTCGACGCGGGTGCCCTCACCGCGCTTCGAACCGGCGCGGCTGCCGTGCTCGCCGCGGAGACGCTTGCAGCGGGCGACGGGCCTGCCGCCGTGGTCGGCTGCGGGGTCAACGGGCGGGCCGTCGCCCGGACGTTTCTGGCCCGCGGGCGTGACGTGCTGCTCTGGGACACCGACGCCGCGCGGGCGGCCCAGGTCGCGGAGGAGCTGGGCGCCCACCCTGCCGGCTCCAGGGAGGAAGCCCTGGCCGCCGGCGTCGTCGCCACGGTCACGCCCGGGCGCGAGATCCTCTTCGGGCCGGGAAGCCTGCGGGCGGGCCAGCACGTCAGCCTCCTGGGCGCGGACGGGCCCGGAAAGGCCGAGATCGCGGTCGAGGAGCTCGACCGGGCCCGCGTCGTGGTCGACGAGTGGGAGCAGGCGAGCCACAACGGCGACATCGCGCGCGCGGTGGAGGCGGGCACGCTGGGCCGCGAGGACGTCACCGAGCTCGGCCACATTCTCATCGGCGAGCAGGAAGGGCGGCGGGCCGACGACGAGATCACCGTGTTCGACTCGACGGGTCTCGCCGTCCAGGACCTCGCCGTCGCCGCGCTCGTCTACGAGCGCTGGCGCGCGGGCGCTCCCTTCGACGACCTCGTCGAGATCGACCTCGCCTGATCGATCCCGCGTCTAGCCGGCCTCGGCCGGGAGTCCCGCGCGCCGGACGGCGGCGCGAACGCTCCCAGGAGCCTCGATCCAGAGAAAGTGGCCACAGCGGTCGACGATCTCGAGCGTGGCGTTCGGCGCGAGGCGGGCGCTCTCCTCGCTCCGCCGCCAGGGAATCGGGCTCTCGCTGCCGTGGACGAAGAGAAGCGGGCAGCGCACACCGGGGAGTCCTCTCGTCAGCGTCTCCCGCTCGAAGTGCTCGCGTACGGAGGCAGACGTGTCCACGAACGTCCGGAGGTTCATCCGCAGGTCGGGCATCGGCGGGGCGCTCTCGGGACGGGCGAAGTAGTAGGGCCAGACGATCCGGTTCGACTCGTCGACGTCCGCCTCGCCGGCGTTTCCGGCCTCGATGCGCTGGTCGAGCGCCTTGACCCGGCGCGCAAGATTCGCCGGGAGCCGCGCCATGATGTTCTCCTCGAGCTCCTGCTCGCCGCCGTCGGGCACGGCTCCGAGCGGGTCGACGATCACGGCCGCCGAGATCCTCTCCGGCGCGGCAACACCAGGTGCATCGCGAGATGACCGCCCCACGAGTGCCCCACGACGACGACCCGGTCGAGCCCCAGCCCGTCGAGAACGGCGAGGGCGTCTTCGACGTGGGCCTCGACCGAGTACGGGGCACCGACGGTCGTCGGCTCGAGCCCGCGCTGCTGGTAGCGGAACGTCTCGAACCGGTCGGCGAGCTCGGCCGCCAGCCCCTCGGTGTAGTCGGACAGGCCCGGGCCACCGTGAAGGACGAGCGCCGGCGGTCCGGATCCCTCCCGTCGGCCGGCGATCGTCCCGGCCGGCGTCTCGATCCGAAACTCTTGGTCGCCGACCACGGGTTTAGCCAGACTCGGCCGGAAGCCCGCGGCCGCACCAGTCGCTCCACGAGCCGGGGTAGAGCTTCGCGTCCCCGCGCCCCGCCTGTGCAAGCCGGAGGAGGACGACGGCGGCGGTGATCCCCGAGCCGCAGTACGCGACGAGCTCCTTCGCGTCCGTCAGGCCGCCCGGGAGCTCGTCGGGATACGGCGCGTTGACGGCGCCCGGGATCCGCCCCGCGACCGGGTCGATCGGCTCCACCTCGCCGCGGTAGCGTTCCGGGAGCCGGGCGTCCACGACGGTGAGGCCGGGCTCCCCGAGCCGCGCGGCCAGCTCCTCCGCCTCGATCGTGTCGCCGGTGCGGGGCCGGGAAGCGAACTCGGCCGGCTCGACCTCCTCCTCCCCGCCCCGGAGCGGCCCGAGCCACGCGCCGATCCCACCGTCGAGCACGGCGACGTCGTCGTGCCCGAAGTGGCGCAGGAGCCACCAGAGCCGCGCTGCGCCGCCGTTCATCCCCTGGTCGTAGGCGACCACGAAGACGCCGGGCCCGATCCCAGCCGCCCCTGCCGCCCGCGCGAAGTCCTCCTCGGCAGGGAGCGGATGGCGACCTCCCGGAGTCGCCGGCGGCGCCGACAGATCGCTCTCCACGTCGAGGAACGACGCTCCGGGGATATGCCCCTCCACGTACAGCTCGCGGCCGCGGCCGGGCTTCCCGAGCTCCCAGCGGCAGTCGACGAACCGGTACCGCACGCCTCAGCGGGCGTTTGGGGCGAGCCGGTAGACCGTGCCGCCCCGGTCGACGACGAGGAGCTCGCCGTTCTGGCGCTCCCCGAACGACGAGATGTTCAGGCTCGTGTTCATGACGAGCCGCGCCCGTTGCACCAGGTCGCCGTCGGCGTTCACCCTCAGCCGCCAGATGCGGCCCGAGCAGTAGTCGCCGTAGAAGTACCGGCCGCGCAGGCGCGCCGGCAGCAGCGAGCCGCGGTAAACATGCCCGCCGGTGACCGAGCACCCCTGGGAGTGGCTGTAGACCTCCTTCGGGAAGACCCGGTCGCCGGGGCCCCGGAGGCCGCCGGACGCGCACCCGGAGTGCCTCCGTCCCTCGTAGCGGTCCCAGAGGTAGTTCTCCGGCGTCCCGCCCAGCCGTGAGGCCTGCACCGAGTTGATCTCCTCCCAGGCGCTCTGGCCGACGTCGGCGGCGTACAGCCGCCCGGTCCCGCTGTCGAACGAGAAGCGCCAGAGGTTCCGCAGGCCGTAGCCGTCGACGCGCCAGCCGGCTCCGGGGTTGTCCGTGTTGAAGCTGAGCAGCTTGCCCTTGCGGCTCGAGAGGTCCTGGGCGTTCCCGCCCGGGTCGCAGCCGCTGCCGCCGTCGCCGACGCTCAGGTAGAGCCTGCCGTTGGGGCCGAACGCCACCTGCCCGCCGTTGTGGTTCGAGTACCGGGAGTGCTCGACGTCGATCAGCGGATGGCGAGTGGTTTCGTCGGTGGTGGCGAAGCCCGGGTTCGCCTGGAAGCGGGCGACGCGGACGTCGCCGCCGTTGTCCGTGTAGTTGACGTAGAAGAACCGCGTCTGCCCGTAGTCGTCCGGGAAGGCGATCGAGAAGAGCCCGCGCTCGCCCCCGAACGCGACGAGGTCGCGAATGTCGAGGAAGAGAGTCCGGTCGTTGACGCCGTCGATCCGCCAGATCTGCCCCTCCTGCTCGACGACGTGGAGCGTGCCGTCGTGGGGCGAGTCCGTCGCGTGCACCGGGCTCTCGAAGCCGTCGGCGACCTCGACGAGGCGGAGCGCCGAGGCCGACGTGGGCGCGACGAGCGCGAGGACGGCCAGAACGAGGAGAAGCGTCGAGACCCCTGGGCGGCGCATCAGGGCACCGTAGCGGATTGAGGACTCCTGTCGAGATGAAGCCGGGTGCCGCCGGGCCGCGCTGGACGGCGCGATTCTGCGTCCTCAGTCGCGCCCGTATTCTCGAATACGAGCGCTCCCTGCGTCCTTGCCTCGCACTCGCCCAGCACACCCCGACGGCGGCGCATCATCTCGAAAGAAGTCCTAGGCCGCCGTCGCCTCCTCCTTCTTGTCCCAGTAGCGGCGCAGGCCGGCGTACGACTGCCAGAAGGGGCCCGCCTGCTGGAAGAGCGCCGCGGTGGCGGGATCGGCCGCCGCGTCCACCTCGGCCTCGGCCGCCCGGATGAAGTCCTGCTCGGAGCCCTCCCGCGCGCGCTCGGCCCAGGTCCGCAGGGTCGCGCGGAGCTCCGCGAGGTGGAAAGCGGGGTCGTCGGCGACGCCGAAGTGCGCGAGCATGAGACGCTCGGCACCTCGCTCCTCGATGGCGTCGAGCGTCCGCTCCCACGCCTCGACGTCGATGTCCGGCGGCGGCGCCACCGGGGCCACGTAGCGCCCGGGCGGGATGCGCACGCCCGCGGCGTCGCCGGCGAAACAGGAGCCGTCGGGCGCGAGGAAGGAGACGTGGTGCGAGGCATGCCCGGGCGTCGGGAACGCCTCCAGGTCGAGGACGCGGTCGCCGAGAACCCTCACGTTCTGCTCGGGAACGGGCACCAGCTCGCCCCAGAGACGGTCGAAGTCGTCGCCGTACAGCCGCCGCGCGCTGCGCTCGAGGCGGACGGGGTCGACGACGTGCGGCGCCCCGATCTCGCTCACGTGCACGAGCAGGAGCGGGTTCTCCCGGACGAGCGAGCCCGCGGCGCCGGCGTGGTCGAGATGGATGTGCGTGAGGACGAGATGGCGCAGGTCGCCGATCGCGAGCCCGTGCCGGTCGAGACCGCGCCGGAGGCCGTCCAGGCAGCTCGCGGGCCCGCAGTCGACGAGCGCGGGCTCCTCGCCCGCGAGCAGGTACGACCCGATGACGCGCTGACGGCCGAGGTGCTCGAGATCGAGGAGCTCCACGCCGGGAACGCTATCTCGACGGAGACGCTACTCGACGGTCAGCGTCCCCTCCATCCCTCCTTGCCGATGGCCCGGGATGTTGCAGAAGAAGACGTAGTCGCCGGGCTCGAGCGTCACGGTGACCTCCGTCGAGCCCTCGGTGATCGTCTCGCTGACCGCGTCCTGGCTCTCGATCTCGACGTTGTGGGGAATGCCGGAGTCGTTCACGAGCTCGATCGTGACCTCGCCCGCGGCGGCCGTGAGCTCGGTCTGGTCGAAGGAGAAGGCCCCGTTCGGGTCGGCCGTGAGCGTCAGGTGGGCGCCGCCGCCCTCCCCGGTCTCCTCGTGGGTCGTCGTGTCTTCGGCGGCCGGCTCCTCGGCCGCGGCATCGTCGTCGTCGTCCCCGCCGCAGGCCGAGACGGCGAGGGCGAGCGCGAGGACGGTGAAGAGCAGAAGCAACAGGCGTCGGGTCATGGGACTCCTTCCCTGGGTGGCTTTCCGAATCTACCTACGCTGTGCGCCGCGAAGTGGATGAGGAGAGCCGTCGCGATGATCGCCGCCCACGCCCACGAGGCTTCCGGCACCGTCATGCTCGGGATCCGGAGCGAGGTGGTGCCCCGCTTCACGAGCTGCTCGAGCCAGAAGTCCTCCAGGGCGAGGGCGAGCCCGTAGACGAGCATGAGCGAGACGTAGAAGCCCAGCGCCAGGCGAAGGGCTCGCGTTCTGAAATCCGAGACGACGCGCGAGAGGGCCATCGCCGTCAACGCGAGCAGGATCCCGTCGAGGCCGTGGTGATGGCCCAGGTGCACGGCTCTGAGATGCGGCTCGCCCGGCTCGGGGAGCACCTCGTCGCTCATGAAGAACCCCAGGCCCGGCACCCGGGCCACGTAGACGCCGACGTCCGCGAAGAGCCACGGCAGCGCGACGAGGAGGAGCAGGACGGCGGTCACGACGCGGGCGACGTCCCAGGGCCCGCCGAACGGCCGCGAGGCGCCGATCCCGCCGCGGGCGAGGGCGAAGCCGGTCAGGACGAGCGCCACGAGGACGCCGAGAGCGGGCACGGCGTTGACGGGCTTCGCGTCGAGATCGGACTGCTCGACCACCCCCGGCCAGAAGACGACGGCGCAGAGCACGGCCGCGAGCGCGGCCACGACTGCGAGGCGGCCGCGCAGCCTCTCCGCGAGCACGGCGAGCAGCGCGATCGCGACGAGGGCAACCGGATAGTTCAGGAACACGAGCACCCGCCCGGCGCCGGCCGAGAGGCCTTCGCCGCTGACGTTGTAGAAGTCGGCGGGAGGCAGCCGCCAGTAGGTGATCAGGATGGCCACGGCGACGGCCCCGTAGAGGAGCCACGTCGCGAGGACCTCGGCCAGGCCGGGGCGCAGCGGGTCGAAGCGCTCCAACCCTCCTAGACTAGTCCCCTATGTCCGAGTGCGCGTCCTGCGGCTTCGGCAACCGGCCGGGAGCGCTTTTCTGCGGCAGCTGCGGCGAGCAGCTCGGCCGTGCGTGCCCGGCCTGCGGCGAGATCGTCGCGCTCGAGCTCGGGTTCTGCACGAGTTGCGGCGCGGCGATGGCGCCCGCCGAGACCGAGCTGCCGATCGTCGAGGAGCGGAAGGTCGTCAGCGTCCTCTTCGCCGACCTCGTCGGCTTCACGGGCCGCGCCGAGCGGCTCGATCCGGAGGACGTCCGGCGCATGCTCGCGCCGTACCACTCCCGCGTGAAGTCCGAGCTCGAGAGCTACGGCGGCACGGTCGAGAAGTTCATCGGCGACGCGGTCGTCGCCCTCTTCGGGGCCCCGCTCGCGCACGAGGACGATCCGGAGCGGGCGGTCCGCGCGGCGGTGGCCGCCAGGGACGCGCTGGCCGAGCTGAACGCGGCAGACCCCACGCTCGGCCTGCGCGTTCGCATCGGCATCACGACCGGAGAGGCCATGATCGCCCTCTCGGCCCGGCCGCAGGAGGGCGAGGGAATGGCGACCGGCGACGTGGTCAACACGAGCTCCCGCCTGCAGGCTGCCGCGCCCGTCGACGGGATCCTCGTCGACGAGCCGACCTACCGGGCGACGGCGACCGCGATCGAGTACAGCGACGCGGAGCCCGTCCAGGCCAAGGGGAAGGCCGAGCCTGTGCCGGTCTGGGAGGTCGTCGCCCCGCGCACGCGCCTGGGCGTCGACATCGCGTTCAGGGGAGGCGCGGAGCTCGTCGGGCGGGAGGAGGAGCTCAGGCTCCTCCGCGACGCGGTCGCTCGCGCCGAGCGAGAGCGCTCGCCGCAGCTCGTGACGCTCGTCGGCGCGCCGGGCATCGGCAAGAGCCGCCTGCTGTACGAGCTGTGGTCGGCCCTGGCCAGGGATCCGGCGGTCTTCGCCTACTGGCGCCAGGGGCGCTCGCTGCCGTACGGGGAAGGCGTGAGCTTCTGGGCGCTCGGGGAGATGGTCAAGGCGCAGGCGGGAATCCTCGAGTCCGACGAGTCCGAGGCCGCGGGCGACAAGCTGAGCACGGCCGTCGCCGCCCTCATCGGCGACGAGGCCGAAGCGCGTTGGGTCGGCGAGCACCTGCGCCCGCTGATCGGGCTCGCCGGATCGCCGCAGGACGCCGCCGACCGCCGCCGCGAGGCCTTCGGCGCCTGGCGCCGCTTCTTCGAGGCCCTGGCCGAGCAGCGGCCGCTCGTGCTCGTCTTCGAGGATCTCCAGTGGGCCGACGACGGACTGCTCGACTTCGTCGACCACCTCGTCGACTGGGCCTCCAACGTGCCGATCCTCGTCGTCTGCACCGCTCGACCCGAGCTGCTCGAGCGCCGGCCCGGCTGGGGAGGCGGCAAGCGGAGCTCGCTGACGGTCTCGCTCTCGCCGCTCGCCGACGAGGAGACCGAGCGCCTGATCCGCGCCCTGATCGCCGAGAAGTCCGTCGACGAACGTCGCGCCGGCACGCTTCTGGCCCGCGCCGGCGGGAACCCGCTCTACGCGGAGGAGTACGTGCGCATGCTCGCCGGGCCGGCCGCGAGCGACGACCTGCCGCTTCCCGACACCGTCCAGGGGATCATCGCGGCGCGGCTCGACACCCTCGCGCCCGAGGAGAAGGCCCTCCTCCAGGACGCGGCGGTCGTGGGCAAGGTCTTCTGGGTCGGAGCGCTCGCAGCGGTCAGCGCCCGCCCGCGGGAGCAGGTCGACGAGGGGCTGCTGAGGCTCGAGCGGAAGGAGTTCGTCAGGCGCGAGCGGCGTTCCTCGGTGGCGGGCGAGACTGCGTTCGTCTTCCGGCACGTCCTCGTTCGCGACGTGGCCTACGCGCAGATCCCGCGGGCGCGGCGGGCCGAGACGCACAGGCTCGCGGCCGAGTGGCTGGAGAGCCTCGCCGGGGACCGGGCCGAGGACCTCGCCGACCTGATCGCGCACCACTACCTGAGCGCGCTCCAGTTCGCGCGCGCCGCGGGGCTGGCCCTTGGCGACCTTCCCGACCGGGCGCGGCACGCCCTGCGCGAGGCCGGCGACCGCGCGCTCGCGCTCTCCGCCTACGCGGCCGCCGTGCGCTTCTACCGGGAGGCCCTTGCCTCGTGGCCCGAGGGCGACGCGGAGCGGCCGACGCTCCTCCTGCGCTACGGACAGGCGCTGTTCCGCTCGGAAGGAACCGGCGCCGACACGCTCGCGCAGGCCGCCGCCGAGCTCCTGGACGCCGACGACGTCGAGCTCGCAGCGGAGGGGGAGGTGCTGCTCGCCGACCTGCTCCTGAGCGTGCAGGGGAGAACCGACGAGTCGGTGGCGCACCTCGAGCACGCCGTTTCGCTCCTGGCCGAGCGACCGTCATCGCGGTCGAAGGTGCGAGTTCTCGCCGGGCGAGCGCACGCTCACCTCGCCCTCGACGAGGCGGAGGACGCGGTCGCGGCGGCGCGTGAAGCCCTGCGGATGGCCGACGAGCTCGACCTGGACGAGCTTCGCTCGCACACGCTGTCGACGCTCGGATTCGCACGAGTGATGACCGGCGACCTCGACGGCCTGCACGACCTGCGCCAGAGCGTCGACCTCGCGGCCGCCGCCAAGTCGCCCCAGGCCGCACGCGGCCTCAACCTCCTCGCCTCTGTGACCGCCGAGCTCGGCGACCTGGCACAGGCGTTCGAGCTCTACGGGGAGAGCCGCCGCGTCGCGGAGCGCTTCGGCGACGCGCCCGTCCTCCGCTGGCTCGACGTGGAGGCCATGTACGAGCGCTACTGGCGCGGGGACTGGGACGGCGCGGTCGAGATCGGCGCCGGCCTCGCGGCCGAGAGCACCGATGGGGGCGGCCCGCAGCACGAGCTCGACGTCCTGCTCATCGGCGCGAAGATCGCCCTGGCGCGCCGCGGCCCCGAGCAGGCGCTGGAGGACGCGGAACGGGCGCTCGAGCTGGCACGAGGCGTCGGCGCTCCGCAGATTCTCTTTCCGGCGCTCGCGTTCGACGCACATGCGCTCGCCGCGGCCGGGCGGGCGGACGAGGGCGCTCGGGCGGCGGACGAGCTGGTGCGGCTGTGGCTCGACGAGGGGCGCGGGCTCTCGCTGGCCTCGTTCTGGCTGGCCGACCTCGCCTTTGCGCTCGCGGAGCTCGATCGCGCCGTCGAGCTGGCGGGCGCCGCGGCGCGGGCGCGCACCCACACGCGCTGGCTCGACGCAGCCGGGGCCGTCGCGGAGGGGGACTGGCCGCGGGCGGCGGGCGTCTTCGCCGGCATCGGGTCGCTCCCGGACGAGGCGCTGGCGCGGGCGAAGGCCGCGGCCGCCCTCGAGGCGGCCGGACGCTCAGCCGAGGCCGGCGAGCAGCTTCGCCGAGCGACGGCCTTCTTCGCGGACGTCGGCGCAGCCGCGCAGGCTCACGCCCCCGCCAAGTAACACGGCGCTACCTGACGACGCCGGCTAGCCCCCTCGCCTGGGTCCCCCCTCCGCCTCGGCCGGGCTCTTGAGGACGATGCCGGCCTCGCCGGCAACGGCCTTGAGCGCCTTCCGCAGCTTCTTCGGATCCTTCACCTTGGACATGTTGACGAGCACGAAGTACTTGCCCTTCTCGTCCAGGCCGACGAAGAGAACCCTGCCGCCGTGGGCCCTGACCGTCTTCCGGATCTTGGCGTCGTTCGCCCGCGGCCCTGTCGCGCCCGGGCTCACGCGGAACCAGTGATGTGGCATCCGTTACCCTCCTCCGTCTTCCAGCCGGGCATCCTTGCACACCGAAGCGGCAGGGGCGAGGAGCCCTGAACAGGAGACTAATCCCCCTTTCGAGTGAGGGATGCGGCCTGAGAGCCGAGTTGAATTTGATCTTGGCTTCCGTCGGGGGAGCCGCGAAGAGGAGGTACCTGCGGCCGCGTGGAACTCAGAGAGGTGAACAGCCTGGTTCCCGAGGCGACCCAGGCGACGCCGCCCCCCTCGCCTCCCGCCCGCGCGGACGGGCTCGTCGACTCCTATCGGCGGCTCGCTGACGTCTTCCACGAGGTTCTCTCCGAGCAGACGCACTCGACCGTCCTCGAGCGGATCGCGGACTCGCTCGCCGCCGTGATCCCCTACGACGCCTTCACGATCTACCAGGCCGACGAGGCGCGACGCCTGCTCATCCCCGTGATGGCCCGCGACCGCTGGGCCGACGAGATCATGAGCGACCGCCCGGTGCTCGGCGAGGGCATCACCGGCTGGGCGATCGACCACGGCGAGCCGCAGCTCGTCAACGAGGCCCACCTCGACCCGCGCGTGAAGACCGTCCCCGGCACGCCCGACGAGCCCGAGGCGCTCATCTCCGTACCGCTCGTCGCCCGCGGCGCGGTCAAGGGCGCGCTGAACGTCTACCGGCTGGGCGAGGGCGCGAGCTTCTCCGAGGAGGAGTTCGAGCTGGCGAAGCGCTTCGGCGACGCCGCCGCCCTGGCCCTCGACAACGCGCAGGTGCGGGCGGCGCTCGAGCTGCAGGCGCAGACCGACTCGCTCACGGGCCTCTACAACCACCGCTACTTCCACGAGCGCCTCCGCTCCGAGCTGAACCGCGCGAGCCGCACCCACGACTCCATCGCCGTGCTCATGCTCGACATCGACGACTTCAAGCGCGTCAACGACATCCACGGCCACGGCAGCGGCGACCTCGTGCTCGTCGAGCTCGCCGACCTCCTGCGGGGGCTCGTACGGGCCTCGGACGTCGTCTGCCGGCTCGGAGGCGAGGAGTTCGGCGTGATCATGGCCTCCTGCGACGCAGGCGACGCGCTCGGGCTCGCCCGTCGGATCGTGGACACGCTCGGCGAGGCGCAGATCGAGCCCGCCGGTCGGCTCAGCATGTCCATCGGCATCGCGCAGGGGCCGGAGCACGCCATGAACCCGCGCGAGCTCGTCGCCTGCGCGGAGATCGCGATGATGACCGCAAAGGCCCGCGGGAAGGATCAGGCCGTCCTCTTCGAGGAGGAGGCGGGCGAGCGCCCGGAGCCGCTGGCGACGGGCCGAGACGTCCGCTCGATCGCGCACCTGAAGATGCTCCAGAGCCTGGCGGGCAAGCTCAACCGGCTGAACGACGTCCGCGAGATCGGCGCCGCGATCGTCAACGAGCTGCGCATGCTCGTCGACTACCACAGCTGTCGCCTGTACGTCGTCGACGGCGACGAGCTCGTCCCGGTCGCCTGGCGCGGCGACCTCGATCCCCACGCGGACGAGAGCGTCGAAGCGCTCACCTGCGGGATCGGCGAGGGCATCACCGGCCGGGTGGCAGAGAGCGGCGAGTCGATCCTCCTGGCGAACGCGCTGGACTGCGACTACGCCGTCACGATCCCGGGCACGGAGGACGTCGACGAGTCGATCATCGCGGTTCCGCTCAACTACGGCACCCGCGTGATCGGGGCGGTCGTCGTCTCCAAGCTCGGCGTCGGCCAGTTCGACGAAGACGACGTCCGGCTGCTGGAGGTCCTCGGCGGCCACGCCTCCGTCGCGCTCGAGAACGCACGCCTCTACGAGGCCGAGCGCCTCGAGGCGAGACGGGCGAGGACGTCGCTCGAGATCTCGAACGCGCTCCTCGACTTCAGCCGCCGCCTCGCGCTGGCCGGGTCCCTCGACGAGGTGCTCGAGCGCGCGGTCGAGCTGGCCGCCCGGCTGCTCGACAAGCCCCGCTCCTCGGTCTGGCTGCAGGACCGGGCCGGCGAGGACCTCGTCGCCCGCGCGCTCTACGGCTACGACTGGCGCGACGCGGCGATCCTGAGCGGAATCGTCCTCCCGGACGAGCGCGCCCGCGAGATCCTCGGCGGCGACGAGCCCTTCCAGCTCGAAGCGGCGAGGTTCCCCGTGCGCGGAGCCGCCGAGCTTGGGCACGGGCTGATCGCGGTGGCCCCGCTGCGGCTCGACGGCGACCGGCTCGGCTGCATCGCCGTCCGCACGGGGCGCGAGGGCGGCGCCTTCGACGAGCGCAGCATGCGCCTCCTCGCCGGCGTCGCGCACCAGGTGAAGCTGGCGGTCGCAAACGCGGCGAGCTACGAGAGCCTCGAGCGGACGTTCCTCTCCACGGTCGAGGCGCTCGCCAACGCCCTCGAGGCGAACGACGAGTACACGTCCTCGCACGCGCGGTGGATCACCGACATGGCCCTCCACGTCGGGCGCGAGCTGGGGATGGATCCCAAGGCGCTCAAGCGCCTCGAGCTCGGCGCCCTCTTCCACGACATCGGCAAGATCGGCGTCCCCGAGGCGATCCTCGCCAAGCCGGGGCCGCTCTCCGACGAGGAGTGGAAGGTCGTCAGGCTTCACCCGGAGCTCGGTGCGGGCATCCTCGCCCCGATCGAGCGGCTCGAGCAGGTCTGCGAGATCGTTCGCCACTGCCACGAGCACTGGGACGGCAGCGGCTACCCGACCGGGCTCGCCGGCGAGGAGATCCCGCTCGAGTCCCGCGTCATCCTCGTCTGCGACGCCTACCACGCCATGACGACCGACCGCCCGTACCGCGGACGGCTCCCGGTCGAGGAGGCGTGCCGGCGGCTCCGCGAGGCGGCGGGCACCCAGTTCGACCCGCAGGTCGTCGAGGTCTTCCTCGCGCTCGACGCCCCCGCGCTAGCCGGCCGCGCCGCCTAGTTCCACCTTCTGGATCGTCACCGGCTCGAGCGGGCGGTCGCCGGCATCGCGGTCGACCTCCGAGATGGCGTCGACCACGTCCATTCCCTCGGTGACGCGGCCGAAGACGGTGTGCTTGCCGTCCAGCCAGGGTGCGGCCTCGGTGGTGACGATGAAGAACTGGCTCCCGTTCGTGTTCGGGCCGCGGTTGGCCATGGCCAGGGCGCCGCGGACGACGCGGTGCTCGTTGTCCTCGTCCTCGAACTCGTAGCCGGGGCCGCCGGTGCCGTCCCCGTCCGGGCAGCCGCCCTGGATCATGAAGTCGGGAATGACGCGGTGGAAAGTGATGCCGTCGTAGAAGCCGTCGCGCGAGAGCTTCGTGAAGTTTTCGACGGTCTTGGGCGCGTCCCCGTCCAAGAGCTCGACGACGACGGGGCCGTGTGTAGTGTGGATCGTCGCTTCTGTCATGCCGCCACCGTATCGGAACCCGTCGAAGCGCCTCTGGTACGCGATCTCGCTGCCGGAGCGGGCGGTCCGCGCGCTCGTGGGCACGCTCGGAGGGCTGCTCCACGAGAGCGCTCAGGTGGTCCTGCCCCGCTTCGTGCGCCGTTCGCGGCTCTACGAGGCGACGGCGAAGAACGCGCTGCGGATCGCCGTCGAGGCGGTCGGGCGCGTGGAGCCGGCGGAGCCTCCCGAGGTCTCCGCGACGGAGATCACCAAGCGCAAGGCCGCCGGGAACGTGGTCGAGCTCGGCTCGATCGCGGCCTTCGGCTTCTCGCCGCTCTGGCTTCTGGCGGCGGCCTCCGACGTCGTGCACGGCTCGCGGGTCTACCTCGCGTCCTTCGTGGACGAGCTGAAGCGCGCCGGCGTCCTGGCCGAGGAGCGCGAGATCGCCTCCGTCGACGAGCTCCTCGAGGTGCTGGAGAACGCCTCGGGCCGCACCGCGGGGCTGATCGACGTCCCGCCGCTCGAGCTCGCCGAGCTGCGCTCGACGCTCGGCGAGTTCCGGGCCGACGCGTCGGGCCTTCCCGGCCCGAAGGAGCTCGCTTCGCTCTACGGCGGGCTCCGGGCCGAGGCCGCCCGCGAGCGCGGCTCGCTCCTCGAGGTGTCCGTCGGGATGGGGATGGCCTTCCTGCTCTCGGCCAGGAACGTGACGAGCACGCACCTCGCGATCCCCTACCGCGAGGACTGGGCGCCCCTACGCCGCGAGGGCTTCGCCGCCTACGCGCGCCGGGTGGGCGCGCCGTACGCACGGGCCGTCGGCGGCCACTTCGACCCGAAGCGGCCGTCGTGGACGGAACGCCTGCTTCTCAAGCTGGCAAAGGCTCGTTAGCCCAAACCTCTAGCAATCTCCGCAAAAGCTCCTACAGTCTCAGTAGGGACCCGCGCTGCTTGCGGCCGGTGAGGGGAGGCGCGTTTGCCTACTGCGGAGACTACGACCTGGATCGCCGTTGGCGCGTCCGTGCTGGCGGTACTCCTGCTGATGCTCTCGATCGTCCTCGCGCTGCGTCTTCGGCGCGGCGGCGACGCAGCGGCACGCTCCCGGCACGAGGTCGAGCTGGCCTGGGAGGAGGCCCGGCGGGAGCGCGCCGCCTCCACCCGGGCGCGGAGCGAGCTCCACTGGCTTCGCAACCTCGCCGACACTGGAGCGTCGGAGTCGCTCGACGGCGCGCTGCGGCGCGTGCTCGAGTCGGCGACCGGGCTGGGCGAGTCGGCGGCGGCCATGCTCGTCCTTCCGCAGGCCGGCGAGGAGCCGCTCGTGGCGATCTTCGGGCTCTCGCCGGAGGAGTCCTTCCGCGAGCTGCTCGGCCTGCCTCCGGGCGGAAGCGAGGCACGCGCCATCAGCCTCGGCTACCGCTACACCGAGGAGGAGGCCGCGCGCGACGAGTTCCGCCTGAGCGGCGGCCTCGCGCTTCCCGTTGTCGACCGGGACGGCGGGCGCCTCGGGACGCTCGCCGTCTTCTGGCGTCGCGTCGAGCACGAGGCGACGGAGGAGCAGCTGGAGCGGCTCGAAGGCCTGGCCGGGGCGCTGGGTCCCTGGCTCCGCAACGTCTTTCGCTTCGAGGAGGTCCGGCGCGCCGCCGACCTGGACGCGACAGGGCTCCCCGGGCGCCGCACTCTGCGCGAGGCGCTCGCCGTCGAGTGCGCCCGGGCGCGGCGCTACTCCCATCCTCTCAGCCTCTTGCTCCTACGCGCGACGGGAGAGCCGGAGAGCGTGCAAACGGCCGCGGAGCGTCTTCCCACGGACGTGCGCATGCCCGACCGCGTCCATCACCTCGGCGAGGGTCGCTTCGCGGTCGTGCTCCCGGAGTCGTCGCTCGTCGACGCCGAGCGTCTCTCGCGGAGGCTCCGCCTGGCGCTGGGCGAAGGGCGCACGCCGGCAGCGTTCGTCGAGCTTCGGTTCGAGGACGACGCCGTGTCCCTGCTCGAGCGGGCCGAGTCCGCGCTCGCGGGCGCCGAGCTTCTTGCCGGCTCAGCCGGGATCGGCCCGAGGGCTGTTGAACCCGGCGGCCGGGGCGTTTAGGTTTGCGGCGGCGTACCGTGGCGACGATTCTCGAGCTTGCGGACTATGCGGACGTCTCCGCGGAGAACGTCCTGCGCGTCGTTCACGGCGAGCCCGTCAGCGAAGAGGTCGAGCGGCGTGTCTACGCCGCCATCGACGCGCTCGGCGTGCCTCCCTATCCGCGCCAGGTCGAGGTTCTGCCGGCGGTTCCTCCGGGCGCCTCGAGCGACGAGCTCCTGCAGCGCTTCCAGGCGACGGCGGCGGAGCTGGGGGCCACCCTCCCGGAAGGGGTCGGCTCGGTCGTCTACGAGGCCCTCCGGGTCGAGATTCGGCCGGTCGCGCAGCACGTCGCCGAGCTCGGCGCCCTCTTCGAGCAGATGCTGGCGCGGCTCGACCAGGTCTCGACGAGCGTCGAGGACGAGCGCCGCGACCGGCTCCAGGACGTCGCGCTGCTCACGGAGCTCGTGACATCGGGTTGGCGCTCGGTCGACCGCCGCCTGGCGCGGCTCGAGAAGATCGTGGCCCGCATCGAAACGCGGCCGAACGGCCGCCGGGAGAGCCGCCTCTACCGGGTCGACGACGCGCCCGGCGGCCCCCCAGCGAGTAGCTCCTAGGCGCTCCTCCCCTTCCGGGCTCAGTCCTCCTCGGGCTCCTCGCTCCCTTCCTTGCGCTCCTCGTCGTCGCGCACGCGCCGCGTCGAGATCCAGCGCGCGTGCTCCTGCGAGATAAGCCCCTCGATGCGCTCGGCGAGCAGGCGGAGCGCGTTCCTCGAGTGCGCGTACGCGTCGGCGCGCGCCAGGTAGAGGTACTTCTCGTGCTTCAGCGACTCGGCGGTGGAGCGATACGTGATCCAGTTCTTGTGGTACTGGTAGGCCTGGAGCAGGCCTTCGACCACCACGACGATGCCGCCGAGGATGCCGGCCACGTAGACGGGGACGTCGAAGGCCGCGACGACCGGGATCGCGGCGGCGCCGGCGATCACGACCGCCTTCAGGCCCTTGTAGCGGAGCTGACACTCCCGGCTCTTGGCGTCGTACCAGGCGATCTGCTCGTCCAGGCGCTGGAGCGTCGGATTCGGGCCCTCGACGGACACGGCGGTCGCGGCCGCCTCGAGATCCCTGACCCGCTGCTCGCTCACGGCCATTCGCAGACCTCCTCCCTTGCGTCCTCAGGCCGCCCTGGAGTGTACGAGCCGCCCGGGCCAGCGGCAAGATCGCGCTAGTACTAGGAGCGAAGCGCAGCGACGACGGAGGCGACGCCGGCGGCGACCAGGGCGAGCGCGCCGACCAGGCCGGTGATGCGGAGGAGCGCCGAGACGCCGGCGTTCACGTCCGACGCGACGGGGTCGAACGGCTCCCCCAGGCCGCCGACGACGTAGAGGCAGCCCACGAGAGCCAGGCCCGCGCCGGCCACGACCTGCCAGACCCGCCTCTTCACCAGGGCGAGCGCCGTGAGCGCCGCCTGCGCGAGCATCGGGGCGAGCGGGGGCGTGAAGAGCGTCCCCCGCGTGACCCACTCGCCGGAGACGTCGTCCGGGTTGCCCACGTCCCGGAACTCGGCCGCCCAGCCATGGTCGATGGCGACGACGGTGATGATCAGCCAGAACCCGAGCAGAAGCGCCGAGATCGGCACGAGCAGTCTCGCCATGTCAGAACTGCGGCAGGTCGCCGTCCCGGTACGGGCGCTCCACCGGGTCCGGGAAGCGCGCGTAAGCCTCCTTCCCGGTATCCGTCGGCTCGAGAACGCTCGCCCCGTGGGCTCCCGCGACCTCATTGCGGGGATAGAGCACCTTGGAGCCCGGCTTGCGCGCCCCCACCCCAACCACGACGCACGGTCCGTCCCCGGCACCCACGAGGACGTGCTCGGTCCAGGCCGGAGAGTGGAAGAAGTCCCACGCGCCGAGCCGTCGCTCCTCGCCCTCGACGAGGAGCAGGCACTCCCCCGAGAGGACGAGGAAGTCCTCCTGGGCGTCCTCGCCGTGGTACATGCAGCCGGGCTGCCCGGGCTTCAGGACACTGATGTTGATCCCGAGCTCCGGAAAGCGCTCGTCGCCTTCGAACGTGCAATAGCGGTCGAACACCTCGCTCTCTGACCAGCGCGCCTCGCGCGCGTTGACGACGAACCAGCCTTCGCCATCCGGCACGAGGCCGTTCTCCGTCGGGACCAGCCGTGCTTCTTCGACCATGCGGACCTCCTCTCGGGAACCGTAGGAGCCTAGACTCCTCGCGTCATATGGCAAGGCGCCACCTGATCGGCCTCCTGCTCGCCACCGAGGAGGACTGGCCGAGCGCGTTCGAGGCCATCCTCGGGAAGCTCGGCCCGCTGCGGTACGGCGGCCAGGCGCACGAGCTGAACGCCGCACGAATTCTGAACCAGCCGTTCGACCTCCGTTCGAAGCCGCCCCACACGCTCGTCATCGACCGCCTGTCCTGGTGGTACGACCTGCCGCGCGAGTGGCTGAAGAAGATCGCGCTCGTGGACGACGTGTACCTCCTCAACAACCCGTTCACCTTCCAGGCCATGGAGAAGCACGCCGCCTACTGCGCGATGATGCGGCTCGGCCTGCGCGTGCCGGAGACGTGGCTCCTCCCGCACAAGCTCCCTCCCGACAATCCGCGGTACGTGCCCATGGCGGAGCGGTACAACCCGGAGTTCGACCTCGAGCAGATCGGCGAGCTCGTCGGGTATCCGCTCTACATGAAGCCCTTCGACGGAGGCATGTGGGTCGGCGTCACCCGCGTCACAGGCCCCGACGAGCTGCAAAGGGCCTACGACGAGTCGGGCGAGCGGATGATGCACCTCCAGGCGAGCGTGGACGACTTCGACGTCTTCACGCGCAGCCTCTCGATCGGGCCGCAAACGAGGGTCACGCGCTACGACCCGGGCGCCCACGGCCACTATCGCTACCAGGTGGACGACGGCTTCCTTGCGCCCGACCTCGAGGCCGAGGTCGGGCTGATCAGCCGCATCGTCAACGCGTTCTTCCGCTGGGAGTTCAACTCCTGCGAGACGATCGTCAAGGACGGGCGGGCGCATCCCATCGACTATGCGAATGCCTCGCCCGACATCGCGCTCGTCAGCCTCCACTACCACTTCCCGTGGGCGATTCGCTCGCTGGTCGCCTGGTGTGCGTTCTGCTCGGTGAGCGGGCGTTCGATGCGGCTGAACCAGCGGACGAGGGAGTACTTCGAGATCGGCGACCGCGACGACCTCTCCTACGAGGAGAAGCTGGCGCGCTACGCGGAGCTCGCCGACGGGTACTTTCAGACGGCCGAGTTCGAGGAGTTCCGCGCGGTCGCTCTCCCCCACCTCGACGAGCTCACCGTCGACTACGTCGAGAGCGCCGCCTTCGACGACCTCGTGGTCACAGCCATCCGGCTCGAGGTCGAACCCGACCGGCACGAGGAGATGATCGAGCGCTGCCGCGCGCTCACGCGGCAGTGGGCGGCCGACGAGCGGGCCGCCGCCTAGCCTTCGGAGCCGGACTGCGCGGCGGCGCAGTCCTCGTTCGACTCGAGCTCCTGGCCCAGCTCTCCGGTCTCGACCTGCTCGAGCTGGTCGAGGGAGCCCTGCAGCTCCTGCTCGAGCTGGCCGACCTGCGCGGCCGCCGTCCCGGCCTGGGCGATCAGGTCCTGCAGCGAGTCGGCGCCCTCGAACGTGGAGCGGAGCCCGTCGGCGGTCGTCTGGATGCTGGACGTCATGGAGTCGACGATGTCGGCAACCTCCTGACCGGCCTCGGTCTCCGGAGCGCCGAGGTCCTCGACCTCGTCGACGAACGACTCCGTCGCCTCGAGGCCCTCGTCCACAGCTCCCTGGATCGAGTCCTCGTTGAGGTCGGACGGGCTCTGGAACTGGCTGACGATCTCCTCGAGCGACGAGCGCCAGTCGGCGGCCGCCGAGCAGAAGTCGTTCGCCCAGGCTTCGCTCGAGGACTCGTCCTCGCCCCCGCAGCCGGCGGCCACGCACGACCACGGCGGCGGCACAGATCAGCATCGCTCGGATCACATCGACTCCCTTCTCCTGTGATTATCCGTGCCGATGGCGCGGGCCGTCGACTCGAGCCCCTCCGACACGCTGCTCACGCGGCTCTTCTACGGTACCCGCGAGCGTATCGCGGGCACGATCTACGGGACGATCCTCGTCATGGCGGTGCTGGCGGCCGGCGCCGACAACACCACGATCGACGCGTGGGAGCTGGACGTGATCATGGTCTCGACCGTGCTCGTGCTGTGGGCCGCACACGTGTACGCGCATGCGATCGGGGACAGCGTCACGAGGGGGGAGCGCCTCAGCCGCAGAGCAATCACCGGCGTGGCTCGGCGGGAGAGCTCGATCGCGCTCGCCGGGGTCGTCCCCGGGGTCGTGCTGCTCCTCGGCGTCCTAGGGCTCTACAGCGACTCGACAGCCGTGTCGGTCGCGCTCGGGCTCTGCATGGTCACTCTCGGCATCCAGGGAGTGCGCTACGCGCGCGTGGCTCGTCTGAGCGCCCTCGCCACGGCCGTGTTCGTCATGGCCAACCTGGCGCTCGGCCTCCTGATCGTCACCCTGAAGGTCACGCTCGCGGGCTGACGCGGGCTGCCGGTCGGCGCCTCCGGTCGTCTGGGGCCGCGCTAAGCTGCCCGTACATGAGCGTGGAGCCGCTTCGGGTCGAGGCCGCGCCGGAGGGCGCCTCGGAGCAGCGCGCCGGCGTCATCCGCTACTACGAGCTCGCCAAGCGGGCCGAATGGCAGGTGCACGACGTGCCCTGGGGCGACATCCCCCCGATCCCCGAGACGCGAGGCTCGGCCGAGAAGAAGGCGCGCCGCCAGGACGTCTGGCGCTCGGTGATCACGCAGCAGTACCAGGCCGACATCCTCGCCGTGAAGATGGCCGCGCAGCTCCTGAACGCCGCGCCCCATCACGAGGCTCGCCTCTACTACTCGACGATGGTGCAGGACGAGTCGCGCCACGTCGAGGCCTGGCTCAAGCTCCTCGGGGAGGTGGGCGGCGCCGCCGAGCGCGACCCGCACCTGGACGAGCTCGCCCGTATGTTCCTCGACGAGCTCGACCTGCTCGAGGAGAAGGTCTTCCTCATGCAGGTCTTCTTCGAGCGGCTGATCATCCCGCGCTTCCGGCTGATCGCCCGCTCCTCGCGCGGGACGATCCTCGAGGACGTCTGCAACCGGCTGACGATCGACGACGGCATCCACCACGGCGCCGGCATGGCCTACGAGCGCGTGCTCCTCGAGGACGCCACGAAAAGGACGAAGCAAAAACTCGTCGCGGCGGCGAACAGGATGCTCCCGATCTTCGTCGAGCACGCCCTCTGGCGGCCGCCGGCGCGCGCCTGGATCGGGCGCGCGATGCACGACCGGGACGTCCAGCGTCTCCGCGAGGACCTCGACGACGGCGTGCGCCTGGCGAACTCCCTGGGCCTCGACGTCAGCGACGTCGAGCTGCCGTACTAGAAACCGCCGGCCACACGGCGGCCAGCTGCGCGCCGAAGAGGAAGATGGCCGCGCAGAGGTAGACGAGGAAGAGGAAGCCGATCACGGCTGCGAGCGACCCGTAGACGAGGTTGTAGCTCGCGAACCTCGACAGGTAGATGCCGTAGCCGACCTGCGTCGCACCGATCGCGACCGCTGCGAGCAGCGAAGGCGCCCAGAGCTCGGCAAAGCGGGGGCGGACCGGCGGAACGTAGCGATAGAGAAGCAGGACGGTGGCGAAGACGAGAGCGAGGGAGATCACAGCCTGGGCGACGTCGCCTGCGGCCGAGCCGAGACTCTCCATGCCGACGGCCGACCCGATCCTCTCGCCCAGGCGCTCGACGACCCTGACGGCGAGAGTCAACCCGAAGGCGACCAGCAGCAGGACGCCGGCGAGGAGAACGAGCACGAGATCGAAAGCCTTGCCACGCCACGCGCGTCGGCGCTCCGTGCCCCAGATGTTCGTGAGCGCCACGCGCAGCGAGCCCATCATGCCGCTCGCCGCCCACAGGACGCCGATGAGAGCGACCAGCCCCACCGCCGAGAGCGGCTGGCCCAGGCCGGAGATCGCCTCGTCCAGGCGGACGCTCCCCTCCGGCGAGAGGAGCAGGTTGTCGACGATCCAGGTGACGATCTCGTCCCGCCGCTGCGCGTTCTGGATCAGGAGCCCGAAGATCGAGACGAGGAAGATCGCCAGAGGGATCAGCGAGAAGAGGACGCGGTAGGCGATGGCCGCCGCGAGCTGGGGACACAGGTTGCGGCTGTAGGCGGCCGCGGCCTCCCGGCCCGCGTGCCAGAGGCGCCGAAGGCGGGCAGGCATGCCCGGCCTCGTTCTCCTTACGGCGAGCGCTTCCTCCCGGCCGCGTACCGCTCGGTGAGCGGCGCCGCGGTGGCGCCGTGCGCGAAGATGCTCACGAGCACCGTCAGCGCGACGACGACGAAGATGTCCACCCCGCCCGTGACCTCCGGATACTCGACGAGGAGGATGAGAGCGAGGACGATCGAGGCGAGCCCACGCGGGCCGAACCAGCCGAGGTAGGCGACCGTCCCGCGATCCAAGCCGGTGCCCCTGAGCGCCACTGCCACCGGGAGCATGCGAAGCGCCGTGAGCGAGAGGGCCGCGTAGACGACAGCGTTCCAGCTTGACTCGGGAAGCACGTCGACGGCGACGACGCCGAGGCCGTAGAAGACGAGGAGGCTGAGGAGCCGGCCGAGGTCGTCGGCGAGCTCGAGCACGGCCGCGCCGGTCGCGTGGCAGGCTCCTGCCGGTGCGGAGAATGCCCATGTCGATTCGCGCCGCGTCCGTGAAGAGGAGCAGCACGAGAGCGATCTCGGCGATGTGGCGGGCCGTTGCGGCGACTTCGAGACGGGCGCCGGCGGAGCCCACCTCGACCTCGACGCCGAGCGACCCGCCGAGCGCACCGACGGCGAGACCGGCCGCCGCGAAGACCATCGGGCCGGTCAGCGGGGTGCCCTCGAGCCGGCGCGAAACGAGGCCGTAGAGGACGATCAGGACACCGAAGACGGCGAGCTCGAGCATGGCGCTGCGTGAGGCTCAGTCGCCCGTGTCGCACTCCCCGGCGATCTGCTCCAGCTCGTCGGCGGCCTCGTCGAGAGCATCAGCCGGGTCGTCGGCCGCGTAGATTCGCCCGAGGACGTCGGCGACCGCGGCCAGGCAAGCCTCGGCGAGGTCAGCGCGGGCCTTCTCCGCGGCCGCGCGCTCCTCGGCGGAGGCCGCCGCGCCCTCGGCCCCGGCAATCGCGTCCTCCGCCTCCACGGCCAGGCGCTCCAGCTCGGCCTGGCTATCGGCCAGTGCAGCGTTCGTGGCTCCCAGGTCGGCGGCGACGCCCTCGTATTGCTCCTGGGCTGCATCGAGCGCGGCCTGCGCCTCGGCCGCGGCCGCCTCGGCGGCCGCTTGCTCGTCCGCCAGCTGCTGCTCGAGGTCGGCGACCTGCTGCTCCAGCTCGGCGTTCCGCTGCTCCAGGTCCTCAACCTGGGCGGCGCTGGCCGCGTTCACGTCCTCCTGGTCGCGCTGGAGCACGGCCGCCCAGATCGCCAGGCCGATGACCGCGGCCAGCAGCGCGCCCGTGAGCACGAGCCATCCGGTCGGCCACCGTGTCGACCGGCGTTCAGGGTTCTCAGTCACTCGTGGCGGCCAGGTGCGCGGCGAAGAACTCGAGCGCCTTTCGCGTCTTCGTCTCCTGATCGCCGCTCATGTCGACGCCCCGCTCGGTCAAAAACGCGCGGGTCTCGGCCGAGACCTGGAACGCCTCGCCCGGAGCGCACTTGGTCGAGAGCTCGAGCAGGCGCGAGTCGTCGGGATAGAGCCACAGCTCCGCGACGACCTTGCGGCCGAGCTCCGGCGGGGCGAACTTCACCTTGAGGACGAAGATCGGGCCGAGAGTCGAGAGGTCGTCGAGCGCGAGGCCGTCGGGGGCATGCTCGGCGTAGAAGGCACGCTGCTCCTTCGAGAAGAGCTTGCGGAGCGGGCGGTCCCCACCGACCGTCTCCCTGACACGCGGCTTGTCGAGGGCTCCCTTCATCGAACCGGAGCAGACGAAGCCGCCCGGCATCGCGTCGACCTCGACGTTGAACATCGGAAGAGCGCGAAGCTCGGTCGGGAGCTCGCTCGGGACAACCGGCCGAAGCTTGACGACCGTGTCGTCACCCTTCCCCTGGACTCGACGGGCGCGCACGACGAGGCCGTTCGCGTTGAGCGTCAGGTCCGGCGTGTCGAAGAAGAACACCTGCCGGATCTGCGCGTCCAGCGGGTCGATGTCGAGCGCCTTCGCCGTGGCGCGCTGCTCGTCGGCGGGGACTGTCAGCTTCAGCTCGACGCTGTCGGACTCCTTGGTGAGCGCGAGCACCTCGACGATCTGCTCGTCGGTCAGTGCAGGGGGCGTCTTGGTGGCAGCCATGTGGTCTCCTTCTGTGTGGGAGCGGTGATTATCCCGCCCAGGCGGAATTCGCCGCTAAGGTAGTGAGCTCCCCGTGCGCAAGGCGCTCGTCATCTCGCTCCTTGCTCTCGTCGTCCTCGTGGGGTCGAGCGCCGCCGCCTTGCAGCGGTACGACGCTTCCCGCTCGGGGCTCATCGTCGAGGGAACGACGATCGGCGGCGTCGACGTGGGCGGAATGTCAGAAGAGGAGGCGCTCGTCGCCGTCCGGCGGGAGCTCGGCGCCCGCCTGGAGCAGCCGCTCGTGCTCACGTACCGCGACCGCCGCTTCGAGCTCGACCCGGCGCTCGTCAAGGTCACCACCAACGCTGACGCGCTCGTTCGCGACGCCGTCGTGGAGAGCGGCGAGGGAAACTTCCTCCAGCGCTCGTTCCGCGACCTGACCGGGAGCGCCGAGGGAACCGAGTACGAGCTCGACGTCGGCTACTCGACCGCAGCGGTGGGGAGAGTCGTCGCCGGCGTGCGCCGCGAGCTCGACCGGTCCGCCCGAGACGCGGACGTGACCGCCTCCTTCGCCGGTGTTCGGGTCACTCCCTCCGCCGTCGGTCTGACCGTCCGGACGCGGGCGCTTCGCGAGGCGATCGCGAAGAGCCTCGTGAGCGCGGAGGCGACCCGCACGCTCACCGTTCCGGCCGAGGTCCTGAAACCGAAGGTGACGACGAAGGAGCTGACCGACCGCTACAGCCACTTCATCGCCATCAGCCGCGGTCGGCGCGAGCTCCGCTTCTTCGTGAACCGGAAGCTCGTGAAGACCTACGCTGTCGGCATCGGCGCCGCCGGCTTCGAGACTCCGGCCGGCCTGTACGAGATCGAGAGCATGGCCGCCAACCCCGCCTGGTACGTCCCCGACGAGGCCTGGGCCGGCGATCTCGCCGGCAAGGTGATCAAGGGGAACGACCCCGACAACCCGATCAAGGCGCGCTGGATGGGATTCCACGACGGCGCCGGCATCCACGGGACTGCTGACGAGGCCTCCATCGGCACGGCCGCGTCACACGGCTGCATCCGCATGACCGTCCGGGACGTGATCGACCTCTACGACCGCGTCCCCCTGCACACGCCGCTGTCGATCGCATAGGCACTCCTCACTGGGCAGAGGGGAGCCGCCCCTGGTGGCCGTAGTCCAGGGGCGACTCTTCGAGTGGTGGAGCGTTACGGGCGGAGGGGTCGCCCGGCGCTACTGGGCCCGCCACTGGGGACCGGGTCCGTGATCAGAAGAGGAACGGCCACAGGTAGTGGAGGAACGCCTGGACGGAGGCCGGGAGCGCAGGATCCTCCTCGCCCTCTTCCGGCGTGTCACCGGTGTCCGACGTCTCCTCGTCTCCGGGCTCGGTGCGTCTCCTCGGGGGTGACGCCGTCGCGGTCGTGTGCCTCACGGGAGACGCACTTGCCGAACGCGTTGGCCTTGTTGTCGTTCTCGCCGTAGTCCTCGGCGAAGGCCGCGGCGTCCCGGTCGCGCTCGAACTTGCACACCCAGGCGGGGTTCATGTGCTTCGGGTCTTCCCCGTCCTCGGTCGCTCCTTCGCGCGCGGCCCGTCGCTCGGCCTTCCGCGCGGCCTTCTGCGCCGCCTTCTCCGCCTTCCCGGCCGAGTTGCCGGCCCAGGCGGGCTTGCCGCCGCCGTTCCCGCCGCCCGCCCATGCGGGCGGTCCGTTGCCGTTGCCGTTACCGTTGCCGTTACCCGGCGTCGCGGCGGCCGCCGGCACGAGCAGCACGGCGGCTAGCGCGCCGGCGAGCACCGCCGTGACTCCACGCTTCATGAGATGTCTGGCCTCCATCGATTCCTGGGCTGGGAGTGGTGTCACAAGCACAGACGCCCGACGGCCCGAAAACCTGCGCGTACTTGAACCTCGTCCAGGATCCGTAAGAATGTCTTTATGGCCGTCGCACCCGAGGCAGGCCGCGTTGTCCTCGCGCCAAACGAGTCGGAGACGGCGGAACAGCTCTTTCAGGAGCACTCCGGCTGGATCTACGGCTACTGCCTTCGCCTCCTCCGCTCGCCGGAGGAAGCCGAGGACGCGCTCCAGACCACATACCTGAACGCCTGTCGAAGCCTGAACCAGGGCACCCGGCCGCAGGTCGCGTCCGCCTGGCTCCTCCGGATCGCCCAGAACGTCTGCTTCGCCCGTATGCGCTCGTCGGGCCGCCGTGGGAAGCTCGAGCGCGTCCAGGACATCGCCGTCATCGAGGAGACGGTCGCCGCGCCCGAGCGCTCTGCCGAGGCTCTCATCGGCCTCACCGACGCGCTCTGCAGCCTGCCGGAGCGGCAGCGCGAGGCGATCCTCCTCCGCGAGTGGCAGGGCCTCTCGTACCACGAGGTCGCAAGCCGGCTCGGCCTCAGCCAGGCCGCGGTCGAGACGCTGATCTTCCGCGCTCGCCGATCTCTCGCCGCCGCCCTCGAAGATCCGGGCAAGCGCGACCGGCGAACGAAACTTCGCGTGCTGGACGTCGGCGGGCTCGCCGCCGCGATCAAGGGATTCCTCGCCGGGAGCGCCGGCGCCAAGGCCGCTGCGCTTACCGTCGCGGCTGCGACGACGGCCACGGTGGTCGCCGTCGACCCCGGGCACGTCTGGCGAGACCGGTCAGATCCGGGAACGCCCCGAGCGGAGCTCGCCGCCCCGAGAAGCTCGCCGGCGTCGCGCTCGTCTCGGTCCGATTCGCCGGCCCCCTCCGCGGCGATCGCCGCTCCGGGAGAGACGGGATGGCGCGCCGCCGACTCCGCCGAGCAGCCCAATGCGAAGGCCGAGCGCGACCGGAAACACGGACAGGAGACCGCGGCGGCGGCAAAGGCCAAGGAGAAGACGAACAACGGGAACGGCGGCGGGAACGGCAAGGCGCTCGGCCACAACAAGGAGCCGGGCACGCCGGCGAGCCCACACGGGGGTCAGCCGCCCGGGCAGGCGAGGACCGAGTCGTCGGGTCGAGGCGAGACCGGCCCGCCCGCCCACGCACAGGCCAACGGGCAGGCGAAGAAGAAGTCCGAGTAGTCGGCTGTAGAGCTGGTCTCTACTGGGCCGAGTCTTCGCGGAGGAGCGCGAGCAGGCTGTCGTGCTCTTCCCGGCAGGCCGGGCAGCCTTCGAGGTGCGCGCGGAGGCCGGGGACCTCCGCGTCCGCGTCCGCTCCTGCGACCTCGAGCTCGACGTAGCGGTCGAGCTCGGCGAAGCACTCGTCGCATCCCAGCTCCGGCCCGCCCGGGCCGAGCACGCGGGCCAGAACGTCGTCGTCTCGGCGGCGTTCCGTCATCGTCCCTCCTCGAGAGTCGCGAGCGGCAATCCGGAGGCAACCAGATGCTTCCGGAGCTTCCGTCGCGCGTCGTGCAGGGTCTTGTAGAGGGCCCCACGGCTACTTCCGAGACTCTCGGCGAGCACGTCGATGGGAACCCCGTTCAGGGCGAGCGCCACGAGCACGCGGCGCTGGTGGGGCGTCAGCGCGGTGGCGATTCCGTCCTGGACGGCCGCGAGGAGCTCGTTGCGCTCGGCCTCGTCGCTCGGCGTCGAGGTCTCGTCGGCGAAGACGGACCACGTCTCGGGCTCGAGCGGGATCTCCCGTCCCTGCCAGGCGCGGCGACGGAGCTTCACCGCCGCCTCGAGGAGCGCAAACTTGTAGGCCCAGGTGGTGAAGCGACTCGCTCCGCGGAAGTCGTCGAGGCGGGCGAGAACGGAGACGAGCGCGTCGTCGGCCGCCTGCAAGGCAATGTCGTCGAAGTCGTCCCCGCGCACGTGCGGCAGCCCGGGTCGGCGGCGCGAGACCTCGAAGCGCGCCGCCCGCAGGAGGAGCGCGTGAAGGCTCGCCACCGCCTCGGCGCGGGACTCGCCCTCGCCTCGCAGCTCGCGGAGCCAGCGGCGCGACTCGGGGTCGAGCGCGTGTGCTGCGACGGCCGCCGTGCCGGCAGACGACTGCGAGGAGCCCTCCACGACTCCGACCCTAGCAAGCGGACGAGCCCGCCCCGGAGCGCCGCTGTAGCGCTTCGGGGCGGGCGGCCGGGAGGCCGGACGAGCTAGAAGCGGCGGCTGAATTGCTCGACGATCCCGGTCGAGAGCATGTCCGCCATCTCGAGCGCCTGGACGTGGATCCGGTCGTAGGCGGCGACGTCCGCGGCCCAGTCGCCGGTGAGGCGGGCGACCACCTCGTCGGTCGTCAGGCGCAGGTGCTCGTACAGCATCTCCTTCAGCTCGCGGAGCTTCCACGAGCGCGGATTGGCGGCGTTCAGGAAGGCGGCGATCTCGTCGGCGTTCGCCCTCCAGCGGGCCTGACCGTCGGCCACGCCGGCTCCGTCGCCCGCCTTTGCCGCGGCGATGATGTCCGCGGCGATCAGGATGTGGTCGCGCAGCAGCCGGGTGAGCTCGTCGCCCGCAGCCTCGCCGTAGAACGGCTCGATCGCATCGCCGATGTCGGTCTGGTTCTGCAAGAGCCGGCCGACGGTCGCCTCCGTGTCGGGTGCCTCCGTGGTGAGGCTGATGATCGCGAGGCGGGTCCAGGTGATGTGGTCCTCCCAGAGCTGCCGCATGTCGTTTCGAAGCGCGAGCTCCTTCTTGGAGATCGCGCCTTTCGCAGCGTGCTTTCCGCTCCCGTCGGCCAGGGCGGCCGGCGCACCCAGGACCGCGAGGGCGACGGCCGCGCCGAGGGCGGCGGCAAGGAGCGCCACGCCGAGCGTCAGCGGGCGCAGAGCCCGAGTCGTCTTCATCGTTCCTTCTCCTCTCCGTCACGATGTCGTGTCGGAGGTCTTAGTGACGCTCGCGGGCCGACCCTTACGGCTCTTTACACGGACGCCTCGACCGGCGAACCTTCCGGGCCTTGGGTCTGCGGTCGCTGCTCTTGGCCTCCTTGGTGCTGGCGTCAATCTCGGCCGGCTGCGGAGGCGAGGGCGTGGAGTCGCACCCGGCTCCGGCCACCTCGACCGTGGAGAGCGACGCCGGCCTGCGGGCCGTGGAGATCGCCTCCGGGCTCGACCGGCCGGTCTACGTCGCCGCGGCGCCGGGCGAACCGGACCGGCTCTACGTCGTGGGGCAGGCGGGCGTCGTCTACGTGCTCGAGGGCGGAAAGCTCGCCGAGGAGCCGTTCCTCGACATCAGCACGCTGACGTCGACGAGCCCCAAGGACGCTTTCGCCTCCGAGCAGGGGCTCCTCTCCATGGCCTTCGCCCCGGACTACGCGACCAGCGGACGCTTCTACGTCGACTACACCGACCGGGACGGGGACGTCAACGTCGTCGAGTACCGCGCTCGCGCAGGGCGCGCGGACCCCGTCTCCGCGCACCGGCTCCTCCTCGTCGAGAAGAGCCAGGCCATCCACAACGGAGGCCAGCTCCAGGTCGGGCCGGACGGCCGCCTCTACGTCAGCGTCGGCGACGACGACCGCGGCTCCGACCACGCGCAGAGCCTCGAGCCCGGAGACCTGCTCGGAAAGATCGTGCGGCTGGACGCGGCCGGCCCTAGCGTCGTCGCTTACGGCCTGCGGAACCCGTGGCGCTTCTCCATCGACCAAGAGACCGGGGACATCTGGATCGCCGACGTCGGCGAGGTCGGCTGGGAGGAGGTCAGCCGGGTTCCGGGCTCGGAGCCGAGGCCGGCGAACCTCGGCTGGGCCGTGTACGAGGGGCACGAGGTCGGAGAGGGCGACGACGAGACGAATGGGCCCGGCCGGCTCGTCTGGCCGACTGCGGTCTACGGCCACGAGCAGGGCGGGTGCGCGATCATCGGGGGCTACGTCTACAGGGGGAAGCGATCCCGGCCGCCCGGGGGCGCTACTTCTACGGCGACTTCTGCGCAGCGACGATCTGGAGCGTCGACCCGGAGGAGCCCGGGCGCGTCCGGCACGAGCTCGACCTCGGCGTCACTCTCGCCTCCTTCGGCGAGGACGAGGCCGGGGAGCTCTACCTCGTCTCGCGGACGGGGAGCATCTTCCGCCTTAGAACTCGTCTCAAAATGAAGCCTTGTGCCGCCGGGCCGCGCTGCTCGCCCCGAGGACGGCGTCCTCGGTCGCGCCCGTAGCTCACTCGCTACGAGCGCTCCCTGCGTCCTTGCCTCGGAACGACCATCGCACCCCGACGGCGAAGCATCATTCTGAAACGAGTTCTTAGCGACTGAACCAGTCGTCGAGCGGCACACGGGCCGCGAGCGAGGAGAGATCGCCCGTGTCGCGGATCTCGGCCGCGGCCGCCGCCAGCGCGGCGACCGCGACCCACGTGAGGCTTCCGCCAACGCTGATCCGCTGCCCGCCCGCCGCGGCGATCTCGGTCACCGTCAGCCCGGAAAGCGCGAGCACGTTCACCGGCCTCGAGACGGCCTCGCACACCGCGCGGATCTCGGCGGATGTCCGCAGCCCGGGCGCGTAGAGAACGTCGGCGCCGGCCGCCTCGTAGGCCTGGAGGCGCGAGATCGTGTCGTCTAGGTCGGGGTTGCCGCGGATGTGGTTCTCGGCCCGCGCGGTCAGCGTGAAGGGGAAGCCGAGGGCGCGGGCGGCCTCGACGGCGGCGGCGATCCGCTCGGCGGCGAAGCTCCGCTCGTAGATGCCCTCGACGGGGTCGTAGTCCTCGATCGAGCCGCCGACGGCGCCGGCCTCGGCGACCCGGACGATCGCCAGCGCCGCCGCCCCGGGCTCCCGGCCGTAGCCGTTCTCGAGGTCGACCGAGACCGGGAGATCGGTCGCCTGGTCGAGCGCCGCGGCGTGCTCGACGACCTCGTCGAGGGTCACGGCGCCGTCGAGGCGCCCGAGCGTGAACGCGAAGCCGGAGCTCGTGGAGGCGAGCGCCTCGAACCCGAGCGCGGCCAGAACCTTGGCCGAGCCGGCGTCCCATGGGTTCGGGATCACGAACGGCTCGCCGGCGTGCAGCGCCTGAAACCTCTCAGCCTTCCGCTCCTGCCTAGTCATCGGCGATCCGGAGGACCACTTTGCCACGCTTGCCCGGCTCCATGACGCGCACAAAGGCCGCGAGCCCATCCCGGAGCGGGAACACCGTGTCCACGAGCGGGCGCAGTTCGCCGCCGTCGGCGAGCCGCGCGATCTCGATGAGCTGCTCGCGGTTGGGCTCGACGACGAAGTAGACGCCGTCGCCGGAAGGCTCCTCGGCGACCGAGACGAGTCGTCCCCCCTCGCGCAAGATCGCCCGGGAGCGCCGGAGCAGCTCCCCGCCGGCCGTGTCGAAGACCAGATCGACCGGAGCGACCTCATCCTCGAAGCTGGTCGTCGTCGAGTCGACGACCTCTTCGGCTCCCAGATCGCGCGCCGTCGCGACCCCGCGGGCGGAGGTCGTCCCGATCACGTGCGCGCCGCGGTGGCGGGCGAGCTGGACGGCGAAGCTCCCCACCCCGCCGGCCGCGCCGTGGATCAGCACCCGCTCTCCGGACGCCAGGCCTCCGTGGTCGAGGAGCCCCTGCCAGGCGCTGAGTGCGGCGAGCGGGATCGCCGCACTCTCGACGTGGCCGAGCGTCCGTGGCTTCGGGGCCAGGAGTTTGCTGGAGAGGACGGCGTACTCGGCCGCGGCGCCGTCGCGCTCGAAGTCGGCCAGCGCGTAGACCTCGGTACCAGGCGAGACGCCGTCCCCGGCGACGACGACGCCGGAGAGCTCGTAGGACGGGATCGCCGGGAGCCGGTCCGCCGGCCACTCGAGCTCGTCCCGCGTGATCGCCGCAGCATGCACGCGTACGAGCGCCTCGCCAGGCCCCGGTCGGGGCGTCTCCACCTGTTCGTAGACGAGCGGCGGGTGCAGGCGAATCGCCCACATCGACGCTGGAACGGCGCTCACGCGAACCTCCTCACTCTTGGGAAGTATCTTTCTAGAAAGAATCTATCAGGCCAGCTACCCTATGCGCAGATGGCCGACGACCACCTCGACCGCATCACCGCCCAGTGGCGCCGCGAGCGCCCCGACCTCGACGTCGCGCCGCTGGAGCTCCTCGGCCGCCTCCTACGCGCTGCGGCGCTCGCCGACGCCGCCCTGGCGGACGGCTTACGAGAGCACGAGCTGCAGGCGGGCTGGTTCGACCTCCTCGCCGCGCTCCGGCGAGCGGGCCGGCCGTACGAGCTGAGCCCCACCCAGCTAATGAGCGCGACCATGCTCTCGTCGGGCGGGATGACGAAGCGCCTCGACCGGCTCGCCGACGCAGGCCTCGTGGAGCGGCGGCCCGATCCCGCCGACCGCCGGGGCGTCCTCGTCCGGCTGACCCCCCAGGGGAAGGCGGTCATCGACAAGGCGGTCGAGGACCACGTGGCGAACGAGAAGCACCTCCTCCGCTCGCTCAGCGCCGCCGACCGCCGCGCACTCGATGGCCTGCTCCGAAGGCTCCTGAGCGGCCTCGAGGCGCGGCGGTCTTGACGGTCGCTACGCCACCTCGAAGAAGATCGTCGTGAAGGTCTGGTTGCCGCTCTCCTCGATCGCCTGGATCTCGAGCTCGTACTCGGTGCCGGACTCGAGGAACGCCGACGGGATCGGCACCTTCTCTGCGGATGCCGGGAGGTCGACGCTGTAGACGCGCAGCGGATCCTCGCGCGTGACGATCACGCGGTAGCCGACGATGTCGATGCCGGGCGGCTCGGGAGGCCCGTTCCACCGGGCGACGACGCCCGTGCGGGGGACCGTCTCGCCGTCGGCCGGGGACGTGATCTCCGGCCCGTCCGGGATGTCATGCGACAGCCTTGCCGAACCGACGAGCTTGTCGCCTTCGACAGTCTCCCCCACGAACGTGTAGCGGCCCTCCGGGAAGCGCTGCTTGAACTCCTCCAGCGGGACCTCGTCGAACGGCGGCTCGTTGCTCTCGGCAAAGAGCTCGGTCAGGCCCCAGTTCTTGAGCCGCCCCTCGGCGTCGATCTCGAGCAGCGTGCGCCCGTTCGGCCCGGAGACGACCATCGACCTCCACGGCTCGCCGTCCAGGAAGAACTGCGCGCCCGCGTCACCCTTCGTGGCGTCGACCTCGACGATCATCGTCGCCGCGTCGAGAGGGATCCGCTTCGTCGCCACGCTCCCTCGGTCACCCGCGAAAGCGGTTCCCGCAACCGCCACGAGTAGGAGCGTGGCAACCACGTACGTCGATCGCATCCTCATGTCTCCTCCTTCAGTCGCGTGCACATAGAGGACCACGCTAGGGAGGGGATCTGAAACGGCGATGAGAGGAGTGCGGACCGCGATACTGGAACCGTGAAGACGTCCCATCCGGTGCGGCACCTGCTCCGCGCGAAGGACCTGATCGACGCGCGGTACCGCGAGCCGCTCGACGTTCCGACGCTGGCCCGCGCCGCCCACCTCTCACCCGCGCACTTCAGCCGCGAGTTCCGCAGGGCTTTCGGCGAGCCGCCGCACCAGTACCTCCTCACTCGCAGGCTGGAGCGCGCCGCGGCGCTCCTCCGCAACACGGACCGCTCGGTGGCGGACATCTGCCTCCTCGTCGGGCTGCGGAGCCTCGGGTCGTTCACGACGAGCTTCGGACGCGTCTACGGGATGTCTCCGAACGCCTATCGCGCCACCCACGCGCCCGCGGTGACGCACGCCCGGGTGCCGACGTGCGTTCACCAGGCCTATGCCCGTCCGACCACAGCACGTTTCGAGAAGACATGTCCGCGTGGCCCGGCTAACGTCGCCCCCGAATCCCGAAGACCACCAGGAGGATGACGATGCTGAAGCAACTGACACACACGCAGGTCTGGGTCCACGACCAGGACGAGGCCCTCGCCTTCTACACGGAGAAGCTCGGGATGGAGCTGCGCGAGGACGTCACCGTGCCCGAGCTCGGCAACTTTCGCTGGCTCAGCGTCGGCGTGCCGGGCCAGCCGGAGGTCTCCATCACGCTCATGGCCGTACCGGGCCCGCCTGTCTTCGACGAAGACACCCGCGCGAAGATCCAGGAGCTTCTCGCCCGAGGCGCCTCGGGGGGCCTCTTCTTCTCCTCCGACGACGTCCAGGGCACGTACGAGGAGCTCAAGGGCCGCGGGGTCGAGTTCACGCAGGAGCCGACGCAGCAGCCCTACGGCCTCGACGCCGGGTTCCGCGACTCCTCCGGGAACCACTTCCGGATGATCTCGGCGGACTAGGAGCTGTCTGCGACTTCGAGCACCGCCTTGACGATGCCGTCGTAGCCGGTGCAGCGGCAGAGGTTGCCCGACAGCGCGATCCGAACCTCGTCCTCGGTGGGGCGAGGTTCGGCTGCGAGAAGGGCGGTCGCCGAGACGAGCATCCCGGGCGTGCAGAAGCCGCACTGGACGCCGCCGTGCTCGAGGAACGCGCGCTGGAGCGGCGACAGCTCCTCGTCGCCGGCGAGGCCCTCGACCGTCGTCACCTCTCGTTCGTCCGCCTGGACGGCGAGGTAGGAGCACGAGTTCACGGGCTTCCCGTCGAGGAGCATCATGCACGCGCCGCACTCCGAGTCGTCGCAGCCCTCCTTGGCGCCGGTGAGCCCGACGCCGTCGCGAACGGCGTAGAGAAGGGTCGTCGCCGGCTCCAGCTCGAGCGGGTACGCGACACCGTTCACCGTCAGCGTCACGGGGACCTTCACGACGCGCCTCCGGCTGCGAAGAGCGCCGAGCTGGCGGGAACCGGCACGGTCTCCCCCCGGGCGCGCGCGAAAGCCGCGGAGACGGCGCGCCGGGCGACCACTTCCGCCATCGCGCGGCGGTAGTCGGCCGACGCGCGGACGTCCGAGATCGGCTGGGCGGCCGCGGCGGCGGCGCGCGCGGCCTCGCCCATCGCGTCGGCGCCCCCGTCGGAGCCGACCAGCGCCTCCTCGGCTTCGGGGACGAGCCTGATCGTGGGTGCGAGCGCTGTGATCGCCAAGCCGGCCCAGGCGACCCTTCCACCGGCGATCGTGACCGCCGCCGTGGCGCCGACGACCGCGATCTCCATCTGCCGCCGGTACTCGAGACGAACGTAGGCGCTGCCGGTTCCCTCGGGCGGCAGCGGAATCTCGACCTCGGTGAGAAGCTCGTCAGGCTCCGAGACGGTCGTTCCCGGGCCGGTGGCGAGGTCGGCGACTGCGACCTGCCGTTCTCCCGCTTCCGAGCGAAGCGTGGCGTCCGCGCCGAAGACCTGGAGCGGGCCCCCCACCTCCATCGCCGGCGAGGCGTTCATGAGGTTGCCGCCGAGCGTTCCCTGCTCCCGCGTCGCGTGGGAGCCGACGATCGACGAGGCATCCGCGAGCGCCGTCAGCCGCTCGCGCACGACCGGGTGCGCAGCGATCTCGGCATGGGTCACGAGCGCTCCCAGGAGAAGACTGCGGTCCGAGGCGCTCGAGCCGCGCAACTCGTCGAGCGCGGTGGATGGCGACCAGGCTCTCCGGCAGCGGCGCCTTCCCCTGCCTCGCCCCGACGACGAGGTCGGTCCCCCCCGCCACCGGCCGCGCGCCTGCAGTCAGCGCCGAGAGGGCTTCGTCGACGGTGGCCGCAGAGACGAACGCGGACGTCATCCGCGTTGTCTCGCCGCCCAGACCCGCTCGGGCGTCATCGGCAGCTCCCGGACCCGTCCGCCGATCGCGCGGGCGATCGCGTTCGCGATCGCGCCCGGGGTCGGCACGGTAGGCGGCTCGCCGACGCCTCTCGAGCCCTTGGGGCCGCCGTTCTGCGCCGGCGTCTCGATCCAGGCGACGTCGATGCGCGGCGCGTCGGCCGCGGTCACGAGCTTGTAGTCGAGGAGGTGCGGGTTGCGCTGGCGCCCGTCGGCGTCGAGCTGCGAGGCCTCCAGGAGCGCCTGGCCGATCCCCATGACGACACCGCCGTACACCTGCCCGGTCGCGCCGAGCCGGTTCACGATCACGCCCGAGTCGTGGACGGCGGCGACCTGCAGAACCCGGACGACGCCCGTCTCGCGGTCGACCTTGACCCGGGCGGCGTGAGTGAAGATCTGCGGCTCGAGGAACGACTCCAGGCCGAGCCTCCCCAGGCAGCCCTCGACGTGGCAGGGAGGGTTCTCCGGCACCGGGCCGGATCCCTTCCCGAGGAGCTGCTCGCCCGAGCCGGCGAGCTCGGCGATCTCGACCGCTTTCGACGGCGAGCCGACGACGCGCACCTGGCCGTCGGCGAGCTCGAGGTCCTCGCGCGCCACCTCGAGCTTCTCCGCGGCGAGGTCGAGCAGCTTGTCGCGCACCTCGCCGGCGGCCTCGACGACGGCGCGCCCGTTGTTCATCGTCGTCTGCGAGCCCGAGGAGCCCGCGTCGAACGGCGCGGCGTCGGTGTCCTGGTAGAGGATCGAGAAGTCGGTCGGCTTCATGCCGAGCACGTCGGCGACGAGCAGCGGGAGCGCCATCACCGCGCCGCTGCCGTTCTCCTGCGCGCCGGTGACGATCGTCCCCGAGCCGTCGCCGTTCAGCTTCAGATAGGCCCCTGACGGGTTTCCGAAGGACGGCCACCAGCCGCAGGCGACTCCGATCGCCTCGTCCGCCGGAAGGCCGCCGTCGGGCGTGATCATCTCGACGGCTCGCTCGAGCGTCTCCTTCATCGCAATCGGCCCGAAGACCTGGCGGGTCGGGCCCTCGTCGCCCTCGGAGATGAGCGTGCGCCGGCGCAGCTCGACAGGATCGAGCTCCAGCGCTTCGGCCAGCTCGTCCGTGTGCTGCTCGACCGCCCAGCAGACCTGGGGAGCGGTCGGCGCGCGAATCGAGCCGGAAGGCTGGTTGTTCGTGTAGACGAGGGTCGAGCCGATGTTCACGTTCTCGATCACGTACGGGCCGCATGCGTGCATGGCCGCGAGCTGGGCGAAGAAGCCGCCCTCGCCGCAGTACGCGCCGCCGTCGAGTACGAGCCGGCCACGGCGCGCCACGAGCGTCCCGTCCTTGCGCCCGCCCGTCTCGAGCTCGATCACCATCCCCTCGCGGCGGTGGTCGGGAGCGATGAACTCCTCCTCGCGTGAGAACACGAGCTTCACCGGCCGCCCGGCGGCGCGCGCGAGCGCGGCGACGTGCCCCTCGTAGTGGAAGTCGCACTTGGAGCCGAAGCCGCCGCCGAGGAGCGGGACGACGATGCGAACGTGCGACTGCGGGATCTGGAGGACGTGCGCGACCCCGGCCCGCGCGGCGTAGGGCACCTGCGTCGAGCTCCACACGGTGACGCGGTCGCCTTCCCACTGGGCGAGCAGCGCGCGCGGCTCGATCGGCGCCCCCTGCGAGGCGTCGGTGACGTAGCGCCCCTTGACGACGACGTCGGCGCTTTCCATCGCGGCGTCGGCGTCGCCCTTCACGATCGTCGAGTGGCCGAGGACATTCCCGTCTCGCCCGAGCTCCTCGTCGGCCTCGTACGACTCCCACCCCTCGTGGATCAGCGGCGCTCCCTCCTCGAGCGCGGCCTCGATGTCGCTGATCGCCGGCAGAGGCTCGTACTCGACCTCGATCGCGGCGGCCGCCTCGGCCGCGATCTCGCCGGTCAGCGCCGCGACCGCGGCGACGACGTCGCCTTCGAAGCGCACGCGCTCCTTGGCAAACAGCCGTCGGTCCTGGGCGAGGTCGCCGTAGAGCACGTCCGGCACGTCGTCGTGCGTGACGACGGCGAGAACGCCCGGCATCGCCCTGGCCCGGCTCGTGTCGATGGAGACGATGCGGGCGTGCGTGTGGTCGGCGTAGCGAAGCTTCGCGTGCAGCTGCCCCGTCAGGTTCAGGTCGGCCGTGTAGCGGCCCGAGCCGGTGACCTTCTCCTTCCCGTCCGGGCGGATGAACGCGGCCGGCTCGGTCTCTGCGACGCTCATTGCAGCGAGAGGATAGTCAGTCGCGGCATCCGGCATGGGGCCGTCGTCCTCTTCCTCGCGCGGAGCGCGCTCGCCGGAGTGATCCTCGACGCCCTCGTCGTCTCGGCGTTCGTCTGCATCTACTCGTTCGAGCCCAGCTCGCCGGTCCGCGAGCTCCTCTTCCTGCCTGTGATCGAGGCCGCGCTCTGCTACGGCGTGCGCGGCGGGCTCGTGCTGCCGCTCACCAGCGCGCCGGCGCTCGCGTTCTTCGAGTCGAGGACGTCGGACGAGCTCGGAGCCCCGTTCGATCCGGGCCACGTGCTCGGTCCGATCGGACTTCAAATTCTCGTGGGGTTGGTCGTCGGCCTGCTCGCGGAGAGGCGCTCCTGATAAGGGTTTGCGACCGACCGTGAACCTCCCTGCCCTCGCAATCACGAGAGCCGAGGAACCACTCAGCTACTACTGGCCCGCGATCGAGACCCCGGCAAGCAGCTTTCTTCTGTCGGCCGATGTCGACCTCGAGGAAACCGTGACGCCGCCGCCTAGGCGCTGATCCCCTGAGCTGTGGCGACGTGCACGCCGCCTTCGTGCAGCGCCATCTCGTCTTCGTGGGTGCCCGGCTTGAGGTCGAAGACGACCTTCTTGACCGTGCCGGTGAAGGGGTAGGGCGACTTGGCCGCGTAGGCGCGGTCGACGGGCAGGCCGTTGTCGCGGCCGACGTCCATGCCGGCGTACCCGGAGTAGCGGACGGCGACCGTCCTCTCGATCCGTCCCTCGCCGATCTGCTCGTCGTTCGCAGAGAGGTACACGGTTCCGCCCGCCGACCGTTCCTGCTGGTCGGACTCGAACAGCATCCGGACCGTGACGTCCCCGGTCGGGATGGGTGCGGTCGAGACCTGCTCGTACCGCTCGACGCCCATCATCGAGTAGCTGTGGTGCAGGAGGCCGTTCTCGTCGACCCAGAGCGAGAAGCCGCCCATCTCGTCCGCCTCGGCGACGATCACGCCCTCGGCGCCATCTCTGGGGACCGAGAGCTCCGCCTCGATCGCGTAGGAGCGGCCGTAGACGCGCGGGATCATGCCGGCGGCGACGTTCTGGACGTCGCCGTAGAAGGTCTGGGTCGTGATCGTCGGCATCGGCGGCAGGTCCCCGAAGAAGACCGAGAACGCCGCCAGCAGCGGCAGGACGTTGTGCTTCTCGGCCTCCTCCCAGAAGAGCTCCTTCAGCTCCGCGAGCTTCTCAGGGTTCTCCGCGGCGACGTCCTTCGCCTGGCTGAAGTCGTCGGGCAGGTAGTACAGCTCCCAGGTGTCCTGCTCCGGGTCGTACGCTCCGGGCGCGAACCTCGCCATCGTCGGCGGCGAGATGTCCCACGGGATCCGGTCGAGCTTGCAGGCGGCCCACCAGCCGTCCTTGTAGATCGCCCGGTTGCCGACGGCCTCGAAGTACTGCACGGTGTGGCGCTCCTCTGCGTTCGCGTCCTCGAAGGTGTGGAGGAAGCTCGTCCCCTCCATCGGCTTCTGGGTTGTCCCCTCCACGACCTTGGGCTCGGGGATGCCGGCGGCTTCGAGGATCGTCGGACCGACGTCGATGACGTGAGTGAACTGGGTGCGCAACCCGCCGGCGTCCTTGATCCGCTCCGGCCAGGAGACCACCGTGGCGTTGCGCGAGCCGCCGAGGTGGGAAGCGACCTGCTTGCCCCACTGGAACGGCGCATTCCCGGCCCACGCCCAGGCGGCCGCGTAGTGCGGCGCGTACGCGTCGGTGCCCCAGGCGTCGAGCCCGCCGTACTGCTCGATCAGCGAGAGCTGCTGCTCGGGCGTGAGGGCGATCCCGTTCTGCATCGTCAGCTCGTTGAAGGAGCCGGTCAGCGTTCCCTCGAGACTCGCGCCGTTGTCCCCGAAGATGTAGATGACGAGCGTGTTGTCGAGCTCGCCCATCTCCTCGACCGCGTCGAGCAGGCGGCCGACGTTCCAGTCGGTGTTCTCCTGGAAGCCGGCATAGACCTCCATCTGCCGCGCGTACAGCGTCTTCTCGCTGTCCGAGAGCGAGTCCCAGGCGGGAAGCGCGTCCGGTCTCGGCGTGAGCACCGCATCCGGCGGGATCACGCCCAGCGTCTTCTGCCGTTCGAAGGTCTCCTCGCGCAGCACATCCCAGCCCCGGTCGAACTTGCCGCTGTACTTCTCGCTCCACTCGACCGCGACCTGGTGCGGCGCGTGCGAGCACCCGGTCGAGTAGTAGACGAACCACGGCTTCTCCTGGTCCTGGGCGCGCACCTGGTGCAGCCAGCGGACCGCCTGATCGGTGAGGTCGTCCGGCCAGTAGTACTGCTTGGTGTCCTCGCCCTCCGGGACGCCGATGGTCGTGTTGTCCTGCGTGATCAGGGGGTCGTACTGGCCCGCCTCGCCACCGAGGATGCCCCAGAAGTGATCGAATCCCCACGCGTTCGGCCAGCGGTCGAACGGCCCGGCGGCACCCTGGACGTGATCGGGGGTCAGGTGCCACTTGCCGAACCCCGCCGTCGAGTAGCCGTTGCCCTGGAGCGCCCGGACGAACGGAGCGCACTCCTTCGGCACGCTCGCCGAGTAGCCGGGGAACGGGCCGGGGAACTCTCCGATCGATCCGAAGCCGACGGTGTGGTGATTGCGGCCGGTAAGGAGGGCGGCCCTGGTGGGCGAGCAGATCGCGACAACGTGGAAGCGGTTGTACCTGAGGCCCTGGTCGGCGAGGCGCGTCATGGCCGGCGTCGAAACGGGCCCGCCGAAGGTCGACGGGTTCCCGAAGCCCGCGTCGTCGATAAGGACGAGCAGCACATTCGGCGCACCGTCCGGCGGTGACGGTGTCATGTTGATCGTCCAATCGGCGACCGACGCGTCGAGCGTTCGGCCGATCGTGCCCCCGAAGTTCGGATCGGGGATCGGCAGCACCGTGCGGTCCGGGCTGAACTTCCCCATCGCCTCGCCGAGCGACTCCTTCAAGGCGCCCATGCCCTTCTTGTCGCCCTGGACAACCGAGCGGAGCTTGGCGCCCGCGAGCGCCTGCTCGACACCGAGCCGCTGCTCGTCGTCGAAGATCGCGATGATCCCGGCCGACCCCGGCGGCAGGTTCTCGCCGATCTTTTCGCGAAGCTCCTTCTCGACCTTGTTGCCGGCAAACCGGCCGACGACCCTGCCCGCGACGGCCCCGACCGCGACCGACGCAAGCAGCGGCGGCGCGAACAAGCCCACCGCGAGCCCGACGCCACCCCCCCAGCCCGTTCCCTTGCGTCCGAGGTTGTCGCCGGTCCGCTGCACCGAGACGTTGCCGTCCTCGTCGTGCGTGACGAGGATGACGCCCTCGATCGAGATCTCTTTCTCCTTGACGAGCTCGACCAGCGCCTCGAAGTCCTTCGTCGCCTCGTCGATGTCCTGGTAGCCGGCAACGAGGACGTCGGTGGCTTTCTCAGCCATTACGGCTCTCCCTTCGATTCCGAGCATCGCGGCTCCCATGCCGCGCTGCCCAGCATCGCACAGACGCGCGTGACCGAACATCGCCCGGCCGCGGGTTCACCTGGGTGAACGTTGGCCGCGGGTGATGCGCGAGTTAGGAGATTGCAGGAACCTCGTGCTGGACACCTGCCGGATCGACCGAAGGGAGGACGATGGAATCGTTCTGGGCAATGGTCGTGTATCTCTCGCTCGCGGCGACAGGGGCTCTGGTTGCATTCGTGATCATCTACAGGCTCGGCGCGGCGGCGGCGCGAGAAAGAGCGCATTCACGAGCACGGACGTCCAGAACCGCCGCGACCGGGCGGATGCGCCACCATCGACGTGTGACCTGAATCGGCCGGCGAGTGCACCGACGGATGTCGAAGCGCTACGCAGGCCGCAGCGGACAAGACCGCGTCCCCTACCGGATTGTGATTCGCGGTGAGATCGGAGAGCCGCTCGTGGGACCACTGGAAGGAATGACCGTCGAGGTCGTCGGCGAGGAGTCCGTGCTGACGGGGGACCTCCTCGATCAGGCCCAGCTCCAGGGAGCATTGAGCTGGCTGACCAAGCTCGGCGTCGAGATCGTCAGCGTGAACGCGACAGACGACCAGTCGCAGCGATGACCGGATGAGGCCGCCTGGAGCATGCTGGACGCCTCGCCGAGGCTCCTCATCGTCGGGGGCCGCTATGTCCCCGGAATGCGCTTCGCCGTCAACGCGTCGATGGGACTTTCCGACATCCCGTATCGCCGCTTTCTGCCATGGTCGGTTCTCGGAGGCGCGCTGTGGTCGATCTATACGTGCGGTCTGGCCTACCTGGTGGCGTCGACGCTGGCCGGCTTCCCGCTCGCATCCATGGTCATCGCCGCCGTCATCACCTCTGCCGTCATCGTGGCCACCTACTTCGTCTATCGGCGCAGACAGAGGCGCGTCGCCGAGAAGAGCCGCGAGTGACGCATCGGCCCCCGCTGGTTCATCGCGATAGACCCTGCAACGACGACGCAAACGATCAGAGAGGAGACGTGATGGCAATCGGACCCGTTCAGCTCATAGTGTTGGGCTTTGCTCATCCCGAGTTTCACGGGGAGATCGTCGCCGAGCTGGAGCGGCTACGAGAAAGCGACACGGTGCGAGTGATCGACGCCCTCGCAGTCCATAAGGACGCAAGCGGGGAGATCGAGGTGGCGCACCTGAGCAACCTCAGCGACGAGGAGGCGATCGAGCTCGGCAGCAAGGTCGGCGCCCTCATCGGCCTCGGCATCGAGGGCGAGGAAGGCATGGAGGCGGGCGCTCTGGCGGGCGCCGAGGCGGCCGCCGAGCACGGCGTGCATGCCTTCTCGGACGAGGACGCCTGGGACGTGCTCGAGGAGATCCCCAACGACTCGGCCGCCGCGCTCCTGTTGCTCGAGCACCACTGGGCGGTTCCCCTCCGGGATGCGATCGTGCGCGCTGGAGGTTTCCGCATCAGCGACGGTTTCATCAGTCCGCTCGACCTCGTCGAGATTGGGCTGGTGTCCGCCGAGGAAGCCAAGGAGCTCCACGCGATGGAGGCCAAGGCCGAGGCCGCAAGCGCCACGTAGCGCCCGGCGAGACGAGATCGGAGGCAAGGAGATGCTCAGGACCCGCAGAGTCGCGCGACGGACCAGCCGACGCACTGCCAGGCGTCGGCGCCGTTAACCCAGCGGCCGGCAAGAAGGGCGCGGGTGCCGGGCAGGAAGCTGACCGGCACCCGATGCTCGAGGAACGTTCCCGAACAGGTGACCTACACCGCTTCCGCTCTGCCCGTTCGGCGCCGCACCCGGTGAACAGCCGAGTCTCTGGCGAGTTTCTGCGCGGGTTACAAGGCTCCGAGCGTTCGAGCACGAGCTATCGCATCCTGCCGCGACGAGACCCGAAGCTTGTGGTAGATCGACTTCGTGTGTGAGTGGATCGTGTTGAAGGAAAGAAAAAGCTCCTTGCCGATCTCTCGCTGGGACAGGCCCTCGGCGAGGTAGCGGAGAACCTCGAGCTCGCGCTCCGTCAGGTCGCTGTCACCCTCGATTCGACGGTGGGCCGGCGTCAGCGTGCGCGCGACTTCCACAAGGCGGGCGCCCAGGACTCCTGGATCCGGGCAGCTCGCAAGGAGTCTCCCTCGCTTCCTCGAGCATCGCGCGCGCCGGAGCGGGTGCCTCGAGGCCGCGGCGCACCGAGGCTGACAGGAGCAATGCATCCGCAATGTCCAGCGGCTGGCCACGGGCCCGAAGGTTCGCCAGGCCCCGATCGAGCAGCTTCCCTGCCTCCTCGAACTCGCCTCCGCGGGCGAGGGCGGCGCCGAGGGCCACGTGCGCGATGCCTGCGCCGGGCTGGTCGGCGACGCCGTGAACCTCGAGGGTGCTCAGCGCACGCCTGGCCGTTGACACGGCGAGGTCCACGTCGTCAGTCTCGAGCGAGATCCGCGCGAGCATCGCCTTGGCGATGCCGGCGACGAGCCATTGATTCGAACGTGCGGCGAGGAAGGCAGCCTGCTCGAGCGGCGCAAGGGCCGCCTCGCACTCGCCCGTGAAACGTCGTGCCCAGGCGAGCGCAAGGAGGGAGACCGGTCTTCCGATCGAGAACGTGTCGCCCAGCAGCTCGGATGCCCGTCCGGCGGCGCCCAGCATCCGGGCCGCGTCGCCCCAGGGGAAACAGGCGCGGGTCAAGGCGGTCGCAGCCTCGAGCGGGAGGCCGCAGGGCATCGGCCGTTCGCATCGGGCCGACTCCGCCGACTCGAGCGCGGTCAGCGAGTCTTCGCGGCGGTTGAGGGCGCTCAGCGCCCAGGCCCTGACGACGGCGAGTCGCGCATCTCGCTCCACGCTCGTCGAAGGAAGTTCCTCGAGCTGGCGGAGGATCGCGGCGGCGGCGTCCTGCTCGAGCGAAGGGCGCCAGTCTTCCAGCACCAATGTGATCGCGCTCTCGAGCGCGTCGGCGGCGACGGCGTGACGCACGGCCTCGTACCGGTGGCCCTCGGGCCCGAGCCACTCGGACGCGCGCCGGTGCACCGCACGGACGAGCTCGGAATCGCTCTGGAGCAGCCGGTACCGGAGCACGTCCGCGAACAGCTCGTGGTAGCGATACCACTCTCGGCGGTCGTCGAGCGGTATCAGGAAGAGGTTGGCGCGCTCGAGCTCGACCAACACCTCGGCGGAGCCCTGCCTCCCGGTGGCCGCGTCGCAGAGAGGCCCACACATCGAATCGAGGACCGACGTCTCGAGCAGGAAGCGGCGTCGGTCCTCGTCGAGCGTGTCGAGAACGACCTCGGTCAAGTAGTCGACGATGTGGCGGCTGGCGCCGCCAAAGCGCGCGACGAAGCCGGCGCGATCTGCCGCTTGAGCGAGCGACATCGCCGCCAAGCGAACGCCGACCGGCCAGCCTTCGGTGCGCCCGTGCAGCACGCCCAGGGTCTCGGGCGCGAGGCCGAGGTGCAGGATCTCGTTGAGGAACGTGGCTGACTCGTCCTCGGTGAAGCTGAGGTCGACGGCACGAAGCTCGAGCAGCTCATCGAGCGCTCGCAGCCTTCCCATCGGGATCGGTGGATCCGAACGCGTCGAAAGGGCCACCGTGACGTTGCTCGGCGCCCGCTCGAGGAAGAAGCTGAGCGAGTCATGGCAGACGCGATTCGTGATCTCCTGGTAGTCGTCGAGCACGAGGACGAGCTTCTCGCCGAGCCCTTCCAGGCGGCTGAGAACAGCCGGGACGACCGTATCGACAACATCCGCGCGCGGCTGACGCAGCGCACTCAGGGCGGCGGCGCCCCATTCAGGCACGGCGTGCCGGATCGACTGAACGACGTAGCTCCAGAACGTGACCGGGTCGTTGTCCCCCGAGTCGAGCGAGACGCAGGCAAAGACGCGGTCGTCGACCGCGCGCCACTGCGCGAGGAGCGTCGTCTTCCCGAAGCCCGGCGGCGCAGCAAGCAGGACGAGTCTCGGCGCCGACTCGCGCAGCACGTCGGTGCAGCGCGCGCGGACGAGAGCGTCTCGTGGAGCGCGAACCCGCTCGAACTTCGACTCGAAGAAGACCGCATCGTCGGCGGGAGCCGAGCTGCGGAGTGCCGGCGCTACCGCCACCACGCCTTGACCTCTCGTACGCAGCGGCAGTGGGGATCGCGGCGGGGGGACAGACGCCATGGTCACATTCGCCTCATCGGTCCGCAGGGTCCTTCTGGGTGCCGCTAGCGTCGCTCACGAAGGCCCGCGTGGCAATGAGGCCTGCACGGAACTTCGGTCGTGCCTGCACTGGGGGTGCCTGCACCCCCGAAGCAAGAGGTGCAAAGACCTTCGCGGGGCTTCAACGTGGGCGGCACACGTCGGTGCGCCCGACCGCGGATAGCACGTTTCACCTGGGTGAACACGATGGGCGGGTGAGGTCGGAGACACGCAGCGGTTGGACAATGGCTGCGCACGGCAGGACGTTGTCCAACGTGGAGAGGGAAGGAGACGAGATGAGCGACTACGGGTCGACGCGGTCCCGAGAACCCAGCGGATCCGCCGCAGCCGGGCTATGTCTTCGCCGCCATCATCATGATCGTGGTCGGCTGCTTTCAGGCCATCGCCGGCCTGGCCGCCATCTTCGAGGACGAGTTCTACGCCGTGTCGCCGAACTACGTCTTCGAAGTGGACACCACGACCTGGGGTTGGATCCACTTGCTACTGGGGCTGCTCGTCGCCTTCGCCGGCTTCGCGCTCTTCGCCGCGAAGACCTGGGCCCGCGCGATCGGGGTGACGCTCGCGGGGCTGAGCGCGATCGCGAACTTCTTCTTCATCCCGTACTACCCATTCTGGGCGATCCTGATCATCTCGCTGGACGTGTGGGTGATCTGGGCCTTGACGAAATCGCTCTCGTCATCGGACGAGCTGACGACCTAGCAGAGGGAGAAGCTCCACATGACGACCTTGACGAAAGGACGCAACGCAGTCGTGGCGGTCGTCTCGAGCCGGCGAAAGCCGCGCTTTCGGCGCCGGGCAGCACGGCGACTCGAGCGCATGGTCCATCGGCTTGCGGCGCGCCTGCCGTCCCGCCGGCGCGGGCTGCGGCGGTGGCTGCCGCTGGGGCACTGAGAAAGGAGATCTCATGGCCGAGCAATACACCGAGACCCAGCTACTGGATCTACTCGCGAAGATGACCGCAGAGTCGCTCGAGGCGTCCAGCCTCGACGAGCGGACGCTGATGCTCGTGCGCATCGCTGCACTGGTCGCGGTCGACGCGCCGCCGGTCTCGTATCTGCTGAACCTCGAAGTCGCCGGCAAGGTCGGCGTCGACGAGGAGCAGGTCCGCGGCGTCCTCACCGCCATCGCGCCGATCGTGGGCACGGCGCGCGTCGCCTCGGCGGCCAGCAAGATGGTGCGCGCGCTCGGGCTCGCGATCGAGCTCGGCGAGCTCGAGGCGGAGGGAGAGACGGGCGAGGAATAGCCCCCACGAGGAGGATCGACCATGGCAGCCACGAAGACCCGCACGCCTTCCGATCAGGACGTCGCCGAGTTCATCGCACTGACGAAAAGCGCCGACAGCGTCGAGCTCAAGCTGACAGTGCCGGTCTCCGACCGGAGCCGCGGGGCGGCGGCGCTCGGGGTGGATCCCCTCGATGCTCAGATTCGGCAGGTCTACTTCTTCGACACGCCGGAGCTCACGCTCAACAAGAGCGGCCTCGTCGTCCGTGCCCGCCGCGTCCAGGGGAAGGGCGACGACACGGTCGTGAAGCTGCGCCCGGTCGTCCCGGACGAGCTCCCGTCTGAGCTGCGGCGCTCGCCGAACTTCGGCGTCGAGGTCGATGCGATGCCGGGCGGGTTCGTCTGCTCGGGATCCATGAAGCGCGCGCTCAAGAACACCGACGTCAGGGATGCTGTGTTGGGGAAGCGCCAGGTTCGCAAGCTCTACTCCAAGGAGCAGCGGGCGCTCTACGCGGCACACGCACCCGAAGGGCTCGAGCTGGACGATCTTTCGATCCTGGGCCCGATCTCGGTGCTGAAGTTGAAGTTCGCGCCCAAGGGATACGCGCGCAAGCTCGTTTCCGAGCTCTGGCTCTACCCGGACAACTCGATGATCCTCGAGCTGTCGACGAAATGCGCGCCCTCGGAGGCGTTCCAGGTCGCCGCCGAAACGAGGGCGTTCCTGACGAAGAAGGGCGTCGAGCTCACCGGCGAGCAGCAGACCAAGACGAAGAAGGCGCTCGAGTACTTCTCCGAACGGCTGCAGGCAGACGGCGACTAGGCTCCAACTGGGGTCCCGACCGGGAGGCTTCCTCGGACCGTCGTGCCCCGCCCCTGCGCGGAATCGACGGAGAGCGTGCCTCCGACACTGGCCAGGCGGTCGGTCATGTTCGTGAAGCCGTTGCCCGACCCCCAGGCCGACTCGACGTCGAAGCCTGCGCCGTCGTCGACGATCTCGAAGTCGAGCCGGCCATCGCGCTCCCAGAGCCGAATTACCGCGGTCGCACCCAAACCGGCGTGCTTGGCGGCGTTGTGGAGAGCTTCCACGCAGCAGAAGTAGACGGCGGCCTCCACGTCTTCGGAGTAGCGGCCGATCGCTGGTGCCTCGAGCTTTGCCGGTGGAGCCGAACGCCGCACGACGCTGGCCAGAGCCTCCCGGAGTCCGAACTCGCGAAGCACAGGCGGGTAGAGGCCATGGGCGAGGTCGCGGAGCTCCTCCAGAATCTCCTCGAGCTCCTTGCCGACGTCGTCGAGTCGCTGTGCGGCCTCTGGATCCGCGAACTCGCGGGCCAGGCCGACTCTGATGCTAAGTGCGGCCAAATGTTGCTGCGCTCCGTCATGGAGGTCGCGCTCGATCCTGCGGCGCTCGGCGTCGCCCGTGGCCACGATGCGTGCACGCGTTGCGCGGAGCTCCGTGTTCGTCGACTGGAGCTCGGCCGTCAAGCGACCGTTCTCGACGGCCAGCAGCCAGCGCCTGACCCGCGGCAGCGACGAGCTCCGGGTCGGTGTCCAAACCCGCGTCGTGAATGATCACGGCCACGGTTTCGCCGTTCCGCGTGACCGGAGTCGACGACTGGCCGGCCGGAGGCGTGGACGGAAGAGGCTTGCCGCTCGAGTCGACAAAGCCGCCGGACTGCCCGAGACGGAACCCGAGCTCGAGCGACGGATCATCGAGTGCATCGGCCAGCGTCGTGCGCAGCTGAGAGGCGCTCGGGCTCTCCACCAGGCGGGAGACGATCCTTTTCAACGCCGTCGCGGCGAAGAACGTGCTCACCACGACCGCAAGCAGAAATCCGTATGGCGCTGCGCTGATACCGATGGTGGCCAGCCAGCTCAGCTTCGAGAGCGCGCCCGCATCCAGGTGCACGAGCTCGAGACGGGCTGCGTAGAAGACCATGAGCAGAGCGATGGTCATCAGAACCGGGACGTAGACAGGCAGGAGTGCCCGCCTCCGCGGCCGCGTCGCCGTCGCTAGCCGGTAGATCAAGTAGACGAAGATTGCGGAGCGGACCGCGAACAGGTAGTGGGTCGTGACGTCGCTGCTGAAAAGACCGTCGGCGATCGTCGGCCGATCGGCGATCATGAAGCCGTTCGCGGGACACGCAGCGTTGCAGGCGGCCTGCGGAAAATTGCCATTGACGACCGGCGAGAAAAGGAGCGAGGGGACGTACGACTCCAGTCGTTCGAGCGCGATCGCGCCGAGCAGCGCCCATCCGACGCGACTCTCGATACGACCCTTCGGGAACGCGAAGACGACGTAAAACCAGAGAAGAACAAGCAGCCAATCGGCCAACACACCGATGCTGTGGAGCTGGGGCTGGGTCGCCCCCTGAAGCGACATCAAGACCGTGCAGACCGCGACCGCGAGAAGGAAGGTACCGAGTCGATTGCCAGGGCGTCGAACCAGCCAGTAGAGCGCCGCGCTGAACCATCCCACGACCATCACTGCGATCACTAGGCCGAACGCAATCGGGTCGACGAGATGGTCGCTCGTCGCGAGGAGCAGGCCCGCGCCCACGGCGACGAGAAGTCCGGCGGTCGCAAAGGCAGCCAGCAGCAAGCCGCGCCGGGCGGAGATCATCGCCTTGGCGGGAACCGTCGCGGCGGAGCTCGGTCCTGCGGAGGTCGTCGACACACCCTCTCCTTCGGACTTCGAGGCAGCTGCTGCAGGCGGTAGTGTTGCCACGATCGCCGCGCCTGTCTACTCGGCCGGGTGAACGTTCACCACACCGGCACATGCCTTTTTACCGTTTCCGCTCTATCGTTCCGCCATGGCGATTCGAGTTGCCGTCGCCGACGACAGCCTTGTCGTCTTGGAGGGGATTCAGCAGCTCCTCGCCGCTCACCCGGGCATCGAGGTTGTGGCCGCGTGCCACGACATGCCGTCGCTCCTCCGGGCTGTCGAGGTCGTCCAGCCAGACGTGGTGGTGAGCGACATTCGAATGCCGCCCTCGAACACCGACGAGGGCATCCAGGTTGCAGTCCGGCTGCGGCAGCTCCACCCTGAAGTAGGTGTGGTCATCCTCAGCCACTACGCGGAGCCGAGGTACGCGCTGAAGCTCCTCGAGACCGGCTCGGAGGGGCGCGCATACCTGCTCAAGGAGCGCGTGCGTGACCCCGCCCAGCTCGTGTCCGCCATCGAGTCCGTCGCTGCCGGCGGATCGGTCATCGATCCCAAGGTCGTCGAGGTGCTCGTGACCGCCGAAGCACGCCACGGGCGCCCTTCGCTCGCCAAGCTCACCCCGCGGGAGCTCGAGGTCCTCGGGGAGATCGCCCAGGGAAAGAGCAATACAGCGATTGCCGAGTCTCTCGTGCTCAGCAAACGAGCCGTCGAGAAGCACATCCACTCCATCTTCTTCAAGCTGGGCCTTGCCGAGACGGAAGACATCAGCAGGCGGGTGAAAGCGGCCCTGCTCTATCTCTACGACGGAGCGACGGACGGGGGCGAGGACTCCGCACCGAGGTAAGACGGAGGGCTTGCCCGTCTTCGGTTGAGAACCCGGCGACGCTAGACCCGCCGCGCAGAGACGACCGCTTCACCTAGGTGAATAGCGCGGGTGGGCGATGTGCTGGCGCCGTCGTGTGGCGAAACTGGCAAGCCAGCATGGAACGGGAACAGGGAGGCAGACCGTGAGCTCGAATCAGGTCGTGACCCGCCGCGTCGCAGCTGCCCTCACGGCGGCCCTTCTGGTCGTGGTCCCCGCCCTCGGCTGCGCTTCGGATGACGACGTAAGCGCACCGACCGAGGCCGCGACGGGAACCACCAACGCCGATGCGGGTACGGGCACCGTCGACGAGGGGATCGACAGCCTCCAGGAGGCGCAGGCGGAGCTCTGTCCCGAGCTGTCGAACGTGGAGGCGGACCTCGAAGAGGTCTCCACCAGCGGGACGGAGGCCGGCCAGGAAGCCCTTGCAGGCTTCGGATCCTTCGCAGCATCCCTCGAGGCCGTTGCCGCGGCTCTCACCTCCGCGGGGGCTACTGACGCGGCGACTGCCGCCGACGATCTTGCGGCCAGCCTGGAGTCGCTCTCCACGTCCGGCGGGGAGGACGCCCGTGCCGCGGCCGGCGAGGCGGCCGAGGGGGCGCAGCAGCTCGCAGAGGCTCTGCAGTGTCCGTGACCCCAGTCGAGTGAGGTCGAGACGAAAGGAGAACGCTATGAGCCAAAGTCATCTGCTCATTGACTTCCCGATCAAGGGTCCCGCCAACGCCAAGGCGCTACCCGAAGAGCTGCCCCCCTTGATGCCCGATCTCGCGAAGGCGCAGGACGACCTCGGTACCGTGCATTTCTCCCGTTTCATGGTCGAGGGAGACGAGAAGCTTCTCTTCCTTTCGGACATTGACGGCGAGGTCGACCAGCATATTGAGCGGCTCGTGGAGAGTGCCGGCCCGGTGTTTGACGCCATCTTCGAGCACGTGGACGACCCTCCAGCGACGCCCGTGGCTGATAACCGTGAGAGGGCCATCAAATGGCTGAAGCATCATGTCCGCGAGCCTGAAGATACGTATTTCGCTTACGAGGACGCTTCGGTTCAGGACGTCAAGGCAGCCGCTCGTGCGGCGGGCTTACGGGCAATACTCGCAGGGCGCCTTGCTGACATACATGACCCTCAAGTCACGCCTGAAAGGCGTTCGCATCGAAGCTGTTCGGGAGGAGAGTCGAAGGAAAAGGCAACGGCAAGCGTCGGATGCTATTGGAACGCTGCATGTCGCCCATTTTGTGCTCTTTGAGGACAACCACCTAGGCTTCTTCACAGTCTTCGACGGTGACTTCGAGAAGTACATCCAGGACTTCGCGGACAAGAACTCGTTCATCTTCGATGCTCTCTTTCCATCATATCGTTGGCGGGGCGCCTACCCCAGTTGCAAAGAACGCCCAGGCGTTCTATCAGTGGGCATTGGAAAACAACTATCCGGCCATTGGGTTTTACAGCGCCTATCCAGGCCTCGGAGTTCAAGACATCAAAGCTCTACTCGCCGATTATCAAACGTCACCATCGGCCACCGCTGATAGCAAGGAGAAAGCAACGGCGACGCAGTAGCTGACAGACGCTCTGGAGTGTCCGTGACCCAGTCGAGCAAGATCGAGACCGAAGGAGAACGCTATGAGTCAAAGTCATCTAGTCATTGACTTCCCGATCAAGGGTCCCGCCAACGCCAAGGCGCTACCCGAAGAGCTGCCCCCCTTGATGCCCGATCTCGCGAAGGCGCAGGACGACCTCGGTACCGTGCATTTCTCACGTTTCATGGTCGAGGGAGACGAGAAGCTTCTCTTCATTTCGGACATTGACGGCGAGGTCGACCAGCATATTGAGCGGCTCGTGGAGAGTGCCGGCCCGGTGTTCGACGGCATCTTCGAGCACGTGGACGACCCTCCAGCCACTCCCGTGGCTGATAACCGTGAGCGGGTGATCAAATGGCTGAAGCGTCAAGTCCGCGAGCCTCTTGATGAGTACTTCGCTTACGAGGATGCGTCGGTTCAGGACATCAAGGAGTGCGCGCGTGAGGCGGGCTTCACGGGCAATACCTCGCAGGGCTGCTTGCTGACATACATGACCTTCAAGTCACGTGCGCGAGGTTTTGCTGCGAAGATGGTCGCGCCGGCGCTGATAGGAAAGAAGGGGCACGACGCATCAGATGCTATCGGCACGCTGCATTTCTTCGGTTGGGTCGCCTTCGAGAAAAACCGCCTGGGGTTCTTTACGATCTTCGACGGTGATTTCGCGAAGTACATCCAGGACTTCGCAGAAAAGACCTCGTTCGCCTTCGATGCTGTCTTTCCACATGTGGTTGGCGGTCCACCAACGCCGGTAGCAAAGAACGCCCAGGCGTTCTATCAGTGGGCCTTGGAGAACAACTATCCGGCGATTGGGTTTTACACCGCTTATCCAGGTCTCGCGACTCAAGACATTCGAGCTCTGCTGGCCGATCGCAAGTCATCGGCGGCCACCGCTGGATAGCAGCGCTGTCACATGGTCACGAGCCATGATCGATCCCGTGCTCGGCATTGGCCAAGGAGAGCACGACACGGGCAGCATCGGCGATGAAGGACTCGGGGCGTCTTCGTCGGTTTCTGGGTCGCAGGCATGAACCGCTAAAGGCTGGGGGCGGCTCGGGGGCCGCGGAAGAGTCTGCGCTCGACCTCGCGGACATTCAGGGGTTCGTTCTCCGCGCTTACAGGATGCCGATGGTGCGGCACTTCCTGCTGGCGGTAGGAAGCCCGGCACAAGCGCGGAGGCAACTCGGCCGGCTCGTGAGCGGCGACGAATCCGACACCCCGCAAGTCACGACTGCCCAGGACTGGCACGTAGGGTTCGCGCCCGGACCGCGAGACGATCCCGCCGATGCCCCGCGTCGCACGCCCGACTATTGCCTCAACATCGGCATCACGTGGCCCGGACTTGTAGCGCTGGAGGTAGAGGAACTCGTCCCGACGCTCTCGTTCAAGTCGTTCGGCGCATTCATCGAAGGAGCCGCGCGACGAGCGGAGCTCGGTCGGCGATACCGGAGCCAGTTCGCCCGAGAACTGGGTCGGGGGCTTTGGAGGAGGAGACGATCACGTTCTGGTGACGCTGCATGCCCTCAGCCCGGAGGCGATGTCGAGCTACAGCGACAGGCTGCAGGCCTTGTTTGCCGAGGGGGATGCCTTTCGCGAAATCTGGCGGCAGGACGGGATGGCGTTACTGGAGATGCAAGATGGCCAACCCGTGCCGACTGCCAAGGTGCACTTCGGATACACCGACGGCATCAGCATGCCCACCATTCGCGGCGGTCCTGAGAACTATCCTCCTGACCACCAGGAGCCCTGCGAGCCATGGCTCTTCGTCTTGCTGGAAGACGCCACGAACTACGACGTCCCGGAGCCACGACAACTGGGCCTGAACGGCAGCTTCGCAGTCTTCAAGAAGGTCGAGACCGACGTCGTTGGCTTTGAAAACTTCTTGCAATCCAACAAAGACAAGATCGATCCCGAACTGTTGGCGGCGAAGATGTGCGGGCGATGGCGCAACGGCGTTCCTCTCGCCCTGTCACCGGACACGGATAGCCCTACGGGAGGGGTCTCGCCCGAGCAGTTGAACGATTTCGAGTATGTGAACGCCGATGGTTCGGGAGATCCGAAGGGACTCCGCTGTCCTGTCGGCGCGCACATACGCCGCGTCAACCCACGAGGTCAACCGGTCGCCGGCCAGGGCGTGCCCGGCGGCAGCAACAACGCTCACCGGCTGATTCGCCGCGGTCTGCCGTACGGGCCGACCTATGACCCAGGGAAACCATACGATGGCATCGAGCGCGGGATGCTCTTTCAGTTCATCAACTCGAACATCGAGAACCAGTACGAGTTCGTGCTGCGACAGTGGGTCAACGACAGCGAGTTCGCCGGGGCG
>CAVZIL010000004.1:0-270516 GCA_963775505.1 uncultured Actinomycetes bacterium
GCGTTTCGAGCTGGCGAGGAACAGCTCCTTCTTCGTGCCGAAGAGGCGGAAGAGATAGGGCTGCGAGATGCCGGCGCGCTGGGCGATCTTCTCGGTCGAGGTGCCGTGGAGCCCGCCGTAGGCGAACTCCGTCATGGCCGCCTCGAGGATCTCCTCGCGACGGACCTCGGCGCTCTTTCGCTCGGTCGCGTGCGTTGCCATGGCGGGTAAGTTAGCACTCACTCACAACGCCGTCAAGGGGGTTGCTCAGGCGCTCGGATTCCGTCCGACCCCCGCTCTACTCTCACTGGTCCCCGCCACCGGCGGGCCAGCTTTAGACCTACGTCAGACCGATACCCTTGGAGGGAGACATGGCGTCCGCAGCGCGCACCGGTACCGCACCCGTCATCGAGGACGAGGCGCTCGTGAACAGCGTCGCCGATGCCGCGCGGCCGTGCGGTGTCAAGCGCTATTTCACGATCCCCGGTCGCGACCCGTTCGACGAGATCGAGTGGGAGCTCCGCGATGCCTTCATCCCCGGCAAGGACGGCCCGGTCTTCGAGCAGAAGGGCGTCGAGTTCCCGAAGTTCTGGTCGCAGACGGCGACGAACATCGTCGCGCAGAAGTACTTCCGCGGCCGCATGTCCTCGCCCGAGCGCGAGTCGAGCGTGAAGCAGATGATCGGCCGCGTCGTCGCCACAGCCGTGGCGTGGGGCCGCGACGGCGGCTACTTCGCCGACGAGGACGAGGCCGACACCTTCGAGGCCGAGCTCAAGGCGATCCTCGTCAACCAGCTCGCCTCCTTCAACTCGCCGGTCTGGTTCAACGTCGGCTTCGAGGAGCGTCCGCAGTGCAGCGCGTGCTTCATCCTCTCGATCGAGGATTCGATGGACTCGATCCTGGATTGGATCCGGCGCGAGGGAATCATCTTCCGCGGCGGCTCCGGCTCGGGCGTCAACCTTTCGCACCTGCGCTCCTCCAAGGAGCAGCTCTCCAAGGGCGGCTACGCCTCCGGGCCGGTCAGCTTCATGCGGGGCGCCGACGCCTCGGCCGGCACGATCAAGTCCGGCGGCAAGACCCGCCGTGCAGCCAAGATGGTCGTCCTCGACATCGACCACCCCGACGTCGAGGAGTTCATCTGGTGCAAGGCCCACGAGGAGGAGAAGGCGCGCGTCCTCGAGGCGGCCGGCTACGACATGTCGCTGGACTCGCCCGACTGGGCTTCGATCCAGTACCAGAACGCGAACAACTCGGTGCGCGTGACGGACGCCTTCATGGAGGCCGTCGAGGCCAACGACGACTGGAACCTCACCGCCCGCACCGACGGCAGCGTCGTCACCACGCTTCCCGCGCGCGACCTGCTCACGCAGGCCGCCGAGGCCGCGTGGCGCTGCGCCGACCCGGGCGTCCAGTACGACACGACCATCAACGCGTGGCACACCCTCCCGAACACGAGCCGGATCAACGCCTCCAACCCGTGCTCCGAGTACATGTCCATCGACGACAGCGCCTGCAACCTCGCCTCCATCAACCTGATGAAGTTCCGCCGCGAGGACGGCGACCTCGACGTCGAGGCCTTCGAGCACACGGTCGACACGGTCTTCCTCGCGCAGGAGATCCTCGTCGGGTACTCGAGCTACCCGACGCCCGAGATCGACCGAAACGCGAAGGCGTACCGTCAGCTCGGCCTCGGCTACGCGAACCTCGGCGCGCTCCTCATGTCGCGCGGGCTCCCGTACGACTCGGACGAGGGCCGCGCCTTCGCCGCCGCGGTCACCGCGCTGATGACCGGCCGCGCCTACCGCAAGTCGGCCGAGATCGCCGGTCGCATGGGCCCGTTCGCGGGCTACCAGCCGAACGCGGGCGCGATGATCGGCGTGATCGCCAAGCACCGTGCCGCGGTCGGGAACATCGAGCACGCCCACGCCGTGCCGGACGACCTCCTCTCGGCGGCCCGGAAGTCCTGGGACGACGCGCTCGACCTGGGCGAGGTCAGCGGCTACCGCAACGCGCAGGCCACCGTGCTCGCGCCCACCGGGACGATCAGCTTCATGATGGATTGCGACACGACCGGGGTCGAGCCGGACTTCTCGCTCGTGAAGATGAAGAAGCTCGTCGGCGGCGGCGACCTCACGATCGTGAACAAGACGGTGCCGATGGCGCTCGACCGGATGGGCTACGCGCCCGAGGAGCGCGACCAGGTTGTCGCCTTCATCGACGACCGCAACACCGTCGTCGGCGCGCCGTTCCTGAAGACCGAGCACTACCCGGTCTTCGACTGCGCGATCGGCGAGCGCGCCATCCACTACATGGGCCACGTGAAGATGATGGGCGCCGTCCAGCCCTTCATCTCGGGCGCGATCTCGAAGACGGTCAACCTCCCCGAGGACACGTCCGTCGATGAGGTCGCCGGCCTGTTCACGGACGCCTGGAAGCTCGGCGTCAAGGCGATCGCCATCTATCGCGACAACTGCAAGGTCGCGCAGCCGCTCTCGAAGAAGTCGGACACCGCCGCGCCGGCACCCGTGCAGCGCGAAGACCGGCGCCGCCTCCCCGACGATCGCACCGAGATCGGCCGCAAGTTCCGCGTCGGCGACTACGAGGGCTACATCCACGTCGGCCTCTACGACGACGGCACCCCCGGGCGACATCTTCGTGGACATCGCCAAGGAGGGCACGACCCTCGCCGGCCTCATGAACTCGTTCATGATCTCGGTCTCGCTCGGCCTCCAGTACGGCGTCCCGCTCGAGGTCTACGTCTCCAAGTTCGCCCACATGCGCTTCGAGCCGAGCGGCCTCACGAACGACGCCGACATCCGCGCCGCCAAGTCCCTCGTCGACTACATCTTCCGCTGGATGGGCAAGAAGTTCCTCGACACAGAGACCCAGCAGGAGCTCGGCATCCTCAGCCCGGAGGTGCGCAAGCGCCTGGCTGAGGCCCACGACATCCTGGAGGGCAACGGGGCCGCAGGCACCGATGCCGAGGCCGCGCCGGCCCCGCCGCCCGGCCAGACCGCCCTGTTCAACGCGTTCGAGGACGCGGTGGAGTGCGCCAAGTGCGGCGGGCGGATGGTGAGGACGGGCTCGTGCTACACGTGTCGCGACTGCGGCCAGAACACCGGTTGTAGCTGAGCTGTAAAACGTCCTAGAGCGGTGCAGTCGCCCCGGTCTAGTCGCGGGAGGAAGTTTTCGGCGGCACTGGCGTGTTATCGACAGGGCCGTGCGCCCGTCGGGGTGTCGTGGCGAAGCGTCTGGCCGCCGATGCTAAGGGCATGCGGCGGCGTGTGCGAAGAGTTCAGAGGTTCCTCCGAGCGAGGCGTCGACGGGATCGCCTCACGGGGTGTCAAACGCATCGGGCTCTCCGGAAGTACATGGCGGGGTCGCCGCCTCCGCAGGGCTCGTTTCTGTGGCTCGATCTCGACGACATGTATCTCATGAACAAGACATGGGGGTACGAGGCGGGGAACGCGTTGCTCAAGCAGATCGGAAGCGAGCTTCGCTCGCTCGCGAATGGCAACAAGGTGATCCGCTTCGGAGGCGACGAGTTCGTCGTTCTGCTTCCGGATGCGGGCCTGGGTGAGGCGGCGGGTCTGGCGAGGGCGATCATGGAGCGGGTCGCTGAGCTCGGCTCGGTGTGGCCCATCGAGGGCGGAACGCCGGGCGCCGGCGCAACGGTCGCCGCCCATCGGTGGGGCGACGCTCCCGAGGCCGCCCTGCGTGAAGCGGACCTCAAGCAGATGCTCTTCAAGCAGGCCCGCAAGGCCAGTCGCCAGACGCCTGCGCGCCCGCCCCTTCGCGCCGGCCGACCGCTCGAGGAGTACGTCGAACTCCTCGAGAGCCGGCTAATCCTCGAGCTGGGCTATCCACGTTCCTGGACGCGCATGGCCTTCTTCGAGCGTCAGCTGGGGCCGGCAACACGATGGGAGTGGCAGCCGGGGAGCGAGGTTGCTGCGGCGGAGTTCGAGCCTCGGTTCCAGGAGATCGTTCGCAGCACCGACCGCTGCTGGATCAACCTGATTGCTGTCACGGTCGCGGCCGACACTCTCATTTGCGCGGTCGAGTGGTTTCCGGCTGGGCGCGGCGCCGCGCGCCCGCCAGAGGACGCGGCGCTCATGTTCATGACGGAGTTCGGCTTCGGAGACGGTCGAGGCGACCGGTGACACCGACTTGTCGTTTTCGGTGTCACTCAACTGTCGTTTCACAGCTGAGCTGAGCTAAGGCAGAAGGGCAGATCCCAGCCGTCGGGGCCGTTCTGTTCTTCCTAGCTGCTCAGGGAGTGGCGGCCTGGCGTGGGCCAGTGCTCGGCTGCGTCGCAGCGTCGCCCTCACCGGCGTAACGCACGAGCATCGGCGGCGTGTGGAGGCATTCGGCGAAGCTGAACGGCCGCGTGACGAGCGGCTGCACGTCGGCGGCCTCGGGATGGAGCGGGTTCATTAGCACGACGTCCGCCTCAGGGAGGACCTGCGAGCGCACTGCCGCCAGCAAGCCGCGGCGCTCCTGGAGCCAGTCGCTCACCCACTCGCGGATCACATCGTCGTCAGCGTTGGGAACCCTCTCCGGAACCGAATCGATTTCAGTCCAGCCAAGGACGTAGTCGTCTGGCGCATCGGCCGGATTACCAGGCAGGTACCGCAGGGCCACGAGCACCGCGAGCCCCGCCTCCGAGGCGAAGTTGACGACCGGCGTGCCGGGCGGTGAGTAGCGGCCGCCATGTTCCAAGGTTCCCGCGCCGTCGAGCGCCGTCTGGTCCGTCCGGGTGAGTCGCCAGAGCCGTGTCAATGCGAGTTGCTGGGTCGGCGCGAGGATTCCATGCACGAGCGCATCCTCGCATGACTCAAGACACTGAGCTGCGCGAGCGTTCGGGAATGTCGCCCGAGGACTCTCGTTTCCGCCTGCTCTCGACTCGACGAGCCGGACTATGCTCTCGACTGAAGCCGCCGATGGCCAAGCGCTCAGCACAGATGTCCGGAGGGGCGAGCCCGGCGGAGAGGGCTTCCTACGAGACCCGCCCGCTCGACGCGTCCACGTGGGACGCCTTTGCGGAGCTGGTCGAGCGCAACAACGGGGTCTACGGAGGGTGCTGGTGCATCGCCCATCACTCCGAGTACCAGCGCGGCGTCAGCGATCCCCGCACTCTGAAGGAGGAGCTGGTCAGGGCGGGCCGCGCTCATGCCGCGCTGGTCTTCGACGAGGACGACCTCGCGCAGGGCTGGTGCCAGTACGGCAGTCCGGAGGAACTCGGGCTCAAGCACCACCGTGAGTACGCGAAGAACCCGCCGCCTCGTGCGCGCTGGCGGATCGCCTGCATCTTCGTCGACAAAGGCCATCGCGGCCGCGGAGTCGCGCGGGCCGGGCTGGAGGGCGCGCTCGCCCAGATCGCCGCCGCCGGCGGCGGTCTCATCGAGGCGATCTCCGAGGTAACCGCCGGACGGGAGGCTCAAGGCCGGTTCCTGTTCAGTGCGACCGCCGAGCTGTTCGAGCAGTCCGGGTTCACGAGAGGACGGCAGGTCGGCAAGCACGCGTGGATCGTGAGCCGCGAGATCGACCCCGCGTAGCGGACACCCACAAGCCGCGGGAAGAAATACTGCAGGAAGAGCCCCAGCGAAATTGGCACGGGTGGGCGCTCGACCTGTGGCTGCAAGGCGGCCCTCACACAGGTGCGCAATTGCATGGGCGACCGCCCCTCTGCGCGACCTTCCGCAGCAAGGTGTTCGGCCGTGCCCCGTTACGTGCCCGTGGTTGCCGCGCGGAGGCCTGTCAAGGCGCGGAGCGCCGACCCCGGAGCGGAGCGGAGGGGTTGACGGGGTGAGCACGGCGGCCAGGATTTGGCGCGTTCGGGGCAGGGCCAGGCGGGCGCGTAGCGCCCGCTCTTTTTGTTGAGGTCAGTGCGTTATGCCCTTTTGATCGTTCCTATTCAGGGCGGAAGGGCAGAAGCGGCTGAAATGGCACGAACGGGTCGGGGCTCCAGTTCTTCGACCGGCGGCGCGGCCGAAGGTCACCGCCATCTCGCGCCCGTGCGGCTCCCGAAGGCGGCGCCAAGCGCATGCCTAGCCCGACGACCCGGACGAGCCGGCTCGGGTGAGCCCGCTCTCGTAGGCGAAGATCACTGCCTGGACGCGGTCGCGGAGGTGGAGCTTCATGAGGATCCGCTTGACGTGGGTCTTCACCGTGGACTCCTCGATCACGAGCTCCTTTGCGATCTCGCTGTTCGAGAGGCCGCGCGCGACCTGGGCCAGGACCTCGCGCTCGCGCGGCGTGAGCTCGCCGAGCCGCTCGTCGTAGGGCCTGTCCGCGGCCGGCTGGCTCGCCATACGGTCGATTACCCGGCGGGTGACCGACGGTGAGAGGAGCGAGTCGCCGACGGCGACGGTGTGGATGCCGGCGATGAGCTCTTCGGGGCTGGTGCGCTTGAGGAGGAAGCCTGAGGCGCCGGCGTTGAGGGCGCCGAAGATGTAGTCGTCCTGCTCGAAGGTCGTGAGGATCATGACCTTGACCTCCGGCGAGCTCTCGAGCACCTCGCGGGTCGCCGTGATGCCGTCCAGGTCGGGCATGCGGACGTCCATGAGGACGACGCCCGGGCTCGAGGCCCGCACCTGCTCGACCGCGGCGCGACCGTCCGAGGCCTCGCCGACGACCTCGATGGCGTCGTCGCTCGACAGCACGGCTTTGAGGCCGGCGCGCATGAGGTCGTCGTCGTCCACGAGGAGGACACGGACCGGCGCCTCGCTCATGCCCTCGCCTCGCCGTACGGCAGCCGCGCGTGGACGCGGAAGGAGCCGTTGTCCGCACCCGCCTCGAAGCTGCCGCCGAGGAGCTGGGCGCGCTCCCGCATGCCCACGATGCCCTGGCCGCCGCCGTCGCGCTCCGGCGAGCTCGGCGCTCCCGGGTTGGTCACCGCGATCTCCAGCGCCCTCGGAGCGAACTCGATCGCCACCGCGGCGCTTCCGCCGCCGTGCCACGCCGCGTTGGTCAGCGCCTCCTGGAGGATCCGGTAGGCAGCGTGGTCGACGGCCGGGCTCAGGGCCCGGCGCGACCCCTCGACGGTGACGGTCACCGCGAGCCCGGAAACCCGGTAGCGCTCCGCGAGGCCGTCGAGCGCGGCCAAGCCCGGGGGCGGCTCGACCTCCCCAGGCGGGAGGTCGTCGCGGAGGGCTCGCACCAGCTGGTCGATCTCGCCCAGCGTGTCGCGCGCAACCTCCTCGACCGTCTGGAGCGCGGCCCGGGCGCCTGCGGGATCCCGCTCCTGCAACAGGCGCGCCGCGCCCGCCTGGACGAGGATCACGTTGATCGCGTGCCCGGCCGAGTCGTGCAGGTCGCGCGCGATGCGCATGCGCTCCTCCGCGGCTGCGAGCCGGCGCTCGCGCTCGGCCTCGCGCTCGGCGTTCCGGGCGCGCTCCTCCAGCTCGGCGATCCGCTCGCGGCGCAGCCGGGACCGGTCGCCGGCGAACCAGGCCGCCGCCCAGACGCCCGCGCCCAGGAAGAGCTCGGGCGCCAGGCCGTCCCGCACGAGGTGGGGGCCGAGGAGGATGACGACGCTGGCGGCGAGTGCGGCCCTGCGCAGGGCGTCCCAGGGACGCTCGTCCGCCACGGTGTAGAGCGCGACCGCGAAGCCGAGAGGCGGTCCGAGCCCGTAGCGAAGCCCGTACAGCGTCGCCGTTGCGGCGGTCACGACCGCGAAGACCGGCAGCGGCGCGACCCGCCGGCCGACGAGCGGCAGGGCGGTCAGCGCGACCAGCACGACCGCGACGGCGTCGAGGCTCTCGCCGTCGTCGTCGAACCCGCCGCGCGCGATCGCGGCGAGCGAGAACGTCAGCACCACGACGGCGATGAGCGCGTCGACGAAAAGCCTCGTGCCTCGCACACTCACGATCCTTTGACGGTACCGGCCGAACGCCGCCGTCGAGTCGCCCCCGGGCAGGATCCTTGTCCTCCCACGGGGGTACGCCGAAGTTCCTCCCTGAGGGCGTTGTGGCCGCAGGTCTCGCCTCCGTACCGTGGAGGGCATGACTGAGAGCACGAACACGAATCTCATCGTCGAGACGCACGGACTGGGCAAGCGGTACGGCGAGGGCATCGTCGCCGTGGACGGCCTGAACCTCAGCGTGCGCCGGGGCGAGGTCTACGGATTCCTCGGCCCCAACGGCGCCGGCAAGACGACGACGCTGCGGATGCTCCTCGGGCTGATCCGGCCCACGACCGGGAGCGCGCTCGTCCTCGGCGCCGCGCCGGGGACGCCGCACAGCCTCCGCCGGCTCGGAGCGCTGATCGAGTCGCCGACGTTCTATCCCTATCTCTCGGGTCGCGACAACCTACGCGTCCTCGCCCGCTACGCGGGCGTTCCCGAGACGCGGATCGCGCCCGTGCTCGAGGAGGTCGACCTGGCCTCCCGCGCCGGCGACCGCTTCGGGACCTACTCGCTCGGGATGAAGCAGCGCCTCGGCATCGCCGCGGTGCTGCTGAAGGATCCCGAGCTGCTCGTCTTCGACGAGCCGACGAACGGCATGGACCCGGCCGGCATGGCCGAGATGCGCCCGTTCATCCGCAGTCTCGGCCGGGGCAACCGCACCGTTCTCCTCTCCAGCCACCTCATGGGCGAGGTCGAGCAGGTCTGCGACCGCGTCGGCGTCATCAGCCGGGGCAGGCTCGTGGGCGAGGGAACCGTCGACGAGCTGCGCGGCCGTGAGGGCCTGTGGCTCCGCGCCGACCCAGCGGCCGCAGGCGGAGCGGGTCCTGCGTTCGCTGCGGGGCGTCGACGAGGTCGCGCGCACCGACGGCGGCCTCCGCATCGCCGCCGAGCCCGCTGCGGCCGCGACGATCAACCGCGCGCTGGTCGAGGCCGGGATCGCCGTCAGCGAGCTCCGCCCCGAGCGCGCGTCTCTGGAGAAGGTCTTTCTCGAGCTCACCCAGGGAGAGGAGGCAGCATGACCAGGCTCGTCACCGCCGAGCTGCTCATGATGCGCAAGCGCACCAGCACGTGGATCCTGCTCGCGATCTGGACGGCGCTCGCGCTCACGTTCGCCTACGTCGTGCCCGTACATCCAGTACACGAACGACCCGGAGCGCGGGTTGGCCGACCTGCTGCCGGAGAGTCTCGTCGGGACGCTCCTCGCCGGCTTCCCGTTCTTCGGCGGGGTGCTGGCGCTCATGCTCGGAGTCCTCACCGTCGGCAGCGAGTACGGCTGGGGGACGCTGAAGACGCTCTTCACGCAGGGGCCCGGTCGGCTGCGGGTCTTCGGCGCCAAGCTGGCCGCCGTGGCCGCGGTGCTCCTGGTCTTCGTGCTCGTCGTCTTCGTGCTGGGCGCGCTCGCAAGCTGGGCGATCGCCGCGAACGAGGGTGCGGACGTCGCCTGGCCGAGCGCGTGGCTCCTCGTCCGGGGCATCGCCGGCGGCTGGCTCGTCTTCGCCGTCTGGGCGGCGCTCGGCATCTTCCTCGCCGTCGTCACGCGCGGCACCGCCCTCGCGACCGGCATCGGCATCCTGTATGCGTTCGTCGTCGAGGGCCTCTTGAGCGCGCTCGCCCGCGAGGTCAGCCTCCTGGACGGCCTGGTGGAGTTCTTCGTGCGCGCGAACGGCTACTCGCTCGTCGCCGTGCTCGGCGTGTCCCAGGAGGAGGTCTCGGACACGGGCCCGGGCTCGTTCTCCGGCCCGTTCGTGGCGGGCGGCCAGGCGCTGCTCGTACTGGCGGTCTACCTCGCCGCGTTCCTCCTGGCCGCGGGCTGGCTCCTGCGCCGCCGCGATGTAGCGTGAACGTCCGCTCAGGCCGACGTGGCGGGGCGCTCTAGTGGTCGAACCGGACGCCGGCGAGGATCTCGACGGCGATGATTGCCGCGACCACGAAGTCGACCACAAGACAGAACGGAGGCCACCACCGCGTGTTGGCAACGAACTGAGTGCGGTGCTGCCAGAGGTCCTTGAGCCCGTGGCCGGCGAGGCCGACGACGAGCAGCCACGGTGTGCCGGTGATCGCTGCGGCGGCGATGATGATGAACCCGCTGGCGACGCCGGTCTCGACGGCGAGAACGGTGGGGCGTCCGTCTGCGACTGCGAAACCGATGTAGATCGCGGCGATCACCGCAAGCCCGAGCGCGTAGACGGTCGCGGCGTCGAGCCACCAGAGAGCAAGCGGCGTGGCCGCCTGCGCGACTCCGACGACCACTCCCCACACGATCGGCCCTCGCCAGCGTGCGCGGGCCGGCCGCGCAACAGCGGCCACGCTCACGAGGCCTTCGGGGTGACGTTGAAGCTGAACATCATCCCGCTCTCGTGGTGTTCGGCGATGTGGCAGTGGGCCATCCAGCGGCCCGGGTTGGTGACGTCGAGCAGGATGTCGACGGTCTCTCCGGTGCGGACGAGCACCGTGTCCTTCCAGACGAGGTTGGGCTCGACCACGCCGTCGCGCGCGAGGATGAGGAAGCGGCCGGCTCCGTGGACGTGGAAGGGGTGTGGCATCGGGTGATCCGAGTCCATCTCGTTGACGAGGCGGAGCTTCACCTGATCGCCGACTCGGAAGGTCCAGTCGATCTGCGCGTTTTCGGCCCCGGTGTCGCGATCGACGAGCTTCCAGCGCATGTTGGCCGGCGTCGTCATCCGGTTGATCTCGACCATGTCGTCTTCCCACTCGATTCCCTGTGCCGCGCCGTGCGCGTGGCCTCCGCCGTGCTCTTCGTGATGGCCGCGATGCTGCTCGGCTCGTCCCCGGCGGCCGCCTCGCCAACTCCCGTGGCGCGCAGCGTCATCCCGCACTTCGGGCAGGTCGCCGCCCACGTGGCCGTGATCTCCGCATCCATGGGACAGGCGAAGGCGGTCGGAGCCTCGGTCCCCGACTGCGCAGGCATGAGCTTCATCCCGCACTTCGGGCACTTGCCCGCCCAGGAGCCGACGATCTCCGGATCCATCGGACAGGCGTAGACGCCGGTGTCGACCCCACCCTCGGGGCCGAACTCGTCCATCTCGGCCACGAAGGAGAGCGTCTTGTCGGGCGGAGCCTCGACGAACGGCTCGATCCGTTCTCGAAGCACACCCATGTCCGGGTACGTGCGCAGGGTTTCGAAGTGCTCGGTGAGATCGGGCTCAGCCGGCTCGTCGACGACCTCGATCGCAGCAAGACGGTAGGACTTCTCGGGCGTGCGGTGCTCGAGCGCGAGCTCTCCGGGGTCCTCGAAGAGGACGTCGACGACGACGCGCTCGGAGGGTGCGAGCAGCACCTCGGCGACGAGTTCCTCGTGTTCGTAATGGCCGCTGTCGCCGCCGACGAGCTTCATCCGCGCCCCCGGCAGCGTGACGTTGAAGACGCGCGTGTTGGCCGTGTTCGTGAAGTAGAAGCGCACGACCTCGCCGCGCTTGGCCTCGAGCGAGAGCTCAGGTTCGCCGGCGATGAGCATCGTGTTTCCGAAACGGCCCATCGCGACATGCGTCGTCTCCGACTCGCTGAAGGGCGCAATCCGCCCTTCCTCGATCAGCAGGTCGTCGAGCGTCACGGGAAGCTCGCGGTGGGCGGGCGGCCAGTGATCCTCCTCGCTCGGGACGACCAGGATGTTCCCGTAGAGGCCCAGCTCCTGGCCGTAGTCCTCACGGATGTGCGGGTGGTACCAGTACGCGCCTGGATCGGGCACGCTCAGCTGGTACGTGAAGGTCTCGCCGACCGGGATCGGCGCCTGCGTCTCGTGCGTCCCGTCGTAGCGGTTCTCGAGCCGCAGTCCGTGCCAGTGCACGGTCGCTTCCATGTCGCTGCGGTTCGTGACGTGCACCATGATCGTCGCGTCCTGGGGCACTTTCAGGGTCGGGCCCGGGACGGAGCCGTTGTAGGCGAGCATGCGCACGGTGGCGTCCCCGATCTGCTTCCTGACGGGGGCGATCTCCAGGTCGAACTCGTCGCCGTCGGAGAGCTCGACGACCTCGGGGCGGCGCGCGTCCGGCAGCCCCTCGGTCGCGCTCGGAAACTCGACGACGTCGCTGTGCCCGTGTGAGCTGTGGTCGTGCATGGCTACCTACCCTTCTCGGGCAGGTGCTCCGGCCCGGACGCCGGCCTCGTGGATTCGCGGCCGCGATCTGCCCGGCGATGAACTCGGCATCGTCCTTCACCCAGCCGATCAGGGCCGAGCCGCGGGTGTGCTGCCACGTGAGACCGAGGAAGCAGAGACCCGGAACGTCCGTCACCCCGCGACGGTGTCGCAGTCGCCCGTCGGAGTCAAGGATCGGAAGGTCGATCCACGCGTAGTCGGGCCGGTACCCGGTCGCCCAGATGACCGCGCCGACCTCGAGCTCGCCTCCGTCCTCGAAACGGACTGTGCGCCCGGAGGCAGCCGTCACACGCGGCTTCAGCTCGACGCCGTAGCGGCGTCTGAGCTCGCGCGGGCTCGAGCCGATCAGCGTGTCCCGGTCTTTCAGCCGGTGCCCGAGGCGCGACTCGACCGTCTTGTGGATCAGGCCCGTCTTCGTCAGCCACCAGAAGAGGTCGCGCCCGGCCAGCCGCTGCGGCAGCGGCTTCTGACGGGTGCCGACCGAGAGGATGACGCTGTGCGTGGCCGAGAGCTCCTTGGCGATCTGGAAGCCCGTGTTTCCGCCCCCGACCACGAGCACGGTCCCCTCGGGCACGTCACCCGGTCGTCGGTAGCCGGTGCTGTGTGCCTGCCAGACGTCAGGAGCGAGGTCCTTGGCGACCTCGGGGACGTAAGGCGTTTGGAATGGGCCTGTCGCGACGACGACCTGGTCGGCCGTGATCGTCCGCCCGTCGGCGTCGAGGACGAAGCGCCCGTCCTCGCCGGAGAGCTTGAGCACGTTGCAGTTGAGCTCGATCGGGAGCTCGAAGGTTTCCGCATAGCGTTCGAGATAGGCGATCACGTCGTCGCGTGTCGGATAGCCGTCCTCCTCGCCGGGGAAGGCAAGCTCCGGAAGGCTGCTGTAGCGGCGGGGCGTGAAGAGCGTCAGCGAGTCCCAGCGCTCGCGCCACGCGGGGGCGATGGAGTCGGCGCGCTCGAGGATGATGAAGCGCACACCTTGACGTGCGAGGTGGTAGCCCATCGCCAAGCCCGCCTGACCCGCGCCGATGACGACGACCTCGTAGTCGGGGGGCTGCGCTCGCGGTTTCGGCTCGCCTGCGGCGTCGCTCATCTTCTAGGGCCTTCCCGTTGGCTCTACGGCGAAACTCACCGCAAGGACCCCGCGCCTTGCTGGTCCGCCGCCGCGGCGTCGTCCGACCGACCTAGACATCGCGGGGGGTCTTGCCCGTGAGCGTCGAGACCACGCGCATGACCTTGTGCCCGGGGTCGGCCGTCGGGTCGAACATGCAGGGGCAGCCCCCGTCGATGACGGAGACACCGTGCTGCCGGCCGTACTCGGCCGCCTCCTCCGAGACGCTTCCGCGACCGAAGGCGCGGTGCATCCACACGCGCTCGATCCCGAGGTCGACGCACTCCCGCATCGTCTCGTCGGCGTGCTCCGGGCTCGTTGCGATCACGACTCCTTCGACCCCGTCGGGGATCGAACGCAGGTCGTGGTAGCTGCGATCGCCCTCGACCCCGTCAGCGTTCGGATTGACGGCGAAGACGTCGTAGCCGCGCTCGCGCAGGCGGCGATAGACGGTATTGCCGGAATGGGTCTCCGGGTGTCGAGAGACACCGGTGACGGCGATGCGCTTTCCGCCGAGAAACTCGGTCGCCGCGTCCTTCATCTTCATGGGATCACTTCCCTTCCAGCGGAAGCATCCATCCCGCCTTGGCGGCTCGACATCCGGGTATGCGCGGATTGCGCTCGTGGCCGACTCGTATTTGCTGGGGTGCGCTAGTCGCGAAGGACGTCCCGGAGCGGCCGGGTATTGACGATGTCGGCCGAGGTCGCCCAGCCGCGGCGGGCGGTGGCGATCGCCAGCTCCATGTTCTCGAGGCCCTGAGCGGAGTGCGCGTCGGTCGAGGCGACGATGGGGACGCCCGCCTCGATCGCCAGCCGGACCTCCGGGCCGGAGAGGTCGAGCCGGTTGGGGAGGCCGTTCGTCTCCAGGGCGACGCCTGTCTCCAGGGCGACCTCGAAGACCGCCTCGAGGTCGAGGGCGTTCGGCGGCCGGTGGCTGATCATCCGCCCCCTCGGGTGGCTGAGGCACGAGACCGCGGGGTGGCGCATCGCCTCCGTGACCTTCCGGGTCAGGGCTTCCCGCGGCTCGCGCTGGCCCGCGTGGAGGCTCAGCTGCACCCAGTCGAGCTCCGCGAGGACGTCGTCGGGCAGGTCGAGGCTCCCGTCGCGCCGGATGTCCACCTCGGTGCCGCGCAGGATGCGGAAGGGTGCGAGCTCCTCGTTGGCGAGCGCGATCTCCTCGGCCTGGCGCCGCACGCGCGTCGGCGTCGAGCCCCGGCACGACGCGGACGTTCTCGGTGTGGTCGCAGATGGCGAGGTACTCGTAGCCGCGGTCGCGCGCCGCGAGCCCCATCTCGAGCACCGAGGCCCTGCCGTCCGACCAGGTCGTGTGGCAGTGGAGGTCGCCGCGCACGTCGGCGAGCTCGACGAGCGCCGGCGGCTCGCCGCGGAACGGCGCCTCGCGCAGCTCGGGCGGGCACCAGGGGATGCCGAGCGCCGTGTAGACGCCGGCCTCGTCCGGCGCGTCCGGCAACGGCTCGAGCGCGTCGACGTAGTCGCGCGTGCCCGTCGCTCGCAGGAGCTCCGAGCCGAAGGCGTCCGGCCGGGCGACGACGAGCTCCACCGAGACGCCCTCGACCGTGACTCCGACGGCGCGGCGGGCCGTGCGCTCGACGACCGCGACGATCGACGGGAGACGTTCGAACGCCTCGAGGGTCTCGGCAGGGCGCGCCGCCGCGACCACGACGGCGAGGTCGAAGCAGGTGTCGGCCCACCGGCGCGGATCGCCGGCGACCGTACCTCCCAGCCGGCCGGCGATCTCCTCCACGAGCGCACGCGCCCGATCGAGCAGGAGCCCGCGGCGTGCCCGCGGAGTCCCGCTCCCGAGCCGCTCGAGGATGCGGGCTTCCGTCTTCGGGCCGATGCCCGGTACCGACTGGAGCCGACCGGCGAGCGCCGCCGCCCTGAACTCGTCGGGCGTCCGCACGTCGAGCGCGCGCCCGATCTCGAGCATTCGCTGCGGGCCGATGCCGAGCAGCCGCCCGAAGCCGACCAGCTGCGGCTGCACCTCGCGCTCGAGCTCGTCGAGCTCCGCGATCGAGCCCGTCTCGACCAGCTCGCCGAGGCGGGCGGCTATGCCCGGTCCGATCCCGCGGAGCTCCTGCACGCGTCCGGCCCGGACGAGCTCGGCCACCGGTGCCTGGGTCTCTCGCACGGTCTCGGCCGCGCGCCTGTACGCGCGCGGCGTGTAGCGCCCGGAGCCGGCCAGGTCGAGGAGGACGGCGAACGCCTCCAGGCGCTCCGCGATCCCGGCGTTGTCGAGCGGTCCGGCGGCCATGCTGGGACTATGCCCGCGGAGGACCGGGGATAGAGTCAGCGCGTGTCCAGGATCTCGGCTCAGGATCTCGCCGCGCTCGTCCCCTGCTCGCCCGAGCACGTTCGTCGCCTCGGGGAGCTCGGTCTTCTCCGGGCCGACGAGACGGGTTCCTTCGCCCTCTCCGACGTCCACGTGGTTCGGCTCATGGCGGCGTTCGAGGACGCGGGGATCTCGCTCGAGGACGTCGCCCGCGGCGTGCAGGCCGGCGAGCTCTCCTTCCCGCTCGGGCTCTTTCTGCCCGAGCCGGTCGAGGCGACCGCGACCTACGCCGGGCTCGCCGCGGAGCTCGACCGCGACCCGAACCTCCTGAGGCGCCTGGGCGGAGAGCTCGGCTTCCCGCCGCCCGAGGACGACCGGCTTCGCGACGAGGACGCCGAGATGCTCAAGCTCATCGTCACCACGCTCGACCTGGCCGACGACGACGAGCTCTCGCGGTTCGCGCGGCTGTACGGCGGGACGATTCAGCGGCTCGTCGGCTCGGGACTGCAGTTCTTCGACCTAGCGGTGCGTCAGAAGGTCGCCGAGTACGACCTCCCCAACGAGGAGAAGGACGCGCTGGTGTACCAGCGGGCCGGCGCCTACACCAACCTCGTGCAGGGCCTCGTCTCCTGGCTCCAGCGGCGGCACAGGGAGCACGCCGTGCTCGAGTACATCGTCGGCGTGACCGAGCAGTTCATGGAGGAGCGCGGGATCACCCCGAAGCAGCGAAAGCGGCCGCCGGCGATCGCCTTCCTCGACCTGGCGGGCTACACGGCGCTGGCCGAGGAGCGGGGGGACGAGGCCGCGGCTGCGCTTGCCTCCGACCTCGCCGGGGTGGTGCAAGAGGCCGCGCAGACGCAGGGCTGCCGGCCGGTGAAGTGGCTCGGCGACGGGGTCATGTTCCACTTCTCCGACGCGGGCACCGCGATCCGCAGCGGCCTCGAGCTGATCGAGAAGACCGAGAAGGCCATCTCCGTGCCGGCGCGTGTCGGGATCGATGCCGGAGCGGTGGTCGTCCAGGAGGGCGACTACTTCGGCCGGACGGTGAACATCGCAGCCAGGATCGCCGACTACGCGCGCCCGCACGAGGTGCTCGTCAGCGACGCTGCACGGGAGAGCTGCGGCGTCGACGGGGTCGAGTTCGAGCTGATCGGGGACGTTCCGCTCAAGGGCGTCTCGAACGCGGTTCGGCTGCACAAGGCCGTTCGAGCCTAGCCGTGGCCAGGCTGATCTACTTTGCGATCGCCTCGCTCGACGGGTACATCGAGGACGAGTTCGGCCGCTTCGACTGGGCCGCGCCGGACGAGGAGGTGCACTCGTTCGTCAACGACCTCGAGCGGCCGATCGGTACCTACCTGTACGGGCGGCGCCTGTACGAGACGATGGTCTACTGGGAGACGGCGCACACAGTCGTCGACCAGCCGCCCCACGTCCTCGACTTCGCGGCGATCTGGCAGGCGGCCGACAAGATCGTGTACTCCCGGACGCTGGACGAGATCGCCAGCGCGCGAACGCGGATCGAGCGGGACTTCGACCCCGAGGCGATCCGGGAGCTGAAGGCGGCCGCCGATCGCGACCTCGGCGTGGGCGGCGCCGAGCTCGCCGCCCAGGCGTTCCGGGCCGGACTGGTTGACGAGATCCATCTGCTCGTCGCGCCCGCGGTCGTGGGCGGCGGCAAGCGGGCCCTGCCGGACGGTGTCCACGTGAAGCTGGAGCTCATCGACGAGCGCCGCTTCGGCAGCGGCATGGTCTTTCTCCGCTACCGCACGGCGTGAGCACCTTCGGGCTCGTCCACGGCGGCGGCGGGAGCGCGTGGGACTGGCACCTGGTCGAGCCGGAGCTGCGACAGCGCGGCCACGACGCGGCCGCCGTGGACCTGCCCTGCGAGGATCCGTCGGCCCGCTGGTCAGACTACGCCGACACCGTCGTCGAAGCGCTGGGCGATCGCTCCAACGTGATCGTCGTCGGGCATTCGCTCGGCGGTTTCACGGCGCCCCTCGTCTGCGAGCGCATGCCGGTCGACCTGCTGGTCTTCCTCGCGGGCATGATCCCGGTGCCCGGCGAGCGCTTCGAAGACTGGTGGACGAATGTCGGCTACGCGGACAGCGGGCTCGACGACGTCTTCTACCACGACGTCCCGCCCGAGCTGGAAGCCGAGGCGACGGATCGAGAGCGTGACGAGAGCTCCAGAGCACTGAGTGAGCCCTGGCCGCTCGAGACCTGGCCGGACGTGCCGACGCGGTACCTGCTCTGCCGGGACGACCGCATGTTCACGGCCGAGTGGGCACGGCGGCACGCCCGCGAGCGCCTCGGCGTCGAGGCGGACGAGATGGACGGTGGGCACTACGTCACCCTCAGCCGGCCGCGCGAGCTGGCCGCGCACCTGTGCATGTACGCCGCCTCCGTCTGACGCTCGAGCATGAAGGCGTGTTTCGCCGACGGCCCGAGCGTCAACAGTGAAGAATCGCGCGTCCTCCTGTCCTACTTCTCCTTCGGCGGCTTCGCCAGGTTGGGGTCGATGAGGTAGCTGAGACCGCCGACCACGCGGCCGTCGACCTTTGCCAGGATGCGGATCATCTGTCCGCCCTTGAGCTCGCTCGGCTTGAAGGGCGTCCCCGCCTTGAGCTCCGTCCTGATCGCACGGCTCTCCCGCGCCTTCAGCGTCAGCGTTCGCGTGCCCGTCCACTCGAGTCGCAGCTCCCAGCCGCGCTTCCGAAGCAGCGGCGGCAACACTGGCTCGAGGATCATCTTCACCTTCTTCTCGAACGGGTTGTGCGCCCAGAACCTTCGCTTCTTGAACGAGGCGATCAGCCCTTTCGGGGTTCCCGCCACGGGAGCCACGTTGCGCTGGCCGATGTTGTTGTCGTAGGGAACCAGGCGCCAGTGCGCAGTCGGCCCCACGGCACACGGCAGGCCAGATGCCGAGTCGATGTTGCTCAGGTCCCCCGGGGTCGTCGCCGTCGCGAGCAGGCACTCGTGACCGACCACGGTCGGCGTCCACTCGAACGGGCCGACGAGGACCGTGCCGCCGGGACCGATCGGTGCCCCCACAAGCAGCTCGGGCGTCGTTGTGGCGACCCAGTCGGCCGGCCAGACGAGACCGGTTGCGGGGCGGCAGTGGTAGCAGCGGACGGTGACGGTGGTCGCGGTCTGCGTGCCGCGGTTCTTGACCTTGACGTAGATGAAGTTCGGCTGGTCGACGATCGGCGTCTGGTGGGTGAGGCCGGCGTCGGCGGCCAGCCTGTTCCAGATGTCCTGGTTCTCCCAGAACACCTCCTGGTACGGGTACTCGCCGTGTCGCCCGTCGTCGATGTAGACGTCGATCGCGGGCGGCGCACCCACTGTCGTGACCGGTACCGGCGCCCCCGCGGGCTGGAACATCCCCTGCTGCTCGAAGGCCCAGCGCATCACCTTGGCGTAGGCGCCGCCGGGCTGGCCCTCGAAGCTCGTCGTGGCGATGTCCGCTGTCTGCAGCGCGGTCGCAAAGACGGTTGCCATCGGCGTCGCCGTGACCGGGTTGGTCGCCAGGCTGCCGATCCCGCGGACGATGAGATACGTCGCGTACCGTGCGGCGAGGCGCTGCATGTTGAGGCTCGCCGAGTCGCCGCCGATCGAGCGGTAGAACCGGAACAGGGTCGTCGAGAGGACCTGCTCGCTCGAGTAGCCGTTCAGGTCGTTCGGCCCTCCCCAGGCCCACGACGTGACCGGCCGGTCGTGGCGCCTCGTGATGATCGTCCAGGGGAAGGTCAGGAACCGGTCGGGCGCGAGCGAGCCGGGATCGTTCAGGATCGCCGCCAGACTGTCTCCCGCGCTGTGGGCGAACCCGAAGTTCGGCCAGCGCACGCTGTCCCAGAGCAGCGCGTGCCCGAACTCGTGCAGGACGACGCGCCAGTCGCAGGCGATGCCGACGGTCGCGCCGGTTGCCTGGAGCGCGAAGCGGAAGCCGTCCGAGCCGGTCCCGGCCGCGTTCCCCGGCGCCTGGGCGTTGACGCAGTTCCCATTCGGGCACATGGTTCCGATCGTTGCCCGGTGATCGACGCGCACCGGGAAGGTCGTCCCGTCGAAGTAGCTGGAGACGGTGAAGCCCATGCCGGCGACCATCCGGAAGAGGGCGTCGCAGTGGTGGTAGGCGTTCACCGCCGCGAATTCGTCGGTGGGCACCGAGTAGATGAAGTTCCCGGTCGACGTCGGCGGCGCCACAGGAGGCGCAGAGATGTCCACGAGCTGGACGTACTGGCCCGAGAGGTTCTGGGGGCTCGCCGTCGTCAGGCCCTGGAGGACGACCGTGTCGCGGTGCAGGTCGAGCGTCGCGGCGGGGGAGGCGGGCGTGATCGTCGTGTCCCCGGTCTTGGTCAGCGGGTCCCTGAGATAGACGGCGCCGTCCACGCCGGCGACGAACGCGCGGAGGTAGAGCACGGCCCCCGTCTCGGGCTCGACGAAGGCGCGCCAGTTGATCGGCTCGCCCCAACCCCGGATCGAGGCGGTGAAGAGGACCTCCGTGACGACGTAGTGCCGTTCGTCCTCGATCCCGTCCGGCACCGGGGGCAGCGGCAGCGTCGGGGGGTCGACGTGGAGGCCGCCGCCGTGATCCTCCTCTGGGAGCAGGACCTCCGGGTCGAAGCGCTGGAGATCGTCGTAGCGGTAGACGAGGAGCCTCGTGGCGTTGATCTTCAGGCCGGCGCCGCGCGCCCCGTCGAGCCCGAGGAGCGGCCGCAACGTCTGCGGGGTGATTCGCTCCGGCAGGAACGGCGCGTCGGCCGGCGGGCTCTTCGCGTCGATCTCCGTGTGGATCGTGCTGCTCGAGCTCGTCACGCGCGCGGGCTTGTCCTGGAGAACCACCGCCACCCCGGCTTCCCACACCGGCAGGCCGAGGTAGGTCTGCTGGTAGGAGATCAGCGTCGTCTCCATGAGGGATTTCTCCTCCGCGAAGTGGAGCGCCGTGCCCTCCCCCGCCGTGAGCTCGTCCGCTGCGCTCGCGTCGACGTCGGCCAGCATCGGTTTGGCGAGCCCGTACTCCTGTGCCACCGCGGCGACGTAGTCGGCGGCAACCCCGCGGAGATCCTTGTCGGGGCTGAAATAGGGCTGGGCGATGTGCTCGATGTGCCGGGCGACGCCCTGCTCGTCGTACTCGACGGTGACGTTGGGCGTGATCTCAAAGGCCATCGACTACCTCCTTGCTCGTGAGCGCGGCGGGACGCTTTCCGCCGAGGGGCGGGCGGTCAACCGCATGGATCGTGCGCCAGGCACACCTCCGGACCTCGAGGGCGCCGCAGAGAGGCTCCATCCATACCACTTAAGGGCAGTCGAAGATACCCTCGCGTGCCGATAATCCAAGGATGGAAATCGGGAAGCCCGAACGAATCACGACCGTGGAGCCGATCGTGGAGCCGATCCCGCGCGAGGCTCCCGACGAAGAGCCTTCCGAGGCACCGGAGCCGGAACCGGTACCGGCCTAGGACGCCGCCGCGTGCCCACGCCGGACCTGATCGCGCCGATCCTCGGCTGGCGCGCCTGGCAGGTGGTCGAGGAGGACGGTGAGTTGCTGCTCTCCTCGGTCGTCTTCCCGCTGCTCTGGCTGCCCGGCGTGGAGACGCGCGCCGAGTGTGATCCGGGCCCGCACGCCGCTCCGCAGCGCCATTGCGTGTGCGGCCTCTACGCCGGCGCGACGGTCCAGCACGCCGAGCCGTACCTCGACGGGTACAGCCACCTGATCGGAGCGTCACCCGTGGTGCTCGGCCGCGTCGCCGTGTGGGGGACCGTGATCGAGTGCGCGGACGGGTGGCGTGCCTCGCACGCCTACCCGCACGACCTGTTCGTTCCCGTGGGCGGGGTCTCGCGGGGGCCGGACGAGCTCCGGCCCGCGCTCGCGCGGTACGGGGTGCCGGTCGAGCTGCTCGACTGCGAGCCCCGCCGCGGCGTCGTCGCCCATGCGCTGGGCGAGCTCGCAGCCTGACGGAAGGGCGCGCAGGACCCGTGGGAGGGGTCGCGGTCACGACCCCTCCCACGCGCTTCCATCTCGAGTGGTCAGCGATAGCGCCAGCCGACCCCCTGCCCGGATGCTCGAGTCCTTGCGAGATCCGCCTCAGGCGGTGGAAAGTCGACCTCCACCCGCTCGAACGGGCCCGTGCAGCGCCCGCGCGTGACCACGGCAGGCAAGCGTCCGTCGGCCGCTTCACCGCCGATCTGAGCGGTGACCGCGCCGTTCTCCTGGAACGTCGTCCGCCAGTTGGCGACGAGGTTGCCACCGCCGGGCTTCAGGGAGCCCACGAGCGAGCCCTGGAAGATCTCGGCGAAGCCCGCGTCGTTGACGCTCGCGACGACCTTCTTCCGGCCGGTGTCCGGATCCCGAATCACGAGCCTCCCCTGCTGGGTCGACTCGCCGGTCTCGATCTCGTTCAGGACGTGGAGCGTCACCTCGACGTCGCCGGTCAGGCTCGCGTCGCCCTCAGAGGTACCCACGACGCGCACGCGCTCCTCGTCGATCTCGCCTCCCGGCCCCTCGCAGATCCGGAAGTCGACCTGAGGCGTGCGTGTACGTGATATCCGCTGCCACCTGGTCGATCTGGGGCCCCCCGCCCGTGGCGATTGCGACGGCGCTGACGCTCAGCACCGCCACCGGCGCAAGCGCGCCGATCCACCGCTTCCGACTCATTGCCGCACCTCCTGTAGTTGGGTCGGACGCGAGACGTTACTCCTGCAACGAACCGAAGTCCAGGTGCAGCGATGGTGCGGTTAACCGCACCATCGGACTCGCGCTCCCCGCCCTCCGGAATGCTCCCCGGCCAGGCATCGTTCCAGCCTGAGTGACTACTCACAAGCCTAAGTAGCAGGGGAGACAAGGATGACAGACACCATGGCTGATCCCAGGCGCTGGAAGGCGCTTGCCGTGCTCGGGGTCGCGTACCTCATGGTCGTGCTCGACATCGCGATCGTGAACGTGGCGCTCCCTACGATTCAGACCGATCTGGGGTTCTCGACCGAGGATCTCCAGTGGGTCGTCTCCGGGTACGCCCTCACCTTCGGCGGCTTCCTGCTGCTCGGAGGCCGGATGGGCGATCTGCTCGGGCGGCGCATGATTTTCATGGTGGGCCTCGGGCTCTTCCTCGTGACCTCGCTGCTCGCGGGGCTCTCGACGTCGTCCGAGATGCTCATCGTCGCGCGCCTCCTGCAGGGCGCCGCGGGCGCGATCCTCTCGCCGTCCGTCTTCTCGATCACGCTCGTCACCTTCGCGGAGGGCGCTGAGCGGAACAAGGCGCTCGGCATCCTCGGCGGGATCGCCGGCTCGGGCGCTGCGATCGGCGTGCTCCTGGGCGGCGTCTTCACCGAGTACGTCGGCTGGGAGTGGATCTTCTTCGTGAACGTCCCGATCGCCGCGCTGGCGCTCGCCCTCGTCCCGCGCTACGTGCGGGAGAGCAAGGCGGACGGGCTCGCGCGGCACTTCGACGCCACCGGCGCCGTAACGGTCACGGCGAGCCTCATGCTCCTCGTCTTCGGCCTGACGCAGGCGAACCGGGTCGGCTGGGCCTCGGCGCAGACGATCCTCGTCTTCGCCGCCTCGGCGATCCTGATGGCGTTCTTCCTCTGGAACGAGACGCGCTCGCGCTCGCCGCTCGTCCCGCTCAGCATCTTCAAGCGGCGCACGCTGACGGGCGCGAACGTGATCGGCTTCGGCCTCGGGACCGTCATCTTCGGGATCTTCTTCCTGCTCTCGCTCTACATGCAGCAGGTGCTGGGCTTCTCGGCGATCGAGGCCGGCCTCGGCTACCTCGCCGTCGCGCTGACCGTCGTCGTCGCGGCCACGGTCTCGCAGGGGCTTGTCACGCGGCTCGGCGTCAAGCCGGTGCTCGTCGTGGGCATGGCCTTGCTCACGATCGGGATGGTCTTCTTCACGCAGGTCTCGCCCGACGGCTCCTACTGGACCGACCTCTTCCCCGGCTTCCTGATCATCGGCGTCGGCATGGGCTTCTCGTTCGTGCCGATCTCGATCGCCGCCCTCGCGGGCGTGCAGGGGCCGGAGGCCGGGCTCGCGTCCGGGCTCATCAACACGAGCCAGCAGATCGGCGGCGCGCTGGGGCTCGCGCTCCTGACCACCGTCGCTACGACGCACACGGCGACTCTGCTCGAGGAGGGCACGCCGCAGGCGGAGGCCCTCACCTCCGGCTTCAGCTGGGGCTTCTGGGTCGCCGCCGGCTTCGCGTTCGTCTCGCTGATCACGACGCTCGTCGTCCTCCGCCAGGACGACCTGCCCGCGGTCGGCACCGAGCCGGCGACGGTTCCGGCGGGCTAGCGGAAACCAACGGGGAGCGGCCGCCTGGCGGTCGCTCCCCAGCCCGGTTGGAACTCGAAGCAGAATGACGCTTCGCCGACGCGGTGTCCTGGGTGTGTGCGATGCAAGGACGCAGGGCGCGTTCGTAGCCGGAGGCTACGGGCGCAACCGAGGACGCGGCAGCGCGCCGCCCAGGGCGGCGCGACGGCTCAAGGCTTCATTTTGGTTCGAGTTGTTCTAGGCTCGGGCCTCCCCGACCCAAGGGAGGTCGTCATGTTCCGGGCAACGCTCGCCGTCCTCGCGCTGCTTCTGACACCCGCCGCGGCCACCGCGGCGCCCACCCTGCAGTTCCTGGGCGAGGAGATCCTGCCGACCGGCCTGCAGTTCGAAGGCACCGAGGTCGGCGGTCTCTCCTCGATCGCCTACGACCCCGACCAGGACCGCTACTACGTGATCTCGGACGACCAGAGCGTCATCGACCCCGCGCGCTTCTACACGTTCGACCTCGACGTCGGCGACGGGACGCTCGACACCGGCGACGTCGTCGTCACCGACGTGACCACGTTGCTCGACGGCGCGGGCCTGCCCTTCCCGGCCGCGTCGTTCGACCCTGAGGGCCTCGCGCTGACCGGCGACGGGAGGCTCGTCATCACCTCGGAGGGGATCGCCAACCTGGTCATCCCCCCGTGGGTTCGCCTCTTCGGCCTCGACGGCCGCCAGCAGGCCGATCTGCCGGTGCCGCTCGCGTTCATCCCGGACGCGATTCCACAGACCCGCGGCGTCCGCCAGAACCTCGGCTTCGAGAGCGGGGCGACGATCGGGAACCACTTCTTCACGGGCTCCGAGGGCGCGCTCGTCCAGGACGGGCCGGCCGCGGGCGTCGGCGTGCCCAGCCCGGCGCGCCTGCTCCGCTACAACCTGAACTCCGGCCGGCCCGACAAGCAGTACCTCTACATGACCGACCCGGTCGCCGAGGCGCCGGTGCCGCCGACGGCCTTCGCGGTCAACGGGCTCGTCGAGCTCCTGGCGCTCGACCGGCACACCTTCCTCGCCATGGAGCGCTCGTTCTCGGTCGGCGCTCCCGGCACCGGGAACACGATCAAGCTCTACGTCGTCGAGCTCGCCGGCGCCAAGAACATCAGCGCCCGCGGGAGCCTGGCCGGGCAGCTCGACCGGATCAGGCCGGTGGCGAAGACGCTGCTGCTCGACCTGGACGACCTCGGCATCCCGCTCGACAACGTCGAGGGCATGGCCTTCGGGCCGGACCTCGCCGACGGGCGCCGGACGCTCGTCCTCGTCAGCGACAACAACTTCGCGCCCGCACAGTTCACGCAGTTCCTGCTCTTCGCCTTTACGGAGAAGTAAGCAAACGAAACCGAAGCGGGTTCCCCTCCGTAGACCCGGCCGAGGTCTACAAAAGGGGGTACGCATGAGTGTGAACCGACGGTTAGTGGCCGTCCTGGCGTTCGTGGGAGTGCTTGCGGCGCTCCTCGTCTCGGCGCCGGCAGGGGCGACGGGCGAGCCCGCGGCGAAGTGCACGGTCGCCACCGTGCTCAAGGCGGGGAACGAGGTGCCGCCGAGCGGGTCGAAGGCATTCGGCGCCGCGGTCGCCCACATCAACGACTCGAAGCTCTTCTTCAGCGTGGCGATCGTCAACCCCGCGAGGGAGTCGTTCTTTGCCGGACACATTCACGTCGGAGCGGCCGGCGTGAACGGGCCCGTGGTCGTGACACTCTTCAGCGGGTCGACCGACAGGAAGCTCATCGTCCAGGCAGCACGTCTGGACATCGACCCGGCGTTGGGGAAGGCGATCTGCGCCGATCCTGCCGCCTACTACATCAACTACCACACGACCGACTTCCCGGGCGGAGCCGTCCGGGGCCAGCTAGCCGGGGTCTGACCGGCGCACGGGGCGGGGGCTTCGGCCCCCGCCCCCCGATGTCCGGGCTGCCTCGTCGAGGCTACGGCTCCTCCTCGTCCGGACGGAGCTCGAGCGCGCGAGGGAGCTTCGCCGCGACGAAGTCGGCGTGGATCGCCTGCAGTCGTGCCTCTCGCTGCCTCAGGGCCTCCACAACGTTGGGATCGAACTGGCTGCCAGATTGCGCGATCAGCTCCACCATGGCCTCGTCCCATGCGCGCGCAGGGCGGTACGGGCGGTCGCTCGTCATGGCGTCGAGCGCATCGGCGACCGCGAAGATCCGCGCAGGAAGAGGGATGTCGTACCCGCCGAGGCGGTCCGGATAGCCGTCTCCGTCCCAGCGCTCGTGGTGGTAGCGCACGACCTGGAGCCCGCCTCCCTGGAGGAGGGCGACGCCTTCGAGCATCTGCTCGCCGAGGACGACGTGGGTCTCGAGGATGCGTCGCTCGGCCTCGGTCAGGAGACCCGGTTTGTTCAGGATCCGATCAGGGATCCCGATCTTGCCGACGTCGTGCAAGAGGAAGCCGAACTCGACGCTCGGCTCCTCGACGAGCCTCGGCTCGACCGCCCAGGCCAGCTCCATCGCGTACTGCTGCACCCGGTGCGAGTGGGCGTTCGTGCTCAGATCCTTCGCCTCGAGCGCTGACGCGAGCGCTCCGACCGTCTCGCGATAGGCCTTCTGGATCAGCACGCGCTGGCCCTGCTCGAGCGCGAGCAGTCGGCGGAGATCCTCCGCGTAGCGGATGAGCTGTTCGTCGGGCGGCCGCTCGTCGGCGATGCGGAACGGGCCCTCGTATAGCCCGCCCGCGAGGCGCTCGACGACGGCGAGGAGCTCGAGCGGGCTGAACGGCTTGCGCAGGAACGCGTCCGCGCCCGCCGCCCGAGCCGTTGCCTCCGACCCTACGTCGCTTCCGGTCAGGACGACGATTCCGATATCGCGCGTGTCGGCGTCTCGCTTCAGCTCCTCGCAAAGCAATAGGCCGCCGGGCCCGGGGAGGCTGAGGTCGAGCACGACGACGTCCGGCCGACGCTCGGCGATGCAGGCGCGCGCAGCCGGGACGCTCTCAGCCTCGTCGATCTCGATGTCGATGACCTCGAGCGTCGTCCGCAACAGGATCCGGAGGCGCTCGTCGTCATCGACGACGAGCACGCGTGCGGGGCGGAGGGGGCCGGGCCGCGGTTGCGGCGAACCGCGGCCCGGTGTCGGAAGAGGCAGGGCGACTACCCGGGGCAGGGACTCCTTCCCCGGGCCGGGCCCTGCGAGCGCGACGGAGGCGGGAGCGACCTCCGGCACGAGCCGGGAACTGCGATTGGAGGGCAGGTCGACGACCCGGCCCCCGCCTTCCGCCTTTGCTTCGCGCAGCGCGAGCTCGGCCCTCGCGAGAATCTCGTCCGGCGTCTCCCCGTCCTCCGGAAACGCGGCGATTCCGGCCGAGGCGCTCGGCAGCGGAAGGCCGCGACGGTGACCGCGCAGGCCGGCGACCATGCGATTGGCTACGAGCTTGGCCGGGCTCCGTCCGCCGGGCACGAGCACCGCGAGCTCGTCGCCGCCCAGCCGGAAGACCTCTTCGTTCGCTCGAGCGGTCCTTGTCAGGACCCGCGCTATCTCGCGGAGGACGTCGTCGCCGGTTGGATGTCCGCGGGTGTGGTTCACCCGCTTGAAATCATCAAGATCGACGAGCGCGAGGCCCACGGGCCGTCCCGAGCGCCCGGCGAGGAGGGCGCCGAGCCGCTCCTCGAACGCACGGCGGTTCGGCAGGCCGGTCAAGGAGTCCCTGCGGGCTTCGTCGCGCGTCAGCGCCCGGCCGCGCTCGCTTGCGACGCTCGACGCCGCGAGGTCCGCGACCGCGACGACGAGCTCGTAGTCGATCAGAAGGTCGATGGTCGTCGGAATCACCACGAGAACGGCCCCGAACGTCTCCCCGTCATCGAGCAGCGGAGCTGCGAGGGCCTCCTTGCAGGGAAGTCCTACCGCCGCGAGCTCGGCAAGCTGGGCGCGGCTTGCAAGCACGAGTCTCCGGGTCCGGAAGGACTCGAGGACAACTCCCGGCGCCGAGGCCGGGTGGGCCTCGAGGCCCGGTCCAGCCGCGGAGGCCAGTGAAAGCCCGACGTCAGGAGCGGCGAAATAGACCGCCGCGCCTGCGCCGCCCGTCAGCTGCGTGAGCTCGCGGGCGACGAGCTCGCCGATGCCCGGAGTGTTCGCCGCTCTCGTCAGACAGTGGGCCAGGCGGACAAGAGGCTCAGCGGCTCCCGCGATGGCGCGCTCGAGCTCCCAGAGCGGTGCGCCCTTGACGCAGCATGCGGCCGCCCCTGCTTCGAGCATCGTGGCGGTGACTTGGCGGTCGTCGAAGCCGGTGAGGCCGACGATCCGCGCTGTCGGCAGAGCCGCAATGATCTCGCGCGTCGCCTCGATTCCGTCGAGAACCGGCATGCGGACGTCCATCAGGATGGCGTCCGGCGAGAGGGCGAGGGCGAGGTCGACCGCCTCGCGGCCGTCACCCGCCTCGCCGACGACGGAGATCTCGGGCTGCTCGGCGAGCGTCGTGCCCAGGACGAACCTGAATGACTCGGAGTCGTCACAGATCAGCAGGCGGATCATCTGGGCCTCCGTCGAAGGCGCTGGGGTCGCCGAGTAAGAAGGTCGAGGAGGCGAAAACTTGTGGGTCACCCGCCGATCACTCGTTCGAGTGAGATTGGCCCAGCGGCGGCCGGGGAAGGAGTACGCTGTGAACAGCCGTTCTTGGTCAGGGTGAAGCCGTGAAGGAACCGCCCAGGTGATATAGGCAGATGGCCGCGAACCCAGCCGTCGGTCGAGCGGATGCCCGTGGGGATGCCGTCGCGCGCCCCGAGGTCCAGGTCGCAGTTCAGACCCTCTTCGAGCGCCACGGTGAGCGCGTGCTGGCTTACTGCCGGCGACGGCTTCGTTCCCGGGAGGAGGCCGAGGATGCGCTGCAGACCACGTTTCTGTACGCCTGCCGTGGGCTCCAGCGCGGAGTCGTTCCCAAGACCGAGATCGCGTGGCTCCTGAAGATCGCCCACAACGTTTGCCTCTCGACCTGGGACTCCGACCGCCGACGTCGGCGGCTCGAGCTCGTTCAGGACCCGGAGCGCCTGGAAGAGCTCAGGCCGGCCGAACCGTCCGGGCACGAGAGCGCCATCGCGCTCGAGGACGCGCTCGGCGACCTGACCGACCTCCAGCGGAGGGCGATCCTCCTTCGCGAGTGGCGCGGGCTCTCGTACAACGAGATCGCTAAGGAACTCGACCTCAGCCAGTCGGCGGTGGAGACGCTGCTCTTCCGTGCACGCCGTACACTCGCCCGCAGCCTGGAGCGCCGGGACGTCGAGCGGCCTCGGACCCTCGCGCGGTGCCTCGACTTCGCCGGGCTCTTCGCCTCGCTCAAGTCGGCACTTAGCCTGGGCGGCAGCGCCAAAGTCGCCGCGGGCCTCCTCGGCGCAGCGGTGCTCGCGGGCTCGATCCCCGACACGCAGGAGCGTCCGGCACCCGAGCGATCGCAGGCCACCTCTCCGGCGCAGAGTTCGAAGCCGCCCGTGGATCTGGCGGTCGGCGTCGTCGACCCGCCGACGTTGCGGGAGTACAGGGCGGGAGCGCCTAAGGCGAAGCGGGACGAGCGGCCCGCGGAGCAGGATCAGCGTCGTAAGTCCGAGAAGAAGAAGGGTTCGCCAGCTCAGCCAGGCGGTACCGCTCAGCTTCCGGCAGTGGGCCAGACACTGGGCGAGACCGTCCAAGGTGTGACGGACACGCTGAACAAGACCGTCGACAAGACAGTGAACGAGACCCTGCCGCCCGTCCTCGATCTCGTGGACGACGTCGTCGGCGGCGACGGCATCACGCTCCCGTAGCCGAGAGCATTCCTCCATAGACTCGCGGCGTGACCTTCCCATGGCCGTCGAGCGCGCCTACCGGCGCGCACGTTGCCGCCTTCACCGACGCCAGCGTGCGGCCGTACTGGCTCGACGCGCTCCCGCCGCGAGAGCCACGGCCTCGGCTCGAGGGGCCGAACGAGGCCGACCTCTGCATCGTCGGCGGCGGGTTCACGGGGCTCTGGGCGGCGATCCACGCCAAGACCGAAGACCCGGCGAGGGACGTGGTCCTGCTCGAGGCGGAGACCGTCGGCTTCGGGGCGAGCGGGCGCAACGGCGGCTTTGCGCTCGGCTCGCTCACGCACGGGATCGAGAACGGCCTGGCGCGCTTCGCCGACGAGATGCCGCAGCTCGAGCGGCTCGGCCACGAAAACTTCGAAGGCTTCGTCGCGGACATCGAGCGGCTCGGGATCGACTGCGGCCTCGAGCTGACCGGAGACCTCGCCGTCGCGCTGGAGCCGCACGAGGTCGCCTGGCTGAAGGAGGCCGTCGAGCTGCTCGAGCGCCATGACCACGAGCACGAGCTCTTCGACCGCGAGGCCGTCCGGGCCGAGGTCGCGTCGCCGACCTACCTCGGCGGCCTCTGGGACAAGACCGACGCGGCGCTCGTCGACCCCGGACGGCTGGCAGTCGGACTGGCCGACGCAGCGCTCGCTGCCGGCGTCCGCCTGCACGAGGGCTCGCCGGCCACGAAGATCGTCGACGACGGAGCGCGCGTGCGCGTCCTCACGCCGAGCGGCGAGGTCCGGGCGCGGCGCCTCCTCCTGGCGACGAGCGCCTACCCGCCGCTCCTCCGGGCCATCCGGCGCTACATCGCTCCCGTCTACGACTACGTGCTCGTGACCGAGCCGCTCTCGCCCGAGCAGCGGGAGTCGATCGGCTGGAAGCGCCGGCAGGGGATCGGCGACTGCGCGAACCAGTTCCACTACTACCGGCTGACCGAGGACGAGCGGATCCTCTGGGGCGGCTACGACGCCGTCTACCGCTACGGCGGCCCCGTGCGGCCCGACCTCGACGACGACCTGGAGACGTTCACCAGGCTCTCGCAGCACTTCTTCACGACCTTCCCGCAGCTGGAGGGCGTGGGGTTCACGCACCGCTGGGGCGGCGCCATCGACACGTGCAGCCGCTTCTCGGTCTTCTTCGGGACCGCCCACGGCGGCAAGGTGGCGTACGCGGTCGGCTACACCGGGCTCGGCGTCGTCGCGACGCGCTTCGGCGCGCGGGTTGGGCTCGACCTCCTGGACGGGCGGGAGACCGAGGCGACGCGCCTGCGCTACGTGCGCTCGAAGCCGGTGCCCTTCCCGCCCGAGCCGCTCCGCTCGGGCGTCATCCAGCTGACGCGGAACCGGCTCGACGCCGCCGACCGGAACGCCGGCCGTCGCGGCCTCTGGCTACGCACCCTCGACCGCCTCGGCCTGGGCTTCGACAGCTGATGGCCGGAAAGCCGTTCGTGCGCCGGGTCGCCGACCTCGAGCTCGAGCCGGCTCCGCTCGACCCGGCGACGATCCTCGAGGGCTCGCCGGAGGTGTCTGAGCTCGTGCTCGCGACGTCGGAGGACGGGCGCGTGGTGCGCGGCGTCTGGCAGATCACGCCCGGAGTCGTCCGGGACGTCGAGGCGGACGAGCTCTTCGTGGTCGTCTCAGGCCGGGCGACGGTGGAGGTCGAGGGTGGGCCGACGCTGGAGCTCGAGCCCGGGGTGGTGGGCGTCCTCCGGGCGGGCGACCGGGCTGTCTGGCGCATTCACGAGACTCTGCGCAAGGTGTTCCAGATCACGGAGGCTCACGAGCCGGGTTAGGCTGCCGCCGTGGAGCTGTACGACTGGCTGCTCGCGCTGCACGTGCTCTCGGCGTTCGCCTGGGTCGCGGCGATGGTGCGTCTACTCCGTGGTCGATCGCCGCCGGCTGGAGGACTGACGATTCCCAGCGACGTCGTGCGGATGTTCGAGTCGCGCGCGTCGGCGACGCCGCTCATAGCCGTCGGGATGATCGGCACGATCGTCTTCGGGATCTGGCTCGCCTTCGACGAGTACGAGATCTGGGACGGGTGGATCATCGCGGCCCTGGTCCTCTGGCTCGTAGCCGCGGGGGTCGGCGGCCAGGTTGGGAAGGTCTACAACGGCGCCCGCGACCGCGCCAAGGCACTCGTGGCCGAGGGCCGCGACGCGTCGAGCCCGGAGCTGAGCGCGATGCTCCGCTCGCAGCGCGGCCTCGTGCTCCACGTCCTCTCGTCCCTGATCGTCCTCGCCCTGCTCGTCGTGATGATCTACAAGCCGGGGGCCTAGCCGATGCTCGCAGCCATCCGCCCCGACAGCTGGAACCTTCCTCTCCTCCTGCACGTCCTCGGCGCGTCCATCCTCGTGGGCGGGCTGGTCGCGGCGTTCGCATCCCAGGTGGTGGGTTGGGCCCGCGAGTCGGCGGCCGGCGCCCTCCAGCTCGCCCGGGTCGGGTTCTACGCCCTTCTCCTCGCGGCCGTCCCCGGGTGGATCCTCATGCGCGTCGGCGCCGACTGGATCTGGCGGGAGGAGGGCTGGGACGACGTCGACTCCGAGCCCGCGTGGCTCGGAATCGGCTGGATCACAAGCGAAGCGGGAGGCCTTCTCATCCTCATCGCAACGATCCTCACGGGCCTCGGCGCCCGCCGCCTGCGGCAGAGCGGGTCGACGACGAGCACGCTCGTACGCGTCGCCACCGTCCTGACGGCGATCGCTCTCATCGCCTACGTCATCACGGTGTGGGCGATGGCCGCAAAGCCGGACTAAGCTCTCTCAGTGCGCGACGAGGACGTCCGCTCCTCCTGCTGGGCAGCTCTCGAGGTACTCATGGCGCAGTTCGGCGCGGACGTCCCCTACGAAGGTGGGCTCGACCGCGGCTTCAGCTTCCGTGGAAGACGCGTCCCTTTCCTCAACCGGCAGAAGGGGATCTACCGTGCGGCTGTCCAGCGCGGTCCAGCGGCGCTCTCGATTCAGACGTCGGCGAAGTCGCCGTACGGCGACAAGCTGACGGAGGACGGTCTCGTGTACGCGTACCGGGACGGTTCGGTCGACCAGCCGGACAACCGTGCGCTGAGGACGGCGTACGAGCTCCAGGTTCCGCTCGTCTACTACTTCGGGACCAGGCCAGGCTGGTATCGGCCGTTCTACCCCTGCTACGTCGTTGCCGATGACCCGGGCGCCCGGGGTGTTGTGGTGTCCTTCGGGACGATGGTCGGCCCGCTCGACGAGCGCGAGCCGACGCGTCTCGACGAAACGATCGAGCGACGCTACGTCGTTCGCCAGGTCAGAGCGCGTATGCACCAGAGCCGCTTCCGGGGCCTCGTCCTCCCGGCATACAGCGATTGCTGCGCGATGTGTCGCCTCAAGGAGGTTCGCTTGCTCGACGCAGCCCACATCGTGGGAGACCTCGAAGAGCGCGGAGACGCTGTCGTGGCGAACGGGCTGAGCCTGTGCTCGATTCACCACCGAGCCTTCGACGAGGATCTCGTGGGTGTCTCACCGGATTACGAGGTGCGGGTGTCGGCGCGGCTGCTCGAGGACGAGGACGGGCCCATGCTCGAGCTCCTGAAGGGCTTCCACCGTCAGGCGCTGCACGTTCCGCGGAGCGCGGTGCTCCGGCCCGACCGCCAGCGGCTCGCCGAGCGCTACGACCGCTTCCTCTCCCACGCGTGAGCGAACGCCGGTCGATCGACGAGATCCTCGCCTCGGCGCGCCGCGGCCTGCGGCGGGTCACGCCTGCCGAGGCGTACGCGGCGGCGCAGGACGATGCAGTGCTCGTCGACGTTCGCTCGGAGGACGAGCGGCGCCGGCAGGGCGTGCTCGTCCCCGGCGCGCTCCACCACCCGCTCTCGGTCGTGCACTGGCGCCTGGACCCGGAGGTGCCGACTCGCAACCCGAAGCTGCCGCTCGACGCCCGCGTGATCCTCCTCTGCCGGGAGGGCTACTCGTCGAGCCTGGCGGCGGCGCTGCTTCGCGCCATCGGCTTCGCGCAGGCGACGGACGTCATCGGGGGCGTGGACGCCTGGCGGGAGGCGGGGCTGCCCGTCGAGCCCTATCCGGGCGCCGGCTGACGCACGCGCAGACGCGCGACGGTCGCCGCCGCCAGCAGGAGCATCACGAGGTCGCTCGCCAGGCACCACTGGCAGAAGGCGCCGATCGCGACGATCTGGACGACCACGAGGTAGGCGCTGAAGACGAGGCCGCCGAGCGCGAGCGCGGCGCCCGCGAGGCGCGCCTGCTCGCCGGCGAAGAAGGCGCTGGCGAGGATGGCGAGGTACCCGACGAGGCCGAGCACCGGAACGGGCAGCCCGAGGATCTCGGCGTACTCCGAGCTCTGCACCGTCTCGCACCCGCCCGTGGCGCATGCGATGGTCGCGTCCGCGTACTTCGCGTAGGTGAGGTATCCGGCGATTCCGGCGCCGGCGAGCGCGAGCACGGCGACGGCGATCCGGAGCGCCTGGTCCGTCACTCGTCGAGCAGCTCGTCGATCGCGGCGCGGAACTCCTCCGGCGCGAGCGAGGAGATCTCGAGCGGGTTCAGCTCGCCGCCCGTCTCGCCGAGGAGGAACGAGGGTGTGCCCGTGATGCCGTCGGCTTCCGCCGCGAGCGCCGCCTCCTCGATGGCGGCGGTGACCACCGCCGCGTCGCGCGCTTCCAGCATGCGGTCGACGTCGAGGCCCGGAACGGCCTCGCCCACTGCGCGCAGGAAGTCCTCCGTGACCCAGCCGCCGTTCTCCGCGCCCTGATTCGTGTAGACGAGGTCGACGACGTTCCAGAGCTTCCCTTGTTCACCGGCGGCGAGCGCGGCCCGTAGAGCGTCCTCGGACTCCGGCCCGATGAACGTCAGGCCGCGAAACTCGATGCGTAGCCGTCCGTCGCGGACGTAGTCCGCCACCAGCTCGGGGAACGTCAGGGTCGCCCAGTCGGCGCAGAAGGGGCATTGCAGATCGGCGTACTCGACGAGCGTCACGGGGGCGTCCTCCTCGCCGATGACGTTTCCTGCCTGCGGGACTCCGTCCAGGAGGAGCTCGACGTCAGGGCCGCCTGCGATCGCCGCCGGGTCGCCGCCGTCTCCGTCTCCGTCGCCCCGCGCGCTCAGGAGGCTTGCGCCGATGAGCCCGACCGCTACCGCGGCTGCGATCAGGGCGACGATCAGCACGCGCCGTCGCGTGAGCAACGGGGTCGTTCGTGCCGTCGTCTTCGCGCGCGGCGCGACCGGAACACGTGCCGGCTTCTTTCTCTTGGCCACGACCTCATTCTGGGCTATGGCTCCGGGGCGGCGCGTCGGTCGCCCGCCGCAGACACGTTGCGGACAATCCGCAGCGTGCGTGCTCCTCGCCCGATCGGGGAGAATGCCCGCATGGCCCAGGCGATCGTGTGCTGTGCGGACGGCTCCCCTCAGGCCCTCGCTGCGGCACGGGTCGCGGGCACGCTGGCGGAGCGCCTCGGCGCGCACATCGTTCTTCTGCACGTGGCCGCCCGAACGACCGCGCCGGGCGTGAGCGCCGCTCCCCGCGGCCAGGAGCGGCTCGCCGAGTCCGAGCGGCAGGCCGGCGCGGCGATCCTCTCGGACGTGTGCCGCGAGTCGGGCCTTCCGGAGGCGACCGAGCTCCGGGTCGAGCGCGGCGACGTGGCCCAGCGGGTCCGCGCGGTTGCGGAGGAGACGGAGGCGATGCTGGTCGTCATCGGCTCGCACGGGCGGGGAGCCGTCAAGCGCGCGCTGCTCGGAAGCGTCTCCCGCGACCTGGCCGGTAACGCGCCGTGCCCGGTCGTGGTCGTCCCGCCCGGCGCGGGGCTCGCGGGCACCTAGACTGAACCGATGGCGGATACGTTCGGAGCCCTGGGCGAGATCGAGGTAGGCGGGCGGTCGCACGCGATCGCGCGCCTCGACGCCCCCGGCCTCGAGTCCGACCTGGAGCGGCTTCCCTACACGCTCCGAGTCCTGCTCGAAAACGTGCTCCGGTCAGAGGCTCTGGGACTGGGGAGCGCGGAAGAGGTGCGGGCCGTGGCCGGCTGGGGCGCCGGGGCACAGCCGAAGGACGAGATCTCGTTCCGCCCCGCCCGCGTGCTCCTCCAGGACTTCACGGGCGTCCCTGCGATCGTCGACCTGGCGGCGATGCGCGTGGCGATGGTCGCGCTCGGCGGCGACGCCGCGGCGATCAACCCGCAGATCCCGGCCGAGCTCGTCATCGACCACTCCGTGCAGGTGGACGAGTTCGGGTCGCGGATGGCGATCTTCAGAAACACCGAGCGCGAGTTCGAGCGGAACCGCGAGCGCTACGCCTTCCTCCGCTGGGGCCAGACGGCCTTCGACAACTTCAGCGTCGTCCCGCCCAACACGGGGATCGTCCACCAGGTGAACCTCGAGTACCTCGCCCGGGTCGTCGAGGTGCGCGAGCAGGGCGGGCGGACGTTCGCCTTCCCCGACACGCTGATCGGCACCGACTCGCACACGACGATGGTCAACGGCCTCGGCGTCCTCGGCTGGGGCGTGGGCGGGATCGAGGCGGAGGCCGTGCTCCTCGGCGAGCCGGTCTCGATGCTCGTCCCGCAGGTCGTCGGCTTCCGGCTCAGCGGCAAGCTTCCGGAAGGTGCCACGGCCACCGACCTCGTCCTCGCGGTCACGCAGATCCTGCGGAGCCTCGGCGTCGTCGGGAAGTTCGTGGAGTACTTCGGTCGCGGGCTCGTCGGGCTCCCGCTCGCCGACCGCGCCACCATCGGGAACATGTCGCCGGAGTACGGGGCGACGTGCGGCTTCTTCCCCGTGGACGAGGAGACGCTCCGCTACCTGCGCCTCACCGGCCGCAGCGAGGAGCAGGTCGAGCTCGTCGAGGCGTACTGCCGCGCGCAGCGCCTCTTCCACGATCCGGACGTGGCGCCCGAGTACTCGCAGGTCGTCGAGCTCGACCTCGGCGACGTCGAGCCCAGCCTCGCCGGGCCGCGCCGTCCGCAGGACCGGGTTCCGCTCACGGAGGCGAAGGCGTCGTTCCTCGACTCGCTCTCGAGCTTCGGCGTTCCCTACCGGAACGGCTCCGAGGACAAGGCGCTCGCCGACTCGTTCCCCGCCAGCGACCCGCCCGAGTTCACCGAGCCGGGGCACGCCCCCGAGCCCGAGGCCGAGCCGGCGCTCCAGTCGCCGTGCAGGAGCTCGCTCCCCGATCCGTCCCCGTGTCGATGGCGGGCGAGAGCTTCGACCTCGAGCACGGCTCCGTCGTCATCGCCGCGATCACGAGCTGCACGAACACGTCGAACCCGTCGGTGATGGTCGCCGCCGGGCTCCTGGCGAAGAACGCCGTCGAGCGGGGCCTCGAGCGCAAGCCGTGGGTGAAGTCGAGCCTCGCGCCGGGCTCCAAGGTCGTGACCGAGTACTACGACAAGGCCGAGCTGACGCCGTTCCTCGAGGAGCTCGGGTTCCACACCGTCGGCTACGGCTGCACGACGTGCATCGGGAACTCCGGCCCGCTCCCGGCCGAGATCTCGCGGGCGATCGAGGACGGCGAGCTCGTCGTCTGTTCCGTCCTCTCTGGCAACCGCAACTTCGAGGCGCGCATCCATCCCGAGGTGAAGGCGAACTACCTCGCCTCGCCGCCGCTCGTCGTCGCCTACGCGCTCGCCGGGCGCATCGACCTCGACCTGACCCGTGAGCCGATCGGTCGCGACGCCGACGGCGTCGACGTCTTCCTCAGCGACCTCTGGCCGAGCGCCGAGCAGGTCGCGGACACGATCGCCGAGGCGGTCTCGGAGGAGATGTACCGGCGCACCTACGCCGACGTCTTCACCGGCGACGAGAACTGGGCGGCGCTCGACGTTCCCGAGGGCGACCTCTTCGCGTGGGATCCCGACTCGACGTACGTGCGCCTGCCCCCGTACTTCGAGGGGATGTCGCCGGAGCCGGGAACCGTGGACGACATCGCGGATGCCCGCTGCCTCGTCATGGTCGGCGACAGCGTCACGACCGACCACATCTCGCCGGCCGGCGCGATCAAGCCGGACAGCCCGGCCGGGCGCTACCTGCTCGAGCACGGAGTCGAGCGCAAGGACTTCAACTCCTACGGCTCACGGCGGGGCAACCACGAGGTGATGGTGCGCGGGACGTTCGCCAACGTCCGGCTCAGGAACCTGCTCGTTCCCGGGAGCGAGGGAACGTGGACCGTCCATCTGCCGGACGGCGAGGAGATGACGATCTTCGACGCCGCCGAGCGCTACAAGGCCGAGGGTGTCCCGACGGTCGTGCTCTCCGGCAAGGAGTACGGGTCGGGCTCGTCCCGCGACTGGGCGGCGAAGGGCCCCAACCTCCTCGGCGTCCGCGCGGTGATCGCCGAGAGCTACGAGCGCATCCACCGCTCGAACCTGATCGGGATGGGGATCGTCCCGCTCCAGTACCCCGACGGCGAGAGCGCCGAGACGCTCGGGCTCACCGGCCGCGAGGTGTTCGCCGTCGAGGGGCTCGAGAACGGCGAGGCGAGCGAGGCGCGGGTCACCGCGACGTCGGACGGCGGAGGCGAGCCGATCGCCTTCACGGCGCGCGTGCGTCTCGAGACCCCTCGCGAGCGCGAGTACCTGCGCCACGGTGGGATCCTGCTCTACGCCCTCCGCAAGATCGCGGCCTCCTAGGTGTAGTTCCTGAGCAACTACACCTAGCCGGCTTCGAAGCGGACGATGTCCTCGGCCTCGGCCGCGAGCGCGAGCTCGTCCCCGGGCCGGAGCGGGGAGAAGGGCTCGATCACGATCCGTCCGCCGCGCCGGGCCCACGTGCCGGCGGCCTCGCCGCCGACGGTCACGACGGCCCGCAGGACGCCGCCGCCCGGATGGACCCGGCGGGCGTGCTGCGCGGGGACGGCGAACGACCGGTCCTTCCAGCCGGGGAGGTAGGGGTCGAACGCCGCGAGAAGCCGGGGCGGCGGAGCGCCAGCAGGCGGCTGACCGAGTGAGCCGGCCGGAAGGCGGCGTGTGTCTCGGAGCGGGAGTCCGCTCCAGCGCGCAAGGTCGGTCGGGGTGGCCGGCGCGTGGCCGGCGAGGTAGCGGCGCGCGAGCCCGGCGAGGGCGGCGTCCCGGTCGAAGGTCCCCGGCGGTCCGAGCCAGTCGCGGGCCAGGACGAACGCCTGCGTTCCGTCTCGCAGCGGCCCGAGGACCGCGACGCCGCGCAACGCGGCGAGGACAAGCAGGTGGTGGGTCGCCTGGCCCTCCGTTCGGATTCCCGCCGCGGCAAGCCGCGTGGCCAGCTCGCCGCGCGTGAGCGGCCCCTCGTCGGCGAGGGCGCGCTCGATCGTGGCGACGGCACGGTCGGCGTCGTCCGGTGGCACCCCCTCCTGCCGGAGCCGCCGCCGATTCGTTGCGATTCGGGTGGGAGCGGCCAGCGCGTGCAGCCACCAGTAGTCCTCAGTTGCGACGAGGTGCAACGTCCCCCGCAGGAGCCAGCCGACGACGAGCGAGCCGTCCGCGAGCAGGCGGTCGACCTCGGCCGCGGTCACGTCGCGGGTGCGGGCTCTGATCGCGAGACGCGCGGCCCGGAGATCCTGGGCCTGAACGGCCAGCAGTCTCCGCACGACCTCGAGCGGGCCGGCGGCCGGCTCGCTCAGTAGCTGCGCGGCCGCCCGGCGGGCCCGAAGCTCGGGTGGCTCCACGCCGGAATGATCACAGCTCGCGGGCGCCGAGCCGGGCCCGGCAGAGGCTCGGCTCGACGAACGGCTCCAGGCGGGTCGCCGTGACCGGCGCTCCGATCTCCGCGAGCGCTCCGCGGAGCAGGCCGAGGTGCACCGAGCAGACGACGTCGCCGTGCTCCTCGGCGAGGTCCCGGAAGGGACAGCGGTGCATGAGGACGTCGCCGTTCTCGCGCTCCGGCTCGAAGCCGTGCTCATCCAGAAGGGCGACGACCCGGTCCGCCGCGTCGTCGGCGCTCACACGGATGGATGGTGCTGGCCGCTCGACGAGGAAGCGGCCCCATGCGTGTCCCGCGCGCTCGGCCGCGGCGACTCCCTCCGGCGTGCCGGCGAGCGACCCGGCGAGGATCGCGGCGAGCAGCCTGTAGTCCTCGCGCCCCTCGGGCTCCTCCTCGGCGCTGAAGACGATCCTGGGGCGGCCGGGGCGGGTGCGGGCCTCGGCGCGGGAGGTGACGAGCCCCGCGTCCGCGAGGACGCCAAGGTGCCAGCGGACGGTGTTCGCGTGCAGCCCGACACGCTCCGCGAGCTGGCCGGCGTCGAGCGGCTCGTCCGCCTGCGTGAGGGTCTCGAGGATCCGCGCTCGGCTCGGCTCGGCGAGGGCTCGATGTCGACCTGCGTCCATGAATCTCCAATCGGAGTCGGGTCTACGCCCCAGGATGGCCGGCGGCAGCCGCCCGGGCATCGGGGCGGCCCGCAGGAGGTCTGCGGAAAACCCGCATGGGAAGCGGCGTGGATTCCCCGATGGCGCCGGGGCCCGTTTCTCCGATCCTCATCGTAGAAACGAAGACGGAGGCATCCGAGATGAAGACCATCGCAATCGCCGTTCTCATCGCTCTTCTCAGCCTCGCGGCGCTCGTCGGGACGACCACCGCGGTCGTGTCGGCCGACGTCGCGCGCCAGGCGAAGGACGACGCCGAATCGGCAACAGTGAATGTGAGCCCGAACGGGCATGCAGTCGCTCCGGCCCAGGCGACAGACGGCCTGGTGAGCTACGCCGGGCAGACTGCCGAGAACGCCGAAGAGCTGCTCGCGGCCCGCGAGCCGTTCCCGGCCGAGCTTCAGCCGGTCCCCGAGGGGGACGTCGTCGACGTCGAGCTCACGCTGAAGGACGTCGTCGTCGAGATCGCGCCCGGGGTCGAGTACAGCGCCTGGGGCTTCGAGGGCGGCGCGCCGGGCCCCGCGATCCACGTCCGCGAGGGCCAAGAAGTGCGGATCACCCTCACCAACGGCGGGGCCATCCCGCACTCGATCGATTTCCACGCCGCCCGGATCGCGCCCGACCGGGCCTTCCGGGACGTCGCTCCCGGCGAGTCGATCACCTACACGTTCGAGGCGACCGATCCGGGCGTCTTCATGTACCACTGCGGCACGAAGCCGGTGCTCGCGCACATCGCCAACGGCATGTACGGCGCGATCGTCGTCGAGCCCGCCGAGAAGCCGTTGCCGCCGGCGGACCGCGAGTACGTCCTCGTCTCGAGCGAGTGGTACCTGAACGGCTCGGGCGCCGACGAGCCCGCTTCCTACGACGAGCTGAAGGCGCACGCGGTCATGCCCGACTGGGTGACCTGGAACGGCTACGCAGGTCAGTACGTCGCCCACCCGCTCGTCGCCGACCCCGGCGAGACCGTCCGCTTCTGGGTGGTCGCCGCCGGCCCCAGCCTCGACACCGACTTCCACGTCGTCGGGACGATCCTCGACCGCGCCTGGGTCAACCAGGACATGACGCAGTACCAGACCGGCGTCCAGACGGTCGGCGTCCCCGCCGGCGGCGGGGCGGTGTTCGACGTCAAGATCGACGCGCCGGGCCTCTACCCCTTCCTCTCCCACTCCTTCGCGAGCGTGGACATGGGCCAGGTCGGGCTCCTGAAGGTCGGGAACCCGCAGGGGCCGGGCGGCCACTGAGCTCCTACCTCTCTCGGATGAGCTCCGAGCTCCACGAGGCGGCCGCGCAAGGATTCTCGAGCGCGGCCGCCTGACGTGTCGGCCCGATTGTCGGAACGCGACGCGGTCGCTAGAGTCCGGCGCCGTGGGACAGGACGCGGGTCAAGCCTCGAGCAAGGCGCACTGGGGCGAGCTCGTCGGGCGCTTCATCATCTACGTGCCGCTCGCAGGCTTCCTGGTCAACCTCGCGGTCGAGCTCGCCGGCGATGTCGACGACTGGAAGACGACCGCGCTGAAGGCGGGGCTCATCTGGCTCGTAGGCGTGAACGGCGTCATCACCGGGACCGGGCACATGCTCATGCCCGCGCAGGTTGCGACGTCCATCGGGTGGCCGACCAGCCGGTTCCAGTGGGAGGTCGGCCTCGCCGATCTCTCCTACGGAGTGGCCGGAATCATGGCGCCGAGCTTCGGCCGGGGATTCTGGCTCGCCACGATCGTCGTGTTCTCGATCTTCATGCTCGGCGCCGCCGCCGGCCACGTGCGTTCGATGCTCGCCGAGCACAACTTCGCGCCCGGCAACGCCGGCTACATCTTCTGGTACGACATCGGGGCGCCGATCCTGCTCATCGTCCTGTACCTGCTCACCAGGTAGCGGCAGTCAGCCTTCCCGGCGCTTGACGACTTTCAGGCCCCACGCCTTGCCGGTGGCGAAGAGCGCGTCGGGGTCGACGTCGTCGAGCCAGCCGAGGAAGTGGCGCTCCGGGTCGTCGTCGGTCGACCCGTAGACGGCGGGGCGCTCCGGCGCCCGCTGCTCGCCCTCGCCCCGCTCGGCGCGCTCGAGGTCGGCGAACCGCTCCTCGGCGGCCGGCCCTTCGGCGTAGCCCTTGCCCATGTCGGTGCAGCCTAGTCCTCCGGTCTGGATCGGTGGCCTCGATGCAGGTAGCGGGGTCGAAGTCCGGTGCGTCAAAGACCGACGATGTCATCGGGGCGGACGGGGATGCGCGTGAGATCGCGGGCCGAGGCGTCGCGAAGGGCCGCCACGACAGCCGCGGGCGCGACAACCATGGGTGGTTCACCGGCGCCCTTGGCTGCGTACGGCGCGTCCGGCTCGGGCTCTTCGATCAGCTCGGACACCACCGTCGGCACGTCGAGCGCGGTCGGGATCAGGTAGTCGGTGAAGCTGGCGTTGGTGATCAGCCCGTCGTGCGTCTGGATCTCCTCCATCAGGGCGAGGCCGAGGCCCTGGGCGGCGCCCCCTTCGATCTGCCCCGTGACCCTCTGCGGGATCATCGCCTTGCCGATGTCCTGAGCCGCGCCGATCCACGCGACACGTACCAACCCGAGCTCGACGTCGACGTCGGCGACCACGCGCATGGCGGCGCACGCGTACGCGACCTGCGAGCGCTCTCCGGTCGTCTGGCCCGTCTCGGGGTCGAGCGGTGCCGTTGGGGGATGCCGGTAGGTCCGCTCCACGTCCACCTCACCACCTCCTGCGCGCTTCTGCTCCGCGAGGGCCGCGCGGCAGGCGTCGCGGATCGCGCCGGAGACCATCCAGGTCAGCCGCGATGCGGAGGCTGCCCCGGCGGACTCCATAGTCCCGGTGGTGCGCGGGGCGATCACGATGTCGTCGGTGCCAAGCTCGATGCGCGCGACCTGGAGCATCACGTCGTCGATGCCCTGGCCGACCTCGACGGCGGCGCAGTGGATCTCGGCGCTTCCATCCGCGAGGAGCCTGACGCGGGCTGAAGTGAAATCGTCGAAGCCCTCCGCGAAGCACACGCTCCGGAAGCCGACGGCGAAGCCGACGCCGCGCTTCACCCCTTCGCCTCGGGTCGTGTTGCCGGCGCCACCGGGAAGCCGAATCGGGTCGCGGGGGAGCGGCTCGGGCTCCGGCACCGGCAGGGCCGCCGCACGCCGGATCACCTCAGCGACGGGCAGCGAGCCCGTGATCCTCTGCCCTGTCGGCAGCACGTCACCAGGTGCGAGCGCGTTCAGCAGCCGCAGCTCGATCGGATCGATCCTGAGCACCGCCGCGAGCCGGTCCATCTGGGCCTCGTGCGCAAAGCACACCTGTACCGCGCCGAAGCCGCGCATCGCTCCGCACGGCGGGTTGTTCGTGTAGACCGAGGTGCTCTCGATCAGCGCGTTCTCGACGGTGTATGGACCGCAGGCAAACGTGGCCGCGTTCGACGTGACCGGCGCCGAGGTCGAGGCGTACGCCCCCCCGTCCAGCAGGATCCGGACGCGGACGCAGACGAGCTTTCCCTCCCGCGTCGCCCGGTGCTCGGCCCAGATCTTTGCAGGATGCCGGTGGACGTGGCCGACGAACGATTCCTCTCGGTTGTAGACGATCTTCACCGGACGGTTCGTGTGCAGCGCCAGCATCGCTCCGTGGAGCTGCATCGACAGGTCCTCTCGGCCCCCGAACGCACCACCGACGCCGGCCAGGTGAATGCGCACCTGCGCCGGCTCCAGCCCGAGACACGACGCCACCTGGTCGCGATCGGCATGCAGCCACTGCGTCGCAACGTAGACGTCGACACCGCCCTCGCCATCGGGCACCGCCAGTCCGGACTCCGGCCCCAGGAACGCCTGATCCTGCATGCCGACCTCGTAAACGCCGGAGACCGTCGCGGCGCCCAGGGCGTCCGGGTTCCCTCGACGGATCACGACAGAACGGACCACGTTCGGCCGCGGGTCGTCGCGGTAGCCGTGCCCCATCGTCGGCCGGTCCGGGTGAATCGGCTCCTGCTCCGTCGCGCGCTCCGGATCGACGATCGGCTCGAGCGGGTCGTAGTCGACGTGGATCCGCTGCGCCGCGCGCCGTGCCTGCTCGGGATGCTCGGCAGCAACGAGGGCGACGGGCTCACCGAAGTAGCGAACACGGTCGATCGCGAGCGCTGGTTGGTCGCGGAACTCGCCGCCATAGTGCTTCTCGCCGCGGACGTCCGCGTGCGTGAGGACCGCGTGCACGCCTGGCATCGTCAGCGCCTTCGAGGTGTCGACCGCGCGAATCCGGGCATGCGCATGCGGGCTCCGCAGCGTATGGCCCCACAGCATGCCGGCGGCGCGGAGGTCGCTCGCGAATGCGAACTCCCCCGTCGCCTTCGGGACCCCGTCGACGCGCACGGCGCTCGGGCCAGCGTGGCCCCGCTCGAGCGTCGGTGCGGCAGTCTCCGTCATGAGACCTTCGTGCTTCGCGCCACAATGACACGCTCCCAGCCCTGATGCCACCGCACCGGGGCAGGTCATGCGAGGAGCTCGACGCCGGTGAAGCCTGCCTACGCCCGCGGCGACTGGCGCGACCACTCGGTGAGCGAGTACCAGTGCGTGTCCTGCAGGGCGGCCGCCACGCGCGGGTCGGTGTGGGTGGGGTTGAAGACGTTGTGCTCGAGGTCGGCGCAGACGGCCACGGCCTCCTGGGGGATGTCCGGGAGGCTCACGATCACCTCCGCGGGCAGGCGGCACTCGGCGAGCGTGTAGTGCTTGAAGTGAAGGTCGGGCGCGACCTCGAGGAGGACGGGCCAGTCGGGACAGCTACGGGCGGTGGTGCTCATCGGACTCCGATTCGTGTTTCGGCGCCGGAGGCCTTCTCCACGAGGTCCGCGAGGGCGCGGATGAAGGCCGGGTCGGCGTTCAGGGATTCGATGCGGTCGAGCTCGAGATCGAGCTCGGCGGCCTTCTCGCGGGCCTCGACGTCGAGGTCCCAGAGAATCTCCAGGTGGTCGCTGACGAAGCCGACGGGAGCGACCAGCACCTTCCGGACGCCGCCCGCGTGCAGCGTCTCCAGCTCGACCAAGATGTCGGGGCCGAGCCACGGCTCTCCCGTCGGGCTCTCGCTCTGGAAGGCGAACGACCAGTCGGAGATGCCCGCGCGCTCGGCGACGAGCTGCGAGGTCTCGAGCAGCTGGTCGCGGTAGGGGTCGCCCTCGGCGAGGATCCGCTCCGGGAGGCTGTGCGCCGTGAAGACGACGTGCGCGTCGGTCCCTCGCACGCGCTCGGCCAGAAGCGCGACGAACGGCGCGTGGTCGTGCCAGCTCTCGACGAAGGCCAGCTCGGCTCGGCCGTCGAGGGCCTTCTCCAGCCTGTCCCGGTAGCCGCCGATCGAAATGTGCGAGTAGTGGGGGGCGAGCACGAGCCCGACGAGCCGCTGGGCGCCGTCCGCGAGCGCCTGCTCGACGGCCTCCGAGATCCAGGGGGCCCAGTGCCTCATGCCGACGTAGACCGGCAGGCCGGTCTGCTCCGCGAGCGCGGCGCGCTGAGCTTCGGTGATCCGGTTCAGGGGAGACGTGCCCCCGATGCGTCGGTAGCGCTCGGTCAGCTCGTCGACCGCCTCCTGTCGCACCGGCCGGCCGCCGCGGATGTCGGAGAAGTAGGCGGGAATGTCCTCGGGCCGCTCGGGACTCCCGTAGGCCATGAGGATGACCGCCGTGCGTGTGGCGTCGGCGGTCAAGCGGTGACTTCGACGGAGGTGTGCTCGTGGACGAGCTCGACGAGGCGGCCGAGATCGGCCGGGTCGGTGTCGGGGAGGACGCCGTGGCCGAGGTTGAAGATGTGCCCGCGCCGGCCGGCGACGGCGTCGAGGATGCGGACGGTCGAGGCCTCCACGCGCTCCCACGGTCCCAGCAGGACGGCGGGGTCGAGGTTGCCCTGCACGCCACGGCCGGAGCCGAGCGCGTCCCAGCAGCGGTCGATCGGGACGCGCCAGTCGAGGCCGATGACGTCGCCGCCGACCGCCTTCATCTCGCGGAGGAGGTGGGTCGTGCCCGTCCCGAAGTGGATCGTCGGCGCGTCGACGGCCTCGAGGACTCGGGCCGAATAGGGAGCGACGAACTCGCGGTAGTCGGCCTCCGACAGGGCGCCGACCCAGGAGTCGAAGAGCTGGACGACGTCGGCGCCGGCGCGCACCTGGGCCTGGAGATACGCGGCGAACGTGTCGGCGAGCCTGTCCATGAGCGCGTGCCAGACCTCGGACGCCGCGTACATGCAGGTCTTGGTCTTCACGAAGTCGCGCGTCGGCTTGCCCTCGATCAGGTAGCCGGCGACGGTGAAGGGGCCGCCGGCGAAGCCGACGACGGCCTGCTCGGCGTCGAGCTCCTCCCGGACGAGGCGAACGGCCTCCAGCACGAACGGCACCGCCTCTTCGGGCTCGGGCACCGACAGCCGCTCGACGTCCTCGAGGCGGCCTATCGGCTCGGCTACGACCGGCCCGATTCCGTCGACGAGCTCGACGTCGACGCCCATGCCGATCACCGGCAGCATGATGTCGGCGAACATCACGGCGGCGTCCACGCCGTGACGCCGCACCGGCTGCAGCGTCACCTCGGCGCAGAGCTCGGGCCTGCGGCAGACCTCGAAGAGGCCGTGGCGCTCGCGGATCTCGCGGTACTCGGGCAGCGACCGTCCGGCCTGGCGCATGAACCAGACCGGCGTGCGCTCGACGTGCTCGCGCCTGGCGGCGCGGACAAGGAGAGACTCGGCCACGCCCCTAAATCTAGCTTCGGCGGGGTCGGTCGCGGCGGGGTCAGTCGCCGATGATCAAGGCGACGTGCGCGCCCTGGAGCTCGCGCGGGCGCATGCCGTCGAGCGGCACGACCCGGCGGATGCTCAGGTCCTTCGCCAGCCGGTCCGCCTCGGCCTCGTAGCCGGGCCGGAACATGACGAGGGAGCGTGGATAGTCGTCGCGGGCGGCGTTCTCGGTTCCGGCGACGAGGTAGTCCTTCCTGAGGACCTTGCGGGCGGTCTTCGAGGCGGCCCCGTCGACGCCGCTTCCGTTCAGCACCAGCACGGACGTCTCCATGCGGGGAAGCACCTGGTTCGCGTCGGAGCCCGGCTCGCTCGCACCCGGCCGGGCGAGGCCCTCGGCCTCGAGCTTCCGCTCCACGGCGGTCCTGGCGATCGTCGTCGGGTCGGTCGCCTTGGTCACCTCGTCGGAGAAGAACTTGCCGAAGAGCCAGATGCCCACGACGAGCAGGATCACGAGCTCGACGGTGGCCACCGACGCGGCGATGAACGCGGCGGAGCGCCAGGGAGGGGTAGTGGGAAGCTCTTCGCGATGATCCACGGGCCGGTCTAGTTCGCTCCGCGGACCCTCTCTCCTTCCGACATTGGAACCCGAACCAGAACGAAGCCTTGTGCCGTCGCGCCGCCCTGGGCGGCGCGCTGCCGTGTCCTCGGTTGCGCCCGTAGCCTCCGGCTACGAGCGCGCCCTGCGTCCTTGCATCGCACTCACCCAGGACGCCGCGTCGGCGAAGCGTCATTCTGGTTCGAGTTCCTAACGAACTCCCAGGCCGCGGCGATCCCGTCCCCGAACGACGTTCCGGCGGCGAAGTCGAGCTCGCGCTCGGCGAGGCCGGGATCCAGGACGCTCCGCTGCAGCTCCCCGAGCCGGGGCGGGTCGAAGACGGGCTCGACCTCGACGCCCGACACGCGCCGGCAGACTTCGAACAGGTCGAGCACCGACGTGGCGACGCCGGTCCCGATGTTGAAGACGCCGGCCCGGCGCTCCAGGGCGCCCACCGTCACGGCGGCGACGTCGCCCACGTAGACGTAGTCCCGCTGCTGCGTGCCGTCCCCGAAGATGTGCGGCGCCTGTCCGTTTGCCAGGAGCCCGAGGAAGATGGCGACGACGCCCGCCTCGCCGTGCGGGTCCTGCCGGGGCCCGAAGACGTTGCCGTAGCGGAGGGCCGTGTGCCGGCTCCCGTACAGGCGGTTGTAGGTCGCCAGGTACTCCTCCCCGGCGAGCTTCGAGGTCCCGTACGGAGAGAGAGGCTCGCGCGGCGCGGCCTCGACCGCGGGCTCCGCGCACTCACCGTAGATGGCACCGCCGGTCGATGAGAAGACGATGCGGGTCCCGTGCTCCCGCGCGGCCTCGAGCAGCCGGATCGTCCCGAGCACGTTCACCTCTCCGTCGAAATCGGGGCGCGCGATGGACACGCGCACGTCTGCCTGCGCCGCGAGGTGCAGACACGCCTCCGGGCGCGCTTCGGCGAAGACCTCCTCCACGGCCTGGCGGTCGCGGATGTCGCCGACGACGAGCTCGGCAGCAGGGTTGACGTTCTCCCGCTTCCCCTGGGAGAGATCGTCGAGGACGACCACCTCGTCGCCGCGCGCGACCAGCGTGTCGACGACGTGCGAGCCGATGAAGCCCGCGCCCCCTGTGACGATCGCCCGCACGCGCGTATCCTACGGCGCTCGCATGTTCGTGACCTTCGAGGGAGTCGACGGCTCCGGGAAGTCGACGCAGGCGCAGCTGCTCGCGGAGCGGCTCCGGTCGGAGGGTCGAGAAGTGGTTCTCACGCGCGAGCCCGGGGGCACGGCGGCCGGCGAGCGGATCCGCGAGATCCTGCTCCACGGGGAGGGCCTCGCGCCCTGGGCGGAGGCATCGCTCTTCGCCGCCGCCCGCGCCCAGCTCGTCGACGAGGTGATCCGGCCGGCGCTCGCGCGGGGCGCCGACGTCGTCTCCGACCGCTACGTCGACTCCTCGCTCGCCTACCAGGGGCTGGCGCGCGGCCTGGGCGTCGAGCGGGTTCTCGAGGTCAACCTCCTGGCCACGGGCGGGCTCCTGCCCGACCGGACCTTCCTCATCCTCCTGCCGCCCGCCGAGGCGGCGGCGCGCCGAGGAGGCGAGCCCGATCGCATCGAGCGGGAGGGAGCCGCCTTCGTCGAGGAGGTCGACCGCGCCTACCGCGAGATCGCGCGGGTGTTCGCGCAGCGGGTTGTCGTGGTCGACGGCACGCTGAACCCCGAAGATATGGCGGAGATCGTTCGTGGACAGCTTCGAGACCTTCCCTGAGCAGGACGAGGCCAAGCGCCTCCTCCGCGCTGCCCTTGTCGACGGGCCGGCGCACGCGTACCTGTTCCACGGACCGCGTGGCGTGGGCAAGCGCCGCGCCGCCTTCGCGTTCGCCGCCGAGCTCCTGGGGGATCCGGAGCGCGTCGGTCGCCGCGTCCATCCCGACCTCTACGTGCTCGAGCCGCTCGGCGACCAGATCAGGATCGACCCGATCCGCGACCTCCGCCGCGACCTCCACATGCGCCCGTTCGAGGCGGAGCGCCGCGTCTACCTCGTCCTCCGCGCCCACCTCGTGAACGAGGACGCCGCCGACGCGCTCCTCAAGGACCTCGAGGAGCCGCCGCCCTACGCGGTGATCGTCCTCGTCGCGGACGAGCTCGGGCTGCTCCCGCCGACGATCAGGTCCCGCTGCCAGCTCGTGCCCTTCCGGAGGCTCTCCCAGCGGGCGATCAAGGCGTTCCTCTCCTCGCGGGGGCTCCAGGGTGAGCCGCTCGACGCCCTTGCGCGGGTGGCTGCCGGGCGCCTGGACCGCGCCGAGCGGCTGCTCGATCCCGACGCCGGCGAGCGGCGCGACGGTCTCATCGAGCTGGCGCGCTCCGTCTACCTCGATCCCGCATTCGACGCCGGCAAGGCGTCCCGTGCCGTCACCGACCTCGCGCAGGAGCGGGCGGGACGGGCGCGGGCGGCGGTCGAGAAGGACCCGCTTCCCTCCGAGACCCAGCGCGAGACCGAGCAGCGCGCCAGGCGTGCGGGCCGGGGCGCCGAGCGCGAGGAGGTGCTGGACGCGCTCGACCTCCTCACCGGGTGGTACCGCGACCTGCTCGTCGTCACCGCCGGGGCCGAGGGCGCCGTCCTCAACTCCGACAAGCTCGCGGCGCTCGCCGCCGACGGGGTGCCCGAGCGGGGTCCGGGCGCCGAGCGGGCGGCCGCGACGGTGCGCGATGTCTGGCGCTCGTTCGAGTTCAACGTCCAGCCGGGGCTCGCGCTGGAAGCGCTCTTCGTCCGCCTCCGGCGCGAGCTGGCAGGCACAGTTCAGTCATGACGGTCGTGGTCGGCGTCGTGTTCTCGCCGGGCGGGAAGGTCTACTCCTTCGACCCCGGCGGGCTCGAGCTGTCGTGGAACGAGAAGGTCATCTGCCAGACCTCGCGCGGGCAGGAGCTGGGGCGGGTCGTCAAGGGCAACCACGAGCTCGTCAAGGAGCCGGGCGCGCCGTTGAAGAGGGTGGTGCGCCGGGCGACCGAGGTCGACCACGAGACCGCCAAGTCGAACCGCGAGGAGGCGAGGCGGGCGATGCGGGTCTTCAGGGAGGTGGTGAAGGCCCAGGGGGTCGAGCTCAAGCCCGTCGCCGCCGAGCTGGTCTTCGACGGCTCGCGGCTCGTGTTCTCGTACGAGGCCGAGCGGCGGCCAGACCCCGCCAGGCTGCAGGCGGTACTGCGCGAGCGGCTTCACCGGCGCGTCGAGCTGCGCTCGGTCGGCCCGCGGGAGTGCGCCCGGCTCTGCGGCGACCACGGGCTCTGCGGCGGCGGCCAGTGCTCCCGCCGCTACCCCACGCACGAGCAGCCGATCACGCTGCGCATGGCCAAGGATCAGGACCTCCCCATGAGCTCCGGGCGGATCACCGGCCTCTGCGGGCGCCTGCGCTGCTGCCTCGCCTTCGAGCATCCGCTCTACAAGAGCTTCCGGGATCGGGCGCCGCGCGTCGGCAGGCGCGTGACGACTCCGCACGGCGAGGGCCTGGTCACGGGCTACAACGTCCTGGAGGACGCCTGCACCGTCGAGCTCGAGGAGGGGGCGGCCGGCCTCGACGTCCCGATCGACGAGTGCCGCGAGGTCGTCGCGTGAGCACGCCGGGCGGCGGCCTCGACGCGAGGCTCGAGGCGTACCGGAGCCTGCGGCATGAGCTCGAGCGGGCGATTCTCCCGCTTGCCACGTCCGTCGACGGGCGCCGCTTCACCTTCCAGGCCTCCCTGCACGAGCTCGCCTTCCAGTCAGGCGGCTACGTCGTCCTCGAGGACGGCGGCGAGCCGCGGCTCGGCCAGGTGATCACGCTCGAGTCGGCGAGTCGCGAGGGGCCGGAGCTCGCCGTCGGCCTTGCGGATGACGTCTCGGCGCACAGCCAGGTGCTGCTCCGCTACGCGCAGGGCGAGGGCGTGGTGCTCGAAGGGGACGGCACGCCGTTCCACGACGCCACGGCCAGGCCGGCCAGGCCGGAGGAGGTCGCGGCCTGGCTGGAGCGGACACGTCCGCCGAGGGCGAGCCTGGAGATCGGCGAGCTCGTGCTCGCCCCCGGGGTTCGCTTCGCGCTCGACGCCGGCGGCTTCGACAGGCACACCTTCCTCTGCGGCCAGTCCGGGTCCGGGAAGACCTACTCGCTGGGGCTCGTCCTCGAGCGCCTCCTGCTCGAGACCGACCTGCGGGTCGTCATCCTCGACCCCAACTCGGACTTCGTCCGCCTCGGGGCCGTGCGCGAAGGAGCCGACGGCGAGCTGGCGTCCCGCTACGCGGGCGTGACGGGCGCGGTCTCGGTGCGGTCGCAGCGAGACGAGGTCGAGCCGCTGCAGCTGGCCTTTCCGGAGCTCGACTCGGCGGCACAGGCGGCCGTCCTGCGTCTCGACCCGATCGCGGACCGGGAGGAGTACTCGGCGCTCACGGCCGCGCTCGACGAGTGGAACCCGTCGACCTTGACGGAGCTCGCGACCTCTGGCGGAGAGGACGGGCGCCGGCTCCTCGGTCGCGCCAACAACCTCGGCGTGCTCGACTGGGGCGTCTGGGCGCGCGGCGCCGAGGGCTCGATCCTGCGGGACGCGACCGACGCGAACGTCCGCTGCCTCGTCGTCGACCTCGGCTCGCTCGGGACGCGCCAGGAGCAGGCGCTCGTGGCGGAGGCGGTCCTCGGGCGGCTCTGGGAGCGACGCGCCGACCGCTCGCCCGTCCTGATCGTGATCGACGAGGCGCACAACGTCTGCCCCGCCGAGCCCGAGGACGCCCTCACCGCGCTCGCCACCGAGCACGCCGTGCGCATCGCCGGCGAGGGCCGGAAGTTCGGCCTGTACCTGCTCGTGTCGACCCAGCGGCCGCAGAAGGTGCACGAAAACGTCCTCAGCCAATGCGACAACCTGCTCCTGATGCGCATGAACTCCGCCGCCGACCTCGGCTTCGTGGGCGACGTCTTCTCGTTCGTGCCGCAGAGCCTGCTCGAGCGGGCGACGGCGTTCCGCCAGGGCGAAGCGCTCGCGGCGGGAAAGATCTCGCCGCATCCGGCGCTCCTCCGCTTCGGCTCGCGGGTGAGCGAGGAGGGCGGCAGCGACGTCCCCGCCGACTGGGCTGCCGAGCGCTAGGAGCCCGACAGATGGAAACGCCGGGCCGCCGGTGGTGGTGCGGCGGCCCGGCGCGCTCGCCGGGGATGGCGAGGGCTGCGGCTACTAGGCCATGGCCGCCTTCTCGGCGCGGGCGGTCTTCGTCGGCGGCGGAGTGGCGAAGGGCGCCGCCGATGGCCAGCACCAGGAAGCCGACGCCGCTGAGGATGAGCGCGATGCCGACGACGATGCCGAAGAGCGCGAGCTGCTCGGCCATGTAGGAGAGGTTGAGCGCCGTCGAGAGCGCGGTCTCGGTCACCCAGGTGTTGCGCGCCTGGTTGGGGACCGGGTTCCCCTCCTCGTCGGTGAGCGCCGCCGCCTCGTCGCTCGTCCCGGCGGGGTCCTCGGGGTCGTCGGCGGCCAGGAAGCGACCCATCTGGGCGTAGGTCAGGCCGCCGGAGGACTCGAGCGCGTGGATCCGCATGTACTGCGAGAAGCAGCGCGCCTCGTCGCCGCTGTCGATCTCCTCACCGGCGACGTCGCAGTCGGGAGCGGACACGGCCAGACCGGCCTCGTCGATCCCGGGCTGGATGCCCGCCGGGCGACATGTCGTCGCCGCCGACGATCTGCTCACGCGCCAGCTCGTCCTGAACGGTGCTGCGGGCGTCGAAGCTCAGCCAGAGCGCTCCGATGCCGAAGGCGATGAGGACGACTCCTGCCAGGAGGCCCCCGTACTCGAGCAGCTTGCGCATGGTCATCGTTCCTTCTCCCTTCCGTGGTCGCTGATCGGCAGCTTCGCGTGGCAGGCCTCCGGGGCCATCGGGGCGCGCGCCGACCGCCGCTGCGGGGCGACCGCCGTCCACCTTCGGGTTTCCCGCAGGCCCTCACTCGTAGCGCAGCGCCTCGGCGGGGCGCACGCGGGCGGCCCGGCGGGCCGGCGCGATCGTCGCCACGATGGCGACGGCGTAGACGAGCGCGAAGATGACGAGCAGGTTGAGCCAGGGAACGTCGAGCTCGAGGTTCGCCCAGCTCGGCTCGCGCCGCTGGTCGGCGATGATGTTCCAGGCGAGGATCAGCCCGAGCAGCGTGCCCACGAGGATCGAGGTGAGCGCGAGGAACGAGGACTCGAGCAGGAAGGACGCCTCCACCATCCGCCGCCGGAAGCCGATCGCGCGCATGACGCCGATCTGCTGGCGCCGCTCGACGACGGAGCGGGCGCTGATCACGCCGAGCGCGGCCACCCCGACGAGGAGGCCGAGGCCCATGAAGCCCTGGATGAGCCGGTTGAACGTGACCGAGCCGGCGGTGACGTCCTCCATCACCTGCTGGATCGACTCGGCCTCCATCCCGTAGCCCATGAAGGCCGACTCGAGGCCGGTGGCCGCCTCGGCCGGGTCGACCCCGGGCACGAGGTCGAAGTAGAAGATGGTCGGGTAGGCGCGGCCTGTGAAGGCCAGGTCGAGCGTCCTCCGCGAGGTCGAGATCCCCGCCATCTCGAGCGGCGTCGTGTCGGAGAGGATCCCGATCACGGTCAGCTCGACGGTCTGCCCGGTCTGGGGGTCGCGGAGCTCGATCGGGATCGGCTCGAACGTGCCCTCGTCGAAGTAGAAGCCGCTCAGACGGAAGTCGGAGGGCACGGCGAAGTTGAAGTTGTCGCGCCTGGGGACGATCGTGCTGTCGACCACGGCGAGATTCGGCTGCGACGCGAGCGCGTTCCAGACGTCGCGCGAGGAGCCGTAGCCCTCGGCGACCTTGCCCAGGTCGAAGCTCGTGTGCCCGAGGAAGGCGTCATCGAGCCCGCGGACGACGTACGGCTCGAACGGGCGCCCGGTGCCCTTCTGGGTCGCCTCGACCGGCAGGAACGACTGCGACGCCGCGACGGCGATGTCCTCGTCCCGCAGCCCCGGGGCGACGGCGACGGCCCGCTCGATGTCGGTTATCGGTGTCGTCCCGCCCGTGCTCGCCCTGACGTTGAACCCGCCGCCGAAGGTTTCCTCCTGCCTGATGGTCTTCATGAACGAGCCGTTCGAGGCCACGCCGGTCACGAGCGTGAAGACGACGAGCGTGAACATGGCGAGGGTCGTGCCCGTCCGGAAGCGGTTGGCCAGCGGGTAGGCCATCGAGATCTTGAGGATCGGCGCGAGGCTGCGGATCGGGCCGAAGATCCGCATGACGAGCCCGAGGAGCACGTCGGCGTTGAAGACGATCACCCAGACCGCGCCAACGACGATCATGAGGCCGGCGGCGATCCAGGTCGAGAAGTTCATCGAGAGCGGGCCCAGCGCCTGCTCCCAGAGCGCCCACGGGAGCAGGAGGAGGCCTGATACGGCCAGGCCGCAGGACGTGAAGGCGATCCGCTCGGAGACCCCCAACGCCCTCAGGACCGGGACGAGGCTGACGAGTAGCAGCGAGACCCCCATCATCGCGGGCGTGGCCGCGTCGCCCGAGATCCCCGAGAGGGTGAGCAGCCCGCCCAGCGCGAGCCCGGCCGCTGCCAGGGCGAGCCTGCGCCGCCGGCGCGGGGCGTGCGGCTCCGGCAGGTTCCGGATCGCCGCCGAGATCGTCATCGTGCTCACGCGCCAGGCGGAGACCGCGACGACCGCGAGCGTCAGCAGGACGCCGAGGGCGTAGGCGATGGCGAGGCTCCGCGGCGTGACGGCGAACTCGATCTCGAAGTCGCCCCCGGCGGCCGTGTTGAATGCCCGCGACATGACGAGCACCATCAGGAACGCGAAGGCGGCCCCGACGAGCGCGCCCACGAGCGCAGCGATGAGGTCGTAGGCGGCGCCCTCGAAGGTGAAGGTCTGGACGAGGTGCCCGCGCCTCGTGCCGATCGCCCGCGCGATGCCGAGCTCGCCCCGCCGCTCCGCGGCGAGCATGACGAAGACGAGGAAGATGAGGAGGATCCCGGCGGCGATCGAGAAGGAGCCGAACGTCGTGAAGAAGGCCATGAAGGCGTTGCCCTGGAGGTCCGCGGCCTCGATCGCGTCCTGCTTCGACTCGTCGATGTCCAGGCCGAGCGGGCCGAGCACGGGCTCGAGCGTCTTCACGACTTCGTCGCTCAGCGCGGCGCCCGACCACTCGTCTCCGCTGTTGGAGATGAGGATGTGGCGCGCGCGATCGGATCGGCCCAGGAAGGCCTGCGCCTGCTCGAGCGGCATGAGGACAGCGGAGCCGTCGGTCCCGGCGCCCTCGTAGTCGACGACGTCTTTCACCGTGACACGGAGGGGCGGGCGGCCGCCGGCGAAGACGAGGACACTGTCCCCCGTCGAGACCCCGAGCTCCGAGGCGGCCTCCTCGTTCAGGTACGCCTCACCGGGCGAGAGGCCGTCGAGCGTGGCCGCGCCGGAGCGCCCTTCGATCGTGCCGAACCCTTGCATGCGATCGGGATCGGCCGCAAACAGGGTCACGCGGGGCTCGGTCTGGCGCTGTGCCGGCGCCTGCGCCGCGACCTCTTCGATCACCGCCGGGGTGATGCCGTCCACCAGGTCGGAGCCGGCGAGCGCCGCGTCGATGTCGGCCACGACGTCCTCGTCGAAGTACTCGACCCCGGTGGCTGAGCCGAGGTTCGTCCCCAGGCTGACTTCGGTGCCTTTCGCGGAGATGAGCTCGTCCGTCTGGCCGAGGGTCCTGACGGCCGCTCCGCGAATCGTGTGACTCATCGTGTCGCCGGTCGTCAGAGCGGTCGCGACGATCGTCGTCCCCAGCATCAGCCCGATCACGATCAGCGCCGTGCGGCCGCGCCTGCGCCCGACGTTGCGGACGCCGAGCTTGACGAGGATCGGATGACGCAGCGCGAGCACGGCGACGACGCCGAGCGCGCCCACGAGCGCGACCGTGAGGATGGTGAGCAGCGTGTCGACGGGGATGCCGAAGACCTTCTGCATCGTCAGCCGGTGACGAGCTCGGGCTGCGCGATCGTGGCGACCTCGCCGTCGAGCATGCGCACGATCCGGTCGGTCTTCTGGCCGACGGACAGGTCATGCGTGACGAGCAGGAAAGTCAGCCCGCGCTCCTCGTTGAGGTTCCGCATCAGGTCGACGATCTCGGCCGCGCGCTCGCTGTCGAGGTCGCCGGTGGGCTCGTCGGCCCAGACGACTGCCGGGTCGTTGACCAGCGCTCGCGCGATCGTGACCCGCTGGCGCTCGCCACCCGAGAGCTCGTCGGGGAGGTGGTGGGCGCGGCCCGCAAGGTCGACGAGGCCGAGCGCCTCGAGCGCCCGCTCGCGGGCCTCCCGCTGCGAGCGGCGAGCGATCAGGAGCGGGAGCTCGACGTTCTCGACCGCGCTCAGCACCGGCATGAGGTTGTAGAACTGAAAGACGAAGCCCATGTGCAGGGCGCGGTAGTCGGTGCGCTCGCGGTCGGACATGGACGCGAGCGACGTCCCCTCGATCAGGACGTCGCCGGCGTCGACGGCGTCGAGGCCGGAGAGGCAGTTGAGGAGCGTCGTCTTGCCGCAGCCGCTCGGCCCCATGATCGCCACCATCTCGCCGCGGCCGACCGACAGGCTCACGCCGTTCAGGGCGTGCACCTTCACCTTCCCGGTGTCGTAGATCTTCTGGATGTCCCTCGCCTCGACGAGGGGGCTTTGGGGACGTGCATCTCCGCTGTTCATGCCCCACAGCCTCCCCGGCCCGCCGCCGGGCGCCATCGGGGGCTACGCGGCTTCGGGGCTTCGGGTTTTCCGCAGGGCTCACTCGGCCGCGGGCGGAACCACCACCACCGGGCACGGCGCATGGTGGACGCACTGCGCGCTCACGGAGCCGAGCAGGAGGCCGGCGAAGCCGCCCCGGCCGCGGGAGCCGACGACGAGCAGGTCCGCGTCGTCGGCGGCCGCGAGGAGCGCAGCCGCCGGGCGGGCCTCGACCAGCTCGCCGCGTACCTCGACGCCGGGATCTGCGGACATCGCCTGCGGCGAGGGAAGCGTCGAGGACGGTCTTCGCGGCGGCCTCCAGGTGCTCGTGCACGTCGTCGTCCGACGGCCCGAGCGGCGGCGAGCCGACGCCCACGGCTCGGGCAGCGCGTCGATGAGCGGCACCATCCAGGCATGGACGATCCGGACAGCGGCGCCGCGGACGCGGGCTTCCGTCCAGCGCCCAGCGAAGGGCCTCCAGGCCTCCCGGCGAGCCGTCGACGCCGACGACGATCATGCCCTCAAGCGTAATCGGGGAGCGCGTCGCGGTCGATCGGGCACGACATGCAGCGGGGACCGCCGCGACCCCGGCCGAGCTCGGAGCCGGCGATCGTGATCACCTCGATGCCCTCGTGGCGGAGGCGGGTGTTCGTCTCGACGTTCCGCTCGTAGGCCACGACCACGCCCGGCGCGAGCGCGAGCACGTTGTTGCCGTCGTCCCACTGCTCCCGCTCGGCCTCGTAGCGGTCGCCGCCCGTCTCGACCAGGCGCACGCCGGGGAGGTCGAGCGCCCGCGCGATCTCCAGGAAGAGATCCTCCCGCCTCTCGATGCCGAGCCCTCTCGGGCCGGGCCGGAGCACGTACGGCACGAGCCCGGCGCGCAGGTCCGGGTAGATCGTGAACGCATCGACGTCGATCATCGTCAAGACCGTGTCGAGGTGCATCGACGAGCGCCGCTCGGGGAGCGGCACCGCGATCACCTCTTGCGCCGCGCCGGCGGCGAACAGCCGCTCGGCGAGCAGCTCGACCGCGACGGGAGAGGTCCGCTCGCCCATCCCGACCAGCAGCGCGCCGTTCCCGATCACGAGGACGTCGCCGCCCTCGAGGTGGGGCGGCAGCGACCATCCCTCGCTCCAGAGCTCGAACTCGCGTCCCGCGAAGAGCGGGTGGTGGCGGTAGACGGCGTCGAGGTGGATCGACTCGCGCACGCGGGCCGTCTTCGCCATCGCGTTGATCGAGACGCCGCCGTAGATCCACGCGGACGTGTCCCTGGTGAACATGTGGTTGGGGAGCGGCGGCAGCGCGAACCCGTCGTCGCGCTCCCTGGCGACGAAGGCTGCGAGCGACTCCGTCTCGAACGGAAGCTCGTCCCAGGCGACGCCGCCGATGAGCCAGTGCGCGGCCTCCACCGGGGACAGCTCCTGCAGCCAGGCCCTGGCGGCCGGCCCGAGCTCCGGCTTGAGGCCCGCCGCGCGGAGCGTTCGAGCGAGCACGTCCTCGCGCACCTCGGGGTCGTCGAGCGTCTCTGCGAGCAGGCGCTCGAGGTAGAGGACCTCGACGCCGCGCTCCAGGAGTGCGTCGGCAAAGGCGTCGTGCTCCTGTCGCGCCCGCTTGACCCAGAGGACGTCGTCGAAGAGGAGCTCGTCCTTGTTCCGGGGCGTGAGGCGGCGGAGCTCGAGGTCGGGACGGTGGAGGATGACCCTCCGCAGCGTCCCGACCTCCGAGCCCACGTAGAGGCGCGTGGCCTGCTCCGTGCCGGAGCTAGCGGTCACGCGCCGCTCCCACCGGCGGCTCGGCCACTAGGGGCGTCCGCGTGTCAGGCAGGACGGCCGGGCCCGGGGAGACCTCGCGGCTCTGGCGCCACTTCAGCCAGAGGTAGATGGGAATCCCCGCGATCAGGAGCATGAACCCCTTGGCGATGTACTCGTAGCCGGCACCCCAGATCGCCCAGGTGGAGTAGGCGAGCGCGAGGAGCGCGATCACCGAGTAGCGGGCGAGGTGGACCGCCGAGAACGAGGCGCGGTCGGCGAAGAAGAGGTACAGCTGCGCCGCGGCCGCGTACATGTAGGGGATCAGCGCCGTCAGCGTGGCGATGATGATGATGTCCGTGAACATCTCGACGATCGTCCCGGAGCTCTGCAGGTTCAAGAGCAGGAGCCCCGTGATGAGCGCCGACGAGACGACCAGCCCGAAGACCGGCGTCCCGCGCTTCTCGTCCACCCTGGCGAACTGCTTCGGGAAGAGCCCGTCGCGAGCGGGCGCCAGCGCGGCCCGGCCCTGCAGCAGGATCCACCCGTTGAGGACGCCGAAGATGGAGATCATGGCCACGATTGCGATCGCCTTGCCGCCCCAGGTGCCGCCGAAGATGACGTTGGCGCCGTCCGCGAAGGGGCTGCTCGAGCCCGCGAGCGCCGAGCTGGCGATCATCCCGAAGAGCGCCAGGGTGGCGATCAGGTAGAGGATTGTCGTTGCCGCCGTGCCGACGATGGTGGCCCGAGGGATGGTCCTCTCAGGGTCCTTGACCTCCTCGGCAGGAACCGTCGCCGACTCCAGTCCGATGAAGGCCCAGAGCGTGAGCAGGGCCGCGGCGCTGATGCCCCAGTCGAACCCGCTGGAGAGCGTGAAGGGCTCGAAGTTGCCGGTGTCCATGAAGAACAGCCCGACCACGCCGATCACGAGCAGCGGCACGAACTTGAGGACGGTCGTCACGACCTGGATCGCTCCGGCCTCGCGGACGCCCAGGATGTTGGCGAAGGTCAGGATCCAGATGAGCGCGATCGCCACGACCACCGCGATCCAGTTCTTCGAGGCATCGCCCCAGAAGACGGTGAGGTAGCCGGCGAAAGCGATCGCGATCGCTGCGTTCCCGACCCAGGCGTTGATCCAGTAGCTCCACGCGGTCTGGAAGCCGATGAAGTCGCCGAAGGCCTTGCGGGCGTACACGTACGGCCCGCCGGTCTTCGGATAGGCGCGCCCGAGCGTGGCGAAGACGAGGGCGAGCAGCATGGCGCCGATCCCCGTGAGGACGAACGCGAGGATCGAGACCGGCCCAGCCGTTCCGGCCATGGCGGCGGGCAGGAGGAAGACTCCTGAGCCGACCATGTTGCCGATGACGAGCGCCGTCGCCATCCAGATGCCCATCGATCGCTTGAGCCCGGGCGAGTCTGGCTGAACACGCTGTGCCGTTTGCTTCCGGTGCCATGGCTGGGTCCATGTCGACCTCCTTGTTCAGGTTCCGGCTCCATGCTCCGAACGAGGAGTTGCCGGATCGCATCAGCGGCCGCTCCGATCTCGCCTGCGGGAAACCACGGCATTGGCCGGGCCTTCCGCGGCATGATTCCGGGCCGTGGCCCTGGAGACGCAGGCCTCGACGTCATCCTCAGGGACGGGAGCACGCTCCGTCTTCGCCCGCCCGCTGCCGCGGACGGGCCTGGCGCTTCTCGCGCTCTTCCGGGGCCTCTCTCCCGAGAGCCTCCATCTTCGGTTCCACGGGATTCCCGCGCTCACGCCGGGCCTGGTCGAGCGCGTCCTCGAGCCGGACTGGTCCGAGCGCGGCGCCCTGATCGGGACGCTTGCCGACGACGGCGGCGAGCGCGTGGTCGCGGTCGCGACCTACGACCGGCTGCGCGATCCGGCGAAGGCCGAGGTCGCCTTCGCGGTCGCGGACGACCTCCAGGGACGGGGCATCGGAACGCGCCTGCTCGAGCAGCTCGCCGCCCTGGCGGCCGCGCACGGCGTCGAGCGGTTCGTCGCCCTCGTCCTGCCCGAGAACGTCGCCATGCTGAGGGTGTTCGCGGACGCGGGCTTCGACGTCGCCCGGACGTTCGAGCGAGGGAGCGGTGGAGCTCGAGTTCGAGATCGCTGCCGGCGAGGCCTACCGCGCTCGGGTCGACGAGCGCGACCACGCGGCGGTCGTCGCCTCCCTGCGGCCCTTCTTCGAGCCCAGGAGCCTGGCGGTGCTGGGCGCGTCGCCCCGACCGGGATCGATCGGCGGCGAGCTCTTCCGCAATGTCGTCGACGGCGGCTACAACGGCCGCGCGTATCCGGTGAACCGGACCGGCGCGGAAGGTGGCCGGCGTCGCCGGGTACGCGGCGATCGAGGAGGTGCCCGAGCGAGTCGATCTCGCAGTCGTCTGCCTGCCTGCGGAGCTCGTTCTGGACGCGGCGGAGCGGACGCTCGCCCTGGGCGTGTCGGCGTTGTGCGTCATCTCCGCGGGCTTCGCCGAGCTCGGGCACGAGGGCGCAGCGCGGCAGGATCACCTGCTCTCGCTCGTCCGCGCGCATGGCGCCCGTCTGATCGGCCCGAACTGCCTCGGCATCGCCAGCGCGCGGCGCAAGCCTCAACGCGACCTTCGCGCCGTACGCCTTCCCTCCGGGCAACATCGGCTTCTCCTCGCAGAGCGGTGCGCTCGGCCTGGCGCTCCTCGAGCAGGCGAAAGCGCGCGGGCTCGGCTTCTCGGGCTTCGTCTCCGTCGGGAACAAGGCCGACGTCTCCTCGAACGACCTGCTCGAGTGGTGGGAGGACGACCCGTCGACCTCGGTCGTCCTCCTCTATCTGGAGTCCTTCGGCAACCCCAGGCGCTTCGGGCGGATCGCCCGTCGCGTCGCGCGGACGAAGCCGATCCTGGCGATGAAGAGCGGCGTCACGCACGCGGGCGCGCGCGCTGCCAGCTCGCATACCGCCGCCCTGGCCGGGTCCGAGGCCGCGGTGTCCGCGCTGTTCCGCCAGGCCGGCGTCATCCGGTGCGGGACCTTCGAGGAGCTCGTCGACGTCGCCGCCCTCCTCTCGAGCAAGCCGCTTCCGCGCGGCCCCGGGGTCGCGATCCTGACCAACGCGGGCGGGCTCGGGATCCTGTGCGCGGACGCGTGCGACGCTGCCGGCCTGGAGCTGCCGGAGCTCTCGCCGGAGACCAGCGAGGGCCTGGCGGGCCTGCTCCCGCCGGAGGCGAGCACGGCGAATCCCGTGGACATGCTCGGGTCGGCCTCCGCGGAGCTCTACGAGGGCGCACTGCCGCTCCTCCTCGCCGACCCGGCCGTCGACTCCGTCGTCGCCATCTTCGTCCCGGCCGCGCGGGTCCTGCCGGAGGACGTCGCCGCTGCGATCTCCCGGGGAGCCGACGGCGCCGACAAGCCGGTGCTCCCGGTCGTGATGGCGGCGGAGCCGCGAGCCCGGCTCGTTCGCGTACCCGGAGTCGGCGGCCCGGGCGCTCGGGCGGGCCGTCGAGCGCGCTGCGTGGCTGCGTCGGCCCGCAGGCAGGGAGCTCGCTCCGGCGGGCGTCGACCGTCGCCGGGCGGCCGACGTGGTCGCCGCCGCTCTCCGGCGCTCGGACGACGTCTGGTTGGCACCGGGAGAGGTGAGGGAGGTGCTCCAGGCGTACGGCGTCCGCCTGGCCGGCGAGCGCTCCGCGCAAGGTCCCGACGAGGCGGCAGCGGCCGCGCGCGAGCTCGGCTTTCCCGTCGCCGTCAAGACGGCCGAGGCGGGGGCGCACAAGACGGAGCGTGGAGGCGTCGCCCTCGACCTGTCGACGGCGGAGGAGGCGCGCGAAGCCGCAGAGCGGATCGGGGGCCCGGTGATCGTGCAGGAGATGGTCGCGGGCGGCGTCGAGCTTCTGGCCGGGGTCGTCCACGATCCTGTCTTCGGTCCTCTCGTCGCCTTCGGCCCCGGCGGGGTGCTGACCGAGCTCATCGGCGAAGCTCGCTTCTGCCCGGTGCCGCTCTCCGACGTGGACGCGCGCGAGCTCGTCCATACCGGGAAGGCCGGCAAGCTCGTCGACGGGTTCCGGGGTCGAGCTCCCGCGGACATGGAGTCGCTCGTCGACCTCCTCGGTCGGCTCTCGCGCCTCGGCGAGGACCTGCCGGAGGTCGCCGAGCTCGACCTCAACCCCGTCCTCGGCCTCGAGTCGGGCTACGTCGTCGTCGACGCGCGCATCCGTGCTCGGGTGCCGCGGCAGTCGTGAGCCCGAAGACGTGGTGACCGGCCGGAAGCCTGCGGCTTTCCCGTACCGGCGCTCCGCGCTCGCGCGGATTGCAGCCGCCGCGACCGCCGCGAGGATGGAGTGAGTCCGATGAGCCTGCCGCCCTCACCTCCGCCCGAGCCCCTCGTCGACGTCGAGCTCGGGCGCGACATCCTCCGCAGGATCCTCTGCGGCGTCGACTCGAGACCGGAGGGCGTGGAGGCGCTCCGACAGGCGAACCGGTTGCGGGAGCCCGGCGGGAGCGTCGACGTCGTCACGGCGCTCGAGCTTGCCTCGGCCGCCGAGGCCGGCTGGGGCGCGTCGGTCGCGGCCAACCAGCTCGAGCTGGAGGCTCAGGCCGCCGCGGACGCGGGACGGGTGGCCGTGCCCGACGCCCGCTGCCGCGTCGTTCAAGGACGCGCCGACCAGGTGCTGCTCGCCGAGGCCGAGAGCATCGGCGCGACTCTGCTCGCCGTGGGAACGCACGAGATCTCCCGGCCGGTCGGCATCGCCATCGGGAGCGTGGCGACGATGGCCCTGCACTCGGCGCCGTGCTCGGTGCTGATCGCCCGCCGGCGTCCGGCCGGCGAGCAGCTTCCGCGGAGGATCGTCGTCGGCGTCGACGGGTCCGACGAATCCGTCACTGGCGGCAGCTGTGGCCTTCCGGCTCGGAGCGCGGTTCGAAGTCGAGGTCCTGCCGGTCGCCGCACGCGGGGGAAAGAGCTTCGACCTTGCCCGAGTGAACACGATCGCCACGGGCGTGTGGGTCGAGGAGGGCGCGCCGGTCGACGCGCTGGTTCGCGGCTCCGGGGAGGAGGATCTTCTCGTCGTCGGCAGCCGCGGCCTCCACGGCGCCCGTGCCCTCGGCAGCGTGAGCGAGCGCGTGGCCCACAAGGCGCCGTGCTCGGTGCTGGTCGTCAGGCCCCGGCCCTCGTGAGCAATCGCCTCCTCGCCATCGGCGTTCTCGCGGCGATCGGCGTCGGCGGCCTTCTCCACCTCGCTTCGGAGCCCGAAGCCGGGGATGCGGTCTGGGGCCTGGCGACGGCGGTCGTCCTCGTCCCGCTCGCCTGGTCGGTCGGGAGGAGCCTGCTTCACAGGGACATCGGGGTCGACGCGATCGCGCTGGTCGCCATGGCGGCCTCGCTCGCCCTCGGCGAGTACCTCGCCGGAGCGGTCGTGGGCCTCATGCTCGCCGGCGGGAACGCGCTCGAGGACTACGCCGCCGGTCACGCCCGCCGAGAGCTGCGCTCGCTCGTCGCCCGGGCGCCGGTGAGCGCACAGCGGCGTATCGGCGATCTCGTCGAGGAGGTGCCCGTCGAGGAGCTCGCCGTCGGCGACACGGTCGTGGTCAGGGCGGGCGAGGTCGTCCCCGTCGACGGGATCGTGACGAGCGCCGAGGCCGTCCTCGACGAGTCGGCGCTCACCGGCGAGCCGCTGCCCGTCTCCTGCAAGCGCGGGGCCACGGTGCGCAGCGGCTCCGCGAACGCGGGCGAGGCCTTCGAGCTGAGGACGACGAGGCCGGCGGCGGAGAGCGCGTACGCGGCGATCGTGCGGCTCGTGCGGCAGGCCGAGAGCCAGAAGGCGCCGTTCGTCCGCATGGCCGACCGCTACGCGGCCGTCTTCCTGCCGGTGACGCTCGCCGCCGCCGGGCTCGCCTGGGCCCTGAGCGGCGACCCGGTCCGCGCTTTGGCCGTGCTCGTCGTCGCCACGCCGTGCCCGCTGATCCTCGCCGCCCCGGTCGCCATCCTCTCCGGAGTCTCGCGAGCCGCCCGCGCGGGCGTCATCGTCAAGGGCGGGACCGCGATCGAGCAGCTCGGCGAGGCCCGGACGGTCGTCCTCGACAAGACAGGGACGCTCACCGTCGGGCTGCCCGAGATCGAGCGGCTCGTCGCCTTCGACGGCCTCGACCCCGAGGAGGCGCTGAGGCTCGCGGCCTCGCTCGACCAGCTTTCGGCTCACTCGCTCGCCGAGGCGCTGGTGCACGCGGCTCAGAGCCGGGGGCTCGCGCTCAGCTTCCCGGAGAACGTCGAGGAGGGGCCGGGCCAGGGCGCCGAGGGGGTCGTCGACGGGCGGCGAGTCGCCGTCGGCAGCGCGGCCTGGCTCCGCCTCCGCGGCTACGACCTCCCGGACGCCGCGGTCGCCGGTCTCGACGCCGCAAACGGGGCCGGGAGGGCGAAGGTGCTAGTCGGCGTCGAGGGCCGCCTCGCGGCCGCGGTCGTGCTGGCGGACCACCTGCGTCCCGACGCGCACGGCCTTGTGGACGGCCTGCGCGAAGCGGGGATCCGCCACGTCGCCATGGCCACCGGCGACCGCGCGGCCGTCGCCGAGGAGATCGGGCGGGAGATCGGCGTCGACCGCGTCTACGCGGAGCAGACGCCCGAGGAGAAGCTCGAGCTGGTGCGGTCGCTTCAGGCCGACGGCGCGCTCCGGCCGGTCGTGATGGTCGGCGACGGGGTCAACGACGCGCCGGCGCTGGCGCTCGCGGACGTGGGGATCGCCATGGGAACGGCCGGCGCCACCGTCGCCTCGGAGACCGCCGACGCCGTCATCCTCGTGGACCGGATCGAGCGGGTCGCCGACGCGGTCGGCATCGGACGCCGCTCGCTCGCCATCGCCCGCCAGAGCGTCCTCGCCGGCATCGGGCTCAGCCTCGTGGCGATGGCGTTCGCCGCCTTCGGATTCATCCCGCCCGTGTTCGGAGCGCTGCTCCAGGAGGTGATCGACGTCGCCGTCATCCTCAACGCGCTCCGAGCCCTGCGGGGATAAGAGCTCGTTTCATTCTGAAACGAGCTCTAAGTAGTTGGCCGCATCGGAGATCGGCGCGTTCTCCGATTCACGCGGTAGCTCGCGCGGAGACGATTGCCCAATGGAACGGCTTGCGATCATCGCGAAGCTGAGGCCCGGCGCGGAGGTTCGCGCGGCCGAGCTCGTCGAGCAGGGACCGCCGTTCAGCCCGCGGAGGATCGGCTTCACGCACCACTCGGTCTTCCTGAGCGGGGACCACGTCGTCTTCGTGTTCGAGGGCGGCAAGCTGAACGACCTCCTGCGAGACGTGCTGAGGAACCCGTCGAGCGCCGCGGCCATGCGCCAGTGGGAGTCGGTCCTCGAGGGCATGCCGCGCGTCGCGCGGGAGGTCTACAGCTGGGAGCGGGGCCAGTCGTGGCCCGCGGCCTGGGACGAGACGATCACGTCCTAGTCCAGGAGAAGACCGTCTCGGCCTTGCGCGGCCGGCCCGCCATGCACTCGCGCCACGCCGCGGCCGCCTCGCGCAGCGTGGGGTCTCCCGCCCGGAGCCGGAGCGGAGGCGCGTCCCCTTCCGTCTCGAAGACGAAGACCGCCTCGCGCTCGGTGAGGAAGACCTCGTGGCGCTCGAGCTCGCTGGCGCCGAGCTCGAAGGGAGGCCCCTCCTCGAGGAGCCGGCGCGCCTGAGCGGCTGAGCCCTCTTTCAGCGGCACCACCAGGACAAGGCGACTCAAGAAAGCTCCCTCGCGAGACGCTCGGCCAGCTCGTGGGCCGAGCCCGGGCCGTCGAGCGCCGCGATCGCCACCGGCTCGCGCTCGCGGCGCCTGACGAGGGTGGTCGGGCGGCCGTGGAGGCGCTCGGCCGACGGGGCCTTCTCGACGGACGCCAGGTCCGCATAGCGAATGCCCTCGGTCGTGCGGCGACCGTCGGGGGTCCCGGTCTCCAGCCGGAGGCCGGTCGTTCCGAGAACGAGCTTCCCCGGCCGCACGGGCCCGGCGCCCGTGCGCCAGATGACGGCGTAGGCCCGGGGCCGCTGGTCGCTTCCCGAGGTCATTGACCCAGGGTGGTCTCGGTCCGGCGGCATCGCATCGGTACGGCTCCCGATTGGGCCTGCGGCTTTTCCGCATGCGGCTCCGCGAGGGCGCGGATGACCGTACCGGCCGGCGCCGCGAGCATGGGGAAGGTGGCTCGCGGATCCGACAGGCTGCACGTTCTCATCGCCGGCGGCGGCGTCGCGGCGCTCGAGGCGATGGTCGCGCTTCGGAAGCTCGCCGGCGAGCTGGTCGATGTCGAGCTCGTCTCGCCGGACACCGACTTCTTCTATCGCCCCTTGTCCGTGGCCGAGCCCTTCGGGCTCGGGGACGTCCTGCGCTTCGACCTGCCGTCACTCGCACGCGGCTGCGGGGCGCGGCACAGCCTCGGCAGCCTCGTCGCAGTGCGCGCGGAGGACAAGCGCATCTGGACGAGCCGCAACGCCTCCTTCCCGTACGACGCGCTCCTGATCGCGATCGGTGCCAGGCCCCGGGAGGCTCTTCCCGGAGCGCTCACGTTTCGGGGCGAAGAGGACGTCCGACTCGTTACCGGGCTCCTCAGCGATCTCGACCGCGGCCTCGTCAAGCGCGTCGTGTTCGCTCTTCCCGGTGGGGTCACGTGGCCGTTGCCGCTCTACGAGCTCGCGCTTCTCACGGCCGACCACCTCGCTCGGGAGGGAAACACGGAAGCCAAGCTGACCGTCGCGACGCCGGAGAGCGCTCCGCTCGGCCTGCTCGGGAGCGAGGCGAGCGAGGCGGTGGCGGCTCTCCTCGAGGAGCGCGGCATCGACCTGGTGACGGACGTCTATCCCCACTCCCTCGTCCTCGGCAGCCTCGTCGCCGTGCCCGATCCTCCGATCCCGGCGGACGTGGTCGTCTCGCTGCCCAGGTTGCGCGGCGTCCCCCTCGCCGGCGTGCCACAGGACGAGGAGCACTTCGTCCGCGTGGACGAGCTCGGCCGGGTCCCGGGCCTGGAGGACGTCTACGCGGCCGGTGACATCACCACGTTTCCGATCAAGCAGGGGGGCCTGGCCGCGCAGCAGGCCGACGTCGCCGCGCACGTGATCGCGGCAGCGGCCGGCGCCGACGTCGAGCCTGAGCCGTTCGCGCCCGTCCTGCGCGGACTGGTGCTGAGCAGCTCGCCCATCTTCCTGCGCACCGAGCTCAGGGGCGGCCGTGGCGACGTCTCGAGCGCCGACGCCGAGGCGCTCTGGTGGCCGGCCTCGAAGATCGCCGCGCGCTACCTCAGCCCGTACCTCGCCGAGCGGGCCGGCCTGGCCTACGAGTCCGGTCGAGCCGGCGGCGGCGGCGCCTCACTCCTCCAGTAGGCCCTGGGCCAGCGCGTAGCGCACGAGCTCCGCCCGTGTGGTCAAGCGCAGCTTCTGCATGATGTGCGCCCGGTGCGTCTCGGCCGTCCGGACCGAGATGAAGAGCATCTTGGCGATCTCCTGGTTCGTGTGGCCGAGCGCCAGGAGGCGCAGGACCTCCCGCTCCCGGTCCGAGAGCGGATCGGCGTCGGCACGGGCCGCAGCCTCCGCGTCGGCCGCCGCAATCCGGGCACCGAGCGCCGGATGGACGTACCGCTCGCCCGTCGCGACCTGCCTCAGCGCGGTCACCAGCTCGGTGTCGGCGGCCTCCTTGAGGACGTAGCCGGAGGCGCCTGCCGCGAACGCCTCGCGGACGTAGCTCGGGTCGTCCTCCATCGAGAGCACGAGCACCTTTGCGTCGGGAGCCTCGTTGAGCACGTCGGGGGTGGCCTCGATGCCGCTTCGGTCGGGCAGGACGACGTCCATGAGGATGACGTCCGGCTTGTGCTTGCGGGCCTCGAAGACCGCGTCGCGCGCGCTGCCCGCCTCGGCGATCGTCTCGAGGCCGTCCTCCGCGTCGAGGAGCAGGCGTAATCCCGTGCGAACGACGGCGTGGTCGTCGACGATCAGGATGCGGGTCATTCTTGCGGCACCTCGACGACGATGGTCGTGCCCGTACCCGTTCCCGCGCTCGACTCCACCGCGACCGTGCCGCCGACGAGGGCGACCCGCTCGCGCATGCCGAGAAGGCCGATGCCCGGTGGTCTCGTCGCTCTCGGTGAACCCTCGTCCGTCGTCCTCGATCACGACCGCGACCCTACCCTGCCTCGCGTGCAGGAGCACGCTCACGTTCTCGGCATGCGCGTGCTTCACGACGTTCGTGAGCGCCTCCTGGACGACCCGGTAGAGCACGGTCTCGATCTCGCTCGGGAGCCGGGTCTCGGGCAGGCGCGACTCGAGGTGTGCGGCGATGCCCGTGTGCTCGGCGAAGGCGCTCGTGAGCCGTTCGAGCGCCGGCACGAGGCCGAAGTCGTCGAGCGCCTTCGGGCGCAGCTCGACGGCGAGCCGCCGCACGTCCTGGAGCGTCGCGACGACGAGCTCCCGCAAGTCGGCCAGCGCCGCCGGGAAGCGATCCGTTCCCTGCGTGTCCTCGATCGCCTTGAGGCCGAGAAGGATGGACGTGAGCGCCTGGCCGGTCTCGTCGTGGAGCTCGCGCGAGAGCCGGCGCCGCTCCTGTTCCTGGCCCCCGACGATGCGCTGCACCGTCGTGCGGGCGACCCGCCTGGAGAGGTCTACCGCGACTGCCGCCCGGGCCGCGAACCTCTGCGTCAGGCGCAGGTCGGCGTCGGTGAAGCGCGGATCGGCCCGGCGCCGATCGAGCGCCATGAGGACGCCGATCGTCTCGTCGCGCACGACCAGCGGCGCCCAGAGCCCTGCCCGGCCGCCAAGCCGGCGCATCAGCTCGGGGTCGGCATCCGGGTCGTCGAGCACCGAATCGATGCGTGCCGGGGTGCCCTCCACGAAGACCCGCCCGCTCTTCGAGCGGTCGACGGCGAGCCGCTCGCCGACCAGGTCGTCGGCGTCCTCGCCGTGGGCGGCCGCGATCTCGAGCCACCCGTCGCCCGTCCCCACCAGGACGGCGACGAAGCGGGCGTCCAGGAGCCCGCTCATGTGGTCGACGACCAGCTGGAGCAGCCTGGCCGGCTCGATCTCGCTCAGCATCGCGTTCGTGATCTCGTCGAGCGACTCGAGCTGGCGGGCCCATTCACGGCTCGACTCGTACAGGCGCGCGTTCTCGATCGCCACGGCCGCCTGGGACGCCAGGAGCATCACCACCTCCTCGTCCTCGTCCGTGAAGTCCTCGCCGCCCGCCTTCTCCGTCAGGTAGAGGTTCCCGTAGGCGATCCCGCGGAGGAGGACCGGGACTCCGAGGAACGTCTGCATGGGCGGGTGGTTCGGCGGGAAGCCCACCGAGCGGTCGTCCTCGGCGATGTCGTGCAGGCGGAGCGGGCGCGCGTCGCGGATGAGCACTCCCAGGATCCCGCGCCCCCGCGGTAGGTCCCCGATCGCCGCGTGGGTCTCGGGGTCGATGCCGTGGGTGATGAAGCGCTCGAGCTCCTTGCCGCTCGCGTCGACGACGCCGAGTGCCGCATAGCGGGCGCCTGTGAGCTCGGCGGCAGCCTCGACGAGCCGCTGGAGCACCGCGTCCAGCGTGAGCTCGGAGCTGAGCGCGATTCCGGCCTCGACGAGGCCCTGGAACGCCGACTTGCCTTCCTGCGGGCGCACGCCGCATTATCCGCAGAACTCCGCAACGAAAGGAGACGTAGATTCCCCGATGGCTGGTATGACAGCCCCGCGTACCGTCCGCTGAACGCAGGCGAAAGGAGAATCGAAATGAAGCAGATCCTGATCGCAACCGACGGCTCGCCCTCCGCGCAGGAAGCCGTCGACGTCGGCCTCGAGCTCGCCAAGGAGCAGGGCGCGGACGTCACCTTCGTTCACGTGACCTTCTCCGAAGAGGCCAAGATGGCCCGCGGTGGGACCGGCCCCCATGCTTATACGCACGCAGAGCCCGTGGACGAGTCGGAGAGTGCTCTGAAGGAAGCGGGCGAGGCGGCCGAGGAGGCCGGCGTCTCGTACGCGCTCGAGCACCTCGCAGGCGAGACGGTCGCGTCGATCGTCGCGCTTGCCGATGCGAAGGAGGCCGACCTGATCGTGCTCGGGTCTCGCGGACGCAACGCCCTTGCGTCAACGCTCCTCGGCAGCGTCTCTCACGGGGTCATGCGGCATTCGACGCGGCCGGTGCTCGTGGTCAAGACGGCCAAGTCGACGGCCGAGAGCGACAGCCTAGGCTCGGTCAGGTGGCCGGCGGAGGCGACTCCGCCGGCTCCGGGGGCTCGGCGGGGCCCATGTCGAGCCGGAAGGGCGGGTACTCGTCGCGCATCAGGCTCACGTAGGCGGCGACCCTGAACGCCCAGCGGTCGAGCCCGAGCGCGAAGTCGAAGAGCGAGCGCGGGTAGCGCCCGGTGAAGAGGAGCACGAAGCCGGCGATCACGACGAGGATGCCGACGAGGCCGGCGATCCCGACTCCCCGGTAGTCGCCGCCCCAGCCCCAGCCCCAGCCGCCGACGAAGATCCCGACGAGGATGAGGTGCGGGATCGCCAGCAGCCACTTCACCAGCGGCAGCCAGTGCGAGAGCCGCTCGGGGTAGGCGATGTCGAGCCGCGCCGGGTAGTCGGGCTCCTCCCGCAGCGAGAAGGGCGGGTACCGGTCGGTCCCGAGTGCCCAGTACGAGTAGAAGAGGACCCGCCACGTCCAGCGGAGCACGCCGAGGTTGAAGTCGAAGATTCCGCGCGGGTAGCGCCCGGTGAAGAGGATCGCGAAGAACGCGACCACCCAGAGGACGAGGAACGCGAGCCACAGAAACGCGAGCACGATGTAGTGGGGGATGGCGAGGAGCCACTTCACGACCCAGAGCCAGCGACTGAGGCCCGGGTCGAGATCTCCGGTCACGGCGACCGGGTAGACGGTCGGCCGGGGCCGCCCCTCCGCCGGAGCCACTCCCGCCGCCGCGGGCACCGCGGCGGCCGCCGGGGCCGCCGTCGTCGCGCCTCGGGCGCCGACGACGATGAGCGTCACCCCGCCGACGAGCAGGAGCGCGCCCGCGATCAGAAGGCCGATCGCCAGCCAGAGCAGGAAGTTGGCCTCCGCGCCGGCGCTCACGTCGGCCGAGACTCCGCGCGAGGCGTCGGCGTTCATGATGACGATCGTCCACTCGCCGGACTCGGCTTCCCAGGTGGCGCTCTGCGTGCCGGACCCCGAGGCCGACGCGGCCCAGAACGTCTGCTCCGTCGGGGGCCCGGAGGGCTCCCCGCCCGGGAAGCGCCGGTACTCCACCCGGAACGGATCGAACTCGAGGTCGCGGACCTCGTCGTGCGCCACCCCGTCGAGGTAGGCCTCGACGTCCGCCGTCTCGCCGATCCCGACGAAGACGTCCCCGTCCTCGCCCGTGATGCGCACCTCGCCGAGGAGGCCCTCGGAGAAGAGCCAGTCGCTCTCGCCCTCCAGCAGGTCGATGCTGTCGGACGTGATCGCGAACGAGTCCGACTCGAACCGCTCCGTCGGCGTCGTCAGGAAGCCGTCGTCGTCGCGCTGCGTCCGGTCGACCCAGAGCAGGGTTCCCCCGGCGGCGAGGAGCCCCGCCGCGAGCAGCGCGAGGATGCTGCCGAGGATGACGAGGACGATGCGCCCGGCCGTCCAGCTGGTGCCGGACTGCGGCGGCGGCGTTGCAGGCGGCGGCGTGGGACTGTCGGCGGCCACTCCCCGGCATCCTAGGACAGCTGGAGGGCATGGCGGGCCGCGGCTATACTCGAACGCGGCTTCCAAGCCGGCCGACGTAGCTCAGCTGGTAGAGCACTTCACTCGTAATGAAGGGGTCCCCGGTTCGAGTCCGGGCGTCGGCTTCTAGCGATTAGCAGGGTTTTCGCTCGACGAGGCTCCGACTAATCGCCGCTCTCGGTGCCCAATCCGCGCCCAAACGTCTCCGCCCTTCGGCATCTTTCCCGCTCCGGACCAAGGCGTGAGCACCTCGGACGAGGTCATCGTGCGCACATAGACTGCTCGCTCACCTGATGGCCATGCGGTCTTGCAGACCATCGCCCTCTACCTGGCTCGTCACCGCTACCTCCTGCTAGGAAGCGCAGGGACGACCTCTTCCGGTGCTGCCCCGCCGTCGAGCGCGAGTTCGGCCGCTTGAAGAACGAGCGCGGACCGACGCTGTCTGTCCCTTTCGTCGAGCGCGTCTGCTGGGCGTCCTCGTCTGCTTCGCGGTCGTCGGCCACTTCTTGTTAAGGGGACGAGGCCGATGAAGACGCGGGGGTTCACCAGTCGTAGAGCTCGCCGGGCCAAGTGTTCTCCATGCGTTCATCGTGCTCCGCGATGAGCTCGTTCAGGCGGAGTGTCCGCCAGTCGGCGGGCTGGTCGGGCGGCAACGGCCGCGAGGGACGCCGGCCGGCTCATCGCTCCGCGGCGTGCGCGTGGCCGTGGCGCGTCCTCCATTCGGCATCGGCGGTCTTGGCGATGTCTATCGGGCGGTTTCCGTACCTGCGTTATCTATCCCTCGAAGCGGCGCAGCACGAGGCAGGCGTTGTGCCCGCCGAAGCCGAACGAGTTGGAAACGGCGATCCGGATGTCGGCCTCGCGGGCTTCGTTCGCGATGTAATCGAGGTCGCACTCGGGGTCGGGCGTGTCGTAGTTGATCGTCGGCGGCAGCACGCCCTCGCGGATCGCGAGCGTGCAGAAGATCGCCTCGACGCCCCCGGCGGCGCCGAGGCAGTGCCCGGTCGCACCCTTCGTCGAGGAAACCGGCGTCTTCCGGGCGTTGTCCTCGCCGAGCGCGCGCTTGATCACCCGCGTCTCGCTCGCATCGCCGAGCGGCGTCGAGGTGCCGTGCGCGTTGATGTAGTCGATCTCCTCGGGGTTGATCCCGGCGTCCGCGAAGGCCATCTTCATCGCCCGCGCCGGGTGCTGGCCGGTCGGGTCGGGCTCGGTGATGTGCCCGGCGTCGGAGGAGACGCCGTAACCGAGCAGCTCCGTGTAGACCTTCGCCTCGCGCTTCCTCGCATGCTCGAGCTCCTCGAGCACCAGGATCGCGCCCGCCTCGCCCATCACGAACCCGTCGCGGTCGGCGTCGAACGGCCGACTTGCCGCCGCGGGTTCATCGTTGCGGCGGGAAAGCGCGCGCATCGCCGAGAAGCCGGCGATCCCGGCGCGCGTGATCGCCGCGTCGGTGCCGCCGCAGAACATCACATCGGCGCGGTCGAGCCGGATCGCATCGAGGCCGTAACCGATCGCCATCTGCGAGGCGGCGCAGGCGGTGCACGGCGACGAGAGCGGCCCGCGCGTGCCAAGCTGGATCGAGACCCAGGCGGCGCCCATGTTCGGCATGCTCGCAAGCAGCGAGAACGGATTGAGGCGATTGGACTCCCGCTCGATCAGCGTGTCGCAGCAGTCCTCCAAGGACTTCAGGCCGCCCATCCCGGTCGCGACCGAGGCGCCGACCCGGTCGGACTCCTTCTTGATCACGATCCCCGAATCAAACTCCGCCTGCCGCGCCGCCGCGACGACCAGCTGCGCGCAGCGGTCCATCCGCCGCGCCTGCCTGTACTCGATCCACGGGGTTGGGTCGAACTCCTTCGCCTCGCAGGCGAAGCTGACCGGGAAGCCACTCGCGTCAAAGGCACTAATCGCACCGGCGGCGGAGCGGCTGCCGATCAGGCGCTCCCAGCTAGTCGTGACGCCGCTGGCCAGCGGCGTCACTGCGCCGAGCCCCGTGATCACCACTCTCCGACGTCCGTTCGCGCCCATCAACCCTCCGATCCTCAGTCTGCCGTCGACGAGCACCTCGCGCCTGATGACCAACCCGGTGCGGCGACGACCGGGCGGCCTTACGCCGGTACTCGCTCCGCCTTGCGCGCGTGCGCCGCGCGAGCCGCTGCGGTCTGCATCGGAGCGTGGTCTGCTAGCTCCGTCTCGAGCTGTTTCAGCGCCTGCACCTGCAGCTGGCGCACGCGCTCGCGGGTGAGCCCAAGCTCGCGCCCGACCGTCTCGAGGGTCTGCGGCTCGCCCTGAAGGCCGAAGCGACGCTCGACGATCAGCCGCTCCCGTTCCGGCAGCCTTTCGAGCCTGTGCTGCACCGTCTGCCGGAGAAGCGACCGCTCTGCCTCCTCGGCGGGGTCGACGGCAGCCGGATCGGCCAGGAAGTCGGCGAGGTCGCTATCGCCGTCTGGGCCGACCGGCTGATTGAGCGAGACCGAAGCCTCAGCGCAGCCAAGCGCTTGGCGGACGTGTCCGAGCGGCAGGCCGGTCGCCTCGGCGAGCTCCTCCAGGCTCGGCTCGCGGCCGAGCGTGGGCGCGAGCGTTCGGGCGGTCCCGAGCGAGCTTCTGCCGGCGCTCGATGACCTGAGTCGGGAGGCGGATCGTCTTCGCCTGGTTCGCAATCGTGCGCTCGACCGCTTGGCGGATCCACCAGTGGGCGTAGGTCGAAAACTTGTAGCCCCGCCGCCAGTCGAACTTCACGACCGCGCGGTTCAAGCCGAGTGCGCCCTCCTGGATCAGGTCGAGAAAGGGAACGCCGAGGCCGCGATAGCGCTTGGCGATCGAGACAACGAGGCGCAGGTTGGCCTCGATCATCTGCTTCTTGGCACTGAGGTCGCCACGCTCGACCCGCTTGGCAAGTGCCACCTCCTCGGCCGCGCTCAGCAGCCCATGGCGGCCGATCTCGGCGAGGAAGAGCTCGAGCCCGCTTTTCTTCAGCGCGGAGGCGAGCTGCGCCAACTCCTCCTTCGGCGTCATTTTTCCGGGCGATGCTCCGGCTTGACCCGGGCGAAGGCAGCGGATCGGCTCACTCGGCTGTTGCAGAGGAAGGCGCGTGGAGGCGACGTCGCTGGGCTCGGGTGCCAACCGAGAAGGGCAAAGTCGTCGAGCCGGTGGGAGGAGGGCCGCCACTCAACATGCTCCCAGCGTGCCTCGCTACACATCAGGCAGCTTGGAGGTTGCTCGTAAACGACGATGCCGTAGCGGCAGGCAGTGCAGCGATACTCGGCCCGCGTGCCCTTCCTGCCTCTCCCAGCCACGGCCATACCCTGCTTGACCTCGGAGTCGTCGGCCTCGCGCACCAAGGCGGCCAGTCTCGGATCGCCCTCGCACCGCTCGACGATCAGCATCTGATCGCCGTCGATCAGGGCAGCGGGTGCGGGTGCAGACTCGGAAGTCAGCGGAATCGCCACTGTGTCTCACTCCTTTCCCGGGAGCCCTTCGGCCCTATCGAGTTAGCGGCGGTTCCGCGCTAGGCTCGGAGCGGGTCGACTTCCGCCTAGTGCTCGGAGAGTGTCAGCTTCCGCCTAGTTGCGTGTCGACTTCCGCCTAGTCGCGGAACCGCCGTCGAAAGGCTCGTCCTCACCCGACAGTCCCCCCGATCGAGCGAGTCGGTGCTTAGGTCCCTCCATAGGCATCATCTCCTCTGGCTCTTCGACTTCGCCGACGGCCTCTTCGCCGATGGCGAAGACCTCGTCGGCCCTCCGTTCTCCGCCGTCCAGGCGGAGGACACATTGCGGACGATCTCGAATGCCTCTTCGGGGGTCTGGACAGACCCGAGAATGGCCTTCTCAACCCGGAGCAGCGAGAGAGCCAACTGATCCTGGGAGAACTCGAGTACCTTCTTGCGCCGCTCGTGCTCAAGCTGACGCCATGCCAGCAGCAGCTGGCGCAGCTCCGGATCGTCAGGCGTGATCTGACCCGAAAACTGCCGCCAAGCCTCGAGGTGGTCGCCGCGAGCTGCCGTGTCCAGGAAGAGGCGGCCGGCGAGGGCACAGACCTCCTCGCTCTCAGCATCATCGAGCTGCTCAACCTCCCGGCGCTTCTCAGCGACCTCGACAGCGCGGCGTTGGGCAAACACCCCGACCTCGCGCAACCGCTCGTGAGCTTCGCGCAGCGGCTCGGCTGCCACCCGCTCGCCCTCTGAGCGAGCCTCGTCCAGATCCTGCTGAGCCTTCGTCAGCGCCCTCTCAGCCTCGGCGAGCTCTTCCCGGAGCCGACGCTCGAGCTCATCCTCGGCCTCGAGTCGCGCGAGCGCGTCAGAGCACTCAGCTCTGCCCGGCTCGGGCAGGGCCTCGATCGCCTGTCGCAGGAGCTGCCGCGCCCTGGCTCCCCTGATGTGTCCGGCGAAAACAAGAAGGAGCTGCGCGTCCCGATCGAGGGCCTTGGCGAGCTTTACCAGGCTCTCAGCAACGGGCCGCTCGACCTCGCCCGCCTCGATCCGGCTGACCTGCGCAGCCGAGAGGCCGCTCCGCCGCGCCAGCCCCCGCATGGAAAGACGCGCGCGCACGCGCGCCTCCTTGATCACCTCGGCCATTGTCACCTCGGCCAGCGTCTGCATCGTGGCCCCAGTCTAGCCGGTTGTGTACCGTCGGTCAACACTGATGTTTGCCTCCGATGCGATCGGTTACTGTTACCTAGAGAAACGATCGCTCTGTTCGTGGGGTTCCAACTCGTGTGGGTGCCAAAACTCTGACCGATCATGCGAAGCCGGCTACCAGCTCACGCCCTGAGCGACTTGCCGGAGGACGTCCTCGGCGAGCACGAGGGTCGCGTCGCGGTTCACGCGAGCGGCGGCGAAGGCGGCGCTCTTCGTGTCGCCGTGGCGGATCGACGTCGCGGCGTCCGTGAGCGGTTGGAGTAGCCCCGCGCTCGTCCCGAGCGCGGCGGTCGCGTTGCGGGAGTCGAGGGCGCGGCGGAAGCGGGCGTAGGGTGAGCCCTGGGAGGTCACGAACATATGTTCGCACCGAGGGCGGCCGAGTCGAGTCTACCCGCTCTGCACAGCCATCTAGTTGCGGCCTGTGCCCCGGTCCGTTCGCGGCCCCGCGCGTGTACCAACGAGCCCACTGCCCAAGAGGCCAGGTGCTAAGCTCAGAGAGGACTGATGGACGTGATTTGGGACATCCTGCCCGATCCGCCTGAGACTCGAGGCAAGCCGCCCGCCGTCTAACGGTGGGTTTTCGCCTGTCGTTCCCTGAGTTCACTTAGCCGGGCCGCCAAGTCCTGGAAGTTGCGGTACGCGGCTCCGGCCTCAGGCTGGGAACGGACCCAAACAGCTGTGGCCTCCCATCGCCCCCAGGCTCTTAGGATGACTCCGCCCCAGAGACGATTGATGAACTCAAGCGAGAGACCTCCGAACTCGTCCTCGATTGCGGCGATGCCCTCGATGAAGTTCGGCAAGGCTTGCAACGTGTAGTAGTCGTTCGCTGCGTGCTCACCCTGAGTGGCTTTGACGATTTCAAGAATGTCGTCGTGAGTCCGCTGGGAGTTCAGGCGTCTCGAGTTTGAAACGAGCTCTTCGTCCCATCGCCTCGTCAGGTCGGCTGCCAAAGCCGCGTAGCGAGTCTTCTCAGTCTCCTTGACTTGCTTCCCCGCCTGGCTGACCTGCAACCCGATGTAGATGGCAGTCCCTAGCAGGATGAGTGTGGACGCGATCGTTGCGCCGGCGATTGCATAGTCCGTCCAGTGGGGCTCTGATTCGACGGTGAGGGTCAACGCTGCGAGCAGCACGGTCCGCGACTGTACCCCGATGGCTCACCGCCGGTGGCCAATCCGCGCCCAAACGCACGGAAACGGCCTCACGGAGCCATGCGGGATGCTAGGTACCTCGCCGCTCGCAATCCCAGGAACCAAGCCACTTCGCGCCACCCGCCGCCACGCGCCGCGTGACGGCGTGACTTCACTCGTAATGAAGGGGTCCCCGGTTCGAGTCCGGGCGTCGGCTTTCTTGCTTATTTGCAGGGAGTTTGTCGGAGCCGGCAACCTCGTGCAGCCGCTCTAGCACGCCTCTAGACGCCTTTCGGGTACGAAACGGGTACGTCAGGGACCCCTTCTCAGTTGGAGAAGTGGTCCCCCTTCCAGCGACGGATTACGGTCATTTGCAGGGGATTCACTCACGCATGGCCATCACTTGCGCGTGCCCGCCCGTGCCCGCGAGTGTACGCGGGTACCTGGTCACCCGAGGCGACGGTTCTACCCGACGCAGCCGCACGGCGCGCTGCCGGCGCCTACCGGTTCTCTGCCTCCTCTTTTCGCCGTCGTGCCTCCTCGATGACGCGCTCGGCCTCGGTCCGGTTGCCGAAGCCTCGTGTCTCCGTCTTCGCGTCCTCCAGGTCCTTGTAGACCTGGAAGAAGTGCTCGATCTCGTCCCGGAACTCGGGCTGGATGTCGTGGACGTCGTGCACGCGCATCCACGCCGGGTCGCGGAGCGGGACGAGGATGATCTTCTCGTCCGACCCTTTCTCGTCGGTCATGTTGAAGACGCCGACGACCCGCCCGCGGATGCGGCAGCCGGGGAACGTCGGCTCGCCGACGAGCACGAGCGCGTCGAGCGGATCGCCGTCGTCGCCCAGCGTGCCCTCGATGAACCCGTAGTCGGCCGGGTAGCTCATCGACGTGAAGAGCCGCCGGTCGAGGACGACGTGCCCGGTGGCGGCATCGACCTCGTACTTGTTGCGCGAGCCCATCGGCACCTCGACGAAGACGGTCGCCTCCATCCCGCGACAGTCTACGAGGCGTTGGCTCCTAGCCGGCTGCGTCCGCGGCGGCGATGCGGGCTCTCCTGGCGGAAGTGAGCTCCTCCACGACGATCTGGAGCCCGGCGGCGATCGGCACGCCGATGATTGCCCCGACGAGTCCGAAGAGCGCCCCGAATGCCAGGACGCTGGCGAGCACGGTGAAGCCGGAGATCCGGGCCGCCTTTCCGATGATAGTGGGCTGCAGGATGTAGTTCTCGATCTGTTGGTAGACGACGATCACGATCACGAAGGCGATGAACGTTCCCAGGCTGACCGAGAGCGCGGCGATGGCGACGATCACGCCGGCGATGGTGGCCCCGATGGTGGGGATCAGGTCGAGGACTCCCGCGATCACCGCCACGGCGAGCGGGTACGGAACGTCGAGGATCACCGCGGTGATGCCGTAGACGGTCCCGCAGATCACGGAGATGGCCAGGTTGCCGAGCATGTAGCGCGAGGTGGTCTGGACGATCCGGTCGGTGACCCGCAGGAAGCGCTCGCGCTCGACCCGGTAGAGCAGGCCCCCGATCCAGTCTCGCATGCGCGGCTCGTCGGCCAGCCCGAACAGCGTCAGGAAGAGGACCGAGAAGAGGAGCGTCATCGCGCCGAAGGCCGAGACGCCGACGTCGGCCACGCCGCCCGACACCCTGGCCACCCCGCCTGTGATCTCGCCCGCGTGCTGCGACAACGTGTCGAGCGAGTTGCTCCCGCTGTTGACGAAGCTGCCGAGATCGCTGCGCCTGGCCTGGTCGACGATCTGCGGCAGGTCGTCGCTGAACTCGCGCACTGCGCCGACGATCGCCTGCACCACCACCAGCACGAACGCACCGATCCCGATCACGATCCCCAGCACCAGCACCGCCGAGCACAGTCCCCGGCTCCAGCCCAGCCGCCGCTCCATCACGGTCACCACGGGCGAGAGGACGGCGATGCTGAAGACGGAGACGAGGATGACGAGCAGGACATTCGCGATCGACGCGAGCGCCCAGGCTACGGCGACGACGCCCGCGACGAGCAGGATGGTTCGGATCGAGACCGAGACCTCGAGCGCGGTGCGAGCTCCCTCCCCTCCCCGCAAACCTGACTTCGCCACGGTCATCTGCTCGTCGTACGGAGCGTTGTGCACGACGTGCTCCTTCCCTGGTTTCGAGGGCCCGCCCCCGGCGAAGGCCGGCGGCGGGCCCTCGACGATCGTCAGGAGACGTGGAGCTTCTCCTTCATCTTCCCCACACGCTCGTTGAAGTCCGCGCTGACCTTGGCCTTGCGCTCTTCGCGCAGTGCTCGCCGCGCTTCGTCCGCGGCGACCTCGGCGGCATACTCGGCCGCCTCGAGCTCGCTCATGACCTCGTCGAGCGGCTGGCGGGTCACTTCGCCGCCAAGCTTGGCCATCTCGCCGTCGATCACCTCGACAGCCGGCTCCTCCACGCCCGCGATCACCGCGGTCGAATCCGGCGGAATGGCCCTGCCGAGAACGGCGAGCGCCTCGTCGGACTTCTCGACGCGAGCGATGTCGAACAAGCTGCCCATCAGCGCGCCGCTGCCCCAGCCGACGAGGACGCCGACCGGGCCGCCCAGAACGCCGATGAGCATGCCCATCAGCGAACCGCTCGCCGTCCCGACGAGGCCCACGTTGTCGGTGCCCTCGGGGATGCGCAGCTCGCCCGTGGACGCGCGCTCGACGATGGCGGCCGACCGCAGCGCGATGCGACCCTCCGCGTCACACTGCTTGAGCACGGTCAGCGCCTGATACGCGCTGCTCGGCTCCGCGAACCCAACGACAACCACATTTTCCATGTCAGCCATTGCTGCTCCTTTCGCTCGTTGTGTCGACTCGACTCTGTCGCGCCGCGCTGCCAACCCGCTGCCACGCCGGGCGCTGCTGCTGCCGTGAACGAGCATGGTCGGCGGCTGTCGCGGTACGGCTGGCGACCGGCCGATCCGCCGGAACGGCCCGTGTTGTTCGTGAACCCTGCGTCCGGGGGCGGCAAGGCTGCGCGCGCAGCTCTCGCCGACCGCGCACACGAACGCGGCATCAGCGTGACGGTCCTGCGGCCGGATCGGAGCCTGGCGTCGCTCGTCCGCGAGGCGGTCGAGAGCGGCGCGGACACACTCGGCATCGCGGGCGGCGACGGGTCGCTGGCCATCGTCGCGGACGCCGCGCATGCATACGGCCTGCCGTTCGTCTGCGTTCCCGCCGGGACGCGGAACCACTTCGCGCTCGACCTCGGAGTCGACCGGGACGATCTGCTCGGCGCGCTCGAGGCGTTCACCGACGGCGTCGAGCGCGTGATCGACGTCGGCAGCGTCAACCGTCGACTGTTTCTCAACAACGTCTCGCTCGGGATCTACGGCGAGGCGGTTCGGCAACCGACGTATCGCGACGCGAAGGCGCGAACGCTCCTGGAGACGGCGCTCCAGGTGCTCGGACCCAGTGAGGCGACACCCGAGCTTCGCCTCGTGGACGACGAAGGCCGCGAACACCGGAATCCGGCTGTCGTGGTCGTCTCGAACAATCCCTACGCGCTCGATCGGACGCTGGCGCCGGGCACCCGGCCGAGGCTCGACTCCGGCCGCCTCGGCGTAGTCGCCCTTGAGGGGCCGGCCTCAAGCCTGCTCCCCGGCCGAGCGTGGACTGCCACGTCCGTCATGGTGGACGGGCCTGGGCCGGTGCACGCCGGAATCGACGGCGAAGCGGTCGACCTCAGCACGCCACTCGATTTCACCATCCTGCCCGCGGCGCTCCGCGTACGAATATCCGCTCGCCACCCTGGTGTCTCTCCATCGGGTCTGATTCCCTGACGGCGCAGATCGTCGCGTCTGCGCCGTCGCGGGAGACCGCTAGTCGGGCTGTCGTACGAGGTGACCCCGCACGTGCAGCTTCGTGGGCGGCCGGATGTTGCGGAGCGGGCCCTGGTTCAGGCCGAACCGGCGCTGATCGACCGTCGTCGTCGCCTCCAGCTCGAGGTCGGCGCCGATCATCCGCACCGATGCGTCGAACGAGAGAGGAACGCTCGTGCCGGCTACGTCCAGCTCGCCGGTCACCCGTACCCGGCCGTTGCCGAGCCCGTCGACCTGAGTGGACGTGAACCGCACCTGCGGATGCTCGTCCACGTGGAAGAAGTCGGCTGACCGGAGATGCCTGTCGCGCACTGAGTTCCCGGTTTCGACGCTCCCTGCTTCGATCGTCAGTTCGATCTCAGGGCCGGCCGGGCCCAGGAAGTACACGCCGTCGAACCGGCGGAAGCGCCCGCGCACTGTGTGCAGGCCCCAGAAGTGCTCGACTTCGAACTCGACCGTCGTCCGGGTCGGATCGATCGTCCACCACTCGACCGCCGTCTGTGTCCCGATGAGTGTGCTGCTCATCACGTCTCCTTTTCTCGTTGGATCGTGCCGAGGATCTCGGGCGCGGCTGCCATGCCGCTGCCGCGCGGCGCGTCCTCCACTGCCGTACGCGGCGCCCGGCCATGTTCGCCGGCGGCAGCCTCTGTCGCCGCGACCTCAGAGCGGCATCGGCGCAGAGCGGTGCGGCACGGATTGTGGATGGATCCGTCCCGCCCGGCACAGTGCGCGGGCAAGGAACCAGCCGCGGCCGCGGGCGTGCGCCGGACCGCGGCAGGAACAGCCGGCTCGGCGGCAGTTCCGTGGCAGCGCCGGTGCACATCGTTCTCGCCGCGAGGAGACGCTCGATCAGCAGCAGGCCTACGCGGCGGCCGGCGTCACGCCGCTGACGGCGCCTGCCTCCTCGGAAGCCACCGCTGCCCTCGTCGGCGCGACGTAGCGCTTCCCGCGGCCGTCCCTGCTCGCATCCTCGAGCGGGGTGTGGGAGACTGGCCGTGGGCTAGGAGGCCCTACGTGTGACGGCGAGGCTGCGAGTTCGGCTGCTGGGCCCGTTCGAGGTGACCGTGGGCGGGGAACCAGTGGACGTGCCGGGCGCCAAGAGGCAGGCGCTCGTTGCGTGTCTGGCGCTGCGTGGGGGTCGAGTCGTGGCGACGGATACGCTGGTCGAGGCGCTGTGGGGAAGCGACCTTCCAGCAGCGCCTCGAAACGCTGTCCAGCACCACGTGACCCGGCTGCGCCGGGCACTTGGGGCGGACGCGATCCGGCTCGCCGCAGACGGGTACGCGCTCGAAGGCGCAGTCGTGGACGCCAGCGAGTTCGAGGAGCTGCTCGCCGCTGCGCGCGCCGCTCTTCGCGCCGGCGATGCGCGCGGAGCCGCGGACTCGATCGCGGAGGCGCTTTCCCTCTGGCGCGGCCCTGCCTTGCTCGGTCTTCCCCAGTCCACGTGGGCCGCGGCGGAGGCCGGGCGGCTGGACGCGCTTCGGCTCGACGCGCTGGAAGAGCGCTTCGAGGCGGAGCTCGCGCTCGGCGAGCACGCCGATCTCGTGCCCGCAATACGCGCTTCGCTCGAGGAGAGCCCGTTCCGCGAGCGGCTGTGGGGGCAGTTGATGCTGGCGCTCTACCGAAGCGGCCGCCAGGCGGACGCCCTCGAGGTCTACCAGGAGGCCCGGCGGGTCCTCTCGGAGCAGTTGGCGCTCGAGCCCGGTCCGGAGCTGCGGCGCCTCCAAGAAGCGATCCTCGCGCACGATCCGGCGATCGCGCCCGTCCCGCTTGCACCGAGAAGGCGCGGCAACTTGCCCGCCCCGTCGACCTCGTTCATCGACCGCGAGGCGGAGCTCGCCCAGGTGCGCGGGCTCCTGCGGGAGCACCGCCTCGTGACGCTCTGCGGCCCGCCGGGCGTGGGCAAGAGCAGGCTCGCGCTCGAGGCAGCCGGCTCGCTCGAGACCGATCTCCGCGGAGGCGCGTGGCACGTCAGTCTCGCAAACGCCCGCAGCGCGGCCGAGGTTGTCGGTCTCGTGGCGCGGGCCGTCGAGGCCCGCGGCGCTGATCCCCTGGCGCGGGTCATTGCGCGCTTTCGCGACACCGAGGCGATCCTCGTCTTCGACGCCTGCGAGCACGTCCTCGAGGAGACCGCGCGCGTCGTCGAAACGATTCTGACGCGCTGTCCCGGCGTCCGGGTCCTGGCGACGAGCCGCGAGGTGCTTCACCTTCCGGGCGAGGTGCGCGTAACGGTCGAGCCTCTTGCGGTGCCGGACATCGGATCGACCGACACCGACGGCTACCCGGCCGTCGAGCTCTTCACCGCGCGCGCACTTGCCGCACGCCCAGGCTTCGAGCTGACCGACGATGCGGCCGCGCTGGTCGCGGAGATCAGCCGTGTCGTGGACGGACTCCCGCTCGCAATCGAGCTCGCGGCTGCACGAGTGCACGCTCTCGGCGTTGCGGAGATCCTCTCCCTCGTCAGGCGCCGCCTCGAGCTGCTACGCGATCAGCCGGCATCGGACGCCGGCCGGGCCGCCCTCGCGACGCTCGTGGAGTGGAGCTACGACCTCCTGCACGCGGACGAGAAGACGCTGCTCCACCAGGTCGCGGTCCACCGCGGCGGCGCGCCCCTTCCCGCGCTCGTTGCCACCGAAAGCGAGCACGGACTGGACGAGGCGACTGTGCTCCAGTTGCTCGGCGCGCTCGTCGACAAGTCGATCGTCACCGTCTCGTTTCCGAGCGCCGACGCGCGCTACGACCTACTTGACACGGTGCGGGACTATGCGCTCGAGCGTCTTGCCGAGAGCAGCCGTCTCGCCGCCGCCCGGCGGGCGCACGCCGAGTACTTCGCTGCGCTCGCCGACACAGCGTGGGCCGAGCTCCGCGGACGCGACTGGCAGACGTGGGTTCGCCGGCTCGACCTCGAACACGACAACTTGTGGGCCGCGCTCACGTACGCTCGCGATGCACGCGACGCAGGCATCGCCGCCCGCTTGGCGTCGCTTGCCTGGTACTTCACGGTCGCGGAGCGCGTGACCGAAGGGCGGCGATTCGTCGAGCTCGCCCTCGCCGAGACGTCGGACGACGTTCCGTCCGATCGGCGGCTTGATGCGCTTGGCGGTCTCTGCTTCCTCGCGACCGAAGAGCTCGACCTCGACGCCGCGATCGAGATCGGCGAGCGCGCGCTCGCGATCGCAGCGACCCGGACGGACGCGCCGCAAGTCGGTCTGGCGCAGGCGACGCTCGCGCTTGCGGTCGCGGATGCCGGGGACTTCGAGCGCGGCGTCACATTGGCAGAGCAGGCGCGTGCCACGTTCGAAGCAGGCCCAGACCACTGGGGGTGCGCAGTCGCCAGCCTCCTCCGTGCGCACATCGCGGCAGCCGTGGGAGACGCCTCCACGGTCGAGGCCATGGCGGCGGACGCGCACAGCCACGCCGAGGCGATCGGGTTCGACGCATTCCGCGTCCCGGCGATGCTTCTCGATGCGTGGGTGGCCGAGCGGCAGAATGACCGCGACGCCGCCGCGGACGCGTACCGTCGGGCACTCGATCTCGCGAGTGGCGCAGGCTTCGCGGATCACGTTGCTTTTGCCCTCTCCGGACTCGCTTCATGCGCCCTCGTGCGCGGAGACCTGCGCCACGCCGAAGAGCTCCAGCGGCGCGCCCTCGCAACCGCCGAGCGAGCGCGTGCGGCCTGGGCCGCCGCCCACGCGCGCGTCGGGCTCGGCCGCACCCTCGCCGAGGCCGGTGACACCGACACCGCCGAGGCCCTGTACCGCGACGTGCTCGAGTGGTCCGAAGATCCCCGGCCGCACGGAGCTCGCGAGAGCCTGTTCCTCGCCTTGGCCGAAGACCCGGCCGCGGCCGCCCGAGCCGGCCTCGACGACCTCGGGGAGCCCCACCGAGAGGCTGCGGCCGTGTCCGCGCGCGCCGAGACGCCGTGACGTAGGCCCTCATCGGAGCGGGTCAGCTCGTTTGCGCCACTGAAGGTGGCAGCGAGGGCCTGATCCGTGGCAGGGCGTTGGCAGTCGCCCATCAGAGGCTTGTCGTGGAGTCCATCGGACAACGACAGGAGGTGAACGTGGCGACGAAGACGACCGACGACATGCTGGCGGAGATCCGCCGGCACATCGACGACCTGGAAGCCCGCGCCGACAGCGGTACGGCCGAGACGCGAACGCGTCTCCAGGACAGGTTCGACAGGCTGCGGGCGGAGGAAGCATCGGCCTGGGCGGCCGTCCGCGAGAAGGCCGAGGCGGTCGACGAGCGGTTCCGGCAGCTCGAGCTCGACATCACGATCGCCGAGAACCGACTGGCCTCCGAGACCGCCGCCGACGCGACGTCGTTCGCGCAGGCGGTCGAGGCGGAGCTGCGCGACTGGGATGGCGCGATCGAGCGGCTCCAGACGCGCGCAGCGACGAAGGCACAAGACGTCCGCGGGCAGGCCGAGACGGAGATCGCCGAACTCAGGCAGGCGCGCAACCGGGCGGCCGAGCGTCTGATCGCGACATCGGACGACGCCTGGCAAGAGCAGAAGAACCGCGTCACGGAAGCGCTCGACGACCTCGAGCGGAAGGTCCGCGAGGCGGCAGTGAAGTTCCACTGAGGAGGAAAGAGATGACGACTGACTCGACACGAACCGAGACCTTCGAGTCGAAGGTCGGCCAGAAGATCGACGAGGCAGCCGGCGAAGGCGAGCGCACGCTTGCCCGCGCCTGGAAGACCATCGCGGCGAACGGCATCGCGGCGATCCTGTTCGGCTTCGTGCTCGTCCTGTGGCCGGACATCGGCCTGACGACGATCGTCACCGTCGTCGCGGTGTACGCACTGGTCAGAGGCGTTCTGTCTGGTCTGGCAGCGTTTCTCGCACCGCTCCCGCCGGGCGAGCGCGGCTGGCTTATCCTCGAAGGGGTTGCGGGAACGGCGATCGGCGTCGTGCTGCTCGTCTGGAACGACGTCTCGGCAAAGGGGCTTCTGTACGTGGTGGCGGGCTGGGCGATCGCCATCGGCATCATCATGCTCGTCGCGGCGATCCAGCTTCCTGCGAGCGGCGGGCAGCGACTGCTGCTCGCGCTCAACGGACTCGTCACGGGGGCCTTCGGCGCCGTGATGTTCATCGAGCCCGACGTGGGCGCAATCGGCATCATCGCGCTCATCGCCGCGTTCATGATCGTCGTCGGTGTGATGCAGGTCGGTTTCGCGCTCGACTTGCGCAAGCTCGCCGGCGACGTACGCCGTCAGCTTCCGCGGCCGAGCGCCGCGAGGCCCGTGACGCATGGCTGACGTCCACGAGCAGAACGCAGTCGGCGGCCGGCGCAACTCGCGCCGGCCGCCGCGGCCTCCCTAGTCACCGATAAGAAACCGGCGCACCAAGAAGCGCCAGCATAGGGCCGCTACCGCGATAGGGCCGAGGAACCCGAGCAGCCAGAAGGCGATCGGAGTGTCGATCTGATCGACCATCCAGCCGAAGTTCATGCCGAAGAACCCAGTGAGGAGCGTGAGCGGCACGAAGATGGTGGCCACGACGCTCACCACATACGCCCGCTGGTTCAGCTGCAGATCGAGCAGCATCGCCAACCCGTTCGCGGCAGCGTCGACCGAGGCCAGCAACCGGTTGACTTGCTCGTACAGACGGTCGAAGTACGGCTCCTCCTGCGTCTCGAAGCCGCGGAGCGCTCTGATCTCCACGCCGATGCGCGCGAAGACGGCCTCCTCCGCACTGATCCAGCGCCGCATTGTCGCGAGCCGCGAGCCGGCCGCACGGAGCGTCTTCCTCGATACGTGTGCGCCGCTCCCCTCGGTCCATGCCAAGCCGAGGGCATCCAGCCTCCGCTCGACCTCTCCCAGCGCCTCGGAGGTGGTCACGAGCATCGCTTCGAGCACCGCGTAGACGACGTATGGCCTGCTCCGTTCCTCAGGCAGGTCGGGGGCGAGGACTGCAGGCAGGGAGACTCGCTCATCGTGAAGCGTCAACAGGTAATCGCCGGTGACGAGGACACGGGCCTCGAGCGGTCGTAAGCGGAACGCGGCCTCGTCGGCTTGTGTCTTCGACTCGGCATAGCAGCGGAGCGTGAAGACGACGGACTCTCCATCGGCGTGGAATGACCGTGCTGCGGACGCATGGCCGGAAAGAGCGAGAGCCGGAAGGACGCGCTCGGGAATCCTCAGCGCATCGACGAGATCATCACGGCTGGCCTCGCTGAGCGAGACGTCGAGCCAGAAGAAGCGTCCCTGCTCCCGCAGCGATGCGACGCGCTCTCGCACACCGGCGTCCAGCCCGGAGAGCATCTCCGTCACTCCAACAGACTAGGTCTGCCGCAGGACGCTTCCCGGCGGTGATGGCCGGCCAGCGTGCGACCAGGCGAAGGCCCCAGCGCCTCGGGTCGTGGTGCGACGCACCGCTGCCAGGCGCGGCGACGGGTGAGGAGCGGGAGGGAGCCTGGATGCAGAAGCTCGGCCCGCCGCTCGTGAGCGAGCTTCCAGCCGCTGGGGCTGCTGTAGGGTGTGCGCGGTTCGGCCCGGAACGTCCTGGCCTGCGAACGGAAGGAGGGACCGATGGCAACGATCGTCGTCGGAACGGACGGGTCAAAGGGCTCCGCGGCGGCCCTCTCGGAGGGCTTTGATCTCGCCAAGCGGCTGAGCGCGAACGTGCTGGTCGTAGCCGTCGCCGCGCAGGTATCCGACCTCCTGGGTGGCTCCGTCTATAAGGACAAGCTCAGCGAGCACCTGAACCAAGCCCGCTCAGCCCTGGACGCCGCGAGGACGATGGCCGAGGAAGCCGGAGTCGAGGCCGAGTTCGAGGTCTTCGAGGGCGACGCAGCCGAGGAGATCGCGAGGATCGCCGAGAGCCGGGACGCCGACCTCGTCGTCGTCGGGACCCGCGGCCACGGTGGCATCGCCGGCCCGCTTCTCGGAAGCGTGTCGGCCGGCGTCGTCCGCCGGTCGAAGAGGCCGGTGGTCGTCGTCCACGAACCGAGCTAGCGACCGGCAAGAAACCGGCGGGCGCCCGCGCCCCACCCGCGCCCCCGACCACGGGGGCGGGTCACGAACCGCCCTCGAATCGAACTTCGGAGCCCTTGCAGAGCCCGCCCACGATGCGTCCGACTGCCTGGAGTGAACGGATCACGGGCTCCAGCCCTCCGAATGCGGAACGAAGCCGAAACGGCAGGGAGTGTGTGCTCGGTGGCTTTTCTAGCCGACCCCCGTGGACACCTCCGAGGACGTGGGCCACCTGACGAACCACGCCTCAAAGGTGAGCTCGGTGCCTCCGCTGACGATGATTGGACGTTAGCGGGACGTGATCGGCGTCTTCCTGTCTTCGATGGCCTGATGGATCAGCGGCGATTGGTCGAGCAACAGTTCTCGGAGCAGGACAGCCGACCGGAGCACCTCGTACTCCTCGCACCTCCCAGCCGAACGAGGCCGGCAAGGACAGGATGGAACCCGCATGGCCACTCACGGACATGACCCCAAACCAGGGTTAGTCGGTCTCGTGTCAGCTCCTTCTAACGCTGGTGGAAATGGATTACTGCAGCACCCGAAGCCCGCCGGATGAGGCGGTGCCTCAGGGTTCGGACGTCGCGTGTTCTCGCTCGCTCTTCGAAAGGAGAGCCCTCGTCTGCGCGTAGCCGAAGGCCCAGAGCATGACGCTAATGCCGAGGACGACGTTCCAGATGGCGATCACGGAGTCCTGAGTGATCGAGAAGGCACCGATGCTGTCGCTCGACGCGTACCGCCGCAAGGTCACAATGTCGAGGGCCTGCGTCTGCCCCACCCCACCCGGCGTGATCGCGAAGAGTTGGGAGAGCGTATGTGAGGAGGCGACGAGGAAGACGGTGAGGAAGGTGACCGGGAGGCCGAAGGCGGCCATGAACACCGCGGTCACTCCGATGCGGCAGCAGTACGAGAGGCCCGAGGGAACCGCCACCTCGCGCTTGCAGCGCGAGTGGATCGAGGCGCGCGCGCCCGCCAATGTCGAGGTCGTCACCGCCGACGTGAGCGAGCTCGTGCTCGACCGCCGCTTCGACCGCGTCGTCTCGATCGAGATGTTCGAGCACATGCGGAACTACGAGGCGTTGATGGAGCGCCTGGCCGGGTTGCTGGAGCCGGACGGCCTCCTCTTCGTCCACCTCTTCTGCCACCGGGAGCTCGCCTATCCCTACGGCGAGGGGTGGATGGCCAGGAGGTTCTTCACCGGCGGGACGATGCCCTCGGCCGACCTGCTCCCCCGCTTCGACCGCGACCTCCGCCTCGTCGAGCGCTGGCTCGTGGACGGGACGCACTACGCCCGCACCGCGGAGGCGTGGCTCGAGCGGCTGCGGGTGAACGAGGACGAGATCGCCGCCCGCTACGGCCGGGCGTTCCTCGCCGAGTGGCGCGTCTTCTTCCTGGCGTGCGCCGAGCTGTGGGGCTACCGCGGCGGCGCCGAGTGGCTCGTGGCCCACTACCTCTTCGAGCGGTGCGCACCGCGGTCGTCCTCTTCACGCGCGACCTGAGGGTTCACGACAACCCAGCGCTCGCCGCCGCGGCGGAGGAGGCCGAGCGCGTGCTGCCGCTCTTCGTCCTCGACGAGACCATCCTCGACCGCTTCGGCGCGGCCAACCGGCTCGCCTTCCTCGGCGAGGCGCTGAGGGATCTGAGCGACTCGCTGGGTGGCCTGGCGATCCGCCGAGGGGACGCCGTGGCCGAGACGGTCAGGCTGGCGCGGCAGGTCGGGGCCGGAGCGGTGTTCTTCGCGGAGGACGCCAGCTCGTTCGCGCAACGACGCGAACGGCGCCTGCGCGACGAGGTCGACGTGCGTGTCTTCCCCTCGGCTTCCGTCGTCGACCCCGACGAGGTGCTGACGTCGAGCGGCAGTCGGTACAGGGTCTTCACGCCCTACTGGCGGGCCTGGCGGGAGGCGGAGAGGCGCACGGTGCTGGACCCGCCGCGGATCCGGCTGCCGGACGGTGTCGAGCTCGGGCGGCTGCCCGACCTGGGCGGAGGCGACTCGCCGGCGCGCCTCCGGGGCGGCGAGAGGGAGGGCCGCAAGCGCCTCGCGCGCTTCCTCGACGGCCCGCTTGCGAGGTACGAGGAGGGCGCCGACGACCTGGCCGCCGACGCCACCTCGAGGCTGAGCCCGTACCTCCACTTCGGTTGCCTCTCGCCGCTCGAGGTGGCCGAGCGCGCCGCGGCGAGCGAGGCGTTCGTCCGCCAGCTCTGCTGGCGCGACTTCTTCCTCCAGTTCCTGGCCGCGCATCCGAAGACTCCGCGGGAGGACTACCGCGAGCGCCGCGCGGGCTGGCGGGACGACCCGGACGCCCTCCAGGCCTGGAAGGAAGGGCGCACGGGCTACCCGATCGTCGACGCGGGCATGCGGCAGCTCGCCGCGGAGGGCTGGATGCCGAACCGCGCTCGCCTGATCGTCGGGTCGTTCCTGACGAAGACGCTGAGGCTCGACTGGCGCGAGGGCGCAGCGCACTTCTTCGACCTGCTGGTCGACGGCGACCTGGCCAGCAACGTCGGCAACTGGCAGTGGGTCGCCGGCACGGGCGTCGATCCCCGGCCGAACCGGATCCTCAACCCGATTCGGCAGGCCAGGCGCTTCGACCCGGACGGGGAATACGTGCGCCGGCACGTGCCCGAGCTGTCCGACGTGGATGCCCGGGGCGTGCACGAGCCCTGGAGACTCGAGCCTCCTCCGGGCGACTATCCCGCCCGCATCGTCGACCACGAGGCGGCCACGAGCTAGGCCGCGCGGGAGCCCAGGGCCTCTCGCACTGCTTCGTCGAACGGCGTGAGCTCCAGCGGAACGAGACTGCGGATCGCGTCGGTTCGGGCGACCGTCGGATTTCGCAGGCCCTCGATCAACGGTCGCGCGACCGCTGCGTTCACCGGCGTGACGAGATGAAGCCACCAGGACGACAGCCGCGGCGTGAGGGCCGGAACCTCGAGCACGTGTCGCCGCTTCCCCTGGATGCGCGCGATGCGCTCGATCATGTCGCGGTAGGTCATCACGTCCGGGCCACCGACGTCGAAGGCCCGGCCGTAGGCGGCTTCGAGCCCGCACACGCCGGCCAGGTAGCCCGTGACGTCGCGAAGCGCGATCGGCTGCGTCGGCACCCCGACCCACCGTGGGCAGATCATCACCGGCAGCCGGTCGACGAGCGCGCGGATCGTCTCGAAGGCCGCGCTCCCGGCGCCCACCACCATCGCTGCGCGCAGCGTCGTCACCGGGACAGGGCCCGACGCGAGAGCTCGGGCCGTCTCGTGCCGGCTGCGCAGGTGCGGCGACAGCTCCGGACTGTCGTCGCCGAGACCGCCGAGAAACACGATCTGCCGGAGCCCGGCTCGACCTGCGGCGCGAGCGACGTTCTCGGCGGCAGCCCGGTCGACTGCCTCGAAGCTCTGAGAGCCGAGCGAGTGGACGAGGTAGACGGCGACGTCCATTCCATCCAGGACGCCGAGCGACGCCTCGTCGGTCGCGTCGGCGACGAGCCAGCGCACCTCCCCGTCGTCCTCGCGCGCACGGCGCGAGAGCGCGACGACCTCGTGCGCTTCTGCGAGCCGCGGCAGGAGCGCCGACCCGATCACGCCCGACGCACCGAACACCGCGATCCTCATCGAGGTCTCACGGCCGTGCGGGTGAGGAAGCGGCGGCTGATCGCCCGGTGAAGCGGCGCCTGCAGCGCGGTGTAGAGGAGCCCGCGATGAAACCTCGAGCCCCTGCCGGCGAGGCGCGGGTGATAGCCGGTCACCGCGACCTCGAGCTGCGGTGCGGAGCCGTCCCGCTGTGCGATCGCGAGCGAGCCTCCCGGACGCGACGCGAGACAGCCGCCGAGGATCGGGTACCGACATTCGACGTCACGACCCTCGACCCCGATCTCGGGCTCTGCCGAAGCGCAGCAGCGTCAGCGAGCCCCCGAGCACGATCCGGAGCCCGGCTCCTTCCGCGCGGGCGCGAACGAGCCCTCGGGTGGAGCGCTCGAGCTCTTCCCAGTACCACCGTCCGAGCTCTGCCGCTCCTGCTCGGGTCACGGGGACGAGGGGCCGAGGCAGCTCGACGTGCTCGACCGTTTCGAGCCCGTCGGCGGTTGGGTACGGGTTTCTCACACGCCCTGGCTGATCCGAGAGTGCGTCGCGGCCGTATCACTGCTCGATCTCGGGATTATCTTCGAAGGAGCCCGCCATTCGGATCACAGAGACTGTCCTGATCGACCGGCCGCCGAGCGACGTGTGGGAGGTCGTGACCGATCTCGAGTCGCATCCGCGCTGGCGCCCGTCAGTTCGCGAGTTCCGACAGGTCTCGGAGGGGCCGCTGGAGGTCGGCTCGCGGATTCGCGAGGTGCTCGAGTGGCGAGGCCGCGAGATCACGCTGGCCGACGAGGTGACGGTGCTCGACGCGCAACGGCGCCTGGGGATTCGGGGCGGATGGAAGGCCGCCGACTTCGATCTCGAGCTGCTCCTCGAGCCGAGCGGGACGGGAACAAGCGTGACCTTCGACTGGACGTTGCGGCCGAAGTCGCTCCTGCATGCGGGCCGCCGCGCCTTGGTTGAAGCGAACCTTCGCGCGAGCGACCGCCGAGGAGGCGGACGGCCTCAGGAGGTGCGTCGAAGGTCTTGCGGACGGCGCTTCCGAGGCGCCCCCGCGGCCAAAGCGCCTCTGAGGCTGTCCGGCCCTGCGAGCAAGTGCTATGTGGAGCAGATCCTGGCCGCGGGTCGCGTCGGTTGCTCGTCTGCTCTCGAGTGGCGTTGCGGGTACGAAACGGGTACGTGAGCTCGGGCACGCGCGGGCACGCGCGTCCACGGTAGTGGTCTCGAAAGAGACCGATTTCCAGCGAGATCGTGCCCGCGCGTGGACGCGCGTTCCTCACTCGTCGTTCTCTCGTAATGAAGGGGTCCCCGGTTCGAGTCCGGGCGTCGGCTTTACCTCTTTGCAGGTACGCGTGTCACCTCCGACAACGCCGAGAAGGCTCGAAGGGCCGCTGGGTACCCCGCCGCGTTGTGCGGCCCGCTTCTAGGCTGGCGCGATGGCAATGCCCATCTGGATGTTGTCGTCCGTGACGGGCCCGGGCGCTCGAGCTGCACGTCCCGATGCGGTTGCCGAAGAATCTGTGCCGGCGCGCCCGAGCCTATGCGCGATCTACGACGTGAGCGACCGCCGCCAGAAAGATGTCCGCCTGTGTGCGCGACGAACGGAGGCGTGAAACGACCAGACGCGGCGAGAACGCTCGAAGGGCCGGCAGAATCACGCTTAGCGGGCGCAGCGTCCTGGGTGAATGCGTAGGCGCAGGCTACGGCGGAACCGAGGACGCCGCAGCGCGCCGTCAGGGCATCGCGACGGCTCAAGGCTTCATCTCACGTCGAGTTCGGAAAGACCACGTCTTCCGGCCCTTGCGCGAACCTCCGAGACTACCGCGGCAGCGATCACCAAGCCGCCCCCCAAGAGGCCGAGAAAGGCTCCCGCGGCAGGCGACGCTCCACTGTGCTGAACGGGGGCGTACGCAATGTAGGCGAGGAAGAGGAGCGCGAGGTAGCTTCCGGAGCCGAGCAGCAGGCCATTCGCGAGGTGCCGCCAGGTCGGTGCTAGCAAAGCCACCAAGAGGGCAGTAGCGATCACGGCGAGGCCGACAATGGGCTCGAGCAAGGCCGAGCCTCCGAAGGCGTCGGTCATCGTGTAGTCCACCTCGTCGGGCTTGCTGGCAAACGGGAGGAAGATGCCCGCGACGCTCAGAATGCCTCCCAGGATCGCGAGGACGGGCACCACGCGAGAAGGCGGGACCGGATGTTCCCAGGGAGCACCCTCGAGCAGAAGCCGCCAAACGCCGAGCGCGCCTGCGACGAGCACGGCGACCCCGCCCACCACCCAGAGCTCGTGGTTCGGAAAAAGATCCAGGAACTGATTCCAGAACAGCGAGACCGCGCCCGCCGTGATCCCCGCTCCGAGGGCAGCCAGCGAGCCTGTGCCAACAGGCCGGAGCGTCTTCACCAGCATGAGCAGCGCCGCGGCGACGGCCAGCAGGGGAGCCCCGATCGTCACGGCAGCGAACGAGGCTCTGGGGCCAAGCCAGTCGAGCGCGATCGCGGTTATTGCAAGGCCGGCCCCCACCACCGCGAGCCCGACCACGCCGAACAGCCAGACGCTTTGCCGCCTGGGTCTCTCCTCCACAGAGGGAGTCGGCGCCAGGGCCGCGGCCGCAGCGAGCGTTGCGGGCCCCTCAGGCTCGGGCTCGGCGGCCGCAGCCGGCGACTCCACTTCGGTCGGTTCGTCGACCAGACCGGCGGCCGGCTCTCGCTCCCCTTGCTCGGCGAGCGTGCGCTTCGCGGCTTCCGACACCCTCCGACTGTCATCGGCGGCGAGCTGCTCGAGTGCCTGCTCGGCGGCCAACGCCAGGCCGCGATGGCGCCCGCCGAGGAGCCGCCCGAGCTCCTCGACGGCGTTCTCGCGTGCCAAGACGAAGGAGCTGCCGAGCGCGTCCTGGACATCGACCGGCAGCTCGGCAGGTTTCTGGGCACTCTCGGGCGCGCGCGCCACGTAGAGGTCGCCGCGGAGGTCGTAGACCCACTTGCTGGGTGTCTGATTGGGATTGCGCTCGCGAACATGCTCGTACAGGTACTCGTAGAGCTCGTCGATGGAGACGAGCGAATCACCGTCGAGGTCGGCCGCACCGGTTTCGAGACCATCTACAAGCGCGCTCGTGAAGACGGATGGAGTGCCTTCGCCGCTGAGCTCGTCGCCTTCGAACGCGTACTCCATCGACGTCGAAGCCGTGATTACGACCTGGCCCCGCCCGTCGAACCGGTCGGCGAGGTCGACCTGATCGCCGGCGCGCGCTATCACGCCCCGCGAGAAGGCTCCGCTGTAGCAGCAGTCGAGGAAGAGCGCGATCCGGCGCGATCGGCTGCGCGCCATCTGCCGGTTGACGAACTCGGCCGACACTGCGGTCGCGTCGAGATCGCCCATCTCGGTGTCGGAGGACGCGAAATAGAGGTGGCCGTTGTCGTCCTTGACGCCGTGACACGAGAAGTGAACGACGAGCAGATCGTCGCGGTCCCGATTCGAGAAGAACGCGGACAGGCGACGGCGAATCCGGTGCTCCGGCTCGTTGTGGAGAACCTCGACCTCGAAGTTGCCGATCGACGAGTCGCCGAGCACCCGCGCCAGATGCTCGGCGTCGACCGCCGGCGCCCGAAGCCTCCCGAGCCTCACGTCGGCGTAGTCGTCGCTCGCGACCACGAGTGCGCTTCGCGCTGCCATTCGTTTCTCCTGCAACGACCTCGTACCACTTCCTTCCGGGCACGTCAAGAGTCCCTTCGCGCGTCTGCGCTACGATCCGCCCGCCGAGAATGGGCCCCGTCCCTGCCGATCTGAGCGAGTTCGAGGTGGAGCTCTCCCCCGGGGAGAGCGACGCTGAGGAGCTGGACCAGCTGACTCGGGCGCTGCAGCAGCAGCTGCTCGAGCTCGACGTTCAGAGCGTGGAGCGGCCGGCCGGCGCGGACCCTCCACCCGGGAGTCGAGGGGTCGATGTCGCCGCCGTCGGAATGCTGATCGTTACCCTGGCAAAGGCGGCTCCCGCCCTCACGTCGGTGGTCGGGACGATCCGGTCCTGGCTCACCGGAGCCAGTGGCAGCCGCAGCGTCACGATCAAGGTGGGCGAGGACAGCCTCGTCGTTACAGGGGCGTCCTCGGAAGACCAGGAGCGCCTGATCTCGGCGTTCATCGAACGCCAGAGCCGGTGAAAGCCTAGGCGGGAAGCGGGAGCTCGAAGCGGGGCCTTCCTTCGGGGAGGCCCCGCGTGTTTCTCCCGCGGCCGTCCGCGACATCTCGGCAGCTGAGCTCGCGGAGATGATCGTCGCGCAGTATCCGCGCGGCTGACGTTGCACAAACGGCTACTTGGGTTGTCAGCGTGGGACGACCACCTGGTTCCAGGGCTTCGACAGCGTGCTCGGGGCGGCGCCTTGCAGTCGATAGCGGGGACTGATCTTCTGGGTGCGTACGATGGACGGCGTGCGCCTGGAGTCCGGGAAAGTCTGTGTCGGCGTCGCCGTAGCGCTAGGGCTCGCGCTGAGCACGACCGGGTCGTTATTCGCGGCCCCTGGCGTCCTCGACCCGAAGTTCTCCCACGACGGCAAGGTGCTGGTGAACTTCGGCCAGGAGCCGCGCGACGAGATCGCGTACGACGTCCTGGTGACCGGAAGCGGCAAGATCGTGCTGGCGGGCAGCATCGGCAGGCCGGCGGCGTCGAGTTGGGCCCTCGCGAGGCTGCGCCCCAACGGCAGGCTCGACCAAGGGTTCGGCGGCAACGGCAAGGTCACCAAGAAGGTGGGCGAGGTGGGGGAGGCCAGGGTGATCAAGGGCCTCGGCCGCGGTCGGATCCTGGTCGGCGGCTCCGGCGACGGGGCGTTCGCCATCCTCGCGTTCACCACGGGCGGCCGCCTGGACTCCGCCTGGGGCGACGACGGAATCGCCACGTTCGACGTCACGGCCGACACCGACAGGGTGCTCGACATCCGCAGAGACGGGGCGGGCTGGTTGGTGGCCGGCCTCGCCGGCGCGACCTCCGTGACAACGGGCACCCCGGTGATCACCCGGTTCTCCGACGACGGCACGCGGGACGTCGCCTTCGGGGTGCGCACCGCCGCCGGTTTCGGGGGGAGCCCCTCGACGGTGAAGCTCACCGACGACGGAGGCCTGATCGTGGCCGGCTGGGCTCCGAACAACGCGAACTTCGAGCAGGGGTACGCCGTCGCCGGCTACACGGCGGAAGCGCTGCCCGACATGACCTTCGCGGGCGGCGCGACCGTCGTCACCCACTTCCCCAACGACAACTTCCCCTACGGCGAGGAGGCCTCGAGGCCACGGGCGATCGCGGTCCAGCCCAACGGTAGGATCCTGGTCGGCGGAGAGACCTTCGGCGAGGGCGACTACAGCCGACCGACCGCGGCGCGCTATCAGCCGGACGGCGACCTGGACGGGCGGATCATCGGTGGCACGACTGGCTACTACGGTGGCTTCCACGACCTGGCGCTCCAGGCCAACGGCAGAATCGTCGCCGGCGGCTGGGACTCGGGCGAGGGCTGCTGCAACGGGCTCACCGCGTATCGCTATCTCGCGAACGGAGCGCCCGACTCCGGCTTCGGCAACGGCGGCATGCGAGTCGTGCGGTTCCCCGACGGGCGCGCCGCAAAGGGATACGCGGTGGCGCTCTCCGACACCCGGATCGTCGTCGCCGGCGAAAGCTGGAGCACGAGGCGAGGCGGGCGGGCGGCGATTCCTGTGATCGCGCTCGGCCGCTGACGCCCGGCAGCCGCGTCCCTAGCGGAGCAGGCGCGTCGCACCAGCCTGTTACTGCTCCGATCAGCGACGCTCCGGGCTTGCCGCGTTCACGGCATCGTGAACTTCTTGGCTTCCGCACGCCAGAGAGCGTTGAAACGGAGCCAGAACTGAGGAGTTCTAGCTCGGGGCTGCTTCTCTGGCACGAGCTCGCCGGCTACTTAGCGACGAGCTCCAGGACGCCGATCGCGATCGTGAACACGGTGAGCAGTACCACGAGCCAATTCAACGCTGTCAACCGCCTATCGCGAAGCTCGATGTCTACCAGGTCGGCCGCTCGGCTAAGGCGCTGTAGCAGGCTCGTGGCTCCCACGCGGTCGTCCATGAACGTCTGTAGGTCGGCAATCTCCGAGGTGCTGCCGCTGGAAGCTCGAAGCAGGTCCTTGTAGAACCTCGATTCAGGCCCGCGATAGAGGACACGAAAGAGGGCAGGGGCCCGCTTGAGCGTTCCCATCCAGCCGCGAAGCCGAGCCGTTGCGGTGCCCGGAGGCGCCACAGACATTGAGGCACCGAAGAGCTGCGCCTCGAGTTGTTTGGCAGCCAGCAGCCGCAAGAGACTTCGTTGAAGTGCGAAGAGCGCACCATGATCGAAGCCGGCGACACCGGTCTCCGCGAGACCCAAGTGCGGCATCGTCAGCCCCGAGAGATCACGGCTCAGATCACTTGCGTGGGCGCGATCCTCCGCACGGCGTTCCTCGAGGTTGAGGATCAGGACTCCCGACGGCTGGGCGAGGATCGCAACGTAATCGCGACTTCCCCAAAAGCGACGCAGCTCCTCGGATGCATGCTCGTTGGGAACGAACGCCCAGCCCTCGTCTCCATAAAGAAGCCCGTATAGCGGTCGCGTCATCGAGGGGTCGCTCAGGACCTCCTGTGCCGTCAGATAGGCACCCACGCGACGGATCTCACACGACCAGCTTGCGCCGGTCTCAAACGTGACCTCCCCTCGCGAGTGGCGCGCGAGCTCGACGATCCTACTTCGAAGTGGCGCGAGAGCCTCACCAAGCGTTCGGCAGCGGTGGTCTCCGAGCCAGGAGGTGAGCATCGGTTCGGTGCGGTCGTCGGCCCGATCCGCCGACGCGGCCGCGCTCTGAGTGAGCGCGATGACCTCGTCGACGGTCACGCCATGCAGTTCGACGCTCAGTCCGATAAGCAAGACCGTGCGGAAGAGACGTGCGTCTTCGCGCGTAAAAACGAACGGACCGCTGGTACTGAACGCTGCTCGATCTCTCTTGAGATGAACGGAGATCGGACCCTCCTGGTATCCAGCCGCGAAAGCCCTCATCCCGCTGCAATCACCAAAGATCCCCGACGCGTGCGCCTTCTCGATCGCCTCATTTAGACCCGGGTGGGACGTGAGAACCACACCTGATGAGTCGGAAGACTCTGGTTTCGTGAGCCTGCCCTCCAAGGCGACACCAGGTGCGAGCATCGCATCGAAGAGGAAGATCGACCCCTCATCGATCGTAAGATCCATGGTCGTCTGATCTGAGGACGTCATAACTGTGCGAAGAGGGCTTCCGCGATATGGCCGGCCGTCCACGACGCGCGGCGGCGCCGAATCACATCTCTCTTGGCGGGCCGCAATAGTTCGCAGAAGGAGTCGGCCGACTATGTACGCCGATGTGCGGAAGAAGTCAAGTCGAGTCGTCGAGCGCCGAGCGGGACGAGAGCGTCCGGCAGCTGCGGTCGTGCGCGCTGAAGGAAGCTGATCTGGAAGATGCTGGCACTCGCCGCGAAGGAGGTCACGAGGTCGTGCGGATGGCAGCGGTACAGCCAAGCTCCCAGCGCCTTGACAGCCGTCCAGCCACTGTTAGGGTGGGCTGCTTCGAGCCCTGCGGCGCGCGACTCTGCGGCGCGGTGGAGTGGCTAATTCGGTAACAAACGCATCGTCCCGAGGCTCGAGCCTCGCATGGCCGATGAGTGTTCACGCGCGCGCGCCTCCGCCAGGCGCTCACTGTCGCACAATCCTTCTCCCGACCGGCAGTGAAGACAAACCTTTGAACGTCGACCCTGAAGCCCAGGAGTGAAAATATGCCGAATCAATCGGACGCCAACATCAAGCTTGTCTATGCGGTAGACAACAACTCGTTCTTCGCCATCGACGTCGTGAACGAAGGTAATCCCTTCGACGTCATCAACAACATTGAGATCGGCCCTGACATCATGCAGAGTGTCGACGGCTTTGACCTGCGTGTGTTCATTCGCAATCTGAGCCAATCCAACATACTGGTCAGCAACACAGTGAGCCAGAATCTCGCCGACCAGGCCGATGCATTCAACGCAGAAGTACGAGTCGAGTTTGCTGGCGGTTGGAACGCGAACGACGGCGACGTGCTCGAGCCTGTGGCCTCGTTCAAAGTACGCGCTGGGATTAACTCAGATTATTCCACCCTGAAAGGCAACACCTTCATGGTGTCTGTCCCCTGAGCTAGTCGCTCGGCGCGATATGCCGGCACCGGATTAGCCACTCCACCTGCCGAAAAAACCGCCGTGAGGTGTCAGGGTGACTCGTCGAGCCGCATGGTGAGGCGAATCGGGGCCTCGAGGTTTGTGTCCTTCGGAGCGAGCCAGAAGGAGATGCCGCTTTCCCCGTTGCATACAGGATCTTCCGCATGTGTCCAGCCGCCCTTGCCATTCACGAGCGCCATGAGAAGCCTGTCCGCGTTGCCCCAGCGGTGCTCAAGGGTCTTTCCGGTCTTCGGATGCTCGATCTCCTCCGGCAGGAAGACTGCGACCGTCTGTCCATCTACGAGCAGCTTGACCTCCTCCTCGCCGGGGAGGCATCCAATGAAGATGCTGGGCTTATGCATGATTGACTGCTGTTGCCTTCTCGGACGGACTCCGGCCCTCTCAGCCTCTAAGCGACCCAGTCGCTTATCGGCAGGACTGACCTCGATCTTGATTCGCAAGCCGCTGCGGCGCCGGTGGCAGAGCACCGGGGTCGCCGAGTACAGGCTAGTGGACAGATGAGCAGGGCGGCCGGCTCTTGCGTCGAGCAGACCGCCCTGCGAGAGGTGCCGTCCTACTTGCCGGTTGGGACGCCGGTCCCGACGAGGCGTCCGTTCACGTCGACGTTGTCGAGCACGGCCAGACCGAACTGATCCGGGCCGGTGTCCTGGCCCTCGTCGAACACGATCGTGACCGACTTCAGGGTCTTTCCCTTGATGTCGACGAGGGCGCCGCTGCTCGCGGAAAAGGCGTTGAGCGGCGAGGACCCACCCCAGCGGAGTCGGATCCAGCCGTCGCCCACCGTGGCCACGTCCGCCGGCGGCGAGTTGCAGCCGAGGAAGTAGAAGCCGCCGTCGGCGGTCTCCACGTTGAAGCGCGGTGCGCCGGCGCCGCAGTGGGAGCCACGCGGGCCGGAGGCGCCGCCGGGCTTGCGGATGTCGTATCCAAGCTCCGACAGGGTCTTGCCGCGCACTCCCTTGATCTCGGCGACCGCGGCGGCGACGTTCGTCGTCGGCCCGGTCTTGGCGAGCAGGAGGCCGCGGACATGCTTGTCGCTGGGGTCGCCGGTCGGGCAGGCGGAGTCGGTGTACAGCGGTCCATCAACGAGGTCGTCCCCGGCAAAGGTCGCCGTGGGGGCGTCCGTGGGACAGCCGATCCCGTTGACCCAGGCTCCTGCCACCAGGTGCGTCCTCAGCGGGTCGAACTCTCCTGCTCGTACCGTGAGCCAGTGGCCCATCGCGAAGGCGCTTGCGCTCACGGCGAGGAGCGAGACGCCTGCTGCGGCAAGGGCGAGTCTCCTCTGCATCTCCATCCATCTCCTTTTCTTGTCGACCGAGTGAAACGGAAAATCGGGTCGACTCCCGAAGGGCTCCCCGAATTCCAGACGCAGGCATCGACAAGGGGGGACCCTTCCTTTAGACGGAGTTCGTCCGGCGGCTCAGTCTGCGCGCGTGACGTCCTGGAGCAGGCGCTCGAAGTCCGGCCCGTCGAACTCCGCGACGGCGCGGTCGTACTTCTCCATGCCCCACTCCCAGAAGTCGAAGTCGATCTCGGAGACGCCGTCCTGGATCGAGGCCCAGAGCGTCCACCCGTACTTCGACATCAGCCCCCAGAGGCGAGCGCGGGCGACCTTGTTGCGGAGCGGTCGGCCATAGTAGTGGCCGACGAGCTCGTCGAGCTGCTCGAGCGCCAGGTTCGACTCGCTCCAGACGTTGCCGAGCTCGAAGCAGGCGTCGTTGTTGCCCGAGTACTCGTAGTCGATCAGCTTGAACTCGCCCCCGACGTCGATGAAGTTCTCGGCCAGGAGGTCGTTGTTGCACGGGACCGTCCCCTCGTCGCGGACGGCCATGGCCGCCTCGATCGCGCGCACCTGTGGCGCGAACTCGAGGTAGCGCTCCGGCAGCCGGAAGCCGCGTTTCTGGACGATCTCCAGGTAGCGCGCCTGGATCCGGAACATGTTGAAGTCGTCGCGGAAGCGCCGGGCGCCGTGGAGCCGCCGGCAGGCGGCCGCGACCCAGTCCAGCTTGTCGCCGCGGCGGAGGTCTTCAGGGCTCTGCGTCTGCCCGACGATGAACTCGAGGACGAGCACGTTCTCCTCCGGGAGATACGCCGTCACGGGGGCACCGACGCCGGCGTCCGCAGCCGCCACAGTGTTCAGGTACTCGTTCTCCCTGTCGATCGCGAGCAGGCCGGCGTCCTTTGCCGAAACACGGACGACGTAGGCCCCTGACGAGGTCGTGACCTTGTAGTTCGTGTTCGTGAGGCCGCCCGGGAGCTCGGCCACGTCGGCGGCCCCGGAGAGCTCGGGCACCTTGCCGAGGACGCGCTCGAGAGTTCCGTCTACGCTCACGCGTCGAGTTTCTATCGCAGAGAGGGGAGCCGCGTGCGATGAACGAGCGTGCCGCGATCGTCGTCGTCGGGGGCGGGATCACCGGCTGCAGCGTCGCCTACCACCTCGCGAAGGCGGGACGGGGCGATGTGCTCCTGCTCGAGAAGGACCAGCTGACCAGCGGCTCGACCTGCCACGCAGCCGGCCTCGTCACGCAGTTCAACCCCTCGCCGACGATGATGCGCTTCCGCCGCTACAGCGTCGAGCTCTACCGCGAGCTCGGCGTCTTCGACGGCGTGGGGAGCCTCCGCATCGCGTCGAGCCCCGAGAGCCTCCAGGAGCTCGAGCGCGGCGCTAGCCGGGCGCGCGGGATCGGGCTCGACGTCGACGTGCTCTCGCCCGACGAGGTCGTGCGGCTGCTGCCGGCCGCCACGCGCGAGTCGCTCTACGGGGCGATCTGGATCGAGGGCGACGGTTCGGTCGATCCGCACATCGCGACGCACACGCTCGCCGCCGCTGCCCGCGGAGCTCGGCGCGCGGATCGAGACCGGACGCCGCGTCACCGGGATCCGGCTCGGGCCGTCGCGCGAGGTGACCGCGGTCGAGACCGACGCCGGGCCGATCGAGACCGAGCTGGTCGTGAACGCCTGCGGGATCTGGGCGCCGCAGGTTGCCGCGATGGTGGGGGCGTTCACGCCGTCGGTGCCCGTCGACCACCAGCACATCGCCCTGGCCGCCGTGCCGGGGCACGAGCTGCCGCGCGAGATGCCGTGCTTTCGGGACCTCGACAACCTCGTCTACGGCAAGTCGGAGGCCGGAGGGATTCTCTTCGGCGGTTACGAGCCGAACCCGGTCGCGCGCTGGGTGGACGGGGTGCCCTGGGACCATGCCGCCACGGTGGTGCCGCCGGACCACGAGCGGTTCGCTCAGCTCATGGACGGCGCCGTGCGGCGCTTTCCGTTCCTGCGCGACGCAGGCGTGGTGGCGCTCATCTGCCATCCCGACGCGATGACCCCGGACGGGAACCCGCTGCTCGGGCCCATGCCCGGGGTGCCGGGGTTCTGGACGGCCGCCGGCCTCTCCCTCAACGGCTTCGGCGGAGCCGGTGGCCTCGGCAAGACGGTCGCCGAGTGGATCACCGAGGGCGAGACCGAGCTCGACGTCACCGGCTACCGCGCCTGGCGCTTCGGCGTCGCCTACCGCGACCCGCGTTTCGCGCGGGAGACCGCCCGCGAGGTCTATCGCTACTACTACCACCTCCGCTACCCGTTCGACGTCGACGAGTGGGGCAGGCCGAAGCGGCTTTCGCCCCTGCACGCGCGGCTCGAGGAGCTCGGCGCCGTCTTCGGGACGAAGAACGGGTGGGAGCGCGCGGACTTCTTCGACCCGGGGAAGCCGAGCCGGAGGGCCGGCGCCGACCAGCGGGCTTTCGGGTTCGCGAAGCCGCCCTGGTTCGAGCGGCTCCGGGCGGAGCACGAGGCCTTCCGCGAGCGCGTCGGGATCATCGACATGACCTCGTTCGGGAAGATCGAGGTCTCCGGCCCGGGCGCGTTGCCCCTGCTCGAGCGCGTCTCCGACAACCGCATCGACCGGCCGGTCGGGAGCGTCGTCTACACGCAGTTCCTGGACGACCGGGGCGGGATCGTGGCGGACGTGACCGTCACGCGGTTCGGCGAGTCGAGCTTCCGCGTCGTCACGGGCGCCGGGACGGTCGACTCGGACCTGGGCTGGCTCCGGCTCAACCTGCGCGAGGAGGACGGCGCGATCGAGCTCCGCGACGCCTCGGAGGAGCTCGCCGTGATCGGGCTCTGGGGCCCACGCGCGCGGGACGTGCTCGCGGCCGTCACCGAGGACGACGTCGGGGGCGAGGCGCTGCCGTTTCGCTCGGCGCGGACGATCCGGATCGGCGGGTCGGAGGTGCTCGCCCAGCGGATTACGTACGTGGGCGAGCTCGGGTTCGAGCTCTACGTGGCGCCCGACCGGGCCGTTCGGGTCTGGGACGGGCTGGTCGCGGCGGGCGAGCCGCACGGGATCGAGCCAGGCGGCTACCGGACGCTCGAGGGCCTCCGGCTCGAGAAGGGCTACCGCTACTTCGGCACGGACCTGACCGCCGGTGACACGCCCTACGAGGCCGGGCTCGGCTTCTGCGTCGCGCTCGACAAGGGCGAGTTCAACGGCCGCCGCACCCTTGCGGAAGCGGGGAGCGCCGGCCAGGCGGCTCCGCACCCTGCTCGTCGGAGGCGAGGAGTACCTGCCGGTCTACGGAGGGGAGGCGGTGCGAGCCGGCGGCGAGGTCGTCAGTCGCCTTCGAAGCGCGGGCTACGGGTTTACGGTCGGGAGGAACATCGGGCTGGCCTATCTCCCCGCGGACGTCGAGACCGGCGCGAAGCTCGAGATCGAGGTGCTCGGCGAGCCGGTGCCTGCCGTCGTGGCCGAGGACGTGCTCGTCGATCCGGCCAACGATCGAGTTCTGGCGTAGGGCGCCCTAAGCTGGGTGACCATGGTCTCGCGTCCCGGTGCAGACAGTGCCGCGCTCGAGCGCGATCTGGCCGCGATCGTCGGGCGGGTGAACGTGCTTCCCGGGGACACGCGGGAGTACCTGCGGGACGAGACCGAGACTCGGGGCGTGCACGGGCACGCCGATGCGGTCGTGCTTCCGGCCAGCCCGGGTGAGGTGGCCGCGGTCGTAGCGTGGTGCTACGAGCACGACGTCCCCATCGTCCCGCGCGGAGGGGGGACTGGGTTCGCCGGAGGGGCAGTGCCGGTCGCGGGCGGCGTGGTCCTCTCGCTCGAGCGGCTGGCGGCGGTTCGCTCGTTCGAGCCGCTCCTCTGGCGCATCTGGGTGGAGGCGGGGCTCACGACCGGGGCGCTCCGTCGCATCGTGCGCGAGAGCGGCCTCTTCTTCCCGCCCGATCCCGGCGCCGCGGAACAGTCGCAGATCGGGGGCAACATCGCCACGAACGCCGGCGGCCCGCACGCCTTCAAGTACGGCGTCACGGGAGCCTGGGTGACCGGGCTCGAGGCGGTCGTGCCGCCGGGCGAGGTGATCGCCGTCGGCGGGCCGATCAGGAAGGACGTCGCCGGCTACGACCTCAAGAGCCTCCTGATCGGATCGGAAGGGACGCTCGGGATCGTGACCGCGGCCTGGCTCAGGCTGCTCCCGGCTCCCGAGGCCTCGTACCCGGTCGCTGCCTTCTACGAAGGCACGGCCGCCGGCTGCCGCGCGATCGAGCGGGTGCTCGGCAGCGGGCTCGTCGTCGCCGCGCTCGAGTACCTCGACGCGGGGACGCTCGCAGCCGCCGGGAGCACGTTCCCGGCGCCCGTTCCGGCCGGAGCCGGCTTCCTGGTCCTCGCGGAGGCGGACGGCTCCCAGCGCGAGGCGGACGCGCTCCGCGCGGAGGTGGTCGCGGCGCTCGGCGATGAGGCTCTCACCGTCGTCGCGCCGGGTGAGCCGGAGTTCGTCCGCGAGCTCTGGCGCTGGCGCGACGGCGTCTCGATCGCCGTCACCGCCCAGAGAGGCGGGAAGGTGAGCGAGGACATCGTCGTCCCGCTCGACCGGCTGGGCGAGGCGATCGAGCGCACGCTCGAGATCGGGCGGCGGCACGAGCTTTCGGCGTGCAGCTGGGGCCATGCCGGCGACGGCAACCTCCACTCGACGTTCCTCGTCTCTCGTGAGCGTCCCGAGGAGCTCGAGCGTGCCTCGCAGGCCTCCGAGGAGCTCTTCGCCCTCGCCGCCGAGCTGGGCGGGTCGGTTTCGGGCGAGCACGGGACGGGCTGGGTGAAGCGCGGCCAGGGCCGGCGGCAGTGGGCGCCCAAGACGATCGAGCTGATGGCGGCGATCAAGGGCGAGTTCGATCCGAAGGGCCTTCTCAACCCGGGGAAGAAGCTCTAAGAACTCGTTTCAGAATGATGCTTCGCTGTCGGGGTGCGATGGTCGTTCCGAGGCAAGGACGCAGGGAGCGTTCGTAGCGAATGAGCTACGGGCGCGACGAGGACGCCGTCCTGGGGCGAGCAGCGCGGCCCGGCGGCACAAGGCTTCATTTGAGACGAGTTCTAAGGCTCAGAGGTCGAGCGAGAAGTCGGACAGCACCTCGCACCCGTCCTCGGTGACGAGGACGACCTGCTCGAGCCGGACGCCCTCGCCCTCGGCGTAGACCGCCGGCTCGAGCGCGACGACCATGCCCGGCTCGAGGACGGTCGAGCCACCCGGGACGATCCTGGGCTCCTCGTGCCAGGACGTCCCGAGGCCGTGACCTGAGTGGTGCGGGTAGCCCAGGTCGCCGCGGACGAGCGCGTCGAGGTCGCCCGCCCGGACGCCCGGGCGGATCGCCTCGAGCCCCCGGTCGAGCGCCTCGCTGACCCGGCGATGCTTGGTCCGAGCCGACTCTGCGGCCGTGCCGATCGCAACCGTCGTGCACGAGTCGCCCCAGTAGCCCGCCCGCCTGGGGACGAGGTCGCAGAGGAGGAGATCGCCCCCTTGCAAGGCCCGCTCGCCCGGAGCTCCGCCGGTCTCGCCGGTTCGCTCGCCGCTGGCCAGGTCGGCAAGGAGCGGCGTTCGCCCTCCCGCCGCGCGCTCGACGGCGCCCCGGACGAGCGCCCACAGCTCGATCTCGGCGAGGCCCGGGGCCGCGCGCTCGCGGGCCTCGCGCTGGCCGACGTCGCAGAGATCGAGCGCAGCGCGGAGGAGCTCGATCTCGTCGGCGTCCTTGACGGCCCGCGCCCGCGCCAGCGGCGCGGCGGCGTCGACCCAGACCACGGCCTCGGCTAGCGCGGCCGGGAGCGCGCCGGGCTCCGTCGCCAGGCGGCGGCCCTTGGCAGCCGTCGTGAGCGCGCGAGCGGCTCCGGCCACGGGCTCGAGCGGCCCTGTCGTGAAGCCCGGGTAGGACGAGACCTCGCAGCCGAGCTCGCCCGCCGCGGCTTCGTCGTCGGCGCTGACGACCAGCACCGGCGGCTGGTCGGCGGCGAGGACGGCGAGCGGGGGCAGGGCAAACGGGCTCGGGCCGCTCTCGATGTCCCCGGCGAAGCCGGTCAACCACGTCACCGTGGCGGGGTCGGCCGCGAGGACGCCTCCGGCGCCCAGCTCGTCCGCGATGGCGAGCGCCCGCTCTTGCCTGGGCTTCATTCCGGCGTGAGGAGAACCTTGGTGACCGCGTGCGGCTCGTGCACGAGGCGGCGGAAGCCCTCGGCGCCTTCCCTCAGCGCTAGCACCGTGAGCCAGTCGGTCGCCGGCGGAGCTTCGGCGAGAAGGGCGAGGGCGGCCTCGAAGTCGCGCCGCGTGTACGCGTAGTGGCCCCGGAGCGTGACGCCCCGCCGCACGAGCTCGGCGGCCGGGAGCGGGCCTTCCGCCTGGCCCAGGCCGACGAGCGCGACCCGACCGCCGGTGCGGACGCGTGCGATCGCGGCGCGCCAGGTCGCCTCGATGCCGACGGCGTCGATCGCCACGCTTGCCTCCCCCGGCGTCACCTCCGCCGCGTCGGCGAGGACGGTAGCGCCGAGCGCTGACGCGAGCGAGCGGCGCTCCGGGACCGGCTCGACGCAGACGGCGCGCGCACCGAGATGGACGCAGGCATAGACGGCCAGGAGGCCGATCGGGCCGCCGCCAAGCACGAGGACGTCGTCGCCCTCCTCGACGCCGTCGAGCCTCAGCGCGGAGACCGAGGTCGCGAGCGGCTCGACCAGGACCGCGATGCGCGAGTCGAGCCCTTCGGGGACGGGAACCAGCGCGTCGGCGCGAACGACGACGCGGTCGGCGAAGACCCCCGGGCGGTCGAGGCCCAGGAGGCCGCGGTTCTCGCAGAGGTTCTCCTCGCCGCGACCGCAGGCCGCGCAACGCCCGCACACGACCAGCGGGAAGACCGCGTAGCGACCGCCGCGGCCGGCGATCCTCCCGATCGCCTCGTGACCGAGGACCAGCGGCGGCCGGCGCGGGCCGGGATGTCCGCGGTAGGCGTGGAGGTCGGAGCCGCAGATGCCGGCGATCTCGACGTCGAGGACGAGCTCGCCCTCGCCCGGCTCCGGGTCGGGAAGCTCGTCGACCTCGAGGACGTCGTCGCCCTTCCAGACGAGCGCGCGCATCCTAGGCAAGGAAGCCTCCGTCGACCGTGAGCGTCGTGCCGGTCGTGAACGAGGACGCGTCGGAAGCGAGCCAGACGGCGGCCTCGGCGACCTCCTCGGCTCGTCCCAGGCGCGCCAGTGGATGCTTCCGAACGAGCACCTCCCGCTCCTCCGGATCGGTGATCACGTCGGTCATCCCCGCGTCGATCACGCCCGGCGCGAGGCAGTTGGCGCGGACGCCCCGCGATCCGTACTCGACGGAGATCGTGCGCGTGAGCAGCTCGACGCCGGCCTTGGACGCGTTGTAGGCGGCGTCCTCCTCCCACGCCCGCAGGCCCGCGACTGAGGTGAGGTTCACGATCGCGCCGCCCCGCTCGACGAGGTGCGGAAGGGCGGCGCGGCAGACGTAGAACGTCCCGGACAGGTTCACCGCGATCGCCCGGTCCCACTGCTCGACCGGCAGCTCGCCGACGGGTCGCCAGACGGTGTCGATCGCTGCCGCGTTGACGACGGCGTCGAGCCCGCCGAACGCCGCGACGGCCTCGTCGACGGCGCGAGCGGCCTCGGAAGCGGCGGAGACGTCGGCGGCGACAGAGACGGTCGCGTCGCCGAGCCCGGCGCGCAAGGAGTCGATCCTCGCGGGATCACGGGCGACAAGCGCGACCCGCGCTCCCTCGTCGACGAACGCCCTGGCGATGGCGGCGCCGAGCCCGCCGGTCGCGCCGGTGACGAGCGCGCGCGCGCCGTTGAGGCGGCTCATGTGTCCACCCGGTACTTCGCGACGACGTCCTCGACGAGCTCGATGCCGAGGCCCGGCCCCGCAGGGAGTGGAAACGTCCCGTCCTCGAGCTCGGGCTCCGGCCGCGTCAGCCCCGCCCGCAGCGGCGAGTCGACGAGCGCCGGCGAGAGGAACTCGACGAAGGGAACGTTCGGGGTCGCGGCGTGGAAGTGGCTCGCGGCGGCGATCGTGATCCCCGTCTTCCACGCATGCGGGACGACGATCGCCCCCGCGGACGAGGCGAGCTCGGCGATCCGGCGCATCTCCGTGAACCCGCCCGAGCGGCTCAGGTCCGGCTGGAGCACGTCGACGGCGCCGAGCTCGAGCCACTCGCGGCACTCGGCGACCGTCGCGGCCATCTCGCCGCCCGCGATCCTGATCCCGGACCGGGCCGAGAGCTTGTGGTGGCCGGCGAGGTCGTCGTGGTGGAGCGTCGCCTCCGCGAAGAAGACGTCGTACTCCTCGACGCGCCGGAGGACGGAGAGCGCGTCGCGCCAGTCGCGCCAGCGGTAGCCGAAGTCGAGCATGAGCGTGACGTCGTCGCCCAGCAGGCTGCGTCCCTCGCGGACGAAGCCGGCCAGGTCGCGGTCGCGCGCGAGGTCGCCGAGAAAGAGCTCCATCTTCACGGCGCGGAAGCCGAGTGCGAGCGCCTGCTCGAGCAGCGTGGAGGTCGCGTCCATCATCTCGGCGAGAGTTCGCTCCTTGACCGCACCCGGCCACGCGGTCGCGTAGGGCCGGACCCGATCCCGCCGGGCTCCGCCGAGGAGCTCGAAGACGGGCCGGTCGAGCTGCTTCCCGGCGAGGTCGTGGACGGCCACGTCGACGGCGGAGAGCGCGTGGATGCCCAGGCCGCGGCGCCCGTGGTAGATGGTCGCCTCGTACAGGTCGTTCCAGAGGGCTTCGCGCTCGAACGGATCGCGCCCGAGGAGGACCTCGCGCAGGCCGCGGCTCCATCCGTGCACGCCCTGCATGAGCACGAGCTCGCGCACCGCGAGCGCCGGCGCGTCGGCCTCGCCGATCCCCGTGCGGCCGTCCTCGTCGGTGAGACGGACGACGACGGTCTCGGCCGAGCTGTCGAGATCGCCGGCGTCTCCGCCCGCCCGGAGGGGGATCGCCTCGACTTCGACTATGGCGCTCATCGCGGCCTCCCCGTCGAGGCTCTGACGACGACCTCCGGCTCGGCGTCGACGACGACGTTCCGCGGGTCGCCGCCCAGCAGCTGATCGACGAGCGCGTCCACGGCGGCCGCGCCGAGCTCGGCGAGCGGCGTCCGCACGGTCGTCAGGGGCGGGCGCAGGTACTCGGCCAGCGGCATGTCGTCGTAGCCGACGAGCGAGAGGTCGCGCGGCACCTCGAGGTCGAGCTCCCAAGCGGCGTGGTAGACGCCGACGGCCTGGCTCAGCGTGCTCGTGTAGAGGGCCGTCGGGTGAGGCGCTCGCTCCAGGAGCCGGCGGGCCGCCTCCGCGCCGCCGCCCTCCCCGAAGTCTCCCTCCGCGACCTCGACGGTGAGGCCGCGGGCGGCGGCCGCCTTGACGAAGCCGGCGGTGCGCCGCCGGGCCGTGTCGAGCTCCTGCGGCCCTGCCACGTGCCCGATCCGGCTGTGGCCGAGGTCGACGAGGTGGTCGAGCGCCGCGGTGCTCGCCCCCGCTTCGTCGATGACGACGTTGCGCCGGCTTCTCGGCACGCCCCGGTTGACGAACACGTACGGGATGCGGCCGCGCCGGAGCGTTTCGACGAGCGGGTGGCCCGGCTGCGCGGACGCGACAACGAGGCCGTCGATCCGGCCGGTCTGTACGAGCCGCGCCGAGATCTCCTCGGCCTGGACCGGATCGACGTCCTCGACGAGGAGCACGACGAAGTCACGTTCGAGCGCGCGCCTGAACGCGCCGCGGATGATGCGGAGGTAAACGGGATTCGTCAGCGGTGGGACGAGAAAGCCGAGCGCTCCCGTCTCGGCGCGCTTGAGCCCGCGCGCGGCCGCGTGGGGCCTGTAGTTGAGCCTCTCGGCCGCTTCGACCACCCGCGCCCTCGTCTCCGGCCTGACGAGCAGGCCGGGATCGGCGTTGAGGACGCGGGAGGCGATCGACTTCGACACGCCGGCGCTCTTCGCCACGTCCTCGAGGCGCTTCCGCGGCGAGCCCGGCTTCGGCTGGACGCTCACGGGCTCGCCGGTCTCCTCGAGGCGATGTCGGGGTGAGGGGGATAGTGGAAGCAGCGCGCCGTCGCGCCTCCGTCCACGTCGACGAGCTCACCGGTGACGAAGCGGGCGTCGGGGGAGAGGAGGAAGCGGATCACGCCCGCGACGTCTTCCGGCTCCCCGACGAGCCCGAGTGGGCTCAGCTCCCGCCAGGACTCGAGCATGGCCTCGCGCTGACCCTCGTACGCGGCGAGGTAGACGTCGGCGAGCGGCGTCATGATCGCCCCGGGCCGGACGCCGTTGCAGCGGATGGCCGCCGGGCCATAGTCGACGGCGATCTGACGCGTGAGCGCGTCGATCCCTCCCTTCGAGGCCTCATAGGCGACGGCGTCCGGGAACGCGGTCACCGCCTCGATCGACGAGACGTTCACGATCGCGCCGCCGCGGCCGGCCGCCAGGAAACGGGCGCAGGCGACCGAGCAGCCGAGGATCGTGCCCTTGAGGTTGACTGCGAGCACGCGGTCCACCTCGGCGTCGTCCAGGTCGTGGGCGCGCGTCTTCGCCCAGATCCCCGCCGAGTTGACCCAGCCGGTGAGGGCGCCGAGCCCGGCCGCCGCGTCGGCCGCCCGCTCGTGGTCCTGGCGCTCCCTCACGTCGCCGGGAACGGCCGTGAACCGCTCGCCGAGCGCGTGGGCGGCGGTGGCCAGCCCGTCCTCGTCCCGGTCCAGGCCGACGACGACCAGTCCGTCGCGGGCAAGGCGCTCGGCCGTCGCCCGCCCGATCCCGGATGCAGCGCCCGTGACCACGACGACGTCGGCGCTCATACTGCCCCGCTCAGCTGGGAGAGGCGCGGCGCCGCCGAGACGAGCCGCTGCGTGTACTCGTGCTGGGGTGTTCGGAGGAGCGACGCGACCGGGCCGGAGTCGCAGACGGCACCGTCCTGGAGGACGAGGACGCGGTCGGCGACGGACGCGACCACGCCGAGGTCGTGCGTGATGAAGAGGAGGGCGAGCTCGAGCTCGGCTCTGAGCTCGGCGAGGAGCTCGAGCACGGCGGCCTGGACGGAGACGTCGAGCGCCGAGGTGATCTCGTCGCACACGATCAGGTCGGGCTGCGCGGCGAGGGCGCGCGCGATCGCGACCCGCTGGCGCTCGCCGCCGGAGAGCTCGCCGGGGAACCGCTCCGCGAGGCCCGCCGGCAGGCGCACGCGCTCGAGCAGCCGCCCCACCTCCACACGGGCCTCGCGCTCGGAGAGGTCTCGGAGGATGCGCGCCGGCCGGGCGATGGCGTCCCCGACCCGGTGGCGTGGGTTGAGCGAGTCGTTCGGGTTCTGGAACACGATCTGGATCCGGCGGCGAGCAGCCCGCCGCCGTCGGGCCGCCCGCGCCGCGAGCGGTTCTCCGTCGAGGAGCACGCGGCCCTCCGTCGGCGCATGGAGGCCGACGACGCAGCGTGCGATCGTCGTCTTGCCGCTCCCCGACTCGCCGACGAGCGCGACGCACTCGCTGGGGGCCACCGCGAAGGAGACGTCGCGAACGGCGACGACCGTTTCGTGGCGGCCGCGGTACTCGGCGCTGAGGCCCTCGACGCGGAGGAGGGCGGCCTCCCGCTGCACGGGCGGAGGCTCCGCGAGGGCCTCGGGGGCGAGCGGCGCGGTCCGCGTCCACTCGAAGCAGCGGGCCCGGTAACCGCCGCCGATGTCCTCGAGCTGCGGCATCTCCACGAGGCAGCGGTCGACGCGCTGGACGCAGCGCGGAGCGAAGGCGCACCCTGCCGGCCGCTCGCCCACGCCGACGGCGACCCCCGGGATGCTCTCGATCCTCCTCGGCTGGCCGACATCGGGAACGGAGCTGAGAAGCCCGCGCGTGTACGGATGCCGCGGACGCCCGATGACGGCCGCCGTCGGCCCCTCCTCGACGATCCGCCCGGCGTACATGACGGCGATCCGGTCGGCGATGGACGCCACCACGGCGAGGTCGTGCGAGACGTAGACGACCGCGACGCTCCGCTCGTCGCGCAGGCGGTCGATCTCGGCGAGGATCCGCTCCTGCGTGACGACGTCGAGGCCGGTCGTGGGCTCGTCCAGGACGACCACCTTCGGCTCGCAGACGAGCGCCGTCGCGATCGCGACCCGCTGCTGCTGGCCGCCGGAGAGCTGGTGCGGATAGCGGCGCGCGAACTCGGGGTCGGTCGGGAGGTGGACGCTCGCGAGCGCGCCGGCGACCGGATCGTGGGACGACCGGCCGTCGTGTGCGTGAAGCATGTCCCCGATCAGGTCCCGCACGCGAAGCGACGGGTTGAGTGCGGTGCCCGGGTCCTGCGCCACGTAGGACACCTCTCGCCCTCGGAGGGCGCGGACAAGCCGTTCGTCCCCCGTCATCGGCCTGCCGTCCACCTCGACCCGGCCCGCGCTCAGGCGCGCGCCGCGGCGGGCAAAGCCGAGGAGGGCGAGCGCGGTCGTCGTCTTCCCGCTCCCGGATTCCCCGACGAGACCGAGCACCTCGCCGGGCGCGAGCTCGAGGTCGACCGCCTCCACGATCGGCTCGCCCGAGTCCAGCTCGACCGTGAGGCCCTCGACGCGAAGCACGGGCTGGGGGTGACTCATCGCACCATCACCTTCCGCGCCGTCGAGAGGCCGAGGCTCCGGGCGATCGCGTCGCCGACGAGGTTCACCGAGATGGTCAGGAGGCCGATGAGCGCGGCCGGCACGAGGATGACGTACGGGTTGAGCGTCAGCCCGCCGCGGTTCTCACTGATGATGAGCGCCCAGTCGGCGTCCGGAGGCTGGAGACCGAGCCCGAGGAAGTTCACGGACGCGACGAGGATGATGCAGTAGGTGAAGCGGAGGCCGACATCGGCCAGGAGCGGCCCGACGATGTTCGGCAGGATCTCGCGCCGGAGGATCGCGCCTGTCCTCTCGCCCCGGGCGACGGCCGCTTCGACAAACCCGCGGACCGACTGCTCGAGGGTTGCGGTGCGGACGATCCGGGCGATGGGCGGGAGCTGGACGAGCGCCACGCCGATCACGAGCACGGCCTTGCTCGTCCCTGCGCCCGTGACCAGGACGAGCAGGAAGAGGAGCGGCGGGAAGGCGAGGAGGACGTCGGCGCTGCGCATGAGGATCGGGTCGACGAGCGTGCGGCTGAATCCGGCGACGAGGCCGACCGTGATCCCCCCGGCGTAGGCAAGAAAGGTCGCCAGGCCCGCGAGGGCGAGGACGCTCCGTCCGCCCCAGAGAACTCGTGAGAAAACGTCACGGCCGAGGAAGTCGGTTCCGAAGGGGGCGCCGTCGCCTGGCCCGCTGAGGGGGACGCCGATGGGCGCGTCCGGCGAGTGCGGCGCGAAGAACGGCCCGAGCAGGGCGATACCGAGGACGGCCGCGAGGAGGGCGAGGCCCACCGCCCCCGTGTTCGTGCGCGCGAAGCGAAGACGTTCCGTCACTGCTCGGTCCTCAGCTTCGGCACGAGGAGGACGACGAGGAAGTCGGCGACGATGTTGAGGAAGAGATAGAAGGCGGCGACGAGCAGCGCCACCGACTGCACCTCGCGGACGTCGCGGATGGCGACCGCGTCCACGAGCTCCTTTCCCAGCCCCGGATAGTTGAAGAGGTACTCGGTGACGACGATGCCGCCGACGAGGTACTGGATGTTCTGGGCGAAGACCTGGACGCTCGGCGCGAGCGCGTTCCTGAGCGCGTACCGGCGGACGACGACGCCCTCGCGGAGCCCGTTCAGCCGCGCCATCGTCACGTACTCGGAGTTCAGCGTCTCGATCATCCCGGCCCGCACCATCCGGATGGAGGCGGCGAGGGAGGCGCCGAGCAGCGTCAGCATGGGCAGCACCAGCGCCTCCGGGCTCGCGAGCGGGCTCGTCCCCGGCGGGATCAGCGAGACCGGGGGGAGGACGTCGAGCCAGGAGAAGAAGACCAGGATGAGCAGCGACCCGATGATGAACTCGGGCAGCGAGATGATCGCGAGCGAGAAGATCGAGATCGAGTGGTCCAGCGGGCGTCCCGCCCTCACGGCCGAGGCCACCCCGAGGACGAGCGCGAGCGGGACCATCAGGAGGGCGGTGAGCGTCGCGAGGACGAACGAGTTCGTGATCTTGGGCGAGATCTCGTCCCAGATCGGCGTCTCGCCGCCGGCTGCGTACCCGGCCGCCGAGTTGCCCAGGTCGCCGGTGAGAATTCCGCCGAGCCAGTCGAGATAGCGCTCGTGCGGAGGGCGGTCGAGCCCCATCAGCGCCTGCATCTCGGCGAGCTGCTCGGGCGTCGCCGTCCTGCCGAGGACGGCGCCGGCCGCGTCGCCCGGCAGCACTTCTGTACCGACGAAGATGAGGACCGAGACGACGAAGAGCGTGGCGAGGGCGGCGGCGACCCGGCGGACGAGGAACGACGCCAGTGGCCAGCGTCTCCGCGCGCGGCGGCTGTCGATCCGCCCGGCCGTCGTGTCGATCATCGCGCCCGCAGGCCGGGTGAGGCGCCGGAACGACCGCTCACGTGAGCCAGACGTCCCGGTAGTTCCACCCGCCGAGGTTGAAGAACGAGCTCGGGACGATGCCCTGGACGTTCTGAGCGGCACCGTCGACGAGGCTCTGGTAGGCCCAGACGATATAGCCGCCCTCGTCGTACTGGATCTGCTGGATCTGGTGCCAGAGCTCGGTCGCGGTCTGCTCGTCGGGGGCGCCCTGCGCCTCTCGGATGAGCCGGTCGGTCTCCGGATCGCGCCAGTGCGTCTCGTTCCAGACGGCGTCCGAGAGGAGCGCCTGCTCGTACCAGAGCGGGATGGACGAGTACGTCCAGAAGGACTGCGCGAAGTCGAGCTTCGTGTACAGGAGCGACGTGTCGAAGTATGCGTTCGCCGGCTCCTTCTTCACCTCCACGGTCACGCCGGCGCCCTTCGCCTGCTCGGCAAAGAGGGTGGCCGCCTCGACGAACCCGGGGACGATGTCCGACGTGTGGAGGGTGACGGTGAGGTTCTCGTGGCCGGCCTGGGCGAGGAGCGCCTGCGCCTGTTCGAGATCTTGCTCGCGCGCTGCCAGGTCCTCGGCGTAGAACGGCATCCCCTTCCCGGCGAGGTCGTTCCCGACCGACCCGAACCCGAAGAGGGCGCTGTCGATCAGGGCCTGGCGGTCCGGATCAGCCGGAATGCCTGCCGGACCAGCGGATCGTCGAACGGCTCGATGTCGACGGCCATGAGGAAGACCTGGAGCGCCGGGCTCTCCGCGACGATCACCTGGATGTCGCCGAGCTCCTGCTGCTCCTTCGCCTGGGCGAACGGGATCTGGCTGATCATGTCCACCTGGCCCGCGAGCAGGGCGTTCAACCGGGCGGCGTTGTCGTCGATCGAGATGTCCTCCCACTCGTCCACGTACGGCTTGCCTTCGTCCCAGTAGTTCGGGTTCTTCACGCAGAGGCTGCGCTCCCCGACGGTGAACGACTCGAACATGAACGCCCCCGTCCCGACGGGGTTCGTGAAGTCCTTCGCCCCGTTCTGGACGATGACGGTGTTCTGCTGGACGAAGGAGTCGAAGAGGCGCGCGTTCGGCGACTTCAGCGGGATCTCGAGGGTGAGGTCGTCGATCTTCCTGACGTCCCGCAGGTTGATGTTCGTGACGCTCGAGTGCGAGACGTGCTTCGGGTCTGCCATCTCGCCGAACGTGTACATCACGTCGTCGGCGGTGAACGGCTTGCCGTCGTGCCACGTCACGTCCGGGCGCAGCGTGACCACCCAGACGGTCGAGTCATCGTTCGGGCTCCATTCGAGGGCGAGCCCCGGCTCCACCTCGAGCGTCGGCCCGACGCGGCTCAACGGGTCGAAGACGTTGTAGTAGCGCGAGGCGTCGATGAACGACGACCCTCTGGCCGGATTGAACGACTCGCCCTTGCCGGCGCCGACGTGCCCGACCCGCAGCCGCCCGCCGCTCGTCGCTTCGCCGTCGGTGGTCTGGCCGGTCGTGCCCGCGATCTGCTCGTCGTCGTCGCCGCCGCAGGCGGCGAGGACTCCCGAAGCGCTGAGGACCAGGCCCGTCGCGGCCGCCCGCTCGATGAGCTTCCGGCGGGTCAGTCGCGCCTCCAGGATGTTGAGCGGTCCCCCGTTGCCCGTCATGCCTCGATCGTCGCTCGACGCCATGGTTCGGTGCCTCCTCGGCTAGGAAACCGGTTCCACGGCGTTTATCCCACCCGGGAATCGAGAAGTCAAGATCGCGCCTCTCAGGCGAGCCGACTTGAACATGGTTTCTCCTTCATGGGTCGATGAGCTTGAGGACGTCCCAGGCTCCGGTCGAGCAGCGAACGCGGTCGAAGAGCACCGTGGCCGTCCCGTCGTCGCCTTCGAGGGCATACGTGCGGGACGAGTCGCGACCTGCGCCGAGCGGCGCGAGCACCTTGCTCGGCCCGCCCAATGGATGCCTGACGAGGCGGACCGAAGCTCCACAGCCTCGGCCGCTTCGCATGAAGTACACGGTGCCGTCGCTCGTGATCGACGGGCTGTACTGCTGGCGCCGGTCGGGATTCGGGATCCTCGTGGTCGTCCCCGCCGTGATGTCGTAGAGGAAGACGTCGCACGCCGGGGTGCAGCGGAACCACACGGCGTAGTTCTCGTTCACCTGTCCCGGCTCGGCGATCGTCCGCTTGCCCCAGCGAAGCCTGCCGAGCTCGCGGGTCTCGCCGGTGACGAGGTTTCGAAGCAGGACGAGGTCGGCGCGTGCCGCCGAGCTTCGCCGGCCGAAGAGCAGCCAGTCGCCCGAGATGGTCGGGTGCCACTCCCAGTGCCTGGTGTTCACGCCGGCGGGAGGGGCCGAGCGACCACCGTCGACAAGATCGTAGAGCTGGAGGTTCGACTGCCTCCGGCGTACCTCCTGGTACACGAACGTGTCGCCGTCGAGGCCGCCCGAGAATCCCTGCGTGTGCGCGCGGTTCACCCGCACCCTCGGCTCGCCCGGCTGCTGGAGGTAGAGCGCCCAGCGCGGGCTCCGCCGCGTTGCCTGCGACCAGGCGATGTGCTCGTCATCCGCAGCCGGGACCGCCTCCTGAGCGCGAGTCGTCCGGATCCCGATCTGTGGAAAGGCGGAGGCGTCGAGGTTGAGCGCCAGGTTGCCGCCGCCGCTCAGCCCTGCCGCCATGAGGTAGTACGTCTGGCCGGCGACGACGGGGAAGACGATCTGCGACTGGACGCCGCCCCCGGCGTCGTCGTTGCAGGCGACCTCTGTGAGCGACCCTTGCGCGCCGGTGTACGCGGCGAGGGTCGTGTCGTAGTCGCTTCCGAACGTGTCCGCCGAAAGCGTCGTCGAGATCGGCGGCGTATAGGCGTACCAGACGGACGCCGCGCTGGCGAAGCAGGCCGGGTCGTCGGGAGCTGCCGTTGCCTCGAGCGTGCTGAGAGTGGTCGCAAAAGGCAGCGACCCGACGACTGCTGCGTTTGCGAAGTTGTCGTTCTCCGGTGGCGCGGCCGCGGCCGGCTGCTGTTCGGCCGCGAAGGCTGTTGGTGCTCCGAGCGGTGCGGCCGCCGGATCGGCCGCGGGCGGTACTGCGGCCGCCGGTCGGCTTGCGAGCGCCATCGCCACGAGGAGCGCCGAGATCAGATGTGCTCTCCTGAGACCGTTCATGGTTCCTCCTCGGTGACCACCCCGAGCCGGATCAGTGCCTTCTCCGATCCCGAGCCGTGGCCGTGTCATGTCCCGAAGCTCCTCGTGATCTCCTCCGCGTCCGCGAGCGCTCGCTGGAGGTCGTTCTGTCCGTTGCCCGCGGCCTCGAAGGCCTTGCTGATTGCCCGGCTGAAGGCCTTCGCCTCGGCCGTGCCGGCGAAGACGAAGCCTCCCGGGCCGCTCGACTCGGCCGCTTTCCGCAGGAGACTCCCTGCGTCGCCGAGGTGCTCGCAGGCTCGCGCGACGAACCGAGCCGCGGGCTCGAACCGCCCCGGCTCACCCGCGCGCCTGAGCGTTTGGGCGCACTCGAGGTACAGGCGCGCCTCGCGCCGCATCCTGGACTGAGTAATGGCACCGCCCAGCGCGATCTGGCCGTCGACGCGGCGGCTATAGCCCGTGATCTGCTCGAGCCAGTGCTGCTCCCCGGCCGTGATCGCTTCGGGCTCCGGTTCCACCGTCGTAGTCGAGACGGGCTTCGGCTGGGTGGTCGTGGGCGGGACGGTCGCGCGCTCCGCGCCGCCGCACGCGGCGAACGCGAGCGTCGAGAGGACCGCCGCAGCCGCCAAGCCCCTCGGCGATCTGCTCATGATCTCCTCCTTCGTAGGCATGCAGCGACCGTAGGACGTGCCCGACGGCCGCGCCTCGGGGCAGACCCCGGTGTTGCCTCGATGACCGCCCCGGTCGTGCCCGCGCGCCGACGGGTCCGACGAGACCTAGCGGCGAGCGAGCACTCAGATCGCGGATGGATAGCCTGCGCTCGTGGCGCCTCCCGCGATCGAGACGGCCGGGCTGACGAAGTTCTACGGCGCTCAGCGTGGCATCGAGGATCTCGATCTCCGCGTCGAGCCGGGCGAGGTCTTCGGCTACCTGGGGCCGAACGGGGCCGGGAAGACGACGACGATCCGGCTCCTGCTCGACCTGATCCGCCCGACGCGGGGGCGCGCTTCGATCGTCGGTCACGACGTCACTGCCGAGAGTGTCCAGGCGCGCCGGCTCACGGGGTACCTGCCCGGCGAGCTGAAGCCCCCGGCGCAGAGCACCGCGGCAGCGTTCCTCGCCTACCTGGGCCGGCTGCGCGGCGGCGTCGATCGGCTGGTGATCGAGGAGCTCGCCGAGCGCCTAGACCTCGACCTGAGACGCCGGATCGGCGACCTCTCGAAGGGCAACAAGCAGAAGGTCGGCGTCGTCGCCGCGTTCATGCACGACCCGGCGGTGCTCATCCTGGACGAGCCGACGACCGGGCTCGACCCGATCCGCCAGGAGGACGTGCTCGACCTCGTCCGCGAGCGCGCCGCCGCTGGCCGCACGGTGTTCCTTTCCTCGCACGAGCTCGACCAGGTCGAGCACGTGGCCGGGCGCGTCGGGATCGTCCGCGATGGGCGGCTCGTCGCCGTCGAGTCGATCGCGGAGCTGAAGGAGCGGGCGATCCGGAAGGTCGAGGTCCGCCTGGCCGGAGCAGCCGACGGGATCGAGCGGCTGCGCGAAGTGCCGGGTGTCGAGTCGTTTGCGCGCGACGGGGACGTCGTGCGGCTCGAGGTGCATGGCTCGATGGACGCGCTCGTCAAGGAGCTGGCGAACGTCCCGGTGCAGACGCTCACGAGCGAGCCGCCCGAGCTCGACGAGATCTTCCTCTCCTACTACGGGCGGGATCATGCGGACTGAGGTCGCCCTGCAGGCGCTTAGAGAGCGCCGGCGGTCGCTCATCTGGTGGGCCCTCGGGGTCGTCACGCTCGTCCTCCTTACCGTCGCCTTCTATCCCTCCATCCGGGACGACACGGCGATCAACGAATACGTGAAGGACCTCCCGGAGTCGCTGCGCGGCCTCTTCGCCGGCGGCGAGCTCGACATCGCAAGTCCTGCCGGCTACCTCAACAGCCAGATCTACTCATTGATGGCGCCGCTGGTGTTCCTCGTCTTCGCCGTGGGGGCCGGCGCCGGCGCAGTGGCCGGGGAGGAGGAGCGCGGGACGCTCGACTTCCTGCTCGCGCACCCGCTGCGCCGGCGCGACTATGCCGTCCAGCGCTTCCTCGCCCTCACCGCGCTGGTGGCAGCGCTTTCCGTCGTCCTCCTCGCGACCACGTGGCTCGGGTCCCTCGCGGTCGACCTGGAGATCGGCTTCGGGCGGATCGCCGCCGCCACGGTCAGCGTGGGCCTGCTCGCGGTCCTCTTCGGGACGCTCGCCCTCGCGGCGGGATCGGTGCGGCCCGGCCGCGCACGGGCGATCGCGGTCGCGGCGGGGGTTGCCGTCGCCGCCTGGCTCCTGGACGGGCTCGGCCAGGCGGTCGACTTCCTCGAGCCCTGGCGCCGCCTCTCGCCGTACTACCAGGCGATCGGCCGCAACCCGCTGCGCGAAGGGGCGCTCTGGTCGAGCTGGGCCCTGCTGGCGGCAGCCACGGCAGTCCTGGCTGCCGCGGCCGCTCTCGGGCTGGAACGCCGCGACCTGCGCCAGTAGTCGGACCTGACCTCGTAGCATCCCGCCGTGGCTGTCCGGACTCCTGCCCGCGCCGAGGTCGTCGGCAGCCTGCTGCGGCCGCCCGAGCTTCTCGCGGCGGTCGACCAGCGCTCCGACCCCGTGCACCTCGGCGCCGTCGCCGACGCGGCCGTCGAGCGCGTCGTCCGGCGGCAGGTCGAGATCGGGCTCGACGTCGTGTCCGACGGGGAGTTCCGCCGCTGGATGTTCCTCAACTCCTTCTACGACGCCGTCGAGGGGGTCGCGACCGACCGGAGCGCCGTCGAGTTCCGGAACGAGCGGGGCGAGACGATCGTCCTGATGGTGCCCTCGATCGAGGATCGGCTCCGGCGTGTGGACAGCCCCGCCGCGCGCGAGGCCGCCTTCCTTGCCGGCATCACGGATCGGCCGTTCAAGGTCACCTTCCCCGCCGCGTCGATCTTCGCGCACCCGTTCGGCGTCTCACCCGGCGCGTACGAGACGCACGACGAGTTCGTCGAGCACGCGATCGCGATCGAGCGGGAGCTGATCGCCGACGCGGTTGACGCCGGCTGCCGTTACGTCCAGCTCGACTTCCCGCTCTATCCGTACCTCGTCGACCCGGGCTGGAGCGCGCGCTTCGATGAGGCCGGGCATTCGGTGCCCGAGCTTCTGGAGAAGGCCCTCGCCGCGGACCAGGCCGTCCTCGAGGGCCTCCCGGAGGACGTGACCACCGGTCTCCACGTCTGCCGCGGGAACTACCGCTCGCGCTGGATCTGCGAAGGCTCGCTCGAGCCGGTCGCCGAGCGCGTGCTCGGCGAGCTGCCCTACGACGCCTTCCTGGTCGAGTGGGACGACGTCGGCCGGGAGGGCGGCTACGAGCCGATCCGCTTCACGCCCGCCGGCCGGGTGGTCGTCATGGGGCTCGTCAGCTCGAAGCGCCGCGAGCTGGAGAGCGAGGACGACGTGCTCCGCCGGCTCGAGGAGGCAGCCGAGTTCCTGCCCGTCGAGCAGCTGGCGCTCTCGACGCAGTGCGGCTTCGCCTCGGTGCTGGAGGGCAACGAGATCGACGAGGAGACGCAGTGGCGGAAGCTCGAGCTGGTCGCGCGCGTCGCCGACCGCGTCTGGCCTCGCTGACTACGTTTCCCAGCGGAGCCGGAGCTCCGGCGGGCGGCGGAACGCGAAGCCGTGCGGCTCGGGCGGGTCGACGAGCCGGAGCCCGGGCAGGCGCTCGAGGATCGCCTCGACGGCCAGCGGTCCCTGCATCCGGGCCATGTTGAACCCGAGGCAGTGATGGACGCCGAAGCTGAACGCGAGCTGATGGCGACAGTTGTCGCGGCGGACGTCGAAGCGGAGCGGATCCTCGAACACCTCGGGATCGCGGTTCGCCGCGAGCGTCGAAACCCCGACGAACTCGCCGCGGCCGAGCTCGACCCCTCCGATCGCCGTCGGGCCCGCCGTCCACCGCTCGATGAACGCGACGGGCGGGATCAGCCGCATCGCCTCTTCGACGGCGTTGGCGACGAGCGCCCTGTCGCTCCGCACCACAGCAAGCTGGTCGGGATGGCTCAGCAGGAGGAGGACGGCGTTGGTCACCATCGACTCCACCGTCTCGATGGCGCCGAAGAGGATGACGCGGAGCTGCGCGGCGATCTCGTCGTCGGACAGCTCGGTCGTGGGCTCGTTCACGACCGCCGAGGCGATCGAGCCGTCCGGCTGCTCGCGGGCCCGCGCCAGCTCGGCGAGCAGGATCTCGTTGAACGCTGCCCGCGCGGCGTCGGCTCGCCGCTGCGGCTCCGGGTCGCCGTCGTAGGTCATGGCGTCCGCGAAGGCCTCGTAGAACCCCTGGATCTTCGGGACGTCGTCGAGCGAGAGCCCGAGGATGTCGCCGGCGACGCCGATGGCGAAGGGGGCCGCGAAGTCGACGACGAGCTCGCACTCACCGCGCGGCGCGAGCTCGTGGAGCAGGGCGTCGACCCGGCCCGACACGCGCCCCTCGAAGCGCTCCCGGACGGAGCGCATCCGGAACGGCTCGTCGAACGGCTGGCGCTGCCGCTCGTGCTCCGGCGGGTCGCTCGTCAGCATCATCACGCCGAGCGACGCGCGGACGAGATTCGGCTCGGCCCAGACGGTGAAGTCGTCGGTCCGCGCGAGCAGGCCTCGCGCCAGCGGGTGCGAGGTGACGAGCCACCCACCGAGCGCCGGCACCCAGGAGACCGGCTCGGCCTCGCGCAGCCGGTCGAGCGCCGGAGCGCGCTCCTGCTCCTCGAGGTCGGCGAACTCGATCGCCGCGCCGACCGGGAAGCGCTCTCGCCGCTTCGCCTCCTCGGCCTCGGTCAGCTCGACCTGCGGGACGAGGTCGAGCTCAGCCAACGGAGGCCTCCTCGCGCCACCAGGCGTCGATCCCGAGCTCCTCGGCGATCGCTCCGGCCGCGTTGTATCCGCATGCTCCGCCGATGGATCCGCCCGGGTGCGTGGAGGAGCCGCAGAGGAAGACGTTCTCGAATGCCGTGCGGTACGGCGGGTACTCGTGGAACGGCCGGAAGACGCCGAGCTGGTCCTGCGTCATCTCGCCGTGGTTCCAGTCGCCGTGACGCATGCTCGGCATCCGGCGCTCGATGTCGAGCGGGCTCGCAACGTAGCGGCCGACGATCCGCTCGGGCTCGAGCCCGGAGGCGAGCGCCTCCCGCCAGCGGTCGAGCACCGTCTCCGCGTACCCGGCCTTGGCCTCCTCCCACGCCTCCGGGCCGCCGTCACGGAGGTCCCATGGCGCGATCTGCTCGCAGAACGTCGCCTCCTTGCCGGGCGGGCAGAGGCTCGGCTCGAAGAGCGAGGGGTGGACGGTGAAGAGGCCGGGCTGCCGCGGCGGGATCCCCAGGCGGCAGTCGGACGCGTTGTCGTCGAGGACGTCGAGGGACTCGCAGAGCGAGACGGCGAAGCACTCGTCGACGCCCTCGTCCCACTCGGCCGCCTTCCAGCGCACGGGCTCGTCGAGGGCGAGGTAGACGCAGAACATCGACATCGCGTCGTAGCGCCAGCGCCGGCAGGCGTGCACGAAGCCGGAGTCGAGCTCGTCCTCGCCGACGAGCTCGAGGAAGGTGACCTTCGGGTCGAGGTTCGAGACGAGCACGCCCGAGACAGAGATCCGCGTGCCGTCTTCGAGCTCGACCGACCGGGCGATCCCGCCGCCCACCTCGATGCGGGCGACGGGGGAGTCGAGCCGAACCTCGCCGCCGTGCTCCTCGAGGAACCGCACCATCGCCTGCGCGAGGACGTTGGAGCCGCCGACGCAGATCCCCCAGCCGAACGGCTCCAGCGACCCGGCGAGCATGACGGGGTAGTTGGCGCCGAGGCCGAAGACGTCGCCGGTACCGGCGAGCTGGGCGACCCAGAAGCCGAGCCAGGTCTGGACTTCCGGCGACTCGAAGAGGTCGCGCGCGACATGGTTCGGGCTCGAGAGGAAGTGGCGCAGCATTGTCAGCCCTTCGACCGTGTCCTCCAGCGGCTCGGACTCCTGGGACGGAGGCACCGGCGGCGAGAACATCGCGGGGATGAACCCCTGCTCCAGCACGTCGCGGTAGACGTGCGCGAGCTCGCGGAACGTCTCGGCGTCCGCTTGCGAGAAGCGCGCGATGCTGGCGGCGGTGCGCTCGACGCTCCGGCTGCAGACGATCGCCTTCCCGTCCGGGAAGACGTGGGCGAACTGGTTCTCCGGGAAGACGTAGCGGGCACCGTGGCGCTCGAGCTCGAGGTCGCGGTAGACCGGGCCCATGTGGATGATCCCGTGGAAGTTGGAGTGGAAGTTGTGCCGGAAGCCGGGCGCGGCCACCTCCTCGGTCGCGCAGCCGCCGCCCGCGACCGAGCGGGCCTCGAGCACGAGCACGCGCTTTCCCGCCTTGGCGAGGTAGCCGGCGCAGGCGAGGCCGTTGTGCCCGCCGCCGACGACGACGACGTCGTAGGTCTCGCCCATCAGTCCTCCTCGTCCCAGAGGTGCTTCGCGTCCTCCCAGGCCTCGGCGGGCGTCTCGTCGCCTGCCGGGATGTAGCGGGCGCCAGGAAAGCTACGGGCCGGGAGCGTGTAGGTCCCGCGCTCGACGAGCCGGCCGATGTTGGCGCGGTAGACCTCGTCGACCTCGGCGTGCGAGAGCGGATCCTGCTCGAGCCAGAGGTTTGCAGGGTGGATGGGCTCCTCGTACATGCGCCGGAAGACCTCGGTGCGGAGGTCCTTGAGCCAGTTCGAGTTGAGGTTCATGACCCGGAACTGGCGCAGCGCCTCGACGTCGACGATCGCCGAGACGAACGTGTTGTAGCCGGACGCGCTGTAGGCGACGACGTTCCCCAGGTAGTCGACGATGTGGGAGTTGCCGCCGCCGATGTCGTAGGGGTGCTCCATCCGTGGGTGCAGGTAGACCGGCCCGACGTTTGGGCAGAGCATGTAGACGCTGTTGAAGTGCGCGTGGGCGCGGTTCTGGAGCATCCACGTCCCGCCGCCCGGGTAGCCGACGCCGGTCATCGGCACCGCCTCGCTCGGCCGGTAGACGACCTCGGCGCCGTTCATGGCGAGCGCGCGGACGGCCTCCGGGTACTCGCCGTCGGAGCAGCAGATCGTCCCGATGTTGCCGATGTCCTCGGTGCGCAGCACCGGGTAGAAGGCGTCGATCCCGTCGCCGAAGAGCTCCACCCAGCGGTCGTAGACGTCGTGCGGCGTGCAGGAGCGCTCGCGGCACCAGAGGTGGTTCTTGGCGGCGCGGTGCACGACCTCGCCGTCGGGCGAGATGACGAAGAGCATGTTGAAGTAGCGGTCCTCGATCACCTCCGGCCAGCGCGCCTTGCACTGCACCATCAGGTAGACGTCGTAGTGGCGCGCGAGGGCCGAGAGCCGCTCGGTCTCCTCCCCGGGCACGTCGATGAAGAGGTCGCGGGCGGCGGTGACATGGGGGACGTCGAAGGCCTCGTCGGTGAAACCCGTGAGCGCGCCCTCGGCGAGGGCGATGACCCGCACCGGCATGTTGATCCCGATCACGGACATGGCCGCGTGGATGCCGTCCTCGACGATCGCGAGGTTCCGCTCGATGTGCTTTCGCTCGCCGACGCCGTGGACGACGGTCGAGAGCCCGACTGCGAGGTAGGGGGCGACTGGCTGGGTGTTCTCGGTCACGTGACTCCTCAGTGGTAGCGGTGGCCGCCGTCGACGTTGATCGTCTGTCCCGTGATGAAGCTCGCCGCTGGGCTCGCGAGGTAGGCGATGCACTCCGCGATGTCCTCGGGCTCGCCGCGGCGCCGCACGGCCTGCTCGGGGACGATCTCGTCGAAGAGCCCGGCCTCCTCGCCGCCGACCACGCCTTCGGTGGCGATCAGGCCGGGGGTGACAGCGTTGACAGTGATGCCGTAAGGCCCGGCCTCGCTCGCCAGCGCGCGCGTGAAGCCGATGATGCCGCCCTTGCTCGCGATGTAGGCGGTGAGGCCCGGGTAGCCGATGTGGAACGTCGCGGACGAGACGTTGACGATGCGGCCGTAGCCCCGCTCGCGCATGGAGGGGTAGACGGCGTTCGCGAAGAGGTAGACGCCGTCGAGGTTCACCGCGAGCACGTGCCGCCACTCCGCGAAGGTGAGCTCCTCGAAGGCACGGTGCGGGTAGATGCCGGCGTTGTTCACGAGCACGTCGATCCGCCCGTCGGCTGGCGAGCACCTCGCGCGACCGCGCCGCGGACGGCTTCCTCGTCCGTGACGTCCGCCGCAAAGGAGGCTACGTCGAGCCCGTCGCCGGCGAGCCTGGCGGCCGCCGCCGCAAGCGCTTCGGCGTCGCGGTCGAGCAGAGCCACGCGGGCGCCGTCTGCGCCGAGCCGTCGAGCCGCCGCGTAGCCGAGACCCCTGGCCGCACCCGTGACCAGAGCCGTCTGGCCTTGCAAAACCCCGGCCTGTGGACTCATACTGGCGATCGCATTCTGAATACAAAACCGCTCGAGGCGCAAACGAGGAGGGCACATGGCCGCCGCTGGTCAATCGGCGCAGTCACCTGAAATCGGTCTCGAAAGGCGAGTCGTCGGGCTGCCGACCGCGATCGGCACGACGTTCAGCCTCATCGTCGCCTCGAGCGTGCTCGCCACGGTGGCGGGCGGGTTCTTCGCCAGCTGGGTGTGGCTGATCGCGCTCGCGATCGGCTTCATCACGATGATCTTCGCGGCCATGAGCTTCTCGGAGCTCGCGACGATGATCCCGAAGGCCGGCTCGATGAACGAGTACGTCCGGGCGGGTCTCGGGCCCTTCTTCGCCACGATCACGGTCGGCGTCGGCTACATCGCCGTCCAGCTCTTCCCCGGGACGGCCGAGAACTTCGTCTCCGCCTTCGTGACGGCCGACGTGCTCGGCGCGCCCGGGGACTACAAGTTCTGGGCGGTCGTCTACATGGCGTTCATCGCCGTCATCAACCTGCTCGGCATCAGGCCGTTCGCCGCGGTCGAGATCTCCCTCACGTTCATCGTGGCTGCCTCGCTGCTCGTCGTCGGCATCGTCGGCCTCGCCGGTGCCGGGGAAACCGATCCAATCGGGAGCGCGCTGCCCGACATCGATCTCACCTGGAGCCTCCTCTCCGCGCTGCTCGGCCTGGCCATCTTCACGTTCGTGGGCGTCGAGTACACGTGCCCGCTCGCCGAGGAGCTGAAGCGCCCGTCGCGGGACATCCCGGTCGGGATCTTCCTCGGGCTGGCGCTCATCGCCGTCCCTGTTGTGCTCTACGGCCTCGCCGCGGCTCGCTACCTCCCGCCGGACGTGCTCGGGGGGTTGCTGCCGACGATCCCGGTCGACGTGGGTGTCGCCATCTTCGGGGACGCGGGCAAGTGGTGGATGGGCATCATCGTCATCCTCGCCTCGATCGGGACGCTGAACGCGGTCGTCGCGGGCGTCCCCCGCATCCTCTACGGCATGGCACTGACCCGGCAGCTGCCGTCGCCCTTTGCGTGGCTCATCCCCGCGACCCGCGCTCCCTGGGTGGGGATCCTGATCATCGCGGCAATTCCGGTCGGGATGAACCTGGCCGGCCAGGCCGAGGGTGCCGGCTTCATCCAGCTCATCCTCGCCGGCGTGCTCGGATGGGCCACCGCGTACGTCATCATCCACGTCTCGGTGGTCATGCTCCGCAGGCTCGAGCCGAACGCAAACCGGCCCTACAGGTCGCCGCTCGTGCCGATCCCGCAGATCCTCGGCGCCGGCCTGCTCGGGCTGGCCGCCTACAAGATCGCTCCGCCCGGCATCGAGTCCAGCTCGATCTACTGGCGCTGGTTCATCTTCCTCGTGATCGCCGCCGCCTTCTCGCTCCTCTACAACCTCTACGCGTACAGGAGCCTCAATGCGATCATGAAGCCCGTGCCGCTCGCTGAGGTGCACCGCGAGGCCGAGCTGATCGAGGAGGAGCTGCCGCTGCCGGTGGAGCCCGGCGGACCGCACCTGCCGCATCACGACGACGAGAAGTGATGGTCGCCGACAAGCTTCGTGAGCTCGCGGATGCGGGCGTCACTCGCGTCCGCGTCCACTACACCGACCTGATCGGGACGACGCGGGCGAAGGTGATCCCGCTCGAGGTGCTCGAGGAGGCGTGCGACGACGGCCTCAACTTCTGCGTCTCGGTCTTCGCCATCGACCACACCGGCGTGATGCCGGACGGGACTGGGATCCGGGACGAGGTCAACTTCCGCGACATGCAGGTCGTCGCCGATCTCGAGACCCTTCGCATCGTTCCCTGGGAGCGGGAGACCGCGATCTGCCTCGCGGACTGCCGGCTCGACGGGGAGCCGCTCGAGGCCGACCCGCGCAACATCCTCCGCCGGGCGATCGCCGCCGCGGAGGCGCAGGGGCTGCACATCTCCGTGGGCCACGAGCTCGAGTTCTTCCTCCTGCGCCGGACGCCCGAGGGCCGCCTCCTGCCCTACCAGCCGACCCCGGGTCTCGTGTACCGCATGGACGTGCGCACCGACCCGGAGGGGGTCATCCGGCAGATGGAGGACCACGTGCGCGGGCTCGGGCTCCCCTTCCTCTGCGTCAACCACGAGTACGACCCGTCGCAGTGGGAGATCAACACGCGCTACGCGGACGCGCTCACGGCCGCCGACGAGGCCCACCTGCTGAAGCTCGCGATCAAGGAGACCGCCGCGCTCCACGGGCTCGTCGCCACCTTCATCGGCAGGCCGACCGAGGGCGGCGGGACGTCGGGCTACCACCTGCACATGTCCGCGTGGGACGGCGGCAGGAACGTCTTCGACGATCCCGAGAGCGAGCTCGGTCTGTCCGACGCCGCCCGCTGGTTCATGGGCGGCATCCTCGCGCACGCGCGCGGGATGACGGCGGTCTGCGCCCCCACGGTCAACGCGTACAAGCGCTTCGTCGCGCAGGAGCTCGGCCCCTACTTCGTCGACTGGGGCACCGACAACCGCTCGGTCTGCGTCCGCATCCCGGCGGAGCGGGGGAAGGCCGCGCGCCTGGAGTCGCGGCTTTCCGACGGGAGCGCGAGCGCCTACCTCGCCTCGGCGGCGCACATCTTCGCCGGAGTGGACGGCGTCGAGCGGAAGCTCGACCCCGGCCCGCCGACCGAGCGGGTGTACGAGCCGCCGGTCGAGCGCGAGACGGTGCCGTTCTCGCTCGGCGAGGCGCTCGACGCCCTCGAAGCGGACGAGTTCACCCGCCCGGCCTTCGGCGAGCAGTTCATCCAGGCCTTCACGACGATCAAGCGCACGGAGTGGCGCCGCTTCCAGCTCGCCGTCACGGACTGGGAGCTCCGCGAGTACGCCGACGCCCTCTAGGCCTCCCCGCTTCGAAGGGCCTGCGTACCGCCGGGCCGTGCTTGCCCTCGACGACGCGATCGAGAGTCTCGGCGCGGCCGGGTACACCGACGTCGAGCGGGTGAGCTTGCTGGAGGCGCGCCTTTCCTCGCCGGCCGGCGGGGTTCCCATTCGCCTGCAGCTCACGCGCGACGGACGGATCTTCGGCGGGAACTACGGGCTCGAGCTCGCGACCCGCGAGCCGGTGCTACCGCGAACTCGCGGCCTCTCGGCGCGCGGCAAGGGCGTGGTCAAGATGCAGGGAGTGCGGTTTCGGGCCAAGCGCGGGGACGAGGCGGGCCGGCGCCTGGCGGAGCAGCTCGGCGCGGATTCCCACCTCGGGGAGCTGCTTGCCCGAGTCCACTTCGAACGCATCCGCGTGGAGCCCGACGGCCGGCCGGTGATCCGCCACCTCGGCGGCTCGGTGGTGTGGGTGCTCTTCCCGCCGCTCGTGAAGCGGGTGCCGCTCGTGCCGGAGCAAGTGGAGGCCACGCTCGCGGCACTCGAGGCGTTCGCGGCCGCCGGCCACAGGTGACGGAGGGGCCGCTGCTCGCGCAACGGCCCCTCGTCAATTTCACCGGGGTCGGTCGTGGCAGTCGCCGTCGGGGAGCGGCTGCCAGTCAGACTCGAACGCCGAGCCCCTGGTCAGGCGCACCCTGCCGCTGCCGTCGGCGTTGATCGTGTGGAGGTTGCCGGACAGGAAGACGATCTTCTCGCCGTCCGGCGACCAGGCGCTGACGCCGTCGTCTCCGGCGGGGTTGGCGGTCACGTTCGTCTGGTCACTGCCGTCGGCGCGCATCGACGTAGACCTCGAAGTCGCCGTCCCGGTCGGTGGTGAAGGTGATCTGCCCGCCGTCCGGTGACCAGTTCGGATGGAACTCGGAAGCGTCGTTGAACGTGAGCTGCCGGACGCTCGAGCCGTTGGGCCTCATCGTGTAGACCTCGAAATCGCCGTCGCGGTCGCTCGTGAAGGCGATCCTCCCGCCGTCCGGCGACCAGTTCGGCGAACCCTCCTGGACGCCCGGCGAGTTCGTGAGGCTACGCTGGTCGGTGCCGTCGGCGTTCATCGTGAAGAGGTCGTCGCTGACCCTGGATCGGATCGACGTTTCTGTAAAAGACGATCATCCGACCGTCTGGCGACCACGCCGGGCCCTCGTCGTCGAGGGCGTTGAAGGTGATCTGCCTCTGGTGGGACCCGTCGGCCTTCATGATGAAGATCTCGGAGTCGCCTTCGGGGTTCGTGGCGGTGACGCGATCGCTGATGAACGCGATCCTCCGCCCGTCCGCCCGCCAGCTCGGCTGGAAGTCGGTGGCCTTGGACTTGGCGGTCAGGTTGACGAGGTCTCTCCCGTCCGGGTCCATCGTCCAGATGTCCTCGATCGCCGCCACGGCGGTCGCTGTCGAAGGCGATCTTCCCGTTCTCGCCCGGGAAGGCCCCGAATGCCGGCCCAGCCGCCGCTAGACCTACGGCAAGGACGACAGCCAGTGCGGGCCAGATGCGAATCATGATCATCACTCTCCTCGGTGGTCGGTTCGGGCGAGGGTGCGGGAGAGCGGTTGCATCCAGGCTGCAAGCTGGCGACACTTGGCTGCAGAAGGGAGCGAAATGCAGTTCGGGATCCTTGGCCCGCTCGAGGTCTCCGACGAGGGTCGGCGGGTCGAGATCGGGGGTCACAAGCAGCGCGCCCTCCTTGCCTCGCTCCTGCTGCACGCGAACGAGGTGGTCTCGCTCGACCGGCTGATCGACGAGCTCTGGGGCGAGGCGCCCCCGCCGACTGCGGCGAAGACGCTTCAGGCTCAGGTCTCACGTCTGCGCCGGTCGCTCAACGGCGACGAGGATCCCGCGGCGCACATGCGCGGGCCGCTCCAGACCCGCGGCCACGGCTACGTCCTCACGGTCGAGCCAGGCCAGGTCGACGCGGATCGCTTTCAGGGCATGCTCGAGGAGGCACGGCGCGCTCGGGCCGAGGGCAAGCCCGAGGACGCGGCGGAGGAGCTGCGCCGGGCACTCGCCCTCTGGCGGGGCCCCGCCCTGGCCGACTTCACCTACGAGTCGTTCGCACAGACGGAGATCGCGCGCCTCGACGAGCTGCAGCTGACGGCGCTCGAAGAGCGCATCGAGGCCGACCTCGCGCTCGGCCGCCACGCCGAGCTCGTCGGCGAGCTGGAGGCGCTCGTCGCTCGGCATCCGCTGCGGGAGCGGCTCCGGGGCCAGCTCATGCTCGCCCTCTACCGCTCCGACCGCCAGGCCGAGGCGCTACACGCCTACCAGGAGTTCCGTCTGGCCCTCGCCGAGGAGGTCGGTTTGGAGCCGAGCCAGGGGCTGCAGCGGCTCGAGCGCCAGATCCTCGAGCAGGACCCGGAGCTCGCTGCCCCGGCGCGGAAGCCGGGGCCGAGGCCCGCCCGGCGCCGTGCGGGACTGCTCGTCCTGGCCGGCGCGCTCCTCCTCGCGGCGGCCGTTGGTGCAGTCGCCGTCCTGCTCGTCCGAGACGGAGGCAGTGAGACAGAGCCGATCGGTGGCGGCAACGCGGGCGTGCTGGATCCGAGGACGGGCGAGCTCCTGGAGACCATCCCCCTCGGAACGGCGCCCACGAGCATCGCCGTCGGGGGAGGGAGCGTCTGGGTGCTCGACGCCGACGACAGGACCGTTTCGCAGATCGATCCGAAGGAGCGCGCCGTCGTGCGGACGTTCAGCACGGGCTCGACGCCGACCGACCTCGCTGTCGGCGCGGGCGCGATCTGGGTCGGAAACGGCGTGCCCCAGGCACGGACTGCGCTTCCGGAGAGCGTGTCTCGATTCGGCCCGGAGTCGGCCGTCGTCGACGAGACGATCCCCCTGTCCCGGGCAAGCGGCCCGGCTCTCACCTGGGTCGGGCAGGACAGCCTGAGACCGCACATCGCGGTGACGGATGCCGCTGTCTGGGTGGTCAATCCAGATCTGAGCGTCTCCCGGATCGACCCGCGGACGAACCGGGTCGTGGCGGGCGTTGCCGGCGTCCGGGCGTTGAGCATCGCTGCGGGCGAGGGCGAGGTGTGGATCCTCAGCGACGGAGGGGAGCTCGTCGAGATCGATCCTCGGACGAACCTCGCCTCGAAGCCGATCCCGGTCGCCGCCGAGAGCCTGACCACGCTCGCCGTCGGCGCCGGCGCGGTCTGGGTCGCCGATCCCGTCGGCGGCAGCGTCTGGCGGATCGACCCCGGCCCGGATCCCATCCTGCGCACCATCCCGCTCGACGTCGGCGTCGGCGGGGTCGCGTTCGGCGAGGGGGCGGTCTGGGCGACCAACGAGATCTCCGACGAGGTCTACCGCATCGACCCGGACACGAACGAGGCTCGGGTCGTCAGCCGGATGGCGGCACCGCGCGGAATCGCCGTAGGCGAGGGCGGCGTCTGGGTGACATCGGCGGGGCCTCCGTCGTCCGAGGAGGCTCTCCCGGCTTCCTCGTGCGGCAAGCTCTTCTACGGCGGGGCGGGTAGCCCCCGCTTCCTCTTCGTCTCCGACCTCCCGCTGCAGGGCCAACCCCGAGCGGTCACCCTGCCGATGACGGAGGCGATCCGCTTCGTGCTCGAGCAGCGCGACTTCAGGGCCGGGCCCTACACCGTCGGCTACCAATCGTGCGACGACTCGACGGCCCAGACAGGGGACTACGACCTCTTCAAATGCTTCTTGAACGCAAAGGCCTATGCCCGCAATCCTGCCGTGCTCGGCGTCGTCGGCCCGCACAACTCCGGCTGTGCTTACGTGCAGATCCCGATTGCGAACCAGGCCCCCGGCGGGGCCTTGGCCATGATCAGCCCGTCGAACACGTTGACCGGGCTCACGCGCATGCGCCCGGGTGAGGTCGAGGAGCGCTACCCGTCGGGCGAGCGGAACTTCGTCCGCATCGCGGCCGCCGACCACCTGCAGGCCGCGGCCGGCGCTCAGCTCGTCGAGGAGCTGGGCGCGCGGCGCCTGTTCGTCCTCTCGGACGCCTACTTCGGTACCGACGTGGCCACGGCGGCGCGGAACCTCGGGCTCGAGGTCGTTGGCTCCACCAGGGGGTGGAGCTCCAAGGCTCGGAGCTTCGAGCGCCTCGCCCAGCGCATCGCCCGGACTCGTGCCGAGGCGGTCTTCATCGGCGGCTTCCTCTATCCGAACGGCGGCGCCCTGGTTCGGGATCTCCGCGCCCGCCTCGGTCCCGACGTGGCGCTCGTCGCCACCGACCACTTCGGCTCCGTCGCGGATCTGATCGAGGCCGCCGGGCCGGCGGCGCGAGGGATGTACCTCAGCGTCTACGGCGTGCCGAACGGCGAGCTCCCACCCCGAGGCAAGCAGTTTCTCGAGGAGTTCGAAGCCACCCGAGCAGGCGAGCCGAGCCCGTCGTCCGCCGCGTACGCCGCCCAGGCGGCCGAGATCCTGCTCGACGCGATCGCCCGCTCCGACGGCACGCGCTCGTCGGTGGTGCGCGAGCTTCACGAGACGACGGTCGAGGACGGCATCCTCGGCGACATCCGCTTCGACGAGAACGGCGACCTCGTGGAGGGGCCGTTCACCATCTTCCGCGTCGTCGGCAAGGGCCACCCGGGCCTCGAGCCGGGCGCGGTCGTCGATCGCGTGATCATCGCCCGGGCGGATCTTCTCCGCTAGGCGCGGCATGGCCGACGGTGAAGCCGCGCCTCGGAACGAGTCCGAGGCGCGGCTGTGTCACAGGGCCTACGGGAGCGCCAGATACTGTCCGTAGAACGCTCTCGCCCCGCTGATGTCGAGGCGCAGGTTCTTGCTGTTCGCGCGGCAGATCGCATCGCCGCCGGTCGTGATCGCCACGGCGGTGTTCGTGTCGTGGATGAGCTTCGGCGAGCCCGAGTCGCCGAAGCAACTCCCACCGTAGCCCAGCTCGGAGTTCATGTTGAGCTTCAGGAGCTCCTGCGTGAGCGCCTTGTACCGCGATGTCGCGAACATGCGACCGGGAGGGGGCGCCAGCTGCGGCGGTCCCTGCGTGAAGGTCGGGACGGCGCCGTAGCCGACGCTGTCGAAGACGGTCTCGGGCCTGAGCCCTCCCTGGGCGGTCAGGTCGTCGAGCAGGCCTGCCGTGGGAAACTCCACCGGCTCAAGGCCGGCAGGGACGCTCTCGAGCAGCACGACGCCGTAATCGCCGAGCGCGGGATCGAACCCCAAGCCGGACGCCTGGTGCCACGAGTTCGCGTTCGTGACCACGCCGGTCTCCTCGTCGAAGGTGGCCTCCGGGTCGAAGGTCACCCAGAGCTGATCCGGCACGTCCCCGTTGACGCAGTGCCCGGCGGTCACGAAGACCTTCTCTTCGGGCTGGCCGACCCGCGGCCCGCCGTACGAGCCCGAGCACCAGTCGAAGTACCGGACGAGCTCTCCGTCTTCCTCGACACCGATCGCGAGCATGCCGACGTTCGGGTGCGCGTTGCCGTCGGGGACGCCGTTCCCGATCGCTCCTGCGCCGGCGGCGAGCACGCACAGGGCGACGACGGCGATGGCGAGTGCGCGGAATCGAGTCATGGTGTCTCCTCCTTCGTCGATGTCAGTCGAGTGGCTGGAAGTAGTTCTTTCGTAGGTGGCGGGCGACGGTCTTGCCGAGCACGGCGCCTTGCACGTCGGCGGTGCGGAAGTGGATGCCGCTCCAGACGCGGGCGTCGATGATCTCCTTGATCGCCGCGGTGAAGCGGCCGTAGCTCCTGAGCGGGCAGGGCGCCGGGGAGCATTTGTTGCTGAGCGCGGTGAAGGCGATCTTGTCGGTTCCGAAGAAGGCCTTGAGCGCGTGCACGGTCGCGCCGCTGATGCAGGTGTGCCCGGAGGGGTGGTCGGGGAATCCGGGCGTGACGAGCGGCGGGCCGGAGACGGGAACGGTCGGGTTGAAGAGCGGCAGCCAGGCCGGGTCGGCCACCGTCTGCGGGTTGCCGTCCGTGGCGGCCTCGCGGATTGCCGTGATCGGCCGCCAGAAGTTCCAGTAGTACTTGTCGTTCCAGCAGCCGATCGAGCCGTCGGCCGAGGCCAGGTTGGTCATCGCATAGAGGCGGGCGCTGTCGACGATGTCGAGACCGCGGGTCGTTGCCAGCGATCGGAAGACGCGGTTCCAGATCGCGGGCCCGCTGTCTTGCCAGAAGATCGAGGCCGCCGTCTGGTCAGGCGTGCGCTTCGAGCTCGTGAGCGAGCCGACCTTCTTCACCTCGTTGAAGTCCTTCGCGTAGGCGTTGCTCGTGAGCGCGTTCGGGCCCTCCGTGCGGAGCATCTCCACGTCGGGGACGAGGAAGGGGCGCACGTTTCCGACCCATGGGGCCGGGTCGAGCCCGAAGTTGGGCGGCGCCGGCCGCCACTCGCCCGCGTCGGTGCCGAAGACGAAGCTGAAGGGCCCGCCGCGGCCGTCGTTCGCCCGCGCCGCGAGCATCGCCGCCGCGGCCGCCTCGCCGACGGCGATCCCGCCCGCCTTCGCCGGCCCCTCAGCTACGCCGGCCAGGGAGACGTCGTAGAGAGGCTGGAGCGCAGGCAGCTGCGCCGGGAAGAGCCCGACGAGCACGCGGAACGCCGCGGTCGCCACGGCTGCCTCTTTCGAGTACAACGGATCGGCCGCAGGTGCGACGAGGTAGGGCTCATGGCCGCCGTCGATCGCGTTGACCGCGTCGTACACGGCGCCCTGCACCATCGCCAGGCTCAGCGGCGCCGCATGCGGCGGCTGCCCAGCGGTCGACATGATTGAGGTCGCGGCGATCGCGTTCCAGTCGGTCGCCGCGTTGCCGGCGGGCTGCGCCCCCGCCGAGGCGGAGAACCCGCCCACGGCCACAGCGAGAAGAGCGGTCGCTGCAATCCGAGTCAGTAGTCGCCCTTTCATGACTCCTCCCTTGGTTGGTGCGGCGAGGGTGCAGGGCGGCGGTTGCGGCTTGGTTGCAGATGGGGCAAAGTGGGTTGCAGCTCTGCGGTGGAAAGCCATGGAAACGGCATGGAGTTTCGGATCCTCGGCCCTCTCGAGGTCTCCGAAGGCGGTCGCCGTGTCGAGCTCGGCGGTCGCAAGCAGCGCGCTCTCCTCGCGTCGCTGCTGCTGCACGCGAACGAGGTGGTTTCGGCTGACCGACTGATCGATGAGCTCTGGGGAGAGACGCCTCCCCCGACGGCCGCGAAGACCCTGCAAGCCCATGTCTCGCGGCTGCGCCAGTCGCTCAACGGGGACGAGGACTCGACGGCGCACCTGCGCGGGCCGCTCGAGACCCGCGGGCCGGGCTACGTTCTGACGGTCGAGCCGGACCGGCTCGACGCCGACCAGTTCCAGCGCCTCCTCGAGGACGCTCGCCGTGCCCTTGCCCGCGGCGAGCCTGAGGCCGCCGCCGACAGTGCGGAGGAGGCGCTCGCGCTCTGGCGCGGGCCTGCGCTGGCCGACTTCGCCTACGAGGCGTTCGCGCAGGCGGAGATCGCGCGACTCGACGAGCTTCACCTGAGCGCCCAGGAGGAGCGGACCGAGGCCGAGCTCGCCCTCGGGCGGCACCGCGAGCTGGTCGGCGAGCTGGAGTCGCTCGTCTCCGACCATCCGCTGCGGGAGCGGCTCCGGAGCCAGCTCATGCTCGCGCTCTACCGCTCGGATCGCCAGGCTGAGGCGCTCCAGGTTTACCAGCAGGGTCGCCTGGCGCTCGCCGAGGAGCTCGGCCTGGAGCCGAGTCAGAGCCTCCAGCGGCTCGAGCGCCAGATCCTCGAGCAGGATCCTGCGTTGGCGACGCCGGACTCACCGGACGTCTCTCGAGCGGCGCGTCGTTTCTGGCCGCTCGTCGTCCTCGGCGCGCTCGTCCTTGCCCTCGCGGCCGGGGCGGTCGCTTTCCTGCTTGCCCGCGACGGCGACCCGGCCGCGCCCGAAGCAGCCGACCTCACGCTCGACGGGAGCGGGGTAGTCGCGCTCGACCCGAAGACCGGCGCTCCGCTGGCGGCAATTCCACTGGGAACGGCTCCCACGAACGTCGCGGTGGGGGAGGGCGCCGTCTGGGTACTCGACGCGGACGACCGGACCATCTCGCGGATCGATCCGACCCGGCGAGTCCTCCCGCGCACCTTCAGCACCGGCTCGACGCCGACAAGCCTTGCGGTCGGAGCAGGTGCGCTCTGGATCGGAAACAGCAGCGGGTTCTCGAGCTATCCGGCCAGCATCTCCAGGATCGACCCCGAGTCGGGCGTCCCCGATGCGCCGATCCAGCTTCCCGGATCAGGCGCGCGTCCGCCCTTCCAGGGCGGAGGGATGGATTCGCACCTCATCGCGGTGACGAACGACGCCGTGTGGGCGGTCAATCCCGATCAGACAGTCTCCCGCATCGACCCGCGGACGAGTCGCATCGTCGCCAGGGTCACAGACGTTCGAGCCGAGGGCATCGCTGCCGGCGAGGACGGCGTCTGGATCGTCAACGACCGAGACGAGGTCGTCGAGATCGATCCCCGGACGAGTGCCCCTTCGAAACCAATACCGGTCGCCGCCGAGAGCCTCGGGTCGCTTGCCGTCGGTGGTGGGGCTGTTTGGGTGGCCGATCCGGACGGCGGCAGCGTCTGGCGGGTCGATGCAGGCCCGGAGAACGTCCAGCGCACGATCCCGCTCGGGCCCGGCGTAAGCTGGGTCGCCTTCGGCGAGGGTGCCGTCTGGGCGACGAACGAGGTCACCGGCACGGTTCACCGCATCGACCCCAGCACGTACCGTGCGCGGGTCGTCAGCCGGATGGCGGCGCCCGTCGGCGTCGCCGTCGGTGAAAGGGGAGTCTGGGTGACCTCGGCGGGGCAGCCGTCGGCGGACGCGGCTCTCCCCGCTTCCGCGTGCCGAGATGTCTACTACGGAGGCGCGGGCAGCCCCCGTTTCCTGATCGTCTCCGATCTTCCGCTGCAGGGACCCTCTCGCGCGTACACCCTGCCTATGGTGGGGGCGATCCGCTTCGTCCTCGAGCGGCGCGGCTTCACGGCCGGACCGCACACCGTCGGCTATCAGTCCTGCGACGACTCGACGGCGCAGGCAGGCAGCTTCGACTTCGACCGCTGCCTCTCCAACGCGAGAGCGTACGCCCGAACGCCGGACGTGCTCGGCGTCATTGGCGCGCTCAATTACGGCTGCTCCGGGGCCGAGATCCCGATCGCGAACGAGGCCCCGGACGGGCCCCTGGCCATGATCAGCCCCTCGAACACTCCCACTTTCCTGACCCGTCCTTTGCGAGGGCCGAATGCGGGCGAGCTCGAGGAGCTCTATCCGACGGGCGTGCGGAACTTCGTCAGGATTGCCGCGGCCGACCATCTGGCGGCCCAGGCGCTCGTCGAGGTCGCGAAGGAGATGGGGAACGACCGCGTTGCGATTCTCTGGGACCGCGACGACTCGTGGATGGCCGACTACGCCGCCCACATGCGCGAGAGTGCGCAGAGGCTCGGCCTCGAGGTCGCCGACGCGGCGGCGTGGAATGGGGATGCCCGGAGCTTCGGCGGCCTGGCCCGGCGCGTGGCCGCGGCACGACCCGACGCCGTCCTCCTTGCGGGCGCCGTGCAAGGGTACGGCGACTCGCTGCTCCGCGATCTCCGCGCCCGCCTCGGTGAAGACGTGGCGTTCATCGCCAGCGAGGGCTTCTGGATCGTCTCCGGCGACCCGGTCGCGCGCGGAATGTACATCGGCACCTACGGCATCCCCAACGCCGAGCTTCCGCAAGAGGGCAGGCAGTTCCTCGAGGAGCTTGAGGCCGGCGGAGGCGAGCCGGGCCCGGACACTTCGGCCGTCTACGGGGCCCAGGCCGCCGAGATCCTGCTCGACGCGATCGCCCGCTCCGACGGTACTCGTGCGTCTGTGACGGAGGAGCTGCGTGCGACAACGGTGGAGAACGGGCTCCTGGGCGACATCCGCTTCGACCGCTACGGCGACCTCGTCGAAGGGCCTGTGACGATCTACCGGGTGACGGACAAGGGGTTGGTCGTGGACCGCGTGGTTACCGTCACAGCATCGCCCACAGGCTGACGCGGCTAGGGCTGCATCCCCGCGTCGATCCAGGCCCTGAAACGCTGCACCCGCTCGTCGGGCCACGGGTCGTCGCACGGCATCGAGCCGTCGGCGAGGCGGTCGTAGATGTCCTCCGCGTGCTCTTTCACGCTCTCGTAGGAGGCGAGGTCGAAGGCCCACGACATCGCGTCAGCGTCCTCCTGGCGGAAGAGGGGGCGGATGTCGGTCTCGAAGCTCACCAGCCGGCGCCGTCGTCGATGGCGATGTGATGGCCCGCGGGCACGAGGCTGTCCGGTGCGAGGCCGCCGAACCGTCCCTTGTGGAAGAGGAGCGGCTCGCCGCCGCCGTGGGCGATCGAGACGACCTCCCCGAGGACGAGCGAGTGGTCGCCGGCGGGCTCGATCCGCTCGACCTCGCAGCGCAGGACGGCGGTGGCGCCGGAGACGATCAGGAATCCCTCGCGGTCCCGCTCCACGTGCCCGAGCGGGAAGGGCGCGCCCTGAGCGGAGAAGTCGAGGGCGACCTCGTCCTGCCCGCGCTTGAGGATGCTGACGGCGAAGCGCCTGCTCGCGGTCGTGGCCCAGAGCGTGCGCGACCCGTTCCCGAGGGAGACGAGCACGAGGAGCGGGTCGAGGGACACCGAGGTGAAGGCGTTCAGGGTCATGCCTGCCGGGACGTCCTCGTGCTCGGCGGTGACGACGGCGACGCCCGTGGCGAACTCGCCGACGCAGCCGCGGAAGGCGCTGACGAGCGCCTCGGACGGCCCCTCAGACATCGTCCCTCGCCGTCACGCGCACCGGCATGCGCTTGAGCGCGTTCGTGAAGTTCGTCCGCATCCGCTCCGGCGGCGCGGTCAGCTCGAGGTCGGCGAGCCGCGGCAGGAGCAGGTCGAACATCACCTGCACCTCGAGCTTGGCCAGGTGGGCGCCGAGGCAGTAGTGCGGACCGCCGCCGCCGAAGGTGACGTGCGGGTTCGGCGTGCGGCCGACGTCGAAGCGGAGCGGGTCGGGGAAGACCTCCTCGTCGAAGTTGGCCGACCCGTACCAGACGACGACCTTGTTCCCCGCCCGGATCGCCTGGTCGCGGATCTCGGTGTCCTGCGTCGCCGTGCGCCGGAAGTGGACGACGGGACACGACCAGCGCAGGATCTCGTCGGCTCCCGAGCTCCAGAGCAGATCCGGCTCGTCCCGGAGGCGCTGCCACTGGTCGCGGTGCTCGACGAGCGCCAGCATCCCGTGCGCGATCGCCTGGCGCGTCGTCTCGTTCCCGGCGACGACGAGGAGCAGGAACATCGTGTCGAACTCTCGCTCGGTGAGCTGCTCGCCGTCGATCTCCGTGTGCACGAGCGTGCTGACGAGGTCGTCCGTCGGGGCGCGGCGCCGCTCGGCGGCGAGCCGGTGGCTGTAGTCGAAGAGCTCGAGCGCGGCGGGGCTCCGGAACGGCAGCATCCGGTAGCGGTCGCTCTCGGGACTGTCGTGGAGCACGTCGGAAAGCTCCGGGTCGGTGTTGCCGATCATGCGGTCGCCCCAGTCGATGAGACGGTCGTTGTCGGCCTCGGGCGCGCCGAGCAGCCGGGCGAGGACGCGGATCGGGAGCTGCTTGGCGATCTCCTCGACGAAGTCGAAGTCACCGAGAGGAAGCGCGCGGTCGAGCACCTCGGTCGTGAGCTCGCGGAGCGCGAGCTCGTACGCCTTGATCGCGCGGGGCGTGAACGGCGGTCCGACGAGCCCACGCAGGCGGGTGTGGCGCGGGGGGTCGGTCTCGAGCATTGACTGGCGCGCGACGCGCTGATCCTGGTCGAGGTCCTCGAGGTTGGCGCCCTCCTCCGACGTGAAGGTCTTCGTGTCCCGGGAGACCGCGACGACGTCTGCGTGCTTCGTCACGCACCAGTACCCGCGGCCGTGCGGCCAGTCGTACCACCACACCGGCGCCTCGCGGCGCAGGAGCGCGAAGGTCTCGTGCGGAAAACGCTCCGCGAAGACGTCGTTTTCGAGGTCGACGTCTTCCAGGCGCAGTCCGGTGTCGAGCGCCGTCACTCGGTCGAGTCCTCCAGGATCTGGAGCGTCTTCAGGTCCGAGTAGAAGTCGAGCGCGTAGTCGCCTCCCTCGCGACCGATCCCGGAGATGCCGACGCCGCCGAACGGCGCGCTCAGGTCACGGATGAGGAAGCAGTTGACCCAGACGGTCCCGGCGCGAACAGCTCTCCCCACGCGCTCGGCGCGCTCGGCCGAGGACGTATAGACGGTTGCGGCGAGCCCGTACTCCGTCGAGTTGGCCAGCGCGACGGCCTCGTCCTCGGTCCGGAACGTCTGAAAGGTGAGCACCGGCCCGAACACCTCGCGCTGGACGATCTCGGAGTCGTTCGACTGCGGCTCGACGAGCGTCGGCTCGTACCAGAGGCCGCCGATCTCCGCGACCCGTCCGCCGCGGACGATGCGGTCGCCGTTCTCGCGCGCTCGCTCGACGAAGCCTTCGACGCGGGCGAGGTGGTCGCGGTGGATGAGCGGCGAGATCGTCGTCGCCTCCTCCCGCGGGTCGCCGAGAACGTGGGCGTCGACGGCCGCATGGAAGCGCTCGAGGAACTCGCCGGCGACGCTCTCCTCGACGAGCAGGCGGGTCCCGGCCATGCAGTTCTGGCCGGAGTCGTCGTACTGGAGCGCGGCTTTCTGCGCGGCCGCGTCGAGGTCGGCGTCGGCGAAGACCAGGAGCGGGCCCTTGCCGCCCAGCTCTGCGGTGAACGGGACGAGGTTCTGCGCCGCCGCCGTCGCTACGAGCCGTGCCGGTGTCCGAGGAGCCCGTGAAGCTGACGCGCCGGAGGCGGCCGTCCGCGACGAGCGTCGCGCCGGCTTCCTCGCCGATGCCCTGGACGACGTTGAGGACGCCGGGCGGGACCTCGGCTTCCTGCGCCAAGTCGGCGAGGAGCGAGCAGGAGAGCGGCGCCCACTCGGGCGGCTTGAGGACGACGGTGCAGCCCGCCGCGAGCGCCGGAGCCGTCTTCCAGGTGGAGAGCATGAAGGGTGCGTTCCACGGCGTGACCACGCCGACGGGGCCGGCGGGCATGCGCACGACGCGGTTCGCGGTGTCGTTCGAGCTCCACGCCCGCTCTTCGTGAGTCTTGGCGAGCTCGGCGTAGGCGCGGTAGTTGCGCGCTCCGCGCGGGATGACGCGGGCCCGGAGGCGAGCGCTCGAGCATCGCCATGTCGAGGCACTCGACCGCGGCGATCCGCTCGACGTTCTCGTCGATCAGGTCGGCCAGGCGGCGAAGGCGCTCGGCTCGCCCGGAGACGCCGAGCGCGGCCCAGGCGGGGAAGGCGGCCGCGGCCGCCTCGACGGCGAGCCCGACCTCGCGCTCGCCGCCCGCGCGCGATCTCGGCGAGCACCTGCTCGTCGATCGGGGAGTAGTCGTCGAAGCGGTCGTCGCTCGCAACGCGCTTCCCGCCGATGAAGTGGTCGGGCGAGACCGCGACTCCGGCGACGACGGTACCGCTCATGGGCGTGAACACGGTCGCGCTCGGGTCGACGACGGTGTTGCCGCCGTCGATGGCGACGACGGCGCCGGTCATGAATCCCGCCTCGTCGGACGCAAGCCAGGCGACGGCTGCGGCGATCTCCTCGGGGATGCCGGGTCGTCGCAACGGCACCGGGGAGGCGACGAGCCCGTAGGCTCCCTCGCGGTCGGTGCCACGGAGCTCGGCGAGCGCGTCCATGGAGCCGTCGGCCATCGGCGTCCGCACCCAGCCCGGGCAGACGCAGTTCGCGCGCACCCCGAGCGGCCCGTAATCGACAGCGATGCACTGGGTCAGCATGATCAGGCCGGCCTTCGCGGTGCAGTAGGCCGCCGAGGCCGGACTGGCGCGCAGCCCCGAGTCTGAGGAGATCGTGACGACGGAGCCCTTTGCCCGCACGAGTTCGGGCAGGGCCGCCCGGCAGGCGAGGAAGGCGCCGGTCAGGTTCGTGCGAAGCACGGTGTCCCAATCCTCGGGCGACTGCTCCTCGACCGTGCCCCCTAGCCCGATGCCGGCGTTACAGACGAGGACGTCGAGCCGGCCGAAAGCGTCCTTCGCGGCGGCGACGGCCTTCTCCGCGTCCGCCGGGTCGCCGGTGTCACCCTGAACCGCGAGCGCGCCGGTCTCGGCCGCGACCGCGTCGAGCGGCTCGCGGCGCCGGCCGGTGATGCAGACGCCGTATCCGTCCGCGGCGAGACGGCGGGCGATCGCGGCGCCGATGCCCGTCCCACCTCCGGTGACGAGCGCCGCCCGGCTCATGCCTCGGTGCCGGCGCCGACCTCTGAGCGCGTGTAGTCGCGCACGGTCTCGAGGTCGTCGACCGTGTAGGCGAAGGTGAAGCGGAAGCCCTTGCCCACGCGCACCGGCGCGAGGGCGGCCAGCTCCTCGCCTGGGGCCGGGAGGAGCTCGAGCTCGGCCGAGCCCTCCCACGTCGCCGAAATCGCGCGGTCGCGGCTGCGCGCGCGGACGAGCTCGTGCACGGCCGGGTCGTCGTGCCGGCCGGCAGCGAGACGGGGGAAGTGGCGCACGTTGACGAGCGGCGGGTCGTTGTGGGTGGGGCCCTCGGCGCTCTCCCGCTCCAGCGTCACGGCGCCGAAGGCGAGGCGACGGTCGTTCGCCGCGAGCGTGCCGGCGAAGCGCCCCCCGGCGGCGAACGCCGGCCCTGCGTTCGAGGTGAGGGGAAAGTGCCGGGTCATCTGGATGGAGCCGAGCTTCTTCGGGAACCCCTGCACCCAGCCGCGCACGAGCGCGAAGTCGCGGTCGACCCAGATGTACGGGCACGTCGTCACCGGCTCCCCGTCGAGGAGGGCGTTGACGACGACGAAGAACTCCTTGTACTGGCTGCGCACGGGATCGTCGAGCTCCTCGCCGGAGTCGGAGCACGACTGCCAGTCGATGAAGAGCGCGGCGCTCCGGCCTGGGTCCGGATGCGGTTCGAGCCCGGGCGGCAGCACCGCCTCGACCGCCGCCGGCTCGGCCCAGTACTCGATCACGAGGAAGTCGCCGACGTAGTGCCACGGCGGCGCGGGAACGAGCGAGGAGCGGCCTTCGGGCGACAGCGGGAGCGAGTAGCCGCGCGGCATCAGTCGTGCGAGGAACTGCTCGACGAGCGACTCGGAGAACGACCTTGTCGGCGATCGTGTACGCGAGCGCGGTCATCCGCCAGGAGTCCGAGAGGTAGAAGCGCTCGTAGAGCTCGCCGCGGCCCCCGAGGTCGGAGCCGACGTAGTCCCAGGCGAGCCGGAAGAGCCGGATGCGGCGCTCCGCGTCGGCGCCGGCCGCCTGGTAGAAGGTGTCGATCAGCGGCCGGAGCGGGCCGTCCAGGTCGGCCCGCGACGGGCGTGGCCATGAAGCCGCCGCCGCCGATCAGCTGCAGGAGCTCGTTCGCCCGCGGCAGCCACTTCGGCATCTCGCCGCGGAGCGCGAGGAACGGCCGATCGTCGGGGTACCAGACGCCGCCTTCGTCGAGGGCCGAGCCGGCCTCGCCGGACACGAGCGCCGAGCGGGTCAGCTCGCACATGTTCCAGATCTGGCCGAGCTTCTCCTGGATGTGGTCGAAGCGCACGACCCCGATCGTGTTGGCGATCAGGTGCCCCAGCCCGAAGGCGAAGCAGAGCTTCACGTACGCGCGCGTGAAGGCCTGGTGCATGATGTGGCCGCGCCAGCCCGTTTCGGTGATGACCTCCGAGTAGCCGACCGTGTCGCCGTCGAGGAAGAGGCGCTCCTTGGGGACCTCGACGTCGTCGAAGATGACGACGCAGTCCATCTCGTCGAAGCGCGAGGACAGCGGATAGTCGAATGCCGGCCGCTGCTTCGAGTAGCTGTCGCGGCAGATGAGCTTGAGGCCGGGGGTGGCGATCGGGATCGCGAACGAGAGCGCGTAGCGGCCGTCCTGCGGGCGGATGTCGGAGCCCGGGTAGATGAGCAGCTCGTCGGCGAACGGTGCCAGGGTGGCGAGCATCCGCGCCCCGCGGACGACGATCGCGTCGTCCGTCTCGTCGAACTTGTGCAGTGAGATCTGGCCCGCGGCCTGCTCGGCCTCCGGCTTCGACCGGTCGACCTGCGGGTTCATGAGCGCGTGCGTCGTCGAGAGGTCCTCGTCGCGCATGCGCTTCTGGTACGCGACGAGGTTCTCCGCGCCCTGCTCGTTGCCGCGCCGCGCCCAGACGTCCGAACGGCCCGAGAAGCACGCGAAGGTGACGTTCAGGTAGTCGGGCGTCCGTCCCATCATCCCGGCCGAGAGGGAGGCGGTCAGCTCGATCGCGCGGCGGCGGCGCTCCAGGTCCTCGCGCGAGCGCGGGATCAGGTGCGTGACGTTGATGAGGCGCCCGTCGTCGGGCGATGGGGCGAGCATGTCGGCGGCGTGGGCGTGCTGGAGGTCGAAGACGCGCGCCATCGACTCTGCCGCGGCGCGCAGCTCGTCGTGCTCGAGCGGATGCGCGATCTGCTCGCCGTTCAGCCAGACCTCGCGCTCGCCGCTTCGAAGGCCCTCCAGAAACTGCTCGCCTGTCCGCGCCGCCACCTCGGGTTGCGCCCCTGCCTTCTCCTCGGTCTGGGCCGTTGCCATCAAGCGCCCCTCTCTTTCAGCGGGATTCCCTGGGCCTCGAGCCCCAGCCGCTCGGACTCGATCGCTTCCTCGTCGAAGCGGAAGTACGAGCGCGGGGGCAGGATGCCCCAGACGTTCGACGAATGCGCGTCGTCCGGCCACTCGCGCGGCTCGTGGTCAGGCTCGAGCTGCTCGACGTCGCAGAAGATCTCGACGAAGAGGTCCTCCTCCGGCACGCGCACGTAGCCGCTCAGGTTGCGGCCGAGCCCATGGCGCAGCGGGCCCCAGGAGAGCCAGCGCCCGTGCTGGGCGAGGTGGTCGAAGGCAACTCGCAGCTCGCCCCAGTCGACCATCTCGAGAGCGATGTGATGGAGGTGCGCGTAGCCCTTGTCCACGAAGGCGAGCACGTGGTGGTCGGCGTTGACGTGGAGCCACACGCCCGCATCACCCAGCCGGTCAGTGACTCGCATCCCGAGCAAGTCCGTGTAGAAGGCCGTCACGCCCTCGAGGTCGGCGGTGAGGAAGTTCGTGTGGCCGAGCTTGCGCGGGCGGAACCCGGGCAGCTCGGCGGTCGACCGGCCGACGTCGGGCCACGGCTCGTCGGCGGGCCGGTAGGGAACGAGCTGCACGCCGTTACCGTCGGGGTCGGCGAGGTGGAGGCCATCCTCGCGCCGGTCGAAGGCGACGCCGGCGCGATCGAGGTGCGCGGCGGCGTCGTCGAGGGAGAGGCCGCGCGCGAGCTCGAAGGCCTGGTGGTCGAAGCCGGCCTCGCGACCCTCGACGAGCTCGAGCGAGCACGGCTCGTAGCCGCAGCGGAGGAAGGAGCGGCCGTCCTCGCGGCCGCTCTCGGTCAGGCCGAACTGAATGCACCAGCGGGGGATGGCCTCGTCCAGGTCTTCGACCCTCAGGGCGACGTGGTCGATTCGGCGAAGGCCCAGCATCGGCTCGGTCCGACAAGGCGCCGGTCGCGCCTGCCGCGAGTTGCATACAATATCCCGTTTCCGACTGGCATCGCAAGGAGGCCGCATGACAGAGCAGGTTAAGAACCCCTCCCGAAATGAAGCCGGGTGCCGCCGGGCCGCCCTGGACGGCACGATGCGGCGTCCTCGGTCGCGCCCGTACTCTCGAGTACGAACGCTCCCTGCGTCCTTGCCTCGCACTCGCCCAGGACACCCCGGCGACGGCGCATCATTCCGGAATGGGTTCTGAGCGGCGACAGCGCGGGCTGGCCCGGCTCGCGGAGCTCGGCGACGAGCCGGGCGGCGAGGAGTTCCTCGCCCGCATGGGCGACATGGGGGACTGGCTCGTCGACTTCGTCTTCGGCGAGGTGCACATCCGCCCGGGCCTCGACCCCCGCGAGCGCGAGCTGATCATCCTCGCGGCGCTGACGACCCTGGGGAGCTCCGATCCGCAGGTGCGCGCGCACGTGCGGGCGCTCCGCGCGCTCGACGTCCCGTTCGCGGAGATCGAGGAGGCGATCCTCCAGACCGCTCCCTACGCCGGCTTTCCGCGGGCGATCAACGCGCTCAAGGTCCTGCGCGAAGAAGAGGAGGCGGCCGCGTGAAGGCCGTGCGGTTCGTCGCCCCCGGGGGCGAAGAGCGGATCGGGGCGCTCGACGGCGAACGTGTCCGGGACGCCGGGCCTGCGGGCCCCCGCGGGTTCGTCCCGACGCCGCAGGCGTGGGAGGCGCTCGCAGCCGCGCCCGGGCCCGAGCACGCGCTCGCCGACATTCGGCTCCTCCATCCCGTCGTCCCGGAGAAGATCCTGGCGATCGGCGTCAACTACCGCTCGCACGCCGACGAGTCGGAGCTCGACGTGCCGCCGGTGCCCGTCGTGTTCGCGAAGTGGGCGTCGGCGCTGACCGGGCCGAACGAGGACATCGTCGTCCCGCTCGAGGAGACGCGGCCGGACTTCGAGGGTGAGGTCGCCGTCGTCCTCGGCGAGCGCGTCTACCGGGCGGACGAGGAGCGGGCGCGCCGGGCGATCGGCGGGATCACCGCCATCCACGACGTCACCGGGCGCCGCGCCCAGCTCGAGACGCCGCTGCGTCAGTTCACCCTCGGGAAGAGCTTCGACACGTTCGCCCCGCTGGGGCCGTGCATCTCCTCGCCCGAGGGCCTCGATTTCGACGACCTCCGGCTCACGACGACCGTCTCGGGCGAGCTCATGCAGGACGCATCGACGCGGGATCTCGTTTTCGGCTTCGTCGACCTGATCGTCTACCTGTCCAAGGGGCTGACTCTCGAGGCCGGCGACGTGATCGCGACCGGGACGCCCGGAGGCGTCGGCGACTCGCGGGTCCCGCCGCGCTACCTCGAGGAGGGCGACGTCGTCGAGGTCGAGGTCGAAGGCGTCGGGGTCTTGCGAAACCCGATCCGGCGAGAGCGGTAGGAGGATGGTCAGGGCAGCTGCCTGATGACCGTCGCCTTGATTGGCGCGGCCAGCATCTCGAGCAGAGGTGCATAAACCCCGGTGGTCGCACTGTCCTGCATGTGCGCTACCCGCGCCTCGGCTGAGTCCCACTCGGCAATCTCGATCAGCATGTCGGGGTCGTCGAGCACCTCGTAGCGCGTGCTGCCCAGGAAGCCGCGCTGGGTCGGGCCCTGGTTTTGAACGATGCTCTCGAGCAGACTCTCGAGCTCGTCCCGTCTGCCTGGTCTGGCCTTGAGCTCGACGATCACCTTGATGGCCACTTCATTCACGCCAGGACTTCCTATCGCTCGGGAGGGTAGGCGGCGATGTGCTTGCGGGTCAGGCGCTCGGCGCGCGTCAGGCTGCCCGCTTCCACGGCGTCGACGATCGCCTCGTGCTCGTCGGCCCAGGCGAGGATCTGCGCCCGGTCGCGGGCCTGACGGGCGAAGATCGGGATGCCGATCCGCGAGAGCCAGAGCAGCTCCGCGAACTGGGAGAGATGGGGGTTCCCGCCCGCGGCGACCAGGGCGAGGTGGAACTCCCGGTTGAGGGCGAAGCTCGCCGTGACGTCGTCGGCCACGTCGCGCTGGCGGCGCACGATCTCGCGCATGCGCTCGACGTCCGCGGGGTCGCGGCGCTCGGCCGCCAGGCGGGCGGCTCCGGGCTCGAGGACCAGGCGCGCCGTCCACGCCTGCTCCATGTCCCCGAAGTCGCGACGTGCGACGGTCGCGCCCCGATTGGGCGCGAAGTCGACGAGACCCTCGCTGACCAGCCGCGCGAGCGCCTCGCGCAACGGCGTCCGCGAGACCCCGAGCTCCTCCGCCAGCGCTTCCTGCCGCAGCCGCGAGCCCGGGGGGAGCTCCCCCGCGACGATGCGCTGGAGCAGCTCCTCGTGCACCTGGTCGACGACGCTCCTGATCTCGAGCTGCCGCGTGTCCTTCACGATCCGCTCACCTGCCGTTCGGCCTCGTCCTCCGGGATGGCGAGCGCGACGTGGAGCGTGTTCGCGGTCACGGCGGGCTGCTCCCCGACGGGCTCCAGCTCGCGCGCGAGCTCGACGACCGGGTTCTCCAGGCGCCCGATCCCGTCGACCTCGACGGCCACGACGTCGCCCGGCTCGACCGGCCGCGAGCTCGCGGGCGTCCCGGTCAGGAGGACGTCCCCGGGCTCGAGCGTGATCAGGCGGGAGACGTCGGCGATCTGGTAGGCGAACGAGAACAGGAGATCGCGGCCCGTGTGCCCCTCCTGGGCCAGCTCGCCGTTCACGAAGGTGCGGATGGTCAGGTCGTCGGGGTCCACCTCGTCGGCCTCGACGAGCACAGGGCCGAGGGGGCAGAAGCCGTCCTGTCCCTTGACCCTGAGCATCGAGCCTCGGTCGGCGTGCCGGAAGTCGTGCACGCCCCAGTCGTTCGCGACGGTGTAGCCGCCGACGTAGCGAAGCGCGTCGCGTACCGAGGTTCCGAGGCACCGCTCGCCGATGACGACGGCGATCTCGCCCTCGTAGTTCAGGAACGAGCACCCCCGCGGGCGAGCGACGGGAGCCCGGTGGGCCGAGACCGAGCTCGGCGGCTTCAGGAAGTACGACGGCTCGGCCGGGAGGCGTGCCATCCGGTACTCCTCGGCGCGGCTGCGGTAGGTGAGGTGCGTGGCGACGATCTTGGACGGCTCGACCGGCGCGAGGTAGAGCGCCTCGTCCGCGTCCACGGTCGTCCCATCCTCCAACCGGATGACGTCTCCCGCCGGTGTGCCCAACGTTTCCCGGCCGTCCACCTCGATGCGCACGCGGCCCATCCGACGAATGTATACATTCGCCACGAGGAGGAAAACCGCGGCGCGCGCCGCGTTGAGCGGATCTTGAGCCTCTCTTCCTAGCCTCGGGATGCATCAGTGGAGGTCAGAAGGCGGAGGGAGACGCGTCATGTCCCCGCTCAACTATGTACTGCTCGCGCTCATCCCGATCGGTCTCGGCTTCGCGGCCCGCGCCTGGGTCGGGGCGACGTTTCGGAAGGCCGACGGCGTGGCGGCTGCCTCGCGCACGACCGGGCTGGACGCCGCACGGAAGCTCCTTGCCGGCCGCTGCCCCGGCATCGTGCTGGAGACCGTGGAGGGCGAGCTCGCGGATCACTACGACCCTCGAGCGAAGACCGTTCGCCTGTCGAAGGGGGTCGCCGAGTCGAGGTCGGTGGCGGCGCTCGCCGTCGCCGCCCACGAGGTGGGCCACGTCCTGCAGGATCGTGACCGCGACCGGGCGTTCCGGCTGCAGCGCGCGATCGTGCCGGTAGCGTCCTTCTGCTCCTACGCCTGGATCATCGCGATCGGAGCCGGCATCTTCCTCGAGTCCGTGGGGCTCGTGGTGGTCGCGGTCATGCTCTTCGCGGGAGTCGCGGCGTTCCATCTCGCGACGCTCCCGGTCGAGCTCGGAGCAAGCCGCCAGGCCCTGTCCCTGCTCGCGTCGGAGGGCCTCCTGACCGCTGACGAGCTCCCGGTCGCCCACCGGGTGCTCCGGGCCGCCGCCTGCACGTACCTCGTCGCCGCGCTCGTGGCGATCATGGAGCTAGCGCGGATCGCCCTCGAGATCGCACTCACCTCGGAAGACTGAGCTTCACTCTTCACTCGCCGAGCTCGTCGGCTTCGAAGTTGTCGAAGCCGATCTCCGTCCCAGCCTTGGTCGAGAGCCGCGCGCCACCTCCTCCGCGCAGGCGCCGAGGAGGACGACTAGGCCGCCGGTGAGGAGCGCCGTTATGAATCCCCGGCGCATTCGTCACCGGGACTTCCCTACCGTCGACGGCCGCCGGCGGAGGCGCGCTCGCGGGCGCTTCGCTCCGGCGCGGCCGAGCGGCGAGCCACGTCCAGACGTAGGCCACGAACGCGATCGCCGTGAGGATCAGAACGGCTCCGACGGCGAACTGAATGAGCGCCTCGTCCGAGATGCTGATCGGTGCCCGAGTCATGAAGACGGTCATGGCTTCCTCCTTCGTGAACATGCAACGACCGTACGGCGCCGGGGGCGGGGGCGCCTCGGGGGAAACCCCTGTCCGCCCTCGATGCCTGCACGGGTTTAGGAGGCTCTGGCGAAAACGCAGCTGTGCCGCCAGGCCGCGCTGCTCGCCCCGAAGACTGCGTCCTCAGTCGCGCCCGTAGCCTCCGGCTACGACCGCTCCCTGCGTCCTTGTTTCGGAACGACCATCGCACCCCGGCGACGAGCGACGCTCCGCCAAAGCCTCCTAAGCCTTGCGGGCGAGGGCCCAGGTCCCCACGTACGCGAGGAGCGCGAGCGACGCAGCGACGAGAACGATGATGGCCAGGTACTGCACGGTTCTTCCTCCGCCGCGACGCTAGGGAGAAGCGCTCAAAGTCGACTCAACCCCGCCAGCGGGAGCGCAGCTCTGGTCTGTACCTGGTGTCACGAAGCCGCCGTACAATCCGGGGGGCGATGCTCTACGGACGGGTCGAGCAGTCGGCGCGGATCGAGCGCTTGCTGACGGACGCTCGCAAAGGTCATGGCGCTGCGCTCGTCCTCGTCGGCGAAGCGGGAATCGGAAAGACGTCGCTGCTCGCCCACGCCCGCGAGCGGGCCCGTGCGCATCGGATCCTCGCCGCCACCGGAGTGCCGACCGAGTCGGCGGTGTCATTCGCGGGGCTCGACCAGCTCCTCGCCCCGGCCCAGGAGTCGTTCGACGACATCCCCCCGCCCCAGGCGACCGCGCTGCGAGCGGCGCTCGACCTGACCTCGACGGCCCGTCTCGACCGCGACGCCGTTCTACGGGGCACGCTCAGCGTGCTCGCCGTCCTGGCGGCCGACCGGCCGGTTCTCTGCACGGTCGACGACGCGCAGCACGTCGATCCCGGCTCTCTGGCCGCCCTGTCCTTCGCAGGCCGCAGGCTGGGGTCACACCGGATCGCCATGCTCTTTGCTCGCCGGAGCGTCGGCGAGGCGGACGCGCTCGAAGGGCTTCCCGCGCTCGAGCTGCCAGGACTCGAGCTCGCGGCCGCGAGGGCGCTTCTGGACACCCAACGCCCCGGCCTGGTCGCGCCGGAGGTGGTGGAGCGCCTGGTCGAGGCGACCGGGGGAAACCCGCTCGCGCTCCTCGAGGCTCCGGCCTACCTGAGCGACGCCCAGCTCGCCGGGCGCGTCCCGCTCGAGTATCCACTCCCGCTCGGCGAAGAGATCGCGGAAGCGTTTGCGCGGCGGGCCGGCGCGCTCTCTCGGGACGCACAGACCGTGCTGGTCACAGCTGCGGCCGCGGACACTCAGACCCTGCGCACGCTCACCGCGGACGGCGCCGTGGCAGGAATCACCACCGAAGGGCTGGAGGAATGCGAGCTCAGCGACCTCCTGACGATCCGGAACGGGCGCCTGGCCTTCCCGCATCCGCTCGCCCGAGCCGCCGTCTACGGGGCCGCGCCGCCGTCCGCCCAGCGGGAGGCACACCGGCGCCTTGCCGAGGCCTCCACGGGCGAGCGCCGTGCCCTGCACCTGGCCGCGGCCGCAGCCGGGCCCGACGAGGAGGCCGCGGGCGAGCTCGAGCGAGCGGGCCGCCGCGTGGTCGGGCGAGCAGGCTACGCGATCGGGGCTGACTGGTTGGCCCGCGCGGCCGAGCTCACACCCGACCCCGCGGGGCGGTCGCAGAGACAGGCGCTCGCGGCCGTTGCGTACGCCGTGGCCGGCGAGCCCGGTCGGGCCCGGAAGCTGGCGGCCGAAGGAGCCGAGGCCGCGGGCGATCCGTCCGTCTCCGCCGCTCTCGACGGCGTGCTCGGACTTCTCGACTCGGCCGAGCGGGTGGAGGAGGCCGGGGGCCCCTTCCTCACCGACGGGCTCGCGCTTCTCGGCCTCGATCCCGAAGAGGAGCCCGAGGCCTTGCTTCGGGCTGCAGACGAGCTGCTCGCCGCTTCGAGAGCGTCGCCCGAGCTCGGGGCCGCTGTCGAGCGGGCGGTGGAGACCGCGCGGGGCCGGGAGGCGAGGTGGTTTCTGGCGTCGGCCCTGGTGCACCGGGCTCGCCTGCAAGTGCAAGCGGGCTCGTGGGCCGAGGCCGAGGCCGACGCGCTCGAGGCGAGGGCCCTCGCCCAGGAGCTCGGGCAGGCGGGTCCGCGCCGTGACGCCTGCCTCCTCCTGGCTGCCCTCGAGGCCCGGCGGGGGCGCGTGCAGCACTGCGTCGGCTTCCTCGACGAGCTCGCCGGGATCGACGGCACACCCGAGGCGGTGGCGGTTCGGGCCGCCGTCCTCGGGCTGCTCGATCTCGGTCTCGGACGGCTCCCCGAGGCGATCGACGAGCTCGATTCCGCCGGCCTTCTCCCATTCGACGACTACCGGCGGACCACGCTAACGCCCTCGGTCGACCTCGTCGAGGCGCTCGTGCGGGCGGGTCGCGAGGAGGACGCCGCGCGGGCCGCCGACCGGGACGGGACCGAGCTTGAGGCCTGGAGCCTGGCCCTCCAGGCGACGGATCCCGAGCCGCTCCGCGCAGCGCTCCGGGACACGGCGCTGACACCCTTCGAGCGGGCACGGTTCGAGCTGAGCCTGGGCGAGCGCCTTCGGCGGTCAGGGGCGAGAGCCGATGCCCGGGAGCACCTTCGGAGCGCCCACGAGCTCTTCGAGGGCCTCGGCGCACGGCCCTGGGCGGAGCGGGCCCGCACGGAGCTCGCCGCCACCGGCGAGACCGCGCGGCGCAGGGATCCCAGCACCCTCGACGAGCTGACCCCGCAGCAGCTGGAGGTGCTGCGGGTCATCTACGAAGGGGCGACCGTCAAGGAGGCGGCGCAGGGCCTCTTCCTGAGCCCCAAGACGGTCGAGTTCCACCTCGGCAACGTCTACCGGAAGCTCGACGTCCACTCGCGAAAGGAGCTCGTGCAGAAGGTCGAGCGGCTGCGCGCCGAGGGCGTCGATCTCGCGCCGGAGAGGTAGGCATGCCCGAACGCGTCGGACGCTACGAGGTCGCCGGGGTGCTGGGCCGAGGAGCGACGGCCGTGGTCTACCTCGCCCGCCACACGGAGCTGGACCGGTACGTGGCGCTGAAGGAGCTGAAGCCGGAGCTTGCGGACGACCCCACCGTCGCGGAGCGGTTCCTGCTCGAGGCTCAGCTTGCGGCCACGCTCGCGCACCCCAACGTCGTGACCGTGCACGACTTCTTCGAGCACGAAGGAATCCCGTACATCGCCATGGAGCACTTCGAGCGCGGCACGCTGCGACCGTTCGTGGGCAGGCTCGACCGCGACGAGGTCTTCACCGTGTTGCAGGGGCTGCTCGCCGGGCTCGAGCATGCCGAGTCCAAGGAAGTCGTCCACCGGGATCTCAAGCCCGAGAATCTGATGGTGACCGATGGGCACAGCATCAAGATTGCCGACTTCGGGATCGCCAAGGCCTATCGAGATGCCGCGCGCCGCACCGACACGGGGACGGTGCTCGGGTCGCCCGCGTACCTCGCGCCGGAGCGCGCCCAGGGGAAGGGCGCAGGCCCTCTGAGCGACCTCTACTCGGTCGGGATCATCGCCTACGAGCTCTTCGCCGGTCGGCCGCCCTTCATCCACGACGAGCCGGCGAAGATCGTGATCGACCACGTTCAGGCACCGGTTCCGCCGCTCCGCGCGCAGCGGCCGGACCTCGAAGTCGGGCTCGCCGAGTGGGTTCACCGGTTGCTGGCCAAGGATCCTGCGAAGCGGCCTCAGAGCGCTGCCGCGGCGCGGGAAGCGCTGGAGCCGTTCGTGACTCCGGCACGCGTGCCACGGCCGGAACCGCCTCCGCCCAGCCCGTGGCGGGTGCTCTACCACCCGCTGAACGTCGGCGTCCCGGTCGCGGTGCTCGTCGCCGGCCTTGTGTTGCGGGCCTGGTGGCTCGTCCTCGTTGCTGTAGCCGTCTACGCCGCGCTGGTTCTGATCTCCCTCCGAGAGGCTAAGGCCCGCGGCTAGGTGCACGTCCAGGGTGTACCCCCGAGGCGAGGCGGGGGTAGGCGTCGTACCGTCGGAGTAGGACAATGACGAGCAGGGAGGGAGAGATGAACCAGACGGCCGACACTCCGACGTACAGCCTGACGACAGTCCTCCAGGTTCTGACGACCGCGGCGGAGCGCCAGCAGGTCCGCCGTACGAAGATCGTCGCGACCCTCGGCCCGGTGTCCTCCGATCCCGACCTCGTCGAGGAGCTGGCGCGGCAAGGGATGGACGCGGCCAGGCTCAACTTCTCCCACGGCACCCACGACGAGCACCTCGCCCGGCTCGAGGCGGTGCGGCTCGCCGAGTTGCGCGTGGGCCGTCCGCTCGCGGTGATCGCCGACCTGGGCGGGCCCAAGATCCGCGTCGGCCGCCTCGAGGAGCCGCGAACGCTGGCTCCGGACGAGGAGGTCACCTTCGTCGCGGCGGGCGAGGAGACGGGCGCCGAGATCGGCATCACGTTCCCGGGCCTGGCCGACATCGCCGAGCCTGACTCCGCTCTCCTGATCAACGACGGCCTTGTGCGCACCCGAGTCCTCGGACGCGAGGGCTCACGGCTGCACGCCCGGGTCGAGGTCGGAGGCATCGTCACGACCGGGAAGGGCGTCAACCTGCCGGGAACCGTCCTGCCGATTCCAGCGCTGACGGAGAAGGACGTCGCGGACCTCGAGTTCGCGCTCGCGCAGGGCGTTGACTTCGTCGCGCTCTCCTTCGTCCGCTCCGCGAGCGACGTCGAAGATCTGCGCGAGCGGATCGCCGCCGCGGGCTCTCAGGCCCGCATCATCGCCAAGATTGAGAAGGCCGAGGCGATGGCCGACCTCGAGCAGATCATCGAGGCGTCGGACGCGGTAATGGTGGCCCGAGGCGATCTCGGCGTGGAGATCGGGGTCTCCGAGGTCCCGGTCGCCCAGAAGCGCATCATCGCGTCGGCCCGTCGCGCCGGCCGGACGGTGATCACGGCGACGCAGATGCTCGAGTCGATGATCTTCAATCCCGAGCCCACGCGAGCAGAGGCGACCGACGTCGCGAACGCGATCCTGGACGGATCCTCCGCGGTCATGCTCTCGGCCGAGACGGCGACGGGGGCATATCCGCTGCAGGCCGTTGCGTTCATGAGCCGGATCGCGGCCTCGATCGAGCCGTCGGTGCCGTACGAGCGCGAAGCCGACGTGGTCGAAGGCGATCTCGCGGCCACGCTGACCCGGTCCGCGTGCGACGTCGCCGAGGAGCTGGACAGCGCGGTCGTGGCCGTTCCCACCGAGACCGGAGCGACGGCCCGCCGGGTTGCTCGCTTCCGGCCTCGCCGGCCGGTCGTCGCCGCGAGCGCCCACCAGGCGGTCCTGCGCCAGCTCGCGCTGGAGTGGGGCGTGATTCCGCTCGAGGTCGAGGCCGCCGAGTCGGTCGAGATCCTGTGGGAGCGGATCGTGAAGGCGATCCGTGAGCGCGAGCTCGCCGGGCCCGGCGACGTTCTCGTGCTCACCGGGCGCGCGGACGTGGCGCTTCCGGGTGCCACGACCCACGTCCTCGTCCACAGGCTGCCGTGATCGAACGGGCCGTCGTCGTCGCAGCGGCCGCTCTCGCGGTCGGCATTGCTTTCGCCACGTCGGACAACGGCAGCTCGTCGAGCTCGGGAAGCGGCGAGCCGATCCGGCTCGAGTTCGTCTACTCCTCGGACAACGAGGAGCTGCTCGAGCAGCTGATCGAGGAGTTCCACGCGGAGAACCCGGAGCATGCGGGTCGCCGGATCGTCGTCGAGGGAGATGTCGTCAGATCGGGCGTGGCGGAGAGCGCGATTTCGGCGGGGACGATGAAGCCGGTGATCTGGGCGCCCGTCTCTTCGCTCTGGGGCCGTCTCCTGAACCACCACGTCGGGGAGCCGTGGGTCGCCGACGAGAATCCGTCGATCGTCGACTCGCCGCAGGTGATCGCGATGTGGCAACCGCTTGCGCGGGCGCTGGGCTGGCCCGGGCCGATCGGGTGGAACGACGTCCTTGCCCTGGCGACCGATCCCGACGGCTGGGCATCCAGAGGCCGGCCCGAGTTCGGGCAGTTCAAGCTCGGGCACCCGAACCCGAACGTCTCGACCTCGGGTCTTTCCGCGGTCGCGGCCATGTACTACGTGGTCGCCGGCGGGTGGACTGCCGAGGAGCTCGAGCGCCCGGGCGTTCGCCGCGCCGTTCGCGAGGTGGAGCAGGCGATCGTCCACTACGGCGAGACCGCCGACGACTTCCTCGCCCAGATGGCCAGGTACGGCCACGCCTACGCCCACGCCGTGGCGGTCCAGGAGGAGGACATGATCGCGTTCAACGCGGCGACGGACGGGGCGAAGCTCGTCGCCGTCTATCCGTCGGAGGGGACGTTCGTCGCCGACTATCCCTTCATCGTCCTCCGCGCGCCCTGGGTGGACGAGGACGAGCGCGAGGCGGCCGAGCTGTTCCAGCGCTGGCTTCTGCCCCGCATCACGCCGGAGCTCGCGGCCGAGTACAACTTCCACGCGCCGGGATCCTCGACGACCGTGGCGCCCGTGGACGCCGCTCACGGCGCCGACCCGACCTGGCCCGGGCCGACGCTCCCGCTTCCTCCGCCGAGGCGATCGCAACGATCCAGGACAACTGGAACGTCGACCGCAAGCCGGCGAACATCATGCTCGTCGTCGACACGTCGGGCTCGGTCGGCCAGAACCGCCTGCTCGAGCCCCAGCAGGAGGCGCTCGAGGCCTTCCTCGACGGGCTGAGGCCGAACGACCGCGTCGGGCTCGTGACGTTCGGGTCGGACGTCTTCCAGCCCGTTCCCCGGCATCGTTCGGGAGCGACGAGCAAGCGCTCCGGCAGGCGATCCGAGATCTGCTTCCGAACGGCAAGTCGGCCCTCTACGACGGGGTTCGCGAGGGCTTTTCGGTCATCCGCGGCCTGGACGACGAGACCCGGATCAACGCCGTCGTCGTCGTGGCCGACGGCGGGGACGACGGCAGCTCGACGACGCTCGACAGGCTCACCCGCGAGGCCGAGGCCGCCTGCAACGCGGAGGAGCTCGCGATCCCGATTATCACCGTCGCGTACGGCGCCGACGCCGACAAGCAGGCGCTCGACCGGATCGCGGCCGCGTGCCCGGGCCAGCCCCTGACGGCGACCCCGGACGACATCGTCGAGGTCTTCGAGGGGATCGGCCTGCTGTTCTGATCAGGCGGAGTCCTCGGCGTGGTAGGCGGCGAGGAGCCGCCGCTCCTCGTCGCGCTTCGGGAAGAGGAAGAAGATGAGGGCGCCGCCGAGGAGCACGGCGACAATCCCGGCGAGGTAGGCCCACTGATCTCCCTGGAGAAAGGACGTCTTCGCCGCGGCGATGATCGCGTCGGCGTCCTGGGGGTACTGCTGGGCGATCGCCTCGGCGCCGTCGAACGACTTCGTCAGCTGGCTCTGGACGCTGTCGGAGACGTCCTTCCCCGAGGCGGAGATCGCGGCCGACGCGGCGCTGGCGTAGCCGGCAGTCAGGAGGGCGCCGAAGATCGACTGCATGACCGCGCCGCCGAGGTCCCGCTGCAGGTCGGCCGTCCCGGAGGCCATCCCCGCGCGCGTCACCGGCACGGAGCCGGTCAGGGAGTGTGAGGCCGGGGTCCCCGCGAGCCCGACGCCGATCCCCACGAAGGCGTAGCCCAGCCCGACCCGCCAGTAGGAGACGTCCTCCTTCCAGAGGAGCAGCATCGTCAGGAAGCCGAGGAGGACGAAGACGTAGCCCAGGAGCAGCGTCGCCCGCGCCCCGTGCGTCTCGACGAGCTTCGCCGAGCGGGGCGCGACGAGCACCATGAAGAGCGCCGCCGGGATGATCGACAACCCCGCTTCGAGGGTGGAGTAGCCGAGCACGTTCTGGAGGTACTGCTGCCCGATGAACATCGCGCCCATGAGCGAGCCGAAGACGATGATCCCGGCGCACGCGGCCACCCAGAAGACTCGGCGCCCGGCGACGTGCAGGTCATAGAGAGGGTTCGCGGCCCGCCGTTGCCGGAGGTAGAAGGCGATGAGGCCGGCGAGCGCGACTGCGGCCAGGCTTGCGACCAGCGTGCCCTCGTTCGGGACCGGCGCGAAGTTGATCGCCAGGATCAGTGACCCGACGAGCACGACCGAGAGGATCCCGCCGAGGTTGTCGACGGGGTCGGTCGTCTCGTTCACGTGCGCCGGGACGAGCAGCCAGGCCAGGACGAGGGCGACGAAAGCGAGCGGAAGGGTGACGAGGAAGACGGATCCCCACCAGAAGTGCTCGAGCAGCAGCCCGGAGAGCAGCGGGCCGAGGGCGGCGATGGCGCCGCCGACGCCGGACCAGAGGGCGATCGCCTTCGTGCGCCCCGGCCCCGCCCAGAGGGCGGTAATCAGCGCTAGCGTCGTCGGATAGGCCATCCCCGCCGCGAGGCCGCCGCCGACACGGGCGACGAAGAGGACCTCGTCGGAGGGGGCGTAGGCGGCGAGCAACGACATCGGCACCGCGAGCGCGGTGCCGAGGATGAGCATCAGTTTGCGCCCGTACCGATCGCCGAGCGCACCGAGGTAGAGGACCGAGGCCGCCAGTCCGAGCGAGTATCCGACCGCGATCAGGTTCAGCGTCACCTGACCCGAGTCGAACGCCTCGCCGATCGACGGGAGCGCCACATTGGCAACGGCGAGGTTCAGGTTCGCCACTGCCGCGACGAGGATGAGCGCGATCAGGACCAGGGGTGCGCGCTCAGGCGCGGCGGGTCTGTCAGCGGAGGCCGTCAAGCGGCCTATTCTCGTATATGGCGCGTCAGAGGAGGATCCGGAGCGCCGTGTCCGGAGGGCAGCCGGTGCGGCGGAGGCGAACCGCGAGGTGGAGGTCGACCTCCGGGCGGAGAGCCAGCTTCAGCGCGTGCCTCCCCGCGTATCCCGCCGTGAGCAGGCTGGCCAGACGCCAGGAGAGCACCCGCTCTTCGTCGGTCTGCAGAGCGTCGAGCTCGTGTTCGATGGTGTCGAGCGCCGCCATCCGGTCTCACCAGATGGACGGCGCCCGCGCCCGATTTCTTCCCTCAGTACTACGTCGCGTTCCGAGAACGAGCAGGTACTCGCGCGTGTGGACGATCTCCCCGTCGTCCCGGTAGTTCTGCTCGAAGAAGTCGACCCAGTCGCGGTGGAGATCCTCGCGGCGCTCGCCGAGCGAGTCGGCCAGCGTCTTCGTGGGCCCGTAGCTCGTGGAGAAGAGCTCCCAGTACTCCTCGCCGGACGACGTGCGCAGCGTCGAGACGTGCTCGCTGAGCTCGAGCTCGAACGCGTCTCCGAGCAGCTCCCGAACGTGCTCCTCGTCGCCCCAGGCGAACGGGCTGCTCGGCGGCGGTGCCGGCTGGTACGCGGCCATCACCGCGAACATCTTGGCGAGGCCGCCCGTCGGGGTCCAGTTGGCGAGGGCGATCCGGCCACCCGGCCTGGTGACCCGGGCGAGCTCGCGCGCGGTCGCCTCGTGGTCGGGCGTGAACATGATCCCGCAGGTCGAGGAGACCTTGCCGAAGCTCGCGTCGGCCAGCTCGAGCCGCTCCGCGTCCCCGACCCGGTAGTCGATGTCGAGGCCGAGCTCGCCGGCCCGCCCCTTGGCGGTCTCGATCAGCGCCGGGGCCAGGTCGACGCCCGTGACGTCGGCACCGGCAGCCGCCGCGCGCTCGGCCACCGCTCCGGTGCCGCAGGCGAGGTCGAGCCAGGTGTCTCCGGCGGATGGCGCGAGCCTGTCGATCACCAGCTGATGAATGTCGGTGATCGTGTCGGTGATCCGCTGGTAGGGGCCGGTGCCCCAGACGACGCTTTGCTTCTCCTTCAGCTCCTCGTAGGCCATCGGGCCTCCCTTCGTTCGCTTCTCGGTCTCCCACTCGACGGCGTCCGCAGGGTCGAGCTTCCACTCTAGGGGACGGCGTCTGCTGAGGTGCGGGGCTCCCGCCGTCGCTCGGCCCGGCCGCTGCGGCGCGGCGGTCGAGTTCACCGCCTTCCCTCCGGCCGAGGCGGCGGCGTGGCTCGAGGCGAAGGGGCTCGACCGAGAGCAGCGGGCGGCGACGCTCGCCACGCTCTTCTCCACAGCCGAGGGGCGCGAGGCGCCGCCGTCTCCACGAGTGGGGTTCGGCGCCTAGCCAACGCCCCGGCGCCGCGCGGGCCGGGCTCCGCGCGGCGCCGGGGCTGCGTGGCTCAGTGCCAGCCCTCCAGGGTGGTGAGCGGCTCCTGCCACACGGCGTGGAACGCGGGGCCGACCGGCGACGTGCCGAAGACCTGGGTGCCGACCGGCGGCGGCGCGTTGAAGTACTGGAGCTCGCCCCAGAAGCCCGGGAAGGCGATCCAGCTCGGGGCGTCGTCGCTCACCCGCGCGAGCCCGGCCGGCTCGACGCCGGGCTGCTTCGGGCCGGCGGCCGGGCCGTCCGCGGCGACGTCCGCCGGGAGCGGCAGGCCGGCCTGCTGGAAGAAGGCGATCACCTGCGCCGGCAGGCAGGCCGGCTCGAACTCGTGCAGGCCCGGCTCGAAGTAGTTCGCATGCGAGCCGAGGGCTACGTACGCCGTCGGATGGCCCTTGCGCCGCTCCGTGTCCGACCAGGGCCGCGTCTCGCCCGAGCAGTGAGCGCTCAGGCCGACCGAGAGCGGCCGCCTCGTCTTCGAGAGGACGACGTTGACGACCTCCCAGTCCCCTTCGTGCGACTGCCAGATCGCCCCGGGCGGGAGGAACGGGTAGCGGTAGAGGTTGTCGTAGTAGAAGAGCCAGTACTGCAGGACGATGCGCTTGTCGTCGCGTGTAACGCGCCCGTAGACGGTGACCCCAGGCTCGTCCGCGGCGCCGGCGACGTAGCAGGCGAGGTCGCCGAGCGGCGCCCCCGCGAAGCAGTCCCGCTGGTTCAGGCGCCAGACCGGCGGGCTCGTCGCCGGCAGGCCGTCCACGGTCGGGCTCGGGTTCACGACGACCCACGTCGTCGGGCTCGTGGCCGCCTCGAGGTTCGAGTCGCGGACGAACGACTCCACGGTGGTGGGCCGGAGCTCCTCGCCGGGATGGAAGACCAGCACCGGCTGGAACTTCGTCAGCAGCCTCGGCACGCCGGACGCCTGGGCGGGGCCGGCCAGCGCGAGCGCGAGGAGCGTCCCGGCTACGAGGGCGGAGATCCTTCTCATGACGGCTCCTTCCGATTGGAACAACAGCAACGAAGGTACGCCCAAATGCCGCCAAGTGGAACCGGGCGCGCCCGGGGCTCGGCTCGGGGCTTGCCCGGAGCCTCTCGGACCTAGACGTCGCGGATCGCGCCGACGGCGAGCGCGACGCCGGCGGCGATCTCGAGCGCTGCGAGCAGGCGTGCCCCGGCGGCGAGGAGCGCGTCGGCCCGCCCTCCGCGAGGGACGAGCGTGAAGGCGAGAGTGAACGCGCACGCGATCGCCAGCGCCGCGACGGCCTCCGGCTCGACGTCGTCGCCTCCTGCTGCGACCGCGAGCGCCACGACCCCCGGAGTGAGCAGGAGCGGAAAGGCGACCGGAACCAGACCGGCCTTGAGCCCGGCGAGCTCGGGCTCGGGAGCGGGCCGGGCGAACACGAGCGCCCGGGCTCCCTCGAGCACGAGCACCAGCGCGGCGCCCAGCCGGAAGCTCTCCGGGCTGATGTCGAGCGCGTCGAGAAGCGCGCCGCCGAGCGCCGCGATCGCGGCGACCGCGCCGAGCGCCACGAGGCATCCGAGCGCGACGGCCGCGACCCGCTCCGGCAGCACGAGTCGAAGCCGGCACGGGTTCACCGCCGCGACGAGCGCGAATGCGAGGAAGGCGAACGTCAACTCGCGTCCTCCTCCAGCAGGGGAAGCGCGGCGAGAAGGCCGGACAGCGGGTGCCGCTGGTGGTCCATCTGCGTGTACCCGTCCTCCGTGAACCACGCGCCGCGGGCGAGCAGGGGGCGCGGCGCGGCCTGCGCCTCTACGGGATCGATCTGCCGGTCGACCGCTCGGCCGGCCGTGCAGCGAATGCGGGCCGAGAGGTCGTCGGTCAGGTCGGAGAGGCGCGGGTCGGCGACGCTGAGGCGCCAGAGGGCGGCGAGCCCTTCGACGGTCGTCCCGAGGCCCGCGCCCGAGGCCGGCTCGCCGCGCGTGATCCGGTTGAGGCCGCCCCGGCCGCTTTGCGACTCGAGGCGGGAGTTGAGCCCGAGGATGCCGGCGAGCCGACGGGCGTACGCGATCTCGGACTCCTCCAGCCCGTCCGGCCCGAGCTCTGCAAGCCCGTACGCCGACCAGTGGTCGGCGAACTCGAGCATGGTGCCCTCGACGTCGTCGCGGCGGGTCGCGACGTACCGGGCCAGACGCCGCGCCCGCTCGCCCCAGCCCTCCCCCGGGAAGAGCCCGTCGAGGAGCGCGAAGGCATAGAGCGCCTGCCCCGTTCCGAAGGTCGCCCATTCGCCGGGCACCGGGCTCTCGGTCGTGCGGCTCCAGCGCCCGAGGACGCTTCCGTCCGGCTGCTGCTGGGCCGCGAGGAAGCGGCCGAGGCCACGGAGGAGCTCGTCCTCGGCATCGTCGCCGGTGGCGAGGCGACGCTGCACGAGCGCGATGGCCAGGAGGCCGCTCGCGCCCAAAAGCGCGTCCTGCCCCGGCTCGGCCAACGCCGTCCAGCCGTCGTGCCGGAGCAGGTTGGCGTGGACGAAGAGCAGCCCGTGCTCGCCCGCCTCGAGCGCCCGGGTGTCGTCCGTCTCCCGACCGAGCTGGTAGAAGCTCAGCATCACGCCGGCGTGGCGCGTGATGTTGTAGTCCTCGGAGACGAGGTCGCGCTCCCGGTCGTATCCGTACGTGTAGCGGCCGCCTGGCCGGACGCCCCGCTCCAGCCAGCCCGCCGCCTCGGCGATCGTGGCGCGCGCGGCCTCGGGGGTCAGCGGCGGGCAGACCTCGGCCGGCACGACGGCGACCCGGAGCACGAGGGCTCCGAACGCGAACACGCCGGCGTAGACGAGCAGGCGACGCACGGCGAGGAGGCTATGCGACCGTCTACACTCGGCGCGCTCACGTTCCCCGCCCGAGGAGGTGCCCGGTGGCGAGACCGCGGAAGACCACGCGGCGGAAGGCGGCCCGCAAGCGGCAGCCGAAGCGGATCCTCAACGTCAAGCCCTCGCCGAAGCAGGACGAGGATTGGACCTTCGAGACGGCGGCGGAGGCCGACATGGTCATGGCCGCGCCGCCGCTTCCCGCATCCAAGGATCTCCGTGCGACCTGGTGGAAGGTCGCCGACCAGGGCTCGACAGGCTCGTGCGTGGGCTGGGCCTGCGCCGACTCGGTGCTCCGCTGGCACTTCGTCAAGAACGGCCGGATTCCACAGACGACCCTGCTCTCACCACGGTTCGTCTGGATGGCCTCCAAGGAGACGGACCCGTTCATCACGAGGCCGACGACGTTCATCGAGACGGAGGGGACGAGCCTCAAGGCCGCGCTCGACATCGCGCGCAAGTTCGGCGCCGTCCGCGACACCACCCTGCCCTTCGCCTCCGGCCGGCTCTATCCGGGCCAGGCGAACACGTTCTACGCGATCGCGGCGCAGCTCAAGGTCCTCGCCTACTTCAACCTGGGGACGAGCCAGACCGCGTGGCGCATCTGGCTCGCCACCAAAGGACCGATCCTCACGCGCCTGAACGTGGACGACACCTGGTACGACGCCACGGTCAACGGGGGCAACCTCGACGATTACCTCCCCGAGACCAAGCGCGGCGGCCATGCGGTCGCGCTCGTCGGGTACTTGTCGGGCAGGTTCATCGTCAGGAACAGCTGGGGCACCGACTGGGGCGACGGCGGCTTCGCGTACGCCTCGCTCGGGTACGCGGCCGAGGCGTTCACCGAGGCCTACGGCGTCGAGGTCTGACCGGGCTCGAAGCGGCATGCCTCGGGGCGCGCGGTTTCTCTCGCTCTCGGACGCGGTGGCCGAGCACGTCCACGACGGCGACGAGGTCGCTCTCGAGGGCTTCACCCACCTCGTCCCCTTTGCCGCCGGCCACGAGATCGTCCGCCAGGGCAGGCGCGACCTTGCGCTCGTCCGTATGACGCCCGACGTCATCTACGACCAGCTGATCGGGATGGGCTGCGCGCGGCAGCTCACGTTCTCGTACGGCGGAAACCCGGGCGTGGGCTCGTTGCACCGTTTTCGCGACGCCGTGGAGCGCGGCTGGCCGCGCGACCTCGCGGTCGTCGAGCATTCCCACGCCGGGCTCGCCGCCGCCTACGCCGCCGGGGCGGCGCGGCTCCCGTTCGGAATCCTGCACGGGTACGAGGGGACGGACCTGGTCGCCGAGAACGACTCGGTCGCTTCCGTCGAGAGCCCCTTCACCGGCGAGCGGGTGAGCGCCGTGAAGGCGATCAACGCCGACGTCGCGGTGATCCACGCGCAGCACGCCGACCGCCGCGGGAACGTCATGCTCTGGGGCCTCGCCGGCGTCCAGAAGGAGGCGGTGCTCGGCGCGAAGCGGGCGATCGTGACGGTCGAGGAGGTGGTCGAGGAGCTCGAGCCTCGGCCGCATTCGGTCTTCCTCCCCGCCTGGGTGCTGGACGCCGTCGTCGTCCAGCCGGGAGGCGCCTGGCCCTCGTACGCGGCGGGCTACTCGGTGCGCGACAACGCCTTCTACACCGCCTGGGACGAGATCTCCCGCGATCGCGAACGCTTCTCGGAGTGGATGCGCGAGCACGTTCTGGCGGCCGGATGACGCCCGAGGACGTCATGACCGTGATGGCCGCCCGCGAGCTGGAGGACGGGGAGGTCGTGCTCGTCGGGGTGGGACCGCCGAACGCGGCCGCGAACCTCGCGCGCCGCCTGCACGCGCCCGGCTGCGTGCTCGTCTACGAGTCCGGGGCGATCGGTGCGAAGCCGGTCAACCTGCCGCTCTCGATCGGCGACGACGACCTCGCCGCCACCGCCGACGAGCTCGTCTCGGTCCCCGAGATGTTCAGCTACTGGATCGGCGCCGGCCGCATCGACGTCGGCTTCCTCGGCGCCGCGCAGATCGACAGGCACGGGAACATCAACACCACGGTGATCGGCTCCTACGACCGCCCGAAGGTGCGCCTGCCGGGCGCGGGCGGCGCGCCCGAGATCGCCGCCGCCGCGAGGAAGGTGATCGTCATGCTCCGGCACTCGCCGCGGGCGTTCGTCGCGCGACTCGACTTCGTCACCTCGCTCGGACGGGGTCCCGGCGCCTTTACGGTGATCACGGATCTCGGCGTGCTCGAGCCAGGAGCGGACGGAGAGCTGGAGCTGACCGTGCTGCACCCGGGCGTCGAGGTGGAGCAGGTACTGGAGGCGACGGGCTGGCCGCTGCGCCTCCGCGAGCCGGTTGGCGTCACGAAGCCGCCCACCGAGCGCGAGCTCGACGAGCTGCGCTCTCTGATGCGTCGTCCTAGCTGATTCCCGGCATCGCGCCCGGCCCGGGCGGGCGCAGGGCGTCCGTGAGGTCGCGTGGCTCGCCGACGGCCGCCGGACGCGCGGCGGTCGGCTCGGCGGCCGGTAGCTCGAACGAGAACGTCGAGCCGACGCCCTCCTGCGACTCGACCCAGATCCGGCCGTCCATGCGCTCGAGCAGCTCGCTGCAGATGTAGAGGCCGAGGCCGGTGCCGCCGATCCCGCGGGTCATCTCGGGGTCGAGCCGGTAGAACTTCTCGAAGATCCGGGCCTGCTCGTCGGCCGGGATGCCGAGGCCCTCGTCGCGCACGTAGAAGCAGATGGCCCCCTCGGCCGGCTGGACGCCCACCTGGATGGGCCCGCCGTCGGGCGAGTACTTGATCGCGTTCTCGACGAGGTTGACGAGAACCTGGCGCACCCGGTCGCGGTCGGCGGCGACCGGCGGCGTCGACTCGGAGACGATCGTCTCGAAGCGGATGCCCGGGGGCCCGTGCTCGCGGGCGGACTCGACGACGCGCTGGACGAGGTCGCCGGCGTCGAAGGGCTCCTCCTCGAGGTCGAGACGCCCGGCGTCGAGCTGGTTCGCCAGGAGGATCTCGTTGACGATCCGGTTGAGCCGCTCCGACTCGTCCACGATCAGGGAGACGAAACGGTTACGTCCGGCCTCGTCGAGGGCGAAGTCGTGGCGCCGGAGCGTCTGGGCCGCCCCGTAGACGGCGGCGAGCGGCGTGCGCAGCTCGTGGGAGGCGGTGGCGACGAAGTCGGCCTTCAGCTCCTCGAGCCTGCGGGCGTCGGTGACGTCGCGGAACGCGTAGACGATGCCGCCGAAGAAGTCGACGCCGGAGATCGAGATCCAGCGCTCGCCGCGGACGGTCTCCAGCGGGAAGGTCTCCGGCTGCACGGACTCGGCCGCGGTGCCGACCGGGATCCGGTCGGCGACGCCCTTCCAGCCGGCGATGGCGTCGCCGGCGGCCCTGCCCAGCACCTCGTCGGGCGTGAGGCCCGTGATCGCCACGGCCGCCGGGTTCCAGAGGCGGATGTTTCCGGTCTGGTCGACGAGGACGACCCCGTCGGCGACGTACGTGAGCACGCGCGCGGCGTCGGCGGACTCCTCGACCTCCCGCGTCAGGCGGGCGTTGTCGATGGCGAGGGCGGTCATCCCGGCGAGATCCTGCGCGACCGCGAGGTCGTCGGCGCCGTAGGCGCGTCCGGGCGCCCGCGTGATGAGCGTCAGCGCGCCCAGCGTGCGGCCGCGTGCCCGCAGCGGGATGCACATGCGCGACTCGGTGAGCTCCGGCTTCCCGCGCTGGGCCACCTCGAGGATCTCTGGCTCCGGAGCGGGACCGGGCTCGTCCCCTGGAGGGACCCCGGGGCCCGAGTGCGCGGCCGCCAGGCGCGTGGCGGTGCCGTCGTCGTCCAGAAGGTCGACCACGCACCAGTCGGCCAGGTCCCGCACCGCCAGATCGGCGACGCGCCTGAGCGTCGCCTGGTAGTTCGGCGAGGAGGCGAGGATCTCACCCGCGCGCGCGAGCACGTCGAGCTTCCGCTGGCGGTCGAGAGCCTCCGCGGCTGCGGCGCGTTCCGCGGCGAGGAGGCGCTCCCGCTCCTCGCCAGCGTGCCGCCGCTCGCTCACGTCGAGCAGGTAACCCTGGACGTAGAGCGGCCGGCCGTCGTCGTCCCGCACCGTCACCGCCTCGTCGTGCACCCAGACCACCCGGCCGTCGCGCGAGAGCATCCTGTACTCGCAGCGCAGCGGCCTGGCGCCTGCCGCCGCGGCGGCGATCTCGGCCGAGACCCGCTCGCGGTCGTCCTGGTGGACGAGCTGGAAGAAGAGGTTGGGCTTGGCGAGCCACTCGTCGGCCGAGTACCCGAGGACCGCCCCGACCTGTGGGCTCACGTAGAGCGGAGTTCCGCGCTCGCCCAGCGGATGGACGTAGGTGATCGTCGGCAGGTGCTCGGTGAGGGCGCGGTACTTGGCCTCGCTCTCGCGCTGGAGCGCCTCCGCGCGCTGCGGCTCGCCGATGTCGCGGGTGACGACCACCGCGCCGGACGGCCCGCTTGCCCCGTTCGGAATGGGCGCGACCGTCAGCGAGACCGCGAGGTCGCCGCCGTCCCTGTGCCGATGCACCGTGCTGGGGACGTCGAGGCGCTCGCCGAGCTGCGCCGCCTGGGCGGGGCGCATCGCCTCGTCTTCTTCACCCTCGGCCTCGGGCGCCAACAGCGAGATGGGCTGGCCGACCGCTTCGTCGGCGTCGTACCCGTAGATCTCCGTTGCGCCGGCGTTCCAGCTGACGATCGTCCCTTCGGGGTCGATTCCGATGATCGCCTCGGAGGCGGACTCGCGCACCGCGGAGAGCTCGCTCGAGACGAGGCGGCGCTCCCGGGAGGTTCGCAGGCGGCTCGACGCGAGCCAGCCGGCGAGGCCACCGACGGCGAGCCACGCCGGCAGCCCGATCAGGGCCTGCCAGGCCTGGTCGGCGACGAAGAAGAAGTGGAGCGTCCACCCTCCGCCGGCGACCGCGAGGCCGCTCCAGATCCCGCCTGCCGCGCCCGCCAGCGCGGCGATGACGAGCCCTGCGGCGACAGCGACTCCCGGATAGCGGTCGTGCCAGTCGCCGAGCAGCATCACCAGCGCCTCCAACCCGACGCCGAGGACGATGGCGGCTGAGCGACGAACTCGAATGGAAGGGCGGACGGCTGCCCCCTTCATAGTGGCCAAGTTTGGCACGGTCGGGAGTTCGGCCCTGGAGGGCCTGTCTCCTTCCCCGCGGTTGCCCGGAATTCCCATGAGAATACGCCTTTCATGAAACGGTTGCACCTCCTCCGCCACGCCAAGTCGAGCTGGGACGATCCCGACCTGCCCGACCACGAGCGGCCGCTGGCGCCCCGTGGTGAGAAGGCGGCCCGGCGGATCGCGGAGCACGTTCGCCGGGAGGGGATCAGGCCGGAGCTCGTCCTCTGCTCCACGGCGTTACGAGCCAGGCAGACGCTCGCGGCGCTCCTCCCCGTGCTGGCCGGCGACGTGGAGATCCGGGTCGAGGCCACGCTCTACGGCGCCGGCGTCACTCAGGTGCTCGCGCGCGTGCGCGAGGTGGACGAGGGCGTCGGGGCCGTGCTCGTGGTCGGGCACAACCCGACCCTCCACGAGCTCGCGCTCGTCCTCACGGAGCGCGGCGACGCGCTGGAGCGGTTCCCGACGGGCGCGCTGGCGACGGTCGCGTTCGCAGTGCCTTGGGCGCAGCTGGCCAGCGGCGGAGCGAAGCTCGAAGGCCTCGTCGTCCCGCGAGAGCTCGACGGCTAGGACGTCAGAGCCGACTCGAGCGCGTCCTCGCAGGCCTGCGTGCGGTCGTGTCCGCCGAGCGCGCAGGTGACGTAGCCGTAGCCGAGCGCGTGGCCCGGGCGGCGGATGCCGAAGCCCCCGAACCCGCCGATTCCGCCAAGGCCGAAGCCGCCGTCGTCGTCCACGCGGAAGCCGAGACCCCAGGCGGCGTCCTCCTCCAGGAGCTCGTCGCGCCCGACGGCGTGGGGGCGGAGAGCATCGTCGACGGCTTCGGCGCTCAAGAGCCGGACGCCGTCGAGCTCGCCACCCGCAGCCAGGCCGCCGTAGAAGCGGGCGATCGCGCGGGCGGTGCCGTGACCGTTGACGGCGGGCACCTCCGCGGCGCGGTACTCGGCCGAGTTGACGACGTCCAGATCGAGCATTCCCGGCGGGTTGTCGAGGGAAGGCTCCAGCCAGCGGCGCGGGTCTTCTCGGATCGAGCGGCGCCAATGTCCTTGCGGGTCGTACGAGTCTGGCGCCGCCCGGCCGCGCTCCTTGGGCCGAGTCCGACATGGAAGTCGAGCCCCCAGGGTGCCGCGATCTCCTCCGCGAGGAAGCGGCCGAGGCTGCGCCCGTCGACGCGGCGGACGACCTCGCCGACGAGGTGACCGTAGAACCCGGCGCACTCCCGTGGCGCGTGCCGGGCTCCCAGAGCGGCGGCTCCGCGGCCAGCAGCTCCGTCGAGCGGTCCCAGTCGAGCAGGGCGGCGGGCGGCTGCGGATCGCTGAGGACGAGCAGGCCGCTCTGGTGGGTGAGGAGATGTCGGACGAGCGTGCGTTCCTTCCCGGCCTGCGCGTACTCGGGCCAGTAGTCGGCGACCCTCGCGTCCAGGTCGAGCTCGCCGCGATCGGCGAGGACGAGGGCGCAGGCGGCCACGAAGGGCTTCGAGACCGAGTACGCGTGGGCGATCGTGTCGGCCTCCCACGGACGATCATCCCAGCGGATCCGCCAGCCCGGCCCAGAGGTCGACGACGAGGCGCCCCATTCAGAGTGGACGGCGACAGCGGCGCCTAGCTCAGCCGGGCCCGTACCTCGAAGCCTGCCGGCGAAGGCGTTGGCGACGCGGCAAAGGGCGGCGCACAGGACCCCAGGGTCTCGACGCTCACCGGCGCAGCATGCCGGGAAGCACCGGCGTCCTGCTATCCTCGCCGGCGATAACCAGAGCGAGTCCGGTTCGCGCTAGGCGCTTTCCTTACCCGTTCTTGTCACCAGGTGAGGGAGGTGTTTTCATGGCCAGCGGAACCGTCAAGTGGTTCAACGACAGCAAGGGGTACGGCTTCATCACCCCTGATGAGGGCACGAAGGATCTGTTCGTGCACCACTCGAACATCGCCGGCGAGGGTTTCAAGACGCTCGCCGAGGGCGCGCGCGTCGAGTACGAGGCGCGCGAGGGCGAGAAGGGCCCCGAGGCGACGAACGTCGCCACGGTCGCCTCGTAGAGAGACTGCCCGGAGCCGCCCGCGCAGTGCGGGCGGCTCCGTGCAACGGAAACGGAAGGAGGAGCTATCGCCGACAAGGAGGAGAAGATCGAGATGGAGGGCGAGGTGGTCGAGGCCCTCCGCAACCGGATGTTCCGCATCCAGCTCGACAACGGCCACGAGACGCTCGGCTACACGGCGGGGAAGATGCGGCGCTACCGCATCAGGATCTTCCTGGGCGATCGGGTCAAGGTCGAGCTGTCCCCCTACGACCTGACTCGGGGCCGAATCGTCTACCGCTACCGGTAGCTCGGCGACCAGGCCTCGCCTCCGTGGGGCCTTCCACCTGTACGGGTTCGTCCTCTTCGCGCTGCTCGGCTCCCTGCTCGTGGCGACGGCGTCCGGCGGCCGGGAGCGTCTCGCTGCCGCTGCGTTCGGTGCCTGCCTCGTGCTCACGTTCGGCGTCAGCGCGCTCTACCATCGCGTCACGTGGCGGCCGGCCGCCCGGCGGGTCATGCGGCGCCTCGACCATGCGTCCATCTACCTGCTGATCGCAGGCACGTACACCTCCTATGGGCTCCTGGTGCTGAGCGGCGCGTGGCAGCTCTCCATCCTGGGAATCGTCTGGATCGGGGCGGCGCTCGCGATCGTGCAGCGGCTGTTCTGGCTCGACGCGCCGCGCTGGGTGCCCGTCGCCGCGGGCATCCTCCTCGGCTGGATCGGGATCGTCGCGCTCCCCCAGATCGTCGAGGCCGCCGGCGTCTCCGGAACCGTCCTGGTGGCCGCCGGCGGCGTCCTCTACACGCTCGGCGCGATCGTGTACGCGCTCCGGCGCCCCGACCTCGTTCCGGCCGTGTTCGGCTACCACGAGCTGTTCCACGTCCTCACCGTGCTCGCGGCGGGCTGCCAGTTCGCCGCGATCGCGCTCCTCGTGGCGTAAGAACTCGTCCCCAAGAGGTGGGCGGCCCGGCCCGAAGGCCGGACCGCCCCGACTGCGCTACGGGTTGATCCGGACGACTCCCCCGCCGCCCGGGCCGAAAACCGTGCCCGTCGTCACGGAGAGCGAGCCGTTGAAGCCGACCGCAACCCCGCCCGGCGCGAGCAGCGTTCCGGGCGCGAGCTCGGTCTTCGTGCCGCCCTTCACGGCCCAGAGGGCGCCGATCGGCGGCTGGCCGAAGATCTCCACGGCGAGCAGGCTCTCCTTGGCGATCTCGAGGACGTACATCGTCCCGTCGGAGCCGAAGGCCAGGTCGATCACGGAGGTGAACCCGGTTGCGTAAGACGTGCACGCGCCCGTGTTCGGTTGCGCCGGGTCGCAGGTCGCGTTCTCCGTTCCCGGCTCGATCCGCCAGATCCGAGACGTGCCCTTGATGAACGGGAAGCCTTTGAGCTCGGAGACGTACCAGGCGCCGTCCGGTCCGATCGCCACCGCGGTCGGCACGGATTCGGCCGGAACCGGGGTCCCCGGCGGGGGCCCCGGGAACGGGAGGCCATCGGGCCACGGAACGTTCTCCGGCTTGAAGCGGGCGACCGTCCTGATCCCGCGCTTCTGGTCGAACCGCAGCAGGTCGTTCGCCGCGGAGTCGGCGAGGAGGAAGCCGCCGCCCCTGAGGACCGCGAGCCCGAACGGGTTCGAGTCCGCAGGGGAGCCCTCGAGGTCGTCAGGATCCGGGTCGGTCTGCTGGTAGCCCGCGATGTCGACGGAGAGCGTGATCTGGCCCCTGCGGTTGAGCCGCACAACCCTGGACCCTCCAGCGGCTGGGTCTCCGGCCAAGGTCGCCCATACGTGGCGCGGGCCCTGGTAGGCGACGTCGACCGGGAACGGTCCGGCGTCCGGGTCGAATGGAAACTCCGCGAACGTGCTGACCGAGGGAGCGCCGTTGCGTCGGAGATGGATCCGGCTGATCTGGCCGTCCCCTTCGGCCACGAGCAAAGTCCGGCCTGCGGCCCTCGAGATGCCACGCGGGTCGGTAAGCCCTTCGACAACGACGCCGCCCGGATCGGGGCGGGCAGTCACCGGTGCCGCAAACGCCGCGAGGGCGACGAGGAGCGCCGCTGCCAACGCAAGCGTGAAGCGAGTCTTGCCCACTTTCGACTCCTTCTCTTAGGTGGAATTCCGGCTAGCCAACAGGAATCCGGCGCCGGTTTCAAGCCGGATCCGTAGGCTGCCGCTATCGCCTCCGAGCCCTCCGAGCCCACTCCCCGCAAGCACGCCCGCGCCCTCGAGCTCGCGCTCGCTGTCTCGGTCGCCGTCGCGTTCGCCGACTCGTCCATCGTCGTCCTCGCACTGCCCGAGCTCTTCCTCGAGCTTCAGACGACGATTCCGCGCATCTCCTGGGTCGTGACCGCCTACAACTTGGCGGTCGTCGTCGGCGCCTTCGCGCTCCTGCCCCTCGTGCGGCGTGTGCGGCCGGCCTGGCTCGCGCTCGCGGGGCTCGGGGTCTTCCTGGTCGCCTCGGTCGTGTGTGCCGTGTCGGGGAGCCTCGAGACGCTCGTCGCCGGGCGGGTGGCCCAGGGGATCGGCGCGGCGCTCCTCCTCGGCGTGTCGCTGCCGCTGCTCGTCGTCCTGAGCGGCGACCGCCGACGCGCGATTGCCGTCTGGGTCGGCGCCGGAACCATCGGAACGGCGATTGGCCCGGCGCTCGGCGGCATTCTCACCGAGGCCTTCGACTGGCGTGCGATCTTCGCCGTCCAGGCCCCGCTCGCGGCCGCGGCGATCGCGGCCGCGCTCCATCCCGCGGCTCGCGAGCTGCCGCCGCCTGCCGAGCAAGGCCGGGCGCCGCTCCGGTCGGCCGCCGCGCTCGTCTTCACGTACGCGGCGCTGGTGGGGGCGCTCTTCCTCGCCGTGCTCCTCATCGTCACCGTCTGGGACTACGGCCCGCTCGCCGGCGCGGGCATCGTCAGCGCGCTGCCGCTCGCGGCGCTCTGCGCCCGCCCGCTCTCGGCCCGGCTCTCGGGGATCGCGGACGTCGTCGGCGGCTCGGCGCTGCTGGCCGCCGGCCTGGCCGCGCTCGCCCTCCTTCCGGAGAGCGATCCCGCCTACGCGGTGCCCGCCCTCGCGCTCGCCGGCGTCGGCCTGGGCCTCTCGCTGCCGCCGCTCACGCGCGCGTCGCTGGCCCGCGTGGGCGACCTCACGCACAGCGGTGCGACCTCCGTCGGGGTGCGCCACGTCGGCCTCGTCATCGGGTTGCTGGCGATCGCGCCGCTCCTGGCGTCCGAGCTGGACGACGCCGAGGAGACCGCGACGCTCAACGCAACCGCGGTCATCCTCGACGCCGAGCTGCCGCTGACGACGAAGATCCCGATCACGCTCGACCTCTACCGGGAGTTCCAGCGGGTGCCCGAGGGCGAGATCCCGGACCTGTCGCGGCCGTTCGAGGAGAGCGGCGCCGCGGACAACCCGGACGTCGCCGCCGCGCATGACTCGCTGCTCGAGTCGGTGCAGGCGGTGCTGACCCGGGCCTTCCGGTCCTCCTTCCTCCTCTCGGCGCTCTTCGCGGCCCTCGCCGGGATCGCGGGGCTTCTCTTCGCGAGGAGGGCTTCCGCGTGAGCCGTCGCGCCCAGGGGTTGCTCGCTCTCGGGGCGCTGGGGCTGGCCGCGGCGGTGCTGATCGGCATCGAGCTCGCCAAGGGCGCGCTGACCTACGGCGAGTCGAAGGTCGCCGACCCCTGCGAGCAGCGGGAGACCTTCCCGGGCGAGGGCGTCCAGGCGTCGCTCCAGCGAATCGTCCTCGACGGGCTCGACGGGGCCGCCTGCGAGCTCAACACGACGCGCGAGGAGCTCGTCCTCTCAATCGACCCGGAGCTCGGCCGCGACGTCGAATGGGACCGCGAGACCCTCGAGCGTGCCGTGCGCGCGGGCCTGCTCGAGGCCATCGACGAGGGCCTGGCCCGCGGGAGCATCGGGGTGCTCGAGGCCCGGCTGATGCGGGAGGTAGTCGAGCGCGCCCCACTCGACTGGCTGATCCAGGGCGGCTCCTCGCTCACCGACCTTCTGGGCGACCTGTTCGACCGCCGCTGATCGGGTCCGGGAACTTTCGGGCTCCGCCGATCGTCGAAATGAGCATGCGAATGATGCTTCTCGCCGCTGTGGCGCTCTCTGTCATGGTGGCGGCCGCCTGCGGCGCGGGCGACCCGGACGTGGTCGACGAGCCACGGTCCGCCACCGTTCCGGCACTCGATCCCGAGCAGCTCTACGAGGCGAGCGCCACCGTGCTGGACGACGCGGACGGCCCGAAGCTGTGCGTGGGCGGCGTCGCCGAGTCACTGCCTCCGCAGTGCGCCGGACTGCCGCTCGCCGGCTGGGACTGGGCGGCGGTCGAGGGGGAGCAGTCCGCCTCCGGCACGACCTGGGGCGATTTTCATGTCGTGGGCATGTTCGACGGCGAGACGTTCACGGTCACGGAATCCGGGCCCTACGACCGCGACGCCGCCGATCGCGGGAGCGAGCGCGACTTCAGCACGCCGTGTCCGGAGCCCGACGGAGGCTGGACGGCGGTCGACTCCGGCCCTGCCTCGGACGCCGACTTCTCCGCAGGCGCGTCGGTTGCGCAGGCGCGGCCGGACTACGTGGCCCTCTGGGTCGACTACGCGGGCGACTACACGCCCGACGAGCTGGCTGAGAGGCTGAACGAGGGCAAGCCGGTGGTCCAGATCATGAACGTCGTCGTCGCCGAGGACGTCGCCGGCGCCGAGGCCGCCATCCGCGAGGTGTGGGGCGGCCCGCTGTGCATCACCCAGCGAGAGGGTCACACGGCTCAGGAGCTCGCGCAGATACGGGAGGAGGCCGAGCGCTTCAGCCAGGAGGAGTTGGGCCTTCGGTACCTGTGGTCTGCGGGCGGGCCGGTGGGGCTGGCCGCCGAGATCGGTGTCGTCGTCGACCCGGGCGGGGCAGGCCAGGCCGCCGTCGACGAGCGGTTCGGGCCGGGCCTGGTGCGCCTCGTCCCCGCGCTGACGCCGGTCGCGGAGTGACGCATGGGAGGGCCGCGGCGTAGAAGAGGCATGCCGAGACTCGTCCCCGCGACGTTGGCTTTTGCGGCGTTCTGGGTCTCCGCCTGTGGCTCTGGTGACCCCGGCGCGGCCGGCGGAAGCACGAGTGCGGCCGAGGCGCCGTCGCCGACCGTCTCAACGCAGAGCCCGAAGCCGCTGTACGAGGCTGACGCGATCGTGTTCGACGACGGCGAGCACGGGCCGATGCTCTGTCTCGGGGCGATCAGAATGATGCTGCCGCCGCATTGCGGCGACATCCCGATCGCCGGCTGGGACTGGAGAGTGGTCGAGGGCGAGGAGCTCATGGCCGGGACGATCTGGGGCGGCTACCACGTCGTCGGAACGTTCGACGGCGAGGTCTTCACGGTCACAGAGATCGGGCAGTTCGAGAACGTTCCCGAGCCGGACCCCTACGTCTACGAGAATCCCTGTCCCGAGCCGGAGGGCGGCTGGGAGGTCTCGGATCCACGACACCAGACGCAGGAGGACGACGAAAGAGCCGAAGCGTACGCCAAGGCTCAGCCCGACTACGTAATCTCGTGGAGCGACCATCTCGACGAGGATCTGGCGGAGTTCAGCCCGGTCGTCTTCGTCGCGGTCTTCACCGGCCAGGCGGACCGCCACGAGGCCGAGATCCGAAAGGTCTGGGAGGGCCCCCTCTGCGTCGTCGAGCGCTACGTCCCCACCGCCCGAGAGCTAGCCGCAATCCGTAAGCAGGTGGAGAGTCGGCTTCCGGGACTCGGCCTCCAGCTTCTCGGGTCGGGAACGGGTGGCTTCCCGCCTACGATCTTCATCGAGGTCGTCGCCGATGCGGACGGCGGGGCGCAGGAACAGGTCGACCAGGAGTACGGGCCGGGAGTCGTCCGCTTTCTCCCGGCGCTCCGGCCGGTCGAGTAGAGAACGGCGAGGGGCGGGTTGCCCCGCCCCTCGCGTTGGTTGCTTGTTTCGGCTTAGGGACGACTGGTCCGCCCAGTACGCCCCGGTGCCGACCATCGGCCACTCGCGCTCCGGATCCGCCCGGTAGAGCGGGTTCATCGCGAAGCTCACGAGCCGGGCCGTGCCGGCGGTGTTCGTCCCGTGCGCGACGAATGGGGAGCCCGGAGCCGTGGTCGCCCCCGGGTTCTGCCACATGCCGGCCAGGAAGAAGTTCGTCATCGGGTACCGAGCGTCCACCGAGTAGGTCGCGGGCACCGCCGTGAACCAGCTCGGCGGGTCGACGATCGCGGTGTCCTCGGCCGGGTACGCGCCCGTGATCGGGCTGTCCGCGCCCTCGTTGAGCCAGCGGATGATGCCGCTGCGCCCGTTCCCGCCGTTCGTGCCCACGGTGAGCCCCGTCACCTGCGCGCCTGTGGTGAGGAAGCTGGCGCCGCCCGTGCCGGTGCCCATGTAGCCGCCGCCGGCGGCGAAGAACGCCGTCAGGCGGGCGCGGGCCGTCGGCTGCGACGCAGCGGGCCAGTTCCCCGTGTTCCAGACCACGTCGTAGTTCACGAGCGGATCCGGCCCCGAGTTGATCGTGCCGGTCGAGATCGGATCCACCGGGAACCCGAGCTCCCTGAGCGACCAGACGTCCTGGTTCACGGCGCCCGTGAGCGCGACGATCCGCGGGACGCGGTCGATCGGGTCGGTCGAGGAGGGGAGATCCGCTCCGACCACCCGGCGGAAGAGGAGGCCGAAGTCACGGCCGGCCGTGGCGACCTTCACCTTCGTGGCCTGGTCAGTCGCGAAGAGGATCGTGCCCGCCGGCAGCGTGCCGCCGGTCCTCGCAGGGAAGGACTCGAGCGCCATCTCGGCCGTCAGGCCGCCGCCGATCAGCGAGTTGAGCGCCCGCACGGCGGTCGCCGAGTCGATCTCGAGGGCGTAGGCCGCCGCCTGCCCGCCCTCGACGCCGCCCTTGGGGGTCGTCGTCCTGTTGATCCGGTTCGTGACCGGCGAGAAGCCGGCCGCGAGCGGGATCTCGACGATGTCGGCGCCCCACAGATACCCGTGGCTCCACGCCGCGGGAGGCGCGTAGAGGATGCTGATCTGGTCGGAGACGTCGAGGCCGACGTTCAGGGCCGTGTCGGCCAGGCCACGATGGGCCTGATCCATCCAGACGACGTAGGAGCCCTTGTCGAAGGTCTGACCGCCGAAGGACGCCGTCGAGCGGGTCGTTCCCACCTCGATGCCGTTCCTGAGGAGCCAGTCGACGAGCCGCTTGGCCTCTGCGTCGGACCGCTGGCCGTTGCCGACCGGGATCACGTAGGCCTTCGGGAACTCCTTCATCCAGTTGTTGTCCACGTCGAACGGAGGCGGGCAGCAGTCGACGCGAGCCTCGCCCGCGACGCCGCGGCGATACCGCTCCGTCTCGTCGTAGAGCATCTCGTTGCGGTTTGCGACCACGTACTCGAGCGTCGACGTGGTCGTGATGTACTGGACCTGGAACGAGCCCAGGCGGCCGAGCGTGTGCGTCGTCGAGCCCGGGAGCCCGCAGTCGAAGTCCGGTATGGCGACCGTGCCGGCCTGGTTGCACATCTCGACCGTCGAGCCGTCGAGCCCGACGTGCTGCGCGTACATCGGCGTGTAGAAGGGGCCCCAGTCGTCCCAGCTCTCGGCGACCGCCGGGCCGGGCAGGGTGCCGTCGGCGCAGACGCCGCCGGGACCGGGCGGGTCGGGATCGGTGGTGTCCTCGCACCAGTGGTTGATCGGGCGCGTGACGTTGAACCCGACCGCTGCCAAGGCGGCCTGGTTGGCGTCGATCCTGGGCTGGTTCCACTTGAGCCAGAGGTCGTACTCGATGCTCGGGTTGTGCGGCTTCGTCGTCGCCTCGATCAGCGTCGGGGTGACGTAGCCGTGCAGGTCGAGCACCTCGACCGGCAGCCACTTCTGCATCAGCGCGACGGAGGCCTGCACCTCCGACTGCGACTGCGTGAGGAAGTCGCGGTTCATGTCGAAGCCGTTGCCGTTCGCCCGCGTCCCAGCGACGCGGCCGTCGGGGTTCTGGATGACGTTGAAGACGAGAATGACGTGGTCGAGGATGTCGTCGAAGTCGGGATTCGCGTTGTACGGGGTTGTGGCGAGGTCCTCGATGAGCTGCATGTTGGACTCGACGCCCTCGTACTCGTTCCCGTGTATCGCCCCGTTGACGAAGACAGGGACCTTGACGTTGTCGCCCCACTGCTCCAGGAGCGCCTGCGCTCGCGCGGGATCCTCGAGCGCGATGCCCCGGAGCTGCCTCCAGCGGTTGAAGTCGCGGATCTGCTGCGGCGTATCGAGCGCGTTGAAGACGACCCCGTAGAGCGGCCTCCCGAGGGCCGACTGGCCGATCACCTCGACGCTCATGCGGCTGCCGAGCTGATCGTCCTCGATCTGCTCGAGCGTGCAGGCGATCGCGTAGTACGGGATGTGCGGGAAGCTTCCGGGCGGGTCGCTCGGATCGGTCCCGTCCGGAAGGTTCTCGGCCGCGTCCGGCTCGGGCGTACCGCACCACGGCGGGGTCAGCTGCGCGCCGGCGTTGCCTGCCAACCCGAGCGACACCGTGAGCACGGCGAGCGCGAGCAGGACGAGCCTTCGAAATCTGCCTGGCAAGAGAGTGCACCTCCTCGTGTGAACGAAAAGAAGGGCGAGCCTGCCCCTTCATGAAGCGGCGTCGGCACCGCGGCACGGCGAGACCGAACACGGTGTGGTAGCGCTCATGCTCGTCCCGGCTGCGCGCGGCACCCCCTCCATCGCCGCCAACCCACGTGGCCATTCAAGAGCATCCGCGACGCGAGGTCAAGGCAGATCCTGCCGTGGCTGAGGCACGTTCGTGGTAGTCTCGGCACCCCCGATCGGGTCGGGGCGAACAGATGCGAAAGCCGCTCGCACTCCTGCTTCTCGTCGCGCTCCTCGGCCTCACAGCTGCGTGCGGCGAGGACGAGGAGGCGACCCCGGAGGCGACGCCCACCGAGGAGACCGACACCGGGGCGGTCACCGAGGAAGTCGATCCGTGTGCCAGGGAGGAGCTGGTGACGGTGGTCGACGGCTCGCTCACGATCGCCACGGACAACCCGGCCTTCCCACCCTGGTTCCAGGACGCCGAGGGAGCTCCGTGGGATCCGACTGGCGAGCCAACCGATCAGGGCTACGAGGCGGCGGTGTCTTACGCGGTCGCGGAGCAGCTCGGATTCAGCGCGGACGAGGTTCGCTGGGTCGTCGTCCCGTTCAACAACATCTTCAGGCCGGGGCCCAAGGACTTCGACTTCGACATCAACCAGGTCTCCTACAGCGAGAAGCGTGACCAGGCCGTCGACTTCAGCGACTCCTACTACGACGTCGAGCAGGCGGTCGTCACCCTGAAGGACTCGGAGTTCGCCGACGCGACCAGCCTCGCCGACCTCAAGGGCGCGGAGCTCGGCGCCCAGCTCGGGACGACGAGCCTCGACGCGATCAACGAGGTGATCCAACCCGATCAGGACCCGGCCGTCTACAACAAGAACATCGACGCGATCACGGCGCTGAAGAACGGGCAGATCGACGGGCTCGTCGTCGACTTTCCGACCTCCCTCTACGTGACGGCGGTCCAGGTCCCCAAGGGAACCGTGGTGGGGCGGCTTCCGGCCGGCGAGGAGTACTTCGGCCTCGTCTTCGAGGAAGGGAACCCCCTCCGCGATTGCGTGAACGAGGCGATCGCCGCTCTGCAGGCCGATGGGTCGATCGAGCAGTTCCAGGAGGAGTGGATCAACGCGTCCGCTCCGCCCGTCCTCGAGTAGCCCTCGTTGAGAGCCTCCGGCGCCTCCGGACGGCGAAGCACGCTGATCGCGCTCGCGAGCACGATCGTGTTCGTCCTCGTCGTCGCTCTCGTGGTCTCGAACTCGCCGGGTTGGCCGGAGGTCAAGCGGCTCTTCCTCAACGGCGAGGTCTTCCGGGAGTCGCTCAGGGTCATCCCGGAGGCGTTCCTCCTCAACGTGAAGATCTTCCTGATCGCGGAGGTCTGCATTCTCGTCTTTGCGCTCCTGATCGCCGTCCTCCGCGGCCTGCCGGGGCCGGTCTTCTTCCCGCTGCGGGCCTTCGCGGTCGTCTACGCCGACCTCTTCCGTGGTGTCCCGACGGTGCTCGTCATCTACGTGCTCGGGTTCGGCGTCCCGGCCCTGGGGCTCTCCGGGGTTCCGGACGAGGAGGTCTTCTGGGGCGGCGTCGCGCTCGTCCTCGTCTACTCCGCGTACGTGAGCGAGGTGTACCGGGCCGGCATCGAGTCCGTGCACCCGAGCCAGGAAGCGGCGGCGCGCTCGCTGGGCCTGTCGCACACCAAGGCGCTCCGCTTCGTGATCCTCCCGCAGGCCGTGCGCCGGGTGATCCCGCCCCTCCTGAACGACTTCATCGGCCTCCAGAAGGACACGGCCCTCGTCGGCCTGCTCGGCGTGGTCGAGGCGTTCAAGCAGTCCGAGATCGAGGTGGCGTCGACCTTCAACTACACCCCGTACCTCGTGACGGCGCTCCTCTTCATCATGCTGACGATCCCGCTTGCCCGGCTGACCGACTGGCTTGTGGCGCGCGACCGCCGCAAGCAGCTCGCCGCGGCGGGGGCGCGATGACCGACACGGGGCCGGCCCTCGTTCTGGAGGGCGTCCACAAGTCCTTCGGCAAGCACGACGTGCTGAGGGGCATCGACCTCGAGCTTGCCCCCCACGAGGTCGTCTGCCTGATCGGCGCCTCGGGGTCCGGGAAGTCGACGCTGCTCCGCTGCGTCAACCTCCTCGAGCCGATCGACGAGGGTAGGGTCGTGCTCGGGGGCGACGAGATCACGGCGCCGGGCGTCGACCCCAACCGCGTGCGACGCCGCATCGGGATCGTCTTTCAGGCGTTCAACCTCTTCCCGCACATGACCGTGCTCAAGAACGTGACGCTCGGGCCGACCAAGGCCCTGGGAAAGCCTTCGGCCGAGGCGAAGGACGAGGCGGTCGAGCTTCTTGGCCGGTTCGGGCTCGCCGACCGCGCCGGCGACTATCCGGACCGGCTCTCGGGCGGTCAGCAGCAGCGGGTGGCGATCGTGCGCGCGCTGGCGATGCAGCCCGAGCTCATGCTCCTCGACGAGGTGACGAGCGCGCTCGACCCCGAGCTGGTCGCCGAGGTCCTCAGCGTCATCCGCGAGCTCGCCGAGGGCGGGATGACGATGCTGATCGCGACGCACGAAATGTCCTTTGCGCGCGACATCGCCGGTCGTGTCTGCTTCCTCGACGACGGCGTGATCCTCGAGCAGGGCGAGCCCGAGCAGATCTTCACGGCGCCGCGCGAGCCGCGGACGCAGCAGTTCCTGCAGCGAATCGTGGCCGCCGGCCGGCTCTAGCCGCTCACGGTCGCAGCACGCCGCGGAGCTGGAACACACTGCGGTCGTCGAGCGGGTCGCCGAGGCACGAGTAGGAGGGCGGCCCCGGCGACGCCCAGCACTTCGTCCTCGTGCTGCCGTTCGAGAGGACGACCTCGACCCGCTTCACGACGCCGTGCCCGAAGCGCACGCTGCCCCCGGCGAAGCCCTTGGCGTTTCGGCCCAGCCGGCGCGTGGTGGACGAGCCGTCCTGGTCGACGATGATGAGGGTGGCCTCGGCGCCGTGCGCCGGCAGGCGCGTCGCCACGCGCAACCTCGCGTCGGCGGGCACCTGCTGCCCCGGCCGGAAGGCGAAGAGGCGCGTCGCCAGGTGCTTGATGCGCCACGAGCGCCAAGGCGTGACGCCGGCACTGAGGCCGAGGGTGAACGTCTGCGTCAGCCGGGGAGTCGGGTAGTCGGCCGTCCCGGCGTCGACGTAGTCGCCGCGCCGGTTCGCCGTGGCGAAGTCGGCGAACACCTCCGCGAACACGAGCCCGCGCTCGGTCAGCTCGTGACGGACTGCCTGGAGCGAGTAGTCGTCCGGCGGTTCGTCGCCCGGGAGGGAGCTCGGGTCGAGCGAGTCCGCTCGCTCCCAGATCTCTCGCACGATGGCGGGGTCCCCTCCGACCTTCTCTTCGAGGAAGCGCCAGAAGATCCACGCACCGTACTCGGAGTTCCCGAAGCCGCCGCGGTCGAGCGGCGAGGCGGGTCGCGAGAGCGGGCTCCAGAGGTCGAGGAACGTGACGTTGTCGTCGATCGCCGGATAGACAGTCTCCTCCATGTTCGCGGCGGTGCCCTCGATAAGCCAGTAGTCCTCCCAGAAGTCGTACCCGGCCTGGGAGGCGTGGTGGAACTCGTGCGCGGTCGTGACCTCGAGGAAGCCCTCTGGAGTCTGGCTCGTCCCGAACTGGCCCGGCGCGTAGTCGTTGTCGACGGCGCAGTAGACCGAGGTGGTCGGATCGTCGCTGAGGGAGGCGCAGTAGCCGAACACGGCGTCCTGGCCCAGGTCGAGGATGTAGACGTCGAGCTTGCCCTTGTCCGCGCCGGCGGGGCCGTCGTTCTGATTCGACCCGCCGTCGCGCTCGGGCTCGCGATATCCCAGCGCCTCGATCTCCGCCTCCCAGACGTCCTCCCAGGTCTGCTGCACCGTGGACACCCAGTCCGGAGCCGCCGCGTCGGCGGTCGACTCCACCCAGTGGAAGCACATGTCCGCTCCGCAGCTGAACCGCGACGCCACCGAGTAGCCGTGGCCGATCGGGACGCCCCCGCCCGTCGGACGCGCGAGGATCGCCCTGGCGACGGCACGGTCGGCTCCGGTGAGCTGGCTCAGGCGCGCGGCCAGGTCGCGCAGGATGAGGGTCGCGTCGCGCCCCGAGGAGCGCGAGACGTCGCCGAACTCCCGGCGGACGCGCTCGAGCTGGAAGACGCTGCGGGCGCGCTCGAGGGTGTACTCGGCTTCCGTCAGCTCGCCGTTCTCGAGCGCCGCCGTCAGGGCGTCGTCGGCGACCGGAGCGGGCGGCGGGAGCGGATGCTCCTCCTCCTGGGCCGCTGCGGGAGCCGCCGCGGCGAGCAGGATGGCGGCCAGGCAGGCTCCCAGGCCCAGGCCCCGCGCCGCTGACCCCGCTTGCCACATGCGCCGCATGGAACTCTACTGAAACCTTAGAGCCCCTCACAGGGGGCTCAGGCACCGACGGGACCCGCCGTTAGACTCGAAATCGGTGAGCGCTGCGTCTCCTTCCGTGCCCGACACGCGGACGATCGAGGTCCTCGATCATGGCTTCGTCAGGCTCGACGAGGCGATGGCGAGCGACCTCTCGGTCGTCAACGCCGCCCGCGTGAGCTTCGCCAGGCGGAAGGAGGAGCTGGATGACTCCGACCGTGGCCTGATCCGCTTCCTGCTCCGCGAAAGGCACGGGACACCCTTCGAACATAACGCCTTCCGCTTCCACATCCGCGCCCCGATCTTCGTCGTCCGCGAGTGGATGCGGCACCGCGTCGGCTCTTTCAACGAGTTCAGCATGCGCTACGCGAAGGCGACCGACGACTTCTACCTGCCCGACGCGGACGACGTGCGTACCCAGGTCGGAAAGCCGGGCTCGTACTCGTTCGAGCCGGTCGAGCCCGACCTCGCCGAGAATGCCCGGCAGGAGCTGCAGGCCGTCTACGAGGCGGCTTACGCCGCCTACGAGCGGCTCGTCGAGCAGGGCGTCGCGCGGGAGCTGGCGCGCGCGGTGATGCCGGTCGGGGCCTACACCGAGTTCTACTGGACGGTGAACGCGCGTTCGCTCATGAACTTCGTCTCGCTGCGCGCCGCGGAGACCGCGCAGCGCGAGATCCGGCGCTACGCCGAGGCGTGCGAGCGCTTCCTCGCCGAGGAGATGCCGATCACGTACGAGGCGTTCGTCGACGCCGGCCGCACGCCACCGTAATCAGGGGGCCCCTAGGCTTCGCCGATCTCTGCGACGAGGAGCGGGGGGAGGTCGTTCTCGCGGTCGACTGCGGAGATGACCCAGGCGTCGAACTCGGCGAAGTCGTAGGAGACGGTCATCCGCACCTTCGTCTGCCCCTCGCCCACGGCGAAGTAGCCGCACGTGGCGGCCCACTCCCCGTCGCGCTCCAGCCAGAGCGCGTACTCCTGGCCGGGCTCGAGCGGCGGCAGTCCCGACACGTCGAGCAGCAGCTCGACGTTGCCGGATCCCTCGTGGCGCTCCCCGACCTGGACGACGGCCTCCGCCCCCGGCGCGCTCGCCGTGGGCGTCATCTCGACGGTGTAGTCGGCCTCGAACCTGCTCCCAGTCCAGTGGCCGATCCCGAAGGACGCCGCCACCAGCACCGCCGCGAAGGCGAGCGCCAGCGCCACCCGCCGCCTCCGCTGCCCGGGGCGAGGGGCGAGCGGGACCTCGGCGACGGCCGCGGTCAGGCTGGCCGGCACGTCGTGCGGCGGCGCGGGCACGCCGCGGAGCAGCGTGTCGACGGCCCGAAGCCGTTCGAGCTCGTCCGGCGAGAGCTCGCCGCCGACGAGCTCGGGGAGGTCGGGAGGCTCTTTCATGGCCGTACCTCGTCTAGCAGGCCGGCCAGACGGGCCAGCCCGGTGCGCGTCCTCGTCTTCACGGTTCCGAGCGGGACGTCCAGGTAGCTCGCGATCTCGGCCTGCGAGAGCCCGCTCCAGTACGCGAGCTCGAGCACGACCCGCTCGCGCTCCGGGAGCTGCTCCAGGGCGGAGTGGACGCGCCACGTGAGCCAGGAGCTCTCGGCCTGCTCGGCCGGCCCGGCCTCGTCGGTCGCCTCGTCCGGAACCTCGACGACGGGCTCGCGGCGCTGCCTGGCCCGGTCGATGATGGCATGGCGTGCGACCGCGTAGAGCCAGGCCGACGCCGAGCCGCGCTCTGGCCGGTAGCTGCGCGCCGAGCGCCACACGGCGGCGAACGTCTCCTGCGCTGCCTCCTCGGCGCGGCCGTTGTCGCCGAGCTGGCGCACGGCCATTGCGAAGACGGGGCGCGCGAAGCGGCGATAGAGCTCTGTGAATGCGTCCCGATCCCCGCCGGCGACACGCTCGAGCAGCCGGGTATCGCTTTCGCCCGAGGCCACGGCGACAGACATATACGCCACGGCTATACGAATCTCAACCTCGATCCGGTTTTTTCCAGGGCTATCGGAGCAGGCGGCCGCCGTCGACCACGAGCGACGTGCCGGTGACGAACTCCGCCCGTACGAGGTAGGCGATCGCCTCGGCCACGTCCTCGGGTGACCCGATCCTGCCGAGGAGCGTCTCGGCGGCGCGCCTCTCCTCCTGGCCCTCCACGACCTCGACCGGGCCGGGCGCCACGCCGCACACGCGCACCTCCGGCGCGAGCGCGCGGGCGAGCACCTTGGTGAGCATCGCCTGCGCGGCCTTGGCCGCGCTGTGGGGGGCGAAGGAGGGCCACGGCTGGTAGCCGGCAACGTCCTCGACGAGCACGAGGAGCCCGAGCTTTGACCGCCGCAGGTGCGGGGCCGCCGCCTGGGCCACGAAGAAGCTGCCCTTCGCGGTGGCGCCGAAGGCCGCGTCCCAGTGCTCCTCCTCGACCTGCTCGAGCGGCCTCGGCTCGAAGCCCTCGCCCGCGGCGTGGACTACCAGGTCGAGGCCGCCGAGCTCGTCGGCTGCGCGCTCGACGAGCGCCTTCGCCGCGTCCGGTTCGGAGAGGTCGCCGTCCCGCCGCCCGGCCGCGAGAACACGAAACCCGTCGGCTTCGAGTCGCGCCGCCACCGCGCGGCCGACGCGCCCCGTCCCGCCGGTGACGAGTGCAGCCGGAGAGCCTGTCATGCCCAGAACGATAAGCTCCCGCGCGCGTAGACGACTAGACGGAAAGGCTGGCATGGCGACATTGGCATTCAATCGGGCCGAGATCGCGGCGCGCGAGCTCAGGCCCGAGCTCCTCGAGATGGACGGCATCTCCCGCGCCTCGGTCGAGGCCCACTACAAGCTCTACCAGGGCTACGTGGCGAAGCGGAACGAGATCCTGGCGAAGCTCGGCGAGGTCGACCTCGCCGCTGCGAACCAGGTCTACTCCGAGATCCGGGCGCTGAAGGTCGACCTGACGTTCGCCATCGGCGGGGTCAAGAACCACGAGATCTACTTCGAGCACCTGGGCGGCGGAGGCGGCAACCCGGACGGGGCGATCGGCGAGCTGATCCAGCGGGACTTCGGCAGCGTCGACGACTGGCGAGCCGATTTGAAGGCGACGGGGATGGCCGGGCGCGGGTGGGCCTGGACGGCGTACGACTTCGACGAGCGGCGCCTCTTCAACTACGTGGGCGACGCGCAGAACACCTTCCCGATCTGGAACGCGGCACCCCTCGTCGCGCTCGACGTCTACGAGCACGCCTACTTCCTCGACTACCAGACCGACCGGGCGTCGTACATCGATGCGTTCTTCGGGAACCTCGACTGGGACGTCGTCAACGGCTGGGTCGAGGCATACGCTATCTAGGTGCCCTTCCAGGCAATGCCCGCCGCGCCCCTGCCCCGCGATCACGCGGCGCCAGAGCCCACCCTCGCCCTCACTAAGGCTTCCTCAGCCTTGGCTTCGGGCGAGTGCGAACTCTGGCTTGGTGCTCGCGACGCAGGAGCACGACAGCATCACCTACAAGACCACTCGTCATAGAAGACGTCCTCGTCATCATCGCCGGCTACCTCCTCGGCAGCATGCCGTGGGGGTACTGGCTGCCGCGACTCCTCCGCGGGATCGACATCCGGACGCTGGGGAGCGGGAATCCGGGAGCCACGAACGTCTGGCGCACGCTCGGGTTCAAGTTCGGAATCGCGGTGGCGCTCCTCGACATCGCCAAGGGGTCCGCTGCGGCGCTCCTCGGCCTCTGGCTGGGGGGCGACCTCGTCGGCGTGCTCGCAGGGGTCGCTGCGATGATCGGCCACTGGCGTCCGCTGTTCCTTGGCTTCGCACGCGGGGGCAAGATGGTTGCGACCACCGGCGGCGTGGCGTTGGCCGTCGCGCCGCTCCCCGCCCTCGCGGCAGCAGGGGTCTGGATCGTCCTCTTCTTCGCGTTCCGCTACGCGTCGGTCTCCTCGATCGTGGCCGCCGTCTCGCTGCCGCTGTGGGCGCTTCTCTTCGGCTCGTCGTGGCCGGTGATCGCGTTCACGTCCGGCGCCGCACTGGCGATCGTCGTCCTCCACCGCGCGAACATCCGCCGCCTGATCGCAGGCGAGGAGCACCGAATCCAGCTGCGCCGCCCGCACGGGCCCCCGGATTCGAAGCCGTCGCCTCCGACCCAGCCCCTGAGCTCGAACCGCGCCTAGGAGGGTTTGGCGGAATATCGCTCCCCGCTGGGGTGCGATGGTCGTTCCGAGACAAGGACGCAGGGAGCGTTCGTAGCCGGAGGCTACGGGCGCGACTGAGGACGCCGCTCTCGGGGCGAGCAGCGCGGCCCGGCGGCACGGCCTGGTATTTCGTCAAACCCTCCTAGACGGCACGGAGCCAGTCGCCCAGCTCGGTGTGGCGGGCGGAGTGGCCGCCGTTCGCCAGCTCCCCGCGCAGCTCGCCGACCGTTCCGAAGCGCTCCGCGAGGACGTCGTGGTTGTGGATCGTCTCGAAGTTGAGCTGGCGGGCGAGGACGAAGTCGTGGTCGTCGAGGTCGCCGTAGGCCTCGAGCGCGCCCTTGACCATGAGTCGCACCGAGTCCTCGACGAAGCGCGGCGAAAGGTGGGCGTGCTCGACGACGAAGAGCTCGTCGGGACGCTTCAGGAGCTCGTAGACCGGCGAGCTCATGGAGCCCTCGACCAGCTCGACGATGTCCTCCGCGTCAAGGCGGAGGTTGGTGCCGAGGTAGAGCGTGCCGCGGCCTCGCTGGTTGTGGGTGGCGAGTGGGACGAGCTCGAGGATCCGCTCGACGTCCGCTTCCTCGAAGCCTGCGTCGCCGAGCCGCTCGGCCGCCCGGCCGCGAACGAGGCCCTGCGCGCACGGGCAGGCGTTGATCCCGGTCGCCTCGACCCCCACGATCCGCCGTGCGGCCAAGCGCGACGCGGCCGCGAGGCCGATCAGGGTCACGAGCTCCTGCGTCCGCAGCCCCGACACGGGAGTCGTCCGCTCGATGGGGTAGCGGGCGGCGATCTTCACCTCGGCCCGCAGCGCGTCCTGGCGCTCGACGATGTGGCGGGCGATGTGCTCCGCCAGCTGCTCGACCAGGAGCATCTCGCCGATCACGAGCTCGTCGATCGCCTCCTCGAACAGCTCCGGGAAGCGCGACATGTGCACGCCCTTGCGCGCCGGGTCGAGGTCGACGAAGCAGTCGATCTCCGCCGAGACGAGAGCGTCGCGGCCGCCGTGCTGCATGCGCACCGCCTTCTGAACGCCGGTGACTCCTGCCCGGGAGAGGCCGAGCTGCACCTCCGGGACGGAGGCCTGCATGTCAACGGTGCCGGTCGTGCCCGTTAGTCTCCGCTCCATTCAGCAGAACGTAGCAGCCCGGTGACATGACCAACGACCGCCGCCTCGCCGAGCTCGTCTCGGTTGCGTGCCACGACATACTGACGCCTTTGGCAACGGTCTACGGGTTCGCGCGGACGCTCGAGCAGTTGCCGCTGGAGGCGCCGGCTCCGCGCTACGTGGAGATGATCGGGGCCGCGTCCGCCCAGATCGACGAGCTGGTCGACCAGCTCCGCCTCGTGGCGAGGATCGAGTCCGGCAAGTACGAGCCCGTGCTCGCCGAGCGCGACTCGCTCGAGCTCGCGCGGGAAGCCGCGGCGCGCCTGGAGGAGGGGCGCGTCAAGGCTTCCGGCGAGGGCGCGCCGGTCCGCGTAGACCCGGAGCCGACCGTCCGGGCTCTCTCCCAGCTCGCGCGCGCGGCGGCGCGCTTCGGCGGCTACGAGAGCGTTGAGCTCGAGGCCCGCGGGCCGGAGCTCGTCCTCTCACCGCTCTCCCGGGCGGCCGAGCCGGTCGTGCTCGGCGACGATCCGAGGGAGCTCGCCGCACCCGCCGCCGGAATCCTCATCCGAGCGCTCGGAGGCGGGCTCGAGGCCCGTGAGGAGAGCTTGCGGATTCGCTTCGTCAGCGGTTCCTGAACGGATCGACGTAGACGTCGTCGATCTGCCACTTCGCGCCGAGGCCGACCGGCTTGAAGCGGAACGCGACCGCCAGTTCGCCGTCCTGGCCGAGGACGGAGAGGAAGTCCGCGAGGACGAGCCCCGGAAGCGAGGGGTGCCAGCCCGACCCGCCCGTGTGGACGCCGACGGGGAGCGTGATCACGGTGCCGGTGAGCGGATTCTCGATCAGCGCTTCGACGAGCAGGCTCGAGAGAGCCGGCGCGCCGCGGTTCTTGGCGAAATAGCGAACGGTCGGATGGAGGAGCTGAACGCACATCGGGCGCGTCGTCGCGGAGCTCCCGGCGGGGAGGAAGAGCGAGTGCGAGTCACCGGCGCCTCCCACGTAGAAGGTCTCGTTGCCGTCGACGACCCTCGCGCCGCCGGTCAGTTTCCACCCCACCGCGCCGCGTTCGAGATCGCCGTTCGGGGCGAGCACATACTGCATCGGGTCGAGCCAGCGCTTGAACGGCTGCTCGACCTTTCGGCCCTCGCACGGCGCGGCCGAGTCCCCGAACGAGCCGGCGTGTGCCGGCGCCGCGACTGCGAGCGCTGCGACGAGCGCGACCACTGCGTGCCGCAAACGATGGTTCACCGTGACCGCAACCTCTCCATGCCGCCTTCTCAGTGTCCACGGAGGCGCGTGGCCCGCATCCCTCGGAGGAGGGAGCAGACGCGAGACGATCCCCCGTTCGAGTGAGTCCCGGCCGGTTCACCGGCCCGAAGATCCGAAGAGTGACCGCGGTGCCGTCCAGTGCGGCCGAGCTCGACCCGCAGGCCGGCGGGCTGATCGAGGATGCACGGGCCAGGGCGCCCGAGCGCCTCGGCGAGCGCGATTCCCGGGCGGCGTTGCTTGGAGCGTCCGCGTTTCTCCTGGTCGCGGTCCCCTTCGCGTTCCTGACGCCGTCGGAGCGGGCTGCCTCCCTCGGCGTGTTCGTCCTCCTCGTCCTCGCCTACGCGCTGGCCGCGCGAGTCGAGTTCGAAGTCGGCCCGGGCTTCGCGGTGCCGACGCAGGTCGTCTTCGTCCCGATGCTCTTCCTCCTTCCGGTCGGCGTCGTGCCGCTCTGCGTCGCGCTCGGCTTCGTCCTCTGTGCCGCAGTGGACCTCGCGCGCGGACGGCTGAACGGCGAGCGGGCGCTGCTCGAGATCTTCAGTGCCTGGCACGCGCTCGGGCCGGCAGCGGTGCTCGCCGTTGCGGGCGAGCCGGACCCGACGTGGGGGGTGCTGCCGGTCCTCGGGCTCGCGCTCGCGGCGCAGTTTGCGCTCGACTTCGCAAGCTCCGCCGCGCGAGCGCGCTTTGCGTTCGGCGTCGCGCCGCGTCAGCAGCTGCGCGCGACGGCGCCGGTCTATGTCGTCGACCTGGCGCTTGCGCCCGCGGGGTTCATGTTCGCGGTCGTCGCCTTCGATCAGCCCTACGCGCTCGTGCTCGTCCTTCCGCTCGTCGGCCTGCTCGCGTTCTTCGCGCGAGAGCGCACGCAGCGGATCGACCACGCGCTCGAGCTCGGCCGCGCCTACCGCGGAACTGCGCTGCTCCTCGGTGACGTGATCGAGGCCGACGACGTCTACACCGGCACCCACAGTCGCGCCGTCGTCGAGCTGGTCGTCGCCGTCGCCGCCCGGCTGGGCCTCGACGCGAAGGCCCAGCGCGACGCTGAGCTCACCGCGCTCCTCCACGACGTCGGGAAGATCCGCATACCGGCCGAGATCATCAACAAGCCCGGGAAGCTGACCCCGGAGGAGCGTTCCGTCGTCGAGACGCACACCGTCGAAGGCGAGCGGATGCTCGAGCAGGTCGGCGGCCTCCTCGGCCGGGTCGGGCACCTCGTCCGCTCCTGCCACGAGCGCTGGGACGGCGGCGGCTATCCCGACGGCCTGGCCGGCGAGCGAATCCCGCTCGTCGCGCGCATTGTCTGCGCCTGCGACGCGTACAGCGCGATGACGACCGACCGTCCGTACCGCGCCGCGCGCTCCTCCGAGGACGCGCTCAGGGAGCTGGAGCTTTGCGCCGGGACGCAGTTCGACCCGGACGTGGTGGCCGCCCTGAAGGTCGTCGTCTAGCGAAGCAGCCGCGAGAGCCGGCGGTCCTTGAGCACCCGCCCGCCGGTCTGGCACCGCGGGCAGTAGAAGATCGTATGCTCCTCGAAGTCGACGCGGGCGATCGGGGTGGCGCAGTTGGGGCACGGCTCGCCCAGGCGGTTGTGCACCTTGTACGCCTTCGTGTCCGGGGCGCCTGCGAGCCGGAGCTCCAGGCCATCGGCCATGAGCTCGCGAATCGTCGCGGCCAGGCGGTCGAGATCCTCGTCGGCGACCTCGGTCGTGAGTGCGTACGGCGAGAGCTTCGCGCGGTTCAGGATCTCGTTCGACCAGGCCCGGCCGATGCCGGCGAGCGCACGCTGGTCGCGGAGGAACGGATGCAGCCGGCGGGACTCGCGGCGCGCGATCTCCGCCAGCTCCTCGGATGTGATCCCGTCGGCCTCGGGCCCGAGGTGGGCGAGCTCCGCCTCCAGCTCCTCAGGGTGGTAGACGCCGACGCGCGCCCGCTTCTTCGGTCCGCCCTCGGTGAGGATCAGCTCGCCGCCGTCCTCCAGACGGAGCCGGAACGCGGGCGTCTTCGGGCCCTTCGCGCCCGGGTCGAGGAAGCGAATGCGTCCCGCGCTCATCAGGTGCACGTGGAGAACGAGCTCGCCGTCGTCGGTCGGAAACAGGAGGTGCTTCCCGCGCCGCCGCGCGCCCGCGAAGCGCCGGCCCTCGAGCGCCGAGAGCGGCGGGTCGAACGTCTTCAGCGTGGCCACGTGCGCGGGGCCGGCCTTGGCGACCGGCGAGCGGGCGAGCGGCCCGTCGAGCGCCTGCCTCGCGGCCTCCACCTCGGGAAACTCGGGAATAGTCTTCCTCCTGCGTGGACGCGCTCAATGTAGCCGTGACCAGGGGAGAGCTCGTGGAGTCCCGCCACCGGGCGCATGCGGTGCGCGTCCGGGACGGCGAGGTCGTCGAGTTCTGGGGCGATCCCGAGCTCGTCGCCTACGTCCGCTCGGCGGCGAAGCCGCTCCAGGCGCTGCCGCTCGCCGAATACGACCTGGCCGCGGACGAGCTGGCGATCGCCTGCGCGTCGCACGAGGCTCGGCCCGAGCAGCTCGTCGCCGTCCGCGCCCTCCTCGAGCGGGCCGGCTTCGCGACCGAAAACCTCGAGTGCGGCGCCGAGCACGGGTCGCGGCTCCGGCACAACTGCTCGGGCAAGCACGCGGGCTTCCTCTTCCTCTGCCGCGCACGCGGTTGGGACGCAGAGGGCTACCGATTGTCGGGGCATCCCCTCCAGCAGGAGCTCCTGGCGATCGTGGCCGGGACGGTCGGGCGTCCCGCAGACGAGATCACCACGGCGATCGACGGGTGCGGCGTGCCGACGTTCGCACTGTCCCTGATGGAGATGGCGCGCATGTTCGCCGGCTTCGTCGCCGGCCGTCCGCAGGGGATGGAGACGATCGTCGCTGCGATGACCGGCCACCCCGACCTCGTCGGCGGGGCGCAGGCGGCCGACACACTGGTGATGCGGGCGCTGCCGGGCGCGGTCGCCAAGCGCGGAGCCGAGGGGGTCCTCTGCGTCGGGCTTCCGGACGGGACGGGCCTGGCCCTGAAGGTCGAGGACGGCGCCTACCGGGCCTCGTACGCCGCGGCGGGCGCGGTGCTCGGGATTCCCGAGCTGGCCGAGCGCCCTCTCCACTCCAGCCGAGGCGACGTCGTGGGGTCGATCGCCGTCGAGGCGTGAAATTCGTCCACCACTTTTCCACAGTCGATGTAGAATCCCGGGCCGGATGTGCCTGTGAGTCGGCGGACGGTGGAACTCGCCGGCTCGCTTTTCGTTCGACGGACAAACGTTGCACGGGTAACGGGAAAGGCGGGTCAATGCTCCAGGTCGACATCTCTCTGCCCGAGATCGAAGAGCTGCACAAACTCGTCGCAGACGGACAGGACAAGGGGTTCCTCACCTACGACGAGATCGTCGCGGGGCTCGAGGAGGTCGACCTCACCAAGGAGCAGGTCGAGGAGTTCTATACCTACCTGATCGATCACGGCATCGAGCTCATGGAGGGGCTCGAGCACAAGACGCCACCCCACGAGGAGCCGGCCCTCGCGGAGGAGGAGAAGGTGCCGAAGCTCGACCTCACCGTCGAGCCGTCCCTCGACTCGCTCCGCCTCTACCTGCGCGAGATCGGCAAGGTGCCCCTCCTGACGGCCGACCAGGAGGTCACGCTCGCCAAGCGCATCGAGCGCGGCGACATGGGCGCGAAGACGGAGATGATCGAGGCCAACCTTCGCCTCGTCGTCTCCATCGCGAAGGGCTATCTCGGCCGCGGGCTCTCCTTCCTCGATTTGATCCAGGAGGGCTCGCTCGGGCTGATCCGCGCGGTCGAGAAGTTCGACTACCGGAAGGGCTTCAAGTTCTCCACCTACGCGACCTGGTGGATCCGCCAGGCGGTGACGCGGGCCATCGCGGACAAGGCGCGGACGATCCGTATCCCGGTCCACATGGTCGAGAAGCTGAACAAGGTCGTGCACATCGAGCGCCAGCTCGTCCAGCGCCTCGGGCGCGAGCCGCTGCCGGACGAGATCGCCGAGGAGCTCGAGATCACGACCGAGGAGGTACGCGAGATCCTGCGCATGGCGCAGCTCCCGGTCTCGCTGGAGAAGCCGATCGGCGAGGAGGAGGAGTCCGAGCTCGGCGACTTCGTCCAGGACGACGCCGCCGAGTCGCCGTTCGACTCGGCCTCGCTCAACCTCAGGCGCGAGGACATCGACAAGGCGCTCGAGTCGCTGCCGATCCGGGAGCGCAAGGTGATCGAGCTCCGCTTCGGGCTCAAGGGCGAGCAGCCGCGGACGCTCGAGGAGGTCGGCCGCGCTTTCGGCGTCACGCGAGAGCGCATTCGCCAGATCGAGAACAACACGCTGAAGAAGCTGGAGAGCCTCCCGGAAGCGCAGGGACTGAAGGACTGCGTGTAAGGCCTAGCAGGCGGTCGAATCGGGCCGGTAGACCGGCTCGGAGGCCTGCACGCTGACGAAACGGCCGCCTACGGTGCCGGTCGACGGCGCGACGAAGTCCATCGTCCACGGGCCGGCGCCGCAGACCGGGACCGTCACCGTTGTCGTCCGGCCGGGCTGCACGATCACCTCGCGTATCCGGGCGGCGGGGGGAGCGAGCTCGACCGCGACGGGCGGCGAGCCTTCCGGCCCGGTCAGCTCGAACGTGAGGACGCCCGCGTCCGTTGCGGGCCAGAGCCGGAAGCTGCCGGTGAGCCCGAGCCAGCCGTCCTCGTAGCGGCCGGGTGCGTAGAGGGCGAGGCGCTGCGGGCTCTGCGACGTGACGAGGTCGAAGACGGGCGACGAGGCGACCTCATCCGTGTCTCGGAAGCGGACGGTGTCGCTGAAGGCGTCGACCGCGAGGGGCCCGGTGACCGGCCGGCCCCGGGCGAGCAGGGTGCCGTCGGGCGCGACGGTGAGCCGGGTGACCGCGAAAGAGTCGGGCGGCTCGGCGTCCGGGAGGAGATAGACGGCGTCCAGCGAGCGGTTCCAGAAGAGGTACTCGGATGCGACCCCTCGCTCGCTCGACCGCGTCAGCAGCATCGCCGCGCTCCCCACGCCGGAGTCGTCGACGAAGGAGGGCTCCGGGCCGAGCACGTCGGCTCGCGTCCGCTCTGCGTTGGCGAGGTTGAAGGACGTCGCGCCCGCGTAGGTCGTCGCGCAGACGGCGAGTGCGAGGCCGAGGACGAGCGGCGTGGCGGCCCGTGGGCGCCGGCTCGCCAGGACGAGCACGCCGGCGAGGAGGGTGACGCCGAGCGCGAGGACGAGCGAAGCGGTGCCGACGTCGCCGAGCGCCTGCTCCAGCCGGGCGACGGCGAAGAGCGTCGGCGAGTTCGTCTTGCGATCGGCGGCCGAGTAGCCGGAGAGCGGGACCCGGGCGGCGAGGACGACGAGCCCCGCCGCGAGCACGCCGTTGACCAAGCGGTGTGGCCAGCCGCGCGAGGCGTAGAGCGCGAAGAGAACGCCGACCAGCGGCACGGCGTAGAAGAAGTAGCGCTCCTGGATGCGGTCGCCGCCGAGGCCGTAGGCGGCCGCCTCGACGAGCAGGGCGACGACGAACGGTGCGGTGAGGGCCCCGAAGGCGAGCTCCTCCCGCGAACGAGGTCTCCGCAGCGCGAGCCAGAGGCCCAGCACGGCACCCGGAGCGAGCACGACGCCGGCCGCGTAGGCGAGGAGCATCGCGTCGGCGCCGAACCACTTCCCCAGCTCGGGCGAGGCGAGGTCCAGGTCGAGGATGCCCTCGTAGAAGCCGAGCGCCCGGTTCGGGCCGACCGCGACGAACGCCAGCACCGGAATGACGACGACGCCGAGGACGAGTGCCTGCTCGCGAAGCATGCTGCGGATGCGCCGCTCTTGGAAGCCCACGATCAGGGCGCCGGCGACGAAGCAGACCGGGAGGACGGCGAACTGGGCGCGGGCGAAGGTCGCCAATCCGGCCAGCACGAGGAAGGCGAGCTGGAGGCGGAGGCTGGGTCGGGCGAGCGCGAGCGTCCCGGCGGCGATCGCTCCCAGCGCGAGCGGGTAGGCGAAGGGCTCCGCCAGCACCCAGCCCGCGTAGACGAAGTCGGGAACGACGAGGGCGAGGGCAGCGAGCGCGAGCGAGACGCCGGCACCGAGACCGAGCCGCCGCGCGAGCAGGAAGACCGGTACCGCGGCGAGCGACATGGCGAGGGCGCCCACTGCCTGAATCAGGCGGAACGACGACTCCACGTCCTCCGCCAGCCAGGCGGGCGCGGTCAGGATCGGCTGCAGGAGGGCCGGAAAGCTCGCCGAGACCTCGCGGACGAGCGGCTGGCCCGTCTCGGCGAGCGACCGGCCGAGCTCGGCGTAGATGTACTCGTCCGCGAAGAACGTCGGCGTCGCCCGGAGCCAGCCGAGCACGAGGCGCAGGAGGAAGCTGGCGCCGACGAGGGCGACGAGGAGGGGAACTGCACCAACACGCGCGCGCGCGAGGCCGCCAGGGGACGCCTGCGCGCGCTCGGCGGAACGTGCGGCGACGGACACGGTCTCTCTATCGGCGCCTGCTCGGCGAGCGTTAGCGGGTCAGACCGGCTCGACGCGGTCCTGCTCCTCCGCCGGCTGGTAGGCGACGAAGAGGCGGCAGTGCGGGCACTTGAAGCCCAGGTTCCGCTCGGACTCTCCGAGCAGGGGAGCGTCGAACGACTTGCCGCAGTGCGGGCAGTCGACCGTGAAGGAATCGCCGCTGGCGGGAGGATCGGGCACCCGGGGACAAGGTTAGCCTGTGGCCGGTGAGCCCCCAGCGCCGGATCGCGCTCGTCTCGGTGGCGGCCGCGGCCGTCCTCATCGCCGTCAAGCTCGTGACCGGCCTCGCCACGGGGAGCCTCGGTTTCCTCTCGGAGGCGGCGCACTCCGGAACCGACCTCGTGGCCGCGCTCCTGACCCTCTTCGCCGTGGGCGTGGCCGTCCGGCCGGCGGACCGGAGCCACCCCTACGGGCACGGGAAGGCGGAGCACCTGGCCGCCCTGGCCGAGGCGTCCTTCCTCGTGCTCGTCTCCCTGCTGATCGCCGCGGCCGCGGTCCGCCGGCTCGTGGAGGGGACGGCGGACGTCGACGCGGCGTGGTACGCGCTCCTCGTGATCGGGTTCGTCATCGTCATCGACGCCAGCCGCGCGGCGGTGTCGCACCGCGCCGCGCGCGAGTACGAGAGCCCGGCGTTCGCCGCGAGCGCGCTCCACTTCGGCGGTGATCTCGCAGGCTCGACGGCCGTGCTCATCGGGCTCCTGGCCGCCCGCGCCGGGTATCCCGAGGGCGACGCGATCGCGGCGCTCTTCGTCGCGGCGCTCGTCCTCGCCGCCGCCGGACGGCTCATCCGCCGGAACGTCGACGTTCTCATGGACCAGGCGCCGGTCGACGAGGTCGAGGCCGCCCGGGCCGCCATCGAGGGCCTCGGCCAGGGCGTGACCCTCCGGCGGCTGCGGATGCGCCGCGCGGCCGGGCGCCACTTCGCCGACGTCGTCATCGGCGTCCCGCCGGGGGCGGCGGTCGGCCAGGGCCACGCCGCCGCCGACGCCGTCGAGGAGGCGGTGGAGCGGGCCGTCCCGGGCGCCGACGTCGTCGTCCACGTCGAGCCCGCCGAGGCGCGCGAGCTCGGCGAGCGGGCGACTGCCGCCGCGCTCCGCGTGCCCGGGGTGCGGGAGGTGCACAACGTGTCGGTCCTCGACGTGGACCACCGCACCGAGGTCACGCTCCATCTGAAGCTGCCTGGCGCTCTCACCCTCGCCGAGGCACACGAGGTCGCGGAGGCGGTGGAGCGGGAGATCCTCGCCGCCGTACCCGTCGTCGACGCCGTCCAGACGCACATCGAGCCGCTCGCCGAGCCGGCCGCCGTCAGCTCGGTTCCCGCCGGGGCACTCGAGTCCGAGTCGGAGGCCGTGCGCGGCATCGTTCGCGACACGACGGGCAGCGATCCGCGCGAGCTCCGCTTCCTCGCCACGGACCGCGGCCTCGTCGCCTTCCTCACCCTCGCGATGGCGCCCGAGCAGGCGCTCGCCGAGGCGCATGCGAGCGCGAGCGAGATCGAGGAGCGCATCCGCCGCGACCACCCCGAGATCGTCGACGTGATCGTCCACACCGAGCCCTGAGGCGCCGCCTTACGCGTCGGCCGGCTGCCACTCCTCGAGCCTGAGCCCGGCGAGCACGGCGTCCACGAACGGCCTCTTCCCGTAGATCCCGAAGTAGATCCGGCCGCCAAGGCATGTGGAGCCGTGACTGAAGCTTCCACCGACCCCTTCCAATTCGGCGTCGCGCGGCTCGCAGTCCTCGGGCGCGAGCTCGATGAGCGGATCGAGGCTCGTGACCTTGCCCGGAGCAGGATTGTGGTCGCCGAGCGCCAGCATGACGCCGCCGCCTTCGCCGAACTCTTGCGAGAGCCCTAGCGGCGCCGCTGCCTCGACGACCACGAAGCCCTCGCCCGTCTCGTGGATGCCGAGGCTGTTCGTGACCTCGGCTCGCGCCCCCGCATCCTGGATCGGAGCCACGACCGTCCATGCCCCTGCGTGGAGGACGACGTCGCTGTCGGTGGCTGCACGGCTCGGCGCCTCATAGAGGAACGTGAGCGGATACCGCGCGGCGGGATCGTCGCGATACAGGTAGGAAACGTCCGGCTGAACGCCAAGGTCGACGAGCCCGAGCTCAGCCGGGTAGGAGAGGACGATGCGGCTCCCATCGGGGAACGTGAGGGGAAGGAGGTCCCGGCCGTCCCGGTGCTGGGCCTCTGGCACGAAGGTCGCCGCGTCGCGTGCCGCAGGGGTGCTCGCAGTTCGGGCGGTCGCCGAGGCATCGCCTGCGGGCTTGGCAGAATCGGTCGGCTGCTCGCTTCCACAGGCAGGAGAGAGCACGAGGAGCAGTGTGAGAAGTGCCCTCTTCACGCCCACGGTTACGGGAGCTACTCGCGCAGAGGTCCTGTGGAGGGCGTGCTACTAACCGTGGTTCTGGGTTGCGCCCAGCCGGCGGGCCAGGCAACCTCGACGCGGTGCGACGATCGGTGGACGACCTCATCGCCGAGGCGCGAGCGCGGATCGCGCCTCGTCTCCAGCCGGACGAGGCCCAGCGTGCACTAGGGTCGGGAGCCTTGCTCGTCGATCTGCGCTCGGACGACGAGCGTCGGCGACACGGGGTCGTGCCCGGCTCGCTGCACATTCCTCGCCTGGTGCTCGAGTGGCGCGTCGATCCGGACTCCGGCTACGCGAACCCGCACGTCACGGATCTCGACTGTCGCCTCGTCCTGTTCTGCTCCCAGGGGTTCGCCTCGACCTTCGCGGCCGCGAGCCTGCGCGAGCTGGGGTGCGTGAACGCCACCGACATGATCGGAGGGTTCGACGCCTGGAAGGCGGCGGGACTGCCCGTGCGCCAGCTGACCGATGACCGGGAGCCGGATCCCAACGAGCTGCCCGGCATGGGACCACCCGAGCCCCGGTAGCCGGCCGCCCGGAGAGACGGTCCACCGCGGACCTTCTTGGCGTCCGGGACGTATGTCGTGCATGCGAGCACCCCGGAGCGCGGTCCTGCTCTGCTTCGTCCTCGGAGCCGCGGCCTGTGGAGGAGCGCCCGCCGGCGACCGCGAAGGGGCCACGGAGCCCCCGGCCTGGACGACCTACGACGTCCCCGAAGCCTCCCTCGCCGTCACGTACCCGTCGAGCTGGACGCGTTCGGTCGACCCTCTGCTGCCCGATCTGGTTGACCCGAAGGTGCTCGTCGCCCTCAGCACGTTTCCCGCCCGGCCCGGCGGCGAGAATTGTGCTCACCTGCCGGAGAACGCCATCGAGGACATGGGCCCGACGGATGCTCTGGTCGTCGTCGAGGAGCGGCTCGGCGACCCCGAAGACGGCGCCGGCACGCCCGGGAACTATCCAGGCCGACCCGCGCAGTTCGGCCCGAGCAGCGGCTACCCCACCGAAGCGGTCGACTGCCTCGACCACCGCAAGGCGTTCACCGACTACCTGATCTCCTTCGGCGATTCCGGCCGGCGCTTCTCTGTCTATGTCGCGTTCGGGGCCGAGACCCCGGCCGCCGTCAGCGCCGAGGCCTGGGCGATCCTCGACCGCCTCGAGGTCGTGACGCCCGGCTGAGCCGTCCACTCGTCTCGGGCTCGCTCACGCTGCGCCCCCGCGTGGTCGGGTGAGGACGGCGCAGGACCGCGCACCGTCGAACGTCGTCCATGGTGGCTACTCCGGCTAGCCTTCGCGACTGGTGTTCTGGATCGGCTTTGCCATCTTCATCCTCGTCGTTCTCGCCGCGATCGTATGGGCTTGGAAGGCCGTCGGATCGAACTCGCAAGGCTAGGAGAGTCGGCTGATCCAAACCATTAGGAGCTAGCCGCGGCCTCCTCCGGGATCGTTGCTGGCGCGGCGACGGCGTCGCGAGGGGGTCGAGCCTCGGTGGCTCGTGCCTTTGGCGTTCGAAGCGCGCATAGTGGGTCCCGAACGACTACGGTGCGCGACGAAAAAGCTTTGGAGGACTGACTGGTGGACGTGACGATCGAGCGGGTATCGGTCGCAACCGATGAGATCGAACAACTCGTGGCCGAGCTGAATCGGGCTCTCACCGGTCCCTACCTGCCGGAGCAGCATCACTACGTTCCGTTCGAGCAGCTCTTCGAGGACAACGTGAGGTTCTTCGCCGCACGGGTCGACGGCGTCGCCGTGGGCTGCGGCGGCGTCGCCTTCTACGACGGCTTCGCCGAGGTGAAGAGGATGTTCACGCGGCCGACGGCCCGCCGGCTGGGCGTCGCGGCGGCCGTGCTCCGGAAACTGGAAGCAGAGGCGAAGGGGGCCGGATACACGGTTCTCCGGCTCGAGACCGGCACGTATCAGGCCGAGGCCATCGCGTTCTACGAGCGCAAGGGCTTCAAAGAATGCGATGCGTTCGGCGACTACCTGGGCATGACGCCGCGGGAGATCGAAACGAGCGTCTTCTACGAGAAGTCGATCTGAGACGGTCGGATTCGACGCCCGACGGGGCGAAATGGGGGAGGTAGGATTCGACCGCCCCTGCAAATGGAGGGTTTTGAGCGCTCGGGGTATGCACCCGGGGATGCACCACGCGAGCATGTCCGGGCTGGACTCGGACACCCCGGCCACGGGGGTGGTGCCCCAGTCCTAGTGCTGACTGCGTGACAGGTCAGTCACCGTGGAACCACTGGTCGATGATTGTGTCGACGGCTCGCTCATTGAGCAGTCGTATCGGGTAGCTCGCTAGCTCGCTAGCGGGGATGACCGCCGTACGCATCCACCCGCGTCGTCATAAAGTTCTTCTTCATACTCGTACTTGTCGAAGAGCTCATCGGGCACGGCAATTTCAAGCACGCCTCTGCCGTCCGCGTCCAGGTGCCGGGCACGGCGCCGTCGACGCACACGCCCGAAACCCACGGGAGCGCTCAGTGACGTAGTGGCCCTCGAGACCCTCGTGGAAAGCCGTCGCGGGGAATCGTCGCCGCGCGACGTCCGTGAGGAGGTAGCCGGCACTTCGAGGACCGCCCCGCGTAGTCGGCCTCGGCGCCCGGACGCGCAAGACGTGAGTGTACGTGTCCGAGGTCACGGACAGCTTCCGCTGCCCGACGAAGGTGACCGATCTCGGCCCACGTTCGCCCCTGCCGATGGAGGGGGCTGATCCTGTTCCCGCTCGCTCGCCCCGGCGCTCTGCGCCTCCCGCCAGGCGGGGTCGCGGCGGGATCGCGCCGAGTAGTAGCTCTCGGCCACGGCCCGATCCTGCCGGGCGAGAGGACGATTTCGAGGTATGCACGGGGGTTTGCGCCGCCCGCCCATGTCCCGCCGTCTCCGGCAGCCATGGGCCCTTTATCCATGGGCTTTCCGCTCAGCGATGCGGCGGGGAATGGGGGAGGTAGGATTCGAACCTACGTAGGCTGAGCCAACGGGTTTACAGCCCGTCCCCTTTGGCCACTCGGGTACTCCCCCGCGGCGGGCCTCAGTGTAGCTAAGCGCCGGCTCTGAGCCTTCATCACCCCTTTGAGCTAAAGCGCTGCGCGAAGGCCCGCCGATGGCCTCCACGTCGTCATGAACCTGGACGAGCTGCTGGCACGCGTCATCGACGCCGGAGGAAGCGACATGCACCTCAAGGTGAGCTCTCCGGCCATGGTCCGGGTCGACGGCGACCTGCAGCCGCTCGAGCAGCGGATCCTGACGGACTCCGACCTCGAGACCGTCTTGCTGCTCGTCACCGACCGCTCGCCTGCCAAGCGCGAGCAGTTCCTCGAGTCCGGCGAGCTCGACACGTCGTACCTCGCCGACGGGCTCGGGCGCTTCCGCGTCAACGGCTTCCGCCAGCGCGGCTCCATCTCGTTCGCGTTCCGCTTCGTGCCCAAGGAGATCCCCAGCTTCGAGCGCCTGGGACTGCCGGAGGGCGTGGCGAAGCTGTCGCAGGAGCACCGCGGCCTCGTCCTCGTCACGGGCGCGACCGGCTCGGGCAAGTCGACGACCCTCGCGGCGATGCTCAACTGGATCAACCGCAACCGCAAGCAGCACATCGTCACGATCGAGGACCCGATCGAGTTCATCCACGACGACTGGGCCTCGATCGTGAACCAGCGCGAGGTCGGGCTCGACACCGAGTCCTTCCGGCAGGCGCTCCGCCGCGTGCTGCGCCAGGACCCCGACGTGATCCTGATCGGCGAGCTGCGCGACGAGGAGACGAGCCAGACGGCGCTCCAGGCGGCCGAGTCCGGGCACCTCGTCTTCTCGACGCTGCACACCCTCGACGCCGCGGAGACGATCGGCCGGCTCGTCGAGTTCTACCCGCCCCAGAAGCAGATGATGGTGCGGGAGATCCTCGCCGGGACGCTGCGCGGCGTCATCAGCCAGCGCCTCATCCCGCGCAAGGTCGGGGGCCGGGTAGCGGCGATCGAGGTGATGGTCAACACGGCCCGTATCGCCGACCTGATCCGCGAGCCGGAGAAGACGCACGGCCTCACCGAGGCGATCGAGGACGGCGCCTACCACCACATGCAGAGCTTCTCTCAGCACCTCGTCCAGCTCGTCGTCGACGACGTCGTCGAGCTCGAGGTCGCTGCGGCGGCGGCCACGAACCGCCACGACTTCGAGATCGCGGTCGAGCAGGCGCTGCGCCGCAAGCGCGCCGCCGAGGAGGGCAAGACCGCAGCCGTCGACTTCACGAGCCTTGCCGAGGACGAGGCAGAGCCGGAGCCCGAGCCGGAGGCACAGCCGGCGTCCGGCCTGCGGCTCGCGACGTCGGACCAGTGAGACGTCACGTAGCCGTCCTGGCCGCCGTGCTCGCGCTGGCGGCGATTCCCGCCGCCTCCGGACAGCTGGCCGCGACCCCGCGGGGCCTCCCGAGCTACAAGGTGCCCAACTCCCCGGGCTCGATCCGCGTCCCCTCGCCGCTCTCCCGTCCCCCCGCGCAGCCGGAGGTCCGTTCCTACGGCCAGCTCGTCACCCTCTGGAAACAGGCCGGCCAGGGCTACGGCGTCCCGTGGCAGGTACTCGGGGCGATCAACAAGATCGAGTCGGGCTACGGGCAGAACATGGGGCCGAGCTCCGCCGGCGCGATCGGGTGGATGCAGTTCCTCCCCTCGACCTGGATGCGCTGGGGGATGGACGCCGACGGCGACGGCCTCGCCGACCCGTGGGATCCCGAGGACGCCGTCTTCGCGGCCGCGCGCTACCTCGCCGCCGCCGGGGCGCACGAGTCGATCGAGCGCGCGATCTTCGCCTACAACCATGCGCAGTGGTACGTCGACGACGTGCTGGCGCTGGCCGCGACCCTTGGCGACGCGCCCTTCACGGCCGGTCCGCCGACGGCGTTCGCGCTCGGGCCGGGGCCCGATCTCGAGGCGAAGCTGGAGCGTGCCCGCGTCCGCGTGCAACACCTTTCCGACGCCCTCGACCGCGCCCTCGGCAGGGTCGACGCCCGCGGCTGGCAGCGGCTCCGGCTCGAGCGCCGGCTCGGGAACCCGAGCCTCTCCGACCGGGAGTTCTCCCGGCTGGACTCCCGGCTCTCCGGGCTCGACCGCGTCGAGCGTGCCTCGCAAGCGAAGATCGACAGGCTCCGGGCCCGCTTCGCCGCGGCGGTCGAGGCGCTGAAGAAGGTCAAGGCGGCGCAGGAGGCGGCGGCCTTCGGAACCGGGCTTGCCGGCGGTGGGTACGTCTTCCCGGTCGCCGGCGACGCCACCTTCTCCGACGACTTCCGCGTCCTGCGACCCACGAGCTGGCACCACGGGATCGACATCTTCGCGCCGCTGGGGACGCCGCTCGTGGCCGTGTCGGACGGGTCGCTCTTCAACGTCGGCTGGAACGACGTCGGCGGCAACCGCCTCTGGCTCCGCGACGCCGCGGGCAACGACTTCTACTATGCGCACCTCTCGCGCTTCTCGCCGCTCGCGCGCGAGGGCGCCGTGGTGCGGGCCGGCGACGTCATCGGCTTCGTCGGCGCGACCGGCGACGCGGTCGGAACCTCTCCCCACCTTCACTTCGAGATCCACCCGCCCGAGCTCAGAGCGCAGGGCTACGACGGTGTCGTCAACCCCTACCCGTACCTGGTCGCCTGGCGCGCCGGCGCCGCCGGAGGCCAGCAGTCCTTCGACGGCTGGGTCTTCCCGGTCGGCGGCGGACCGGCGAGCGTCTCGACCGCGCACACCCATCACGACTACCCGGCGGCCGACATCGCCGCGCCGTCCGGCGCGCCGGTCTACGCTCTTCACGACGCGGTCGTCACGCACACCTTCCCGAGCGACTCCGGGAAGTGCGGGATCGGGCTCATGCTGCGCACGACCACCGGCGAGGAGTTCCTGTACTGCCACCTCTCCTCCCTGGCCGTCGGTGTCCGCAGCGGGCGGTCGCTTCAGGCCGGCCAGCTCGTCGGTCGAGTCGGCTCGACCGGAAACTCCACCGGCCCGCACCTCCATCTCCAGTTCGTCCCGGCAGGGCGCTATCCGCAGGCCGAGCCCTGGTTCCAGGCCTTTGCCGGAATCGCGTTTCGGTGGCAGGACGGCGTCACGCCGCATCGGTCGGAGGCGCTGGCCGGGAACGGCCTGCTGCAGGCCGCGGCGTCCGGCCAGCGCGTGGTCAGGGTGATCCGCAAGCGGGTCATCCACTTCACGACCACCGGCTAGGCCTCATACCGGGAAGGGGCTTGATCTTTCAGCTCTCGCTGCCGATTGGGACTGCATGGCGGCCCGTCTGGCTACGCTCGCTCCGCGCCTGATCGCCCTCGTGGTGATCTGGCTGCTCGCCGCCGCCAGCTGGACGTTGGCGGCCGGCGGCCCGTCGGGCTCGAATCCGGCCACCACGACCGCCGCCGGCACCGCCGAGGCGGCTCCACCGGAGGTCCTCGTCGTTCCGGACGTGAAGCAGCAGGCGTACGTCTTCGCGAAGGGCATCCTCCAGGACGCGGGCTTCGCGTGGCGGGTCAAGGGCGCCGTGAAGGGCTACGCCGCCAACACGGTGGAGAGCCAGTCGCCCGCCCCCGGAACGCGCGTCGTCGACAACGGCGCGCCCCTGGTCGTCGTCACCCTGCGGCGCAGCGCCGAGTACGCCGAGCGCGGGGTGCCCGAGAACGTCTCCCCCTACGAGGGCACGCCGATCGAGCTCATGAGCGACTGGCGCCCCGAGCAGCCTCCGGCCGAGACCACTCCCGCGGCGCCGACGACCACGGCCCCGGCTCCGACCACGACCGCGCCGACCGCGACCACCACCACGGCCGAGCCGCCTCCGCCGGCCCCGGCGCCCGCTCCCAAGCCTAAGCCCGACCAGGGCGACTACCGGACTCCGGACTTCGTCGCTCCCGGCGCGCCGGGCGAGCCCGCCGACGAGATGCCGCTCCCTCAGCGCGCGAAGAAGCTCCAGCGCCGCGTCTCCGCGCTCCCCCACAGGCCCGGGGAGAACTTCGTGGGACACTGGCTCTACCAGCACGCCTGGATCGTCACCGGCGCCGGCTTCGGCTGGCAGAACGGCGACGACGCGCTCCATATCCTCGTTCAGGTCGACCGCAGCCTGTACGCCCGCTTCGGCTTCGGCGCCAAGAGTGAGCAGGTCGCCCTGAGGATGCTCGCCTGGGTCGAGAGTCAGAAGGGCTGACCTGTGAGACATGTGGGTAGGACGCTCCGCGGCCGGGGCGGCTACACGCTCATCGAGCTCCTCGCCGTCCTCACCATCTTCCTGATCGTCGTCACGTCGCTGACGACCCTCTTCATCTCCGGGGCCAAGGCGGAGCTGGACGCGAACCGTCGCTTCCAGGCCCAGCTCAGCGCCCGCGTCGCCTTCGACCAGATGCGGCGCGAGATCCACTGCGCGAGCTCCCTGACGTTCACGAGCGCCGCCTCCGTCACGATCACCCTGCCTCCGGGCTGCCCCAGCGCCGGGGGAACGCAGACGACAGTCGTCTACGACACCGCCTCCGCCGGCACGAACCGCTTCAAGCTGCGCAGGAAGAGGGGGAGCGCGGCCGCCGTGCCGATCGCCGACTACTTGACGACGGGCAACGTGTTCGCGTACGCCGCACCCTCGCCCACGGCGCTGGGCCGCCTGACCGTGGACATGCCGGTGAACGTGTACCCGAACGAGGCATGGAAGAAGTGGCGGCTCGTTGCCGACATTGTGCTCAGGAACACCACGCGCGCCTAAGTTTCCATGCGGCTTCTCCGACGTCATCTCAGAGCCCAGGAGGGCATTACGCTGATCATGGCGATCGGCATCCTCGGCGTGCTCACGCTCACCGGGGCGACCCTCATCTACTACTCGACCGCCAATGCGCGCAGCGCGAGCGCGTCCAAGGGCCGCGAGACCGCGTACGACCTCGCCGAGGCGGGAATCGCCCAGGCGCTCTCGGTCCTCAACAGCTCGCTGAACCCGCTGACGGGGTCGCTGCTCGCCGAGACGACGCTGCAGCTCGAGGGCGGCGCTGTCACCTACTCGGGGACGCTCTCGGGCGAGACCTGGACGATCACGTCCACGGGCACGGTGAAGAACCCCACGGGCGCCGACGAGATCACGCGGACGCTCACCCAGAACGCGCAGGTCTACGGCCTCAACAGCGGCGCAAACGTCGCCGCGTGGAATCGCTGGTACGCGGACTCGACGACGAGTTGTCTCACGATCGAGGACGTCGACATCACGATGCCGATCGCCACGCGCGGCGACCTCTGCCTGCGCGGCAGCGCCACGATCTCCGGAGCGAACACCACGGTCGAGGTCGGCGACGACGTCACGATGAGCCCGGTCACGACCTCGTCGCTCCGGAATCCGAGCGCGGCCACGGGCTGGACGAGCTCGACGAACGTCTACACGAGCAACAACTCGGACGCGAGCGCGTCGCTGGCCGCGAGTGCCCAAAGCGCGAACCTCGACGTCACGGGCTTCGGGCTCGACCTCCCGACCGGCTCGACCATCGTCGGGATCGTCGCCGAGGTCGAGCGCGCGGCGAGCAACTCGAACTCGATCGAGGACTACGACGTCTTCCTGCTCAAGGCGGGCGCGCCGTCGGGGAGCGACAAGGCATCAACGACCGACTGGACGACCACCGACTCGACGCGGACCTACGGAACCTCGACCGACCTCTGGGGCACGACCTGGACGGAGGCGCAGGTGGAGGCGTCCAACTTCGGGCTCCGCCTGAAGGCCCGAAACCTGACGACGTCCACCCGCACCGCCTTCGTCGACCACGTCGAGATCAGGGTCTACTACTCGCCGCCGCCGACGACCACGATCGGAACGGCCGGGACGCCGCTTGCGTCGGTGCAGGTCTCCGGCACCTGCCAGTTCTGGGCTCAGGCGCCCCACACGCCGTGCAGCTCGACCGACAAGGTCTGGGCGAACACGATCGGCACGGCGCCGCAGAACCTGTCGAAGCCGGCTGTCGACCTCGCCTACTGGTACGGGAACGCAAAGCCCGGTCCCAATCACAACTGCACGACGGGCAGCTTCCCGGGCGGGTTCGACACGAACACGATCCTCGACAACAGCGTGCCCGGCTCCGCCGAGGTGACGCCGAACACCTCGAGCTACACGTGCCAGGTGCACGACTCGCTGGGGAACCTCGTCGGCGAGCTTTCCTGGAACCACGTCACGCGCGTGCTCAAGATCAAGGGCACGATCTACATCGACGGCGACTTCCGCTTCGACGACGACGGCACGGTCGCCCACTACCAGGGGCGAGGGATCATCTACGCGACGGACGACCTGGAGTTCGACGAGATCGTGTGCGCCGGCGGGTCAGGGACGACGTCCTGCATCGACACCGGGATGCAGAACTGGGATCCGACCCAGAACATGATGATCGTGCTCGCCGGCGGCGACTCCGAGTACGACCAGGGCGCCACCCAGGCCTCGGAGGACCCGTCGGGCTTCCAGGGCCTCGATCTACGCGAACGGCGACTGCACCGTGCACGAGAACTTCCACACGAGCGGCCCGATCGTCTGCAACCGGATCCTGCTTCCCTCGGCGTCGAACGGCTGGCCGACGTACTACGACTGGCCGCCGCTCGGATCGCTCGTCGAGGGGCAGATGTACTCCGACCCCGAGACGGCCGGCGACTTCGTCGTCGTGGCCGGCCTGCAGTCCGGGTAGGAGAATAGCAGCATGCGCGGACGGCGTAGCGTCGCGCTCCTCTGCCTGGGGCTCGTGGTCGTGGCCGTCGCAGGAACCCCCGCCGGGGCTCACATGAGCACGAACGTCAGCCACGTCTGGACGAAGCACATGAAGCCGCTCGCGCTGAAGCTCTTCTACACGAAGAGCCAGTCGGACGCGCGCTACTACACGAAGACACAGGCGGACGCCCGCTACTACACGACCTCGGCGGCCGACGCGCTCTTCGCGCTCAAGGGCGAGACCTCGGAGAGCGGGCTCCAGGCCTACTGCTCCCGGGCGAGCGCGAGCCCGCGCTCCTTCCCCGCGGAGGCATGCGGAGCGCCGCTCGTCGTCACGCTCGACTCGACGGGGACCGTCGGCGACCACACCTCCGTGGCCATCGGCGTCGACGGGCTTCCGGTCGTCGGCTACCGGGATGCCACGGGCGGCGACCTCAACGCCGACCTGAAGATCCTGCACTGCGGCAACGAGACCTGTACGGCCGGGAACCAGGCGACGACGGTCGACGCCCCGGGAGGCGTCGGCACGGACACGTCGCTGGCGATCGGCGCGGACGGCCTGCCGATCGTGAGCTACAAGGACGTGACGAACTTCGACCTCAAGGTCCTCCACTGCGGCAACGTCGCGTGCACGAGCGGCAACCAGGCGACCTCGGTCGACACGGGCCCCGCCAACGTCGGCTCTGACACGTCGCTCGCGATCGGCGCGGACGGGCTCCCGATCGTGAGCTACGTGGACGTCACCAACGGCGACCTCAAGGTCCTCCACTGCGGCAACGCCGACTGCACCTCGGGGAACCAGATCAACGTCGCCGACACCGGCCCCGTCGGCTCGGACACGGACACCTCGCTCGCGATCGGAGCGGACGGGGCGCCCGTGATCAGCTACTACGACTTCGACGACGGGGATCTCGTGGTCCTCCATTGCGGCGACGCCGAATGCGGCTCCGGCAACGTCGCCACCGTGGTCGAGACCGACCAGTGGGTCGGCGACTTCAGCTCGCTGACGATCGGAACGGACGGGCTGCCCGTCGTCGGCTACCGCGACGGCACGGACGGCGACCTCAAGGTCGTCCACTGCGGCGAGGCGGCCTGCGCCACGGGCAACGTGATCACGCCCGTCGACACGACGGCCGACCCGCTCGGCTACGACACGTCGATCGCCATCGGCGCGAACGGCTTCCCCGTGGTCAGCTACTTCGACGGGGCGACGAACGACCTCAAGGTGCTGCGCTGCGGGAACGCGGCCTGCACCTCCGGGAACGAGGCCGAGGCGCTCGACACCGCCGGCAACGTCGGCCGGCACACCTCCATCGCGCTCGGCGCGGACGGCCTGCCCGTGGTGACGTACTTCGACGTCACCAACGGCGACCTCAAGCTCGCCCGCCCGGCAGTCTCGTAGCCCTTTCAGATTCTCAAGCGGGCGCCGCCGGGCGCCGATACCGGTGAGGAGATGAACCTCGCCCTGGCCGTCGTCGTCGTTCCGCCTGCGCTCGCCCTGGGGAGCTTCCTGAACGTCGTCGCCGCGCGGTTGCCCGAGGGCCGCTCGCTCGTGCACCCGCCATCCGCCTGCGGGGCATGCGGGGTGCAGATCGCGTGGCGGGACAACGTCCCCGTTGTCTCGTACCTGCTGCTGCGGGGGCGCTGCCGGGGCTGCGGCGCGCGCATCGGCCTCCGCTACCTCGCGGTCGAGCTCCTGACCGCGTTCCTCGTCACCGCCTGCTTCCTGTCGTTCGGTCTGACCGCCGACGCGTTCCTGGCGGCGTTCTTCTGCGCCACGCTCGTCGTCCTCTCCGCGATCGACTTCGAGCGCCGCATCCTCCCGGACAAGATCGTGCTGCCTTCCGCTGGCATCGTCCTCACTGCCCAGCTCGTCCTTCACCCGGACCAGTGGCTCGAGTGGATCCTGGCGCCGCTCGGAGCCGCCCTCTTCCTCTTCGCCGCCCTGCTCGCCTATCCAAAGGGAATGGGCATGGGCGACGTCAAGCTCTGCCTCCTCCTCGGCGCGATGCTCGGCAAGCTCGTGCTCGTCGCGCTCATGGTCGGCATGGTCTCGGCGCTCGTGCCGGCCGTCGTGCTGCTGGCCCGCCACGGCGCGGCCGCCCGCAAGATGGCGATCCCGTTCGGCCCCTTCCTCGCCTTCGGCGCCGTCGTCGCGCTCTTCTTCGGAGGCGCGCTCCTCGACGCCTACCTGAGCGGCAGCGGGCTCTAGTCTGCCCGCGTAATCCCCTCTCTTGGGGATCAAGCTCGCGCGGCCGATAACCCACTGTGATGGAGTTCGACGAGCTTCAACCGCTGCGACGGGGCGGCGCGGGCGACGACGAGCAAACGCCGCCGAGCGCCGAGCCCGAGTATCCGCCCGGCGCGGGAATCTCGGGCGGCGCGATCACGCAGCTCGTCGCCGACCTGATCGAGACGACCGGCCTGGTCCCCCTCGACAGGCTCTCCCTGGCGCGCTCCCGGGCGGGCACCGGGTCGCTCGCGCAGGCGATCATGGACGAGGGCCTGACGCCGAGCTCGGAGCTCCTCCTGCCCGGGCCCCGAACGGGAGCGCAGGCCGAGACCAACGAGGCGCGGGAGCTCGCCGAGCGCCACCATCTGCCGTACGTCGACCTCTCGACCGGCGTCCAGAAGCTCGCCGCCGAGTCGATCCCCGCTCACGTGCTCAAGCGGGCTGATGCGATTCCGTACCAGATCGCGGGCGACCGACTCCTCATCGCGGTCGCCGACCCCACGAACGTCCAGGCCATCGACGAGCTGAGGCTCGCCACGCGCTACACGCTCGAGATCGGCGTCGCTCCCAGGGAGGAGATCGAGCTCGAGCTCAAGCGCCTCGAGCGGGCGTCCGAGGCGTGGGAGCGCGCCGCGCTCGTCGAGGAGGAGTTCGACCTCGCCGAGGAGGAAGAGGAGGGCGACGACCTCGAGGCGGAAGACGGCGTCTCGGACGCCCCGCTCGTCCGCCTCGTCAACTCGATCATCCTCCAGGCGGCGGAGGACGGGGCGAGCGATATCCACTTCGACCCCCAGGACGACGCCCTCGTCGTCCGCTCGCGGGTGGACGGCGTCCTGCACGAGCTCCAGCGCATCCCCAAGCGGCTCGCGCCCGGAGTCACCACCCGACTCAAGGTGCTGGCGAAGCTCGACATCGCCGAGCGCCGGAAGCCGCAGGACGGGCGCATCTCCCTGAACGCGAAGGCGGCCGGCCGCCTCCTCGATATCCGCGTCGCCGTCCTGCCGACGGTCGAGGGCGAGGGCGTCGTCATGCGCCTCCTCGACAAGTCGAAGCGGCCGCCCACCCTGGCCGAGCTCGGCCTCTCCGACGAGATGCGGGACGTCTTCGAGGAGATCGTCGTGAAGCCGACGGGAGCGCTGCTCGTCACCGGGCCGACCGGCTCCGGTAAGTCGACGACGCTCTACGCGTCGCTCAACGAGATCAACCGCCCCGAGATCAACATCATCACCGTCGAGGACCCGGTCGAGTACCGCCTCGCCGGCCTGAACCAGGTGCAGGTGAACCTGCGGGCGGGCATGACCTTCTCGGCGGCGCTGCGCTCGATTCTCCGCTCCGACCCCGACGTCGTCATGGTCGGGGAGATCCGCGATGCCGAGACGGCGAAGATGGCGATCGAGGCCGCCCTGACAGGTCACTTCGTCCTCTCGACGCTGCACACGAACGACGCGCCGAGCGCGCTGACGCGGCTGAACGAGATGGGCGTCGAGCCGTTCCTGACGGGCTCGGCGGTCACCGCGGTGCTGGCGCAGCGGCTCGCGAGGAAGCTCTGCACGCACTGCTGCGAGATGTACATGGCCACCCGGGAGGAGATGCTCGAGGCGCGCTTCAGCGCCGAGCAGGCCGCCTCCGCCGACGGGGTCGCCCTCTACCGCAAGCGCGGCTGCCCGCGCTGCAACCAGACTGGCTACAAGGGCCGGATCGGCATCTACCAGCTGATGGTCATGAACGAGGACATCAGCCGGCTCGCCGCGCAGCACGCGAGCCGCGAGGAGCTCGAGCGCGCCGCCCTTACGGCGGGCATGAACACGCTCTGGGACGACGGCCTTTCCAAGGTCGTCTCCGGGCTGACCTCGCTGGAAGAGCTCGCGCGCGTTCTCGTCTAGCGGTCGAGCTAGACGGCTACAGCGAGTCGTCCGGGATGAGCCGGGTGCCGCCGATCTCCGCGGCGATCTGCGTGTACACGCGGGTCAGGTCGCCGGGGTTCGGGCGGTTGAAGAACGTGTCGGCGTTCGTCGCCATCAGCCGGAGCGCGTCGTAGGCGGTGATGGAAGGAGACTCGAGCGCGCCGGTGTACGACCTGCAGACGTTCGCGCCGCCGCCGAGGGCGTCGAGGTCGTAGCCGATCGTGTACACGAGCGTGCCCGTCGCCTTGATCACGCTGGCGGAGCTGACGCCTTGCTGGCACGGCTGGCGCCGGTACGGCGAGGTCGTCGAGTAGTAAGTCGGGCCGATGTTGGCGGCGCCGTCGGAGAAGAACACGATCACGTTCTGGACGTCGGGGCGGCCGCGCGAGCTGTTGAGCTCGGCCTGGGCGTGCTCGATGGCATTCGCGTACGCCGTCGAGCCGCCGCCGTCCTGGCACCTGATCCTCGAGACCAGGGACGAGGACTCGTTCAGCGCGCCGCCGACCTTGTAGTTGTTCGAGAGCTGCACGATGTTGTACACCGAGGACGTCGAGTTGTAGTTGCTCGTCGCAGGCGTGGAGCACGACGAGCCTCCGCTGGTCCTGGGCGGGAAGACTCCAAAGCCGATCTTGTGGATCGCCGGGTCCATGTACTGGACGAACTCGAGCAGACCCAGCTTGGCGTTCTCGAGATCGGTGCACCCTGGATCGCTGCTGCCGTCCGAGAACTGGCACATCGATCCCGTGCGGTCGAGGACGAGCATGATGTCGAGCGGCTTCGACGAGCACGGTGAGCACGCCGTCGCCTTCGCCTTGATCGTGAACTGGTCGATGCCGAGCACCTTGGCGAAGATCGTCGGCACGACGGTGGTCTGTTCCACCACGACGGTGTTCACAGGGCTGCAAGGAGCGAACGAGAGGCACTTGGTCGTGACGCTCGTGGTGACACCCGGAAGCTTGTTGTTGTCGTTCTTCGCCCCGTCCTGCCCGCTGTAGTTCATCGCGAAGTTCTGCGCCGCGATTGGATCGGGGAGCTCGAGCGCACCGGCCGTGGCCGCCGCGTCCGCCGAGGCCTGCAGGTGTCGCTTGGCGAGGTAGGCGCGGCCGACGTCGACGACGAGCGCCGCGCAGCCGAGGAGGACCACCAGGATCACCGCCAGGAACACGAAGACCTGGCCGTTCTCGTCGTTGCGCCTGATGAGCGTCCTCATCCGTCGCACTGTGGCCAGAGATCCGGTTTTCGGAAGCCCCCGATGAGGGGATTCGGCCTTTCGAGGCCGGCGGCGAACCATCGGCCTGAAGCGAGTTCTAGGTGACGTCGCAGCCGAGGTACTCGAGGATCGTGATCGTCTCGCGGATGAAGGTGTCAGCCTCGTCGCGCGTCCCGAAGCGGTACGGCCCGGGTCGGAGCGGCTCCACGCGCAGGCCGCCGACCGGGTAGACCTCGCACTCGACCAGGAAGGCGGTCTGTTCCTCGACGTACCGCATGCGCACCAGCTCGCGCCCGTCCTTGCGGGCGGAGCGAAGCGCGAGCTCCTGCGGCTCGTAGGCCGTCTCGCTCATTCGAGCGCGTTGGTGACCGCCTGGGCCACTGTCTTGCGGTCGACGATCCCGGTGAACTCCGAGCGGAGCCTCGGCCCGCGGGTGACGACCAGGACGGTTGGGGAGCTCGTGACCTCGTAGCCGATCGCGATCGCGGTGACCTGCTTCTCGTTCGTGGCGTCGACCGGGACGAATCCGGCGTTCGTGTCCATGGCCGCTGCGCGCGCCTCACGCAGTGCCGCCCCGTCGAGGTCGGACTCCGGCAAGTAGAAGACCACGACGACGGCGCGGTACTTCAGGAGCTGCCACTGGAGCGCGGCGGACGCCCTGATCGGCGCCGAGTCCGTCGGCGAGCTTCTAGCGCACTCGTCAGCGCCCAGCTCGCGGAGCGTGGCGTTGAGCTCCTTCGCCGCGGCCTTGTCCGCGGGCCGTTCCTTCGTGAGCTGGATCAGCTCGTCGGTGTCCCCGGCCGCAAGGGCTTCGCGCACCTGCTCGGCCCACGCGACCCCCTCGTCCCACACCGCCTGGACGTCCGCGGCGGCCAGCTGCTGGCCGCTTGGCCAGCCGAGGGCGACGAAGTCCGTCTTGAAGGCTTGCAGGATCTGAGCTGCGGCGGCGAACCATTCCTTTGCCTCGCTCGGCGACTCGAACCGGCCCAGGTTGTCGATGTCCTGGCGGGCCTGCGCGCAGAGAGCATTCGCCTGCTGCGCCCAGGTCGCGGGGTCGATCTCACCGGCCGTCAGAGGCGGAGGAGCCGGAACGGGAGCGGGCCCGGTATCAGTGGCGCCCGTGTCCACGGCGCCCGTGTCCATCGCGCCCGAGCTGGTCGGATTGACCGGGATCGACTCCGGGGCGGCGGGGCCGCCCATGGCGAACGCGCCGAAGCCCGCGCCGAGAAGTCCCAGCACGGCGACAGGGAGGAGCACGCGGAGTCTCAGCTGCTGCCGCATTCCACGTTCCCTATCGGCAGTCCAACCACGCCGCTTAGAAGAAGAGGCGCGGTTTCCCGCGCCTCTTCGCTCCGTCTTCGGTAGCCCGTCTAGCAGGCGCCGGACGTGATGTCCGCCGCCGGGCCGGCCTTCTTGTACGTGGCCTGGCCGACGATGCTCTGGATGCAGTACGACGCGGCCGTCGCACGCACGACGTTCACGTTCTTGATGCCCTGGTCGTACGACGCCTTCAGGACCGCGGACGTGAGACCGGAGTAGCCGGTCGCCGTGTGGTCGGCGTAGAACGCCTCGACGCCGGGGATGGCGGCGCGGACGTTCGCCTGGGCGGCCGACCGCTCCGCGCGGGCGCGGAAGCTGAGGTACGAGGGAATCGCGATCGCGAGCAGGATGCCGATGATGATGATCACGACGAGGAGCTCGATGAGCGTGAAGCCGCCCTCGGACTCCGAGCGTGAGATCCGGTTCCTGAGCCTCTGAATCATGAGCGGAACTCCTTCCTTGAACAAGCGATAGGCGTAGCAGTGGCTCAGGGGGTGGTATCGGCTGTCGGGACCGGGCCGGCGTCCCCTCGTTCGGGGGATTTTCCCCACCCCTTTAGTGATGCGGATTCACTGCCGATAGCACCGGTCGGGAGGATCCATGGAACCGACGTTGCAGCCGACTCACGAGCCTGTCCTCGAGCCCGCCGCCGACCCTGCTGCGGCCGCGCCCGAGCCGCCCGAGCGGCGGACGGCCGGGTCGGTCGACGACCTGCTCGAGCAGGTGGTCGTCCGCAGTGCCTCCGACCTGCACGTCACCGTCGGGTCGGAGCCGGTCGTCCGCGTCAACGGCCGTCTCGAGCGGCTGGAGGAGTTCGCGCGCCTCAAGCCCGAGAACACCCAGCAGATGCTGTACCGGATCCTCTCGACCGAGCAGCAGAAGGTCTTCGAGACGAAGCGTCAGATCGACATCTCCTATTCGATCCCCGGCCTCGCGCGCTTCCGCGTCAACGTCTACTTCCAGCGCGAGAGCCTCGGCGCCGCCTTCCGCCTCATCCCCGCCGAGCTGAAGACGATCGAGCAGCTGGGGCTGCCCGCGGTCCTCAAGGACTTCACGACGAAGCCGCGCGGCCTCGTGCTCGTGACGGGCCCGACGGGCTCCGGAAAGTCGACCACGCTCGCCGCGGTGATCGACGAGATCAATCGCACGCGCGAGGACCACATCATGACCATCGAGGACCCGATCGAGTTCCTCCATCGGCACAAGCGCTGCATCGTCAACCAGCGCGAGATCGGCCCCGACGCGACGAGCTTCGCGGAGGCGCTGCGCGGCGCGCTCCGCCAGGACCCCGACGTGATCCTGCTCGGCGAGATGCGCGACCTCGAGACGATCGGGACCGCGCTGACGGCCGCGGAGACCGGCCACCTGGTGTTTGCCACGCTGCACACGCAGGACGCGCCCTCCACGGTCGATCGGCTCATCGACGTCTTTCCCGCCTCCCAGCAGGAGCAGATCCGGGTGCAGATCGCGTCGACCCTCCAGGGGATCGTCACGCAGACGCTCCTGCCCACCGCCGACGGCCGCGGGCGCGTCGCGGCGCTCGAGGTCCTGCTCCCCGACGACGCGGTCCGGAACCTCATTCGCCAGGCGAAGGTGGAGCAGATCTACTCGGTCATGCAGACGAACACGAGCCGGGGCATGCAGACGCTCGAACAGGCGATGCTCGAGCTTGTCCGCTCCGGGAAGATCACCTCCGAGCTCGCGCTTCAGCGCTCGAGCCGGCCGGACCAGCTCCGGAGCCTCCTCCAGCGAAACGGGCTCGTCGCCCCCGACCCGGCCGGGAACCTGCGGGTCGCCGGAGCGTAGGGAGCCGGCGCGTGGCGAAGAAGGTCGTCGGTCTCAAGCTCGGCGCCTCGCGGCTGAACGCCGCCTGCGTCGCCGTCAACGGCTCCGCCGAGCTCGTTCAGCTGGCCGGATCGCCACTCCCTCCCGGCGTCATCGCCGGCGGTGAGGTCCGCGAGGTCGAGGCGCTCGCCGAGGCGCTGAAGGAGTTCTTCGGGAAGCACAAGCTGCCCAAGCGCAACGTCAGGATCGGCCTGGCGAACAACCGTATCGGCGTCCGCACGATCGAGGTCTCCGGGATCGAGGATCCGAAGCAGCTGGCCAACGCCGTGCGCTTCCGCGCCCAGGAGGCCCTCCCGATCCCGATCGACGAGGCGGTGCTCGACTTCCAGATTCTCGGCGAGGGAACGGCCGCCGACGGCTCGCCGGCCAAGCGCGTGCTCCTCGTCGTCGCGTATCGCGACCTGGTCGTCAACTACATGGAGGCCTGCCGGCTCGCCGGCATCCGGCTCCTGGGCGTCGACCTCGAGGCCTTCGCCCTCCTGCGCGCGCTCACCGACACGTTCGCGACCGAGCCCGGCGGCGGCTCCGAGAGGAGCGCGCTCGTCGCGGTCTCGATCGGCTCCGAGCGCAGCGTCCTCGGCGTCTCCGACGGGTTCAGCTGCGAGTACACGCGCGTGCTCGACTGGGGCGGAAACGCCCTGACCGACGCGCTTGCGCGAGGCCTCGAGCTCGAACCTGCGGAGTCGGAGCGCATCAAGGTCGAGCTCGGCCTGCAGGGCGACCGGGTGCCCGAGGGCGTCGGCCCCGAGCAGGCGGTGCGTGCCCGTGAGGCGCTTCGGGCCGGCCTCCAGGGCTTCAGCCGCGAGCTCGTCTCCTCGCTCCAGTTCTACCAGGGCCAGCCGGAGTCGCTGGGAATCCGCGAGCTCGTCCTCGCCGGTGGAACGGCCCAGCTGACGGGCCTGGCCGGCGAGCTCGAGAAGCTCGTCGGCGTCCCGGTCCGCGTGGGCGACCCGCTGGCCGGCGTCTCGGTCGGCAAGAAGCTCAAGGGCACGGAACCGGGCCCCGCCTTTGCAGTGCCCATCGGTCTCGGGATGGCGAGTTAGGGACCGGGGTGGACCTGAACAAGGAGATCAAGCTCTCGGACCTCTTCCGGCGGAAGAAGGGACCGGTGGAGGAGGACTCGGCTCCCGAGAAGCCGGCCAAGGAGAAGAAGCCGCGGGCGAGCTTCTCCTTCTCGCGCGCGAAGAAGGAGCCCAAGGCGCCCAAGGAGCCGAAGACGTCCGCGGAGGTCTCGCCCAGGACCGCGCCGGCGCCTCCGGCCGTGCCGCTCATGCGGGCGTTCGACCTCATGCCCAAGGAGGGCGAGCGCGAGAAGACGGCCGCCTCGCCGGCGTTCCTCAAGGTCGTGCTCGCGCTCGTCGCGATCCTCGTGCTCGCGGGACTCGCCGGCGCCTACATGCTCATGGGCGCGCGCGCGCAGGACCGGCAGGCCACCGCCGACGACCTGCGCGCCCAGCTGGCGGAGCTCACTGCGCAGGCGGCTCCGGACGCGAGCGAAGGCGAGGCGACAATCGCGGGCGAGAGCCAGGTGCGCACCGCGGCCCTCTCCGACGCTCTCTCTGCCCGCGTCGCCTGGGATCGCATTCTGCGCGAGTTCTCCCTCGTCCTCCCGGAGAGCGTGTGGCTGACCTCGCTCTCGTCAACGTCCGGAACGGCCACGACCACGCCCGGGGCCGTCCCGACGACCGTCGGCGACGGCACCTTCACGATCAACGGCTTCGCCACCAGCCAGGCGGACGTCGCGCTCCTCCTCTCGCGCCTCGAGGTCATTCCCGAGTTCTCCAGCGTCCAGCTCCAGTCGAGCGCCCGGGGAGCCGACGCGACCACCGAGGGCGGGGCCGCCGGCAACCCCGAGGACTTCAGCTTCTCGATCGTCGCCACGATCGTGCCGAAGGGGGTCCCCGCCCAGTGAAGAAGCAGGTCCCCATCGCCGTCCTCGTCGTCCCGGCGCTCCTCGTCCTCGCGGCCGTCGGCTATTTCCTGCTGATCAAGCCGAAGCAGGACGATGCCGGCCGGCTCGGTGACGAGATCGCCTCGCTCGAGACCCAGCTCGAGGTTGCCAGGGCGGCCCAGCAGCAGACCCAGGGCGACGAGTTCGCGATCCAGGTCGCCGACCTCTTCCGCGTCACCAAGGCCATGCCCGACGACGACGACATGCCCGGGATCATCCTCGAGCTCAACGCCGTTGCGGGAGCGTCCGGGATCGAGTTCATCTCGATCGCGCCACAGCCCGCCGCCGTCCGTGCCGGCTACACGGCCCTGCCCATCAACCTCGCCTTCGAGGGCAACTACTACGACCTGACCGACTTCCTCTTCCGGATGCGCAACCTCGTGACCGTGCGGGACGGAGAGCTCGAGGCGACCGGCCGGCTCTTCACGCTCGACACGCTGAGCATGAAGGAGGGGCCGGGCGGCTTTCCCGAGATCGCCGCCTCCCTGACCCTGACGGCGTACTACTACGCGACGACCCCGCCGGCCGCCGCCGCGCCCGTTCCCCCCGCCACGACCGGAAGCACCGACACGTCGGCGACCACCACGACTCCGACGACTCCGACGACTCCCGACCGAGGCCGACCCCTCGGCGCAGGTGCCGTAGCCATGGCCTCCGCGAAGCGCAGAGCCGAGGCGATGCTGCGGGCCAAGGAGGCCAAGCAGAAGAAGCTCCTCCTCGTCCTCGTCCCCATCTTCCTCGGGCTCGCCGTCTGGCAGGGCCCGAAGATGTACGGCACGCTCTTCGGCGGCCCGGCCCAGCCCGAGGCGGCGCCCGTGACGACGACCGCCCCGACGGCCGTTCCTCCCGCCACCGGGAGCACCCCTCCGCCGGCGGCCGGCGTGCTCGCGGACACGGACCTGCCCCCGGAGGCCGGCCCGGCGAAGCTCATCTCCTTCAGCCGCTTCACGGGCAGGGATCCGTTCCTCTCGCCCTATCCTCCGGCGTCGACCTCGACGACGCCGACGCCGACGACTCCCGCGCCGGGAGGAAATGGAGGCGGTGACGCGGACGAGGAGCTGACGGCGCTCCTCGAGATCAACGGCGTCTCGGAGACGGTCTCGGTCGGCGAGGAGTTCCCCGCGTCCGACCCGACCTTCACGCTCGTCGCGCTCACGCTCGAAGGGGCGACGATCGGGGTCGTCCAGGGCATGTTCGAGGACGGCGAGGCGACGATCGAGATCGAGGTCGGCGAGGAGGTCACCCTCATCGCCGCGCCGGACACGACGCAGTACGTCGTCAAGCTCGTCGACGTCATGAACTAAGGCCTGACCGGAGGCTCCGCCGGGCCGGATGACGCCCAGACGCGGCGCCGGATCAGCGCGTCGCTTGCGACACGTAGCGGTGCTACGCGCCGCGAAGACGCACTGCCCTGCTGGTCTGGAGCGCCGCGTCGGCGGATCTCGGCAACCTTGCGATTCAGGCCCAGTGGGGGCCTGCCGATACGAGTCTGCGGTGCCTCTCCAGCTGCGGCTTCCGTCGACGCGCGTCCGCGACCAGGGCGGCTTCGGCATGGTCGAGCTCCTGGCGGCGATGAGCGTCATGGTCGTCGGCCTGCTCGCGGTCTTCACGATGTTCCAGTCGGGCATCGTCTCGATCCGAAACGCGGGCCACGCGACGACCGCCGCCGTCATCGCCGACTCCCAGATGGAGAAGCTCCGCGCGGCGGAGTACGAGTCGATCGGCCTCGCGAACGCTGCGGTCGACGCCGCCGACACGGTCTACAAGGCCGACGTCGCCTACACGGTCGGCGGGGGCGCGACGTCGAGCCTCGCCAGCCCCATGTCGGCGAGCGACACGACCATGACGGTCGCGAGCGGCGCCGGCTTCCCCTCGACGAACGGCTTCCGCGTCAAGGTCGAGTACGAGATCGTCAGGGTCACGGCGGGCGCCGGCGGCAGCACCTGGACCGTCCAGCGTGGGCTGGACGGCACGGCGGCGGTCGCCCACCTCGCCGGCGTCCCGACGCCGATCGTCCAGCGTGTCGACGTGAATGCCTGCGGCACGGCGCCCTGCACGACGCTCGTGCCGACGACGACCGTCACCGGCGCGGACGGACGGCAGTACCGCATGGATCTCTACGCCACGTGGTCCGAGGTGCGGAATGCCAGCGGCGCCACCGGCCGCTCCGTCAAGCTGATCACGATCGTCGTCCGGGACCAGGCCGCGCCGTTCCGCGTGTGGTCGCGGGTGGCGTCCACGTTCGACCAGGCGACCGGCTGAGCGCCGCCCGAAGCCCCGTTACGATCGCGGGCTATTCGGGCCGACGCTACAAGCCGAGCTCTCTCTAGACGGCCGGGCCGTTTCGCCTACGCGGCTCTCGCGGCCGTGCTCGTCGCGCTGATCGTGGTTGTCTACGCGCGCGAGACCGTGGGTTGGTGGCCCGTCGTCGCCTTCGGTCTCGGCCCCGACCTGCCGCTCCTCCTCGGGGCGGGCAAGGGGCTCGAGCGCGGGCAGCTCCATCCGCGCGCGGTGCCGTTCTACAACCTGACGCACCGCTTCTGGGGCCCGCTGGCGCTCGGCGTTGCGGCGTTGGCGGCGGGCCCGGCGCCGGCCTGGCTGGTCGGCGCGCTCGCCTGGGCCACGCACGTCGCCGTCGACCGGGCGCTCGGCTACGGGCTGAGGACCCGCGAGGGCTTCCAGCGCTCTCGACACGGCGGCGGTTCCCGAAGCACCTGAGCACCGGCCGCCGGGGCCGGCGGCGGTGCAAACCGGCTCAAGGCACGGAGCCGGGATGCCGATTTCCGGAGCGGATGGCCTCCTACGCCTACACCGCCATCAACGCCGCGGGCGCGGAGCTGACGGGCGAGATCACCGCACCCGATCTGCCGGCGGCGCGCGAGCAGCTGCGTCTCCGCGGGCTGCTCGCGACCGAGCTGGCAACCCAGGGCTCGGCGGGCAAGAGCCAGGGCCTCGCGATCAAGAAGGTCAAGGCGAAGTCGCTCCAGATCTTCTCGCGCCAGTTCGCCACGATGATCGAGGCGGGCCTGAACGTCGTCACGGCGCTCGTCATCCTCGAGGAGCAGACCGAGGACAAGAAGCTTGCGGCGGTCATCACCGAGCTGCGCACCGACGTCGAGGGCGGCCTTCTCCTCTCGGAGGCCATGGCCCGCCATCCGAAGGTCTTCTCGCGACTCTTCATCGCCATGGTCGAGGCCGGCGAGGCCGCGGGAATCCTGGACGTCGTGCTCGACCGCGTCGCCTACCAGATCGAGAAGGAGACGAAGATCAAGCGCCGGGTTCGCGGGGCGATGATGTACCCGATCATGGTGCTGTCGTTCGCGACGCTCGTCCTGATCGGCATGCTCCTCTTCCTCGTCCCGGTCTTCGTCGGGATCTTCGAGCAGCTCGGCGGCGACCTGCCGATGCTCACGCAGATCGTCGTCACCGCCTCGGACTTCCTGCGCGCCCGCTGGTGGATCGTCTTCCCGGTCGCCGGGCTCACGATCTACGGCCTCATCCGCGCCAAGCGCACCGAGAAGGGCCGCCGGATCTGGGACGCCATGCGCATCCGCGCGCCCGTGGGCATCGGCAAGGTGATCGTCAAGATCGGCATGGCGCGCTTCTCGCGCACGCTCTCGACTCTGGTCGCGGCGGGCGTCGACATCATCCGCTCGCTCGAGATCACCGGCGCGACGGCCGGCAACAGCCTCATCGAGGACGCGACCGTGGTCGTCAAGGAGCGGGTCACGCAGGGCGTTCCCATCGCCGTCCCGCTCGCCGAGGCGCCCATCTTCCCGCCGATGGTCTCGCACATGGTGCGCGTCGGCGAGGAGACCGGAGAGCTCGAGAAGATGCTCTCGAAGATCGCCGACTTCTACGAGGACGAGGTCGACTCGGCGATCGCCAACCTGACGTCGATCATCGAGCCGCTGATGATGATCGCCGTCGGCATCGTCGTCGGGGTGATCATCATCGCGATGTACCTCCCGATGTTCAAGCTGCTGACGCTGATCCAGTAGCGGGCGCGGCGCGCGGGTGGTTGAGGTCGGCGGCGGCTGTTCTCACGTTTGTTCTCACATTCGAGGGTCCAGAAAAGACCTGCATAGGACCCTGTTTTCGGATCTGACCCGAAGACGGCGGCGTGGTTCTCACACTCTCACCCGAACCCGCCTTGTTCTCACATTCTCGGGCACCTGAGTCGCATGGTTGAGCCAAGAAGCGGCGCCTAGAGCTCAGAGAGCGCGGGTCGCAGGCCCAACCTCCCACGTCGCCGTGAAGGCGGAGGTTTTGCAGTCTGCGCAAGGGGTAGAAACTCCTGTCGGCCTCCTTCCACCGAAGGCCGGCCGGACCGAGACACGGCATGGCTACACAGCAACAGCCGGTTTGTGCCCGTCACGGACGACCAGCAGTCGCCTCTAGGGTTCGGCTGCTCCCCGACGGGACGCAGCAGACGGAGTACCTCTGCGAGCTCGACCTGGCCGAGGAGCGGATGGGAAGCCGCCTCGGGGGGCGCGGCGGCCTCTTCGACGACTTCTTCTCCGACTTCTTCGGCGGCACGCCGGGAGGCGGCGACGCGTCACGCGGCGTCGGCGCCGGCGCGCGGCCGCAGCGCCAGGTCGAGCGCGTCGACGTGACCGAGTTCTTCAGCGACGCGACGCGCCAGCTCCTCCAGCGGGCCGCGCAGACCGCGCTCGCGTGGGGCAGCCTCGACCTCGACAGCGACCATCTGCTCCACGCAGCCCTGCAGGACGACGTCGTCCGCCATGTCCTCACCCAGATCGACGCCGACCCCGATGCGATCCTGGCGCAGCTCGAGGAGGAGGCCGACAAGAACGAGCGCACGGACGTCGCTCCCTCGCTGGCGCCGGACGCGAAGGCGGCGCTCCTGGCCGCTTATGAGGAGTCGCGCGAGCTCGGGGCGTCCTACGTCGGGCCCGAGCACGTGCTGCTTGCCCTGGCCGCCGACGAGGAGTCCGCCGCCGGCGACCTGCTTCAGCGCTTCGGCGTGACACACACGAAGCTGCGCGGTGCGGTTATCCGCGGCGTCGAGGCTTCCGGCGGAAAGAGGGACTCCTCGGCGACTCCGCGCCTGGACGAGTTCGGTCGCGACCTGACCGAGCTGGCCCGGGAGGGGAAACTCGACCCGGTCATCGGACGCGCCGACGAGATCGAGCAGACGATCGAGATTCTCTCGCGCCGCACGAAGAACAACCCGGTTCTGATCGGCGATCCCGGCGTCGGCAAGACCGCCATCGTCGAGGGGATTGCCCAGCGCATCGTCAACGACGAGGTTCCCGAGACCCTCTCTGGCCGCCGGGTCGTCGCCCTCGACCTGGCGGGGATGATCGCGGGCACGAAGTACCGGGGTGAGTTCGAGGAGCGCCTGAAGACGGTCATCGAGGAGATCCAGGGCGCCTCCGACGACCTCATCCTGTTCATTGACGAGCTCCACACGGTCGTGGGCGCAGGCGCTGCCGAGGGCTCCATGGACGCCTCGAACATGCTCAAGCCGGCGCTCGCCCGGGGCGAGCTCCACGTGGTCGGTGCGACCACGCTCGACGAGTACCGCAAGAACGTCGAGGCGGACCCGGCGCTCGAGCGGCGGTTCCAGCCGGTGCTTGTCCGCGAGCCGACCGTCGACGAGACGATTCAGATCCTCCGCGGCCTGAAAGACCGCTACGAGGCGTTCCACCGCGTCCGCATCCTGGACGAGACGATCGTCGCCGCGGCGGAACTCTCCGACCGCTATGTCCGCGATCGCTTCCTCCCGGACAAGGCGATCGACCTGATCGACCAGGCGAGCGCGCGGGTGCGCCTGCGCGGGAAGACGAAGGACGAGGATACGCGCTCTCTGGAGGATGAGTTGCGGCGTCTCGTGCGCGAGCGTGACCAGGCGACCGCCGCCGAGGACTACGATAGGGCGAGCGCCCTCAAGGACCAGATCGAGGTGCGCCAGGGCGACGCCGACGATCGGCGCAAGGGCCGCCAACGCGCGGCCGAGGTGACGCCTGAGGACATCGCGGAGATCGTCGCCCGCGCCACCGGCATCCCCGTCTCGCAGCTCACCTCCGAGGAGCGCGAGCGCCTTCTTCGGCTAGAGGAGGAACTCCACGGTCGCATCGTCGGCCAGGACGAGGCAGTCTCGGCCGTGGCGGAGGCCGTGCGCCGATCGCGCGCCGGGCTCGGCGACCCGAACAGGCCTGTGGGCAGCTTCCTCTTCCTCGGGCCGACCGGTGTGGGCAAGACGGAGCTCGCGCGTGCCCTCGCGGAGGCGCTCTTCGGCGACGAGGCGCTGATGGTGCGCTTCGACATGAGCGAGTTCCAGGAGCGCCACACCGTCTCGCGCCTCGTCGGCGCGCCGCCCGGCTACGTGGGCTACGAGGAGGCTGGCCAGCTCACCGAGCAGGTCCGCCGGCGCCCGTATTCCGTGCTCCTCTTCGACGAGATCGAGAAGGCGCACGCCGACGTCTTCAACATCCTCCTCCAGATCCTCGACGACGGCCGGCTCACCGATGCGCAGGGCCGCACGGTCGACTTCAAGCACTCCGTCGTGATCATGACTTCGAATCTGGGCTCGCGCCGAATCCAGGAGCACTCCCGCCGCGACGAAAGCTTCGAGGAGCTGAAGCAGGACATGATGGAGATCCTGCGCGGTAGCTTCCGGCCGGAGTTCATCAACCGGATCGACGAGATCATCATCTTCCAGGCCCTGCAGGAGGAGCAGCTGGTCGACATCACCCGCCTCCTCCTTGACCGCCTCGCACGGCGTCTCCACGCGCAGCGGATCGAGGTTGAGTTCACGGACGACGCCGTGCGCTTCCTCGCGCGCGAAGGGTTCGACCCCGATTTCGGTGCCAGGCCGCTCCGTCGGGCGATCCAGCGCCTCGTCGAGAACGAGCTCTCCCGGATGGTGCTCTCGGGCTCGGTCGAGCCCGGCGACAAGGTGGTCGTGGATTTCCTCGAGGGCGACCTTCACTTCGACGTGGAGAAGGACGGCGCCCGGCTCGAGCAGGCAGAGGTTCAGGCCGCGCAGGAAGCCGTCGCCGCCCAGTCCTCCTAGGGGTCGCTCCTCACGCTCAGGCCTCCTTCGAGCTAGAGACTGATCTCGATCGGAACGATGCGGACGCCTGGGCCCGGCCCGACGTTTGAACTCGATGAGGGCAGCCGTACAGACGGCGCAGAAAGCAAGCGAACCGTTTGCGGGCGAGTAAACAGGGCCGGGATTGTCAAGAAGCGGCGTACCGGGCTTTGACATGCCTTGTGGATCCGTTGAGCATTCGCCGCAAAACCTCGGCCGTCTTGGAGCTGAACGGGACAGGACGGACGGACGGCCGGACGGTCGGGGCGCGCGTGCCCTCAGGAGGTCACGACGCGAACGCGATCCCGCGCTGGCGATCTAGACGTTGCCCTGGGCGTCGACGGCGACGTCGCTCGGGTAGGCGAGACGCCTCGGGCGCGTGCCCTCGTCCTCGGCGTGCTCGTCGAGTGAGGAAGGGGGCGTCGGCCACGCCGGCGAGTAGCAGGACGGACCGCGTAGGCTGGTGTTACCGCTTGATCTTGAGGTAGACCCAGCGGGACTTGCTGCGGAGATGATCCGCGTCGCCGGCGAAGACGACCCGCTGGCGGTACTTCCCTCGCGAGGCGTTGCTGAGCACCGCGTAGGCGGAGCCGTCGTACTGGATGGGGAAGCTCCCGGTCGCGGCCTTTCGCCACTTGCCGTCGCGATAGCGCTCGGCGACGAACTTGAGACTGTGGCCGTAGTGGTTGGGAGCGACCGTCCCGCGCACGTTCACGTCGCGACCCGGCCGATAGAGCCTGTACTTGCCGGAGCGGCGGTAGAAGCCGCTCAGGGTCGCTGTCGCCTTCGACCGCACCGAGATCGTCCGGTCGGGACTCGACGAGGACGCGTGCGTCGCGCTCTCCTGGAACTCGGCGGCGTACGTCGTCTTCCCGGTCGGGTTGACGACCAACGAGGCGTTTCCGGAGGCATTGACGGCCACCGTGGCGACGAGTGTCTTCGAGTCCGCGTAGGGCGTCTCGTAGAACGCGATCGTCCCGTTCGTCGCGCCGCTCACGTGCGCGTTCAGGGTGACCGGCTTTCCGTAGGTGACGGTCGAGGCCGAGACGCCGAGCATCGTCGTGGTCGGGAGTGGGTCGCCTGCCAGAGCGGATGGACAGGCGGCCAGAGCCGCGACGACGGCCGGGATTGCGGCTAGACCCCAACTCCTCATCCTTGCCAAGTGTCGGCAGGGCGGCAGTACCGCGCATCACCCGAAGGGCGGAACCACGGCCACCGCCGGCTCGCCACGGTATCTCGGCGCCGCGCCGCTTCCTGGCGCCAACAGACCGGGGACGGAGCGGGGAGGGGAAAGGCTGTCCTCCCGCTCCGTGGCCCTCAATCCAGCCTCTCAAGCAACCCAGCGAACGTGCCGCCGCCGATCGTGCGCTCGACATCGGAGGCCACGCGGGCGCGGAGGCCCCGGTCCGACGAGACGAGCCACACCGGCCGTCCCTCGCCTGCCAGGCGCGCCGCCTCGTCTGCGATCAGGTCGTCGGCCGAGCCCCCGCCCGTCCCGGCCACGGTCAGGCGCTCGTCATCCTCCCAGGCCGGCGCGCGGCCGTCGAAGACGACCAGCGCCTCGACGTCCTCCCGCTCGGCCCAGGCGCGCGTCCGCTCGAGGAACCAGCCTGGGTCCAGGTTCGGCCAGCGCGACCGGATGACGTTGCGCGCGTCGACGAGCACCACCGGCTTCATCGAGTCAGCATGACCGCTCGTCGGCCGGAGCGCCTACCCTGTGACGAACATGTCCGCCGTTCGTACCATCGTCGTCGCGTTCGACGACCCCGAGAGCCGCACGCTCGCCCGGGCCGCCGACCTGGCCGAGGGCCTGAACGCGACCCTCGTCGTCACGAACGTCGCGCCGCACGATCACGACTCCGCCGAGAACGTGACCCACTACGGCCACGACCGACTCGAGCAGGCGCGGGCCTACCTGGCCGAGCGCGGGCTCGACGCCGAGGTGGTTCAGTCGACCGGCCAGCCGGCCGAGGCGATCGTCGCGCTCGCGGAGGAGCGCGACGCCGACCTGATCGTCGTCGGCATGCGGAAGAAGGGCTTCATCGAGCGGCTCGTCGAGGGCAGCGTGGCGCAGAACGTCATGCGGCGGGCGACGTGCGACGTGCTCGCAGTCCACTAGTCCCGCACCGTGAACGACCCTCGGCTCATCGTCGCCGGTCTCGTCACCGGGCTCCTCGTCGGGATGACCGGCATGGGCGGCGGCGCCCTGATGACGCCGCTGCTCATCTTTCTCTTCAACTTCAACCCGGCGACGGCGATCGGCACGGACATCCTCCACGGCGCCATCTTCAAGTCCTTCGGCGCCGTCCGCCACCGCCGGCTCGGCACCGTCAGGGCCAGGCTTGCCGCCTGGATGTTGGTCGGGAGCGCTCCCTCGTCCCTGGTCGGCGTGTGGACCGCGACCTACCTGACCGACCGCTACGGCGACAGCGTCGACTCCGTCCAGGGCCGGGTCCTCGGCTACACGCTCCTGTTCGGAGCGCTCGCCTTCGTCGCCAAGGCGCTGCTGCATCCAAGCGGCCCGGCGGCGAGCCTCGGTCGTCTGACGACGCGAGATCGAGTCTTCGCCGTCTCCATCGGCCTCGTCGGGGGCTTCATCGTCGGCCTGACGTCGGTGGGGAGCGGGACGCTCTTCGCGCTCGCGATGCTGCTCGCGTTCCCGCTCGCCGCGAAGTTCGTCGTCGGCACCGACATCGCCCACGCCGCGGCTCTTCTCTGGGTCGCGGGAATAGGACACCTCGTCGCCGGGAACGTCGACGTCCCGGCGATGGCCTGGCTGCTCGTCGGCTCGATTCCAGGCGTGCTCATCGGCAGTCAGATCAGCGTCGGGCTGCCGGAGACCGCCCTCCGCTTCTCTCTCGCCGCCGTCCTCGCTCTGAGCGGCCTCAAGCTCCTCGACGTGCCGTACGCGAATCAGCTGATCATCGTCTCGCTCGGCGTCGGGCTCGCGGCGCTGGCCGTGTGGGGGATCAGCCTCGCCATCCGGCGGACGAAGCCCGCGCCGAACGAGTCGCCGCCTACGCGAGCAGCGCCCTGATCGACCCGAGCGCGTCCGGCGCGACGCGGTAGTACGCCCAGCTCCCGCGCTGCTCCCGCGTGACCAGGCCCGCGTTCAGGAGCGCCTTGAGGTGGTGGCTGACCGTCGCCTGGGCGAGCCCGAGCGGCGTGACGAGGTGACAGACGCAGGCCTCTCCCTCGGGCTGGGCCTGGATGAGGCTGAGAAGCCGGAGGCGCGCCGGGTCGGCGAGGACCTTGAGCACGCCGGCCAGCTCGTCGGCCTCGGCCGGCTCGAGAGCCTGCTGGAGCAGCGGAGGGCAGCTGGCGGCGAGCGTGGCGACGGTTCTCATCTGGTGAAAGGATATTGACGACCGTCGATTGCATGGGCAAGATCGGCATCGACGGCGATCGATCACCAGGGAGGTGTGCGATGAACGTGCTCGACCCGGCAACACGACGCCACGTGGACAAGCAGGTGGACGACCTCGCGGCCGAGTTCGAGGGCATCTTCTCGCGCGAGACGGTCGAGCGGTTCGTCGACGAGTCCCTCGCGGGGCTGAGCCGAGCCCGCTTCGCGGACTACGTGCCGGTTCTCGTCCATCGCTTCGCCAGGGAGCGCCTGCGCGCACTTGGACAGGCCGAGGGGACCATTGCGAAGGACGTTCCGGAGGTGCTCTTCGTCTGCGTGCAGAACGCGGGCCGCTCGCAGATGGCCGCGGGGCTCATGGCGTATCGATCGGCCGGAAAGGTGCATGTCCGCTCGGCCGGCTCGGACCCGGGCGAGGAGATCAACCCCGCTGTCGTCGAGGCGATGGCCGAGCTGGGCATCGACCTCGGCGAGGAGTTCCCGAAGCCGCTCACGGACGAGGTCGTTCGCGCGGCGGACGCCGTGATCACGATGGGCTGCGGCGACGCCTGCCCCATCTACCCGGGCAAGCGGTACCTCGACTGGGAGCTCGCCGATCCCGCCGGCAAGGACCTGGAGAGCGTGCGGGCGATCCGGGAGGAGATCGACGCGCGCGTGCAGGCGTTGCTCGCCGAACTCGTGCCCGACCGCCGCCGGTGACGCTCGGCCGTCGCCTCGCCGCCGAAGCTCTCGGCGCGTTCGCGCTCGTCTTCTTCGGCGCCGGCGCCATCATGGTCGACGCCGACGGCGGTGGTCTCGGCCAGCTCGGGGTGGCGCTCGCCTTCGGCCTCGCGATTGCGGCGATGATCTACGCGGTCGGCCACGTCTCCGGCGCCCACTTCAACCCGGCCGTCTCCCTCGGCTTCGCGCTCACGCGCCACTTCCCCTGGAGCCGGGTCGCCGCTTACTGGGCCGCCCAGGTCACGGGGGCCGTCGCGGCGGCGCTCCTCCTGCGCGCCTCGCTCGGCGACGTGGCCAACGTCGGCGCGACCCTTCCCTCGGGCTCCGATCGCCAGTCGTTCCTCTGGGAGGTCGTGCTCACGTTCTTCCTCATGCTGGTGATCATGGCCGTGGCGACCGACACGCGGGCGGTCGGCGAGGCCGCCGCGCTCGCCGTCGGAGGAACTGTCGCGCTCGGCGCTCTGGTCGGCGGGCCGGTGAGCGGCGCGTCGATGAACCCTGCCCGCTCGCTCGGGCCCGCCCTCGCCTCCGGGGAGCTTCAGTCGCTCTGGATCTACCTCGTCGCGCCGCTGGTCGGCGCTTCGCTCGGTGCGCTCGCGTACCAGCTCCTGCGAGGCGAGCCGGCCGTCAGCAGCAGCCCGTCGCCGCGGCGGTGACGGGGATCGTCAGCCAGCTCGGCGGCGGGTCGTCTCGCCTTGACGATGGCGCCGTGGATGCCGTCCGCAACCTCGTGCGTGAACTCGACCGAGACGTCCTCGAACCCGGCCGCCTCGAACGCCGCCTCGTACTCCCCCTTCGAGAGGGCGCCGGCGATGCAGCCGACGTAGGAGCCGCGCTCGGCGCGCTCCTCGGGAGTGAGCCGGTCCTCGGCGACGACGTCGGAGATCCCGATCCGCCCGCCCGGCTTCAGCACGCGCGCAAGCTCGGTGAAGACGGCGGGCTTGTCCGTCGAGAGGTTGACGACGCAGTTCGAGATGACGACGTCGACCGAGTTGGCAGGCAGAGGGACGTCCTCGATCACGCCGCGCAGGAACACGGCGTTCTTGACGCCGGCCTCCCTTGCGTTCCGCTGGGCCAGGCCGAGCATCTCCTCGGTCATGTCGAGCCCGTAGGCGATGCCGGTCGGCCCGATGCGCTTCGCGGAGAGAATCACGTCGATCCCGCCGCCCGAGCCGAGGTCGAGCACGACCTCGCCCTCGCGAAGGTCGGCGACTGCCGTCGGGTTGCCGCAGCCGAGGCTCGCCAGCGTCGCCGTCTCGGGAAGCTCGCCACGCTGGTCGGCGTCGTAGAGCAACGAGCCGAAGTCTTCGGCGGCCGCCTCGCCGCCGCAGCAGCTCCCGCTTCCGCAGGTTCCCGTCGCACCCTCGGTCACGGCGAGGGCGGCCTCCGCATACTTCTCGCGCACGTCTTCGCGGAGCTCGTCGGCGGACAGGGTCATGTCTGTGCCTCCTTGTCGGCGTTCAGGTCGATGAGGGCGGCCAGGGTGGAGGTCGCCTCCGGGTCGAGCGAGTAGTACGCCCACCTTCCGCGCTGCTCGCGCTCGAGCAGTCCGGCGTCGGTGAGCTTCTTCAGGTGGTGGCTGACGGTCGGCTGCGAGAGCCCGAGCGGATCCACGAGCTCACAGACGCAGACCGGCCCATCCGTCGTGGCCAACGCGTTGAGGATGCGCACCCGCGCCGGGTCGCCCAGCGCGCGGAAGAGCGCCGCCGTCGCCGCGGCCTCCTCGTCCGACAGCATCGGCGCCGCCAGGGGCGCGCAGCACGCGATCGGCGCGGAACGCTCGAGGAGGGGGAGTTCAGGACGCATCGACGATCATCAATATATCGAAGAACGTCGATGCTTTCAAGCCCGCGTCGAGACCCCCGAACGGCGCTCATGGGATCCGTCGCGCCTTCCGAAACACGACTCAGGCACATGGACACGACCACACTTCGCAACCGCCTCGCGCTCCTGCTGGCTCTTGGAGCTCTGGGAGCGGCGCCCGCCCTGCAGGCAGCCGCGAGCGCGCCGCCCGAGGCCGTGGACGACTCGATCAACACGGCCGAAGGAACGCCCGGCGACACCAACGTCCTCGCCAACGACTTCGACCCTGACGGGGACACGCTCACGATCGTCGGCTGGACGGATGCCACCTTCGGCTCGGTCGTCTGCGGGGTGACCGATTGCACGTACACGCCCACCGACCTCGGCTTCTCCGGAACCGACTTCTTCATCTACACGATCTCGGACGGGAACGGGGGGACGGACGAGGGGGAGGTGGTCGTGACCGTCTCGCCGACGAACGAGCAGCCCGTCGCCGACGACGACGTGCTCACGACCGTCGAGGACACGGCCGGGAACGTCGACGTCCTCGACGGGGACACCGATGACGACGGTGATCCGCTCGAGGTCGAGACGCCCAACCCGCCCGCCGACCACGGCACCGTCTCCTGCTCGACGGATGGGAACTGCACGTACACCCCCGATCCCGACTTCGCCGGCTCGGACGCCTTCACCTACTCGATCAACGACGGACAGGGCGGTGTGGACACCGGCGACGTGGCGGTTACCGTGACGCCGGTGAACGACCCTCCGGACGCGGTGGACGACTCGCTGACGACGTCGGAGGACACGGTCGGCATCCTCAACGTGCGCACCAACGACACCGACGTCGACGGGGACACGCTGCTCGTCACGACGCCGTCTCCTGCCGCTGCCCACGGCACCGTCTCCTGCCTGGGAGGCGGTGGGTGCAGCTACACGCCGGATCCCGGCTACAGCGGGGCCGACTCCTTCGAGTACACGATCTCGGACGGCAACGGCGGCACGGACACCGCCACCGTGAGCGTGACCGTCGTCCCGGGGAATACGGCCCCGGTCGCCGACGACGACGACCTGACGACCTCCGAGGACGTTCCCGGCTCGGTCGACGTGCTGGATGGAGATACGGACGCCGACGGGGACACGCTGACCGTGTCGACGCCCGCGCCGACGGCTGCGCACGGCACGGTCGCCTGCACGGCCGGCGGGACGTGCACCTACACGCCGGCGGCGGACTACAGCGGGCCCGACTCGTTCGAGTACACGGTCGCGGACGGGCGGGGGAAGTTCGACACGGGTCTCGTGACCGTCACCGTCACGTCGGCCAACGACTCGCCGGTCGCCGTCGACGACTCCCTCACGTCCGCCGAGGACGCGCAGGGCCAGGTCGACGTCCTCGTCAACGACACCGACCCGGACGGCGGCGCCCTCTCGGTCACCGGCTCGACGAACGGCGCGCACGGGGCCGTGTCGTGCCTGCCGGCGGGGACGTGCACCTATGTGCCGGCCGCGAACTACGCCGGGCCGGACACGTTCACCTACACCGTCTCCGACGGAGCCGGGGGCACGGACACCGGCACCGTCTCGGTCTCCGTGACCGCGGAGAACGACGCGCCGGTCGCGGACGACGACGCCCTGACGACCCAGATGGGCGTGCCGGGAGACGTCAACGTGCTCGCAGGTGACGTCGACGTCGACGGAGACTCGCTCGCGATCGACGCCGGCGCCTGGAGCGACCCGGCTCACGGCTCCGTCGGCTGCAACGAGACGACGGGCGCCTGCACGTACACGCCGGACCCGGGCTACGTCGGTGCGGACAGCTTCACGTACACGGTCACCGACGGGCAGGTCACCGACGAGGGCCTGGTCTCGATCACCGTGGAGGAGCTCAACGCCTTCCCGAGCTGCGCGGGCGTCAAGCCCTCGAAGAAGAAGCTCTGGCCGGCGGAGCACCAGCTCGTCACGATCAAGCTCTCGGGGGCGACCGATGCCGACGGCGACCCGCTCGCCTTCGCGATCACCGCGGTCACCCAGGACGAGAAGATCAAGAAGGTCGCGGGCAAGGGCGACAGGAAGCCCGATGCAAAGCGCGTGTCGGGGGAGCCCGAGCAGGTGAAGCTGAGAGCCGAGCGCGACAAGAAGGCGAACGGGCGCGTGTACCGCATCGCGTACCGGGTCTCCGACGGGCGCGGTGGAACGTGCACCGGCGTCGAGAAGGTCGGCGTTCCCCTGAAGCGGCACAAGGCCGCCGACGAGAACGCCAAGTCGTTCAACTCGTTCGGCTAGCACCACCCGGCCGAAAGCCGGTGGCTCACTCGCGCGCGTCGCCCTATAGTCGGGCGATGGTCGCTCTGGCTCCACCCCCGCCGCCTCCGATCGTGGTCGCCTGCCCCGCCGAGGCGCGACAGCTCCACCGAGCGGCGAAATGCGGCTACGTCCGCGTGCCGCTCGATCGAACGAAGCCGAACGGCGAGACGATCCGCGTCTACTTCGAGCGCTACCCCCGGCGGAACAGAGAGCTGCCGCGGATCTCGACCGTCGTCTCGCTCGAGGGCGGGCCCGGCTACGCCGTGACCCCGGGCCGCTCGGACCGCGTCGACCTCTGGCGCCCCGTCTCGGGCCGGCGAGACCTCGTGCTGTTCGACCTGCGGGGGACCGGCCGGAGCTCGGCGCTCGGCTGCATGGCGTTCTCGCGGCCCATTCGCAACTACGCCGCGCGGGCCGCCCGCTGCGCGGCGCAGCTCGGCTCCGAACGTGACCTCTACTCCACCTCGCAAGCGGTGCAGGATCTCGAAGCCGTTCTCCGGGCCCTGCATGCCGGCAAGATCGATCTCTACGGGGACTCGTACGGCACCTACGCGGCGCAGGCGTACGCGCTGCGCTACCCGCAGCGCCTTCGGTCGCTCGTGCTCGACGCCGCTTACCCGCTGCCGGGAACGGACCCGGCCTGGGCCGATCTGGTGGAGGCGATCCGGATCGGCCTGGGGCTCTCCTGCTCGCGCTCGGTGACCTGCCCGACGCGGGATCCGGTCAAGCTCGTGACCCGTTTCGCCGAACGCGTCCGCGAGGAGCCGATCCTCGGCACGGCCCGCGACGGCGACGGGACGCGCACCCGCGTCCGCCTCGACGAGGACGCCTTCGTGCAGGTCGTCTCCTCGAGTTACTGGTATCCGGCGCTCTGGCGGGACCTGCCGGCCGCGATCCAGGCCGCAAACCGGGAGGATCCGGCCGCGATCCTTCGACTCGCCGCCGAGACCGTCACGCTCGTCGGTCCCCCGGAAACCCCGCGGACGTGGTCCGAGGCTCTCTATCTCTCGGTCATCTGCCACGACTACCCGCAGCTCTGGGACCCGGCGACGCCGCTGGGCGCCCGGCGTTCCGAGGCGGAGAGCCGGATTGCCGCGTACCCGGCCGGCACGTTCACGCCCTTCAGCCCCGCAGCGTGGACGGGCACCGACTACGAAGGCGCCCTCGCCTGTCTCCGCTGGCCCTCGCCGGCCCGGCCGGATCCGCCCGACCCGCCCGGAGCCGTGTATCCGGACGTGCCGACGCTCGTCCTGAACGGCGACCTCGACACGATCACCGCCTCGTCGGGCGCGCGCGAGGTCGCGCGGCGCTTCCCCGGCTCGACCTTCGTCGAGGTCGCGAACTCGGTGCACGTGACCGCGCTCGCCGACTGGGACCTCTGCGCGTCGCGGATCTACGCCCGCTTCGTCCGGAACCTGACTCCGGGGGACACCTCCTGCGCCGCGGAGGTCGGTGAGTGGAACGTCGTCCCGAAGTTCTCGCGGTCGGTGGCGGACGTGAACGCGGCGCGTCGGGCACCCGGTGACGAGTCCACGAAGGACGACCGCCGCCTGGCCGCGGCAGCCGCCCTCACCGCGGCGGACGTGATCTCACGCTGGATGGTGAACTACGACGGCACGGGCGTGGGCCTCAGGGGCGGACGCTGGTGGTACGCGGGCTATCCCGACGTGCGCTTCCGGCTCGTGAACGTTCGGCTGGTCCCGGGCGTCCGGGTGAGCGGAACGGTCCGCTGGGCCTATGAGGGCGGCGCCTCCTCGGCGAGCGTCGACGTTCGGGGCGCCAACGGCGCGACGGGCACGCTCAGGATCGCCTGGCTCAAGCGCCCGCAGGCGACCGCGACGCTCGAGGGCGCGGTCGACGGGCGGCCGCTGCGGGCCACCATGCCCGCGCCGTAGGCTTCCAGCATGCTGCTGATTACCGGCCTCGTGCTCCTCTTCGTGCTGCCGACGCCGTGGAACGTGCTCGCCCTGCTCGTCGGCCTCGTGCTCTGGTTGGGAGAGGTGTTCGCTATCTGGCGGCTCGTGCGCCGAAAGCAGGTGCAGGCCGGGGCCGAGACCCTCGTCGGGCGCACGGCGACCGTGATCGTGGCCTGCCGACCGCTGGGCCAGGTGCGCCTGTCCGGCGAGTCCGAGATCTGGCGCGCGCGCTGCGCCGAAGGCGCCGAGCAGGGCGAGACCGTGCGCGTCGTCGGGCTGGACGAGCTCACGCTGATCGTCGAGCGCTGATCAGCTCGAGAAGCCGCTGATCGCGTCGCCGATCAGCTTCGCGCCGATCAGCACGAGGATCACGACCATGATCACGGTGTTGTTGCGGGCCATCCAGCCCTGGATCCCGTCGAGCAGCGCGCGGGAGCGGTCGCCCATTGCCAGGGCGATCACGACGGGGACGGCCACCCCGAGGCAGCCGATCAGCACGAAGACGGCGAGCGCAACGGCCTGCTCGCCGGCCGGGATGCCCGTCCGCGCGATCGCCGTGGCGCCGGCCACGGTCAGGATCAGATTCTTGGGATTGAGCGCCGTGAGCACGACGCCTGCGCCCAACGCCTTCGGCGGGCCGAAGCCGTCCAGGGCGCTCATCCACTTCGGCCTCGGAGCCTCCTCGCCGCCCCGCGGGCGACGACGCCACTGCTTGAGCGCGACGAGCAGGAGCAGGATGCCGAGCAGGAGCTCGAGGACGGAGACCCACGTGGCCGGAGCCCCGTCCGTGCTCGCCGAGGCTCCCGCGGCGACGACGAGCACGATCGTGCCGACTACGGCTGCGCCGAGGGCACAGCCGAGCACGAACGCCGGGCCGTTCACACGCCCGCGCGGCGTCCCGAGGAGCAGCACCGAGGCGATGATCGGGAACGGGCTGATGGCAACCCCGACGGCCGCCGGGAGCATCTGGCCGATCGCCTCGCCCATGCGGGCCTATTCGGCGGGCCGGCGCCGTGGTGCCCGCTCGAGCGCCGTCACCGTGACCCAGGCGGCGACGCCGGCGAGGATTGCCGCGGGAACGGCGTCTGCGCCGGCCGAGCCGACAAGGAGCGAGCCGATGACGATGGACGCGAAGAGAAGTCTCGTGGCCGCGGCGCTGCCCGCCGCCGTCCCGGCCGCGACGGCAAGCGTGGGCGAGACGTCGAAGGCGATGACGGCGAACATGATGACGCCGATGCCGAGGAAGATCGCCGGGAAGACCTGGCCACCCCGGAAGCCGCACCCGAGGCAGATCGCGTAGGCAAGGAGCTTGGCGGCGAGGACGACGGCGAGCGCGCCGGCCGAGGTCTCCGCGACGAGGCCCGGGATCGACGCCTGGCCCGAGAAGAGGACGTCCTGGGAGTCCGACCCGAGCGCGTCGGCGACCACCGCGATCAGTCCGATCGCCAGGCCGCCGGCCAGGAGCAGTTTCCCCATCCCCGCGCGCCCTTCTGCTTCGGCCACCCGGCGGGCGAGCACGAAGCTCGCCTTGACGACCAGCGCGATCAGCACGCCCGCGACGACGGCCACGAGCAGGTCGCCGAGGTGCACCTCCTCGTAGGGCGGCAGCCCGGGGACGGAGAGCGTCGTCTCCTCAAGGCCGCCCCAGTTGCCGAAGCCCGTGAAGATGAGGTAGCCGATCGCTGCCGCGACGAGGCCGGGAATGAGGAGCGGGATCAGGAGCTTCCCCAGCCCGAGGCCGGCCTCGATCAGCAGGATCCCCGCGGAGATGGGGCCGCCGAAGAGCGCCGAGATCGCGGCGAACGCGCCGGCCATCGCCAGGATCTTGTGGTGAGCAGGGTCGACGTCGACGAAATGCGTGACCGCCAGGCCGACCGCCGACCCGAGCGCGATCAGCGGGGCCTCCGGGCCGAGCACCGCGCCGAAGGCCAGCGAGCCGATGGCCGCCAGGGCCACGCCGGGCATGTAGGCGACGGGCGTCGGCGAGGAGGCGCCGAAGCCGTCCAGTGGGCGGTGGCCGCCGTCCCCGGGCAGTAGACGCCGCGCGGCGAGGACGAGCGCGGCCCCGGCCACCGGGAGGAGGACGACGAGGAACCACGGCGGCGAGTCGTAGCCGAGCGCGTCGGGCAGGTCGTGCCAGAGCCAGTTCTCGAGCTCGTGGATCAGCGCGAGGAAGACCGCCGCGAGGAGGGCGGCCGGAATGCCGATGAGCGCGCCGAGCCCGATCAGCTTGAGGTACTGGGGGCCGCTGATGGACGGTTGCTGCTCGGCTGCCTCGGCCACGCGCGGGACGCTACACCGGCCGGCGGTTGACTGTTCCTAGGCGCCGCTCGGTCGGCTCCTGCCATAGATACCGGACACCCCACGTCACCCGGAGGCCGCCATGACCAAGCTGTTCAAGGGCGTCGTCAACCTCGACATCCGCGACTCGACGCCCGACTGGGAGCCGTTCCTGCAGCCGCAGGCGCCCGACGGCGCTCCCAACGTCCTCATGATCGTGTGGGACGACGTCGGCTACGGCGCCATGGACGTGTTCGGCGGGCCGATCGAGACGCCGACCATGAGGCGGCTCGCCGACGCCGGGATCCGCTACTCGAACTTCCACACGACGGCGCTCTGCTCGCCGACGCGGTCGAGCCTCCTGAACGGCCGGAACGCGACCTCGAACAACATGGCGTGCATCACCGAGGCGTCGGCCGGGTTCCCCGGGTTCTCGGCCCGCATCCCGTTCGAGAACGGGACGATCGCCGAGGTGCTGAACGAGCGCGGCTGGAACACGTACGCGATCGGCAAGTGGCACCTCACGCCCGGCGAGGAGACGGACATGTCCTCCTGGAAGGGGCGCTGGCCACTCGGTCGCGGCTTCGAGCGCTTCTACGGCTTCCTCGGCGGGGAGACGAACCAGTGGTATCCGGACCTCGTCGAGGACAACCATCCGATCGAGCAACCGGCGCAGCCCGAGGATGGCTACCACCTTTCGGCGGATCTCGCCGACAAGGCGATCCGCTACGTCCGCGACGCGAAGGCGGTCAATCCCGACAAGCCCTGGTATATGTACTTCTGCCCGGGCTGCGCGCACGCGCCGCACCACGTCTTCAAGGAGTGGTCCGACAGGTACGAGGGGCGGTTCGACGAGGGCTACGAGGCGATCCGCGAGGGGATCCTCGCCCGGCAGAAGGAGCTCGGCCTCCTGCCGGAGGACGTCCGGCTCTCGCCGATCAACCCGCACGGGGAGCCCGACGGCGTCACTGGGCCCGACGGGCAGCCGTGGCCGCAGCTCGACTTCGTGCGCCCGTGGGGCTCGCTCTCCGACGACGAGAAGCGCCTGTTCGCCCGCATGGCCGAGGTCTACGCCGGCTTCGTCTCCTATACCGACCACGAGATCGGCCGCTTCCTCGACTACCTCGAGGACTCGGGGCAGCTGGAGAACACGATCGTCGTGGTCGTCTCCGACAACGGCTCGAGCGGCGAGGGCGGCCCGAACGGCTCCTTCAACGAGAACAAGTTCTTCAACAACATCCCCGACTCGGTCGAGGAGAACCTGAAGCGCATCGACGAGCTCGGCGGGCCGCAGTCCTACAACCACTACAACACCGGCTGGGCCTGGGCCTTCGACACGCCCTTCCCGTACTGGAAGCGCTTCGCCGGCTACGAGGGCGGGACGGCCGACATCTGCCTCGTCTCGTGGCCGGCGGGGATCGAGGCGCGCGGCGAGTCGCGCGGCCAGTACGTGCACGCCGTCGACCTCGTGCCCACGCTCTACGACCTGCTCGACGTCGAGCCGCCGGCCGTCCTCAAGGGGTATACGCAGGCGCCGATCGAGGGCGAGAGCTTCGCCGCCAGCTTCGCGAACGCCGACGCGCCCGGGCGCGAGACGCAGTTCTACTCGATGCTCGGCATGCGGGCCGTCTACCACCAGGGGTGGCTCGCGAACACGCTGCATCCGCCCCTCTCGGGCTGGGGCAGCTTCGACAAGGACGTGTGGGAGCTGTACAACCTGGCCGAGGACCGGGCGCAGACGCGGAACGTCGCCGCCGAGCACCCGGAGCGGCTCGAGGAGCTGAAGGAGCTTGGTCCTACTACGCCGGGGTGTACAAGGGCATGCCGCTGGACGACCGCTCGGCGCTCGAGATCATCAGCACGCCTCGGCCCCAGCCGACCGAGCCGCGCGAGCGCTACGTCTACTACCCGCACACGGCCGACGTGCCGGAGTCGACGGCGGTCAACGTTCGGCGTCGCTCGTACACGATCGCCGCCGGTGCGACGCTCGACTCGACGGAGGTGGAGGGCGTCCTCTTCGCCCACGGAGGCGTCGCCGGCGGCCACTCGCTCTACCTCCAGGGCGGCCGGCTGCACTACGTCTACAACTGGCTGGGCGAGAGGATTCAGAAGGTCAGCTCGGACGTCGAGGTCGAGCCGGGCAAGCACGTCTTCACCGCCGAGTTCCAGAAGACCGGCGAGGACGAGGCGACCGGAAGCGCCGTCGGCACACTCACGCTCTACGTCGACGACGCGGAGGTGGGCTCGGCGGCCGACGTCATGACCCAGCCGGGCTTCTTCGCGCTCACCGGCGACGGGCTGTGCATCGGGCGCGACAGCGCCTCGCCCGTCTCAGCCGACTACGCGGCGCCGTTCCCGTTCACCGGCGGCGAGATCGACCGGGTCGTCGTCGACGTCTCCGGCGACCACTACGTCGACCACGAGAAGGAGGTGCTCGCCTACCTCGCGCGCGACTGAGCCGCCGCCGCAGGGCGACCTCTGCCATAGTCTCCCGCGAATGTGCTGCCTCGTTCTCACTGCGGGTCTCATCGGCCCGCGTATCGCGCTCCTCCTCTGGTGGATATTCGGGGACCGCGTCGAGCTCGCGTTCGACTCGTGGATCTGGCCGCTGCTCGGCCTTCTCTTACTCCCCTGGACGACCCTTGCGTACCTGCTCGTCTGGTCGCCGGTCCTCGGCGTCGACGGAGCAGAATGGATCGTCGTCGCCCTCGGGTTCCTGCTCGACGTGCTGACGTATTCGGGTCGAGCCGCACGCGCGCGCTACGGGACCTCGCAGGGCTACTAAGCCGGAGACGGGTTGGTGGGCCGTCCCACAGGCGCGACCGACGTGACTCGGGACGGCTCCGGCGAGGTGGCGCGGGGCTCTCGGATGCGGTGGGTCCCCGGCGGAGCGTTCGCGATGGGCTCCGGAGGACTTCTATCCGGAGGAGCGGCCCGTGCACCGCGTCTCAGTGGACGGCTTCTGGATGGACGAGAAGCCCGTGACGGCGGCCGAGTTCCGGCGCTTCGTCCGCGAGACGAAGTACGTCACGGTGGCGGAGCGGCCGCTCGACCCCGAGCAGTACCCGGACGCCGACCCCGACCTGCTCGTGCCCGGTTCGCTCGTCTTCCGCAAGTCGGCCGGGCCCGTGGACCTCGGCGATTACCGCAACTGGTGGGAGTACCTGCCGGGCGCGTATTGGAAGCGTCCGGGGGGCAAGGGAACGACGGTCAGCGGCCGCGACCGTCACCCGGTCGTCCACGTTGCGTACGAGGACGCGGAGGCGTACGCGACGTGGGCCGGCAAGGAGCTCCCGACCGAGGCCGAGTGGGAGTACGCCGCGAGGGGCGGCCTCGACGGCGCCGTCTTCGCCTGGGGCGACGAGCACTTCCCGGACGGGAAGGCGATGGCGAACACGTGGCAGGGCGAGTTCCCCTGGCAGAACCTGAAGCATGACGGCCACGAGGGCACCTCGCCGGTCGGGAGCTTCCCGCCGAACGGCTACGGGCTCTACGACATGACCGGGAACGTCTGGGAGTGGACGTCGGACTGGTACGTCCCGCGTCATCCGGACGAGGTCGCGAGCCCCTGCTGCGTCCCCGAGAACCCGCGGGTGACCTCGCCCGAGGAGAGCTACAACCCGGGTCAGCCGGGCGAGCACATCCCGCGCCGTGTGATCAAGGGCGGCTCGCACCTGTGCGCGCCCAACTACTGCCTCCGTTACCGGCCGGCCGCGCGGCAGCCGCAGATGATCGACACCTCGATGGCGCATCTCGGCTTCCGCTGCATCGTCCGCCCGAACGGGAACGCGAAAGGAGCCGATTGAATGGCCGACAAGCCGAACATACTCGTCATCTGGGGCGACGACATCGGGATCACCAACCTCAGCTGCTACAGCGACGGGCTCATGGGCTATCGCACTCCTAACATCGACCGCATCGCCAACGAAGGGATGCGCTTCACGGATGCCTACGGCGAGCAGAGCTGCACCGCCGGCCGCTCCTCATTCATCACCGGGCAGAGCGTCTTCCGCACGGGGCTCAGCAAGGTGGGGCTCCCAGGGGCGCCGACGGGACTGCAGGCGGAGGACCCGACGATCGCCGAGCTCCTGAAGAACCACGGATACGCCACGGGGCAGTTCGGCAAGAACCACCTGGGTGATCGCAACGAGTTCCTCCCGACGGTACACGGCTTTGATGAGTTCTTCGGGAACCTCTACCACCTGAACGCCGAGGAGGACCCGGAGGACCCGGACTACCCGAGCCATCACGGCTTCGAGGAGTTCCAGGAGCGCTACGGCCCGCGCGGCGTGCTCCAGTGCAAGGCGACGAGCAAGGACGACCCCAAGGAGCACCCCCGGTGGGGCCGCGTCGGGAACCAGAGGATCAAGGACACAGGCCCGCTGACGCGCAAGCGGATGGAGAGCTGCGACGACGAGTTCGTCGGCGCCGCCGCCGACTTCATCGAGCGCCAGAACAAGAAGGGCACACCGTTCTTCTGCTGGGTGAACACGACGCACATGCACTTCCGCACATACACGAAGAAGCGCAGCCTGGGGAAGGCCGGCCGCTGGCAGTCGCCGTACCACGACGCGATGGTCGACCATGACCGGCACGTCGGGCAACTCCTCGACCTGCTCGACAAGCTCGGGATCGCGGACGACACGATCGTCATGTACTCCACGGACAACGGGCCGCACCGGAACACCTGGCCCGACGCGGGCACGACTCCGTTCCGCAGCGAGAAGAACACAAACTGGGAAGGCGCGTTCCGGATTCCGATGATGGTGCGTTGGCCCGGCAAGATCCCGGCGGGCGTCGTCTCGAACGAGATCGTCCAGCACCACGACTGGTTGCCGACGTTCCTCGCGGCAGCGGGCGAACCCGACGTCGTCGAGAAGCTGAAGAAAGGCCACGAGGCCGACGGCAAGAAGTTCAAGGTGCACATCGACGGCTTCGACCTCTTGCCCTATCTCACCGGGGAGGAGGAGTCGAGCCCGCGAAAGGGGTTCATCTACTTCTCCGACGACGGTGACCTCGTGGCGCTGCGCTTCGACAACTGGAAGCTCGTCTTCATGGAACAGCGGACGCGCGGGACGCTGGCGCTCTGGGTGGATCCCTTCACACCGCTCCGGACGCCCAAGATCTTCAACCTGCGGACGGACCCGTTCGAGTTCGCCGACACGACGTCGAACACGTACTGGGACTGGCTCCTGAGCAAGGGCTACATGATCATGGCGGCCCAGGCGATCGTGGCCGAGTTCCTCGCGACGTTCAAGGACTTCCCGCCGCGCCAGAAAGCCGCCAGCTTCACGATCAACCAGGCTCTGGAGAAGATGGCGGACGCGACCAGCGGGGCTCGCGGCTGACGGCGGCGTCCACTCACGAGGCGCTTCCCTCCTGGCGGGACACGGGCACGCGGCAGGCGATCGTCGAGTTCGTCGAGAGCGTCGCGAAGGACGTCCCGCCCGAGGAGCGGGTCGCGGTCTTCGACAACGACGGCACCCTCTGGTGTGAGAAGCCGATGCCGATCGAGCTCGGCTTCATCCTGCGACGGCTCGCCGGGATGGCCGACCAGGACGAGTCTCTCCGCGAGCGGCAGCCCTGGAAGGCGGCCCGTGACAACGACTACGCTTGGCTCGGCGACGTGATCGCGAAGCACTACGGCGGAGACGACTCCGACGTGAAGTGCTGATGGCCGAGGAGGACGAGCACGGCGGCTCCGTCGTCTACCTCGCCGAGCCGGACTTCTTCGACGACGGGCCGGTCAAGCCGGTGCGCATCTGGAGCCGGATCGGCCGGCGGCCGATCGTCGCGGTCGGCAACTCGAACGGTGACATCCCGATGCTGCAGTACGCGGGCGGCCCGTCTCTTCCGGCGCTGCGACTGCTCATCCTCCACGACGATGCGGAGCGGGAGTTCGACTACGTCGCCGGCGCCGAGGACGCCCTGGAACAGGCCGAGCGCCGGGGCTAGACGGTCGCGAGCATCAAGGACGACTGGGCCACGGTCTTCAGCAACGCCGCTCGACCCTGATCAGACGTCGCTGACGTGCTGCTCGGCGCGAACCGCGTTCTCGAGCACCTCGCGCACCTGCGTGGGCTCGAGCAGCGCCTTGAACTCGAGGGCGCCGCCGGAGGAGCCGGCCGTGTCGATCACGAGCCTGCCGACGCCGAACATGCGGTCGAAGAGCGTCTGGTGCAGCGTGACGTCCTGGACGCGCTCGAGGCGAGCTGTCTGCTCGTGGATCGAGACGAGGCCGTGGCGAACGAAGACGCGCCGGTTCGTGATCGTGTACTTCCAGCGGATCGTCTCGAGGAAGCTCCAGACGACCGTGACGAGGGCGACGATGCCGACCACGACGACCGTCACCGTCGCCGACAGGTCCGCCCACACGCACACCACGAGCGCGAGGACCGTCAGCAGGACGCCGGGCACGAGGATCGCCATCCGCCCGCGCCAGGACGGCCGGCCGGTCCAGATCTCGCGCTCTTCCTCGGCTGCGACAGCCACGGCCGGACGATATCCCGCCAGGCGGATGCGGCGCCAACGGCCGTTCGGGTTAACCGCACGGCGAGACGCAGGCTGGCCGCATTTCCCGCCCGGGCGCACGCAGGGAGAGTGGGCTCATGCACGAGCCAACCCTCTCTGCCCACGGAGGACATCCGAGATGACACCCACGCTCGCGGTTACCAGAGACGACTCCACCGCCCTTCGCGACCTCCTCGACGGCGAGGTCGTCCTGCCCGGCGACCCCGCCTGGGACGAGGCCCGCCTCGCCTGGAACCTCGCCGCCGACCAGCGGCCCGCGGCCGTCGTCTTCGCCGAGTCGGTCGACGACGTCGTCGCGGTCGTCGACTACGCCCGCGAGAACGGCCTTCGCGTGACCACCCAGGGCACGGGGCACTTCGCGAACTCGCTCGACTCGCTCGCCGACACCGTCCTCCTGAAGACCGTGCGGATGCGGGGCGTCGAGATCGACCCCGAGGCGCGCGTCGCCCGCGTCGAGGCCGGCGTCCTTTGGGAGGAGGTCTCGCTGGCGGCGGCCGAGCACGGGCTCGCGGCCCTCGCCGGCTCCTCCGCAGACGTCGGCGTCGTCGGCTACACGCTCGGCGGCGGCCTCGGCTGGCTCGCCCGCCGCTACGGTCTAGCCGCCAACAGCGTCGTCGCCGTGGAGCTCGTCACTGCCGACGGCCGCCAGGTGCGCGCCGACCGCGACAACGAGCCCGAGCTCTTCTGGGCCGTCCGCGGCGGCGGGGGCAGCTTCGGCGTCGTCACCGCGGTCGAGTTCGCCCTCTACCCGGTCTCCGAGGTCGTACGCGGGCATCCTCTTCTTCCCGTTCGAGCGGGCGAAGGAGATCCTGAACGCCTGGCGCGTGTGGGTCGAGAGCACGCCTGACGAGGTGACCTCCGCGGGGCGCCTCCTGCAGTTCCCGCCGTTTCCCGAGATACCCGAGCCGCTGCGTGGGCAGTCGTTCGTCGTCGTCGAGGCCGCCTTCATCGGCGGCGAGGAGGACGGCGCCGCCCTGCTGCAGCCGCTCCGCGAGCTCGACCCGGTGATGGACACGTTCGCGATGATCCCTGCCGAGGACCTTCGGCACCTGCACATGGATCCGCCCGGGCCGGTTCCGGGCGTCGGCGACGGCATGAACCTCGTCGACCTCACGCCCGAGGCGGTCAACGCGCTCGTCGCGGTCGCCGGCCCCGGGTCGGGCTCGCCGCTCGTCTCAGTCGAGCTGCGCCAGCTCGGCGGCGCCGTGGCCCAGGAGTCCCCGGCACACGGGGCGGTCGGCGCGATCGACGCCGGCTTCGCTCTCTACGCCGTCGGCATGGCGGCCGACGCCGAGATGACCCAGCTCGTCGAGGCCCGTGTCGACGCCCTGCAGGCGGCCCTCGGGCCCTGGACGGCCGCCCGGGGCTACTTCAACTTCGCCGACAGCCCCGCGGAAGGCGAGGGGTTCTACCCGCCCGACACCTACCGCGGCCTGCAGTGGGTGAAGGCGGCGTACGACCCGGGCGAGCTCTTCCGCGCCAGCCACCCGATCCGGCCCGCAACACGGCGCGAGGTCGTCTAGCGTGCGCGCGTGCGGCTGACGCTCATCCGCCACGCGACGATCGTCGTCGAGCTCGGCGGCCTCCGCCTCCTCGTCGAGCCGATGCTCGATCCGCCGGGAGCGAGGCCGCCGGTGGAGGATTCTCCGAACGCGCGCGCGAACCCCCTCGTCCCGCTGCCGATGCCCGCCGAGGAGATCGTCGCCGGCCTGGACGGGGCGATCGTCACGCATCTTCACCGGGACCACTTCGACGAAACGGGCGCCCGTCTCCTGCCGCGAGACGTCCCGGTCTTCTGCCAGCCCGAGGACGCGGAGCACCTGCGCGGGCTCGGCCTGGACGCCCGGCCGGTGGGCGACCAGCTCGTCTGGGAGGGGCTCAGGATCGCGCGCACCGGCGGGCGCCACGGGTCGGACGACGCGACGGTCGCCGAGCTCGCCCCCGTCAGCGGCTTCGTCCTCGACGGGCTCTACATCGCGGGCGACACGGTCTGGTGCTCCGCCGTGGAAGAGGCGATCGAGCGCCATCGCCCGCGTGTTGCCGTCGTCAACGGCAGCGGTGCCCGCTTCCTCACCGGCGGCCCGCTCGTCATGACCGCGAAGCAGGTGGGCGAGGTGGTCGAGCGCGTGCCCACGGTCGTGGTCGTCCACCTCGAGGCGATCAACCACTGCCTCGAGACGCGCGCCGAGATGCGCGCCGCGGCCCCTGAGGCCCTCGTTCCCGAGGACGGGGAGACGCTCGAGCTCGACTAGTCTCCTAGTAGCGGTCTTCGACCTCCCAGCGTGCCGTCAGCTGGTAGATGATGATGATGTCGAGCGTGATGATCAGCACCGACCACCACGGGTGGGCGGGCATCCAGGCGATCTGAGCGAAGGCGTTCAGCATCACGAAGAAGATCGCCGTCCAGCGAGCCCACCCTCTGCCGGCGAAGAGACCGAGGGCGGTGCAGACCAGCACGATGCCCAGGATCAGGTGGATCCAGCCCCAGGCCGTGAGATCCCAGAGGATCACGCCTGCGGCGCCGACGGTCAGCGCTTCGTCTTTGAAGATCGCGGCGAGGCCCCAGAGGAAGTTGAAGACCCCGATGATGAAGAGCAGGATCCCGACGAAGTACGCCCAGCCGCTGCCTCCGGCGCCGCTGACTGCTTTCGTCTCGATTCGCGTTTGCGTTGCCTGTGTTCGCGGGTCGGTCACAACGTGCTCCTTTCCCTGTCCGTGAGGTCCGGATTCTGGCAACGGCTGCGGACGTCCGGCTAGTCTCCGGCGGTGCCAAGAGAGTCGGACACGCTCGTCTTCGTCCCCGCCTGGAACGAGGAGAAGAACCTCCCGGCCGTCCTGGACGAGCTCGCCCGGGAGCTTCCGGACGTCGACCTTCTCGTCGTCGACGACGGCTCGACCGACGGGACCGCGCGGGTGGCGCGCGAGCACGGCGCCCGGGTCGTCGGCTTCGAGGAGAACCGGGGCCTTCCGTACGGCGTCGCGGCCGGGTACGAGTTCGCGGCCGAGCACGGCTACGCGTACTGCGGACGGGTGGACGCCGACGGGCAGCATCCGGTAGCCGAGCTGTCTCGGCTGCTCGACCGGGTTCGCTCCGGCGACTGCGACGTCGCGGTCGGCTCCCGTTTCGTCCACGGCGACGGCTACGAGCCGGGCCGCTACCAGCCCAGCCCGGCGCGGGTCGTCGGCACGTCGCTCCTGCGGCAGGGAATGCGCCATGTGCTCGGCCGGCCCTTTGCGGACGCCACGAGCGGCATGTACGCCGTGAACGCGAAGGCGATGCCGATTCTCGCGGAGCCGTACGCGACGGGCGCGCCCGAGGTCGAGGGGCTTCTGCGCCTCCGCGACGCGGGGCTGGTCGTCGACGAGGTCCCGGTGAACATGCGCGAGCGCGCGAGCGGCGAGTCGAAGCTCGCCGGGAAGAAGGCGCTCCTCCTCGTCCTGACCGTGATCGGGACGCTCTTCGCCTACCGGCGCATCCGCGGCCGCTAGCCCATGGCTAGCCGGGGAGTTCCGGGCGCGCGCCCGCGAGGCGGTCCTGCGCCCAGGCACGCCACTCCGTGCCGAGCTCCGGCGCCCGCAGGAGCTCGGTGCACCTGGTCCGGTCGCCGTGGTAGATGCCGGCGACGTCGCCCACCGTGAGCCCGTGCCGGGGCCGCTGGACGATCTCGACGCCGTCACCGGCTTCCAGCTCTCCTTCGGCGAGGACGCGAAGGTAGGCGCCCGGCCGGCCCGCGGCGGCGAAGTAGACAGGAAACTCGGCGTTCCCCATGCGGGCCCCGAGCTTCCAGCAGGGCGTCCGCGGGCCCGTCACCTCGAGCAGCGCCGAGCCGATCTGCCAGCGCTCGCCCACGAGCGAGCAGGTGACGTCCACGCCGGTGAGCGTGAGGTTCTCGCCGAAGGTCCCGCGGTCGAGAGGGCTCCCGAGCTCCTCCGCCCACCAGTCGTAGTCCTCGCGCGCGTACGCGTAGACGGCCTTGTCGGCGCCGCCGTGGAAGCGGCGGTCGGCCTGGTCGTCGCCCACGAGGTTGAGGTGCCCGACGCGCACGCGCCCGCGCGCGGGCTCCTTCCAGATCGAGGTCGTCGCCCGGCGGCCGAGCCACTCGATCTCGCGGGGCGTGGCGACGTTCACCGAGAGGAGGGAGCCGGCCATCTCGCCCAAACCGTAATCATGCGCCGCTTCCCGGCGTCGGCTCCTGGCGCTACGATCCCGAGAAGTGAGCGACTGGGGACTCTACTTCGCGTTCCTCATCCCGCCTCTCCTCCTCGGGCTCGGAGTGCAGTGGTGGCTCAAGAAGACGTTCGCCGAGCAGGCGCGCGTGGCGGTCTCGCACGGCATGAAGGGCGCGGAGGTGGCCAGGTCGATCCTGGACGCCAACGGCCTCCACGAGGTTCCCGTGCACGTGTCCCCGGGCGGGCCGCTCTCGGATCACTACGACCCGCGCAAGCGCTCGGTGCACCTCTCGCACCCGGTCTACGACGAGGTCTCGATCAGCGCCACCGCGGTCGCCGCCCACGAGGTCGGCCACGCGATCCAGCACAAGGAGGCGTACTCGTTCTTCCGCTTCCGCTCGGCGCTCTTCCCTGCCGTCGCCTTCTCGTCGAGCATCTGGATCTGGCTGCTGGTGATCGGACTCCTCCTGCAGGTCACCGGTCTCTTCCTCCTGGCCATTGTCCTCTACGCCGTCGTCGTGGTCTTCCAGCTCGTGACACTCCCGGTCGAGTTCGACGCGTCGAAGCGCGCAGCCGTGCAGCTCGCGAACGTCGGCTTGACCACGACTCAGGAGACGGGCGGCGTCAAGAAGGTCCTGAACGCGGCTGCGCTCACGTACGTCGCGGGCGCGCTCGCCGCCCTCACGCAGCTTCTCTACTTCGTCCTCCTGTACCTCGGCAACCGCGAGTAGCGGTCGCCTAGGCGAGAGGAACGAGCCGCGTCCCCGTCGCCTTGAAGCTGGCGACGACGGGGTCGCCCGGACGCAGTCCGAGGCGCTCGGCCGACGCCGCCGTGATCTCCGCCGTGAGCGGCCCGACGCGGACGCGTACGCGGTTTGCCACGGGCACGATGCCGGCGATCGGCCCGGCGACGTGGTTCTGCGCCGAGTCGACCGGCGCCTCGCGGGCGACCGCTACCTCCCAGGGGTAGACGATCGCCCCGACGTGGCCCTCGAGCTGGTCCGTCGAGTAGATGCGGGAACCGTCCTCGAGCGTCACCTCGGTCAGGGCGCCGGTTGCCGGCCGGGCCGTACCGCGGAGGAGGTTGCCGCCGGTGAAGTCGGCGACGAAGGGGCTCGTCGGGCTCGCTACGAGCTCCGCCGCCGTGCCCACCTGGACGATCCGGCCGTCGACGAGGACGCCGACCCGCTCGGCCAAGGCGGCCGCGTCCTGGAAGTCGTGGGTAACGAGGAGCGTCGGCAGGCCCAGGCGGTCGAGGAGGTCCTCGAGCTCCGCGCGCACGCGCGCGCGTGTGTGAGCGTCGAGCGCCGCGAGCGGCTCGTCCAAGAGAAGGACGGCCGGATCCCGCGCGAGCGCCCGCGCGAGGGCGACCCGCTGGCGCTCGCCGCCGGAGAGCTCACCAGGCCGCGCGTCGCGAAGGGCCGCGATGCCCAGAAGCTCGAGCAGCTCGTCCAGCCGCCCGGCGCCGGCGAAGGCGACGTTCTGGGCCACCGTCATGTGGGGGAAGAGAGCGTACTCCTGGAAGACGAGCCCGACCGAGCGCTCCTCCGGCCGCAGATCGACCTTCGCGTCCGAGTCGAACCACGTCTGGTCACCCACCGCGACCCTGCCGCCCTCAGGGCGCAGCAGCCCGGCGATCGCTCGCAAGACGCTCGTCTTCCCGGCACCCGAGGGCCCGACCAGCGCGAAGATCTCGCGCCCGATATCGAGCTCTAGCTCGAGCCGGAAGGAGCGGAGCGGATGATCGAGGGCAACGTGTAGCGCGTCCACGATGGGAGAAGCTTCACAGAGAGCAGGACCGTGAGGCTGACGAGCACCAGCAGGGCGCCGATCGCGATCGCGATGTCGGGGTTGAGATCGAGCTGGGCGTAGATCGCGAGCGGCATGGTCTGGGTGATCCCCTGCAGGCTTCCGGCGAACATGATCGTGGCGCCGAACTCCCCGGTTCCGCGGGCCCAGGCAAGCGCCGAGCCTGCTCCCAGGCCTGTGGCCGAAAGCGGCAGGGCGACGCGCCAGAACGTTCGCTTCGGGCTCGCGCCCAATGTGCGCGAGGCGTCGAGCAGCGCCGGGTCGACGCCTTCGAACGACGCGATCGCCTGGCGGATGTAGAAGGGCGCCGCGACGAAGACGACCGCGAGGACGACCGCGGACTGCGTCAGCGGGATCTGGATCCCGAACGCGTCCAGCGATCGACCGAGTAGCCCGAGGCGGCTGTAGAGGGCGAGAAGCGCGATCCCGGCGACGGCGGGAGGCAGGACGAGCGGCAGCTCGACGAGCGTGACGAGGACGCCTCGGCCTCGAAACCGCTTCGTCGCCAGGAAGTACGCCGCGGGGGTGCCGACGAGGAGGACGAAGAAGTGCGCGATCAGCCCGGTCTTCAGGCTCACCCAGAGAGCGTCGAGGGCAACGTCGCTCAGGAGGGCGTCGACGAGGTCCTGGGGGGAGATGCGGATGAAGAGCGCGAAGAGCGGGAGGAGCAGGAACGCGAGCGCGAGGCCGGTCGCCACGGCGAGGACCACGTCGAACGCCCGTCGCACTACGGAGGCCCGAAGCCGGCGTCGGCGAGCGCCTGCTGCCCGTCCTCGCTGAAGACCAGGTCGATGAACTCCTGCGCCGCGTCCTGGTTCTCGGAGGCGACGACGATCGAGATCGGATACTCGACGACCGCCTGCGCCTCCTGCGGGAGCTCGATCGCCTGGACGTCGTCGCCGGCCGCGTTCGCGTCCGTGACGTAGACGAAGCCTGCGTCGGCTGCGCCGGACGTGACCTTCCCGACCACCCCCTTCACGTCCTCCTCGTTGGAGACGACGTTGTCGAGGACGTCCGTCTCGCCCATGTTCTCGAGCACCGTGCGCGTGTAGTCGCCGATCGGCACTCCTTCGGCTCCGACGACGAGCTTCACGCCCTCGGCGCCCAGGTCGTCGACGGACTCGATGCCGGCCGGGTTGTCGGGCGGGACGATTAGCACGAGCCGATTGGTGGCGAAGATCTGCGGCTCGTCCACCAGTCCTTCGTCGAAAAGCTCGCCCGGGTACTTGGGGCTCGCCGCTGCATAGACGTCCGCCGGCGCGCCCTCGCGGATCTGCGTGGCGAGCTCGTCCGAGCCCGCGAAGTTGAAGGTCGCGTCCGGGGCGATCTCCTGGAAGACCTCCGTGAGAGATGCCGCCGCGAAGACGGTCAACCCCTCGAAGTCTCCGGTGCTGCTCTCGTCGTCCCCCCCGCAGGAGGCGGCGAGCAATGCCGCGGCGAGGAGCCACACGGGGCGCCTCATCGCTCCACCATCACGGAGGTCGCCTTGACGAGAGCCGTCGCGTCCTGACCGGCCGCGAGCCCGAGCTGCTCGGCGGCCTCGCGCGTGATTACCGCCACGACTCTGGCCGGCTCGGTGACGTCCAGCTCCACCTGCGCGAGCAGGCCCTCGATCCGGACCGCTCGGATCCGCCCGCGGAAGCGGTTTCGTGCCGAGAGGTCGTGCTGCTCGGGGCCGCCGCGAAGCCGGTCGAGCTCGGACACGGGCACCAGCCGCCGGTTCCGCGAATCACGCTGGGTGCGGATCCGGCCCTGCCTGTCCCAGCGCCGGAGGGTGTCGAGGCTGATCCCGAGCTGGCGTGCGGCGTCGGCAGCCGGAATGCTTTGCCTAGGCATTACCTATGCAATGTATCACCTATGATCGGGCGCGGCATGTTCTTCCGGCAGGTGCTGCACGAGGATCTCGGCTGCGCCTCGTACGTCGTCGCCGACGGTGGCGAGGCGGCCGTCATCGACCCGAAGTGGGAGATCGAGGACTATCTCGGGCTCGCCGAGGAGCACGGCTTCGCCGTCACGCACGTCCTCGAGACCCACAATCACGCCGACCACGTCTCCGGCAAGGGCAGGCTGGCAGCGGCGACCGGCGCGACCATCCACGTCCCCGCGAGCGCCGGCGTGGAGTTCCCGCACGAGCCCCTGGCCGACGGCGACCGCGTGACCGTGGGGAACGTCTCCATCACCGGCCTGGCGACGCCCGGTCACCGGCCCGAGCACACCGCCTACCTCGTCACCGACGAGAGCCGGGGCGAGGAGCCGTGGCTCGTCGTCACGGGCGACTCGCTCTTCGTCGGCGACGTCGCCCGGCCCGACCTCGCGGTCGACAAGGAGGAGGGCGCGCGAGGGCTCTACGAGTCGCTGAAGCGCCTGCTCGCGCTCGGGGACTTCGCCGAGGTCTGGCCCGGGCACATCGGCGGCTCGCTCTGCGGTGGCGCGGGCATGAGCGAGAAGCCGGGGACGACCATCGGCTTCGAGCGGCGCTTCAACCGCCTCCTGGCGAGCGAGGACGAGGACGCCTTCGTCCGCGCCCTGACGGGAAGCCTGGCGCCGCAGCCGCCCAACTTCAGGCGGATCGTCGCGCTCAACCGGGGCCCGCTCCTGACCGAGGCCGCGCCGGTCGACGCACTCCTCCCCGCGGCCGTGCAGGCGCGGCTCGAGGCCGGCGCGACGCTCATCGATGGACGCGACACGCGGGCCTACGACGCGAGCCACGTGCCCGCCTCGATCAACGTGACCATGGTGCGCGCCGCGGTGGGGACCCGTGCAGCCTGGGTGGTGGACCCGGAGAGCGAGGTCGTGGTCACGGCCGAGACGGGCGACGAGGCGAGACGGCTCGCCCTGCTGCTCGAGGCGGTGGGCTTCCGGCGGATCGCGGGGCTCCTCGCCGGAGGAGTGACGGGCTGGCGCGACGCCGGGCTTCCGGTCGAGTCCACCCCCGCCATCGACGTTCGCGAGCTGGCCGCGCGGCTCCGCCGCGGCGAGGTGCGCCTCCTCGACGTGCGTGACCGGGACGAGTGGGAGGAGGGTCACGTCGAGGGCTCCCGGCATCTTCCGTTTCACGATCTGGGCACGGGGGTGCCCGACGACCTGCGGAACGGCGGCAAGCCGCTCGCCGTCGCCTGCTCGATCGGCAACCGGAGCTCGATCGCCGTCTCGCTCCTCCGCCGCGCCGGCGTCGACGACGTCCTCCACGTCGTCGACGGAGGTGTCGCAGAGCTCGCCGACGAGGGCATCGCACTCGTTCGGACCGACTGAGGAAAACGGCTCTCTTGCTACACTCCGCCGCGCAGGGCGGCGTAGCTCAGCTGGTTAGAGCAGCGGAATCATAATCCGTGTGTCGTAGGTTCGAGTCCTACCGCCGCTACCTGGAGACCCCTCTCACGAAGGCAAAGGACGATGGCAACCGGAGTACGAGTCGCGATCACGCTTGCGTGCACTGAGTGCAAGCGCCGCAACTACCAGTCGCAGAAGTCGAAGCGAAACACGCCCGACCGCTTCGAGGCGAGGAAGTACTGCCGCTGGTGCGGTCGCCACACCCTGCACCGGGAGACCCGGTAGACGGCAGATGGCTCGACCCTCCCGCACCCGCCGGAAGCGCAGCGACTTCCAGGCTCCGGCCCAGCCGGAGCGCTCGCGCTCGCGCCAGCGCCAGGTCAAGCCCGCCGGCCAGCCCAAGAGCCAGACGGGCCAGAAGCGTGAGCGCCGCGGCGGCTTCCGCGCGTTCGTCGGCGAGTGCTGGGCGGAGCTCCGCAAGGTCGACTGGCCGGGCCGCCAGCAGCTCATCTCGGCGACGATCGTCGTCATCATCGCCGTGGCGATCACCGGCGCCTACCTGTTCGTGGCCGACTGGGTCTTCCAGCGGTTCGTCCGCGACGTCCTCCTCAACTTGTAGCCGCCCATGTTCCGCTGGTACGTCGTCAACACCTACTCGGGCCACGAGAACAAGGTCAAGGCCAACCTGGAGCACCGCATCGACTCGATGGGGCAGCAGCAGCGGTTCCGCCGGGTCGTCGTCCCCACGGAGCAGGTCGTCGAGACCAAGGACGGCCAGAAGGTGCAGACCGAGAAGCGCGTCCTGCCCGGCTACGTGCTCGTGAACATGGACTTGAACGACGAGGCCTGGACGGTCGTGAAGAACACGCCCGGCGTGACGGGCTTCGTCGGCTCCGGCACGAAGCCCGTGCCGCTCTCCCAGCCCGAGGTCGACCGCATCCTCCATACCGCCACGGCGGCGGCCGACCGGCCGAGGACGGCCGTCGAGTTCGGCCTCGGCGAGACCGTCAAGATCACCTCCGGGTCGCTGTCCGACTTCGACGGCGAGGTAATCGACGTCAACGCCGACCAGCAGAAGCTCAAGGTGCTCGTGAACATCTTCGAGCGCCAGACGCCGGTCGAGGTCAGCTTCGACCAAGTCAAGAAGATGGATTGACGTAATGGCGAAGAAAATCCTCACACTCATCAAGCTCCAGATCCCCGGTGGCCAGGCCAACCCGGCCCCGCCCGTCGGCCCCGCGCTCGGCCAGCACGGGGTCAACATCATGGAGTTCTGCAAGGCCTTCAACGCCCAGACCCAGCAGGAGAACGGGCGGATCATCCCCGTGGAGATCACGGTGTTCGAGGACCGTTCCTTCACCTTCATCACGAAGACGCCGCCCGCCGCCGTCCTCATCAAGGAGGCGCTGCGGATCGACAAGGGCTCCGGCGAGCCGAACCGCGAGAAGGTCGGCACGATCACGTCAGCCCAGGTGCGTCAGATCGCCGAGACGAAGCTCGTCGATCTGAACGCCCGCGACGTCGACCAGGCGATGAAGATCATCGAGGGCACGGCGCGCTCGATGGGCGTGGAGGTCGCCAGGTAATGGCGCAGCACGGCAAGCGTTACACGACCGCGCGCGAGAAGATCGACCGCGAGCACGCCTACACGCCGCTCGAGGCCGTGCGCCTGGTCAAGGACGCTCCGGACGCGAAGTTCGACGAGGCGGTGGAGGCCCACTTCAACCTCGGGCTGAACGTCCGCCACGCCGACCAGCAGCTCCGCGGAACGCTCATGCTCCCGCACGGGTCGGGCAAGGACGTCCGCATCGCCGTCTTCGCCGAGGGCGAGAAGGCCCGTGAGGCGGAGGAGGCGGGCGCCGACGTGGTCGGCTCCGCCGATCTCGCCGGCCAGATCGAAGAGGGCTTCGACGACTTCGACGTCGCGATCGCGACCCCGGACATGATGGGCACTGTCGGGAAGCTCGGCCGTATCCTCGGCCCGCGCGGGAAGATGCCGAACCCGAAGACGGGCACGGTCACGTTCGAGGTCGGCAAGGCCGTGCGGGAGGCGAAGGCGGGCAAGCTGGAGTACCGCACCGACCGGGGCGCCAACGTCCACCTCGTGATCGGGCGGAAGAGCTTCGACGAGCGCACGCTGCTCGAGAACTACGCCACCGTGGTCGAGGAGATCGTCCGCGCGAGGCCGGCCGCCGCCAAGGGTCGCTACATCCGCTCGATCACCCTGACGAGCTCCATGGGCCCCGGCGTCCGCGTCGACCCTGGGAAGACGCGCGACGTCACAGCCGAGCTCGAGGAGGAGCAGGTCCCCGCGTAGGTTTCGTCAACACGCCCGTCGCCCAAGACAGCCGGCAGCCCTTCGGGGCGTAAGACCTGCCGAGGCGGCTCGAGCGAGACGAATCGCCTCTGCTCGTGCCCGCCCGGAAGGCGGGCACGACTCGTTCGAGGAGGTGATTCGATGCTGAAAAAGGACAAGGAGCAGGTCGTCGCAGATCTCGTCGAGAGGCTGCGCAGCTCGAGCACGCTCATCCTGGCCGACTACCGCGGCCTCTCGGTGAGCGAGCTGGACGACGTGCGCACGAAGATCCTCGAGCACGGCGCACGCTTCACGGTCGTCAAGAACACGCTCACGAAGCGGGCCGCGGAAGAGGCCGGGCTCGACACGCTGACCGCCCTCCTCGACGGCCCGACCGCGATCGCCTTCGTCGGCGACGGCGACATGGTCGGCGTCGCGAAGACGCTCAACGAGACGGCCAAGCGCACGAAGGTCCTCTCGATCAAGGGCGGAATCCTGGAAGGCGCGCCGATGGAGGCGGCCCAGGTCGTGGAGCTCGCGTCCCTGCCGCCCGCCGACGTGCTCCGGAGCCAGGTGCTCGGCGTCATCGTCGGCCCGCTGACCGCGATCGTCGGGCTCTTCGCCGCACCGCTCCAGGACTTCGTCGGCCTGCTCGACGCGCGTGTCGAGCAGCTCGGCGCGCCCGAAGCGGAGCCCGCAGAGGCCCAGGAGACCGAGGAGGCAACCCCCGAGGCGCCACCTGAGGCCTCGACAGAGACATCCGAGGAAACGGCTGACGAAGCAGCCGAAGAGACCAAAGAGGAGGAATAGCGATGGCTGCAACCGCAGTCGACAAGGTGTTCGACGAGCTCGGGAAGATGACCGTTCTCGACCTCGTCGAGCTGAAGAAGAAGATCGAGGAGGAGTGGGGCGTCACCGCCGCCGCTCCGGTCGCGGTCGCCGCCCCCGGCGCGGCTCCAGCCGCCGCCGGCGACGGTGCGGGTGCCGAGGAGAAGACCGAGTTCGACGTCGTCCTCACCGGCGCCGGGGACAAGAAGATCCAGGTGATCAAGGTCGTCCGCGCCATCACGGGCCTCGGACTGAAGGAGGCCAAGGACCTCGTCGACGGGGCCCCGAACCCCGTCAAGGAGGGCGTGGCCCAGGAGGAGGCCGACTCGATCAAGGCGCAGCTCGAAGAAGCCGGCGCCGGCGTCGAGATCAAGTAGCTCCAAGCGTCATCGGAGCGAGCGAAGGGCCGGGCAAGACCCGGCCCTTCGCGTTTCCCCAGCTTCCCCAGGCCGTTTCGGCCCGTCCCACTCCTGGAGAGGCGGATGAGCCGGCGCCTCACCGTCCCCTCCGGCCTTGTCCAGGTGCCTGGCACCGAGACGTGGCTGCCGCGGACGGTGTGGAGAATGTTGAAGAGGCCCGCGCGAGCGGGCCTCTTCGCTGGACGGGGAGAATCGTGCGCCCGCTACGCGGCGGTGTCCCAGTAGAGGACGTCGGCGGAGGCGCCGCCGCCGGAGTCGTCGTCATCGCCGCCGTCGCGCGGGGCGAATCCCGGCCCGCCGAAGGGCGGGCCGAAGCCGTGCGCGCGGGGGCCCGGGAAGGTCCCGTCGACGAGGTCGTCGATCGAGCTCTGCAGCCGCTCGTGGATCGCGTCTGCCTGCTCCTGCGTGAGCCGTTCGTTCGCCACGGCCTCGTCGAGGGCGGACCTGGCGCCGTCGAGAATGGCCTGCTTCAGGCCGTCGACAGGCTTGCCCTCGGCCTCGGCGATCTCGGCGAGGGACTTCCCATCGGCCAGCTGCTCGCGCAGCTCCGCCTCGGTCAGGCCGAGGTAGTCGGCCGCCGCCGAGAGCTTGTCGGGATGAAAGAGGAAGAAGTGATGGCCCGGCCCGGGGCCGTCGCCGAAGTCGCCGTGGCCGCGGAACCCGAAGAGGCCGGGCCCGAAGAACGACGGGCCTTCGCCTGACTCGATCCGGGATCGGAGCTCCTCGGCCTGCTCCTCGGTGATCCTGCCGTCCTCGAGCGCCTGGTTCACCTGGTCGATCGCCGCAGCCTTCGTCGCGTCCTCGAGCTCCTCCGTCGAGATGCCCAGATGCCTGGCCACGGCGTCGAGGAACGACGAGGCCGGCGCATCCGCCTGGGCGGCCGCGATCGCCGCTCCGCCGCCCGCCACGGCCAGTCCGGCCACCGTGGCGGCCAGAGCCTTCCTGGAAGTCAGCTTGCTCATGGGGAGTCCTTTCGCTCGCTCTTTCCCACGATGGAACCGAGTGCACCTAAGGGCGAGCTGAGACGTCCCTAAGAGAACCCTAAGAACTCCGACAACCGAAAGGGGCCGCCTCGTGCGCGGCCCCTTTCGTCCTGCTTCCGGCCTCCTGCGTCAGGAAGGCCGGGTCCCGAGGGACACCTGAACGGTCGTGCTGCTGCCGTCGCGCGTGTAGGTGATCTCGACTGAGTCACCCGGGCGCTTGGCGTCGATGGCGCTCTGGAGCCCGGCGCCGTCGGCGACCGCGGTGCCGTCGACCGCGGTGATGACGTCGCCGCCCGTCGGATAGCTCTGGCCGTCGACCGTTGCGGAGCCGGTCGCCGCGCGGAGGCCGGCCTCGGCCGCGGGAGTGCCCTGCCGCACCTCGGTCACCATGACCCCCGCTGGAACCCCGAGCTCGTCGGCGACGGACTGGGGCAGCGAGGCGACGGCGACGCCGAGGTAGGCGTGCTCGACGGAGCCGCTGGAGACGATCTGCGGGACGATCTCTGCGACGGTGCTGGAAGGGACGGCGAAGCCGATCCCGTCGTTGCCGCCCGAGTCGCTCTTGATCTGCGTGTTCACGCCGATCACCTGGCCGGCCGCGTTCAGGAGCGGGCCGCCCGAGTTGCCGTGGTTGATGGCGGCATCGGTCTGGATCGAGTTCGAGATCGTGAAGCCGTTCGGGGAGGTCATCTCCCGGTTCAGGGCGCTGACGATGCCGCTGGTGGCGGTGCCCTCGAGCCCGAACGGGCTGCCGAGCGCGACGACGCCCTCGCCGACGCTGAGCTGGCTGGAGTCACCGAGCTCGAGCGGCTTCAGCACCGAGGCGGGCGCGTCCACCTTGATCACGGCGAGATCCGTCGAGGGATCGGTTCCCACGACGGTCGCGTCGTACGTCGAGCCGTCCCAGAAGCGGACGGAGACCTGCTCCGCACCCTCGACGACGTGGTCGTTCGTGACGATGTGGCCCTCGGCGTCGTAGACGAAGCCCGAGCCCTGGCCCTGCGCCTGCTGCTCGCCGCCGAGGGGCGACGACTGGCTGGACAGCGACGTGATCTCGACGACGGCCTGGTAGGCCTCCTCGTAGATCTCGCTGACGGAGAGCGACTCGCTGGTCGACGCCGCCGGCTGCGAGCTCTCCACGGTCACCTGGCGGACGGTGGTCGAGCCCTCGTCGGAGTCGAGAGCCGCGAACGTCGTCACCCCACCGCCCACGCCGACGGCTGCGGCGGCGACGAGCGCTGCGGTGACGGTGGCGATACGGGTGGTGCGGGATCTCATGACGCGTTTCCTTTCGAGAGGTGTGCGCCGTCCATGGCAGCAACGCCGTCTAAGACACGTCTGAGATCGCCCTAAGAAGACCGTAAGAAGCCCAGTTCTTAGCCGGCTCTCAGGTGCGGCAAGCAGAATGCCCGCATGCGCATCCTCGTCGTGGACGACGAGCGCGCCGTCCGCGAGTCGCTGCGGCGCGCGCTCGAGCTCGAGGGCTACGTCGTCGAGCTCGCCGCCGACGGGCAGGAGGCCCTCGACCTGCTCGCGTCCTCCGAGAGCGGGGAGCCCGACGCGCTCGTCCTCGACGTGCTCATGCCGCAGGTGGACGGGCTGGAGGTCTGTCGGCGCCTGCGCAGGGCCGGCAGCCGGCTGCCCGTCCTGATGCTGACCGCCAGGGCCGAGGTGGAGAACCGCGTGGAGGGCCTGGACGCCGGCGCCGACGACTACGTGACGAAGCCGTTCGCGCTGGAGGAGCTGCTCGCCCGCCTGCGGGCCCTGCTGCGGCGGACGGCGGACGGCTCGGGCGAGACCCTGCGCTTCGCCGATCTCGAGCTCGACCCGAAGACGCGCGAGGTCCGGCGCGGCGGCGAGCCCGTCGAGCTGACCCGCACGGAGTTCGCGCTTCTCCAGCTCTTCCTGCTCAACCCGCGCCAGGTGCTGACGCGGTCGCTGATCTTCGAGCGCGTCTGGGGATACGACTTCGGCGCGAGCTCGAACTCGCTGGACGTGTACATCGGCTACCTGCGGCGCAAGACCGAGGCCGGCGGGAAGCCGAGGCTGATCCAGACCGTGCGCGGCGTCGGCTATGCGCTGCGCGAGCCGAGCACATGAGCCTCCTACGCCTTCGGCTCCGTCGCGCGGGGGAAACCATGTTTCCCCCGCGTGCCCCCTTCTTTGACTCAGTGAGGGAACCTCCCGGTTCCCTCACACACCCTCCACAAGCTCATGGGCCGGTGGGCCCATGAGCTTCCGCGCGCGCATCGCCGTTGCCGCCGCCGCCGCGGTCGCGATCGCGGTCGTCGTGGCGTCGGCAGCCGCCTACCTCGCCGTCCGCAGCCAGCTGCGCGGGCAAGTCGACGATGCCCTCGCGGACCGGGCGCGGATCATCGGGCGGCTGGACGTGGTTCCCATCGGCAACCAGTTCTTCCTGCGGATCCCGGGGCCCCAGCTGGGCGGGCCGGGCGGCTACGTTCAGGTCTACGGGCCGCAGGGGGCGATCCGCGCGCCGGGCGACGATCTCGCGCTCCCGGTCGACGACGACACGCGCGCGGCCGCAGCGGGCGCGAAGGAGGAGTACTACGGCGACGCCGAGGTGGCCGGGACCCACGTCCGGATCCTCACCGTCCCCGCCGCGGAGGGCTACGCGGTCCAGATCGCGCGGCCGCTCACCGAGGTGGACGCCTCCCTCGACCGGCTGCGCACCCTCCTGATCTTCGTGACGCTCGGCGGTATCGGGCTCGCCGCCGCGCTCGGGCTCGCCGTCGCGCGGACGGCCCTGGCCCCGGTGCGGCGGCTGACCGAGGCAACCGAGGAGGTCACCGCGACCCGTGATCTCTCCCGTCGCATGGCCGACGAGGGGACCGACGAGCTCGGCCGCCTCGCCGCGAGCTTCAACACGATGCTGGCCGCACTCGAGGACTCGGCCCGCACGCAGCGTCGCTTCGTGGCCGACGCGTCGCACGAGCTGCGGACGCCGCTGACCAGCCTGCGCACGAACATCGAGGTCCTCGCGCGCGCGGACGCGATGCCGGCGGAGGAGCGTGAACGGCTGCTGGCCGACGTCGTCGAGCAGCTCGCCGAGATGAGCGAGCTCGTCGCGGAGCTCGTCGCGCTCGACAAGGCCCAGGAGGAGCCCGGTGCCCGCGAGGAGGTCCGACTCGACCTGATCGCGGCGGAGGCCGTCGAGCGCGCTCGCCGGAACCGGCCCGGGGTGACGTTCTCGGCGGATCTCGAAGAATCCGTCGTCACCGGCATCCCGGCCTCGCTCGAGCGGGCGATCGACAACCTGCTGGACAACGCCGCCAAGTGGAGCCCTCGAGGCGGGGTCGTCGAGGTGAGCGTCCGCGGCGGCGAGGTCGTCGTTCGCGACCATGGGCCCGGCATCGACGACGCCGACCTTCCGTACGTGTTCGACCGCTTCTACCGCGCGCCCGCCGCGCGTGGCCACGCGGGCTCGGGGCTCGGGCTCGCGATCGTGCGCCAGGTGGCAGAGAGCCACGGCGGCGAGGTGACGGCCGAGCGGGCGAACGGAGGCGGCACCCTCGTGCGCCTCCAAATCGAAGACGGCTAGCGAAATCCGCCCAGCCGCGCTATGATCCCGTCCAATCGAGCGGTTTCCCGCGGGCGTCGCGTTGCGTGGGGACCGCTGTTCGTGCTATTCTTGTCGGTCGCGCCGCTGTACCGCAGATTTCTGCCTGTTTCTTGTCGCTAGACCCTGCCTAGAGGGAGGTCTCCGTCCTTGGCTACCAAGGTCGCCGCGCGCCCTGCGCGCAAGAGTTTTTCTCGTCTGAAGCACGTCATCGACCTACCGAACCTGATCGACATCCAGAAGGCCTCCTTCCACTGGTTCCTGGAGGAGGGCCTCAAGGAGACGATCGCCGACATCTCGCCGATCGAGGACTACACCGGCACGCTCGCCGTGGAGTTCCGCGACTACGAGTTCGGCGAGCCGCCCATGCCGATCAAGGAATGCCGTGAGAAGGACCTGACGTACCAGGTCCCGCTCTCGATCTCCGTCCAGTTCGTGAACAAGGAGACCGGCGAGATCCGCGAGCAGACGGTCTTCATGGGGGACTTCCCGATGATGACCGACCAGGGAACCTTCATCATCAACGGGACCGAGCGCGTCATCGTCACGCAGCTGGTCCGCTCGCCCGGCGCCTACCTGATGGAGCCGAAGGACGCGACGAAGCAGGTCTTCATCGCCAACCTGATGCCGAGCCGCGGCTCCTGGCTCGAGCTCGAGATCGACAAGAAGGGCGTCGTCTACGCGCGCATCGACCGGAAGCGCAAGCTCCCGATCACCACCCTCCTGCGCGCGCTCCCGGCCGAGGACCCCTCGACCGGCTTTGCCCTCGACACGAGCACGAACGAGAAGATCCTCGAGCTCTTCGACAACTCGATCTTCATCGCCAACACGCTCGAGAAGGACACGACCACGCGCGAGGAGGAGGCGGTCGTCGAGGTCTTCAAGAAGCAGCGGCCCGGCGAGCCCCCGACGCTCGAGAACGCGCGCAACCTCCTGCGCGGGCTCTTCTTCGACCCCAAGCGGTACGACCTGACGAAGGTCGGCCGCTACAAGCTGAACCAGCGGCTCGAGGTCGACGTGCCCGACGACGTCCGCGTCCTCACGACCCAGGACATCCTCGCGCTCGTGCAGCGGCTCGTCAGCCTGCCGAAGACGCTCGGCGTCCCCGAGGAGTCGAAGGACTACGCGGCGGACGCCATCGTCCTCTCGCGCGAGCCCATCCGAAGCGAGCTCGACGAGTACGAGCACTTCGGGAACCGCCGCCTCCGCACCGTCGGCGAGCTGATCCAGGAGGCGTTCCGCGTCGGCCTCTACCGCATGGAGCGCGTCGTGCGCGAGCGGATGACGACGGAGGACGTCGACACGATCACGCCGCAGACGATCATCAACATCCGCCCGGTCGTGGCGGCTCTGAAGGAGTTCTTCGGCTCCTCGCAGCTCTCGCAGTTCATGGACCAGACGAACTCGCTCGCCGGCCTCACGCACCGCCGGCGGCTCTCCGCCCTCGGCGCGGGCGGTCTCACCCGCGAGCGCGCGCCGATCGAGGTGCGCGACGTCCACCCGACCCACTACGGCCGCATGTGCCCGATCGAGACGCCGGAGGGGCCGAACATCGGCCTGATCGGCTCGCTGTCGTCGATGGCGACGGTCTCCGAGTTCGGCTTCGTCCAGACGCCGTACCGGGTCGTCAAGGGCGGCAAGGTCAGCGACGAGATCGTCTACCTGGACGCCGCCGAGGAGGAGAAGCTCACGATCGCCCAGGCGAACGAGCCGGTGGACGAGCGGACCGGGAAGTTCGTGAACGCCACGGTGCTCTGCCGCGGGCCCGGCGGCCAGCCCCTCGAGGCCGATCCCAAGAAGGTCGAGTACATGGACGTCAACCCGGCGCAGATCGTCTCGGTCGCGACGGCGCTGATCCCCTTCCTCGAGCACAACGACGCGAACCGGGCCCTCATGGGCTCGAACATGCAGCGCCAGGCGGTGCCGCTCATGATCACCGAGCCTCCGCTCATCGGCACCGGGCTCGAGTACCGGGCGGCCGTCGACACCGGCGACGTCACGATCGCGCTGAACGCCGGCGCGGTCGTGGACGTCGACGCCGAGAAGATCGTGGTCGAGACCAGGGAGGGGCAGGACGAGTACGAGCTCGAGAAGTTCATGCGCTCGAACCAGGGCACGCTGATCCACCAGAAGCCCACCGTGCGCCTGGGCGACAGGGTCAAGGCCGGCGACGTCCTCGCGGACGGCAGCTCGACCTCCGAGGGCGAGCTCGCGCTCGGCAAGAACCTGCTCGTCGCCTTCATGCCGTTCGAGGGCTACAACTTCGAGGACGCGATCGTCATCTCCGAGCGGCTCGTCAAGGACGAGGTGCTCTCCTCGATCCACATCCACGAGTACGAGATCGACGCGCGCTCGACGAAGCTGGGCGACGAGGAGATCACGCGCGACATCCCCAACCGCTCGGAGGAGTCGCTCAAGGACCTCGACGACCGGGGCGTCGTCCGCATCGGCGCCGAGGTCGGCTCCGGCGACCTGCTCGTCGGCAAGGTGACGCCGAAGGGCGAGACCGAGCTGACCGCCGAGGAGAAGCTCATCCGCGCGATCTTCAAGGAGAAGGCGCGCGAGGTGCGCGACACCTCCCTGAAGGTCCCGCACGGCGAGGGCGGCAAGGTCATCGACGTGAAGACGTTCTCCCGCGACGCGGGCGACGACCTCTCGCCCGGCGTGAACGAGCTCGTGCGCGTCTACGTCGCGAAGAAGCGCAAGATCGCCGAGGGCGACAAGCTCGCGGGCCGCCACGGGAACAAGGGCGTCATCGCGCGCATCGTCCCCGAGGAGGACATGCCCTTCCTGGAGGACGGCACGCCCGTCGACGTCGTCCTGAACCCGCTCGGCGTCCCGAGCCGGATGAACATCGGCCAGGTCCTCGAGACCCACCTCGGCTGGGCCGCCCACCACGGCGTCTTCGCCGAGGAAGGCGAGCCGAACGGTCCGACGCCGGTGGCGAGCTCCGTCTTCGACGGCGCCACGCCCGAGCAGGTGGACGAGGCTCTCGTCGAGTGGACGCGCCAGAACCCCGACTCGCCGATCAAGTTCGTGGTCGACGAGAAGCGGCCCGCCGGCCGGCACTGCTCGGGCAAGGCGCGGCTCTTCAACGGGCGCACCGGCGAGCCCTTCGACCAGAAGGTGACCGTCGGCTACATGTACATCCTGAAGCTGCTCCATCTCGTCGACGACAAGATCCACGCGCGCTCGACGGGCCCCTACTCGCTCGTGACGCAGCAGCCGCTGGGCGGCAAGGCCCAGTTCGGCGGCCAGCGCTTCGGCGAGATGGAAGTGTGGGCGCTCGAGGCCTACGGCGCCGCCTACACCCTCCAGGAGATGCTGACCATCAAGTCCGACGACACGGTCGGGCGCGTGAAGGCCTACGAGGCGATCGTCAAGGGCGAGAACATCGCCGAGCCGTCGATCCCGGAGTCCTTCAAGGTGCTCCTCAAGGAGATGCAGTCGCTGGCGCTCGACGTCCACGTCATCTCCGAGGAAGGCGCCGAGGTCGAGGTGCGCGAGGAGGACGACGAGCTGCTCCGCGCCGCGGAGGAGCTCGGCATCGACCTCTCGCCCGGCTCGCTGCGCGCGGCCGCCCGCCAGCCCACGGCCGAGGAGGCCGAGGAAGGGCAGGAGCGCGTCGACACCGACGGGGAGCTGACGCTCCCTGCCGACGAGGCGCTCGGCGACGTCGACGAGGCCGAGGCCGACAAGCTCGAGGCGGAAGTCGAGAGCCCCCCGGAAACGGCCGACCTTGAAATCGAAGACTGAGGCAGGGAGAGCGAACGTGATCGACATCAACAACTTCGACGCGATCCGCATCGGCCTCGCGTCGAGCAAGCAGATCCGCGACTGGTCGTCGGGCGAGGTGACGAAGCCCGAGACGATCAACTACCGCACGCTCAAGCCCGAGAAGGACGGCCTCTTCTGCGAGCGCATCTTCGGTCCGACCAAGGACTGGGAGTGCTACTGCGGCAAGTACAAGCGCGTCCGCTACAAGGGCATCATCTGCGAGCGCTGCGGCGTCGAGGTGACCCGCCAGAAGGTGCGGCGCGAGCGGATGGGCCACATCGACCTCGCCGCTCCCGTCTCGCACATCTGGTTCTTCAAGGGAGTCCCCAGCCGCATCGGCTACCTCCTCGACATCGCTCCGAAGGAGCTCGAGAAGGTCCTGTACTTCGCCGCCTCGATCGTCACCCAGGTCGAGGTGGAGAAGCGCGCCGCCGACCTGGCCGACCTCGAGGACAAGGTGCGCGGCGAGTACGAGCGCATCAACGTCGACCGCGACGAGGCGCTCGCCGCGCTCGAGGACCGCCTCTCGCGCCGGCGCGAGTACTTCACCAAGGGCAAGGAGCGGAATTTCGACGAGGACGACGAGTTCTGGGTCCGCGGCCTGACCGCCTGGGCCGAGGAGCAGGGCCTGCCCACCGTCGAGGAGGCGCGCTCGCTGGCGAGCGGCATCTTCCGGGAGGTGGCGCAAACCGTCACGACCGAGGACTCGAAGAAGATCCGCGAGCTCGTCCGCTCGACCGCGGTCCGGGACGACCGCCGGCTCGCCCCCCGCGACGTCGAGGCGGTCGGCAACGCCGCGGTCCAGATCCTCGAGGCGCTGGCGCCGCTGGCCAAGCAGGCCGACAAGGCGACCGGCTCCAAGAAGGGCGCGATCACGAAGCACATGAACAAGGTGCGAGACGCCCTCCTCGCGGGAGAGCCGCTCGAGGGCGAGGACGCGGAGCTCGTCTCCGGCGTCGAGGCGAAGAACCTGGAGAAGGCCCGCGAGCTCGGCAACGCGCTGCTGAAGGACGTTCTCGACCAGGCCGAGCCGGGAAGCGACCCCGCCGCGGTCAAGGAGCTCGCCTACGACCTCTGCCTGCGCGAGGGAGCGAAGAAGGAGGACTTCGACGCGCTCTCGCAGTGGGCGCTCAAGGTCCGCGAGATGTATCAGGACATCGAGTCCCGCCGCGGCGACGCCCGCGAGGCGGCGGTCGACTCCGTCGCCCGCCTCGAGCAGACGTGGCAGCTCTTCAGCGAGCTCGAGCCGAAGATGATCGTCAACGACGAGATGCTGTTCCGTGAGCTCAAGGACCGCTTCGGCTCGCCGTACGGCTTCGGCGTCTACTTCAAGGGCGGCATGGGCGCGGAAGCGATCCGCGACCTGCTCAAGGACCTCGACCTCGACGCCGAGGCGAAGTCGCTGCGGGAGATCATCCGCACTTCGAAGGGCCAGAAGCAGCAGCGCGCGATCAAGCGGCTCAAGGTCCAGAACGCGTTCGTGACCTCGGAGAACCGCCCGGAGTGGATGATCCTCGAGGCGATCCCCGTGATCCCGCCGGAGCTCCGCCCCATGGTGCAGCTCGACGGCGGCCGCTTCGCAACGAGCGACCTCAACGACCTCTACCGCCGCGTCATCAACCGCAACAACCGCCTGAAGCGGCTGCTCGACCTCGGCGCGCCCGAGATCATCGTCAACAACGAGAAGCGCATGCTGCAGGAGGCGGTCGACGCCCTCTTCGACAACGGGCGCCGCGGCCGTGCGGTCACCGGCCCGGGCAACCGGCCGCTGAAGTCGCTCTCCGACATGCTCAAGGGCAAGCAGGGCCGCTTCCGCCAGAACCTGCTCGGGAAGCGCGTCGACTACTCCGGCCGGTCGGTGATCGTGTCGGGGCCGACGCTGAAGCTGCACCAGTGCGGCCTCCCCAAGCTGATGGCGCTCGAGCTCTTCAAGCCGTTCATCATGAGCCGGCTCGTCGAGCGCAAGTCGGTCCAGAACATCAAGGCGGCGAAGAAGTACGTCGAGTCGATGGTCCCGGAGGTCTGGGACGTGCTCGAGGAGGTGATCGCCGAGCATCCGGTGCTCCTGAACCGGGCGCCGACGCTCCACCGCCTCGGCATCCAGGCGTTCGAGCCCGTTCTCGTCGAGGGCAAGGCGATCCAGATCCACCCGCTCGTCTGCCACGCCTTCAACGCCGACTTCGACGGCGACCAGATGGCCGTCCACCTGCCGCTCTCCGCGGAGGCGCAGGCCGAGGCGCGCATCCTGATGCTGTCGTCGAACAACATCCTCTCACCCGCGCACGGGAAGCCGCTGTCCACGCCGTCGCAGGACATGGTGCTCGGCGGCTACTACCTGACGTACTGCGCGGGACGACCTGAGCG